>NZ_NERU01000004.1 GCF_003063265.1 Limnohabitans sp. WS1
TCCGGTTGCTCTCCACCCCGCTTCGCAGCGACGCAGTTACCTTCGACTACGGGGCCTTGGCTTACCCCGACATGGACTCTCACCATGCTGTGTACGCGCCTTCACGGGCGCACTAGGAGCGACGCCCTCGTCGCGATAAGCCTCGCAGACCACCACCCATCGCCCCGAGGGCGGGGCTCCCACAGAGATCGCTGAGCCCAAGACGAGCCTTTGACTTCAAACTTCACTGGACCAGATCAAGAAGCTACTGCGGGCACCCTGTTGCACTGACACGAGCGAGCCTTGACCTATTCCCAATGAACTCTGGTGAATTCACACACCTCAGTCGCCCAAGTCATGGCATCGACAAGCGATGTGTGACTTGGGCGACCTTGCGTGCAGCAAACTCAGCTCATGAAGCCGCTCCCGACCCCTGGTCGGCAGCAGGAGCCTCAGCAGCCGAAGCCGCAGGCTGAACCCCATCCAGAGAAGCCTCAGCCAAAGCCTGCTCCGCAGAGTTCGCTGGTTTCACGGCACCCGACTGGGCTTGAGGCTCGAGATCGCTCAGGGGCTTGTCCGACTTTTTCAAGCCGATGACAGGCTTTCCCTGCTCAAACTCTGGCTCTTTGGACACCCAAGCTTTCGCCTTGACAGACTCGGCTTTGTTGCGCAAGACCTGCGCCTCTGTCGGCGTCTGCTTGAGCTGCACCGCTGCGACCTCACGGACCAGATCAGGAACGGCAGCCTTGCTGGAAGGCGAACCCACTGGAGCAGAAGAGTCTGGTGTGGACACCTTGGTCGACGGCTCAGCACTTGCATGGGCAGCTTGGCGCTCAGCGAACGAGCGTTGGGCCCAACTGCTGAGCATGTCTCCACCAAAGACGTCTTCGCGTGGCAAGCTGCTGGACAAGCGCAAAGCGGCGTCCAGCAAGGTGGCGGTGTCGTGCAATGAGCCACTGGTGTCCATCGGCGAATCGCCAAAGGCACCGCCTGCGCCCAATGCACGTCCGAAGCTGCGGGGCTGACTGCTCAGGCTTGACGCCCGTGCAGACAGTGCCTCCCGCGCTGAAGCGCCTTGCACCTGCTGTGTCCAGTCCCGCGCCAACTGGGCATTGAACATGTCCAAAGAGTCTTCATTGACCGAGGCATGGACCGCAGGCGGTGGGGTGTAGAACACATTGGCGTTGTACATCTCACGGGCAGGCAAAACATCCCGGGCAATGATGGTCTTGCCACTGATGCGGGCCACACGCCCCCCTTCAGCGCTTGGCGTGTTACCGGTCACGCGCCCGGCAGGGCCGGACATCAGCACCATCCAGCCATCATCGGAGTCCGAATGGACGGAGGCCAAGTTCAGACCCTTCCAGCCAGAAATCACCACATCGCCAGCATCGCCGTTCTGCACCGACAAGCTGTTGACATCCACAAAAAGTCGGCCAAACAGGTCTGCACCAATGCCCGTCCCCGCAGACACCGACAAATCGCCAGCCGTGACAATTTGAGGCGCACCATAGTGACCCGTCACGCTCACCGAGAGCTGCGCCTGCAGCGACAAGTCGCCCGTGGCGGACTCCATGCGGCTGATCTGCACGTCGCCGCCCGCTTTGACCGTGATGGTGCCTGCATCTGTTCGCAGGGTCTGACGACCGACCATCAACACATCACCCGCCGCGTCAATCTCAATGGCTCCGGTTCCCTGGTGAACTTCAAGACCCGAGTCCTGGTAGTCGAACATGACGTCATCCACAGCGGAAACAGAAATGTTGCCAGTGACAGCATCGATCCGGTGGATCTCTGCCGTGGCCCCCGTGTTCAGGCGAATGTCGCCACTTTGGCTTTGGAGGAACAAGACCTTGGCGTTAGCTTCAGCGGCAACAGAAATGTCCCCACTTTGAGTGGAGATGAAGGACACCCAAGCTTGTCCCCCCATCATCACCGACACATCACCGCTGTCACTGAGCATGCGGTTGACAAAGCCAGCGCCTTGGGCCATGACACGGATGTCACCGCTGACCGTGCTCATCACACTGCCCGCCATCATGCTCAAGGAATCACGCAGCGTGATCGTGATCGAACCACTGTCATCGGTGATCTGACCACCTGACTCTTGGGTGAGTGAGGACGCCTCCAGACCCACCGCACCGAGGATGTTGTCGATGTTCCTGACCGTGGCATCGCCTGCAGCCGTGACCGCAATGTCACCGTGGGTGTTCGAGATCTGGTTAATCTCCATGTCACCACCCGAACGCGCGTCGATGCGTCCCGCGACACTGACCACTCGGCTGATTTGCACCGCACCTGCGGCATCGATCAGGATGTTTCCGCTGTCCGATTGCACCGAGCTGCCGGCCTCCATGGCCAAGTCACCACGCAATTGAACGCGGGTCAAGCCAGACACATTGCTCACCAGCCCCCCGTCCAACAGGGTGAGCGAGGCGGCTTCCACAACAATCGCGCCTTGTGTGTTGTCGATGCGATGAACAAAGGCGTCGCCCATGGCGGTCAATGACACATCCCCTTGCACATCGCTGACCTGACCGATGTCCATGCGCCCACCCGACTCCAAGCGGATGTCACCGCTGAGGCTGACCACGCTTGAAGTCGCCATGCCGCCGCCCGTCTGCAACAAAACAGAACCGGTCGACGTGCTCACGCTCGACTGGGTTTGCATGCCCAAATCGCCGCTGACCTGCAAAGTGATGCTGCCAGCACCCTCGCGCACGCTCAAGCCTTCGCGCACCAGCGTCACATTGCCATCGTGTTTGAGGAACATGTCGCCCGTCTGGCTGCTGACCGACAGCGTTTTGACCACCGCCTCGAGCGGGTTGGCTGCACTGCCCACGCCTTGCGCAATGGCCAGTTGCAGATCGTCCGCGCGCACCTGGCTCATGCCGGATACAGGCCAGGCCAAGGTCTGGCCGGTCATCTTGAGAGCCGACACATCCAAACGGAGGGTCGAGGCACCAGAGGGTGGTGTCAGGCCCAAATCCTGGCCATCGATCACCAAGGACGGCAACGACTGCCCCATCGTGGCCGAAGCCAGTGACAAGTTGCTCACCCCGGTGAATGAGACCGAGTCCGAACCACCGACCACCAGGCCTTGGCTGAAGCTCAAGCTGGAACCTGGGCCAGCTTGGGCACCTCTGAAGACCAGCACGGGTTCACCCGTGTCAGACTTCACACCCCCGAGGAACTCCACTTCGGCAGCGTCGTTGATGAACAACTGACCGCCTCCACGCAGAACCACGCTGTCCAAGAAGACCACCTTGCCGGTGGCCGTGATGGTCACATCGCCATCCACAAAGACTTTGTCGTTAAAAGTCACATTTCGAGCGGTAGAGACCGTCAGGCCCTCCAGATCGTTGACGCCGGTGACCTCCAGCACAGCCCCATAGAGTTCCTTCTGGTTGAAGGTCAGGCGGTCACCCACCTTGTAGCCCTTACCGGGAGAGAACAGGCGCACATCGCTCACCACGCCACCACTGACCGTCACGCGAGCCGTGGCGCCTGAACCACTGCCGCCACTGAGGCCCACACGCAGATCGCCTTCACCGTAAATGCCATCGACCAAGCCAGCGCCTGCCGTCACGATGCTGATGGTGCCCACGCCATCGCCCACGCTGCCCTCAATGGTGATGTCACCGCCCTGAGCTGCCAGGCTCAGAAAGTCGTCATCACCCGTGCTGCCATTGAGTCGGCCCGTCACCAGCATGTCGGCACCGGCATTGGCCGTACCCACCGCCAAAGTGACTTGGCCAACGATGCGCACCGAGTCGTTGATCGACAAGCCTTCGGTCATCGTGACCGTTCCCGAGCTGAAAGTGGTCGTGTTCCCGGGACCATAGATCTCGAGCACCGTACCTGTCAGGTCACCCTGGACAGCGATCTTGCCGTTCTCGCCCTGCGCCTGAATGACCAGAGGCACCGGCACGATGATGGCTTGGCCATTACCGCCGATGGAGATCGGATTGTTGCCGCCATTGGCACCAAGCACCAACTCCCTGGCCTGCATGTCTGCCAGTTTGGCGGGATCGAGCAAAATTCCACCGCCCGTGCCACCCAGGCGGATCGGCGTGGTGTCGTCCGCAGGGGTGATTTGAATCGCGTACAGCGGTGTCTGGACGGTGCTCAGGTCAAACGAATCACCATCGGCCAGCGGCGCTGTCGACAACACGGTGCCTGGCGGCATCATGTTGGTGTTGTCATAGGTGTACAGGCCACCTTTGAGGATCAAACGCTTGGCAATGGTGAGGTCGTAATCTTTGGCATAGACATTGCCAATCACCGTGAGGCGATCCGCCGTGACCTTGAGGGTTGTGTTGCGTCCCAGCTCGATTTTTTCACCCACAGCCCCTTCCATGAAGGTGATCTGGACGCTGTCGCCCACGATGTGCAAGGTGCCAAGGGTGTCATCCCAAACCATTTTTTCGACACCACTGATCAACTCGCCTGTGCCCAGCTGAATCACGTTTTTGGTCGGACTGACAGCCAGCGGTTTGAGTTGCACCGTCAGGGTGTCGTTGCTCAAATCGGTGGTGGGCATCGGCGTGAACAGCGCCACTTCGGACACATGCACATACGACTGGTTGTTCCAGCTGCCACCATTGCCGGTGAAGACCAGCTTGTAGAACTTGAACGCCGTGCTGTTGGCAAAACTGACCTGTCGGGTGACCCCCTTGTCGGCACCGAGCAAGCCGGTATCGCCTTGGGCCACTGACGTCCACGCGTTGTCGCTCCAAGCCAAATCGTCATTGGAGCCGTACAGCGCATAAGACGTCGGATTCCACTGAGCGATGATGTCATTGGTGCGGGTCGTCAAAGCCAGGCTGGTCACCACGGTCGACTCGGCCAAGGCCAGAGTCAAGCCGCTGCCCACACCGTCCTTGTTGAGGTACTTGGTGCCTGTATTGCCATCAATGATGTTGCTGACACCCTCTCCAGCCGGGTTGTTGGCCGAAGAAGCAGTGACTGAGACGATGTTCACAGACTGAAGCTCGCTGCCCACTGTCTCCCTGAGGTTCAACTGGCCCGTACCGGACGATGTGTTGCCCATCCAGACCACCACATTGTCAGCACCGCCCGAAGACACCCAAGTGATGGGCTTGTCGGTGAACTTAAGCACCGACAACTCGTCGGCCAAAGCGCCCAATCGGATGGTGTCCAGCGCTGCCCGGACGACCCGCACACCATTGCCCGTCAAGCCCAGGACTTCGAAGTTGCCTGCGTTGTACGTTGCTTTGATGGCGAATGGTTCACGCTCTTCCAGCGTGACGCGTTTGACCGTCATGTTCAGTCCGTCGTTGGCTGTCAAGACGAATTGACCATTCGCGCCCTGCGCACTCGGCGTGAACACGATGTTGCCCGGCTGGGTGAGCAAGGCGTTGATGTCGGCAGCATTGCCACTCAACTGCAGCATGCCGTTTTCTTGGCTCACGTCGAGTGTGGCTGCATAAAGCGCCAATTCGGAAAGGTGCACATACGCTTTGCCGCCGTTGGTGCCTTTGACCGTTGGGAAGACCACTTTGTAGAACTGGTAGGCCGTGTTGTTGTCGATCGCCAGCGTGACCACCGAACCCCGGGCATTGGGCAGACCCACATCACCAGAAGACACCTTGACCCAGTCGGCGCTGTCCCAAGCCAAAGCACTTGTGGATGCATACAGCTCATAGGTGGCAGGATCCCACTGAGGAATTTCGTCATTGGTGCGCGAGGTCAGCTTCATTTCCTTGATCACCTCTGGGGCAGACAAGGTCATGACCAAGCCGCTGCCGGGGCCATCAAAGTTGAGGTACTTGGTGCGGTTGCTGCCGTCTTGGATGTTGTCAACACGCTCGTTGTTCGGGCTGTTGGGTGAAGACGCGGTCACCTGAATCACACTGGCCTTGGCCAAACCACTGCTCAACTGAGCCAGCGCCAGACCCTGCGGGGTCAACTGCAACTGGCCGCTGGTGGCCGACAAGGTCACCGTCAAACGTGAAGAGTCCGCATCCACCAAGACCCCGGCAGGCAAATTGAAGTCGCCTGGCTTGCTGCCCGCGGCGTAGAGGGTGTCCGGCAAGGAGATGTTGGGAGCCGCCCCTGCAGCAACAGGCGCGAAGCGGTAGATTGGCTTGCCCGCAGCCATGGCCACCACATGGCCAGTGAGCAAGTCCACTGTCGCACCACGCCAATCAAGACCGGCTGGGAAGTTGCCCGTCACAGGGGTCCAGCTCACGCCACCATTGCGCGAAACCCACACGCCGCCGGCACTGCCGTTGGCGGTGGCCGCCAAAGTCAGGCCATCGTCGCTCATCCAGACCGAAGTCCAGTTGCCCGACAAGCCGGTTTCACGCCATTTCCAGTCGGTCTGACGGGTGTCGGCCAGGTAAATTTGGCCCCCAGCTCGTGCTGCCACCAGCAGAGTGCCCGAGGCATTCATGTCCACGGCCAACCAATCGCCATTGCTGACACCCGCAGGGGTGATGTTCTTCCAGTCCGTCCAAGTGAGGACACCGTCGGTGCCAGGTTCGCCCAAATACAAAGCCCCATTTGTGCCTTTGTTCGACGAAGCAGCGCTGGCCGCCAACAGGCGCGAGCCATCGGCATTGCCGGTCATGGCCGTCCAGTTCGCATTGGCCGCGCCGTCCAAGGTGCGCCAGGTGGTGCCGTCAGCATCAAGCACACGCATCTGGCCAGGAGAGTAGTCGGTCTTCCAGCCCCAGTTGAAGATGTTCTTGAAGAAGAAATACCTGTTGCTGTCGGTCTTGTCCAGCGCCACCATGCTCGCGTTGTTTTGCACCAAAACTTCGGTGTAGTTGTCTGTTGGTGCCTTGCCCTGAATCCAGGTGATGCCACCATCCCTGGACAGCACGTACTGGCCAGACACGGTGAAGGCAGCAATGGTCTGGCCATCGGGGGAAACCGACACAGCCTCGTAATCCATGCCGCGTGGCACGTTCACGGGCAGCCAGTTGAGGCCTTGGTCACGCGAGATGTAAATGCCCAACTCTGTGTCCGCAGCCTGAGAGATCGCCACCAAGATGTCCTTGCCAACGGCCATTTCACGCCAATTTTGCGAGACAGGCGATGTGACCGCCGCTTGCAGCTTGGCCGTGGCTTTGCTGCTCAAGCCGTCCTGATCGACCACCACATTCAGGGCCTGGCTGGCGTCACCACCGCTGTAGACTACTTGGATGCGATCGGCCATTGTGAAATAGGTGTTGAGCTTGTCCAGCGAACCGGTGAAGGTGACCTTGGCCGAGTTGGCACCCGAGACTGTCACGCCATCGGCGCTCACCGCCTGAATGGACCCGGAGGCCAAAGACAGTGTGACCGTCGCCTGACCGGCCAAGTCGCCACCAAAAGGCTTGCCGTAGAAATTCAGCGCCGAGGCCTGCCCCACCACCACGGTGTAGGCTGCAGGCACCGACACGGTCGGAGCATCTGGCAAGGGTCCAACAATGCCCAGCAATTGGGCAGGCAGACCGCCCGAGAAGTCAACGTGGCTGATGTTTTGACCGTTTTCGGTCAAGGTATTGATGCCCAAGGACCCGCTAAAGACATAAGTGTCAATGCCTTGGCCGCCCAGCAGCTTGTTGATGCCTTGAAGGGCATACAAGGTGTCGTTGCCACCACCACCGTCCATCTCGTTCGATCCGGCACCACCGTACAGCACGTCGTTGCCCAGACTGCCATACAGTTTGTCACGACCCCGACCCCCGACCAGCAAAACCGGTGCCGCACTGCTGGCCAAAGCCCGCAGCACGTTGTCACCTTCCAGGTCGATCGCTTTGCCGCCACCGGCGCCCAGCAACAGGTTGTCGTTGCCAGCACCACCGGTGATTTCCAGGGTCATGCTGCCCTTGAGGCGGCTGGCATCGAGCGTGTCATTGCCCTCGCCCATGTCCACCAGCACATGACTGACGCCACTGAACTCCTGATAGAAACCCTGGAATTCCACACCCACAATGTTGCTGCCTTCAAGGCCGCTGAGGATGAAAGTCTCTGACACGTCTTGAGTGCTGATGAACAAACGCTCGCCCGCACGCGAGCCAGCGTTGAGCACCAGGGTGTTGCCTTCCATCTGGCCCAGTACGGGTTTGACCGTGGGCGCAGGGAGGTTGATTTCAGCCAACTTGAGACTGAACAAAGGCACATTGATGTTCAACAACAAAACCTTGGCCCACAGATAACCATTGATGTAAGGCGTGATCTTGAGGTCAAAGAGGTTAAATGGCCCGCCTGGAACGCCCGGAATGAGACCCGGATAGGCCATCATGGACAGCATTTCCGAAGCGCGAACCTTGCCATCACCTTTGTAGTCAACCGTGACAAACTGCCCTTCGGCATCGCGGGTGACCGTGCCCACCTTGATGTCGTTGAGGTCAGCATCCACAACCAACTCCAGGCTGGCCCCCAAACCACCCTTGATGCCTGCGATGCCGACACCGGCTTTGAGTCCCATCTCGATGCTGATGCTCAGCTCGGGCTTTTCAAGGCCGCCTGTGCCCGCCACGAAGGCACCGTTGCGGAAAGCGGGCATGGACCAGTCGTTGACATAGAAACCATCCAGCACATCCAGAACGCTGCCGCCCGCGAACGCTTTCTGCACGCCATAGGTGTCGTAACCGAACGACAAATCGGCATACAACCGCACGCCACCAAAGGCATACACCGGAATCACCAGCGGAATCGGGATGATGCCTGCCGACAAGACGGCCAAATTGGCCTCAAAGACCAGCACATCGAAATTGGCCAGTTCAAATTCGAGGTACGGCATCTCGTAGGTGAACAAAGTGGCGCTGCCACCCGTCATCAACTTGGCCCAGTTCGAGATGTCCGTGATGTAAGGCAGGAACTGCAGGCCTGAACGAGCGGCCGCGCTGCCGGGCTTGCCACCAGACGCCTGATTGCCCACTTGCTTCAACTTGTCATTGAATTGGCTGATGATCGACGAGGAGTCGTTGGTCTGCAAATCCAGTTCCGCGCTGCGCTCAAACGTGACCTGTCCAGAGGCCAAACCCTTGATGCTGCCGATGGCCACGTTCCCGCCATCTGCCACCAGGCTTTGCAAAATCGAGGGCATGTCCAAAGCAAATTTGACCGCGTCCAGGAAGGCCCAGTTGATCGAAGGCTTGTCGGTCATGGTTTTACTCCAGACCAGGTCGATCAGCCCACGCAAGGTGGGATCATCAGGCAAGACCAAGTCCAGTCCAACGATCGGGGTGGTCAAGGCATTGACCACATCACGGAAGGGTTCAACCGTCTGAGCGACCTTCTTGGCAATGGGCATCAGGAAGTCCAACACCGACGAACGCAAGTCCAGACGAATGTTGTTGATCGAAATGTCCGGCACCGACACCTTGGTGTCACCCAAACGCCAGTCCCACTTCAGAACCAAATCGGCCATGAGCGATGGCAAGCCCACCGCACTGAGCTTGACGCCCAGGTCCATGTTGGCAGACACACCAAAGTCCACCACAATGGCCTTGCTCGGGTTGGACAACACGCTGTCCAGCGTCAGGCGGTTGGCCTTGTCGCCATTCAGATCCAGCCCCAAGTGCCCGGCCAGCCCGCTGCCCTTGACCCCCGTCACCGGATCAACGTATTGGTCTTTGACACTGGCTTCAAAGAACAGCAGTTTGCCCCTGCCTTCAAACGGTGTGATGAGGTCGGGATTGGTCGGATCACCGTTGAGGAATGCACGGATGTCAAGGCTCAATTCTGGGTCGTCCTTCTTGGCGTTGGTGCTCAAGAAAAAGCCTGACGATGCCGACAAGCCGAAACCAAAATCAAACTGCCAGTCGCCGCTCAGCGAAAAGCCGCCATCGACGGCCAACTCGAAGCCCGGTATGTTCAGGTCCAGCGGAATGTCCACGCCCAGCGCCAGCAAACGGCCGCCCAGATCCATGTCAAATCGGATCGAATCCACGCCCGTCTTGGGCAGCGTCATACCGGGTGTCCAGACCGCTGTTTTGACGCCCAAATCGTTGTAGAAGGCAATCATCACGTCGTCGATGGTGATGGCCTGGTCCAGGTTGGTGTCTAGCAAGATGCCCAAACCGCTGAAGGTGTTGAACAGGGCATCACGCGCCAACTCGATCGGTTTGCCCGGTCCAGCCAACTTGCCACGCAGATCGGTCAGCAAACCGGCACGCAGGTTGCCAATCAGCTGGCCGGCATCGGCCAGATGTGTCCCGATGAAGGGGATATCGGCTGTCAGACTGTTTTGGAAGATGTCCTGAACGCTGCCCAAGCCAAGGTCAATGCCGTCCAGCAAGAAGGTGGGGTCGTAAATGACATCCAACAAAGACACATCGTCCGGCACAGCACGACCGAAGTCAGGCAACTCCAACTTAAGCGCCATGCCCGTCTGCAAGCCCGCAATTTGGGCCAGCAGCGTGGGCAGACCCGCCGAGCCCAACGTGGGGTCGGTGTAGATGTGCAGGTTGCCCAGCGGAATTTGACGCGACAGCGCCACCAGACTCACGGGCAAGTCGATGTCCATCGCGCCCTTGGCGGAGACTTTCACCGCACCCTTGTCCAGCGCTAAGCGCAGCACAGCGGGCGCAAGGGTCTCGATTTTGCCGTCCTCGTCGATGACCACCTTGCCGTTGAACACGCCCAAAGCCACCTTGCCCACACTGAAGCTCAACATCAGATCGGAAGCACGCAGGCTGGTTGTCAAATCGAGGTGAGTGCCTGTTCCGGTTTTCTCGTCGAAGTCCAGCAGCGCCACGGCCGGTGTGCCCGACGGTGCGCCGGGCAGGGCAATGCCCACGCGAGCGACCAGGTTGGCCCCTACGGAATAAGTGCCCGCAGCTTTGCCCGAGGCATCGAGCAAATTGGCAAAGTCCGCAGGCAACTCCAGACCGACCATGCCCGCCAAGGTGGCCAAGTCCAGGTTGACCCGGAACTCGTTGCTCACACCGATGTCCAAGCGCAAATCCATCAACAAACGCTTGCTCACGCTGTCGATCGAGAAATCCAACATGTTCGGCTGCAAACCAAACGCTTCTTCAATGATTTTCTCCGCCTCATCGAGCGCAGCGGCCGGTGTGGCGCCCGCTTTTTCGATGCGGGCCAACAAGATGTCGCCAAAGTTCAGGATCTCGCTCAGAGACTTGTCCAGCAAGGGCAATTTCTGCGTGTAGAAAGGCTGGCTGCCAATGGAGGTGTCCACCACATCGAGCACCATGCGCAAACCACCCATGATGTCCGAGAAATTCAGACGGCTGAGATCCAGCACAGCCCCCAAGTCCGGCAGGACTGCAACCACGTCCTTGTCGGTCAGGCCCAAGGCCTGCCGTTGTGCAGCGTTCTTGATATCGAACTGGCTGGTGGTCACCAGCTTGAAGCTGGACCAATTGCTCAGGTCTTGCACATACAGGCCCAGCTCAAGACCTGCACCAATGTCCATGCCGGCACCCGCCGTCTTGAGCTGCAAGCCACGCAGGCGGGCATAAGCGTCGCCGCTGAAATCGAACCTCAAAGCCGCAGGGGCCTCCGTCAGCAAAGTTGGCAGGTTAAAGCGTTCGCCACCCACCAGGCCAGGTGTGCGGTCCAGCACCGCAGTCACTCGTGCACCCAGATGAACTTCGGAGCCGGTGCCTACACCGCCGGCCTGCAGAGAGACAAAGCCCAGTTTGGCCAACACCTCCAAGTCTTTGACATTGGCATCAATGCTCGCAGCCGCCACAAAATGGTCCACGGCCACCGTGAAATTACCCCCTCCCAGCGCCAAGAGCAGGTCGAAGTCGACCCCGACATTGACGTTGATGGCCGCTGTGGCCGACGTCGACAAAGACAGGTCAGAGTTGGCCGACAGATTCAGGTTGAGTGCGGCCACTTGGGATGGCATGCTCAACATGGCGCTGAAAGGGATCCTCAACTCGCCTGTGCTGGCGTTGTAGCTGGCGAAAGTGCCAGGTTTGAGCAGCGTCGATGCATTCAGCGCATTGACAAACTCACCCATGGTCACAATGCGCTCCACCTTTTGATGCACCCGATACGAGATTTCGGTGTTGGAGCTGGTGATGGCACCGCCCAAGGTCAAGGCACTGCCATCGATGGCCACATCCGTGATTTCCAGGACCTGGTTGCCCACGGACACATAGAAACCCTTCATGGAGGCGGCAAACTGTCCTGCGGCCCCCGTCAGACCGGACACGCCCTTGACACTGGCGGCCTTGCCGGTCGACAGCTGGCTTTCGCCCGTCTTGCCGGTCCAGTCCTTCAAGGGGCGGTTGAAGTTGATCTTGTCAACCACGCCCGTCTTGAACGCGGAACCCAAATTCAGAAGGTCCTGCAGCGAGGTCTCAATGAAAGGCAGACTGCCCAAGCCCAGTTTGGAGACGTCCACGGTCTCCAGGTATTGAAGCACCCCAGGAATGGCGGTCAGCACATCTTCCATGCGGATCTTGGAGAAGTCGGTGAAGGCCTCCAAACCAAGCGCAGTGAATTGCAGGTCGCCACTGAGCGGATTGCCTGTGACCGTGATCCTTGGCGTCGTCCCTTGGGCCAAGTCCACACCGGCCACCGAGGCATACAGCGGCAATGACATGCTCAGCTGGTTGGTGCCCGGCTTCAGGCTGAACACGCCTTGGGTGTAAGAAATGCTGCCGCCCAGATCCAGGGTCAGCGAGCCTTTTTGGTAAGGCTGAGCATTGGCGTCAAGCCCGTTTTTGCCAATCCCGATGTCCAGAGGGCCCATGCGGGCGGCCAGCACAATGTCCGTCGCACTCAGGCTGCCCGAGAAGGCCAGATTGTTGAGGTTGAAGTTGGCCTTCAAGCCCTGAGTCCAATCCACAGCCAGATCCAGGTCGACCACGGCAGTGGCTGCCACCTGCAACTGCACATCGGCATCAAAACTGATGCCGTACTGCGCCAAGCCTGCATTCAAGTCCACGGCGACTTTGTCGCTGCCCAATTTGACACTGCCGTCAAAAGACAGGGCCAGTCCGTTTTGGTCCAACTTGTAGCTCAGGCCCGCACTGACACCGGCTTTGGGTGCCCAATTTGCGTCCAGATAAGACTTCAATCCGCCCAAAGTCGGCACGCCCAAGGCACCGTATTGCGGCACCGGCATGCCCTCCAGGCTCGGAATCCAGGTCGGATTCATGTAGCCATTGATGTAGCTTTGCACATAGTCGCCCAAACTCACCACAGGGGACAGGTTGAGCATGTCGTCCAGTGTCTGGTTGACCAACGGCAAAACAGCACTGTTTTGCAAAGACACGCGTGCCTGTGTCATTTGCGCAGCCACACCCAACAAGGTGCTGCCCAGGCTGCCTCCCAAACTGACGTCCAGGTTGGTCAGGCTAAAGCGGGTCGCGTTGGCACCGGTATCAAACTTCGCCAACAAAGTCTTGCCACCGACCACAATGCTTTCATTGATGGCTTGGCCCGAACGGTTGAGCTCCACCGTCACGTCGCCAAACACCGACGTGCCCGCCAGGCCTGGCACCGCGATGGCGGCCGTGGCTGAGAGGCTCAGCGCATAGCCGCTGCCCGGCAGCACCAACAGCAAGGAGCCATTGCTGACGCCCGCATGTTGCCCTTGCACATGGACCATGGCCTCCAGGCCGTTGGCGGCGAGCACGGTGCGCAGGGCACTGCCCGAGCCCGTGACGCGCACGGCAAAACTGCCTGACCCTGCAAACAATGGCAATGCACTCATGGCATCACCGGTCTCACGCAACTCCAGCGACAGGGTCCCGCCAGCCTCGAAGGTCTGGGTACGGAAATCCAGAGTGCTGACCGTCGTGCCACGCAGGCGAACCGGTGACATGCCCGAATTTCGGCCATCACCGTCCAAGTCTCCCTGGGTAAAGTCGACCACCGTGCCGGCCAATGCGCCGCTACCCGGCCCCATGTTGACACCCAATGTGAGCGTTCCGCCCTTGAGGGTCAGATCCCCCAAGCCTTGGATGGTGGCGCTGTCGGCAGACGCCCGCAAGCCAATGAAGGTGCCATCACCCTCGGTGTCGGTCAACAGCATCATGCCCACACTGGCACCGCTGAGGGATGCGCCAACGAAGGCGTCGGTGCCCACACCGGTACCCAGCTGCGCCAAAACGTTGCGAGCGGACAAGGCGGTGATCGACATGTCACGCTTGTTGCCATCGCTGAGGGTGACGGTTCGGTTGCCCAGACGGGCCATACCAAAGGTGCCCTGCAACAACACTGAGCCTGCAATGTTGATCTTGGCATCCAGCGCCAGGGACAAGAATGCCCCTCCCGCACCCACAAAGTCCAGCGAAAGGGTCTCGGCCACGTTGTTGACCACCTGCCCGGTTTGCACCTGTATGCGCTTGTCGGACGAGCCACTCAGGCCCAAGTCCAGCACATCGGTTGCGGCGATGCCGCCCACGCTGCCCAAGGCCAGGTTGGCCTCCAGAGTCATGGCCTTGGCTTCGACAGAAAGGCTGTCCATCGGCAAGCCCAATTGGCTGGCATCCAGCGTCAAACCGTCCACATTGGCCTTGAAGGCCATCCATGAACGGTTGTCTTTCGCATCGGTATTCATCGGGCGCAGCAAGGCCATGGCCAAGTCAATGCCTTGACCGCCCAGGTTGATCCCGCCCACAGTGCCCTGCAAGTTGCTGGCACCGATCACAAAGCCGGTTGCACGCAAAGTGCGGCCGGCCACCACGATGTCGCGCTCTTGGCGCGAGATCATCAAGGAGCCACTGGCGCTGAGCTGGCTGCCAAGCTGCACGGTCATGGTCCCGCCAATTTCCATCAGCTCGCCCTTGAAGTCCAAAGCAACTGCACCGGTGGATGTCCCCCATTTCACCGTCAAGCTGTTGGAGCCGGTCCAGTCCAAGGTGGTGGCGTTGGCCTGGCCAAGACTGTCCTTGCCCAAGCCGAGGTTCAGACCCAATTTGAGGTTCTGACCCGACATGTCCACACCAAAGGCGGAGGTGCCCAGGACATTGACCGAATCGGCCACACCGCGTGCAGATACCCAAGAACGTGTGTCGCCGTTGAGCATCGAGCGGGCAATCACCAGACCAAAGTCCAAGCCATTCAGGGCAAAACCCAGACCCGAAGCATCGGAGCTGGTGCTGACCCGAGCGGCCAGGTTTTCACCACCAATGATGAGGGCCTGGGTCATCACACTGCCGCCACTGGTCAGCGCCAGTTGGCGTTGCCCGATCTCAAAGCCCACAGAACCACTGAACGAGAGCACATCGCCCACTTGGGCATTGACCGTGCCACTGGCTCGGGTGAGCACACCTTGCTGTCCATCGAGCGTGAGTTGGGTGGACGTGCCGGGGCCGGTACGCACCGTCACCGGGGATTTCTTGAAATCGATGACGTTGGCATCCGAGCTCAAGCCAGAGGGCAAATTCTGCACCCGGTTGAGATCGATCGCCAAAGAGGTGGCCGACAGGGACACATTTTGCAAGCCCACCAGTTCCACAGCACCCACGCTGGCCGACAGGCCCATCCATGAAGCGCCTTGTAAGGCCTTGGTGCTGCTGTACTTCGGATCGGCGTACAGGTTGTCGCCCGATGCGATGGTGATGGGCGTGAAAACACCCATGGCCAAATTCATGTTGTCCAGAGACAAGCCCACCGCATTGGCATTGGGCGTGTCAGCACTGTCGATTTTCCCATCTTGGTTGCTGTCCACCAGGTAGGGACCGCCCACACCAAAGAACCCGCGCACATTGGACATGCCCAAGGTCAATTGATCGGCATAAACCGACTGACCATTGGCCAGTATCACGGTGGCAGAGCGTTTGTCGAAAGCGGCAGAACCTGTGACCTGCAAGACACCCGCGATGTCGAGTTTGGCATTGGCCGTCACACGAATGAACTCGCCATCGACAGCACCAAGGCTCATGGTGCGGGTCGAACCTGTGCCGGTGACCACATCGAAACCATTGGCCGAGAAATCCATCACACGATGGCTGATGGCATCGCCCAGGTTCATGGACACGCTGGCATTGCTGATTTCGGCCGTGACCGAGGGCAAGCCCACCAAGCGGGCCGCACCCGCGGTGGCTTCCAAAGCCAAACGTGTGGGCAAGGCTTGGGTTCCCGTTTGCACGGCAGTGGTGAACAAACCTTTGCCGGAGGCGGCAGCGGTCAGTTGAGTGCCATTGGCGTTGAGCGCCACAGCACGCCAGTCAAGACCGGCTGAAGCATTGACCAGACGCCAGTTGATGCCGGCGTCATTGGAAACCCAGATGCCTCCATTCAGACCGTTGGCCGCTGCAGCAATGGTGCTGCCGTCGGCCGAGACCGCCACCGACGTCCAGTCGCGCGGGCTGGCGATCTTCTTCCAAGTCCAATTGGCTTGGCGTGTATCGGCAAGGTACAAGGCATCACCGGGGCGGGCCAGCACCAGCAAAGCGCCTTGGACGGTGGGGTCACTGGGACTGACCAAGGCTTCGCTGGCATCCAAACTGACCCAGCCCGTGCTGGGCAAACCGGCAGTTTGCCGCGTCCAACTGTTGCTGCCATCGGCATTCACCTGGCCAATGAAGATGCCATCCGCCGCAGCGGCCAGCACCTGGGTGCCCGCGTTGAAGGAGGCAAGCAGCTTCCAGCTCAAATTGCGGTCGCCAGAGGACTGCGTCGCCTCTGTCCAAGTGCTGCCTTCGGCCTGGCCGGACACCTGCAAGGTGCCACGCAGCAATTCCCGGTCGGCCGCACGAACCAGCTGAGCCTTGGCTTTGCCCGTGGTCGTGACCGTCAGGCTGAAGGCCTGGCCGCTTGTTTTGCCATAAATGGCCAGCGCATTGGCGGTGGCCTTGACAGTCACCACCGCAGAGGATGTGGGCAAGCTGTCACGAATGAGCTGCATGGCCGCAATGGACGACTCCAAGAGCTTGACCTGGTATTTGCCAGTGCCAAAAATGTCCAAGACCAACAGGCTCTTGAGCTCAGCCAACTGCTTTTTAGCGGTGCCAATTTTCAGGTCCATCTGGGCCACGGCATCAAAGCTCTTTTGGATCTGGTTGAGCACATGGGTCTGGACCTGCAAGTCTGTGGCCAGACCGCCGGTGCCATCGCCTTTGGCGGTCAGGTCATTGCGGGTGACGGTGTACCCAATGTCATAGGTCGTGACACCCGACAGGGTGATCACATCGCCTTCAGCCGGACGGCTGGTCAAAACCAGCATGTCCAGTTGTTTGACCATGAAACCGGCGCTGCGGGTACTTTCAACCAGACCCTTGCCCTTGACCGTGACGCTCATGCGCATCCAGCCCGCATCGGTGGACTGCGATCTGGCGGCCAGCGTCACCACCGAGCCATTGCCCGCGGCCAGCGCCAGGGAGCCGGCCGCATTGTTGATGGCTTTGCGAACCTGCGCAGCCACATTGGCATTGATCTCGTCAGCCGAGCCATTTTTGGAGCCGCCTTTGCCGTCTGCACTCAGGTCATTCTTGACCACGGTGTAGCTCACATTGGCCGTGGCCAAACCGGTGATGGTGATGATGTCACCCACTTTCCAGTCACCCGACAGGCGCAAAACATCGTTGCGCACCGGTGCCGGGATGTCGGCACTGACGATGCGACCATCGCGCACGATGACGGCATCGGTGTAACGGTCCTGTGCGGCGGCTGTGGCCGACCAGCTCAACCCACCATTGGTGGAGCGGACAATCCCGCCACCGTCCACCGTGGCCAAAATGGTCTGACCATCCTCTGAAATGGTGATCGAGGTGTAACGCAAGCCAACAGGGGCCGTCGTGATTCGGGCCCAACGCTGTCCGCCGTCGGTGGACAACCACAGGCTGCTGGCCGTGGGGTCGGCCGATGCACTGGCCAGCGCCACTTGGCGACTGGCCGAGACAGCGATGTCGCGCCACTCGAGTTTTTCCGCCAGCGTCTCACGCACCATTTCTCGCTCGGCTGCCAACACCAGGCCAAAGTCAACATCGGCCAGCGAAAAGCCCATGGCCCCAAGAGCCGGTGTGTCGTTGCTGTCGATCTTGCCATCGTTGTTGGAGTCCACCAGCGGACCGCCATTGAGGCCGGCAAAAGCCTGCAAGTTGGCACCCCCCAGGGTCATCACATCGTGGCTGACGATGCGGCCATCCGACAAGGTGATCAAGCGTGTGGACTTTTCAAAGCCCAGCGAACCGCCCACGTAGAAGAAGTCCCCAACGCGCATTTCAATGTCGCCAGAGGCTCGCAAGAGCGCACCCCGGTCACCCTGCACATCCAAAGTGCGGGTGACGCCTGTTGCTGTGGGCACCAGCACCGGTTTGGCCTTGAAGTCGACCACCTGGGTGGCTTCGTCCACGCCGTCGGGCACGTTGAACACTTGGTTGGCCACCACTTCCAGGCGACTGACCTTCAGATCCAATTGGGGAACGCCCACAAACTGGATCACACTGGCACCGGCTTCAATGCCCAGCCAGCTCATGCCGCTGTAGCGCAAAGGCTGTCCAGCTGTCGGGCTCAGCATGGCCACGGCAAACTCGCCACCTGTCATGGCAAAACCCACGGCCGAGGCGTTGACTTGGTCGTTGGCATCAATGACACCATCGAGGTTGCTGTCAATCCGATAAGGACCGCCCACACCCGCAAAAATATCCAGGTTCTGGCCACCCAACAACAACTGGTCCACCACCACCAGACTCTTGTCGGCCAGCTGAACCGTGGTGGTCGATTTTTCCAGGCCCATCGAGCCGCGGGCGTGAACAAAACCGGCCGCGCCGACTTCGAAGTCACCGGTGGCCCGGATCAGCTCACCCCGCGAGCCGTCCATCTTCAGTTCAATGTGTGTCGCATACCCCGTGGACACTTTGAACGGCTGCGCTGCCCAATCCAACACTTGGTAGCGCTCCAGGGTGCTGGCCAGCGGGTTGTTGGCCAGGTTGAGCTCAACCTTGAGGTTTTGCGCGGTGGCGGTCACGCCCTGCACACCCACCAAGGCCACCTCGCTGGCCGTGGCTTGCACGGCCACCCAGCTGCGTTGGCTTGCGGCGGCTTTGTCCCAGGCCAGCGCCACGCCAAACTCGGCGTTGCTCACCGTCACGCCGATGGCCGACGGGTTGGTGTCGTCACTCAGGTCGACCACGCCATCGCCATTGGTGTCGCTGCGGTAAGGTCCATTGATGCCCACAAAGGCGTTCAGCCCGGTGCCACCAATGGTCAAGACGCGGGTGTCAACGCTTGGACGAGGTGCAATGCCATTGCCTGCCAATTTGAAGGTCACGTCTGAGCGTTCGATCGACATGGTGCCACTGGCCTGCACAAAGCCATCCAGCTGGAGGTCCATGCCGCCTGAGGCGCGAACGAGCTGCCCTCGGTCACCATCGTGCATCAGGCGCAGGGCCTTGCCGGTGCCGGTGGCGATTTGCATGCCCGCCACACCGTTGACATCTTTCATGGACGCAAAATCAATCACCTTGTTGGGTGATGCCGCATCGCTGAAACCATTCACCAGGTTCAAATCAATGCCCAAAGTGTGAATGTCCAAGTCCACGTTGTCGGGCAATCCAATGGGCGCATCGATTTTGCCCACCACGCCCGTCAAAGCGGTCCAGCGTTTGTCGGTGTATCCCGCGTCTTTGGAGG
Organism: Limnohabitans sp. WS1; assembly: GCF_003063265.1. Taxonomy (GTDB): domain Bacteria; phylum Pseudomonadota; class Gammaproteobacteria; order Burkholderiales; family Burkholderiaceae_C; genus Limnohabitans_A. The sequence goes on from NZ_NERU01000004.1 coordinate 19,504, forward strand.
AGAACAGCGCCAGTCCAAATTCGACGTCGCTGATCTTCACACCCCGTGCATCCGGGTTGACGATGGTCTGGCCATCTTGCTGAATTTCATAGGGACCGAAGCCCACAAACGCATCCAGACCGCTGCCGCCAATGCTGATGAGCTGGGTTTTGACCAGACTGCCATCGGCCAGCGTGACATCCTGCACCCGTCGCTCAAAGCCCAATGAGCCTTTGACGGCAAAGAAGTCGCCCACCAGCAATTCCACATCACCCGTGGCCCGGATGTACTCACCCAAACCGCCATCGAAGGTGATGGCCGTGCTGCGACCGGTTCCGGTGACCACATCCAGCTTGCGGGTCCCCCCGCCGCCAGCAAAATCGATCACTTTGTTGTCACCGTTGACAGGTCGGCCAAAACCAGTGGAGTCCACCAAATTCAGGTCCAGCGACAGGTTGCGGGCCGCGAGCGTCAACTCCGGCATGCCCACCACCTCGACGCTGCCTGCAGTGGCCTTGACAGCGGCCCACTTGAGGCCTTTGGAGGCCGTTTCGCCAGCCCGCGCAGAGAACAGCGCCAGCGCAAAATCCACATCGGTCAAAGCCAGCCCCATGGCGTCGGGGTGTGAACTGGCGTTGTAAATACCGTCTGCAGGACCATTCAAACCGACAAAAGCGTGCAGATTTTCACCCCCGAAAGTCAGCATTTCGGTCTTGGCTTTGGTGCCGTCGGCCAGCACCACATCGCGCAAGGAACGCTCAAAGCCCAGCGTTCCGGAAGCGGTCACAAAATCGGCGATGTTGAGGATGAAGGCCGCAGAAGCCTTGACCTGGGTGCCCCGCGCAGAATCAAAGTCCAGCGTCACGGTCTGGTTGCCATCGCCCGTGGCCACGCTCAGGGCTTTGCCCGCTTTGAGGTCCACCACGTTGTCACCGGCGGTGCCAGCGTTGATATCGATCGCCATGGCCGAGGCCTGAAGCGACATGAACGGAATGCCGACTTCGGTGGCACTGTCTGCAGTGGCCTTGAGGCTGAGCCAACTGCGTGGCAAGGCACGTCCACCCGTGGCGGTCGTCTCCATGTGAAGGGCCAGCGCCACATCCACGCCCTGCAGGTCAAAGCCAGCCGCAGCGGCGTTCGGGCCTTCACCTTCGTCATTGAAATCGCCATCATGGTTCAGGTCGGTCCGGTACGGTCCGTTGAGCCCCACAAAGGCGGACAGGTTGGCCCCACCCACGGTCCAGCGGCGTGTCTTGGCGCTGCCATCGGTCAGGCTCACATCGGCCACGCTGTTGCGCAGAACGAAATTCCCGTCAACCGTCAGGAAATCGGCCGCCCGCAGCATCATGCCGACGGTGTAGTTGCGATCGACGCCAAAATAATCGGCGTTGAAGAACATGCCCAACTTGTCGGCATCGGCCTGCGAATGAACCGTGATGTCCAAGAGATCGGCCAAAGGACGCTGCACAGCGTCCAGCGAGAGCTGTTGTCCTGATTGGCTCACTTGCAGCAACACGCTGCCATCACCAAATCCAAACAGGCCCGTGCCCTCGGTGAACTGGCCGGCCAAAGTGCCCGCCTTGACGATGTCATGGTGTTGCAGGCGCTGCGGCACATAACTGCTGGAGCGCAAGATGTCCAGCGTCGCACCCGAGGCCATCGTCAGGGTACCGGTCACTTCCAGGCGATCGCCTTGCTTGGCATCTGTCAGCATCAAAGCCAGGTGCTGATTGGCCGCAATGGTTTGATTGCCCTCAATGCGCAGCAAGCCAGGTGAGTGGGTGCGTGCGAAGGTACCGGCCACCGAATTGCCCGCCGCGTCCACGAGTTTCAAGCCATTGCTGGCACGAACGATGATGTCCCCACGGGTTTGCAGCTGGGCTGCGTTCATTTTGTTCACGCTCAGCGTGGCGGCCAGTTCCAGCGGACCTTGGTCCGCCAACAAATCGCCCTTGAGCATCACCACGGCATCGGTGCCCAAAGCGCTCAATCGGATCGCGCCCGTGCCCGTGGTCTGCACCGAAGTGCCCTCCTGCAAGGTCAGACGACCGGCTTGGGTCAGGCTGCCTGCGCTCACCACAATGTCGCCACCGCCGGTGCTTTGCAAGCCGTTCAAAGCGGTTGTCAGAGGCGGCAAGGCATTGAGCATGGCAGCAGCACGCGCCACGGTGATCGAGAGGCCGGAGTCCAAGGTCACATCGTCGACTTCGCTCACACGCAAGTCAAAGCCGCTGCGTGCGGCCAAAGAGCCCGCCGCCACTTCCAGCGCATTGGCAACACCCACAGACTGGCCGCCAGCGGCACGGCTGCTGCCGATGTCTTCGGCCGCCTGCAGCAAGATCTGTGCAGCTCGAATGTCGGGCGTGGCCGATTCGGTCACATCGCCATCGATGATGGAGCCGCCACGGGCCACCAAAGCCACTTTGGCAGACGCTGCATCCACCTGGGACACGGTCATGGATTCGCCCGCGCTCACGCGGATCTCACCTCCACTGGTGATGGAGATGCGTGTGTCTTGACCCATGTTCACGGAACCGGCACCAGAGACCAACTCAATGCTGCCCGCCTGCACGTTCAAGTTGGGCGCATCCAGGGTCACACGACCGAGGTTCAGCCCGCCGTCTTGCTGCGAGAGCATTTCAACCCGCTGCCAAGACACCAGGCTCACAGCGCCTTGGCTGCTGGACACCGTGGCGAACTCAGCGCCGTTGCGCTGAGCTGTCAGATCACGGTCTGAGGCCAAATACACATCGGCCTGGCCGCTCACACCGGTGCTGCGGATGCGCAAGTTGGAGGCCGAGGAAATGACCACGTCCCCAATCACGGCACCGGTGGCCATGGCCCCCAGGGTGACCGTGCCGGTGGTGCTGCGCAGACGCAATGGGTTCGCGTCAGCACCGATGCCCGCCGAGTTCAAGCTGCCGTTGGCGATCAATTGCACATCGCTGGCCACCAAATCTGCAGAGTGGCTGGCACCCGCGTTGGCACCGCGCCCGACAATGCGGCCTGACTGGGTTTCCAGTCGGGTGGTCGCGCTGAGGCTGTCAGCCCCCACCTGCAAACGGTTCAGGCCCAAATCGCCCTGGACTGCCTTGAGGTTCATGCTGCCCGAAACACGCCCACGAATCTCGCCGTCGTTGCCTTGCAGCTGCACATTCAAAGGCAAACTCGAGGTGCCCACGCCCCCGCCCAGCCATGTGTTGAACTCCAATGCATGGGCCATCACCTTGCCGCTGCCGGCGCTTTCAATGGCCAACTGGGCATCCAGAATCACGGTGTTGGCCTGCAGCATGACGCCATCGACCACGGTCAAGCTGCCGCCTGAGCCTGCGGCATCGAAGGTGATGCTGCCCAAGGCACCCGCAGCCTGAACATGCCCGCTCAGGGTGATGGCCGAGGCCAAGCTGCGCAGGACCACATCGCCGGCCTGTCCGCCGTCGGATCCTGCGGTCAAACTTTCGATCGTCAAGGCAGCCGTGGACAAGTTGTCCAGCCAGACCTTGCCCGCGCCGGTCACCAACAGTTGCTCACTGGCGATCGAAAGGCCCGATGCCGCCTGACCGACCGCACTGCCTGAGGCTGTGGGATTGGCCGCGATGTCACCGGTCACATTCAGTGTCAGGTGTGTGGCCTGCAAGGCTGCATGGCCCGCCAGGCTGGACACATCGCTCAGACCGATGCGAGGTGCGGCACGACCGCGCAGATCACCGCCAACGGTCAGCTTGGCCGCGCCCGTGGTGCGCACTGCTGTGCGCAAATCCACATCGCCGCTCACCTGGGCTGTGAATGGGCCAGCGCCCAGATCAACGACTTCACCGGCTGCGCCGTTCACAGCGGTGTCCACCACCAAATCGCCACCCACTTCCAGGTTCAGCGTCAGGTTCGCTGGTACAGCCCCCGTGATCCAAAGCGAGCCGCTCACCTTCAAGGTGAGGCTGCTCAGGCTGGCCGAGCTGATGTTGCTCAGAACCACATCACCGGAAATCAGCACATTGTTCAAAGCGTCCACATTGGCCGCTGTGATGGTGGTCACACCCGTGGTGGGCAAGACCGTTTCACCCCAACGGGCTTTGTCGTTGGTGCCCGAGCGGACAAAAGCCCGTGCTGCGGCACTGATGAGGCCACCGGCCACCAGGGAAATCTCCCCGACCAAGCCGCTCACAGCCACCAAGGTGCTGTTGTCACTCAGGTTGATCGCGTCGTAAGCGATCAGATCCACCGCCATGCCATTGGCCACTTTCAATGCGGCCTGCCCCTGCAGACTGCCCTCGGTGGTGATCTGGATGCGCCCGTCCATCAAGGTCTGCAAAGCGCCCAGTGTCAAGCCCGTGTTCTGTCCCCAACCGTCACGGTCCGAGAAGATCAAATCACCCTGACCTGCCAGGGCCTCCAAACTGTCCGCAGCCACTTGCATGGCGTCGATGCTTTGCGCGGCCTGCACGCTCAAGCTGCCAGCGAACACCAAAGGATCGCGTGTCAGGTCCAAGCCATTGGCAACCACCACACTGCCCGTCTTGGCTTGCAGCAGCACACTGCCTGCTTGCGCCGCAACGCCGTTGGCCAGCCTTTGCGACAGACTGGAGACCCAGTGACCCGATTGCACACGGGCCAATTGCAACTTGGCGTCGGCCATCACCGTGATGGCCCCCCCCTCGGTGCGCAGCAGCGCATCGGTGCTCATCAGGATGCTGTTGCTGGCCGAGCGGATGCTGATTGCGCCACCGCCAGTGGCACTCAGCGTGGCACGGATGTCCGTGAGTTGGTCGGTCGTGTCGATCGTGATGCCACCGGAGCCGGCCTCAATGCCCAAGTCTTCGCCAATGGCAGGCGACGCGAACACATTCAACCCTCTGGCACTGACGTACACCCCACCGGTACTGCCTGTGCGCAGGCCCGTCATGGGTTCGTCAAACAAAAGGCCCCGGTTGGCCATGCCGGTGGGGCTGACCTGGGTGAAAGCCACATCGTCCAGGCCATTGATTTCCAGGACTTCAGTTTCTTTCAGACGGATATCGCCTGCGGCGGTTTGTGCAGCGATCTTGTTGACGCGGGTGGTCAATGACTCGGTCTGTGCGCTGCCACCGATGCCGGTGCCAGCCCACATGCCCAATTGCTTGGCGATGATGTTTTCCACGGCCGAGCCCACCGGCAGTGCCGCTTGAATGGCACCACTTCGGGCATAAACGGCCACAGACCCATCCTCGGCTTGCAAACTCAGACCGGTTTGCAAGTCCTTGACGGTGTTGATTTGACCGAGTGTGACGTTGCCTTGCAAAGATTCCAGCCGCACATGGCCACCCGATGTCATGACACGGGTCGATGCCTGCATGTTCAGGTTTTGGGCGGCTTGCATCAGCACGTCGCCACCGGCACTGTTCACCAGGTCATCGCCCAAGCTCAATGTGCCCTTGGAGACCAAGCTGACATCACCACCGGCAGATTGCAAGGTCACGCCATCGGCCACCAACAGCGATTGCCCTGCTTCCTCTACCCCGAGCAACAACCCAGCGCCATGGACCTGGACATTTGCCAACAAGCTCAGGCCGCCAGTCAGCACGCGAACGGAAGCTCCGGCACTTTGTGTCGCGCTTCCTGCGCTCAGACCCATGAGTGAAAGACTGTCCACGCTGAGTTCACCACCCAGCGACGGCCTGCCCTCGGGCGTGAGGCCAATGGCCCCAACACGCCTGAATTCCCCTTGTACTTGACCCATGGCCAACGCACGGCTCGCCAGCAAGGAGACATCCCCCCCAGCCTTGACGGCCAACACATCCACCCCGATTTCAAGATCATTGTGGCGTCGCCCCGATTGGCCAACCTGGGTGTTCACATTCATCAACAATGCGCCGGCAACGATGTCGTCGGCCACATCATCGGCCACTTCAGACACCCCACCTGCGGAAGATTCCAGCGCCACCCAGCCAGCACCTGCATCGATGCTGTCCAGGGTGATGCCCTTGGCGGCCTGGATGTGCACCTTGCCTTCAGCTTTGCTGATGCTGGTGCCCGTGCGCTTGGCCACCACAATCGAGGCCCCTTGTGCTTGCAAAAAAGAGCCTGTGCGAGATTCAATGTCCAGTCCGCCGCTGCGGTGCTCAATGAGCGAGCCTGCGCCTTGCTTGACATCGCCTTGCGCCAGCAGCGTGATCGTGCCCTCGCCCATGGTGAGGTCACCGTTCAAATTCAAATCACCACCCATCGACTCCAAGCGCATCAGGGTGTAGGGGTTGCCGGCGATGGCCAAATCGGCATTCACATGGAAATGGCCCACAGCGCTGATCAGCATGCTCGACTCACCGTCAAAAAGCAGCTGGTCGAGGGTCAAATCGTCCACATCGGTGATCGAGACAATGCTGTTCAGGCGTGTGTGGGTGGTGGCCTGCAAGGTGTCGGCATCAATCTTTAAACCCACCAGGAGTGTGCCCAGATTGCGCAGCTCATCGAGCTGGGTGGCCACACCTGCTGTCAGGCTGACCTGCTTGCCACTCACATGCAGCTGGTTCATGTCTTCGAGACGGTCCGAGGCCTGCAAGCTGCCCTGAAGGACCTGGATCGCCACGTTGCCCGTCTGCGAAGAGACCGAAGACAACAACAAATCATCGGTCCATTCGGTCACATTCACATCGCCAGCGGCACGAAGGGTCAGCGTGCCTTCACGCCAGCCGTCGTTGCCCGGCAGTTTCTGACCGTACGCGCCCACGTTGATGCTCAGGGTGCCCGCATTGCTGCGGATCACACCACCGGTCACCCCAGCCGCGCCCGAAGCCACCAGCAACATGTCGCCTGCACTGCGCAACACGGCGACTCCACCAACGGTGTCAATGCGGTTGTCGCTGCCTTGAGTCAAGATGGACCCGGCGGCTTCCAGACGCATGCGGCCACCTGCGGTGATGCCACTGATTTCGAGATCGTTGAGGTCGCGCACACGCAGGTCACCTGCAGCTGTGAGCACCACGTCGCCAGCGCTGTTGACCGCCACGTCACCGGTGGCACTGATGTTCACGTCGTCCCAGACCTGCAACACCACACTGATGACTTCGTGTCGGTTTTCAATCCACTGGCCTTGGGTGACCTCTTGAACACCGTCCGTCGACTTCAGCAGTTGCATGTTCGCAGGTGTGATCTCGCTGGGATCAACCAGTCGCCAACCATCCACCACGAAACTGCCCGCGCTGGACAAATCGAAGGTGACGGTATCGCCCATCCATTCATAGCGCTGGTACTCCACCGCTACCACATCACGCGCCGAAGCCTTGGACATCACGGCACGCAGGTATTCGCTTTGTGATGGAGAGTCCAGATTCGTCACCGTGACCCGTTCGGTGGATCGGCCGACACCGCCTTCAGAGGACTGAGACAACAAGGTCACGTTGCGGCCTTGCACGTTGATGCGCTCAGCCCCTGTTCCGACCTGAGTCCCCCCCAAGTCACGGTGCGGGAAAATCGCAGCCAGCAGTTCTGGCGACACGGGATATTTGGATTGCGCCACAAGCGTTTGGCCCGAGGGCATGCCGGCCAGTCGCAATTCGGTTTCGGAGAAACCCGCTGCCGCAATGCGGGCAGCCACCTCGGCCGGGTCGGCGGTGACACGCTCGTAAGACGCATCAACGATCGCGCCCCAACGCGATTCAAGTTTGACGTCGGCATTGGCCGAACGCACCGAGACGGTCTCACCCTTCCAGGCCTGCGGCAAAATCAGGCGCATGTCGCCGTCGGTTTCCACCAGGTTGATCGAGCCCTGTGTCCGGGCAGCCACACCACCGGTGCCCAGCACCGCGCTGTCCACCCGAGCCATGACCGAGCCGGCCCCGCCGTCGAGCAGCACCTGTGCACCGAACACGCGTGAACTGTAGGTCGTGCCATAAATCCCATGGAGGGCATTGATGGCAATGTTGCCAACGGTCTTGGGCGTGTTGTCCGCATTGAACGTTGCCGCAACGACTTGACCCAATTTGAGCACGGCAGCGGTTTTGCCCACCGTTTGGTTGACTGTGATGTTGCCGGTGGCCTGCACATTCAAGCGACCGCGTGGGTCCTTGACGTTGATGGTGATGTCACCTTTGGCACGGATATCGGGCAAAGCACCCACGAACTCCACATTGCCGGCCACTTCCATGGTGTCAGCCGCCAGCGCCATCGGCACAAAGGTCTCAGGCTGGTCGTCATTGGCCTCGGTCAGTGGCGTGGCATCCCCAAAATTCACGCTACCACGCACCACCATCTTGCCGACGGTGCGGATGTCGATCTTCGGACTCGAAGGGCCCTGCGCCGTCTCGACCGCCACAGGTAAATCCGCCCGCAGGGAGTAGGTGTAAAAGTCCTTCAGACCGGTGACCGTGGTCTTTTTGGTCGTGATGGTCTTCTTGCGCATCCAGCCACCACCTGTGGTGGTGGGGCCGTCAATGGTGATTTCCTGATTCTGGAAATCACTATCAAAGCGGTCCAAAGCTTTCGAGGGTTTCCAGACCTGGTCATCGGCCGTCTTCCAGGGGCTGCTTTGGGTGGCCACAAATTTGTAAGCCCACTTGCTCGGATCCCCGGGATTGGCCAGCACCGACGCGGTGTCCAGCACTTTGCTGCCGCCCGAGAGTTTTTCCAGCAACTTCCATTTGCTGGTGTCCGAGAAATCCGTCAGCGGGAAATTCAGCTTGGTGGTCTCACCCACGTACAGGTACAGATTGCTGGTGGCCACGTCACGCACCTGGGTCTTGTCTTGGGTGACATCCACCGCCAAATTGCGTTTTTGTTCGTACTGAACAAACAGGTAGTCATTCAAGCTCAGTTGCAAGGCCAGCTCAGATTCCTTGAGCGGTGTGCCATCGGTAAATCGGGTGTCCGTGAAATTGGCGGCGGTGTCGGGCACCAAGCCATCCCAATCAAAGCCAAAAAGGTTAAAGCTTTGCTGCTTGTAAATCTCCAAGGTGGTGTTGGTCTTGGCTTGACCCTCGGTCCAGACGTAGTAACGCCCTTGCTCGGGTTGGTAGAACAAGGCAGCGCCTGCGTCCATGACAACAGCATCGCCCACATTGGTGTAGGTGATGCTGCTGACCGTGCCACTGCCGTTAGCCGGCGTGAGCACGCCCTTTCGGCTCAGGTGCGTGACTTGACCGTCCTTGTAGGTGTAGTTTTCTTGGCGCAGCGTGGCGCTGTCCGTGATGGAGATGGTGCCAACGCGGTTTTCTGAAACATCGATCTCGTCGAGTTCCAGGGTGAAATTTGTGCGGTTGTCGATCATCACCGAGGTGTAGCCACTGGCCACGCGCAGTCGGCCATTGCCCGTGCTGATGATGGTGCCCGTGACGTTGATCTTGCCACCTTGGGGCTTGATCGGGTTGAGCGTGATCTTCTTGCTGGCGAAATCAAAAGCGCCGGTGACCGAAGCCAGACCGCCGTTGCCAAAGGTCAAACCCTTTTGGACATTGCCCTTGGAATCGGTGAAATTGACCGACTCAGTGGGGTTGAAAGTCTCATCGATGGTCAAGGATATGCTGTCGACGCCACTTTGCACCAGTCCGTCGATGTTCAGGTATCGGGCGTTGATGTTCACCTCGCCCATGGCGAAGATGGTGGAAGACTTGGCAGGATCACTGATGGCATTGAGCAATGACTGCAAACGCAGGTCAGAGCTGCTCAAGCTCAGGGATTTGGCCAGGCCTGCGCTGTTGTAGACCTGCTGACCAAACACGGTGTTGAAGGACACATACTGGCGCGGATCACGCCCGGTGTGGAACCAATCATCGCTGGACAGGTTGAAGTCACCGGTGGCGGCCAATTCGATCGTGCCTGCACGCAGTTCGCCCGTGACGTTGATGCTGCCACTCAGATTTTTCAAGATGAGCTTGCCGTCTTCGTTGACCACTCGCCCCTTGACTTCAATATCCTGAGGGGACTTGGGCAGGTTCAAGTCTTTGAGCGAGGTGTACCAAGAGGTCGGGTAGGCCTCTTGTGTGATGCTGATGACGCTGTCGCCGGCTGGGCCTGGATCGGTCAAAGAGGCGGCATTGAAATACGTGGCACCGGGGCTCATCACCACCCGTTGCTTGTTCACCAGTTCAGTTGCACCGGTCTTGTTGATGCCGATGTCGTTGATCTCCAGACCAAACGGTGTCTTGTTGACCACTGTGATGTTGGCTTCGCCATGGGCAACCATGCGCTTGGCAGTGACCGCACTTTGCACCGCGGCCTTGGAGGCCAGATCAGCCTTGATCGAAATCAGTCCGGCCGAGGCCTGGATGCTGGGCATGCGCAGGTACAGCACGTCGAAACTCTCGCGAGCTGACACACCCGTGGCGCCGTTGGCACCCGTTTGGGTGTCGGCCAGCCCCAGCTTCTGCAATTGTTGGTCGATCTTGGTCAGCAAGGCCTGGTAGCGGGCAATGGCCTCGGCGTTACCGGCATGGCTTTCCATCCAGCCGACGACTTTGGCGCGGTCTTCGAGCAGCTGGTTGGCCACGTTGGCATACACCAAGGTGGGCAAGGCCATGTCCTTGGGCTTGACCACGTAAAAGTCATCGCTCAGGGCCATGGCAAATTTTTGGCCCTTGTCACTGCTGGTGACATCGATCTCGCGCCATCCATCGGTGTCTGAGTAGGTGGCTGTAGCAGGGTTGAAAGTCACGCCCTCACCCATGCGCTGGTACCAGCGCCCGTTCGCAGTGCGCACGGTTTCACCGATTTTGATGGTCAGCGAAACCTCGTTGCCACTGAGGCTGTGGTCAGGCTTGACTTCTTGCCAGCGTTTGGTGTTGGTGTAATCCTCGATTTCCAGCACCAGGTTTTCTTCGACGGCAGCCCCACCGGGTGGGGCAAAGCGGTAGGACTTGCCACTCACGCCCTTGCCATAGGCCGTGCCCACCAACTCGACGATGGAGCCGGCACTGATGGACAGTGCAACATCCTTCAAGTCCAAGGCGGCATAGTGGTATTGCTGGCCTTCGTCCAGGCCCAGTGCGGTTTTCTCGGCTGTGGTCAGGTCTTTGCCCACCTTGTCAGCGCTCAGCTGGGTCTCGTTGTTGACCTCGTAGGGCAGCAATTGCACCAGTGTGCGGTAGTTGATGCCCGCTTCAATGGTCGCCATCTGACCGACATTGACGCGGTTATTGCTCTCGACGCTGGTGTACGTGATCGATGGCAAGGGCACCACCACGGGCACCGTGATGGCAATACCTGCACCGACGGCCCGCTTGTCGCCGCCAATGCCTGGCTCGGTCAACAAGACCACGTTGCCAATCGAGCGCACCCGGGTCGCCCCGGTCAGGTCGATGGTGTTGTTTTCAAGCACCTTGGAGGTGGCCACTGGCAAACCCACGCCCAGCGCAATCAGGGTCAAGTCAGCTTGCGCTGTGGCGGTCATCACATTGGGCGCACGCGCACTGTCTTGACCTGCATAAATTTTGACTTCATTGCCCAGCAGATCTGCACCACTCAAGGTGATGGTGTTGTCGGCATACAGGCGCGAATCGGCATTCGCACCAGCCCCCCCCACATACGACACCGACAGCACATTGGAGCCAGCGGTCATGTTGGCATCGCTTCGGGTGGTCAAGGCCAGGTCACCGCTGAGGTTGCTCAACTTGGCCTGACCCACGTTGATGCCCGAACGCAGGTAAGCATCCTGGTCAGCCAGCGCCACAGACAAGGCCAGCCCACCGATGGCATCAATGCGGACCTTGTCGGTCACAGAAGCCTTAGAGTAGGTGTCGATGCTGAAACGGCCGGTCTGACCAGCATCGGCAGACACCGTCATTTCGGTGCCGTTGCCAATGTCGACCTGAGCACCGAAACGTTTGCCATCGGTGCCGATGTCCGTCACCGTGCCCAAAGCCGTCAAACTCAGCGCTCCGGCAGAACCCGAGCGCAAAGACTCTTCCGTGGCCGAGTAGCGGTTTTTGTCGGCCATGTTGTCGGCGCGGATCGCGATATTGCCCGCCACGACTTTGCTGTTTTGGCCAATCTTCACGTTCGACGTGCCCGTCAGCGTGGTGAACATGGCCGCGCCACTGCCCGCCAATGCACCCACGGCCAGGTTCAAAGCCACTGCGTCGAAGTTTTGGCTGCGTGTAGACCAAATGTCCAACAACCCAACGGCAATCTGGTTGCGATCGCCCAGCCCCGCACGGGTCGTGCCCTCAATTTTCATGTCGGAATAAGAACCCGCAAGACCTGCGAAAACGCCGCCGCTGGAGGCGCTGGTACGCTGATAGATGTCGTCCTGGGCTTTGGCATGGATGCGCAGCACGGAGGCCACCACACGCACATCATCACCCAACTCGGCCACCACCGAACCACTGTCGGTGGCGATGACTGTAGACGAGCCCACCGAAGCCCCAGAGCTGACACTCAAGGCATCGCTGCGGGCAAAGGCCTTTTGGTTGGCCAGGGCCAACACTTCCACTTTGCCGGTACTCAGCGAGGCCAGAATATCGGCAGTACGGATGGCCGCCATCACTTTGGGGTTGAGGCGGTTGATAGAAATGGTGCCCGCGGCCGCTGCCGCGATGGCGCCAAAACTGGCGGCAGCAGCAACGACCAAAGCGTCGGCCTGGGCATTGCCCTCGGCGCGAACGGTCAAAGTTTTGCCTGTCGTGAGCCGGGTCTTGCCCGTCTCTGGGTTGCCAGCAACCGGGACTGAACCCGTTCGGTCCACAACAGCTGCAGTGACGGTGTTGATGGTATTGTAGGCGTAGGCCCCCCCACCGGAAATCGCCGCCCCGGCACCGGTGCTGATGGCCATGGCTGCCGCCGTCGAGGTGGTGTCGATGCGGGCCAGGTCAAAGGCCGTGATCGTGATGTCGCCAAGCGCCTCCACCACCGCACGGTCTACGGTGGCTGTGACGGTGCTGTTGATCTCGTTTTCGGCCACCGACACGCCAATGGCCACAGCTGCACCGGTGGGCGCAAAACTCGCAGCCACCGAGACCGCTTGCACATAAGAATTGATGGTTGAACGGTCTCGGGCATCGATGAGGATGTTGCCATCGACTTCCACACCAGCACCCGTGGTGCGCTGCAGATAGGCCCGGGTTTCAGAGCCAATCAGGTTGGTGGCACCCGCGCCAGCACCGCTGAGCGCCACACCTGTGGTTCCGCCGGCAATCGCCATCGATCCAGCCACCACCGTCGATTCGATGGTTTGTGCTGTGTCGGCCCAGATGGTCAGATCCAAGGTGAGCGTGGCGTCGTCCAAAGCGCTGATGGCCGAACGGTCCACCGAAGCGATGATGCGGTTGGCCGAAGCGGTGGTTCGCTGCTTCCACTTTTTGGTGTCGCCGTAGTCTTGCTTGAGGATCAACTCGTCGAGCTTGCCGTCACCGTCTTTGTCTTGGGCCAAGATGGGATCGGTGCCGATGTACTCATAAACCTCGTTGGCCCGTGCACCCGAAGTGGCCCCCAAACGAATCAAATCGCCGGTTTTGATCGAGCTCGGTTGGCTGACGCCCGAGGTGTAAGTGACCGCACCGTCCCACTGAAGGGGGTCGTAACCGATGTAGTTGCGTGCCAGCGCGACACCGATCGATGCACCGGCACCGTTGGCACCGCCCACACCCACGCCCAAAGAGGCCGAAACGATGATGGCTTCAATGCGGTTGGTGGCCAGCGCCTTGACGGTCACATCAGATGCAGCGCGGATCGCGCTGTCGTCCACTTGGGCCAGCACATCGCCCAGAATCACGTTCATGGCCGAAGCACCCGCTCCGCTGACGCCCACACCTGCTGCGCCGCCAAAACCAGCGGCCACAGAGGCAGCCCAGGCCTTGACGTTGATGGCGGCATTGGAGGTGGCCACCAACTCCAACTGGCCACGGGCATCCAGTTCAGCCCCTTTGAGGCCTGCCAGCACCACCGAGTCGATCACGTTGCGAGCCAGCGAAACACCCACCGACACGGCCACACCGGATGCACCCGCCAAAGCCGCGGCAATGGAGGCAGCACCAGCATGGGAGCGGATGTTGGAATTGTCATCGGCAAGGATATGGGCGTTGCCCACGATGATGCGGCTCGCACGCGTGCCCACCACGATGTCTTCTGTGTCCACCCCGGCGTGCACACGCATGCCAATCTGGTTTTGCGCCCATACGCCAGAGCCGCTGGCGGCCACGCCGCCGGCACCTCCGGATGCCACGGCAGCCGAACCCGCAACCACCAGCGCTTCAATGGTTTGCTCGGCACTGGCGTGCAGCTTCAGATTGCCCAAGGTGGTGACATCGGTGTCAATCAACAAGGCACGGGTGGTGGCGATGGCTTGTTCGCCCACCGCACCAAAGCCCTCTTGACCAATCAGGTTACGGGCCACTGAGACCCCGATCGAGGCCCCCACGGCACCGGCTCCCCCACCGGCGATGGCGGCAGACACCGCCACAATGCTGCTGGAGATGATGGTGGAATTGTGGGCGGTGATCACCACATCGCCTTTGGCGGTGATGCTGCCTTGACGCACAACAGCGTCGGTGGAGCCCATGACCGAGTTCAGCGCCACGGCACCAGCACCCGAAATGGCCAAAGCACCTGAGCCACCGATGCCCAGCGCCATCGATGCGGCCGCCGATGTGGCATTGATGTTGTTGCGCTTGATCACGGCATTGCCATCATCCAGCAAAATGAGGGTGTAACTGTCACCGCCTCCGTCGTGGATCATCCAGCTCTTGCCCTGTTTCAAAGAGGTGATCTCGAGAACAGGCCGAACCGCTTCCCAACGCGAAGTGTCTGCGTAGTCTTGCTTGGTCAGGTCCAAGGCTTGGTTGTTTTTGCCAATATAGCGGTAGACCCAGCCCGAGTTGCCACCCGCCTTGTGCTGGGTGGCCACACGCACGGTGTCGCCTTTTTTCAACTCACGAGTTTCGGCCGTGACCACTTTCCAACGCGTGGCGTCGGCATAGTTTTCGGTGCCCAACTCAACCTTGCGGGTGGTTTTGCTGATGTATTCGTACACCTTGCCCGCGTGTGTACCGCTGACCACATTGACCTTGGTGCCTTTTTTGAGCGAAACCTGATCGGTGGCTGAGCTCAGGTAATCCCAAGACATGCCATCGGTGCTCTTGTAATAAGCAGAGGCACGCACCGAATCGAAGGCGGACACAGACAAACCCAGATCCAGCAATCCGGCGGTGATGAGCGCCATGCTCTTTTTGTCGGTGAAGTCTTGTGCCAATTGCCACACGGCTGTGTTGGCATAGTTTTCACGCCACAAGTCGATGGTCTTTTCAAAGGAATACGATTCCCACTGGCTGGAGTCCTCGAAATTTTGATCACGCAGGTCCAGCAGGGCCGAACCACCTTTGCCATCCACGCCCTTGTATTTGAAGACCTTGCCCAGCAGGCTGTTGTCCGAGAAGTTGCTCTCAATGCGGACCAGTTGTCCGGAATCGACATTGACTTTGCCTGAGAGCGTGGTGTGGTCCACCTTGCCACCAATGTAGCGGTACACCTTGCCGGCCACGCCGCCATAGGTGTGCAAATCATCCACCCGCACGGTGTAACCAGACATGACTTTCTTGCCAGAGGTGCTCACCTCGCTCCATGCGCTGTCAGAGGCGTAGTTTTGCAGCCCCAAGTCCAGGGTTTGGCCGGAGGTACCCACATACTCATAAATGCGCCCTGAGGCAGCACGAACCTCATCCCCCGAATTGAGCAGTGTCTTGCCCTCTGTGCTCAGGTAATCCCAAGTTTGTCCTTGGCTGCTGATGTAGCTGACTTCGGCATTGTTGTTGGTGGCCGCATCCAACACTTGTGCGGTGACACCTTTGGCCTCCAAGTCCTGCCACTTGAATTCCAGTAACTTTTCTCCGCCCGACTGTGCAGTGACATTCACCGTGCCTGAACGGCTGGTGATGTCGGCCTGACCCACATTGGCCAGGGTGTCGCCATCGATGCTGTTGAAGGCCAAAGACAAGCCCACCGACACCGCTGCAGAACCCAGCCCGCCCACGGCCGCGGCCAAAGATGCCGCTCCCGCCACAGCGTCAATCGTGGCCTGGTTGTCGGCACTCACGGTGATGGTGTTGCCCGCAATCTTGCTGCGTCCCGAACCCACCGCACCATCGATGCTGGCCTCTAAATCCGATTGAATGCGGTTTTGGGCATAAACCCCGGCACCACTGGCCGCCCCGGAACCTTGACCCGCGAGGGACACGCCAGCCGAGGTGGTTTGCACCAAGGAGTCAATGACCGCATGGCCTTCAGCAAGCACCGACAAGTTGCCCGCTGCATCGATGTTCGAGCTGAAAATGCGTGCACGCGTTGAAGCCCGGCGGTCAGAGTAGCTGAGCAATCGCCATTGACCGGCGTCGCTGAAATTTTGCGTCACCAACTCAAAGCCCTTGGGATCGGTGAAGGTTTCACCGATGTACTCGTAGACTTCGCCTGTCAGCACGCCCGTGTCCTTGAGCACTTTTTTGCCCTTGGCCAGTGTGGTGAGCTTGTTGGTTTTGTTGTAGTCGGACACCTTGTAGTCATAAGGCACATCCAGAACGTCACCGCCGATGATGTTCTTGGCCACCGAGACCCCCAGCGCCACGGCACCACCAGCCTGGCTGCCAGCCGACAAGGCAATCGAGCGCGTGGTCACCTCGGCATCGATGCTGGCGTTGTCCAGCGTGCTGACGGTCACATCGCCCTTGCTGCCCGAAAGTGCTCGGGTGCTCAATGCGACGCCGCTGATGTAGGCATCCGCCAAACCGTTGATCAGGTTGAGGGCCACCGTACCCGCCGCCGCAACGCTGATCGCTGCGCCCCCGGCACCTGCCGCCACCGAGGTCGAGGATGCCGAGCCCAAGGCGTTGATGGTGGCACTGCGATCGGTCGAAACCAGCACATTGCCGCCCACAGTGATCGGTGCAGTCGCCCCCGGAACACCACTGATGTAGGCCAACACGTCGTTGTCGACGTCGTTGCGCGACATCGACAGGCCCACTGAAATGGCTGCAGCGCTGCCCTTGCCGGACACGGCAATCGACACGGCACTGGCCTCCACAGAAGAAATGATCGCGGCACGACCAGCGGCCTTCACGGTGAGGTCTGCACCGGCTTTGAGCGAGACCAGGTTGCTGATGTAGGCCTGGGTGTCAGCACTGACCCGGTTGGTGGCCACCACCGGCGCCACCGTGATGCTCAAAGCCCCCGATCCCTTGCCATCGTCCTCGACGCCAAATTCGGCATTGACCGCCTTGGCAGAGTTTTCAATCGTGGCATTGATCAGACCAACCGACTGGGCGTTGACCTCGACCGAACCGGCCACATCAAGGGTCGCGCCATCGACCCAGGCTTGGGTCAACAGGGTTTTTTCCTGGAGTGCTGCATTGCCTGACGAAAAATCCTTGAGCAAGGTCCACAAACTGGTGGGCTGCCAGCCAATGGTGTTAAAGGCCAAAGTCACGCCAATGGCAATGCCTGCTTCGACCGAGGCGTCAATGGTGGCATTGACGGTCGAAGAGTTGGTGCTGAGCACCCGCAGATTGCCGCTACCCGTGGTGGTCACACTGCCACCACTGATCCAAGCCTTGGCAGAACCCAACACCGTGTTGGTGGCCACCGTCACGTTCAGGGCCCCAATATCCCCAGCGACTTCACTGGTGTTGTTGGCCTTGAGAACCACGCCCTCCACCACCTTGACCAGCACATCCCCTGCCGCAGACACCTTGGCGCCACTGATGTGTGCATCGACCAAGCTGCGCAGATCGTTGCGCACCACCAGGCCACCCGCCCCCACCGAGGCGCTTTGTCCACCACCCAAAACGTCTTTGAGTTTGGTGTCCAGGATTTCGCCGACAAATTCTGAGGCCCCTTTGACAGCCCCCTCAATTTGCCACAACTTCCAACCTCTGGCGGGGGACAGATAGTCTTCCGTGCTGAGGTCCACTGTCGTCGGAAGCGGAAAGTAGTAGACATATTTTTGGCCTGGCAAAGCCAAAATCTTGCGCCAGGACTTCGTGTCCTTGAAATTTTGAGCACTGAAATCGATGTTTTTCAGCGTGGTTTGGCCTGTGTATTCGTAGACCTCGTCATATGCACCTCCGCCGATGGCGCTTTGCAACTGGACGCGTTGACCCGTCTGCATGTCCTCACCGGTGTCGCTGGAGACATAGTCGGGCGTGGCAATTTGAACCACCTGTCCCCCCTTCACATCCTGCCAACCCGAGCGATCGGTGTATTTGCTTTCAAATCCCGGCAAAGCCTCTGTGGCCAAGCCGACCACGCTGCCACCCAAAGAGGCCGAGGCCTTGGGAAGCAACTTGGCTTCAGATTCAATTTTGGCCTGGTCAATGCCAGCCACTTTGACACCGCCACCGCGGGCGTCGAGGGTGACCAGATTGCCCTCCACGATGGCCTTGGCTTCGGAGCTGATGACGTTGGAAGTCAGCACAACACCCAAACTGGCCTTGAAAGTGGCGGCCTTGAGAACGCCTTTGAGTATTTTTTCAGAGACAAAACCTTGTAAAAGTCCATCCCCTGTGGAAGTTTGGTTGCCAACGGTGGCTTTGATGCCCGACTCATTGAGCGCATCAATGCTGATGGCACCGGCAGAGTCAATGCTTGAGCCTTTGACCAAGGCATGGGCTTTTGAGGTTTTCTCGGTGCCCACATTGCCATTGACCAGGGCTTCGTTGGCGCTTTTGTACACATCCCGGGCTTCCCAGCCCACGGTGTTGAAGGCCATGGTGCGCGAGATACCGATGCCCTTGACCTGGGTGTCACTCTGGTTGGTCGCACGGATGGTGACGTTTTCACTGGAACGAATGACCACATCGCCGTTGAGCGTTTTGACCTTGGCGTCCAGCACATCGGCATGCGATTGCGACAAAACCATGTTGGTGGCCACCACGTCGGAGAAGGAGGGCAAGCCGGCCAGAAGGCCACCACCGGCACTGGTCACGCTGTCGACCATCGCATCGATCACCGCCTGATCGCTGACGTCGATGGTCAATGCCCCTGCGGTCAGGTCCACATTTCGCAAAGTGGCCGTGGCGCTGCCGCTGACCATGTTGCGGGCCATGATGCCGTTGACCGAGAGGCCACCTACAAGCGACAACGAGGACAGCACGCTCGTCACGCCACCGACCAAAGTGGGGGTGCTTTGCTTGATCTGGAAATTCTCGATGGTGCGGTCGCCACTGTCCCGGTCGAACGCGATTTTCCAGTAGGTCTTTCCATCAACGTTGGTGGGCAAAGCCAACACCGTGGCCGACAAACCCTGGCTGCGCAAAGACTTGCCGTCGCTGGTTTTGGCGTCCAGCAAGGCGTCTCGCATCTGGTTGGCCGTGGCCACCGTCACCACGTCATTGGAGGTGTAAGTGAGCCCGGCGTAGTCAAATTTCAGTTTGAAGTATTGATCAGGACTTTGCTGATCCAGCCGCAAATCGTACATGCCACCAACGGCTGCCACGCCGGTGCTCACGGTCTCGAGCTCGGCCTTGGTGCCACCGGTCAAGGACAGGGCACGCAGCTGCGCCACATCCCCCTCCGTGCCGTAACGGATGTCGTAAGTGGCCACCAGGCCAGCGCCTGCCGTCACGGTGAGCGAACTGTCACCCAGCGACTTGCGCAAGGCGCTCTGAATCAAAAAAGCCTGCTCTTCACGCGTCGGAGATTTGAGTCCGTCCCGCACAGTGCTGACATTCAGCCCCAAGGGTGTGTCACCCACCAAGGTGCTGACCTTGGCCTTGATGGGGCTGATGTTTTCGCCCACCATGCTGCCGGCGAGCACAATGTCGAAACCCCAGCCAGCCTGACGCATGCTTTGCACCGAGACTTTGACGTTGTCGGCACCGAACCACTGCTCAAGCAGCGATTCCAATTGCACGGCTTGGGCGGCTTGGTCAGCTGACAACTCGAAAGTCAAGTCATCACGCCCAGCCAGCGACAGGCGAATCGTGGAGCCGACCGCCCGGTCGGCATTGACCAGCACCAAGGACTGGCGCTCCGCTTGCGCCGTGCCGATCTTGAGCACCGCGATGGGCTCGGAAACCTTGTCCCCTTGAGCCAACTGCATGCTGCTGACAGCATCGATGCCGGGGGTCAGGGTCAGCCGCTGGACTTCCTGGACACCGGAGGAACCTCGTCCAGACTGGACAACATCTTTCCAACTGAGGGAGTTCATGGGCAAAACGTCTGCCAATTGCTCATAAAACCCGACAAACTGGCCGAGCACCCCCGACTTGAAGGCTGAGGGCGATTCCTCCAACCAGTAACCATCGTTGCTGTAATCTTCCTTGCTCAGATCCAGCATTTTGGAGCCGCCACCCATGTAACGGTAAACCTTGCCGCCCTCGCCACCGTTGCGGTAACGCGGATCCACACGGACGCTGTCGCCAAAGCTCACTTTCCGCAAACCATCGCTGGTGGTGTAGTCGGCATTGATGCGCTCGGTTTCGGTGTTGCCACTGCCCGCCTTGAGGGTGGTGTCAGAGGTGACCATGGGCTCGTTCTTCGATTCGAGCCTCAATTCACCGCCCACCATGGCCACGCCCATCAAACCCAAGGTATCAGAGCGGGCATCCAAGACTTCGGATTTGGAAGAGGTGCTGACCAAGTTGTAGGCACGCACACCCGCGACCATGGTGCCTCCGGCTCCACCCGTGGCGGAGTTATCTACCGATGCATCCACGTTGGCCGACATGAAGGCCAAAACTTGGGCCCCCCCGGTGACTTTGAGTGTGCTGCCAGAGACCTTGGACCAGGCATTTGCCCCCAGTTCACTGGAATCCTTGAGCGTATCGAGGTCGTCATCTGACTGTGTCCACAGGGCCGGGGTGTCCCAACCGATGGCATTGCGGGCCACCACACTCGATGCAGCACCACCCCCTGAAGAACGGCTAAAAGCCGAATTGTTGGCCAAAATGCTGGCGCTGTTTTGAGCTTGCAGCAAAAAGTCCCCACCCGCCGTGACGTCGCTGTCGCGCACGTCGGCGCCGACTTGCGCCAAGATGTTGTTGGCGGCCGACAGACGGGTAAATGGCACGGACCCGACCAAGCCAAAGCTGACAGACAGGCTGACGATGCCGCTGAGTTCAGAGCTGATGACGGCCTTGTTCAAGGCCTGCACCGAGAAATTGCCCCCTGCAGCGATGGCCAAATCGTCCAAAGTGGCCTGGACTTGCTGTGACACCAGGTTTTGCACCGTGGCCCCGCCCACAGCGGCAATGCCCCCCGCAGAAGACATGGTGGCGTTGGACAGGATGCTTGAACTGTCATTGGCCTCGACCTGAAGCGCACCGCCGACATTGACTTTGAGCACTTGCGTGCGGCCATCTACGGGAGTGGCCGCAGACGATGGGCTGATCCAAGCCTGTGTGCGGGTGTTGGCACGTTGAACGGCCAAGACTTGGCTGCCCCCCCCGAAAAATCCATCGACATCCGAGCTCACCCGGCTGGTCTGGGCCGCACGCATGAGGGCCTTGACTTGGGCGGACCCACCGACCACCAGGGGGGTGTTGACGACCGAAGCCAGCGTTTCCATCGGAGAAGCCGAACCGGCTGAGCCAGTCAATTGCCCGCCCAAAGCACTTTTAAAACCGCTAATGGAGGCCAGCGTGGCACGCGATGCATTCAAACCGCTCCAGCCAATCACGTTGGCCGCGATCACATGGCTGTCAGCACCGGCACCATCGACGGTTGCCTGGTTCACAGAGTCGATGGTGCTGGCGTTGTCGGCCACCACCGACAAATCACCGGCTGTTTCCAGTCGCCCGCCTTGGATACGCGCTGTGGTCCCACCCACGACCTCGTTGAGTGTGAGGGTGTTGGCCGCACTGAACAAAAAGCCGTCGACCTTGCCGGACAAGTTGGTCGTCAGGCTTTGAGTGGTGTTGGCCAGAACCTGCACGCCGCCGCCCGTGGTGACGATCACGTTGTCCATCAAGGCATCGGCGCGGTGATTGACCTCATTTCGAGCCCCCAGAAAAGCCGAAGACCAAGCCCCTCCGGTGCTCAGCGAGCCCTTGGACAGCGCCGTGGTACTGTCGCTTGCGGCAACCTGCAGCAGACCGCCCACAAAATGGTTGACCGTGCTGCTGGCGGGCATGACGATGCGGGCATCGGCCCGGGCATAGCTGGCGTTTTGCGCGAGGATGCTGTCCAATTCAGAAGAGCTCAGCCCCACCACACTGGTCGCGCTGATTTTGAGGTCAGCACGCACACGCAGGTCA
Source organism: Limnohabitans sp. WS1 (assembly GCF_003063265.1). GTDB lineage: Bacteria > Pseudomonadota > Gammaproteobacteria > Burkholderiales > Burkholderiaceae_C > Limnohabitans_A. The sequence goes on from NZ_NERU01000004.1 coordinate 41,622, forward strand.
CCGTCCACATGGACACTGCCGTTGCGCACCAAGGCCGACACCATGAACGGATCAGCCGTTTGGTTGTTGGCATACAACAGATCGTCCATCTCGCCCTTGAGCACACCGGCCATGCCCGAGGTGCCAATGCGGTTGTAGGACACCCCCGCACCCTTGGCGTTTTGGTAATCCAACTGGTTTCCGGCCTTCAGGGTGGCCTCCCCAGAAGCTTGCACCGACGTGTTGCCCGTGGCTTTGAGCTGCACACCCACATCACCGGTGTCATTTCCGAGCCAAGCCTTGACGGAGCCAGACAGCCAGTTGGTGGTGACCACGCCTTCGTCGGCCAGAGCACTCCAGCTGTTCTTAAAAACGCGGCTTTCTCCTGCGTACAACTTGCCCGCCGTCAAGGCGCTCAGTTGTGATTGGTCCAGCGCCTCGATCTTGAGATCGCCTGTGCTGGCCTCACTCGGGTTGAACTGGGCCATGGCAAAGTGCTGCACATCGTTGAGCACCAAAACACCACTGGCCGTGGTTTGGGCGCGGGCCAGGGTGCCCACAGAAGCGTCCACGGTGACCGCATCGACGGCGGAGATGCTCACCACGCCCGCCGCTGCAAACTTCTTCTTGCGCTCACTGTCTGAGACCTGTGCACGCGTGTCGGTGCGCATCCGGTTGGTGGCCACCAGGGCGGTGGCACCCACTTCGAGCAAGGCCAGTGCAGCCGCACCCGCGCCCGTAGGCACGCTCAGTGCGCCGTTGATGGCTTCCAATTGAAGTCGATTGTGGGCGTCCACCACGACGCCTGCGGCGGCATTGACTTCGGTGTCTCGCACCGTGGCAAATATTTCGTAAGCCGAAACGCCATTGAGATTGCCTTCGGCACCGCCCAGCTTGGACAGATCCAGCGTATCGCCATTGCCTTCGTTCCAGCCCACCACGTTGCGGGCCATGGACTCTTCCTGATCGCTCAAAATGCCCGAACGCAAGGCACCAGCAGGCGTGTTGGCACTCAAACGTGCACGCGCGGAGGCACCAGAGACCATTCCACCACTCAGGGTCAATGTGGAGGCGTTCATGTCCATGCGGACACCGCCATTGAGTTGGTTCCAAGCGCGTTGCGCACTCATGTCCACCCAGTAGTCCAACTCGCCTGAGTTCAAAGGATCGAGCTTGTTGGGGGCGATGGTGGCTTTGAGCGTTTGAGCCCCCTTGGCCAATACCCGCAGGTCCGCAGCAATCACACTCGAAGCGCTGACCAATGCTGACACGTCCGAGCTCACTTGGTTGCCTGCACGGGACGCACCAAGGTTGCCACCACCAGTGAAGTTGACCGAATACGCACCGCCTTCGGTGTTCCAAGAAGAGGCGTCCAGGGCCACCAAGCTGACATGGCCACTGGCAAAAACCGTGCTGTTGCGCAGCAGCACGCTGGTGCTGTTCACACCGGTGCTCTTGGCCTGTCGGGCCTTGTTGCTCACCGTGGTGCTGTCCAGCGCACTGACGTCCAGACGAGAGAGGTTCAGGGTTGAACCGTTCACATCGGCCGCTACCCGGTTATTGACCTGGATGTTTTGAACACCGTAGGGCGAACTGATCAGCTCGGCCTGAATACCGCCACTGGCTCGGTCTGCGGTCAAGGCAGAGACTTGCAAAGCAGGCGCAGGTAGGCCATCGGCCGAAATCATCGTGACTTTGTTGTCGGTGCTTTGACCCTCTTGAATGCTTTGCAGGCCATCTCCCACACGCGCCCACACCGAGCGGTCAAGCTTGATCTGGCCATTGACCGTGTTGGCATTGATGGTGTTTTCGGCATCGCGGGTGGCCATGCTGACCACACCTTTCATTTGCGTCAGACCACTGGCTTCGACCCGCACTTGGGGTTGACCGTCACCGGTTTTTGCATCAATGGTCACGCGGGCGTTGCCCAGCAAAGCCGCTTCACTGGTCTGTTTGGCGTCCAGCACCAAAGTGCCTGCGGTCACGCCCGACAGTTCGGCCACCAGTCTGATGTCGGAGAATGCGACCACCGCCAATCCTGCTGCGGTCACAGAGGCAGACTCGCCAAGACGGGCACGGGCTTCGGTTTGCGCCGTGAAATTCAAGTCCGCAGATGTGCCGTTTCTGACCGTCTGGTAATCGACATAAGAGCGTGCCGACAAGGTCACCAATCCTTTGGTCACCAAGGTGCCTTGCACGTCAACCAGGGTCGAGGCGGTGCCCTGGGCATCGCCTGTGTCGGGATTACCGGTGATGCGTGAGACTGCATCGAGCAAGACATCGCCACCCAGCGTGACGGTCTTCTCTTTGGTCAGTTCGATGAATTCGGACTCCACACGCAGTCCACCGCTCATGCTGAATGAGTCCAGCAGCACCTTGTCCACACCCGCACCACCCCGAATGGCCAGCAGGTTCAAGGGTTTGGCAAACACCAAATCGTAGAGACCATCTCCAGAGACCTTGATTCGACCCTGCTGATCCTGAGAAATGGTGACGGTGTCATCGTTCGCGCCCAAATCCAACACCAGACTGCCCAAGTCCTGGTTGAGCTTCATCAGGTCACCCTGCACTTCCCAAGACAGCAAGCTGCTGTTCTGGTCCACCCCTTTGCTCAGGTCAATGACTTGGGCGTTTTGCAAGTTGACCTCGAACATCGGGTCCTGCTGGTTGTTGACCGCATCACCAACCCGTGTCGTCAGCAGAACATTGTCCACAGCCAAAGAGCTTCCCTGTGCAGGTTTGCTGATTTGCAACAGGGGCTCTGCCGACAGGAGCAGGCGCTCTTCAAGCTTCTCCAGCTGCACACGGCTCTTTTTAAGCGCAAATGGGGGGGTGCGAAAGGTTCTGTTCTTGATGTTACGCATAAGCTACTCCTGATACTTCGAGCAGAGACTGGACGTCTTGAGGTCCAGCTTCACAATAAATGGTCATGAATGGCAGGCCAGCACCATCGGTTCCGGCGGCCAACCAGCCCAGGGCTCTGGGGCCCAGGGCTTGAAAGGTTTTTTCACACACGAGCGCACACGACGGCCAAAGGGTCGTCAGTCGCTTCAAGGCGTGGGCCACATCGGCCACACACAATCCTGTTTCGTACAAGCGCAAGCAGACCGAGCCACGCGCGGTGGCGGCTTCAGTCACTGCCCACAATTCGATGTGGTCCACGCCCTGGTCACGAACCCAGGCGGTTTGCAGGACCTGCATCAAGACACCCCAAACCGCTTCGGCTTGGATGGGCAAGCCCGATGACAAGGCGCCTTGTTGCAACAATTGCTGAGCGGACACCGGCACACGCCAGTAATCGCTCACCCGTTCGCGGCCCTTGCACCACTTGTAACCGCGCATGACCAGACCTGGCATGAGCGGATGTTCTTCGGTCTCAAAACCGAGATAGGCACGGCGCTCCACCCCGTCATGAGAGGCCTGAGCGGCCATCAAAAACTGCTTCGCATACCGCGCGTCCTGCTGCCAGGAGTGCTTCAGGCCATCGGGCATGTCCCAGTCAGACAACAGTTGTGCGCCTTTTTCGGTGCGCATTGGGGCTGGATCAAGCGCCAGCAACAGACGGTCTGGCCATGCGCCATCGGGCCCAAAACGGCACGAAAACTCATACCCTGTCGCGGGTATCTGCCCCCTGTGACGAAGCCAAGGCCCAAGCCAGTCCGACAAAGCTTCGCTGCGCTCACCTGCTGTCCAGGGCCAGGTTGAAACACGCGTCATGACCGGTTTCTCCGCTGACGCCCTTCAAATGGCAGGGCTGCCCTCATCCAATCATCTGAACGCAAGACCGACCAACGCCGCTGGAAAGCCACCGACTCAGCACGGTGCTGGGCGCTTGCAAAAGCCCACCCCGCGATGCGTGACGACCGACCAGCTGAAGTGCGCAGGGCCATCGAAACCAACTGACGCCAGGGCGCGGGCATCATGCGTTGGGCCAGGTCATCGTCCAGGCACAAATAGGTGGAGACGCTGCCCAAGTCACCCTGGCGCCCACATCGGCCAGCCAACTGCCGATCGATTCGCCCTGATTCATTGACTTCGGCCACGATCACGTGCAGCCCGCCCAACTCTGGGACCCCTTCTCCCAAACGAATGTCGGTGCCGCGGCCCGCCATGTTGGTGGCAATGGTGACCACGCCACGCTGACCCGCCCCCGAAACGATGGGCGCTTCTTCCGCGTGAGCCAAGGCATTGAGCACCCGGGGCTCGATGCCTTGAGCCTGTAACACACGGGCCAGCGCTTCACTGGCGGTCACGCTGCGCACGCCCACCAACACAGGACGACCTCGCGCGATCTGTCTGCACACCTCTTGGGCAATCGTGTCCCATTTGTGCACGGCGTCTCTGACCAATATCGGCGGGTCGTAAACCGTCAAGCGAGGCCGGTGAGTAGGTACCCGAACCACTTGCAATCCATAGACACGCCAGACCTCGGAACTAGCCTCCCAGATGGTGCCGCTGCAACCGGACAGTTTGCGAAAGCGCCGAAAGAAGGTTTGAAAACTCATCTGCGTGAGGGACTGGTTGGGGTCGGTGATCGTGACCCCCTCACTGGCTTCAATGGCCTGGTGCAGGCCCGCGGTCAGGCTTCGGCCGGGTGTCATGCGGCCAGTGAACTCGTCGAGCAGCACCACCTCGTCGTCTTGAACCACAAAGTGTTGACCTGGGTGAAAAAAGTGGCGAACCACCAGCGCTTGCCGAAGCAACTCTTCGCGCCGGGGCGCAGGCCGCCACAGAGGGGGCAACTGACTGGACAAATCGGTCAATTGCGCCAGTGCAGGAGGGTTCAGCGTGACCGACTGACCCTTGGCGTTGGCCTGGTAGTCGGGGCCTTCAAACAAGGTATTGGCCAGATCGGAAATCAGCCGCACGGCCTCCTGCAAGCCGCGACTTTCACGGGGGGCTGCCAAGATCAGAGGCGTGACAGCTTCGTCGATCAGGATGCTGTCGGCCTCGTCAACGATGGCGGTGTGAAGGCCACGCACCAACAAGGCGCTGGCTCCTTGGGGTAATTCACCTCGTAACCACTGCTCAAAACACAGCTGCTCATCACTGGCGGGCGAAGCCTCACCCATCTGGTCACGCAGATAGTCCGCCAACAATTCCTTGGCCGTTAGATAAACCACATCAGCGTCATAACGCAGGGCTCGTTCGGGTGGCTCCAGCTCCCCGGCCATCGAGGTCACCCGCAAACCACAAGCCAAGAAAAGTTGGCTCATTTCTTCGGCATCACGGTGGGCCAGGTAATCGTTGGCGGTGATCACATGACAGGCTCGGCCAGACAGTCCAGCCAGCACTGCAGCCAATCCAACGGTGAGCGTTTTGCCCTCACCCGTCGCCATCTCAGCCAAAAGCCCTTTGTGCAGTGCCAAGGCCCCCATGAATTGCACCGCGTAAGGTTTGAGTCCCAAATGCCGCCAAGCCAATTGGCCCACCACAGCCAAAACTTCCTCAAGATGCCCATCTGCCCGTTTGGGATCCAGTCGCATCCAGGAACGTGCCTGCTTCAAACGCGCCTGGATCTCCTCCTGCGTCAACCCCATCAAGGCATCAAAGGCCACCAAAGTGCGCTTGGCCTGGGCCAGCAACTGCGATCGCGGGCTGCGCAAGCGCATCCAGTACCCTTGCAAGGACTGGTAGGCTGCGTCCAGCCCCTGAGGCAGCGGTGTCAGCGGGGCCAGCGTGCGGGCATGACCGATGAGTCCCGCTGCAGGGGTAGACACACCCTTCAACCATGACGTGGTGTTGGCCATGGTGTTCATACCCTGAACCTCCGCTGCAGGAATTGCCTCAATCGCCGCTCCCATTGCACCAGCAAAGGTCGACTGCTCAAGGTCAGGCGCATAACGCCAATTCGGCCATGCACCAACATCGGAGCGTGCTCGGCATCGGGCATCAATGGCGATTCAATTCGAAAAAAAGGCTCAGCAGCAACCACCCCGTTGGGGTCAGACGGTGAAACGGCCAAGTCGCCACCCCCTGACATACCCAAGGCGCGTGACGGCAGGAGGCCTTGCTCAAAGGGCATCACCGACGTGGCAGCCACGGTGATGTTGATGCCTTCTTGACCCCTCAAACGCACTTCGCTGCCTTCGATCGATTCGCCCAGAACATGACTGCCAACCTGGGGCAAGACCGCAACAAAACGCCACTGATCGGGGTTCACGATGGTGCCCACCGATGCACCGCGGGCCAGCCACTGACCACGTATGCCATCCAGATCACTGGCGCTCCACTCGCCCGCAATCGGGGCCACGATCAGCTGCGCATCACGTCGGCGATGCAGCTCGGTCAGGTTTTGCAACACCGATTCGAGCTGACGCTCAATGGTCGCCAGATCGGTTGACGATTTGGAGACCGACTGAATGCGCTGGGCCTCGAGTTGTTCACGCTGCATTTGTGCAGCACGAATGTCAAATTCAAGCTCGGGGTGGCGCAAGCGCAGCAAGGGCTGCCCAGCACTGACTTGGCTACCAGGGCGAGTGAGCAGTTCATCAAAAAAACCATCGGTGTCGGTGTGCAGTTGACGAGACTGCACCGCTTCCACCACGCCGGTCACGCGAATGCGGTCAGGCACAGGGATCAAGGTCAACAGGCCCACGGCCAACAAGGCCAATCCAGCGGAAATCGCCACTGTTTGCCCACGCCGATAACCGAGCCGCGGCTCGCTGTACAAATATTTGACATATTTGTACAAGGGCATGACCGCCGACGTGAAGGTCAGCAAGATCGCCAAGGCCACCCCCAGATCCAGGTACTCACCCGCAATGAAGATCACAATGGTCACCATCAGCATGACCCAATACAGCAAGCTGATCACACCGTAAAGCGGCAGCATGAACACCTCGGTGGGGGTGCGTGCAGCCGGTTGTGCGTCATGCAGTCGCAGCACATGCCGCTCGGCCAGATAGCGCAATTGGTCACGCGAGCGCTGAAACAAATTGGGCACATCCAGCACATCCACCAAAATGTGATAACCGTCAAAGCGCAACAAGGGATTGAGGTTAAAAACCGCGGTTGAAATGCTGGCCACAAACATGATGTCGTAAGCCAAAGAGTTGAGGGTGCCTGGCGCTGTAGATGCCCAGACGAGCGCAGCACAGGCGGCCATCGCCAGTTCTGCCGCAACACCAGAGGCCCCCACCATCACCCTTTCGAATCGGCTGCGAAAGCCCCAAGCCGAAGTGGCATCCATGTAAGGCACCGGTGCAAAAAACAGCAACATCACACCCAGTTTGTGCACCTCGCCGCCAAAAAGCTTGCAAACCGCCGAGTGGCTGAACTCATGCAGTGTCTTGGAGAGCAAGAAGCCCACATACAACAAAGGCAGATTGCCTGGCACCAAAAGATGCGATGACTGGTCAAACAAGCGGTCAGACTCATCGACCACAGCCTTCAGGCCCATGAAGAGCAACAGCAGATACAGCGCCAGACCCCAGCGGCTGCAAATGGCGCGGATCAAGGGCAAAGCCTTGTCCAGTAAGCGGTCTGGGTCGAAAAGAGGGATCTTCACCGACAAAAAGCCCATCAACAGGGCTTTGAGTTCGCGTGATTTTCGTTTTTGATGACGTTCAAATTGGCTGGCTTGCGAATCAGCACGGTCAAAGTGCAACAGATTCGAAAGGTTAAGTTGACCGATCAGTTGCACCACCTCTTCCTGTGTCAGAGCCCGGCCTGCATCAAACTCCAACGATCGGTTCCAAGCCTCGTCCACCGTCGTGCCTTCGCCCAAGCGGCACAAAAATGTCCAGGCATCAGGGGTGACACGAAACCATTCGTGGCTGAACTTGTCGCGCAAGACCATCCAAGGTTGGCCACGAAAAATTTGGCGATGCGCCGTCACGCTGGTGCGCAAATGGGCACGCACGCCCGCGACACGGTGCCACGTATCACTGAAGGTCCGGCCGCTGGCTTCTTCGAGACTCATAACCAGAAAAACTCACGCATGAAACGCACCGTGCGTTGCGTCATGATCCAAAGAGGGCTTCGCAGGCCCACATCAATCTTGGCATTGCCCCCCATGCCTGGCCGCCAATGGGGTTCAAAATTGCCGTCCACATCAGCACGCGCCACATAAAAGGTGCGACCATCCCGGTTGACTGCCGCAGGGTCAATGCGGCTGATCGTGATGTCATAACGGTCTTGGGGCCGACCGACCAAGGCAAATTCAGCCCGGCTGCCCACTTTCACTTCGTGGATGTACGCTTGGTCGATCTCCAACTCAATGTAGGCTTGGCTGGTTTGGGCCAGCTTGAGCAGCAGATCACCCTTGCGCACGGGAGCACCCAGGTTTTTTTTCAAATCACCCTCGATCACCACGCCGGCATAAGGTGCACGTACCTGCGCATGCTCCAGTTGATAACGAATCATGTCCAGGCGCGAAGCCGATTGCTGCGCCCTGGCCGCTGCGATCTGCATCTCGGCCAGTTGATGCGCCGCCATGGCTTTTTCGGAATCACGCGAGTGGCGCAGCAAATCCGCCTCGGCCATGGACGCCTCCAAGGCCAGATCGCGGGTGTCCAACTCGACCAGCACTGCGCCCTCTGCCACCTGTTCACCCACATGCACATTGACTTTGCGCAGGTAGCCATCGAATGGCGCGGGCATGAACAGCAAATCCTGGCTGCGAATGGCCAAGGCAGCGTCCACCCGATAAGGCCAGGACAGCAAAGACAACAAAGCCAGCAGGAGGCTGACCGTCAGGGCAGTGAGTTTGAGGGCTATGTGGCTGGGCTTGAAAACTTGACTTGCCTGCCGGTTCAAGGCAGCCCACCAGCGTGCGCCAAACCAACGGTCTTGCTCATGCAAGGTGAACTGCCAGCGTGCGACGGCATCCGCAATGAGCTGAAGCTCCCACAACTGCGCCGCGGTCAGCGTGCCTGCCTGCCGCTCCAGGCACAGCACGGCCATGACCGAATCGGCATGCAACAAGGGCACGGTGGTCATGCAGGTGGCCCCCACTTTTTCACAATAAGCCTGATGCGCACGCAGCACAGGGTCGGTCCCGGGTTCGGCGGGGTATAACAGCACCGATTCCTGCGCCAACGCCTCATCCATCACAGCTTCAAGCGAGCGGGTGGCCTGTGACTTGGGGTCAAAATGCTCCACATGGCTGACCGCCGTGAGCTTCAGATCATGACGATCGACCCAGCCCAATGAAACCCGCTCGCAGGCAAATCTCAGCGCCAATTCATTGCACATGGCCATGGCCATGGCCATGAAGCGTTTTTCTTCCTGCAGCCGAATGGCCAGTCGCATCACATCGTGAAGCGTTTGTGCCCGATCTTGCGCACTTTGATCAGGCTCCTTAACCGAGGCGATTTCAGGCACTGTAGCGTCGGATGCCTGGCTGGCAACAACCGACACCTCGCGCTCGGGGGGGTGCCCCGACATGGCCGTGTTCAGGGACCACTGAGATGGAATCCATTCGGCCAATGCGGCCCAAGCCAACAAACGGGTCTCGTCCCAAGCGTCGGCATCGATGCCCAATGCGACCACAGCCAGCACTTGCGCCCCGGATTCGGCCGCATCCGCAGAAGGTGTCATCACCAAGGCCAGCTGATTTGCCCCGTTGCGACGCATGCGAGGCTGACCGTTGCGCACTTCACCCACCAACTCCAGCGTCCAATCAACATCGCCCGGCTGATCGCCGCCACGCACAGGCCATTGCGCACGGGCCTGCCAGGGCCGCCCCACCGACGAGGTCAACAACAACACCCGACGCGCAGACAGCGCTTGCCCTACCGCTTGCAAATAATGTGACCAGAAATGCTCCGCCGTACCGCCCAATCGCACCAAACTGGCCAAACGAGCACTGGCGGTTTGGCTATTTTGTTCCGGGGGCGGGCTCGATGGCGCGGACATGTCGGTCGGCCTCACAACACCAAGCGTCCGGTGATCCCCGGACGAACTGCACCATCGGGGTTATCGAACTCGGCGATGACCTCGACGAGCCCACTGGCGGGATCGGCAATTGGTGAGACGAACATCACCCGTGCAGTGCGGGTGATCCCCGGGTCGACCCCGAGACGAAGCGTTACTTGAGCACCGACACGCAGCAGTGCACCCTGTGCAGCTGGGATGTTGCCCATGAAACGTACCCTGCTGGTGTCCACCACGTGCACAACAGGCTCATGAGCGCCAATGCTTTCACCGGTACGCGGAATCACCTTGGTCACGATGCCATTGATGGGCGAGCGCAAGTGACGTCGCTCGAAAGCCTCCATGGCCATTTCCAGCTCAACTTGCTCGCGTTGCTTGGCTATTTCGAGGGCCTTGCGCTCAGACACCACCGCGTTCATTGACATCTCTTCATCTTCAAGCTGTTTGCGAGAAACAGCACCCGACGTCAACAAAGAACGCAAGGAGCCGACTTGCTCGGTCAACACGATCTCCTTGTTGCGCAACTCATTCAATCGAGAGTTGTCTTGAAGCAACAAGCGCCTGCGTTGCACCTCAAGCTCTTCGGCTTGCTTGTCTTGGTACAACAAGACCTGACCTTGCCGAACCCGTTGGCCTTCGCGGATCAACACGCCATCGACCCGCCCGGCCACAGTCATCCCCAACTTGATGTCCTTGATGGCCTGAGTCACACCTTGGGCCAAAAAAGTGGACGCGCCCCCAGCGGGTGCTGCTCGCGCAGTCACAGCGGGTTGCGCCAAAGAAACTGTGGCCAACAAGCAGCCAGCGGCCACTTGCAGAAAAAAGCCAGGTCCAAGGACCGCTGCAAGTGGACAACATCTGCTTTGTTTTGCTCGTTTTTCTGTCAAAAATCTCTCCCTGAGTTTTGTCTGACCATCTCAGCGGAATCGATCGAGCAAAGTGCCTTGGGCAGATTGCAACATGACTTGGGCACGCGCATGCGCCAGTTGTTGCTCCCGCACGTTGAGCATCGAGTTGATCACCCGCTCTTCACGCAACAGGACTTCTCGGGTGTCACTGCGACCACCTGAAAATTTGCGCCGCTCAGCTTCTAATTGTTTTTTCTCACGCTCATGAACGTCTTTCCACAATTGCCAGTTTTCGGCAGACGACTGGAGCATGGCGAGACTGGTATCAATGTCATTCGCAATCTGTACCTGCAAGGCTTCAAGAGCCAGCATCGCGTCTTCGCGCCGCACCACCGCCGCTTCAACGTCTGCTTTAGCCTGACGATTGGGACCCAAGGGGAATGACAACTGAAGCCCCACGGACCAAGTCGGGTAGTCCACCGCGTTGGAGGCGGTCAACGCCTTGCGGTAGGAGTACTCCAAGGCCCCCACGCCATAGCCTGTCACCAAGTCCACCCGAGGGAGCATCTGGTTTTTCGAATAGGAAACTTGCACACCCTCGCGCTCGACCTGAACTTTGCGCATCAAGAAGTCATCACGACGCTCAAGCGCCGTGCGAAGACTGTCCTCTTGTGAAATTTGAGTCAGCCCAACTTCAGGCAAAGCGTCTGTTGTTCTCAGGCTTCGAGGATCATTGGCCGATACCGTCATGAGCATGGTGCGCAGCCGATTGGTTTTTTCTCGCTCTTGCTGCAGAGCTTCGCCCAATCCCGCCTGGTAACGACCGAGTGCGTTCTCAACCTCCCATACGTCGGTATCTGGCAGACGTCCACCACGCTTCATGGCCTGAGCTTCCTGAAGCAAACGTTGAGCGTTGCGAATTCGTTCTTGCGCAGCCTGCACCCGGTACTGAGCGAAGGTCAATTCGTGGTAATAAATGGTCGCTTCAGCCACAACACTGGTTTCGGTGTCACGTGCGGTGAGCTCAGCAGCAGATGCATCCAGCTTGGCCACATTCAGACGTGCACTGGTCACCTCCTTGCCCGCATCCCGGGCCAAGGGCTGTGTCAAGGTAAAGCCAAACTGGCTGCGGTTATCCAGCAAACCTGGCGGACGGGGTGTGGTTTGGTTATTGATGTTGGAAATAAATCGCGAAAGCGAAGTTTTCACCTCCAGCTTGCCACCCGAGGGCAGCAGTTGAGAGATACCCGCGCTGTAGTCATTGGCGGTGCGTTCATAAACCCCCTGCCCCTGCCTGACCAGGTCTTCTTCGAAGGTGTTTTTGGTCGAACTCATGCCACGCGTGGTGTTGATGCTGGCCGTGCGCTGAAATGCACCAGCAGCGCGCTCAACACCGGTGGCCGTGATCTTGCTTTCAGCTTGCTTGGATCGGATCGCCTTGTTGTGAACACGCACCTGTTCCACCAACTCTTTGAGGCTCAGTGCCTGCTGCTGTGCCGCCGCGGTGGGCTCACGGCCAGCCGAGGCGACCGCTTGCGCCCAAGAATCGGCATGCAGCCCCAAACCGATCGAGAGCATCAGTGCAGTAGGGGCGATAAGACGAAAAGATTTATCAGAGTTTTTCATGCGAGTCCTGAACATCAGATTGCACACACCGGCGCCTTGTTTGGGCAAGAATCAAAGTCCCAGCCATCAGGAGCATGGAGGTTTTGCATCGCTTCATGCCCCTGAGAATGGATCACTGAAGCTGTTCGGAAGAAGGCGCTTGCGCTGCGCTCAGGTCTTGAGATGGCACAGCGGGCTTTTTCAAAGCAGCGAGGCGTTCGATTTGCGAAAGAGAAATCAGGTGGGCATAAATCGCGGGCAAATAACCTTTCTGACGCACTTCCTGGAATTTCTGGTCCGAAAAATTGTTCAATCGCTCTTCGTTGATGACATAGCAACCTGTGATGTTTCGGACTTGGTCAGCGGCGTTGACTCGCATGTTCAAGGGGGTCAACAGGTTGTTTTGCACCAAAAATTTGCTGAACTCGTGGGTCATTTGATCCATCTGTTGCAACTCTCCGAGATACCGCTTGACGTTCTCGATCACCTGGGTGGGGTTTCCTTGCTCATCGAACATGGGTGCGCCCTCGGTATCGCTCAGCAAGTCACTGCCTTCGTCAACACAGACGATGTAGCGGTCAGCCTCAGGCGCTTTGGTCAGCGCAAAAGGATAACGGCGGATGATGGCGGGGATGTAGGAAGCAGACCACTGGCCCTGCGCGTCAATGAACAGGTTTTCACCAGCGTCCAGGCCCATCAGGACCACTGGCCGAAATTGATCGTTGGCCTGATCTTCCAAAAACATCACCGGATAGATCGACGCAGCACGTGCGAACTCATGAAGGGTGATGTAGGCGATGTGAAATTTGGAGGCAAAACCGAAGTCATTGCTCATCCGCACTTTTTTGCCAGCGTGGCGTTCTTTATTGACGGGTACGACTTGCTCAAACATGAAGCAGATCCTTTTTGATAAAAATTGATGTTTATGAATTCGGACGGAAGTGAGCTTCGATCCGACTCCCTGGTTGCCAACCTTGCGCTCAACTACGGCTTGACCTTTCTCAATTGCCACAGACTTGCTGCAGCACAGTCTGTAAAAATCAAAAACGATAAAACCTCCTCTTTCACCACAAAGAAGAAAAGTTATCGTAATCCATGAAATTAGATTTATCGCACGCAAAAAAACGACAAAAACAGACAAAAAACGACATTATTCACAAAAAATTTTTTGATAATTCTTTAAGATTATTTTTTACTTACAAATCTGCTTATTTTTTGAATTCTTTGTCTTGGAGTTTTGCCCGTTCTTGGCTTGCCCCCACCACTGGGCACAAGCTCAGATGCTGCAGGCCCCTAAACAACTGAGAACACTTCATGCTCAGACCGCATTTATGGTCGATCCGAATGGAACTCGGTCAGCAGGAAAACCAGGGAGGTCAACAAAACAATCTGCTTCAGAGAACACCCAGGCATTCAGCCCGATCGGGTAGGCTGATCTGCTCCAAAGAAGTTTTCAGTCTTTATGAAACTGCCTTGGCCAATTCAAGTTGGCAGAGGCCGTGGCTCAGGGATGACACCCTGGCATAAGCCCCTGCGGGGATAATCTGCTGCATGTCTGAAATCCTGCCACTGAATCAACCACGCTCGAAAACCGATCTTTTTGTGTCTTTCACGGTGCTGGCCCTGCAAGGCTTTGGCGGCGTGCTGGCCGTGGTGCAGCGCGAAATGGTTGAAAAAAAACGCTGGATGACCCGTGAGCAATTTGTCGAAGACTGGGCCGTCGCGCAAATCATGCCCGGCCCCAATGTGATCAACTTGGCCCTGATGATTGGTGGGCGTTATTTTGGGCTGGCCGGCGCCCTGGCTGGCGTTGCGGGCATGTTGGCCGCGCCGATGGTGGTGGTGCTCTTGCTGGCCGTGGCGTTTGGAGGCGTGTCTGACGCAGCCTGGGCCCAAGGGGCCTTGCGCGGCATGGGGGCCGTCTCTGCCGGGCTGATTGCCGCGGTGGGACTCAAACTGATGTCGGCCCTGCGCAACAACCCGATGGGCATGCCCATGTGCATCGGCTTGGCCTGCGCCAGTTTCACGGGCGTGGGTTTGCTGCGTTGGCCCTTGGCTTATGTGTTGTTGGGCACCGGTCTGGTGGCCTGCAGTTGGGCCTATTGGCAACTGGCCCAAAAAGCGGCAAATGCCGGAGGGCATCCATGAACCCGGTGCTGGAGCTGAGCACCAGTGACTGGCTCAGCCTGTTCAACCACTTTGCGTCGCTGTCCCTGCTGGCCGTCGGGGGGGCGATCACCGTGGCGCCGGACATGCACCGCTTTTTGGTGGAAGAAAAACTTTGGCTCAGTGAATCGCAGTTCACCTCCTCCATCGCGTTGGCCCAAGCTGCACCGGGCCCCAATATCCTGTTTGTGGCTTTGATGGGCTTCAACGTGGGCATGAACGCCGGAGCCAGTCTGGGTGGCGGCTGGATGAGTGTGGGGCTGGCCAGCTTGGGACTGGTGCTCACTTTGATGGGCATCATGCTGCCCTCTTCAGTGCTGACCTATACCGCCACACGGTGGGCGCACCAACACCGAGACAAGCTGGGCATTCGCGCCTTCAAGTCGGGCATGGCACCGATTGTGATTGCCCTGCTGCTTTCAACGTCGTGGCTGCTGACGCTCGCTCACAACCAGCCCGCGCTGGACTGGCCCTTGTATGTGCTGACGGCCCTGACCGCGCTGGTGGTCTGGCGCACCCAGGTGCACATGCTCTGGCTCATTGGGCTGGGTGCCCTGCTGGGCGGCTTGGGCTGGGTCTGAGGCGAGTCAGCGCGGGCTCTCGAAGAACACCGTGTTCGAGTAATCGCTGACCTCAAAATAGACTTTTTTCTCGCCTGGATCGACCTCAAAATTGAAGTTCTCATCGAGCACGCCGTAACCATAGCGGTAAGCGCGTGGGGCTTTGTCATCGGTGCCCAACGCAGTGCTGACTTTGTCCACCTTGATGAAGCGGCGCACCAGCTTGTCGCCGGCATACACCTCCATCACACCGTTGGTGCCGGTCCAGTTCTGGATGCTGCGGCTGATTTTGTTTTGTTGCTCTTGCGTGCAAGCGGCCAGCAGGCTGACGCCAATGACTGTGGTGATCAGGGCTGTGTGTTTGATTTTTTGCAACATGGAAAATTCCTTGTGTGAAATGGCTCTAAGGGTCATGTCGGGGCTGAAGCCGCCGACCTACGGATACGTGGCTACCGAAGGAGCTTTCAGGTCAGACATGGCTGGCTTCGGCCTAGGCCCTGTGTCGGGGCTGAAGCCGCCGACCTACGGATGCCGTCAACTGCGCTGGCGCAAAGCTTCATACAGACACACGCCGCTGGCAACCGAGACGTTCAAGCTCTCCACGGCTCCGCGCATGGGGATGCTGACCAGCTCGTCGCAGTTTTTGCGGGTCAACTGGCGCATGCCGTCGCCTTCAGCGCCCAACACCAAGGCGGTGGGCACTTTGAGGTCGGCTTGGTAGATGCTGCGTGGCGCGTCACCGCTGGTGCCAATCACCCAGATGCTGCGTTCCTTGAGCTCGCCCAAGGTCCGCGCCAGGTTGGTCACCATGAAATAAGGCATGGTTTCGGCCGCACCGCTGGCCACTTTGGCCACCGTGGCGTTGATGCCGGCCGCGTGGTCTTTGGGGGCAATCACGGCGTGTGCGCCCGCACCATCGGCCACGCGCAGGCAAGCGCCCAGGTTGTGCGGATCGGTCACGCCGTCCAGCACCAAGAGCAAAGGCGGGCCTTGCACAGTATCAAGAAGGTCATCCAGCGAATGGTTTTGTGGCAAGGGTGCCACCACGGCCACCACGCCCTGGTGGCCATGGCCACCGGCCAGCTTGGCCAGACGTTCGTTGTCCGACTCGATCATGCGCATGCCCGAGTCACGGGCCTTGTCGATGAACTGCCGCATGCGGGCATCGCGGCGGGTGACCTCGTAATGGATTTCAACAACGGATTGGGGGGCGATCTTGAGGCGAACGCCCACGGCATGAAAGCCGAACAGCACTTTGTGGGATGACATGCCGGGATTATCGTTGGTCACAGCCTGCAAATTGGACCCATTACCCAAACGAACCCAAGTATCAGGCCTATTGATCCGAAACACAGATGTTGGAAATGTGTGCGCGATGACATCTCGTAGGTCGGCGGCTTCAGCCCCGACATTGCTGCCTTCGGCTCAGGCTGCATGTCGGGGTTGAAGCCTCCGATCTAAGACCTCTTTGAGCATTCAAAACCTCAAAGGGCCGAATCAATAGCCCGCTGCAGTTTCTGTCAAGCGCCCGGCCTGAATCACCAGGCTGCGCTCGCACTTGGCGGCCAACTGCCGGTCGTGCGTGACCAAGACCAAGGTGGTGCCCTGCTCGCGGTTGAGCGCAAACATCAAGTCCATGATGGCCTCGCCCGTGGCGTGGTCCAGGCTGCCTGTGGGCTCGTCGGCCAAGAGCAGATCGGGTTGCACCACAAATGCGCGGGCCAGGGCCACGCGCTGCTGCTCACCACCCGACAAGACTTTGGGCAAATGTTTGAGGCGCTCGCCCAGGCCCACGCGCTGCAGCATGGCCGTGGCGGTATTGCGGGCATCCGGCCGATCGGCCAGCTCAAGAGGCAGCATCACGTTTTCAAGCGCGGTGAGGTTGGGCATGAGCTGAAAGCTCTGGAACACAAAACCCACATGCTGGGCCCGCACGGCGGCGCGTTGGTCTTCGGACAAATCGAACAGCGACTGCCCCGCCAGCACCACCTGCCCGGTGCTGGGTGTGTCCAGGCCTGCAAGAATGGCCAGCAAGGTGCTTTTGCCCGAGCCAGAAGCACCGACAATGGCGGCTGTTTCCCCTGCGTTCAATGAGAAATCGATATCGCGCAAAATGTCCAGCTGCCCACTGGCATCTTGCACACTTTTGGAAACGCCACGCACGGCAATGATGGATTCAGGCATGCACAAACCTTTGTTGAGACGACGTCACTTTAACTGGACCCTGCTGGCCCTTGTCGGCTGGGGCTTTGCCGCGTCGGTCCACGCCACTTCAGCCCAGCGCATTTTGGTGCTGGGCGACTCACTGAGCGCCGAATACGGCCTGGCCCGGGGCACGGGCTGGGTGGCCTTGTTGCAAAAACAATTGGCGCAAGAAAAGCCTGGCGTGGAAGTCATCAACGCCAGCATCAGCGGCGACACCACCTCGGGCGGGCGCTCGCGGCTGCCCGCCTTGATCAAACGCCACCAGCCCAGCCATGTGGTCATCGAGCTGGGCGGCAACGACGCGCTGCGCGGCCTGCCCATGGCCATGACACAAGGCAATTTGCTGGCCATGACGCAACAAGCCCAAGCGGCCGGATCCAAGGTGCTGCTGCTGGGCATGCAAATGCCGCCCAACTACGGCCCCGACATGGCCCGCCAGTTTGAAGCGGCTTATGCCCAAGTGGCCAAAAGCCAAAAGGCGGCGCTGGTGCCCTTCTTTTTGAAAGGCGTGGGCGACGACCCCGAGCCGCTCAAATGGTTCCAGGCCGACCGCATCCACCCCAATGAAGCCGCGCAGCCGCGCATGCTGGCCAACGTCTGGCCCACTTTGAAGAAACAACTGAAATGAGTGTTCACCTGATCTCGGCCGAACAAGCCATGGCCCAACTGAACCAGTTTGATGCCATCCTCGACGCCCGCTCGGAAGGCGAACACGCCGAAGACCATTTGCCCGGTGCCCTGAGCTGGCCGTCTCTCAACAACGAAGAGCGAATCCGGGTCGGCACGCTGTACAAACAGGTCAACCCCTTCGAGGCGCAAAAAGTCGGCGCTGCGCTTGTCGCTAAAAACATCGCCAGCCACATCGAAACCCATGTGATGGACAAGCCCAAGAACTGGCAGCCGCTGGTGTATTGCTGGCGCGGGGGCAAGCGCAGCAACTCGCTGGCGCTGATTCTGGGGCAAATTGGTTTCAAGGTGCACCTGATCGAGGGTGGCTACAAGGCTTTTCGCAAAGCGGTGATGGAAGACACACCCAGACAGGCGCAACGCCTACAGTTCAAAGTGCTGTGCGGGCCCACAGGTTCGGGCAAAACGCGTTTGCTGCAAGCCTTGGCGCAAGAAGGCGCGCAGGTGCTGGACCTGGAGGCCATTGCCTGCCACCGCAGCTCGGTGTTGGGTTTGATTCCCGGCACGCCGCAGCCCACACAAAAGGCGTTTGACACTCAGGTCTGGGACGCATTGCGCGGTTTCAGCGCCGATCGCCCGGTGTTTGTGGAAGCCGAAAGCAAGAAGGTGGGCAACTTGGCAGTGCCTGCCGAGTTGATGGTGGCCATGCGGGCCAGCCCATGCCTGCGGGTGGACCTGTCGCTGGAAAACCGGGTGAATTTGCTGTTGGAAGACTATGCGTTTTTCACACAAGACCGCGCCCTGTTTGCCGACCGTCTGGAGCGCTTGACGGCCCTGCGCGGCAAGGCCGTGGTGCAAGGCTGGCAAGAACGCATCGAGCGGGGCGAAATGCGCGAGGTGGTGACCGAGTTGCTTTCAGGCCATTACGACCCGGGCTACGAGACCTCCACGGGCCACAACTTTGGGCATTACGCCCAAGCACCCCTGATCACCCCAGCGAGCCACAGCATGGCGGACATGCTGGTATTGGCGAAAGAGTTGGTGCAAACCTCATCAGGGCAGGACTTTTTGTAGGAGCCCCGCCCTCGGGGCGATAGATTTGTAGGTACCCGCCCTAAGGGGAATAGATTTGTAGGAGCCCCGCCCTCGGGGCGATAGACACACAAATGGTCCGCGAGGGTTTTTCGCGACGAGGGCGTCGCTCCTACAGAGCAAATGGCTTCAGCGAATGTGTCAGGTGGCAGGCGTGGGTGACTCGGTCGCACCCGGCGCTGCTGTACCGACATCACCCTCATCCCCCTCGATTTCAGAGCCGTCTTCCGCCAACAGGCCCGACTTGCGGTCGGACTTGGCTTTGAGCTTGTCTTCTTTTTTGCGTTTCTTGGCCAGTTCTTTCTGGCGTTTTTCGAATCCGTAGTTGGGTGTGGCCAAGATGGCTCCTTTAATTTGAGCTGCCCAATGTAACAGCTTCTTCAGGGTTTTCTTCCCACTCGACACTGCCCCGGTAGGCATGCCAGCTGGCATGACCCAGCCACGGCCCCACCACGATGATGCCCAGCGCCCAAGGCCACAAGGCCGCCAGCACCAACACGCTCAGCAGCAGGCCCCACAGCAGCATCACGCCCGGGTGCGAAAAAACCACCCGCATGCTGGTGATCACCGCCGAAATGGCGTCGGTGTCGCGGTCCAAAATCATGGGGATGGACACCACCGACAGGCCATAGACCAAGGCAGCAAACACGCCACCGACTGCCAGATAGACCATCAAGAACTCGATGTTTTGCGGGTTGAACACCGCCTCAATCACCCCCGTGGTGGAGGGCATGCCGGTGTTGAAGAACACAGCAAACACCACGAGCGACGCCCTGCCCCACAGCAGCTCCAGCACCATCAGCACCAACACCAGCATGGCCATGCTGCGGATGTGTTGGTCCCAGCACATGAGTGACGTGGCCATCTCGGGCCGCTCGCCGCGCTCGCGCTTGCGGCTGACCTCATACAAGCCCATGGCCATGAACGGCCCCACCAGCAAGCAGCCTGAGACCAGCGACAAGGTGTACTCGGGCTTGTGCTTGAACACCAAGGCCAGCACCTGCGCCATGCCCCAAAAGCACAGGCCATAAAACAGCGCAATGCCCGGGTGATGGCGCATGTCCTGCAGGCCCCGTGCCAGCCAGCGAAAAGGATCGGCAAAGCCCAGGGGCCGCATGAGCGAACGCGGCCCCACGGGCGGTGGGGGCACATAGGGCGTGGCCATGGTGGGCAGGTCTGAATCTTGGGCGGCTTCAAGCGTCTTGGTGTCGGCGTTCATGGTGAAAGACAATCTGAAAATACACAGGTTTTCAGATTACCCCCACCGGTACGTTTTGACCAGTCAGGAAACCCCCAAGGGCGCGTGTTCTGGGCCACTAAAGTGCCCACTCTGTCACTTGCGTGATCAGGCCATGGGCAGATGAGCCTGCACGGCTTGATGCAGGTCAAGAATCAGGTCCTGCGCAGACTCCAGGCCGGTTGAAAAACGCACCAACGTGCCCGGCTTCAAATGGCCGGGCCAGGCCTGGCGCATCGAAGAGATGTCGTAAGGCACCACCAAGCTGACGGGGCCACCCCAGCTGTAGCCGATCTTGAAGAGTTTCAGGCCATCGCAAAACGCGTCCACCTGGGCTTGGCTGAAACGCGCGTCGATCATGACGCTGAACAAGCCCGCTGCCTGGCCCGTGCCGGGCTCGCGATCACACAGGGCCTGCCAATGGGCGTGACCGGGTGCGCCTGCAAAGGCCGGGTGCATCAGTTGAGCGCATTGCGGGTGGACTTGCCACCAAGCGGCCAGAGCGCGGGCGGTCTGGTCATGCGCGGCATAACGCAGCGCGATGCTGGGCAAGGAGCGCAGCACGGTTTCGGCATCGTTGGCCGCCACGCCCAAGCCCAAGCGCATGTGGCAGAGCTTGATTTGCAGGTGCAAGGCCGCGTCGCGGGTGATGACGCTGCCCATCAGCACGTCACCACCGCCGCTGGGGTATTTGGTGAGCGCATGGGCGCTGATGTCTACCGCCAAGCTGCCCTCCCCGCCCGCGCCATCGCCCAGCAAATCAAAGGCGTTGAACGCCAGGCCCGCGCCCCATGTGTTGTCCAGGGCGCACAAAACGCCACGCTCGCGGCAGCGGCGCACCATCTCGGGCAAATCGGGGAACTCCATGCTCACCGAGCCAGGTGCTTCGAGCCACACCAGGCGCGTGCGCTCGTTGATCTGGCGAGACAGATCCTGCGGGTCCATCGGGTCGTAAAAACGGTGGGTGATGCCAAAGTGCCGCAACTCGCCGTCGGCCAGCGCCTTGTTGGGGCCGTAGGCGTTGTCCGGAATCAGGACTTCGTCACCGGTCTTTAAAACCGCCAAAGCCACCAAGGCGAGCGCCGCCAAGCCACTGGGCACCAACACGCATTGCAAGCCGCCCTCCAGGCTGCACAAACGCTCTTCGAGCAAATAAGTGGTGGGCGTGCCGTGCAAGCCGTAGGTGTAGGCCGATTTGTCTTTCCACTCGCGCTGGCGCATGTCGGCCACGGTGGGAAAGTACACCGTCGAGGCCTTGAACACGCCCGGCTGGGGCGCATCAAAACCTGCAGGGGGGGTGTAGGGGTGATGGATCAGCCCGGTGCTGATGTGCGCGAATGAGGAGGTGTTGGCATCGTTTGTCATCCGCTCATCCTAATGCAAACAGCCTCCCGAAGGAGGCTGTTTGCACGGAAGTTAGGGTAAGTCAGAAGCGACTCAAACGCTCCACTTTTCGATCAATTTTTCGGGACGCATGTTGTCATACGGCTCGAAGGGCTGGTGAATCCAGGGGTTGGTGGGCAACTCTTCCACCGAGTAATCGGGCTTGAAGGTCGACACGCCTTTGGTCCAGATGACGGCCGAGCGCAATTCGGTCACGGGCTTGTAGTTGTTTTTCAACTGGTCCACGACGGCACGCAGGGTGTGACCGGTGTCAGCCAGATCATCGACCAACAAAACGCGGCCAGCGATTTCGCCCTTGGGGGTGGTGATGTAGCGGGCAATGTCCAGGTGGCCTTGCACGGTGCCGGCTTCTGCGCGGTACGAGCTGGTGGACATGATGGCCAAAGGCTTGTCGAAGATGCGCGACAGAATGTCGCCAGGGCGCATGCCGCCACGGGCCAAACACAGGATGTTGTCGAATTCCCAGCCGGACTGGTGAATTTTGATCGCGAGTTTTTCGATCAGGTTGTGGTACTCGTCGTAGCTCACGTACAGGTGCTTGCCGTCTTCGGTCAACATGGGGTCACTCCAAAAAATCAGGGGTTGAGGTCGAGGTGTTGTGCAGAGCCAAACGCTCAGGCCGCAAAGGGGTTGTGCAGCAAGATGGTGTGGTCACGGTCGGGGCTGGTGGACACCACGTGCACGGGCACGCCGGTCACTTGGGCAATTCGGTCCAGGTAATAACGGGCCGTGGCGGGCAGTTTGTCCATCTCGGTCACGCCCACGGTGGTCTCGGTCCAACCGGGAATCACTTCATAAATCGGCTTGCAGCGGGCAATTTCGTCTGCGCCCATGGGCAAGATGTCGATGGTTTCGCCGTCGAGCTCATAGCCGGTGCACAACCACAACTCTTTCAAGCCGTCGAGCACATCGAGCTTGGTGATGCACAAACCGCTCAGGCCGTTGACCTGCGCACTGCGCTTGAGCAAGGCGGCGTCAAACCAGCCACAACGGCGTGAACGGCCGGTGGTCACGCCTTTTTCAGCGCCCACGGTGGACATGTGGTAACCGGGTGTGCCGGGGGTTTCCCAGTCGAGTTCGGTGGGGAATGGGCCGCCACCCACACGCGTGCAATAAGCTTTGGTGATGCCCAAGATGTAATGCAGCATGCCCGGGCCCACGCCTGCACCGGCAGCGGCATTGCCCGCCACGCAGTTGCTGGACGTGACAAAGGGGTATGTTCCATGGTCCACGTCAAGCAAAGTGCCTTGTGCGCCTTCGAACAGCAAATTGGCACCTGCAGCATGGGCGTCGTTCAACTCGCGCGACACGTCGGCCACCATAGGCAGCAGGTCTTTGGCATACGCCATGGCTTCGTTGTAGGTGGTGTCAAAGTCCACAGGCGCAGCGCCCAGAATGTTGACCAGGATTTCGTTGTGCAAGGCCAAGTTCTCGCGCAGCTTGGTGGCGAAACGCTCGGGGTATTTGAGGTCTTGCACACGCAGGGCGCGACGCGCCACTTTGTCTTCGTAAGCAGGGCCGATGCCACGGCCGGTGGTGCCGATTTTGGCGGTACCTGCTTTTTCCTTGGCAGCTTCGCGGCCCACATCCAAAGCCACGTGGTAGGGCAAGATCAGCGGGCAAGCTTCGCTCACGCGCAAGCGCGAACGCACCTCGACACCGGCCTTTTCGAGACCGGCAATTTCTTCGAGCAGCTTGGGCACCGACAAGACCACGCCGTTGCCGATGTAACACTTGACGCCAGCGCGCATGATGCCGCTGGGGATCAGGTGCAAAGCGGTTTTCACGCCGTTGATCACCAAGGTGTGACCCGCGTTGTGTCCCCCCTGAAAACGCACCACGCCTTGGGCACTTTCGGTCAACCAGTCGACCAGTTTGCCTTTGCCCTCGTCGCCCCATTGGGTGCCGACAACGACCACATTACGGCCTTGCAACTTGTTCATGCTTGAAATGTTCTTTCTCAAAGAGCCTGTACCAACCACTGCCCTGCCGCTTCGATCAACTCGCGGTCGCAATGGAATTCGTCGATTTCACTTTCGTGCCCGGGCAAGACACACACCACGGTTTCGCCCCGGCTGCGCAATGAGGCAATCGCCTCGCGCAAGCTGGCGGTTTGACCCCACGGCGCACGGATGGCCGCACGCAAAGCCAAGGGCTTGACGGCCGACACCAATTCTTTCAGGTCAAGGCTGAAGCCCACAGCGGGCCGGTCGCGGTCGATGCGGTGACCAAACACAGCGCCCACACCGTCGTAACGGCCACCCCGCGCCAAAGCGTCAGATGCACCTTGGGCATAAATAGCAAAGCGCATGCCGCTGTAATAAGCGTAGCCACGCGAATCACCCAAATCAAAACTGATGGCCGCACCCGGAATTTGATCCGCCAAGGCCCGCAGTTGGCTCAAGGCTTGTGTGATGGCTGGCGTTGCAGGCAAACATTGCGCCGCTTGGTCGAGCACACTGGCATCCCCGTACAAATTGACCAAAGCCATCAAACCGTCGCGGTTGGCCTGTGCAAAGCCAGCAGTCAAACGGGCAATGCCGCTGGCGTCCTTGATGGCCAGCGCGGCATGGATGTTGTGGCGCAGCTCGTCAGAAATGGGTTCGGCCTGCAGCAAACTGTTGACGATGCGAGCATCAGCCAGGTCCACCTGCAAATTGCCCACACGAGCGGCGCGAAGGCTGTCGAGGGCCAATTGCAAAATTTCCAGATCGGCTTCAGGCCCGGCGTGGCCGTAAATTTCAGCCCCCAATTGCAGGGGTTCGCGGGTGGCGTGCGGGCGTGCTGGGCGGGTGTGCAGAACAGGGCCGCAGTAGCACAGACGGGTCAGGCCAGCACGGCCGAGCAAATGGGCATCAATGCGGGCCACTTGGGGGGTGGTGTCTGCCCGCAAACCCAGGGTGCGACCTGACAACTGATCCACCAACTTGAAAGTTTGCAAATCGAGCGCTTCGCCCGTGCCGGTGAGCAGGGATTCCAAATACTCCAGCAGCGGCGGCATGACCAACTCGTAGCCATAGCCACGGGCAGTGTCCAGCAATTCGCGGCGGAGTTCTTCGATGTGGCGAGCCTCAGAGGGCAAGACATCGGCAATGTGATCCGGGAGGACCCAAGCAGACATGGGGATGAGGGGGGACTGTTAAAAACGAGATTTTACCGGGTTGCAAGCCCATTTCCTGAAATCAGATCAGGAAACAAGCCAGAACAAGAGCAAGCCAGCAATCACCATGACCATGCCGAAAAACCGAATTTGCCCATCTTCGAGCTTGAGCAGTTGCTCAAACAAGCTGCGCCAACGAAGAGGAGACACCATGGGCATCAACCCCTCCAAGATGAGCATCAGGCCCAATGCCATCAGGAGGGTATCGAGCAAGACTTACTTTCGAGCAGCTGCGTTGCCTGCTGCGCCACGCATGCCTTTGAAGAATTCGGAACTGCTCGGATCGAGCACCATCACGTCACTCTTGCTGTTGAAGCTGGATTTATAGGCTTCAAGGCTGCGGTAAAACTGCGCAAATTGGGGGTCACGGCCAAAGGAGTCCGCATACAAACGAGCCGCTTGGGCATCGCCCTGGCCTTTGATTTTTTGCGCTTCGCGGTAAGCGTTGGCAATCGTCACTTCACGCTGACGATCAGCGTCGGCACGGATTTTTTCACCCTCGGCACCACCGGTTGAACGCAACTCGTTGGCCACCCGCTTGCGCTCGGCCTCCATGCGTCGATACACCGACTCGGTGATGGTGTCCACGTAGTCAGCCCGGGTGATGCGCACATCGACCACGTCCACACCCCAAGGCTTGGCACCTTTGACAACCAGCAGCACTGCGGCCTTGACATCGTCCATCAACTCTTCACGTTTGAGTGACAGCAACTCCTTGACGGTGCGCTTGTTGATTTCTTCCTGGAAGGCGTT
The DNA here is from genome assembly GCF_003063265.1 of Limnohabitans sp. WS1. Taxonomy (GTDB): domain Bacteria; phylum Pseudomonadota; class Gammaproteobacteria; order Burkholderiales; family Burkholderiaceae_C; genus Limnohabitans_A. Next base: position 67,137 of record NZ_NERU01000004.1, read on the forward strand.
GCGCACCACTCGGTTGAGCTGGTTGGTGCCGGACTTTTCGTCCAAGCCCACGTTGCGAATGTAAGCCTGTGGATCGGCAATGCGCCAGCGCACATACCAGTCGATCACAACACGCTGCTTTTCAGCCGTGAGCATGGGCTCGTTGTCAGGACTGTCCAGCGTGAGCAGGCGTTTGTCGATGTAGTTGACGTTTTGAAGCGGGGGCGGCAGCTTGAAGTGCAAGCCGGGCTCAGTGATCACTTCCTTGATCTGACCCAAGGCATAGACCACGCCAAACTGGCGCTGATCCACCACAAACACGGTAGAGCTGAACAGCACGAAGGCCACCAGCAAAGTCGAAATCCACAATCCAATGCGATTCATTTTGTTTTTCCTTATCGTGGATCGCGGTCACGCGAACGCTGCAGGTCACGCGAACGCGTGTCCACAGCTCCATTGTTGCCACCGCTGGCTGTGGCAGGTACAGCCGCTGCACTGTCCACTGCGGGAGGCGCGACACTGCTGACTTGTTGCATGATTTTGTCGAGTGGCAAATACAAGAGGTTGGAGCCTTGCTTGCTGTCCACCAACACTTTGGTCACATTGCTGTAAATTTGCTGCATGGTGTCGGTGTACATGCGGTCGCGCATGACTTGTGGCGACTTTTGGTACTCCGGCAAGATCGTTCTGAAACGCTCGGCGTCACCTTCGGCTTGCGCCACGATCCGCTCACGGTAAGCATCGGCTTCTTCCTTCAGACGAGACGCTGCACCCACGGCACGCGGCACCACATCATTGGCATAAGCTTGGGCTTCGTTCTTGGCGCGTTCACGCTCCTGACCGGCTTTGAGCACATCGTCAAACGCAGCTTGAACCTGCTCGGGTGGACGCACACCACCTTGCTGCAAATTGATGCCCACCACCTCAATACCCACTTTGTAGCGGTCCAGGATGGTTTGCATTTTTTCACGGACACGCGGGGCGATCTGGTCGCGTTCTTCGGCCAAGGCCGAATCCATCTTCATCTTGCCCACCACCTCACGCACGGCCGTCTCGGCGGACTGCACCACCGCTTCGGTCGGGTTGCGGCTTTCGAACAAATAGGCGCGGGCATCGTTCAAACGGTATTGCACCGCAAACTTGATCTCCACAATGTTCTCGTCTTCGGTCAACATCGCCGATTCACGCAGGCCTGTGGCTTTGATGATGTTGTCGCGGCCAATGTCCACCGAGCGGATTTGGGTCACAAACACCAGCTCATGGCGCTGCACGGGATAAGGCATGCGCCAATTGAAACCCGCACCGACGGTGGAGTGGTACTTGCCGAATTGCGTGATCACCGCTTGCTGACCCTCTTGCACGATGAAGAATCCCGTGGCAAGCCAGACCAACACAGCAGCGGCCAAGATCACGCCCAAGCCGAGGTTTTTGAGAAACACGGGAATTCCAGGACCGCCTGAGCCTCCCGAACCGCCAGAGCCTTGGGGTTTTTGAGGGCCCCCTTTGCCTCCGAACAATTGACCTAACTTGCGGTTGAAATCACGCCAGAGTTCGTCAAGATCCGGTGGACCGCTTTGCTGTTGCTGCGGACCACGACTGGGTGGTTGCTGCCAAGCGTCTGGTTTGGAGCTGCTGGAAGGCGGCAGATCGCCTGTGGGCTTTTGCCCTGAATCGGTCGTCGATTTATCGTCATCCCGACCCCATCGTGGGTCATTCAGATTGAACATGCCTCTGATTTTTGCGGGAAGCAAAGACCATCGCAGGGCTGGCAGGTGGAAATTCATGGTGAAGAGTCTTTGTCTGAGTGACGAGTTGTTATTGTGCCGAAATCAAAGGCATCTCAATGCTGATCGTCTGGATATTCCCGGGTGAAGTCACGGGGATCTGTGATTTCAAGAGCATCGGCTGGCAATGCCGTTTTGACGATTTCCGATAAGGCGGTGCGCAACAAATCAAGTCCTTTTCCGGACTGAGCGCTCAAAAATACACGCGGCACGGGCATGCCGTCCATTTCGTATTGGTCTTGCAACTGCAGGGGGTAACGTTCTGCATCAATGGCGTCAAGTTTGTTAAAAACCAACAATTGCGGCACGGCATCCGCCCCAATTTCGGTCAACACTTTTTGCACTTCAGCCATTTGCTCGGGCCAATCGAGGTTGGCCGCGTCCACCACATGGAGCAGCAAATCGGCGTCAGTGGCCTCTTGCAAGGTGGCCTGAAACGCCTCCACCAAACCATGCGGCAAATCGCGAATGAACCCGACCGTGTCCGACAAGGACACCGAGCGCCCTGCTTCACCCAGGTAAAGCTGTCGGGTGGTGGTGTCCAAGGTGGCAAAAAGTTGATCTGCCGCGTAGGCACGCGCCTTGACCAGGGCATTGAACAAAGTGGATTTGCCAGCGTTGGTGTAACCCACCAATGAAATGTTGAAGGTGTCGCGGCGATCACGCTGACGGCGCTGTGTGTTGCGCTGGCGCTTGACCTTGACCAACCGTTCTTTGATGCGTTTGATCGAGTCGTTGATCATGCGGCGATCCAACTCAATCTGCGTTTCCCCCGGACCACCACGCATGCCAATGCCGCCGCTTTGCCGTTCAAGGTGGGACCAGCGCCTGACCAAACGGGTGCTCAGATACTGCTGACGAGCCAATTCGACTTGCAATTTGCCTTCATGACTTCGCGCACGCTGGCCAAAAATTTCAAGGATCAACAAGGTCCGGTCGTTCACGGGCAAACCAATGTGGCGTTCCAGATTGCGCTGCTGTGCAGGGCTGAGGGCTTGGTCAAACAAGACCTCAACCGCGCCGTGCATCAGGGCCAGCTCCTTGATTTCGTCGGCTTTGCCACTGCCCACAAACAACGCAGGATCGGGCGCTTTGCGCTTGCAGGTCAAACGGGCAACGGGCTTGAGGCCACCAGACTCGGCCAGCAGGCCCAGCTCTTGAAGATCGGCATCAAAATGTGCTCGCCCAAAGTCAACGCCGACCAATAAGGTCGGCGCGGGGGCATGAGAAGATGTTTCAGACAATATCAGCACCTGCGGCCTTGGCATGGAGACCAAGACCCTTGAATAACCGCATCAAGCGGTGATTTCACCTGTTTCGGGTGTGCTGAACGTCACCGAACGACCAGGAACAATGGTTGAAATGGCATGTTTGTAAACCATTTGAGTCACAGTATTGCGAAGAAGAACCACATACTGGTCAAAGGATTCAATCTGACCTTGAAGTTTGATGCCGTTGACCAAATAAATTGAAACGGGCACATGCTCTCGGCGCAAGGCGTTCAGGAAGGGGTCTTGCAAAAGTTGACCTTTGTTGCTCACGATATTCTCCGTGTTCAGAAGTTTAGAAGATGTGACCTTACCACAGGCCAAAGCCAGCCACCGTGCCAAAAAATGATTTCCTCGAAATCAGCTGGATTCTTTGTCAGCAAAAGGATTTGTCGAAGTTTTCATTTCGATTCGCAAGGGTGTGCCGGACAGGTTAAAGGCCTTGCGGAATCGGCCTTCCAAAAATCGCTTGTAGGTGTCGGTGACGTGCTCGAGCGAGTTGCCGTGCACCACAATCACAGGGGGGTTCATGCCCCCTTGGTGTGCATAACGCAACTTGGGTCGGAACATGCCCCCGCGCTGTGGACTTTGGAACTGAACAGCCTCGAGCAACAAGCGCGTCAAGATGGGCGTGCTCATTTTGCACATGGCCGCCTTGTGGGCCTGAACAATGGAAGCCCACACCGGACCCAAGCCTTGGCGTTTTTTGGCCGAGATGAAATGCATGTTGGCAAAGCTCAAAAACGGCAATCGCGTCTCGATGGAGCGCTGCACCAACTGGCGTTGGTACTCGTCCACTGATTCCCATTTGTTCACGGCCAAAACCATGGCACGACCGCTTTCGAGGGCGTAACCGGCGATGTGTGCATCCTGGTCGGTCACACCTTGCTCGGCATCGAGCAACAACAGCACCACATTGGCCGACTCGATGGCTTGCAAGGTTTTGACCACTGAGAACTTCTCTATGGCCTCAAACACTTTGCCTTTGCGCCGCAAACCCGCGGTGTCGATCAACTCGAACTTTTGACCTTGTTTTTCAAATGGCACCGAAATCGCATCACGCGTCGTACCCGGCATGTCAAAGGCCACCAAACGCTCTTCACCCAACCAGGTGTTGATGAGCGTGGACTTGCCTACATTGGGACGCCCCGCCACGGCAAGCTTGATGACCGAGGGATCGTCTTCGGTTTCTTCAGGTTCATCGGGCAAGTTCAGCAATTCAAATGCCAGCTCGACCAGGCCGCGCGTGCCTTGGCCATGAGCCGCCGAAATGGCAATCACCTCACCCAAGCCCAGTTCATAGAACTCGGTCAACTGGATGCCTTCAAGCATGCCCTCGGCTTTGTTGGCCACCAGCAAAGTGGGTTTGCCAATCTTTCGCAGGTATTTGGCAATGTCATGGTCTTGCGCCGACAAACCGCCTCTCGCATCGACCACAAAAATCACCACGTCAGCTTCGGCCACCGCTTGCTGCGTTTGCTTGGCCATTTCCTTGTAAATGCCAGCGCTGGCATCGGGCTCAAAACCACCCGTGTCAATGACAATGAATTCTTGTCGGCCTTGTTTGCCATTGCCGTAATGGCGGTCGCGGGTCAGGCCCGCAAAATCGGCCACGATCGCATCACGGCTCTTGGTGAGACGGTTAAAGAGCGTGGATTTGCCCACATTGGGGCGGCCCACAAGGGCCAGTACAGGTTTCACTTAAAAATTTTCCGATCCATTATTCAGGGCGAAATCCGAACACGCCCCCGGTGCGTGTGACCACGACCCATGTTTGACCCGTCCAGACGGGTTTACCGACGATGGCCGTGCCATCGGTGGCTGCACGCGCGAGCGTCTGACCATCTTGCTTGGACAAGAAATGAACCCAGCCGTCTTGGTCACCCAGGACCAAAGCTCGGCTCCAAGCCAAAGGCATGCTCAAGCCACGAAAACGCAAGCTCTCGAGTGTCCAGACGGGGGTACCCGTTTGTCGCTGCCAAGCCAGCACCTTGCCGTCGGATTCAACACCCCACAGCAGTTGATCATCGCCGTCCACACCTTGATGGCCTTGGGCTGAACGACTCCAGACTGCTCGACCATTGAGTCCATCCAAACACACCACAGAGGTCTGAAATGAACGAACACACACCGAATTGCCCAAGCGACTGGCCCCTGCCACCACATCCACCAAGCGCTCGACCTCGTTGGTTCCGCGGGTGCTGCCCACCAAGGTTTCCCAACGCGGAGCGCCCGTCAAGGGATTCAAAGAAGCCAAACGACCACCCCAACCCACCAGCAAACTGTCACCCAAGGGCATCAGCAAGCCTGCTTGACGCAGAACAAGCGGGTCATTCGGCCGTTGTTGTGTCCACAGTTTTTGACCCGTTGCGCCATCGAATGCCGTGACCGCTCGGTCACCAGTGAGCACAAAAACACGGGCTCCCGCGACCACGGGTGGGGTGTACGACAAGGCCGACAACACTTGACGCCAAACAATCTTTCCGGCCTCCACCACCACCAATTCATTGTTTTGCGTCACCACAGCAAAACGCTGGCCATCACCGCCTACACCCGCCTGGATGGACGAGCCCACCGAAACACGCCAAACGTCTCGGCCAGTTTGTGTGTCCATCAGTGCCAGCTGACCCGAAGTTGAGGCGATCGCGACTTGCTGCCCATGCACAGAGACCATCAAGGGCGTGCTGATTGGACCGACTGTGGCAGACCAAACTTTTTGCACCTTGAGCGTCCCACTGACCGAGGGCAGTGGTGATGGTTGAGGTTTTTCGGGTGCGCTTGAACAGGCCGACAAAACGCCCATCAGGGCCACAAGGAACCAGCGGTGCAAGGCAACGGTCGACTTGATGATCACTTGGAAGCTCCTTTGACAGAGGCTGACGAGGCCGTTTGTGGGTCCATCCCCAAAGCATTGAGCTTGGCTTCCACCAAACGACGGTAATCTGCGCTGTCGGCCAGCTGCTGCCAAGCCAGTTGGTAGGCCGCTGCCGCTTCACTGTTTTTGCTTTGGGCCTTCAAAACATCGCCCCGCAAATCTTCAGCCAAACCTTGCATCGCTGGTGTGAAGGGACGCGTCAATTGGCTCAAGGCCTCATCGTTGGATCCTGCATCCAACAACAAGGCCGACAAGCGCAGGCGGGCAATATCGCGGTAAGCCGAATCCGGGGCCGATTCAGCCACCCATGAAAGTGCTGCGCGTGCGGCGTCGGACTTGCCTTGCGTTTGCAAACTTTTGGCTGCCAACAATGCGGCTTGATGGGCGTAATGGGTTGCACCAAATTTGTCTTTCATGTCGGCAAAACTGCGCTCAACCCTCGCCAAATCTCCCGAAGTGACTGCTCGTTCGACCTCGTCAAACATGACGGAAGCCTTGCCCGCTTGGTCACGCTGCCAATACTGGTAACCATTCCAGGCTGCGTAACTGCCCATGACAGCAATCAGCATCCAGGAAATCAGGTTGCCGTATCTCTTCCAGAAATGTTTGATCTGGTCGAGTTGTTCTTGTTCTTCAAGGTCGAGTGCTTTGGCCATGGTGGTTTTACTGCTGTGTTCGCATCAAAGCGTGGATTGTAGGGTGTGGGCCCAAGTGGCCACAGTGCTCAAGGTCTCGCGGCGCTGTGCCCCTTCGCCGTCACGCAGCGATTTCACCGTGACCTGACCCTGGGTCAATTCTTCGGCCCCAAAAACCAGGGCAAAACGCGCCCCCGAGCCATCGGCCTTTTTGAACTGAGACTTCATGCTGCCCATGCCTTCTCCAGTGCCGGCGTGCATTTGGGCCGACACGCCACAGGCACGCAAGGTTTGCAACACCTGCATGGCTACCGGCAAGGCGGCGGTTTCGGGAATGATGGCGTACACATCGGGGGCCAGATCAGGCAAAGCCTCGCCCTGCTCTTTGATCAGTTCGAGCACACGCTCAACACCCAGAGCCCAACCCACGGCGGGTGCGGGTTTGCCGCCGACCTGCTCAATCAGATAGTCATAGCGGCCACCGCCACAAATGGTGCCTTGCGAGCCCAGGCTGGTGGTGATGAACTCGAACACCGTGAGGTTGTAGTAATCCATGCCGCGCACCAGGCGCGGGTTGATGCTGTAGGCCATGCCGTTGGCATCCAAAATCGATTTGACCGCGTTGAAGTGGGCCAGCGATGCTTCACCCAAAAAGTCGAGCAGGCGCGGGGCTGACTCGACCACACTTTGCATGGCCGGGTTTTTGGTGTCCAGAATGCGCAGCGGGTTGCTGTGCAGGCGACGCTTGGCTTCTTCGTCGAGCGCATCGCTGTGCTTTTCCAAGTGAGCAATCAGCGCGGCTCGGTGAGCTTGGCGCTCAGCCGGTTGACCCAGGCTGTTGAGTTCCAGGCGCACGTCTTTCAGACCCAAGACCTTCCACAGGTCATTGGCCAACAAAATCAATTCGGCATCGACCTCAGCACCGCCAAAACCCAGCACCTCGGCACCGATTTGGTGAAACTGGCGGTAGCGACCGCGCTGCGGGCGCTCGTGGCGGAACATCGGGCCCATGTAATACAGGCGCTTCCCGCCCTCGTAGAGCAGGTTGTGCTCGACCACCGAGCGCACCAAACCGGCCGTGCCTTCGGGGCGCAGGGTGAGCTGTTCGCCATTCAAGCGGTCTTCAAAGGAGTACATCTCCTTCTCGACGATGTCGGTCACTTCACCCAAGCCGCGCACAAACAGCGCTGTGGGCTCGACGATGGGCAGGCGCACATTGCGGTAGGCATAACGCGCCATCAAAGCGCGCACTTGGCCCTCCAGCCACTCCCAACGCGCCGAATCGGGCGGCAGGATGTCGTTCATGCCCTTGACGCCGACCAGCTTCTGGGCTTTGGCCACTTTTTCGACTTTGGGGGTGATTTCTTTCAGCGACTCGCTCATTTTTTCTCAGCAGATCCGGAACCAAAACGGTTCTCAATGTAATTTTCAACCAGCACCTGGAACTCTTGCGCAATGCCTTCACCGCGCAAAGTCAGGCGTTTTTCGCCATCGATGAACACCGGCGCAGCAGGTGCCTCGCCCGTGCCGGGCAAGCTGATGCCGATGTCAGCGTGCTTGCTCTCGCCGGGGCCGTTCACGATGCAACCCATCACCGCCACCTTGAGGTTTTCCACCCCGGGGTAACGCACGCGCCAAACGGGCATTTGGGCACGCAAAAAGTCGTCAATCTGTTTGGCCAGCTCTTGGAAGGTGCTGCTGGTGGTGCGGCCGCAACCGGGGCAAGCGGTGACGCTGGGCACAAAAATGCGCAAGCCCAGCGACTGCAAAATTTCAGACGCGATCACCACCTCTTGTGTGCGCGCTTCACCCGGCTGGGGCGTGAGGGACACGCGGATGGTGTCGCCGATGCCTTCTTGCAGCAACACCGACAAGGCCGCAGCCGAGGCCACCGTGCCCTTGGTGCCCATGCCCGCTTCGGTCAGGCCCAGGTGCAAGGCGTAGTCGGTGCGGCGGCCCAATTCGCGGTAGACCGAAATCAAATCCTGAACGCCCGAGACCTTGCATGACAAGGCGATTTGGTTCCCATTGAGGCCCATGGCCTCGGCACGCTGGGCTGACGAGATGGCCGACGAGATCAACGCCTCGTACATGACCTGACGCGCTTCCCAAGGCTGAGCGCGTTGGTTGTTGGTGTCCATCAAATCGGCCAACAGTTCCTGGTCCAAGCTGCCCCAGTTCACGCCGATGCGGATGGCTTTGTTCCAGCGCATGGCCGCTTCGATCATCTGACCAAACTGCACATCGCGCTTGTCGCCTTTGCCCACGTTGCCGGGGTTGATGCGGTACTTGGACAGCGCCTCGGCACACGCCGGGTAGTCGGTCAGCAAGCGGTGGCCGTTGTAATGGAAGTCGCCGATCAGGGGCACGTCGATGCCCATTTTGTCGAGCTGATCGCGGATGTGTGGCACGGCTTCGGCGGCTTCCGGCGTATTGACCGTGATGCGCACCATCTCGGAGCCGGCAATCGCCAGCTCTTTGACCTGGATGGCGGTGCCAATCACGTCCACCGTGTCGGTGTTGGTCATGGACTGCACACGCACCGGGGCGCCGCCGCCAACGGTGACGACGCGCGAACCCCAAACCACTTGGGACTGACGGCTTTTGCGCTGGGCAGGTCGTGCGATGTTGATCGCTGACTGCGAAAAGGCTAAATCGGCAGAGGACATGTTCACTCCTTCACTTCAAATCGGGCCACGGTCACTTGCGTGTGAGGTTTGAGATCAAAGGGCTGTCCACGCAATGTGACAGTCACACCCTGAGCACGCCCAATCACCACACTCACAGGCACAGGACTCTGAACTTGCTTGCTTTGCCCTGCCTTGACCACACCACTCCAAACGACCTGGGACGGGCCCTTGCGCAATTCAATCCAGCTGTCAGCAGACGCGGTAAACACCCATTCTGCCAAAGTCGATTTGTCTGGCTTGACCGCTGCGTTGTCCTTGAGCACCGAGGGTGCTGGGGCGTTGGCACCCAACGGTGTGGATGCAACAGCAGTCGAAGGGGGGACTGAGGAGGCGTTCTGAGCCGCTGCAGGGGAAGACGCATCGGATGCTTGGCTGAGCACAAAAGGCAAGGCCGCAGAGTCCAAGGGAGCTTGCGGATCAGTCAAGGCCCTGTCTTTGTTGGCTTGGGCCGTATTGTCAAAATGGACGCTGTCAGGCGTTGAATCATTTTGACTCATCGAGACCATCCAATCTTGCACGTCATCGAGCCAAATCCACTGACTCGGAGCGGGCAACCACAACAGTCCCGCGATCAGTACCAACATGCCCGCTGCCCACACCCCGACCGAACGCTTTTGTCGACCGGGCGACGAACGAAGCGTTCCCAAATGCATGACAGGTGCAGGGGATTGTCCTACCGTTTTTTGGGGTGTTAAACGCAATGGCGTTGAAGGCATCCGCGCCAATACAGGTGCTGCATCGATTTGCAAATGACGACAAACCGCAGCGGCCAATCCGCGAAAAAACACAATGCCCTTGGCAGGGTCAATGTTGTCGGACTCCAGCGCTTCCAATTGCTTGACGGGCACTTTCAAAGTCTGTGAAAGAACAAACAGATCCACGCCAGCTTGTTCACGGGCAGCTTGGAGCAATTGACCCGCTGAGGCTGACACTTGCGATGGTGAGGCCAAGGCATCCATGGTGGGGTTGGGCTCAGAGGGAAGATGGGTCGTCATGGGTTTGCTGCTCGGATCGCACGGCACGAACCGGCACCAAGGGAATGGTCCGTTGCTGCGCCATGCGTGATTGAACCTGGGTTCGATCTTTGACATCACCGGCCAATTGGCCACAGGCCGCATCGATGTCATCACCACGGGTTTTGCGCACAGTGGTCACCAAACCCGCATCTTGAAGCATCTTGGCAAATGCCTGCACACGACTGGCCGAGGAACGCAACAAACCAGAGGCTGGAAAGGGATTAAAAGGAATCAAGTTGAATTTGCAACGCAGGCCTTGACGCGCGTATTTTTGGACCAGATCGATCAATTGCTCTGAGTGCTCAACCTGATCGTTGACACCGTCCAGCATGCAATATTCAAAAGTGATGAAGTCTCGCGGCGCATAGGCCAGATACGCCACACATGCCTGCAACAACTCATGCAATGGGTATTTGCGGTTCAGGGGCACGAGGTGGTCACGCAAGGCATCATTGGGCGCATGCAAGGACACGGCCAAGGCCACTGGGCAATCGGCCGACAGGCGTTCGATCATGGGCACCACACCCGAGGTGGACACCGTCACACGGCGGCGCGACAAGCCATAGCCATGGTCATCCAGCATGGTGCGCAAGGCGGGCACCAAGGCCGAATAGTTTTGCAAAGGCTCGCCCATGCCCATCATCACCACATTGGAGATGACGCGGTCATCGGTGTTCAGGTGCTTGCGCAGAAAATGTTCAGCAAACCACAGCTGCGCCAGAATTTCGCCCGTCGTCAAATTGCGGCTGAAGCCTTGATGTCCTGTGGAACAAAACCGGCAGCCCACGGCACATCCGGCTTGGGAGGACACACACAGGGTGCCCCGGTCGTCTTCGGGAATGAACACCGATTCGATGGCGTTGCCATCGCCCACATCAAACAGCCATTTGATGGTGCCGTCCGAGGAAATGTGTTGACTGATCACGGGCAGCGCCGAAACGTGCGCGTGAGATTGGAGCTTTTGGCGCAAGGACTTGGCCAAATCGCTCATCTGATTGAAATCAGAAGCGCCCCGCTGGTGAATCCAGCGGAACAGCTGGGTGGCTCGAAAGCGCTTTTCGCCCAATCCGTCACAAAAAACGGCCAGACCTTCCAGGTCAAATTCGAGAAGGTTGGCCGTCATACAAATGAGGTCGCGCTGGAGCCGCGACGCAATCAGCGTGCGTAAACGTTCATGCCGGGGAAGAAGAAGGCAACTTCAGCGGCAGCGGTTTCGGGAGCGTCAGAGCCGTGCACGGCGTTGGCGTCGATGCTGTCAGCAAAGTCAGCGCGGATGGTGCCTGCGTCGGCCTTCTTGGGATCGGTTGCGCCCATCAGATCGCGGTTTTTGGCGATGGCGTTCTCACCTTGCAGGGCTTGAATCATGACGGGGCCGGAGATCATGAAATCGACCAAGTCTTTGAAGAAAGGACGTGCGCTGTGCACAGCGTAGAACTGCTCGGCTTCGCCGCGCGACAGGTGAACCATTTTGGCGGCGACCACTTTCAGGCCAGCAGCTTCAAAACGGGCGTAGATCTGACCGATCACGTTTTTGGCAACTGCGTCGGGTTTGATGATGGAGAGTGTGCGTTCGATGGCCATGTGAGTTCCTGTAACTAAAATGTTTTTAATGCTGATTTTTGCCATTTGGCAAAGCCTTTGATTCTACCCTCTGCAAGGCCCCAAATACCCCAAGCCCCAAGTGAACCTAGGGAAATCTGACATCAGCGACTGCGACCACCGCCTCGACCACCTCGGCCGGGTGCACTGGCCGCTTTTTTCAAACGATTGAAGCTTTCTGCGCCAATATAAGACTTGGACGGCTTGGCACTTTCGGTTGAAGGCAAACCCGAGCCCCCTGGCAACATATTGGGTTTGGCTGCGGGCTTGGCTCTGGGCACCGCCGTTCCTGCCCTGCCCTGACCACCGGTGCGTGGTCGCCGATCGTTGCGGTTGGTTCTGGAAGGCAACTCAGTGACGGGCCGAGGCCGCTCTGCCCCCCCCGCTGCCCGCATCAAAGATCGAATGTCTGCCTCGTCCAATTCAAGCCAAGCGCCACGACGCAAACCGTGGGGCAAAACCATGGCGCCGTAGCGGATGCGAATCAAGCGACTGACGGCGTGACCGACCGACTCCATCATTCGGCGAACTTCACGGTTACGACCCTCAGAAATGGTCACCCGGTACCAGCAATTGGACCCCTCGCCCCCGCCGTCTTCGATGGAGCCAAACTGAGCCAAACCATCGTCAAGCATCACGCCATCGAGCAACTTTTGTTTTTCGTCTTTGCTCAAGGCCCCCAAAACGCGCACCGCATACTCACGCTCCAAACCAAATCGGGGGTGCATCAACTGGTTGGCCAACTCGCCAGAACTGGTGAACAACAACAAGCCTTCGGTATTCAAATCCAAGCGACCCACCGACTGCCATTTGCCATTTTGCAATCTGGGCAATTTTCGAAACACCGAAGGTCGATTTTGTGGATCGTCGTGACTGACGATCTCACCTGCCGGCTTGTGGTAGGCCAAAACACGAGCAGGCGGCGGATCAATGCGAATGCGAAGCGGCTTGCCATCCACCTTGATTTGATCACCGTGTTGAACACGTTGCCCCACATGGGCCAACTCGTTGTTCACCGAAATGCGCCCCTCGGCGATCAGCTTTTCCATTTCAAGTCGGGAACCCATGCCCGCCTGGGCCAGCACTTTGTGCAGTTTGGGCGAATCAAACTGGGGCGCCAAGACACGCTTGCCCCCCTCGGACTCGGACGCATCGACGGCCTCTTCAGCGTCGTATTGCCCCGAAATCACGTCTGACAAGTCAATGCCTTTGTAGGGGGTCGCAGCCATCAGCGTAGACCCGGCTTTTCGGGCAGCGTAAACGCTTTTGGCTTGGCTCTTGGAGTCGACTGTGGGCTTGTTCATGTTGTTCAATTCTCTTGATCAGAGGGTGCATCAGGCAGTGGGCCTGTCTGCAATGTAGGGGGTAAGGAGGTTGACAAATGGTCGGCAGCTTGCACATCCACCGGCTCAGGCGTCGTGGGCGCCACCGCAGGCGACAAAACAGGATCGGGCAACAAAGCCAGCGCATCGTCCAAAGACAAAGTGGCTTGTGCAGGGGCCTCATCGATCAAGCCTGCCAAATCAGGCAGTTGCGCATCTGGCTGTGACAACAAAGGCAATTGGTCAAGAGAACTCAAACCCAGATCATCCAGAAACTGCCGGGTGGTGGCAAACAAACTCGGTCGGCCCACCGTTTCACGGTGCCCAATGACCTCGACCCAACCCCTGTCTTCGAGTTGCTTGATGATTTGAGACCCAATGGTGACCCCTCGAATGTCTTCCATGTCACCCCGAGTCACAGGCTGACGGTAGGCGATGATGGCCAAAGTCTCCAGAACAGCCCGGGTGTATTTGGGCGGTTTTTCGGGATGCAATCGGTCCAGGTGGTGCCGCAACTCCGGGCGACTTTGGAAGCGCCAACCACTGGCCACCTGGGTCAATTCAAGGCCCTTGTGGGTCCATTCGAATTGCAGGTCTTGCAGCATTTGCCTCAGGGTGTCAGACCCGATGGCATCGTCAAACAAAACGCGCATGTCACGCAAGGACAAAGGCTGGCCCGCTGTCAGCAAAGCCGTTTCCAGGACACGCTTGGCTTGCGCCATGTTCATGGTGTCAATCTTTCGGAAAAAAACGCCTCACGGCGTTGTAAAGCAGATCTTGCAGGGCTGGCCGTCGATCTGAAAAACCCCCAAGTGCTAAAGACTTGGAGGAATGAAACCCACTTGAATCACATCAAGGGTTTCAACCAAGGTCGGCATTGTAACCGAGGCCCAGAACCTGCACCGCAGTTTGCATGTCTTGGGGCAGCTTGGAGGTCAAATCGATCAACTGGCCCGTGATGGGGTGCTTGAAGGCCAAATGCCAAGCATGCAAGGCTTGACGGGTCATGCCCGCTGCAGCGGCTCCGCCGTACACCTCATCGGCCAACAAGGGGTGACCCACATGCGCCATGTGAACACGAATTTGGTGGGTGCGCCCGGTATGCAAAGTGCACTCCACCAAACAGGCCCGCTCGGATTGCGCCAGCAAATCGATGGTGGTCGAGGCCGTTTTGCCATGTTGAAAAGCCAGATCAACCACCGCCATGCGCAAGCGATTGGCAGGATCACGCCCGATGGCGGCCTCTACCGTCAAGGGTGAAGGAGCCGTCCAAGCTTTGTGAGCGATGGCCAGGTATTGCCTTCGCACCTCTCGCGCCGCGATCTGAGTCACCAACGCATCCATGGCCTGACGGGTCCTGGCCACCACCATCAATCCACTGGTGTTTTTGTCCAGGCGGTGAACAATGCCTGCTCTGGGCACGTCAAAGGCCCCCGGGTCCAAAGCCAACAAACCATTGAGCAAGGTGCCGCGCCAATTGCCAGGGGCAGGATGAACCACCAAACCCGCAGGCTTGTGGATAACCCTCAAATGTGCGTCTTCGTAGACCACCTCAATGGGCATTTCCTCGGGCACAAAAGCCTGCGATTGTGGGGTGGCGCGCAAGGTGATTTGCAGTCGATGCCCCAAACGCACCTTGGTGGACACCTTGGTGGTAACGCGCTCATCGACCAAAGCATCACCTTGCTCGATCAATTGCTGCAAATAACTGCGGGAAAACTCGGGCACCAAGGTGGCAAAAGCGCGGTCCAGGCGCTGCCCGTGCAGCCCCATGGGCACCTGAATCTGGCGAACCTCCACATCAAGGGTGTCCATGACACGTTCGCCGTCGTCCAGCAAGTTGCGGGACTCATCTGCCGTGGGGGGGGTCGATATAATCAAGGGGTTCAACAGTACAAGGGTGTCACAGATGCGAAGCTTCAGATTATCGATGGTTCCAGTCGGCTTGGCTTTGACTGCGGGACTCTTTCTGAGCGGCTGCGCCAACACCCCCAAAGACGCTACAGCAGGCTGGTCGCCAGAAAAAATTTACAGCGAGGCCCGTGATGAAGCCAATGCCGGGGCTTGGGACAAGGCCATCGGCTACTACGAAAAGCTCGAAGGGCGTGCTGCAGGCACGGCCTTGGCCCAACAAGCCCAAATTGACAAGGCCTTTGCACAGTACAAAACCGGGGACAAAATTCAAGCCATCGCCACGCTTGACCGCTTCATCCGACTGCACCCCACCAGCCCGGCCATCGACTACGCCATTTATCTCAAAGGGCTGGTCAACTTCAACGACAACTTGGGCCTTTTTTCTTTCATCACGCGGCAAGATTTGTCCGAGCGTGACCAAAAGGCGGCCAAAGACTCGTTCGAGGCTTTTCGCGAGTTGAGCACACGCTTTCCGGAATCCAAATACAGCCCCGATGCCCGTCAACGGATGACCCACATTGTCAATTCGCTGGCGGCCTACGAGGTGCATGTGGCCCGTTATTACGCCAGCCGAGGCGCACATGTGGCCGCCATCAACCGTGCCCAACAAGCCATTGCCGATTACCAAGGTGTGCCGGCCATCGAAGAAGCCCTGGCCATCCTTGTCAGCTCCTACAACGCCATGGGCATGAGCGCTTTGAGCAACGACGCCAAACGGGTGCTTGAAAAAAGCTTCCCTCAATCGGACTACCTCAAGTCCGAAGGAGCGGTCAAGAACGCGCGTGGGTGGCGTCTGTGGTGAGTTGATACAAAGCCTCGAGGAACGACTCATGGTCCTCCAGGCGGCGCATGGGCGGCAAGCCCTTGACCAACCTGCGACCGTAGGACATGCCCACCAAGCGCTTGTCGCAAACCACCAAAATCCCCCGATCAGTCTCACTGCGGATCAACCGCCCTGCCCCTTGCTTGAGCGCCACCGCCGCTTCGGGCAATGAATGGTCGGCAAATGCACTGCGGCCTTGCTGTGTGATGCGCTGACTGCGGGCCTCAAACAGTGGGTCACCAGGGGGTGGGAAGGGCAGCTTGTCGATGATGACCAACTGCAGCGCATCTCCCGGCACATCAAAACCCTCCCAAAAAGACGCAGAGGCCACCAAAACGCATCCACCTAATCCTTGGGCATCGCCAGAGCCACCGCCCTGCCTGAAGCGCTCCATCAAGCGACGCTTGGGGCTTTGGCCTTGTACCAGCACCTCGATGTTCTTGGCCGCATCGCCATGGGCCTGCAGGTGCTCACCAATTTGGCGCATGGCATTCAAGGTGGTGGTCAACACCAATGTGCGCCCCCCCAAAATCTGCACGGCGGCCAAAACCAACTCCGCCACTTGCTGGGCATGCCCAGGGTCCCCCGGTCGGGGCAAATGGGTGGGCACATACAAGGCCGCTTGCTGTGCGTAATCGAAAGGACTGCCGACCTGCAGAACTTGAGCTGAGTTCAGGCCACAAGGCTCGGTGAACCAACGCAGGCTCGGCTCATCCCCCAAGGTGGCCGATGTGAAAATCCAGGCCCGATGAGCCGCTGCGGAAGGCGCCTCGGTCTCGGCCGACGGGTTTTGGCCAGCCTCAAGAGCATCGTCGAGTGGGTCCAGCTCGCATTCAGCCGATGGGTGCACCCCAGCAGTGTCGACTGGAGGCGTCGGGGTGCGGGTCAAGGCTTCAAAAGCCTGAGAAATGTCCAGTGGAGACTCCACCAAGGTCAAACTCGAGCTGACCTCGGCCCAACGTACCCCTTCGGGATTGGGCAAATCCGCAAACAAAGCGGCCCGCTCCAACAATTCGCGGGTGCGATCCGCCAAGCGTTGAAAATCGGGGGCCAACTCGGTGACCATGTCCAAGCCTTGTTGCACATTCATCAGCGCCTGAGAGAGGGCTTGCAAGGCCAAAGACCATGCCTCAGGCTCCAAACCCTCAGGATGAGCGCCGATCCAACGCAGTCGCACAGAACCTCGGTGCTGGCCAGCGGCCAAGCGCAAATCACGGGTCGCCTTTTCCAAGCTGCTGCAAATCAGTGGCCAATCCACCAATCCACGCGCCAGTTGCAAGCCCGCGGCCAGCACGTCGCGACACAGCTCGTGCAACTGCACCGTTGACAATTGTTGGCCCAAAAAGTTGACCCCGATTTCATTGAGTTGGTGTGCCTCATCGAACACCGTGACCCTCACCGTGGGCAAAAGCTCGGCAACACCTGACTCACGCACCGCCATGTCTGCAAAAAACAAATGGTGGTTGATCACCACAACGTCGGCAGCCATGGCCTCTTTGCGGGCCAAATTGACGTGGCAAGCTCGGTAACTGGGACAGCTTGAACCCAAACAATTGTCCCGGGTCGATGTGACCCATGGCCACAGACCCGAACGTTCGTCGAGCCCAGTCAACTCGGCCATGTCGCCCGTGCGGGTGGACTGGGACCACAGTTCAATTTTGGCCAAGGCCTGTTGAACCCCTGGCTGAGCCGACTCGGGACTGTGCCGGGCTTGACCCATGCGGTGCAGACACAAATAGTTGGACCGTCCTTTGAGCAACGCCACGCGGATGGGCAAGCCCAGGGCCTGGACCAAACGGGGAATGTCGCGAGAAAACAATTGGTCTTGCAAGGCTTTGGTGGCCGTCGAGACCAACGCCCTTTGCCCACTGAGCAAAACCGGCACCAGGTAAGCGTATGTTTTGCCCGTGCCTGTGCCGGCCTCCACCACCAACTGCCCCCCCTCTTGAACCACGCGGCTGACGGCCATGGCCATGTCGGTTTGCCCTTGTCGCGGCTGAAACCCAGGCACCGCTTGGGCCAAAACCCCCTGGTCCGACAAAGTGTCTGCCACACGTTGGTCCAACAAATTCAAGCGGGCTCCTTGGGCGAGAGTTGCCATTTCAATTGCGCCATGTGATCACGCAAGGCCAGGCGTCTTTTTTTCAATCGGCGCAAACTCAAATCGTCCAATGGCTTGGCCGACAAAGCCGCTTGATCGATCAGGGCGTCCAGATCGGCGTGCTCCATTTGCAACTCAATCAACTGACGCTGGGGAGATCGCAGGTCTTGCAACACCCCTAAAAAACGAGCATCGCTCATGACGGATCCTTGGGCTCTGGCGCTTTGTTTTGCAAACGCACATTGCGCTGCTCGGTGCGCCACAAACGCTCTTGGGCATTCAAGGACAACTCCTGCTCCTTCAGTGGATGCAAGGCTTGCCGACGCTGACGACGGGCATCGTTGAGGCAAGGGTTGACCGCAAATTTTTGCCAACAAAGTTTCTTTTGCGATTCATAAACCACCAAGACGGCCTCTCTCTCCCCTTGCAAAAGCGCTCTTTGGCGAGCCATGACCTCAGGCAAGTCATCAACGGGCACCGGCTGCGCCTGCTCCATTGCGGTCAAAGGAGTGTCAAGCACGGTGTCATTGACGGAACGTGCACTTTGGGCCCATGCATGGCCTGTGTGCACCAACAACGCCATCACCATGAACCAGCCAAGTCTGCGCATCATGTCAGTTGGGTGTCCACTGTGCGGTGCTCAAGTGCCAGGAACTCGCTGGACTGCATTTCATGCAAACGAGACACCGTGCGCGGAAACTCATGTGACATGGGACCACTGGTGTAGAGGCCCTCGGGTGGCACGGCCGCTGACATGATCAACTTGACCCTGCGGTCATACAACACGTCGATCAACCAGGTAAAGCGCCGCGCTTCAGAGGCCATGCTGACGGGCATGTGCGGCACATTGCTCAACAAAACGGTGTGGTACTGCGTGGCAATTTCGAGGTAATCATTTTGTGAGCGAGGACCCCCACAGATCGCACGGAAATCAAACCAAACCACATCGCCTGACCGTCGTTTGGCCGTGATGTCACGCGCTTCGATGCGCAGCACCGGTTCTTCATCAGGTCCAGTGGCCAGCCGTGTGAAGGCATCGTTCATCTCGGCATCAGCCTGATCACCCAAAGGCGTGTGGTAAAGCTTGACCATCTCCAGGGTGCGGCGTCGGTAGTCGGTGCCGTTGTCCACATTGAGCACCTGCATGCGCTGGTTCAGCAAAGCGATGGCGGGCAAGATGCGGTCGCGGTGAAGGCCGTCGGGGTACAGGCCATCCGGCTCGAAGTTGGAAGTGGTGACAAAACCCACGCCGTTGTCGAACAGTGCCACCAGCAAGCGGTGCAAGATCATGGCGTCGGTGATGTCGGCCACATGAAACTCATCAAAACAAATCAAGCGATAGCGCTTGGCCATGCGCTTGCCCAGCTCATCCAAGGGGTTGACGGTGCCCTGAATGGCCGCCAGTTCGCGGTGCACCTCGCGCATGAACTCGTGAAAGTGCAGGCGGGTTTTGCGCTGAATGGGCACAGCAGCAAAAAAACAGTCCATCAAGAAGCTTTTGCCTCGCCCTACCCCGCCAAACATGTACACCCCCTTGGGGATTTCAGGACGACTGCGAAACTTGCCCAGCAGACCTGAGCGTTTGGATTTGTAAGCCGCCCATTCGCTGGCACAGCGCTCCAGTGCTTCGATGGCTCGCAGCTGAGCAGGGTCGCTTTGATAACCGCGTTTTAGGAGTTCTTCTTCGTAAACTGCACGAACGGACATGGATGGCTTGCTCTTCAAATCAAATGAGAAAACCCGGGACCAGGCCCGGGTTTTCAGGGATGCAGAACTTTAACCCAACTCACCCGGCGCTGCAGTGTCGGGAGCGTCAAGGTCTTAGAAGTTCAAGCTGCGCTTGTCCACCGCCAAAGCGGCCTCTTTGGTGGACTCGCTCAAGCTGGGGTGTGCGTGGCAGATGCGGGCAATGTCTTCCGCGCTGGCGCGGAATTCCATGGCCACCACAGCCTCGGCGATCAGCTCGGAGGCTTGTGGGCCCACGATGTGCACGCCCAGGATTTCATCGGTGGTGGCATCGGCCAGCATTTTCACCATGCCGGTCGTGTCGCCCAAGGCGCGTGCACGGCCATTGGCCAGGAACGGGAACGAACCGGCCTTGTAGGCCACGCCATCGGCCTTGAGCTGCTGCTCGGTGCGGCCGACCCAAGCGATCTCGGGGCTGGTGTAGATGACCCAAGGGATGGTGTTGAAGTTGACGTGCCCATGTTGGCCCGCGATGCGTTCGGCCACGGCCACGCCCTCTTCTTCGGCTTTGTGCGCCAGCATCGGGCCACGCACCACGTCACCCACCGCCCACACGCCGGGCAAGTTGGTTTTGCAATCGGCGTCCACCACCACCGCGCCGCGCTCGTCCAGCTGCAAGCCCACGGCTTCGGTGTTCAAGCCGATGGTGTTGGGCACACGGCCGATCGAAATGATCAGCTTGTCGGCATCCAGAACCACCGCTTCGCCCTTGGCGTTGGTGTAGTTGACCGTGACGCCCTTCTTGCCGTTGACGATCTCGCCGACTTTCACGCCCAGCTCGATCTTCAAGCCTTGCTTGTCGAATGCCTTCTTGGCTTCTTTGGCGATTTGCTCGTCCACTGCGCCCAAAAATGTGGGCAGGCCTTCGAGGATGGTGACTTCTGCACCCAGGCGACGCCAAACCGAACCCATTTCCAGGCCAATGACGCCAGAGCCGATCAAGGCCAGCTTCTTGGGCACAGCACCCACGCGCAAAGCGCCGTCGTTGGACAACACATTGACTTCGTCAAACGGCGTACCAGGCAGCGCACGGGCGTTGGAGCCCGTGGCGATGATGACTTGCTTGGCCGTGATGTCCTCTTCGGCCTTGCCCGCCACATGGAGGGTGTAGCCGCCCTCGGCCTTGCCCACAAAACTGCCGCGACCGTGGAAGAAGGTGACCTTGTTTTTCTTGAGCAAATACAAGATACCGTCGTTGTTTTGCTTCACCACGGTGTCTTTGCGGGCAATCATCTTGGCCACGTCCATCTTCACGTCCGTGGCAGTGATGCCGTGCTCGGCGAAGTGGTGGTTGGCATGGTCAAAGTGCTCGCTGGACTGCAGCAAAGCCTTGGAGGGGATGCAACCCACGTTGGTGCAGGTACCGCCAGGCGCTGGGCCACCGGCAGCGTTTTTCCACTCGTCGATGCAAGCGACTTGGAAACCGAGTTGTGCAGCGCGGATAGCTGCGATGTAGCCACCGGGGCCACCGCCGATGACAACGACGTCGAATTGTTTGCTCATAGGTTTCTTTCTATTCAGTCATTCATTGAATTGAGACAGTCCCGGTGCCAGCTTCTCAGCCCCATGAGGCTTCGTGCCGAACAAAAATTGTCCCGATCGTGTGTAGTTCAGGTCTGATTCATTGGGGGCAGACCGGCATGGGCCACCCCTTTCAGATAGAGCGTTTCAGGGGCTAAATCCAGCATGTCATCCCAGACCACCGTGCCGTGTGAGACATGGGCCTTGGCAAACATCCCTCCCACTTTCAGCCGTTGAAACGCCGGAAACTCCAAGTAGGGTTTGACGTCAAAGGACTTGACTGCGCCATCCTTGAATTCAAGCAACAGTTCAAAATTGTCCAAGGTCTTCACCTTGGTCACGCGCGGCAAAAGGGGGCGGGTTTCAGTCATTTGAGTGGATCGATCCTGAAAAGGTCACGCCCTTCAATGGCCAATGACCAGTCTGCCATCAACTCTTCGGCATGAATTTCGATCCAGGCCTCGACCAAGCGCCGCTTGTTTTTAGGGAAGTTCCCTGCCAATTGCTCCGCGCTGGGAATGGCAAAAACCGCCTCGAAGTCTTGGTAGTACACATGGATGTGTGGCATGTGGTGTTCACTGGTGTCCATGAAATACATGGACACCAAAACACCATAGAACATCGAGATGGTTGGCATGCCTCGGTTTGATGTCAGATGTCGAACAAGAGGCGAGCTGGATCTTCCAGCGCCTCTTTCATCGCCACCAAGCCCAAGACAGCTTCACGGCCGTCAATGATGCGGTGGTCGTACGACATGGCGAAGTAGTTCATGGGGCGAACCACAACCTGGCCGTTTTCCACCATGGCGCGGTCTTTGGTCGCGTGCACGCCCAAAATGGCCGACTGAGGTGGGTTGATGATGGGGGTGGACATCATCGAGCCAAAAGTACCGCCGTTGGAGATGGAGAAGGTACCGCCGGTCATCTCTTCGATGCCCAACTTGCCGTCCTTGGCCTTCTGGCCGAATTCGGCGATCTTCTTTTCGATCTCGGCAAAGCTCATCTGGTCGGCGTTGCGCAAAATCGGCACCACCAAACCGCGTGGGGAACCCACCGCGATACCGATGTCAAAGTAGCCGTGGTACACGATGTCGTTGCCGTCGACCGAGGCGTTGAGCACAGGGAATTTCTTCAGGGCGTGCACAGCGGCTTTGACAAAGAAGCTCATGAAGCCCAGCTTGCAACCGTGTTCCTTCTCGAAACGGTCTTGCATGCGCTTGCGCATGTCCATGACCGGGGCCATGTTGATTTCGTTGAAGGTGGTCAGGATGGCGTTGGTCGACTGCGACTGCAGCAAACGCTCGGCCACACGGGCACGCAGACGTGTCATGGGCACACGCTGCTCTGGGCGGTCGCCCAGGTTGACGGCGGGGGCCGACACCTGAGGCAGCGTCTTGGTGGGCACGCCTGTAGGAATCACGGCAGCGGTGGACTTGACGCCACCGGCCACAGCGGCCAGCACGTCACCCTTGGTCACACGGCCGTCTTTGCCAGAACCGGCCACCGAGCCAGCGGCCAAGCTGTTGTCAGCCATGAGTTTGGCAGCGGCGGGCATGGCCACACCGGCCATGCTGCCACCCGTGGCGGCTGCGGCGGCCACAGGGGCTGCTGCGCTCACAGCGGGGGCGGCAGCTGCAGCGGGTGCAGCGGCGGCACCGACCTTGCCGTCAGTGTCGATGCGGGCAATCAATTGCTCTGCGGCCACGGTGCCGCCATCGGCCACGAGGATTTCAGAGATCACGCCAGCAGCGGGCGCGGGCACTTCGAGCACGACCTTGTCGGTCTCGATTTCGATCAGGATTTCGTCGGCAGCAACCGCTTCACCGACTTTCTTTTTCCACTGCAGCATGGTGGCTTCAGCCACTGACTCGGACAGTTGGGGGACTTTGACTTCTACGATGGCCATGATGTTTCCGTTATGCGTTGGTCGTTTATCGAGGGGTCTGGCGCTGAACCCTCAGCGCCAGACGCTGGTTCACTTGGTCAGCACGAAGCCCTTGAGCTTCGAGAAGGCCGCTTCGATCAGTGCTTTTTGCTGGTCTTGGTGCAGGTGTGAGTAACCCACCGCAGGTGACGCAGACGCTGCGCGACCGGCATAACCGAGCTTTTGACCTTCGAGCATGTTCTCGTGGATGTTGTGCTGAATGAAGAACCAGGCGCCCTGGTTCTGCGGCTCGTCCTGGCACCACACGATGTCGGTGGCGTTGGGGTACTTCTTGATCTCGGCCGCGAAAGCCTTATGCGGGAAGGGGTAGAGCTGTTCCACGCGGATGATCGCGGTGTCGTCAGCACCCTTGGCTTCGCGTTGCTTGACCAGGTCGTAGTACACCTTGCCCGAGCAGGCAATGACGCGCTTGACCTTGTCGGCCTTGAGCGCCTTGTTCTCGGGGATCACGGTCTGGAAGCTGCCCTTGGTGAACTCGGACACCGGGCTGGTGGCATCCTTGTTGCGCAGGAGCGACTTGGGCGTGAAGATGACCAAGGGCTTCCTCAGGTCACGCACCATCTGGCGACGCAGCACATGGAAGATCTGGCTGGCCGTGGTGGGCTGCACGAGCTGCATGTTGGTGTCGGCCGCCAACTGCATGAAGCGCTCCACGCGGGCCGAGCTGTGCTCAGGGCCCTGGCCTTCGTAGCCGTGCGGCAGCATCAAGGTCAGGCCGTTCACACGGCCCCACTTGACTTCGCCCGACGCAATGAACTGGTCGATCACCACTTGAGCGCCGTTGGCAAAATCGCCGAACTGCGCTTCCCAAATCACCAAGGTGTTGGGGTCGTTGGAGGCGTAACCGTATTCAAAACCCAGCACCGCTTCTTCGGACAGGATCGAGTCGATCACCGTGAAGGGGGCCTGCTTGTCAGAGACGTTTTGCAGGGCGACGTAGGTGCCGGTGTCCCACTTTTCGCGCTTTTGGTCGTGAATGACGGCATGGCGGTGGGTGAAGGTGCCTCGGCCGCAATCTTCGCCCGACAAACGCACAGGGTAGCCACTGGCCACCAAAGAGGCGAAAGCCATGTGTTCGCCCATGCCCCAGTCGACCGGAATGTCGCCACGGCCCATGGCTGCGCGGTCGTCGTACACCTTTTTGACCAACTGGTGCGGTGTGACCGACTCAGGGATGGTGGTGATTTTCTCGGCCAGACGTTTCCAGTCGGCCAAGGGGATGGAGGTGTCGCCTGCGTCGGTCCACTTCTTGCCCATGAAGGGCGCCCAGTCCACGGTGAACTTGGTTTTGAAGTTGGTCAACACCGGCTCGGTGGTGTTCTTGCCTGCGTCCAAAGCCGCGCGGTAGGCCTTGGCCATGTCGTCGCCAATGGTTTCGCCCAAGCCTTGTGTGGCCAGTTTGTCGGCAAACAGTTTGCGCGTGCCAGGGTGTGCGCCGATTTTTTTGTACATCAGCGGCTGGGTCAGCGCAGGGGTGTCCTGCTCGTTGTGACCCAGTTTGCGGAAACACACCACGTCCAGCACCACGTCTTTTTGGAACGTCATGCGGTATTCCAAAGCCAGCTGAGTGGCCAGGACCACGGTCTCGGGATCGTCACCGTTGACGTGCAAGACCGGTGCTTCGACCATCTTGACGATGTCGGTACAGAACACGCTCGAGCGCATGTCGCGCGGGTCAGAGGTGGTGAAACCGATCTGGTTGTTGATGATGATGTGCACGGTGCCGCCTGTGGAGTAACCACGGGTTTGGGCCAATGCAAAGGTTTCCTGGTTCACGCCCTGGCCACCGAAGGCGGCATCACCGTGCACCAACACGGGCAGCACTTGCTTGCCCAGAGGGTCACCCCGGCGGTCCATGCGGGCACGCACCGAGCCTTCGACCACAGGGTTCACAATTTCCAGGTGCGAGGGGTTAAAGGCCAGCGACAAGTGGACAGGACCACCAGCGGTGTTCACGTCCGAGCTGAAACCTTGGTGGTATTTCACGTCACCGGCAGGCAGGTCTTCCGGGGCGGTGTGGTCGAACTCGGCAAACAAGTCGGCCGGCAGCTTGCCCATGGTGTTGACCAAAACGTTCAAGCGGCCACGGTGGGCCATGCCGATCACGACTTCCTGAACGCCTTGGGCACCTGCCGACTGGATCAACTCGTCCATGGCGGCGATGAAGCTCTCGCCCCCTTCGAGCGAGAAACGCTTTTGGCCGACGTATTTGGTGTGCAAATAACGCTCCAGACCTTCGGCGGCCGTCAGGCGGTCGAGGATCTGCTTTTTCTTGTCCGATGTGAAGTTGGGCTTGCTGCGGATGCTCTCGAGCTTTTGCTGCCACCAGCGCTTTTCAGCTTGGTCGGTGGTGTACATGTACTCGGCACCCAAGGTGCCGCAATAGGTCTCGCGCAGCGCGTTGAGCAACTCGCGCAAGGACATGTTGTTCTTGCCGAAGAACGTGTTGCTGGTGTCGAACACGGTTTCCTGGTCGGCATCGGTGAAGCCGAAGAAAGCGGGGTCGAGGTCAGGAATATTGGGGCGCTCGGTGCGCTTGAGCGGGTCCAGGTCGGCCCAGCGTTGGCCCACGTTGCGGTAAGCGGCGATCAGCTGCTGAACGGCAGTGCGCTTGCGGCCCATTTCAACGTCGGCGCTGGCCATGACAACTTTGGTGCCGCCGGCTTTGGCGCGTTCGGCAAAAGCATTGATGACCGGCTGGTGGGGCACGTCTTTGGCGTTGGAGCCATCGACTGCGGGAACGTGCTGCAAGGCGTCAAAGTAGTCGCGCCAGGAATCGGGCACGCTGCCAGGATTGGCCAAATAGTTTTCATACATCTCTTCGACGTAGGGGGTGTTGCCCCCGAAGAGATGGGTATTGCCTGAATAGGCGGAGTAGACGGAATTTGTCTCGCTCATGATTCGCTGACCTCCGTTTCCCTCTGGGAAACATTAGTTGGTTGATATATACCTTCCGCGACACGGCTGGACCGGTTGGCGGATGCGACTGTGGCAGGGGAAGGGCCTAAGTACAGCGCGCATTGTGCCATGGCTTGTCCGATGTCTAACTTACAGGCGTTTAGAGAGAACCTTTGCAGAATAAAAAAAGGCCCCGACAAAACGGGGCCCAGGGCATCAGCCTTTGATCTGATCGACGATCTGCTGCAAAGCGGCCGGATCGTCCATGGTGGTCAGGTCGCCAGGATCGCGCCCTTCGGCCACAGCCTGAATAGCGCGGCGCAGCAGTTTGCCGCTGCGGGTCTTGGGCAATGCGGTCACAAAGAACACACGCGACGGACGGGCCACCGCACCGAGCTGGCTGTCCACGACTTTCATGACTTCGCCTTCGAGCTTCAGGCGTGCTGCCGCATCCGTCAGGCCCGAGGTGTCCTTGGCAATGGCAAACGCCATGGCCACCTGCCCTTTGAGCTGATCGGCCACACCAACCACGGCCACTTCAGCCACGTTGGGGTGGCTGGAGATGCTTTCCTCGATCTCGCGGGTGCCCAGGCGGTGGCCGGCCACGTTGATCACGTCGTCGGTGCGGCCCAGGATGAAGAAGTAGCCGTCTTCGTCACGCACCGCCCAGTCGAAGGTGCTGTAAACCAGCTTGTTGGGGACGGTTTTCCAGTAGGTCTTGACGAAACGCTCGTCGTCGCCCCAGATGGTTTGCAGGTTGCCGGGTGGCAATGGGCCCTCGATGGTCAACACGCCCTTCTGGTTGGCGCCGGTGAGTTCTTCGCCCGTCTGATCGTCGACCAGCTTGACGTTGTAGCCATAGATGGCCTTGCCGGGTGAGCCGAACTTGCTGGGCGCTTTTTCCACGCCGTTGCAGATGCTCAAGATCGGCCAACCGGTTTCGGTCTGCCAGTAGTTGTCGATGATGGCCTTGCCGTTCAGTCCTTCTGAAATCCACTTGGCAGTGGGCTCGTCCAGCGGCTCACCAGCCAGGAACAAGGCCTGCAGGCTCGACAGGTCGTACTTGGTGAGCAGCGCAGGGTCTTGCTTTTTGAGCACCCGGATGGCCGTGGGGGCGCTGAACATGACCTGGACCTTGTACTTCTCGACCAAACTCCACCAGATGCCGCCGTCGGGGCGAATCGGCAGGCCTTCGTAGAGGATGGTGGCCATGCCGCCAATCAGCGGGCCGTAGATGATGTAGCTGTGGCCCACCACCCAGCCGATGTCGCTGGTGCAGAAAAAGGTGCCGCCGGGCTTGCCTTCAAAAACATTGGGGATGCTGGCGGCCAAGGCCACGGTGTAGCCCCCCGGTGTCGCGCTGCACGCCCTTGGGCTTGCCGGTGGTGCCCGAGGTGTAGAGCGTGTAGCTGGGGTGCGTGGATTCGACCCACACACAAGGCACGACCGCATCCATGTGCTTGGCACGCTCGGTGGCGTAGTCCACATCGCGGCCGGCCACGGGCGTGAAAGCAACCAGTTGGCGGTCCACCATGACCACGTTGGCCGGTTTGTGGGCCGAGAGCTTGATGGCTTCGTCAAGCAGCGGCTTGTAGGAAACGGCTTTACCACCGCGCGAACCGGCATCGGCGCTGATGATGACCTTTGGCGAAGCGTCCTCGATGCGGGTGGCCAGCGAGTGCGAGGCAAAACCACCAAACACCACCGAGTGGATGGCCCCCAAGCGCACACAGGCCAGCATGGCAAAAGCCGCCTCGGCGATCATGGGCATGTAAATCAGCACGCGGTCGCCCTTGACCACGCCCAGGTCTTGCAAGATGGCAGCCATGCGCTGCACTTCGGCATGCAGTTCACGGTAGGTGTAGGTTTTTTCCTGATCGGTCTCGGTCGAAACGAAGATCAATGCAGGCTGGTCGGCGCGATCGGCTAAATGGCGGTCCACGGCGTTGTGGCACAGGTTGGTTTCGCCCCCCACGAACCACTTGGCAAAGGGCGGATTGCTGTAATCGCAGATTTGCTGCGGCTGAACTTTCCAGTCCACCAGTTTGGCCTGCTCGGCCCAAAAAGCGTCACGGTCGTTGATCGACCGGGCGTGAAATTCTGCGAAATTGCCCATGGATGTCTCCTGAAAACCCACCAAGTTGAAACCGAGGAAGGGGGCGATGGTCACGCACCACCCTGCACTTCTGAATTCATAATTATGGCCAAGGGACTTGCAATAAGCTGACTTTAACGGCCAGCCAATGAAGTTAAAAAGGACGCCTGCCCTGTCGATGCGACACCCTGATTGCGATCAAGCCTCGCAGACCACGGCCCATCGCCCCGGGGGCGGGGCTCCTACAAAAAGTCGATGCCGGGTCGCTGGCCAATGACTGAACTTGTTGAAACGACGCCCTCGTCGCGATCAAGCCTCGCAGACCACGGCCCATCGCCCCTGGGGCGGGGCTCCTGCAAATAGTGGATGCCGGGGCCGTTGACCAATGACTGAACCTGTAGGAGCGACGCCCTCGTCGCGATCAAGCCTCGCAGACCACGGCCCATCGCCCCGGGGGCGGGGCTCCCCTATAAATAGTGGATGCCGGGGCCGTTGACCAATGACTGAACCTGTAGGAGCGACGCCCTCGTCGCGATCAAGCCTCGCAGACCACGGCCCATCGCCCCGGGGACGGGCTCCTGCAACCCCGGGCCTACAAATCAATTCATTTGAAAAGAGATTGCAACAGCTTGAAATCGGGATGCTCAGCCGTTCGGACCCACTCAAACGCCACCATCTCAGCGGTCACCAGTTCGGCCCCCGCCCCGGCCAAACGGTCATAGGCTGCATCGCGGTTGCGCTCGGTGCGCGAACTGCAGGCATCGGTCACCACCCACACTTCAAACTCGTCTTCCAGCAAATCCAGGGCGGTTTGCATCAAGCAAATATGCGCCTCACAACCGGCCAACACAATCGTTTTGCGTTCCTGCGCAGCGGCTTGGGGCTTTTGCAGGTGGCGCGGCAAACTGCGGGCGTTGCCACGCGGGGCCTGGGGTGGCTCGGGTTGCAACCATTCACCCAGACCTTCTTCAACAGCACTGAATTGCATTTTGGCCAGCACCTGGCGGCATTGACTTCGGATGTCGGGGGGCATCTCACCCAAACGCGACGGATTTTGCTCTGTGCCCCAAGTCGGCACCTCCAAGGCCTGCGCCAAAGTCGCCAAGCGAGCGGCATTGGCCCACACCGCATCGGCGTCCAGCATTGCAGGCTTGAGGCGAGCCTGAAAATCCACCAACACCAATTGGCTTTCGTCTGCATTGATCAACATGTTTTTTCCCGATAGCTTTTGAGCTTGGATTGTCGCAGCACCGCCATCTTTCCATTCAGGGCATCCCCTAGGTCGCCCACTTGCGAGTCAAAAAAAGAAAAACATCAGTTATGCTTGAACACTATGCGTTGGTGGATCCCCCTCACTGTTATTTGCTTGGTCAGCCCCGTGGCCTTGTCTGCGCCGTCCGATGAGGAGGTGCAAGCAGCGCTTGAAACCGGTTTGGTGACCCAATTTGGTGGACAACTGAGCCAAGCCAAAGACAAAGCCAGCAGCAAAGCCACTGTGATGGTCATGCAGGCCATGGACTTGTTGGGCGTCCCCTACAAGCGCGGTGGCTCCAGCGAAAGCTCGGGCTTTGATTGCAGTGGTTTTGTGCGCCACCTTTACGAAAAATCGGTCGGCCAACTGCTGCCTCGTCGTGCCGAAGAGCAAGCCCGCAGCACCGAAGTCATTGAGCGAGAAGAACTCAAACCGGGTGATCTGGTATTTTTCAACACCATGAGGCGAGCCTTCAGCCATGTCGGCATGTACGTCGGAGATGGCAAATTCATTCACGCCCCCCGTGCAGGCAAATCGGTCAAGATCGAAGACATGCGCAGCGCTTATTGGCAAAAACGCTTCAACGGGGCACGTCGGCTCCCTTTGGACAGCGAACCTACAAAACCATGAAAACACAAATCGACCACTTGGTGGTCATGGCCTCGTCGTTGGACGTTGGCGTGCAGTGGTGCCAAGACACTTTGGGCATCACCCCTGCAGCGGGTGGTGAACACGAAAAATACGGCACCCACAACCGCTTGTTCAAGATCGCCACGCCCAACTACCCCTTGGCCTACTTTGAAATCATTGCCATCAACCCCGATGCCGTGATTCCCAAGCGCTCACAAGTGCCTCGCTGGTTCGACATGGACGATGTTTCGCTGCAAAAAGCCATACAACAAGGCCCACGGCTGATTCATTTTGTCAGCAGCACCGACGACATCAAAACCGCCAGGCACCAGTTGCGCAGCCAAGGCATCGAACGCGGTCAGGTGGTGCACGCCAGCCGCAAGTCCAGCAAAGGCACCCTGAACTGGCAAATCACCGTGCGGGATGACGGTGAGCGCTTGTTCAACGGCACTTTGCCCACCCTGATTCAGTGGGGCAAACCCGATGCAGCCGAACCCCTGCGACTGCACCCCCGCAACAGCCTGCCACGCTCGGGCGTGACCTTGCAAAGCCTGACGGTGAGCCACCCAAGCGCCACCAAACTGCAAGCTGCCTACGAATCGATCGGCTTGCAAGGTGTCAGCGTTCAAGCCGGTGACCCCAACATCGTGGCCACCCTGCAAACCCCCAAAGGCTTGGTTCAACTGCAAAGCCTGGGGCTGTGAGCATCAGGCCCTGAGGTCTTGGGCTTTCATGGACTGCACTTTGCTGTAAGCGAGCAGCAGTTTTTGGTGCATGGCGCAGCCGTCCATTTGCAAACCCGGGGCCGACAGGCCCATGAATCGGTCAGTTTGTGCAATCAAGGCTTGGGCTTGTCCCACAGCAGAGGCCCCATACAACTGGCGCAAAGCGGACAAATAAGGCCCGGTGTTGCCCCCGTCTGACAGCTGAATCAAGGTCTCGACACAGGCATAGACCGCACGCCGCTGCGCAGCGATGAGCTCAAAATGGCGAATCCACTCACAGCCTTCAAGCGTGGCTTCTTCATTGCCCGAGGCCAGCGCCAGCAGGGTTTTGAGCTCACCCACCCGCAAATCGGCCCAAAACGTCCCGGCATCGGCCACCATGCCGATGGCAGCGGCCACCGGGCCTGGGTCGGGCAGGCTTGACTCGTTCAGACTGGCCAACAAATCTTCGCACTCGTCATCGCCCAAATCGCTCAGGTTCAAAATCGCCTCGCGCATCGGGTTGGCCATGCTGTTGTTCTCAAAATCGAGGTCATCCACCGGGTAAATCTCAGACATGCCGGGCACCAAAATGCGGCAGCCATACACACCCAAGTGCTCCAAATCCGAGATGTAAATGTCAAAGCCTTCCTCGTGAATTTTGCTGATCAACCAGACATAGTCTTGGGTCGTGGTGGTCGAAAAGTTCCAGTCCACAAACACATGGTGCGGAATTTCACTCAGGAAGTTCCAGTGGATCTTGCCGCTTGAATCCACAAAATGACGCTCGATGTTGCTGGCGCTGGCCGCCTCTTCCAGGTCAAAAGTGGGTGGCGCAAAGCCCTTGAGGCTGTCGAGCGCACGGCCTTGCAGCAACTCGGTCAGTGCCCTTTCAAGGGCCACCTCAAACCGCGGATGCGCCCCAAAACTGGTCAAACAGCCTTGGTCTTGCGGGTGCAACAAGGTCATGTTCAACACCGGGTATTGCCCTCCCAGCGAAGCGTCTTTGACCAAAATGCCAAAGCCTTCCGCCCGCAACGCGGCCACGCCTGCGGCAATGCGCGGGTAGCGCTTGATCACGGCCTCGGGCACGTCGGGCAAACAAAGGCCCTCACCGATGATGCGGGCCTTGATGTGGCGTTCAAACACCTCGGACAAGGCTTGCGTGCGGGCCTCGGCCGCACTGTTGCCCGCCGACATGCCATTGCTCGCATACAAATTGCCCATGATGTTGACCGGCATGTACACGGTGCTGCCATCACGCTGACGCACGTACGGGAGAGTGCAAATGCCGCGTTCTTCGTGGCCCGAGTTGAAGTCAACCAAACTGCGGGCCGGAATGCTGCCCTCGGGGTTGTAGAACGCATGCAGCTCTTGGTTCAGGATGCCTGGGGGCCACACATCGTCCTCGGGCAGATCGAACCAGCGCTCTTGCGGGTCATGCACAAAATCGTGGTTGGCGATGTCGGGCCCCAGGTAACAGTGGGTCCAGAAAGAGTTGGTCCACAGGCGCTCAACAAATGCCCCCAAAGCGCTGGCCAAGCAAGCCAAGCGGCTGGTGCCCTTGCCCAGGGTGAACAACATCGGGCAATCACGGTCGCGGATGTGCACCGACCAAATGCCCTCGACCGGGTTGAGCCAGTTTTTTTCTTCGATGTGAAAGCCCATCGATTGCAGCTTGGCCTGCAGGGTTTGGATCGTGGCTTCCAGCGGTGCGTCTTTGCCAGGAATGTAACTTTGAGGATTCACGGCAAGGGCCTTGTCGGGGTTGCGTCCATCTGGACGAGCTTGCATTTTGCCTGCCAAACTCAGCCAGGGCCGTTTTCAATCAAGTGATGGCCCGGCGTCTTTGGGCAAAGTGGTCAACAGCGCCATGCCCACAACCATCACGGCGGCCGTCAGCCACAAAGCCCCTTTGAAACTGCCCGTGGTCTGCGCCATGGCACCGGCCACGACGGGCGCGATCATTTGCGCGGCGCCATAGCTGAGCGTCAAACGGGCCATGGCCTTGCCCGGGTTTTGGGGCGCACGCCGCCCCACCAAGGCCAAGGTCAAGCTCACGATGCCGATGAAAGTCGCCCCATAACCCAGAGCACCGATCAGCGCTGCAGTCAGTGAACCCGACAAAGCGGGCAGCACGATGGACACGGTCTGCAGGCCAAAGGCCAACAGCAAGGCCGGGATATCGCCCAACCTTCGGGCCACGCGGTCCCACAAAAACACGGCCGGCATGGCCGCCAGCCCCACCAGCGCCCAAGCCAAAGCGCCCTGCCCGGCCAAAGCCGGTTCGCGCTCGACTATGGCCACGGTGAAGGTCGCGCTGATGACAAAACCCCAGCCCGCCGCAAAATAGCTCAGCGCCATGGTCGCCATCCAGCGGCGTGAGACTTGGGGCTGCGCCTGGGCGGCGGCTGCGGCGATGGGCGCGGGCGGCACGGGCGGACGCCACAACCAGGCCGGCACAAAAAACACCAACCCCAAAGCCGCAAAGGCCAACCACTGGTCCGACCACAGCGTCCAAATAGACGACAAGACCCAAGCACCCAGCGCCGACACCACAATGCCCAGCCCCAGGCCAATGAACAACACCCCCAGCTCTGGCCTGCGGCCCTGGCGCATCAGCCAGCCCAGCACCAGCCCCGAGCCCAGCAGCATGCCGGTGGCCCCACACAAACCGCCCAAAAAGCGCCACAGCCCCCAGGCGGGCAACCAGCTCGACAGCGCCATGGCCGCCGTGGTGAGCAAGGCCATCCACAGGCCTGCACTGTAAAAACGGTGACGCCAACGCACATCGTCCATCCAGGCCGTGACCAAGGCCCCCACGATGTAGCCCGCGTAATTGATGGCGGCCAAGCCTCCGGCAGCGGCATCGTTCAAACCGGTTTGTGCCTGCAAGGCGGGCAACAAGGGCGTGTAGGCAAAACGGGCCAGGCCAATGGTCAGCACCAGGCCACAAATGCCCCCCAACATGACTTGCCAGGCTTGCAGGGGACGGGTGATGGGTGTGGAGGGCATGGGCAGGGTGTCGGTCAATCTCCACCATTGTGGCCTGAGGCTGGCCCGATTCAAAAAACGGACCAAGCGCACGGGCGCTTGCACCCGCTTGACGCGTCACGCAGATGACAGCTTGGGGCCTGGTCCAAAGGGTTTTCACCCTGCACAGCACGGGCCACGCGTCCTAAAGTGAAAACTCCCAAGGAGACCCACCATGCCCATCAAACACTTCCGTTCACGCATCACCCCGACCCTCACCCAACTGACTTCGCCGCTCAAACGGCAGCTTGGTCTGA
Organism: Limnohabitans sp. WS1; assembly: GCF_003063265.1. Taxonomy (GTDB): domain Bacteria; phylum Pseudomonadota; class Gammaproteobacteria; order Burkholderiales; family Burkholderiaceae_C; genus Limnohabitans_A. The sequence goes on from NZ_NERU01000004.1 coordinate 101,223, forward strand.
GCCTCTTGCTGCTGAGCTTGGGGGCCTTCAGCACCACCAGCGCTGTGGCCCAAGCCTTTCCCACCAAGCCCTTGCGGCTGGTGGTGACCTTTCCTTCGGGCGGTGCGCCCGACATCCTGGCCCGCTTGTTCAGCGAAAAAGCGCAGCTGGGCTTTCCGGTGGTGGTGGACAACCGACCCGGCGCAGGCGGCAACATCGGCGCGGACAACGTGGCCAAGTCGCCCGGCGACGGCCACACCTTGGTCATGGGCACCGTGGGCACCCATTCCATCAACGGGGCGCTGTACGAAAAAATGCCTTACGACATGGTCAAGGACTTCAGCCCCATCTCGCTGATCGCCTCGGCCCCCAACTTGCTGGTGGTGAACAACGCCCTGCCCGTGAAAAACGTGCCCGAGCTGATCGCCTACATGAAGGCCAACCCCAACAAGCTCTCGTTTGGCTCCCCGGGCATCGGCACCTCGGTGCACGTCTCGGGCGAACTCTTCAAGTCGCTCACCGGCACCACCATGGAGCATGTGCCCTACAAGGGCCGTCAGTTCGCCATCCCCGACCTGATCGGCGGCAGCATCCAGGTCATGTTTGACAACATGCCCTCGGCCCTGCCCATGGCCAAAGAGGGCAAGATCCGGGCTTTGGCACAAACCACCGCTACCCGCTCACCGGCCGCGCCCGATGTGCCCACCGTGGCCGAATCGGTGCCCGGCTTTGAGGCCACCACCTGGTTTGCCATGTTTGCCCCGGCCAACGTGCCCCGCCCTGTGATCGACAAGCTCAACGCCGAAGTGGTGCGGGTGTTCAAACTGCCTGAAGTCCAAGAGCGCCTGAAGACCCTGGGCCTCGACCCCGTGCTCTCCAGCCCTGCAGAGTTGGCGCGCTACCAGGCCAGCGAAATCAGCAAGTGGGCCAAAGTGGTGAAGGACTCGGGCGCCAAGGCGCAGTGATGCAGCATGCTTCAAAGACTCAGCAACCCCTCGCTGAGGTCAATGAACGCCTTTGTTGTGGGAGCGATGCCCTCGTCGCGATAAAGCCCCGCAGACCACCAAGAATCGCCCCGAGGGCGGGGCTCCCACAATGCCCCCATCGCTGATCGCTGTCCCCAAGGCAAGCCTTGCACTTCAAACGTCACAGGGCCGGATCAGTCAACCAACTCAGAGATCTCGATCAGGTTCAGGTCGGGGTCTCTGAGGTAAATGGAGCGGATCTTGTGGGTGGCACCGGTGCGCATGACCGGGCCTTCCACGATGGGCCAATCGGCCTCGGTCACACGGGCCATGACCTCATCCAACGGCACGCTGGCGATGAAACACAGGTCCAAGGCACCTGGCACCGGCAAATGGGCTTTGGGCTCAAACTCCCGGCCGCGCACATGCAGGTTGATTTTCTGGTGGCCAAACTTGAAGGCCTGGCGCTGAACCGGGGGCGTGCCACCCACAAAAGTTTCGAGCTGCATGCCCAGCACGCGGGTGTAAAAGTCGATGCAAGCGGCCTCGTCGCAGGTGGTCAGCACCAGATGGTCCAGGTGGTCGATCATTGAAAAAACTCCTCTGTGTATTCGGCGTCTGCAACAGCGCTCAGGCCACGATGCCCTGCTCGCGCAGGGCCTGGATTTGTGCGGCACTCAGGCCCATGCTACTGAGCACCGCGTCGCTGTCCTGACCGATGCCCGGTGCGTTGCGGCGGTGGCCGCCAGGCGTGCGCGAGAGCTTGGGCACGATGCCGGGCACCATCAAATCGCTGCCGTCTGGCATGCGCACGGTTTGCAACATGTCTCGCGCCAGGTAGTGCGGGTCTTGGGCGATGTCGGCCACGGTGTAGATGCGCCCGGCCGGCACGCTGGCGCGGTCCAGCGCCGCCAGCACCTCGTCCACCGTGTGCTGCGCCGTCCACTGGCCAATCACGCCATCGATTTCGGCCACGCGGGCCACACGGCCGGTGTTGTCCTTCAGGGCCGGGTCTTGCCCTAGGTCGTCGCGGCCGATTTCGGCCATCAGCCGCTTGAAGATGCTGTCGCCATTGCCCGCAATCAGGGCGTAGCCGCCGTCCTTGCACAGGTAGGCGTTGCTCGGCGCAATGCCCGGCAAGGCACTGCCCGCCGGGCCACGCACCGCCCCAAAAGCGCTGTACTCGGGCAGCAGGCTTTCCATGCAGTTGAACATGGCCTCGTACAAAGCCACGTCAATCACCTGCCCCCGGCCCGAGGTCCGGCGCTCGTGCAAAGCCAACAAAATGCCAATCACGCCGTGCAAAGCCGCCAGCGTGTCACCCAGGCTGATGCCCACACGCACCGGCACCCGGCCGGGCTCGGCCGTGAGGTGGCGAATGCCGCCCATGGCCTCGCCCACCACGCCAAAACCCGGGCGGTCGCGGTAAGGGCCGGTCTGGCCGTAGCCGCTCACCCGCAGCATGATCAGGCGGGGATTGAGCGCCAGCAAATCGTCAGGCCCCAGGCCCCAGCCTTCCATCGCGCCGGGGCGGAAGTTTTCAATCAGCACATCACTCTCCGCCGCCAGCTGGCGCACGATGTCCTGCGCGGCGGGCTGCTTGAGGTCCAGCGCCAAAGACTGTTTGTTGCGCGACTGCACCTGCCACCAGACCGAGGTGCCGTCTTTCATCAAGCGCCATTGGCGTAAGGGGTCGCCCGCGCCGGGGGGCTCGATCTTGACCACATCGGCCCCAAAATCGCCCAAGGTTTTGGCGGCAAACGGGCCTGCGATCAGTTGGCCCAATTCGAGGACCTTGAGACCGGTCAAAGGGCCGGTGGCGGGGGAAAAAGCTTTGTCTTCGTTCATGGCCTCCAGTGTAGGCAATGCGCACGGCATGACTTGATCGAAATGAACAGGTGCCACGAAACCCCAACGCCGCCCATGCACGGCTTGGCAAAGACCACCGCCACGACAGCCCCATCACGCCTTGCGAACATGCGCTTCCAGCCCGCGTCGCGGAGCCGGGCCAATCGCGGGGCCGTGACCCAGGCGGGTCCACATCTGCACCGTGTGCCCGCGTTCGGCAGCGCCCAACAACTGATGCACAGCCTGGTAGTGCGCCGCCTGCTCGGGGTATTCCTGCAAGGCCTGCGACAAGGGGTGCATCGACAAGCCCTGCGCCGTGGCGGCCAGTTGGGCCCGCACATAGGCACGCCCGGTTTGCAGCTGAGTGATGCGGTCGTTGCGCGCGGTGCTCAGCCAAAAATAAGCCGGGGTGCTGGCGATCGCGGCATTGAAACGCTCCAGCTGACCCTTGATTTCCGAGCTGTCCGGCGCTGAGGCTTGGGTGCGGTCAAACAAGCCCAAGGCATTCAAGGCGCGCACCATGGGCGAGTTCAGCGATATGCCGTCGCGGTGCTGGGCGATTTCCTTGGGGCCAATGCGCAGCACATGGTAAGACTCCAGCAGCGTGCGCGGCGTGACCAACTCGGTGCGCCAGGCATCCATGGCGATTTGCGCATGGCGGGCCATGGCCGCATCTTCTCCCCGTGTAACAAGGCCCAATGTGACAGGCAACCCTTTAACGCTGTCGCGCACAACCTGCAAAACCGCGGCATCGGGCGTGCGCGCTTCGTACACGCCCTTGTGCGTGTGGCGATTGAAGACTTGCGCAAACAGCGGGTCGGGCCGCACCTGCGCATCGCGCACCAGGCGTATGCGGGCGGTGGGCCGGGTGTCGGGGGCCGTGGCGCTGAACTCGCCTTCGGGGAAAGGCGTGACCTCAGTGCGGTAGCCGCGCTGGCGGGCGGCCAGGTCCAGCACTTCAATGAAGGTGCCCTGGCTGATCACCAACTGGCGCGACAGCGGATCGGTCTCGGGCAACAAACGCTTCATGTCCATGCGCAGCACGATGGTGCCCGGCATGTCCAAGTCCACCAGCCACGACTGCAGGTTGTGCGCGTGTGGGGCCAGCAAAGCGTGTGACAAGACCCAGCGGCGGATGTCGAGGTTATCGGCCGGAGGCTGCCAGGCCGCGATGGCCTCGGCGGGCATGCTGCTGTCGCAAGCGGTCAAGCTGGTCACGGTGGCTGCGGCGATGAAGCCGCCGCCTGCAATGTGCAAAATTTGTCGTCTGTTCATGGTGTTTCTCCAGAGGGTTCGTCAAGGGTTTGTGAGGGTTGAGGACGATTGTCTGGAGACGGTGGCTATTGCACAATTGCATAAATTCAAGCAACAGCCATTCATGAATGAATAAGTCCAACTTCAACTGGGCCCTGATCCAGTCCTTTTTGGCCGCCCTGGAACACGGCAGCCTCATGGGCGCAGCGCGCGCCACGGGCGTGAGCCAGTCCACCTTGGGGCGGCACATCGCCGAGCTGGAAAGCCAGCTGAACCTGCTGCTGTTTGAGCGCACCGGGCGCGGCCTGCAAGCCACCAGTCACGCGCTGGCACTGGCCGATGCGGCACGCGCCATGCACGCGGGCGCAGCCGATTTTTCTCGGCTGGCCTCGGGGGCTGGGCAATCGGTGCAAGGCAGCGTGCGCCTGTCGGCCAGCCAGCCAGTGGCTTTTCATCTGCTGCCGCCCATCCTGACGCGCATGCGTCAAACCCTGCCTCAGGTCACGGTGGAGTTGGTGGTGAGCAACTCGGTCAGCAACTTGCTGCTGCGCGAAGCCGACATCGCCTTGCGCATGGTGCGGCCAGAACAAGGCAGCTTGGTGGCGCGGCAAATTGGCCAGGTGCGGCTGCGCGCCTGTGCCAGCAAGGACTACTTGCAACGCCGGGGCACCCCGCAAGTGCCCGAAAATTTGGCCGAACACGACCTGATCGCGGGCGACACGAACACCGACATCCAGCAAGGCTTTCAAGCCATGGGCTACCCGGCCAGCGCACTGCATTTTGGGCTGCGCACCGACGATATGAATGTGCAATGGGCTGCCGTGCGGGCCGGGCTGGGCATCGGCTTCATGAGCGAGCACCAGATGCAAAGCGACGCCGCCATCAAGGCCGTCCTGCCCATGCTCACCCTGCCAACCCTGCCTGTTTGGCTCACGGTGCACCGCGAACTGCGCACCAGCGCCCGCATCCGGGCTGTGTATGACTTTTTGGCGGATGAGGTGGGGCAGGCGCTGCAAAAACAGCCAGCCAACCCAACCCGCCTGAATGAGAGTGGCCCTCTCTGATTGACTCGGGCCAGATCGGTATGGATCCAATCCTGTGAAGTTTGATCAGTTCGAGCAGGAATGCCTCAGGTTGAAACCGCCTCAGGCCTGCCAGGGGTTCAACCAAACCAAACCCAAACCCTCGAAATGCCTTGTGTTGCGCGTTGCCAATCGCGCACCGTGCGCCAAGCAGGTGGCCGCAATTTGCGCGTCGGCCATCGCCAATGGCTGACCCAATTGCTCCCGCGCCGCCACCAAATCGGCATAAACCACCGCTGCGGGTAAATCAAAGGCCAACACACGGCCAGCAAAGTCTTCGGCCAGCATGGCCTCAAAGGCCTGCGTCAACTGCAACCGGCGAGCCCCAGATGGCAAACGGGCCAGTCCGTAGAGCAGCTCAGACACCACCACGCTGCACAGCCACAAATCCCGGTCCGACTGCGCATCCACCCAAGCCAGCACCGCCGGGTTGGGTACGGGCCGCATCAGCTCCGAGACCACATTCGTGTCCAGCACGATCACAGGCCGACCCCTGAAGCCTCGTTGCCAAAGTCCGCCGCACGGGCAGGCTCGCTGCGTTCTGGCGGTGGCAAGTCCGCACCGCCTATTGCCGCAAACCGGGCGTGCAACCGACTGCCCAAACCCTTGGCCGCAGCGGGCTGCGACAACACGCTGCGCAAGATGGTTCGCACCTCTTCCTCCATGGACCGGCCGTTGGCCGCTGCGGCCAAACGCAGCTTGTCCTTGATCTCGGTCTCGATGTTGCGGATGGTCAAGGTTGACATGGAGCTCCTCCTTTGGGTTTGACAGCAATGCTAGCAATGAAAGCATTTTTGTCAAGGCAGACACATCTATCGCCAAGTCAAATGCAGCATCAAAGCGTCTTCTTTTTAAAAATTTGAAAACTAAATAATAAATCTGACCTCTAGAATCGAATGAATACCCCCTTATTCATTTTCACGAGAGCGCTAGATTCAAATGATTCATCCTCAAGAACAGCAGGACCTGCTCAACGACAGAGCCGAAGCCTTCAGCAAGGAGTTTGCCGACGCCAATTACGAAATGGGCCAAGGGCAAAACTTTGTGCGTGAGTTGTGCGGCGTGTATGGGCTGAACTACCTGCGCTCGGTGGACTTTGAACGGCGGGTGGCCAAAGACAGCGGAATCGGCAATTTGCGCATCGACGGCTTTTTCCCGGGCCTGCTCTTGGTGGAGATGAAATCCAAGGGCAAAGACCTGGCCGAAGCCTATGATCAGGCCAAGGGCTACATCCCCAAGCTCAAAAACAAAGAAGACCAGCCGCGCTAAATCCTGGTCAGCGACTTTCAAAACCTGCACCTGTACGACGAAACTGGCGAGCAAGCGCCCATCCAATTCAAGCTGGCCGACTTCAAAAGCCACGTCAACGATTTGGACTTTTTGCTCGGCTACGAGCGCATCTACCAGGACCGCCAAGCCGCCGCCAGCATCGAAGCAGCCAGCCGACTGGGCAATCTGCACGATGCCATCAAGCAAACCGGCTACCGGGGCCAAGACCTGCAAACCCTGTTGGTGCGTTTGTTGTTTTGCCTGTTTGCCGACGACACCGCGCTGTTCAACAAAGAAGACGCTTTTAAGCTGGCCGTGCAAAACAGCAACAGCGCAGGCGACGATTTGGGCGGCAAACTGCAACGCATTTTTCGGCGACTGGACACCAACCCCCACACTTCGGCCAAGGACGGTGCCAGCACACAACGCACGGACGGGCAATACGCTTACCTGCTGGACTTTCCTTATGTGAACGGTGCCCTTTTTACCAAGCGCATCGAAGACCCCGACTTCGACGCTGCCTCGCGCCAGGCCCTGCTGGGCTGCTGCGCCATCGACTGGTCCGAGATCAGCCCTGACATTTTTGGCACTTTGTTCCAGCACATCATGCATTGGGACGACGAAGAGGCCCAAGGCAAAACCAAAAAGCGCCGTGACTTTGGAGCCCACTACACCAGCGAGCGCAACATCCGCCGCGCCATCGATCCGCTGTTTTTGGAGGCCCTGCAAGCCGAGTTGGCGCTGTGCAAGGGCGACGCCAAAAAACTCAAGAACTTTGTCACCAAACTGGCCAGCCTGCACTTTTTTGACCCCGCCTGCGGTTGTGGCAACTTTTTGGTGGTCACCTACCGCGAACTGCGCTGGCTGGAGCAGCAAACCCTGCTGGAGCTGAACAACACCCCCGGCGCACAGCAAACCATGCCCCTGTGCAACGTGCACCAGTTTCACGGCATCGAGATCGACCCCACCGCCGCCGAGATTGCCACCGTGGCCATGTGGCTGACCGACCACCAAATGAACCAACGCTGGGCCAGCGGCTACAAACGCATCCCGCTGGTGAGCAAAGCCAACATCCACCAAGGCAATGCTTTGCGATTCGACTGGAACGCCGTGATTGCGGCCTCCAAGCTCAGCTTCATCGTGGGCAATCCACCGTTTTTGGGCTACACCCAGCAAAGCGCCGAGCAAAAAGCCGACATGGCCCTGATCTTTGGCAAAACCCAGGGCACTGGCGTGCTGGACTACGTGACCGCCTGGTACGTCAAAGCCTTTGCGCTCATCAAACTTAACCCGCAGATCAAAGCCGCTTTTGTGTCCACCAACAGCATCACCCAAGGCGAACAGGTCTCGGTGCTGTGGCAACCGCTGTTTGACCAAGGTCTGCACATCCACTTTGCGCACCGCACATTCAAGTGGAGCAACGAAGGCTCGGGCGTGGCGGCGGTCCACTGCGTGATCGTGGGCTTTGGTCTGGACAAACCCAAAAAGTGTGATTTGTGGGACTACGGCCAGAAAATTGGTGGTGACGGGCAATTGCAAAAGACGCGGCGGATCAATGCGTATTTGGTGGATGCGCCGGCCATTTTTCTGTCCAATCGGCGTGAACCACTGTGCAAGGTGTCGCCCATGAACAAAGGCAGCCAACCCACCGACGGCGGCCACCTGCTGCTGAGCGCCGATGACGAACAGGCCATCCGCGACACCGACCCGATTGCGGCGCGCTATATCCGGCCCTTCTTGGGCGCGGAAGAATTTATCAACAACACGCCGCGCTTTTGCCTGTGGCTGGCGCACATGACCAACGCCGATTTGGCCGCATCGCCCGAATTGCAAAGACGCATCGCGGGCGTAAAAGCCATGCGCCTGGCCAGCCCCAAAGTACCGACCCAAAAACTGGCCGCAGTGCCACATTTGTTTGGCGAAATTCGACAACCCAAAGAAGACTTCATTGCAATTCCCGAAGTTTCGTCAGAACGCCGAACATTTATACCCATCGGTTTTTTGAGTGCAAATATTATTCCGAGCAACAAAATACAAACCATATCCAATGGAACGCTTTTCCAGTTTGGCGTTCTTTGCAGCACGATGCACAACGCCTGGATGCGTTACACCTGTGGACGTTTGAAAAGCGATTACAGCTACTCCAGCAGCATCGTCTACAACAACTACCCTTGGCCCACACCCAGCCCGGCGCAGCAAGCCGCCATTGAAACTGCTGCCCAGGCGGTGCTCGACGCCCGCGCCCAGCACCCGGGCCAAAGCCTGGCCTGGCTGTACGACCCAGAGAACCTGCGCAAAAATAAAAGCCTGCAAGTCGCGCACGACGCGGTGGACGAAGCTGTGGACGATGCCTATGGCTACGAAGAAAGCAACGACGACACCCACCGCGTCGCCTATTTGTTCAAGCTCTACGAAAAACTGGCCCTGGCCCCCATGCTGGAGCCCGCCGAGACGGCCAGCCCTGCCAAAAAGCCACGCAAAACGACAAGCAGCAAAGCCCGCTAAGTTCATGGAAAGGCGTCGCTCAATGGGTCGTGAATCCATGGATTGACATCATTCAGGCCCATTTTGAGGAGCGCAGGCCATGGCATCTAGTCATTGTCAGAAACTTGCCCGAGGCGACACACCGAGCCCTTAAGCTGCGCGCTGCCCAGCGTGGCCGAAGCACCGAGGCCGAAATTAGCCTGATTTTGGAAAATGCCGTGGCCCCAAAAATCGGCTTGGGCTCAGCTTTGGTGGCGATTGGCCAACAACTGGGCGGCATCGAACTGGACTTGCCACGGGACAAGCACACGGTCGAACCGGCGAGCTTTGAATGACCATCGCGGCGAGGGCGCCGCTCCTACAAAGAAAGGGGTGGTCTGCGGGGCGCTATCGCGGCGGGGGCGCCGCTCCTACAAAGAAAGGGGTGGTCTGCGGGGGGCTATCGCGGCGGGGGCGCCGCTCCTACAAAGAAAGGGGTGGTCTGCGGGGGGGTATCGCGGCGGGGGCGCCGCTCCTACAAAGGTCAGATCGAGGGGCCGCTCAATCCCGATAAATCGAAATTTGCGGCGCGCCATCGCCTTGCACCACGCCCCGGTACATGCCCTCGGTGTTGAAGGCCAACTGGTAGTGGCCATGCCGATCCAGCGCAATCACCCCGCCGCGCCCGCCTGTGGCGTCGAGTTTGTCGCGCACCGTGGCTTGGGTGGCCTGGGCCAGGCTAAAGCCACCGTAGGCCATGCGGGCGGCGATGTCGTGCGCCACCACGCCGCGCATGAAAAACTCGCCCGCACCGGTGGCCGACACCGCCGCCGTCGCATCGCAAGCGTAAGTGCCTGCGCCAATCAGGGGTGAGTCGCCCACGCGGCCAAACATCTTGTTGGTCATGCCGCCTGTCGACGTGGCAGCGGCCAAGTGGCCGTGTGCATCCAGCGCCACCGCCCCCACGGTGCCAAATTTGCGGTCAATCGGTTCGGGCTGGCCCTGTGGGTGCTGCCCGTCGTGGTCCAGCATCACCTGCTGGTGCGCCAACGCGGCTTGCAGTTGTTGCCAGCGGTGCGCCGTGTGAAAGTATTCAGGCCCTTGCATGGCCAAGCCTTGCGACTGGGCAAAGGCTTCTGCCCCTTGGCCGATCAGCAGGACATGGCCGCTTTGCTGCATGACAGCCTGCGCCGCCAAAATCGGGTTGCGCACCGACACCACACCCGCCACCGCACCGGCTTGGCCCGTGGCACCGTCCATGACGGCGGCGTCCATTTCGTTGCGACCCTCGTGGGTAAAGACCGAGCCCTTGCCTGCGTTGAACAAGGGGCAGTCTTCGAGCACGCTCACCGCTGCCACCACCGCATCAACAGCCGAAGCCCCCCGCAGCAGCAGTGACTGCCCTGCCCTCAAGGCCTGACCCAAGGCTTCGCGGTATTCCAGTTCTTGCGCCGGGCTCAGGTTGGCACGCGTCAAGGTGCCTGCACCGCCATGCACCAACAAAGTCACCGGGGCTGGCATGGTCATCCGATCAATCGTTCAGATGGCAAGCCGCCTGGTGTTGCGTGCCCACGTTTTTGAGCACGGGTTCTTCCACCTTGCAGCGCTCGGTGGCCTTGGGGCAGCGGGGGTGAAAGTGGCAGCCCGTGGGCCGGTTGACGGGGTTGGGTACATCGCCGGTGAGCACAATGCGCTTCTTTTTGGCCTTGGGGTCCGGAATGGGCACGGCCGAGAGCAAAGCCTCGGTGTAGGGGTGCTTGGGATGGGTGTAGAGCTCACGCGAGGGCGCGATCTCGACCACGCGGCCCAGGTACATCACGGCCACCCGGTTGCTGATGTGCTCGACCACCGACAAATCGTGCGCAATGAACAAATAGGTCAGGCCCATTTTGGCCTGCAGGTCTTCGAGCAAGTTGATGACCTGCGCCTGAATCGACACATCGAGGGCCGACACCGGCTCGTCACACACAATCAGTTTGGGCGACACGGCCAAGGCGCGGGCAATGCCGATGCGCTGGCGTTGCCCGCCCGAAAACTCGTGCGGAAAGCGCCGCATGTGGTCGGCGTTCAGGCCCACGGTTTCCAGCAAATCGACCACGCGGGCCTGGTATTCAGAGGCCGACTTGGTGAGCTTATGGATGGTCAACGCCTCGCCAATGATGGCTTCGACCGTCATGCGCGGGTTGAGCGAGGCGAACGGGTCCTGAAAAATGATCTGCATGTCTCGCCGCACTTCGCGCAGCGCTTGCGGGTTCATGGCGGTGACGTCTTGCCCATTGAAGCGCACTTCGCCCGCGCTGGGCTCGATCAGCCGCAAAATGCAGCGCCCGGTGGTGGACTTGCCACAACCGGACTCGCCCACCATGCCCAGGGTCTCCCCCGCTGCAATGCTGAGCGACACGCCGTCCACGGCGTGCACACGGCCCACTTCACGGCTGAGCAGACCGCCTTTGATCGGGAAGTATTTGGTCAGGCCCTTGACCTGCAAGAGGTCGGGCGCTTGGACGGGCATTTGGATGGGCGCAGCGGTTGCGGGCACAGCGTGGGGAATGGAAGCAGTGTCTGAAGTCATATCGCAAAGTGGCAAGCCACCCGGTGACCCGATGTCAATTCGCGCAGTTCGGGCATCTCGGACGCACAACGGGCGTTGGCGTGCGGGCACCGGGGCGCAAAGCGGCAGCCGGGGGGTGGAAGGATCAACTTGGGCACCGAGCCGGGAATGGCGTGCAGGCGCTGCTTGTGCGCACTGTCCAGGTCCAGCCGGGGAATGGATCGGATCAGGCCCTGGGTGTAGGGGTGGGCGGGTGCGCCAAACAGGTCTTCGACCGAGGCTTCTTCGACCACACGGCCCGCGTACATGACCACCACCCGCTGGCAGGTTTCGGCCACCACACCCATGGCGTGGGTGATCAGCAAGATGGACATGCCCATCTGCGACTTGAGCCGATCGAGCAAATCCAGAATCTGCGCCTGAATCGTCACGTCCAGCGCCGTGGTGGGCTCGTCGGCAATCAGCAGTTTGGGGTTGCACGACAAAGCCATGGCAATCATCACGCGCTGGCGCATGCCGCCCGAAAACTGGTGCGGGTAATCGTCAACACGTTGCTCGGGTTTGGGAATGTTCACCAGGCCCAGCATCTCGATGGCGCGGGCCTTGGCCTGTTGGGCCGTCAAGCCCTCGTGCAGCCGCAAGGACTCGCCGATTTGTTCGCCCACGCTGAGCACCGGGTTGAGCGAGGTCATGGGCTCTTGAAACACCATGGCGATTTCTCGCGCACGGATTTTTTGCATGGCCTGCGCATCGGCCTGCACCAGGTCACGGCCTTCGAACCAGATCTGACCGTTGGCAATGCGCCCCGGCGGCATGGCCAGCAGCTTCATGATGGTCATGGCCGTGACGCTTTTGCCGCAACCGGATTCGCCCACCACACCCAGCGTCTCGCTGCGGTCGATGTGAAAGCTCACCCCATCGACCGCATGCAAGACACCGTCATCGGTGTCAAAGTGCACCTGCAGGTCCTGGACTTTCAACAACGCTTGGCTCATCCGTCAACCTCTTTAAAGCACGCGGCGCGGATCGTAGGCATCGCGCAGACCGTCACCGATGTAGTTGATGGCCAACACGGTGATGAAAATCAACAAACCAGGAAACAAGGCCCAGTGCGGCGCAATGTCCATGTGGTCCTTGGCGTCAAACAAAATGCGGCCCCAGGTCGGGATGTCGGGCGGAAAACCCAGGCCCAAAAACGACAAGGTGGACTCGGCAATGATGGCCGCTGCCACGTCGATGGTGGCCGCCACAATCACCGGCCCCATGGCATTGGGCAAGATGTGCACCGTGACCTGCCGCCAGGGGCTGGCCCCCAAAGCCCGAGCGGCCTCAACAAACTCTTTTTCGCGCAGCGATAAGAACTGGGCACGCACCAGACGGGCCACCGGCATCCATCGCAAGCCACCAATCACCGCCACCACCAAAATGAACACCCCCATCTCGGTGCCCACCCATTTCTTCAGCGTGTCGTTGAACAGGTAAAAAATCAGCAACAACAAGGGCAGTTGGGGCAAAGACAAGAACAAGTCGGTCAGCCACATGAGGAACACATCGACCGGGCCTTTGGACATGCCCGCCACCGCCCCCACCACCACACCCACGGTGATGGCAATCAGCATGGCGGCCAGCCCCACGGCCAGCGAAATGCGCCCGCCGTACAACATGCGGGCCAGCAGGTCTTGCCCCAAATCGTCGGTGCCCAAAGGGTGCGCCCACGAAGGCGGCTGCATGCGGGCCGAAAAATCAATGTCGCTGATGGGCACCCGCCAAAGCCATGGGCCCAGCAAGACCGCCAGCACAATGAAGGCCAAAATGACGGTGCAAATCACCGCCAGGCGGTGGCGTTTGAAACGTCGCCAAGCCTCGCGCCCCGGCGACACCGGTGCCCTGGATTTGGGGGCCGTCTCAGGCAAAGGAGATGCGGGGGTCAAGCCAGCCATACACAATATCTGCCAAAAGGTTGCACGCAATCACCAGCGCGGAAAAAACAAAAGTCACCGCCATGATCACCGGGGTGTCATTGGCCAGCATGGAGCTGATGATCAAAGAGCCAATGCCCGGCACCCTGAAAATCTGCTCAGTCACAATGGCACCGCCAAAAATGGCCGGCATCTGCAAGGCCACCAGGGTGACCACCGGGATGAGCGCATTGCGCAGCACATGCTTGGTGATGACCACTTTTTCGGCCAAGCCTTTGGAGCGGGCCGTGGTCACATAGTCCAGGCGAATCACATCCAGCACCGCCGAGCGCACATAACGCGTCCACGAACCCGCCTGAAACAGGCCCAGCACCGTGACCGGCATGATCATCTGCTTGAGGTGTTCCCAGTAAAAGCGCCAGCCTGTTTCGGCAATGTCGGCCCGGTACACAAAAGGCAACCAGTCCAGGTGGATGCTGAAAAACAGGATCAGCAAGATGCCCGTGAAGAACGTGGGCAAGGAAAAACCAATGAAGGCCAGCGTGCTGGCCACTTGGTCAAACACCGAATACGGCTTGGATGCGGCATAAACCCCCACCGGAATGGCGATGCACAAAGCCAGAATCTGCGAGGAGCCAATCACCAACAAGGTGATGGGCAGCCTTTGCATGATCAGCGTTTCCACATCCACCCGGCTGATGAAGGAAAAGCCCCAGTTGCCCTGCATCATGGCCGTCAGCCAATTCCAGTAGCGCACCATGAGCGGATCGTCCAAACCGAACTTGGCACGCAAGGACGCGGCCACTTCGGCGGGGATGTTCGGGTTGTTGACCAGCTCACCAAATGGATCGCCGGGGGCCAGTGCCAGCACTGAAAACAACACGAAGCTGATGCCCAGCAAGCTGGGCACGGCGATCAGGATGCGCCGCAGGATGTAACTGAACATGGCTGTCGATCAGGTGTTGCGGTACCAATCCTTGAGCAGCCAGAAGTCGTTGTCCCAGCCGCTCAGCGGTGCCACCAGGTTGTTCACCGCGCCCGATGTGCGTGGGCGGTAGACCACCGGGATGATGCACACCCCGGCCACGGCCAGCTCGTTCATCTTGATGAACATGGCGGCACGCTTGATGGGGTCCATCTCGCTTTGCGCAGCCGTGTAAGTGGCGTCGTATTCAGGGTTGGACCAACGCGTGCTGTTGCGACCTTGCCACTTGTTGGCCTTGGTGGCGAACTCCCATGAGCAGTACTGGTCCATGAATTTCTCAGGGTCCGGCTGCGGCATGGTGGTGGTGAACATCTGCACATCACAGAAGAACTTGGTGTAAGTGTCGGGGTTGGCGGGGTCCGACGAGAAATACACCGAACCGGTCACGGATTTGAGCTCCATGTCCACACCGGCTTTTTGCGCCGCTTGTTTGATGATTTGCTGGGTCTTTTGGCGGGGGCCGTTGATGGACGTCTGGAACACCAGTTTCAAACGCTTGCCGTCCTTGACACGAATGCCATCAGATCCTTTTTTCCAGCCTGCACCTTCGAGCAAGGCGCTGGCTTTGTCGATGTTGAATTCGAACTTGGTGTTTTTGGACACGAAGCGCTGCGGGTTGTTCAAAAAGTTGGCCGTCGCAACACCCGTGCGACCATAAATGAACTTTTGCACGCCATCGCGGTCCACCAGCATGTTCAGCGCCTGGCGCACCGCGATGTCGCTCAGGATCGGATGCTTGGTCTTGCTGTTGGCCCGCTCGCCATCGACCTCGGTCCACGGGTCGGTCATGTTCAGCTGAATGAATTCGATGTTGCCGCCGGGCACAATGTTGGTGCGCCCCTTGCCGCCTTGCTCCAAGCGCAGCAGCAGCTCGTCTTCGACCTGCAGGTTCCAGGCGTAATCAAACTCGCCCGTTTGCAACACAGCACGCGCCGCCGACACGGCATCGCCCCCGCCCTTCATTTCGATGCTGTCAAAGTAAGGGCGGTTGGCTTCGTGGTATTCATTGTTGATGACACCACGCACCATGTCACCCGGTTTGAAGTCCACAAACTTGTAAGGACCAGTGCCCACGGGCTTGAGGTTGTTGGGCGCTTCGCGCGACTTGGCCCCTTTGTAGGCTTCGAACAAATGCTTGGGCAAGATCATGCCCAAGTTGCCCACCAGCGGGTCGGCCCAATAAGGCGTGGGCTTGGCAAACTCCACCTTCACCGTGTGGCTGTCAATTTTGGTGACCTTGATGTCTTTGTAAGAGCCAATGGTCACCGCCGAGGTGGCCGGGTCGGCGGCATAAGCGGCCGTGAACACCACATCGTCGGCCGTGAACGGCTTGCCGTCATGCCAGAGCACATTGCGTTTGAGTTTCCAGGTCACCGATTTGCCGTCGCGTGACAGACCACCGTTGGTGGTGCTGGGAATTTCGGCCGCCAAAAAGGGCACCAGGTTGCCGTCGTTGTCCCAGCCGGCCAGGGGTTCGTAAAAGATGCGCGAGCCTTCTTGGTCTTTGGTGCCCACAGCAAAGTGCGGGTTCAGCAAGGTCGGACCTTGCCACCACAGTGCCTTCAAGGGGCCACCACCCCCGCGTTTGGTGGGTTTGTAAGTAGAGGCGGTTTGCGCCATGGCAATGCCCGACGACATGAGCAACTGCGAGGCCATGGGCACGGTCAGGCCATAGCCGATCATTTTTCGAATGAAGTCTTTGCGGCTGATGCCTTGCTCTCGAACCTGCTCAATCAAGCCGCGCAATCCGTTTTCATCCATGGTCGTCTCCTGTGTTGAAAAATGAAACAAGCCTCAAGGCCTGTAGCACACGTTACCCCCAAATCACACAAACACCATTAGGGTTATGCTTTAGAAACAGCCCCCAACAATCCCAAAGGAGACACCATGGCCATTCACAAAAGTTCCATCACCTTGCCCAGCATGACGCCCGGCACCCAGCGCAGCATTCCGGTGCTGCGCTTTGGCAAAGCCGGTGCACGGCCCAAGGTCTACATGCAAGCGGCCATCCACGCCAATGAAATGCCCGGCACCATGGCCATGCACCACCTCATGCCCTTGCTGGCCGAGGCCGACAAGAAGGGTTTGATTCAAGGCGAGATCATCTTGGTGCCAACGGTCAACCCGATTGGCCAAGCGCAGCTGGTGGGCAACTCGCACGCAGGCCGCTACAACTTGCTGAGCTACGAAAACTTCAACCGCAACTGGATTGACCTCACCGATGCCGCGGCCGAACGCGTGGGCAAGAAGCTGGGCGCAGACGCTGAGGCCAATGTGCGCACCATCCGCAAAGCCGCGCAAGACAGCCTCAAGGCCTTGAAGCCCCTGAACGAGTTGGGCACCTTGCGCGTCGAGGTGCAAAAACTCAGCTGCGATGCCGACTTTGTGCTGGATTTGCATTGCGACATTTACGCTGCGCTGCACCTGTTTGGCGCTAAAAACGATGTAGCCACAGGCACCCTGTCGACGCTTGCGGCCGACCTGGGCGTGGAAGCCACGATGTACAACGACCCCTACCCCAAGGCCCTGACGTTTTCGGGTGTCAACAGCGTGCTGTGGGCACGTCTGGCCGAGCAGTTTCCGAAGGCCAATATCCCGCAAGCGTGCATGTCTGTGACGGTCGAGATGCGCAGCCAGCACGATGTGAGTGACGCCTTGGGCCAATCCGATGCGCAGAACCTGTACCGCTGGCTGGTGCGCCAGGGCGTGGTGGGCGGCCAAGCCGCACCGCTGAAAAAGTTGAAAACCGCGCCCGCCCCCATGAGCGGCATGGACGTGGGCTACAGCACCTGCACCGGCTTTTTGGTGTTCCATGTCAAGCCCGGCGCCAAGGTCAAAAAAGGCCAGGCCATTTGCGATGTGATCGACCCGGCCAACCCCAACGGCCCCAAAGGCCGAACCACCTTCACCAGCCAGACCGATGGGGTGCTGTTTTCACGGCGTCTGGACGGCTACCTGTCCTGGCCCGGCCAGGTGATGTACCGCATCAGCGGCCCCAAACCGTTGCCCCACCGCATCGGAGCCACGGGTCTGGACGACTGATCTGAACATTTTCACGAAGCACCCCACCTAGCACCGCCGTAGGAGCCCCACCCTTGGCGAGATGCAGCTTGTAGGAGCCCCGCCCTCGGGGCGATTCTTGGTGGTCTGCGAGGGTTTTCGCGACGAGGGCGTCGCTCCTACAGGGGAAAAAGAGCCCTGCCCTTGGCGAGATGCAGTTTGTAGGAGCCCCGCCCTCGGGGCGATTCTTGGTGGTCTGCGAGGGTTTTCGCGACGAGGGCGTCGCTCCTACACAACATCAGCGGGTTCATTCAAAAACCGCTCCACCAAACGCGTCCAATACGCCGCGCCCACCGACAAATTGGCGTCGTTGAAATCGTATTTGGCGTTGTGCAGCATCACGCTGTCCAGGCCATTGCCCAAACGCAAAAAGCTGCCGGGCTTGTGCTGCAGGTAGTAGGCAAAATCTTCGCTGCCCGTGACGGGACCAAAGGGAAACACCACCTGCTCGGGGCCGACCAACTCTTCGGCTACCTGGCGTGCAAAATCGGTTTCGGCCTCGCTGTTGATGACCACCGGGTAACCGCGTTCGTACTCGACCTCAACCTCGCCGCCATATGAGCTGACCTGGTCCCGCACCAAATGCGTGATGCGCTCTTGCAAGCGGTTGCGCACCTCGGGGCTGAACGAGCGGATGCTCAGGCCCAGCGTGGCGAACTCGGGGATCACGTTGGACGCCTGGCCCGCATGCACCGAGCCAATGGTCACCACCGCTGTTTGTGTGGGGTCGATGTTGCGCGAGACCACGGTTTGCAAGGCCATGATCAAACTGCCCGCGATCATCACCGGGTCCACCGCCTGGTGGGGCCTGGCCGCATGCCCGCCACGGCCAATGACCTTGATGCGGCAAGTGTCCGAGGCCGACATGAAAGCGCCCTTGCCAAACATGAACGTGCCCTGCGCCGCACCCGGGTGGTTGTGCATGCCGAAAATGGCATCACACGGAAAGCGCTCGAACAGGCCATCGGCAATCATCTGCTGCGCACCGCTGTTTTTGCCGGCCTCTTCGGCCGGTTGAAACACCAGGTGCACCGTGCCCTGAAACTGCCGCGTTTTGGCCAGTTGCTGCGCCGCGCCCATGAGCATGGCCGTGTGGCCATCGTGACCACAAGCGTGCATGGTGCCTGCATGGGCGCTGGCATAGGGCCTGCCGGTTTCTTCGTGGATCGGCAAGGCGTCCATGTCGGCACGCAAGGCGATGCCACGGCCTTGTCCGTTGCTCAGCGAGGCCACCAAACCGTGCCCGCCCACATGGCGCGTGACGCGGTAGCCCCAGCCCTCCAGCCGGTCACCCACCCATTGGGCGGTGGACTTTTCCTGAAACGACAGCTCAGGAAACTTGTGCAGGTGCTGGCGCGCTTCGCGCAGCGAAGGCTCGGCCTCAAGCAGGTCCGAGATTTGGCAAAAACAGGTGTAGCGTGCGTTCATTTCAGACTTTCAGCGTGACAGCGCAGGCACAGCGCCCGAGCCCAGATCCCAATACAAACCGGTCATGACGCTCAGCGCCTCGCGCAGCAACTCGGCGGGCAAATGCTCGTTGGGCGCGTGCTGCGAACAGCCGGGGTAGGAGTGCGGCACCCAAATGGTTTTGAGGCCCAACACGTCGGTGAAGATGTCGTTGGGCAAAGAGCCGCCCAAGTTGGGCAGCACCGCCGGTTTTTTGCCCGTGGTGCTGGCCAGCGAATCCACCGCCCAGCGCACCCAGTCGTCGTCGGGGTCGATGCGGGTGGCCTTGAACAATTCGTCCCGCGCGGCTTTGACCTTCACCATCCCAAACCCGTGTTGGTCCAGGTGCCTGCGCAAGGCAGGCAGGATGTCATCCGGGTCAATGCCCACCACAAAACGCAGCTGCCCACAGGCCCAAGCCCGCGCCGGAATGGCATTGACCGGGGTGTCGGGGTTGCCGGTCTTGAAGGCCAGCACCTCAAACGATGACCAGCCAAACACGCGCTCGGCAGGGCTCAGGCCCGGCTGGCCCCATTCGGGCTCGATCACTGGCCCGTCGACGCCGCCGTCCACCTCACAATCGGCCAGCACGCGGCGCACCGATGCGGGCAAGGCGGCCGGCCGCCACTCGGGCACCAGAATTTCACCCGTGGCCGACACCAGGCTGGCCAGCGCGTGCGCCATCTGAATGCCGGGGTTGGAGATCAAGCCGCCCCAATTGCCCGAGTGGTGCGCACCCGCACGGGCCTCGATGGTCAATTCGAAGTTGACGCAGCCGCGGGAGCCCAGAAAAATCGTCGGCCGGTCTGCCCGCAGGCGGGGGCCGTCCGACGCAATCAGCAAATCGGCCTGCATCAAATCTCGGTGCTCGGCGCACACATCGCGCAAACCCGGCGAGCCGGTTTCCTCGCCCATCTCGATCAGGTATTTGGCGTTGAAACCCAAGCGCCCGCGCTCGGCCAGCACACAGGCCATGGCCTGCAGGTTCACGCTGTGCTGGCCCTTGTTGTCGGCAATGCCCCGGCCGTACCAGCGCCCGGCTTGCTCGGTCAGCGACCACGGCGACAAACCCTCGCGCCATTCCTTGTCCAGGCCCCGGATCACATCGCCATGGCCGTAACCCAGGGCCGTGGGCAAGGCCGGGTCTTCGATGCGTTCGGCCCACAAAAACGGCGCTTTGGCCTTGGGGTGCTGCAGCAGGCGGCAAGCAAAGCCCATGGCTTCGAAGGCGGGCTGCATCTCTTGTGTGAGGTAGGCCTGCAGCTGCTCGGCCCGTTCGGGGTTTTGGCTCTCGGTGGGGGCGGCCACGCGGCGGGCCAGGGTTTGCTGAAAATGGCCCTCGTCAAAATGGCGCTGGGCTCGGTCAATGGCGGCTTGTCGGCTCATGGGGTCTTTCCAAAGCCACGAAAGGTCGTGGCAGGTGAAGTCAAACCACCAAGGTGCCAGCACAGCGCCAGCAAGTCAAGCACCCATGTGCTGGCTTGGCCCGCAGGTGACAGCCTGGACAGCCTGGCGTGACTTCAGCGCCTGCCAGTGCCCGATTGGCCCGGCTTGGCAAAGTCCGCATCGACCCAGGCCTGCGCGGTCTGGCGGTTGAGCTTGAAACCGGCATCGACTTTGACTTCGGCCAGTTCGTCACCGCCTTCGTCCTGCGCGCTCAGCACCGCATAGGGGTTGTCCTCGTCGGGCACGATGCGCAGCAGCACCGTGACGCGGCTGTCCGGTCCGTTCACGGTCACGCTCTGGTTGAGCTGCGCGTGCAGCTGCTGCTCGCTGCGGCGTACAAACTCGCTGGCGGTTTTGACTAGCGTGATGAAGGCCGTGCCGTCCAGCGGCTTGGGGTTCTTTTTGTCACGCCCCATGGTCCAGGGCCCCACCAAAGCGGGCTCGGACTCGCCCGACTTGTACATGGCCACCGCCCAACCATCGTCGTCGTCGTTCTTGATGACTTGGGCGGTCCATTGCTCGTTTTGCCAGCATCGGGCTTCCTGGATCAGGGGGATGTCGTGTGTGTCGTCGGTCATGGGGGCTGTAAAAAACGTTGGATGCGGATCATGCCTCAAGAAATACCCCCTCACCATGCGGCGGCACCTGAAAAGGCAGCGATTCATGCCCTCGCACGCCCCCAGCGTTGACGTCGCCCTGCTGCGACTGATGGGGTGTGCTGCATACCCCTGATAATCGTGCCCATGACCACTGCTTCCGCCACCTCAACCGAGTTTGCCCCGGGCCTTGCCATCCAAGGCTTCACCGCCCCCCTGTCTTTGTCCCAATTCAAACTCATCGCGTTTGACATGGACTCCACACTCATCAGCATCGAGTGCATCGACGAGATCGCCGACGCCGTCGGCCGCAAGGCCGAGGTGGCGGCCATCACCGAGGCCGCCATGCGCGGCGAGATCACCGACTTCAAGGAAAGCCTGCGCCGCCGCCTGGCCCTGCTCAAGGGCGTGACGCTGGCCGACATGGAACGTGTCTACACCGAGCGCCTGAACATCAACCCCGGCGCAGCCGAGTTGATCGCCGCCTGCCAGAAGGCAGGCATGAAGGTGCTGCTGGTGTCGGGCGGCTTCACCTTCTTTGCCGACCGCGTGAAAGAACGGCTGAACATCGACTTCGCCCGTTCCAACCAACTGGAGATCGTGGACGGCGAACTCACGGGCGGCCTGGTCATGCAAAGCTGGGGCGACATTTGCGACGGCGCTGAAAAACGCCGCACCCTGCTCGAAGTGGCTTCGCTGCTGGGCATTGAGGCCCACGAATGCATCGCCATGGGTGACGGTGCCAACGACCTGCCCATGATGGGCGTGGCGGGTTTGTCAGTGGCCTACCACGCCAAACCCAAGGTGCGCGAGCAAGCCATGGTCGCCATTCACACGGGCGGGCTCGACCGCCTGTTGGAAGTCTTCAAGCCCTGATCACCCCCCAAATCAGTCATGCAAGTGACTGATTCCCCGTGTAAACCCTGAGGGCTTGGCGCTTTGTAAGTAGCCAGCTATCACCCGCTGATGGGCCTCCGCTGAAATACTGGACCTGTCCTTTGCAAACCATGCAAAGACATCCACATCAACGGAGACTTTCATGCGCGTCATACCCATCACCCAGAATGTCGAAGCCGCTGGCTGCGACGAAGAAAGCGGCGTTGTCCGCAAAGTCAACATGCCTTTGGCACGCCGCGATTTCCTCAAAGGGTCCGGCCTGCTGTTTGGCAGCCTCGCTTCGGGCACCATGCTTGCGGCCCTGGCCCCGTCTACCGCTTGGGCGCTGGAGCTGAAAAAACTCTCCACCGCCGAAGGCAAAACCCTGATGGCCATGGGCCGGGTCTTGTTTCCCCACAAAAAACTGCCCGATGCGGTCTATGCCCTGCTGTCCAAAGACCTGGACGCCAAAGCTGCTGGTGACGCAGGCGCTGCCAAGATGCTTCAGGACGGCGTGGCCTACCTGAACAAATCCACTGGCGGCAACTTTGCCAAGGCCAGCGCCAAGCAGCAATACGAGCTGGTGCTGAGCATGGAAGGCACGGCGTTCTTTGCCACCGTGCGCGGTCAGTGCGTCACCTCCCTGTATGACAACGACATGGCCTATGCGGTGTTCGGCTACCCCGGCTCGGCCTGGGAAAAAGGCGGCTACATCACCCGCGGCTTTCAGGACCTGAAATGGTTGCCTGCTCCGTCCAAAGAAGCCAGCCCACCGCCCTTCATGGGCTGATCCCGGCTGCTCTCCACATTGACTCCACACCGAATACAGAGGATTGACATGGCTAAATTTGATTTCAATGACGACTCCGTGGTCGTCATCATTGGTTCAGGCGCAGGCGGCGGCACATTGGCCAACGAACTGTGCCAAAAAGGCATCAAGGTGGTGTCGCTCGAAGCGGGCGCACGCCAATCGCAAGAATCGTTCATCAACGACGAATGGAAGTCGTTCAGCCAGCTGGCGTGGTTGGACGCCCGCACCACTTCGGGCTCCTGGCGCGTGGCCAAAGACTTTGCCGGTCTGCCTGCCTGGATCTGCAAGACCGTGGGCGGCACCACCACCCACTGGGCCGGGGCTTCACTGCGCTTTCAAGAGCATGAGTTCCGCACCAAAACCGTTTATGGCAACGTCGCTGGTGCCAGCTTGCTGGACTGGCCAGTGACGCTGGACGAGCTGGCCCCCTACTACGCCAAAGCCGAAAACAAAATGGGCGTGACCCGCACCAACGGCATCCCCGGCCTGCCCGGCAACAACAACTTCAAGGTCATGCACGCGGGCGCCACCAAGCTGGGCTACAAGGAAGTGCACACCGGCAACATGGCCATCAACAGCCAGCCCCGAGATGGCCGAGGCCGCTGCCTGCAGTTGGGCTTTTGCTTTCAGGGTTGCAAGAGCGGTGCCAAATGGTCCACGCTTTACACCGAGATTCCACGCGCCGAAGCCACCGGCAATTTTGAGTTGCGTCCCCAATCGCACGTCACCCGCATCGAACACAACGCAGCAGGCAAAGTGACCGGCGTCGTCTACTTTGACAAAGACGGCAAAGAGCAGCGCCAAAAAGCCCGCGTGGTCTGCGTGGCCGGTAACGCCATCGAAACGCCCCGCCTGCTCTTGATGTCGGAGTCCAGCAAGTTCAAGGACGGCCTGGCCAACTCCTCGGGCCAAGTGGGCCGCAACTACATGCGCCACATGACCGGCTCGGTGTATGCCGCCTTCAAGAACCCTGTCCACATGTACCGGGGCACCACCATGGCCGGTATCGTGCGCGACGAAGCGGCACACAACCCCAGCCGGGGCTTTGTGGGCGGTTACGAGCTGGAAACCCTGTCGCTGGGCATCCCCTTCATGGCCGCCTTCCTGAACCCCGGCGGCTGGGGCCCTGAATTTGCCTGGTGGATGGACCACTACACCAACCTGGCCGGCATGTGGCTGGTGGGTGAAGACATGCCCCGCGAAAGCAACCGCGTCACACTCAACAAGAACGTCAAGGACCAGTACGGCAACTACGCGCCCAACGTCCACTTTGACGACCATGACAACGACATCGCCATGCGCAACCACGCCTTCACACAGGCCGAGCGCATCTACAACGCGGCCGGGGCCATCAAGACTTTCCGCACGCCGCCCTACCCGTCCACCCACAACATGGGCACTTGTCGCATGAGCGCCAGACCCGAAGACGGCGTGGTCAACAAATGGGGACAATCGCACGACATCAGCAACCTGTTTGTCAGCGACGGCAGCCAGTTCACCACTGGCGGCGCAGAAAACCCCACTTTGACGATCGTGACGCTGGCCATTCGCCAAGCCGATCAGATCGCCAAATTGATGACCGAAAAAGCGCTTTGAGCTGAAAGCGCCACCCAAGATGTCCCAGATTGCTGTAGCCACAGGAGCGCACCATGTGTGAATATTTTGTCAAAGCTGACCCCATCCAGTATGAGCAACGCTCACGCACGGTGCGCATCAAAAACGTGTTGACCAGCATCCGGCTGGAAAACATGGTCTGGGACATCCTGGCCGAAATGGCCGAAGAAGAAGGCTGCACCACCAATGCCCTGATCGCCAAATTTCACGAAGAAATCATGGCGCACCGGGGCGAGGTGCCCAACTTTGCATCGTTCTTGCGGGTCACCAGCATGCGTTACCTGCACCGCTCGATGATGAATCTGGAAAAGCAGCTCAACCCGCCAAACCCGGTGGCTCTGCCCGTCTCTGCTCGCTCTGGGGAGACCATCGCCCCCCCAAAGATGCTCGCGGCAGTGGGCAGGTAATTCATCTCATCACTGCACTGACCTGGCGATCCGAGCGTTCGCCAGACGACTCGCCACGCGTGCAGTTTGGCGAGCCTGTCAGCCATCCCATCCCTCGTTCCATCCCTTATTCAATTCATCCTTTTGCCATGACCTTTCGCACAGAAAACCTGCCCGGTGTGAGCCCCACCACCCCCGAACAGACACGCGGCTTTGTGTTCAACCACTCGATGCTGCGCATCAAGGACCCTCAGGTCAGCCTCGACTTTTACACCCGCATCATGGGCATGCTGGTGCTGCGCAAGTTGGATTTTCCCGAGATGAAGTTCTCGCTGTATTTTCTACACCGCCCCAGCGGCGACTCCGCCCCAAGCGACGAGGGTGAGCGCACCGCCTGGACCTTCAGCCAGCGCGGCATTCTGGAACTGACCCACAACTGGGGCACCGAAAGCGACCCCGACTTCAAATACCACGACGGCAACGCCCAACCCCAAGGCTTTGGCCACATCTGCTTTTCGGTGCCCGACCTGGCTGCGGCCGTGTCCTGGTTTGACGAAAACCAGGTGAGCTATGTGAAACGCCCCGACCAAGGCAAGATGAAAGACGTCGCCTTCATCAAGGACCCCGACGGTTACTGGATCGAAATCGTCCAGCCTGATCTGCTCAAAAACCTGGGGCGTTGAATGAAAACCGCTCTGCTTTTGAGCGCTGGCTTGCTGCTGGGCAGCCACAGTTGGGCCAATGAAGCGCTGGCCAAGAAAAACGGCTGCACGGGCTGCCACGCCATGGCCAGCACCCTGGTCGGACCGGCATTCAAGGATGTGGCCGCCAAATACGCAGACCAAGCCGACGCCAAAGACCAGCTGATCCAGAGCATTCGCCAAGGCAGCAAGGGCAAGTGGGGGCAGATGGCCATGCCACCCCAGGCCCAACTGTCCGTAGGCGATGCCCAAAAGCTGGCCCTGTGGGTGCTCAAAACCAAGTGATCGGCAGACCCAAGCCATGAAATACCTTCACACCATGGTCCGGGTCGCAGACCTCGACGCATCGCTGCGCTTTTACCGGGATGCGCTGGGGCTGCAATTGCTGCGGCAATTCGATGTGCCCAGTGGCCGCTTCACGCTGGCCTTTCTGGCCGCCCCCGGCGACAGTCAGGCGCAAATCGAGTTGACGCACAACTGGGACGAGTCGTCCTACACACAAGGCCGCAATTTCGGCCACTTGGCCTATGTCGTTGACGACATTTATGCCACCTGCCAAAGGCTGCAAGACCACGGCGTGCAGATCGTGCGTCCGCCCCGCGATGGCCACATGGCCTTTGTGCGCTCACCCGACCACATTTCCATTGAGCTGCTGCAATGCGGCGCCCCCCTGCCACCTGCCGAGCCTTGGGTGTCCATGCCCAACATCGGTCAGTGGTAAATCACCCTAACACTGACTCACCCGCCACGGCCATGAACTGCACAGCCCCCCCCGCATTCGACACCCCCAGCCAGGACACCGCAGACGCCAACGACGGGTCGGCCGAATGGCCCCCTCATTGGCCCGTCGCCCACATGCCCGGCTCCTTGCCCATGGGGGGCGTCGTGCCCATGACGCCCATCCACGCCTTCAGCAGCAGCCCGCGTGCCTTGCGCCTGAAAACACAAACGGGCCTCAAACCCGTGCGCACCGACATCGCCTTGGGAGGTCTGCTGGCGTTTGAAATTTCAGACCTGCTGACCAGTGAAGAAGCCGACGCCCTGGTCACCGCCAGCGAACTGCTGGGCTACCGCGACGAAGCCCCCGGCATCCAGACGCCCCCGGGCATGCGCATGAACAAATCGGTGCATTGGGTGGCCGACGACCGTTTGCTCGACCCTTTGATGAGCCGCATGCGGCACCTGCTGCCCCCCAGCATCGACGGCCAACCCCTTTACGGCCTGCTCAGCCAGCGCCTGAACATGTACCGCTACGACGCCAACGACGTGTTCAACCGCCATGTGGATGGCGAATGGCCCGGCTACAGCCTGAGCGAAGACCGCCGAGACATGTTGCAATGGGGCAACAGTGTGCGCTCGGGCCTGACCATGATTCTTTACCTCAATGGCCCGGAAGACGGCGTCAGTGGCGGCTGCACCCGGTTGTTCAGACCCGATGGCAGCGGGGTCGATGTGTTGCCGCGCAAAGGATCGGCCCTGTTCTTTCGCCACGGCTTTGGCCCTCATTCGGTGGTGCACGAAGGCCGTCAGGTGGGGCCAGGCGTGTCCAAATACGTGGCCCGCATCAACATCATGTTCGGGCAGGAGTGATCAGCTGCGCCGGGGGGCGTTGCGCAAGGGCTTGAGCAAATCGCTCAGACCGTTGTGGTCGATCTCCTGCATGAGCTGCAGCAATCGACCCACCTCGCCTTTGGGGAAACCCTCGCGTGCAAACCAGTTGAGGTAATTGCCGGGCAAGTCGGCGATCACCACGCCCTTGTGCTTGCCAAAGGGCATGGTCATGGTGACCAGCTTCATCAGGTCTTCGGGCTTCATGGGCCCACCTGCCTGCCTTGACCGTTCACGCTTCGCCCCACAACCAGTGGCGCACTCGCGCGTGGAAGGCCTCGGGCCGCGAGATCATCACCCAATGCCCACAGGGCAGGCCCTGCACCGCACTGCCGGGCGTGGCGGCAACTTTTTCCAGCCACTTGGCCGAATGGAACATGAAGGGTTTGCGCTCACCATAAACAAACAGCAGCGGCATGGGCAACTGGATTTGCGACGCGCCCTTGAAGCCACCCGCTGTGCCGAACCACCGCATGGCGTAGGGGTAGTTCATCGTGTGGGTGATGGTTGCCGGGTCTGTGGGGCAGCGCAGCCAGCGGGCCATGGCGCGGGTCATGCGGGTGCCTATTTTTTCACTGAAATGCCCCCCCAGCTTCCAGGCCAGCGCCAGCCAAACCTGGTAACCCATGACCGACAGTTTTTCCTTGGTGCCCCAGCTGCGCAACAAGGCACCCGAGTTGTGGTCACCCACGTCCACCGCCACCACGCGGGCCACACGATCAGGGTGGCGCATGGCGAACTCATAACCAAAGATGCAACCCCAGTCGTGCAGCATCAGGGTCACGGCTTTGCCAGGGCTGATCCGGTCCACGATCTGGCGCAGCAGCTGACACATCTCATCCAAGCTGATGGCAGAGGGGCCGGTTTCAAAACCGGGCAGCGTCAGGCGGGCGCAGGTGGCGCGGTCTTGCAAAGCGGCCACGGTGCCGTCCCAAAGCGCACGGGTGTCGGGCCATCCGTGCAGCATGAGGATGACTTCGTCGCCCTGGCCTTGCAGCCAGACTTCGGTGCCTTGGACGGTGATGCAAATGTCTGTGGTGTTGGAGCTCATGGCACAAGTCCTGAAAAAAAATGGGCACTGGCTGTTGTTCTAGGAGCCCCGCCCCCCGGGGCGATGGCTGGTGGTCTGCGAGGGGTCTATCGCGGCGGGGGCGCCGCTCCTACAGATGGAAAGCCCTACAGGCTGTTGTTGTAGGAGCCCCGCGCCCGGGGCGATGGCTGGTGGTCTGCAACCGGTCTATCGCGGCGGGGGCGCCGCTCCTACAAAAGGAAAGCCCTACAGGCTGTTGTTGTAGGAGCCCCGCCCCCGGGGCGATGGCTGGTGGTCTGCAACCGGTCTATCGCGGCGGGGGCGCCGCTCCTACAAATGGAAAGCCCTACAGGCTGTTGTTGTAGGAGCCCCGCCCCCGGGGCGATGGCTGGTGGTCTGCAACCGGTCTATCGCGGCGGGGGCGCCGCTCCTACAAATGGAAAGCTCCCCAAATAGCGGCGAGGGCGTCGCTCCTACAAAAGACACACCCCAAACTCAGTCCAGCGCCTTGGCCAGGCGGGATACGCCCTCCAGGATCTTGTCTTCGCCCACGGTGGCAAAGCTCAAGCGGAAGGTAGCGTGGTCGGGGTTGGCGCAGAAGAACGGCGTGCCCGGCACGAAGGCCACGCCATTGTCGATCGCGCGTTTGGCAAACACATTGCCGTCGGCCACCTTGCCGCCAGCGCCCGTGAGGCGTGCCCAAACGAACAAACCACCTTGGGGCTGCACAAACTCGACCGCATCGCCCAATTCGCGGCGCAGCGCATCGCCCATGGTTTGGGCACGCTGGGCATACACAGCACGCACTTTGTTCAGCGTGGCCGGCATGCGCCCCGCCAACAGGTATTGCGCGGCCGTGGCCTGGGCAAAGGTGCTGGTGTGGGCGTCGCTGAACTGTTTGCACATGGTGGCGCGGGCCAGCAATTCGGCGGGGGCCACCATCCAGCCCACACGCAGGCCAGGCGAGAGCACTTTGGACAGCGAGCCGCAATGCACCAGCAGCTCACGGCTGCCGGGCACCGATGCGCTCATGGCCAGCAGACTCGGCGGTGGTACTTCGCCAAAATACAAATCGCCATAGGGGTCGTCTTCGACGATCAGGGTCTGGTGCTTGACGGCCATCTCCAGCACCTGTTGGCGGCGCTCGGCGCTGAGCAAGGCACCGCTGGGGTTGCCAAAGGTGGGGATCAAATACACAAACTTCGGTTGGTGCTCGGCAATCAGCTTTTCCAGCTCGTCGGTCTTCACACCCTGGCCGTCCACCGGGGCGCTGATGAGTTCGGCCCCATACAAACGGAAGCACTGAATGGTGGCGAGGAATGTCGGGCCTTCCACGATCACCTTGTCGCCAGGGCTGATCATGGTCTTGCCGATCAAATCCAGCGCCTGCTGGCTGCCGGTGGTCACGATCAGCTGGTCGGCGGCCACGTCTTGGGCACCCTTTTGGCCCATGAAGTGCGCCAGTTGCTCGCGCAGCGGGCCAAAGCCTTCGGTCGCACCGTATTGCAGGGCAGCACCCGGGTCTTGGCTCAGGGCGGCGTTGCTGGCTTCGCGGATGCCGTCCACGTCAAACATGGCGCTGTCGGGAAAGCCGCCCGCAAAGCTGATGATGCCCGGCTTGCCCAAGAGCTTGAACAGCTCTCGGATGGCGGAGGTTTCGACATTGTTCAGGCGGTCGGCAAATTGCAAAGGCATGGTGGTGTATCTTTCAGGTTGTCTTGGCCGACATTTTGCCAACATCTGTACACCTACTTTTTATTCCCATGAAACCCGCACAGATCGAATCTTTTTTTGCCACCTTGCAAGCCGCCAACCCCATGCCCGTGACCGAGCTGGAATACACCAGCGTTTTTGAGTTACTGGCCGCCGTGTTGCTGTCGGCCCAGGCCACCGACGTGGGCGTGAACAAGGCCACGCGCAAGCTGTTTCCCGTGGCGGGCACACCCCAAAAGATTCTGGACCTCGGTCTGGAAGGGCTGGAGAGCTACATCAAGACCATTGGCCTGTACCGCAGCAAAGCCAAACACCTGATGGAAACCTGCCGAATTTTGGTGGAACAGCACGGCGGCCAAGTGCCCCGCACCCGCGAAGCCCTCGAAGCCTTGCCCGGTGTGGGCCGCAAAACGGCCAATGTGGTGCTGAACTCGGCCTTTGGCGAGCCCACCATGGCGGTGGACACGCACATCTTTCGTATGGGCAACCGCACAGGCTTGGCCCCGGGCAAAACACCTTTGGCGGTCGAGCTCAAGTTGCTCAAGCGCATTCCCGCCCAGTATTTGGTGGATGCGCACCACTGGCTGATCCTGCACGGGCGCTATGTGTGCCAGGCCCGCAAACCGCTGTGTGGTCAGTGCGCCGTGGCCGCGTTTTGTGACTTCAAGCCCAAAACCAGCGCGGTTCAGTAACGCTCAGTGCGCCCGCCCAGCGACTGCAGCACCCCCAGCCAAAAGGCAGCGCGTTCGGCATAGGGCTCAGGGTCTTGGTGGCCGCTGGCTTGGGCATAGACGGCGGTTTGCACCATCACGATGCCGGTGGCCGGTTGCACAAACACCGTCTGACCATACACCCCTTGAAAGCCGAAACTGCGCTCTTTCAAGGGGTGCAACCAAAACTGGTAGCCGTAGCCAAAATAAGGCGTGGCCTTGTAGGGCGCAAAGGCGGGCGGCTGCAACGCAGCATCGGTCGCCTCGCGCAAATAGTCTGCGGGCAATATTTGTTGCTCGCCCAGCTTGCCGTCTTTGGCCATCAAAACGCCCAGCCGCCCCCAGTCGCGCAAGCTGGCGTTGAAGCAAAAATACGCCCCGGCCTGCCGGTCTCGGCCATGGCACCAAAAGGCATCACGTTCGGCCCCCATGGGTTTCCAGAGCCAGTCACTGGTCAACTCGGCCATGCTGCGGCCCGTGGCACCCGTCAGAACGCGGCCCAACACTTCGGTTTCGGCACTGGCATAGACAAATTTTTGCCCTGATGGGCTGTGGAGGTCTGAAAACGAGCGCAGCACGCTGGCAACCGTTGGGCTGCCCGTGGCAAAACTGCGCGAGAGTTTCGAGACATCGTCCTGCCCGTCGTAGCGTTCGGTGAAGGTCAGGCCAGAGCTCATGCGCAGCAAGTGCCGTATCGGGGTCTGCCCATAGGCGCTGCCCTGCAGGTCTTTGGCGTATTGGCCAGCCGGGTCATCGAGCGAGGCAATCAAGCCCCTTTGCAAGGCGGCCCCCACCAGCATCGAGGTCACGCTTTTGGCCATGGAAAAAGACAAGAAGCGGGCATCTTCGGTGCGTCCGTAACGGTAACGCTCGGCCACGATTTCGCCATTTTTGAGGATCAACAAGCCCGTGATGCGGCGACGCTCCAGGTACTCGTCCAGGGTGTAGCCCAGGTTGCGGTAGCGGTATTTGATCACTGCAGGCACACTGGCCTGTGGCAAAGGCAAAACGCTGTTGCCCCGCGCCACGGTTTCAGTCAAAACGCCTTGCACACGGTCAAGTGCAGACCAAGCACCGACCCGGTTTTCCATGGCCGTCCAGCGTGGCCCATTGGGGTAGCCCAGCGATTTGCCCAGCGCCTCTTCATCGGGTTCAGCATGGGCAGCAGGGCACACGGCCAAAGCCAACACCAGCGCCCACCCAAGCGTCAGGGAATGGGTCATGGTCAAACCAAAGCCACTGGAGCCGGAAATCCGTTGCGCCCGGGAAACTCGGGTGCCAATGGCCGGGCATTGGGCATCTTGACCCACAAGCGCCACATCTTGCGGTTGAGCTCGTGCACGCCATGGTCTTCAAACCCATTGCGCGAATGCAGCACGGCGTAGTTGTTGGCAAATTGCAGATCGCCGGGCTCCAACATCATGCTCAGGCGGAAATCTTCGCGGTGCATGATCTCGTCGAACAAATCGAGCGCTTCGATTTCGACTTGGGACAGCGGCAAATTGCGGATTTCATGGCCCAGCTCAATGTACTGGCGCAGGTAGCGGCAGCTGAGCTTGCCTTGGTGGTGGCTAAAAATCGGTGACAGGCTGGGCAGGTCTTCACACAGGTGCGAAAAATACCAGGTGCGATAGTACAGACCCAGGTACTCAGGGTGCTTTTGCAAAATTTCGTTGTAAATCGCCGCCACACTCACCAGCGAACTCAAACCACCCTGCTTGGCCTTGCGCATGCACAACAGGCCCACAACGTCCGACGGGTCTGAGTGGTAAGGCAGGTAGAGGTTGGTTTCATAGACGCGGGTGGTCTTTTTCGTCACATCACCCACGTTCATGACCAAGCCCAGCAGGTCGCCCTTGGGGTTTTGCCGAACAGGCACGCCCATGTGCAGGCCAATGCCGTAGTAGATGATCTGAATGTCTGCTTCGCTGTAACGCTCGACCGGCAAGCCACGCAGCACCAAAAATCCCCGACCGTTTTCCAGTTCGTCGCTGTAGGTTTTCAGGTCCTGCGCCCAGTCGCCAATGGGAAAGTCTTCGCGACTGAAATTGGGAAACGTCAGCCCTTTGGCCTTGACATGGGCCAGAGCGGCGTCAAGGGTTGCCAACACTTTCGGGCTTAAGACATGCATCCAAGTGGTGTCGCCGACCATGTCGGCGCCCTTCCAGACCGCTGGCCCGGTGATGGCTTGTTTCATGATCAGGCTCATGGCGATTCCTTGAACGTGGACACAGCCACAAAAGAGTTTTAACGGCCCAATTGCACCAAGGCGGCTTGCAAACCCGCCAAACCACCCACGCGCTGGTCGTTGATGAAGATTTGGGGCATTTGGCGCACCGAAGGGCCACATTTTTCGTAAAAGGCCATGCGCTCGGCTTCGCCATCGATTTTGATTTCTTCAAAGGCCAATGACTTGGACTTGAGCACCATTTTGGCGGATTCGCACTGTGGGCAGGCGGACTTGGAGTAGACAACGATTTTGAGTTCCATGGCTTGGATTCTAGCCATGGCCATGCCCGCAGGCGGCATCAGGCCACGCGCGGCAAGACCACCCACTGCCCATCGAGCGCATGGATGCGGATGCGCTGGTCAAACACCGCCTCGATGGCGGCGTGCGTGGCCGCATCGCGGCCTGCGCCGTGGTGCACCACTTGGCCTTCGCGCATGACCACGATGTCATCCGCGTGCAGCGCCATACCGATCTCGTGCAGCACACTGAGCACGGTGGTGCCTTGCGCCAAGAGGCAATGGACCTGCTCCAACCAGTCGACTTGGTGCGGCGGGTCCAGATTGGCCAGGGGCTCGTCCATCAGCATGGTGGGCGCATTGCCCGCCATGGCGCGGGCCAGCAGCACGCGTTGGCGCTCGCCGCCAGACAGCTCGCCCAGCATGCGCTCGCGCCAATCCCAGGCCTGTGTGGCCTTGAGGGCGGCTTCGACCATCAGTGCGTCTTGCGCTGAGGGTGCGCTCAGCCAGCTTTGGTGTGGCAAGCGGCCGAGCATGGCCACGTCCCACACCCGCAAGTCCAGCGTGCTGGCTTCGCCCTGGCCCAGCCAGGACAGTTGCAGCGCCCTTTGCTGGCGGGTGAGTGAGGCCAGCGGCTGGCCCTGCCACAGCACTTGCCCGCTGTGCGACAACAAACCCGCCAGCGCCTTGAGCAAACTCGATTTGCCCGCCCCGTTGGGGCCAACCACACAGGTCCAGCGTCCCGCCGCGATCTGCAGGTCAATGTTTTGCAGGACCTGACGTCCCCCCAACTCGGCGCACAGTTGCCGGGTTTGCAGCGCGGGGCTCATGAACGCGCCCCCGTGTCGGCATCACGGTACACGCGCCAAAGCAAATAGCCCCCGCCCAGCACCGCCGTGAGCACCCCCACAGGCAGCTCTTGTGGTGCCAACATCACACGGGCCATCACATCGGCCAGCACCAGCAAGGCCGCACCCATCAGAGCCGACAAAAGCAAGCGCCAGGCGTGTGTGCAGCGCACCAGCGAGCGCACCAAATGCGGCGCGGCCAAACCGACAAACGCCACCAGCCCCATGTGCGCCACCGCCGCCCCCGTGGCCAAAGAAACCACCCCCACCAGCACCATGCGGGCCAGTGGCAGCGGCACGCCCAGGCTTTGCGCCGTGGCTTCGCCCAAACTTAAAGCGTCCAGCACACGGGCAAAAATCCAGGCCAGCACCACGCACAAGGCCAGCACCACCGACATGGTGGCGCAGGCGCTCCAGCTGACAAACGCGGTCGAGCCCAGCATGAAGCCCTGCATGGCCTGCAAGACTTGGGGCTGCAGCAGCGAGATCAAAGACGTGACCGCCCCCAACACCACGCCCACCACCACGCCCGCCAACAGCAGGCGCAGGGTTTGCTGCACACCACGCGCCAGCAGCAGCGTGAACACCACGGCCAGCACCGCGCCCACAAAGGCCGCGCCCGTCAAGCCCAGACCCAACCATGCGTTCATGGCCCAGGCACTGCCACCCCACAAGCTCAAATACACCCCCACGCCCAATGACGCGCCCGAGGCACTGCCCAGCAAATACGGATCGGCCAGCGGATTGCGAAACAAGCCTTGCGCCACCGCCC
The DNA here is from genome assembly GCF_003063265.1 of Limnohabitans sp. WS1. Classification (GTDB taxonomy): domain Bacteria; phylum Pseudomonadota; class Gammaproteobacteria; order Burkholderiales; family Burkholderiaceae_C; genus Limnohabitans_A. The sequence continues at coordinate 135,621 of NZ_NERU01000004.1, forward strand.
CGGCCAGGCCCAGCAAGGCCCCGCCCAGCCAAGCGCCCAAGCTGCGCGGCAAGCGGATGTCCCACACGATCTGGCGCGACACCGCATCGGCACTTGCCGTCCACCAGGCCTGCCAGCCCTGACTGCCAGCGGCTGTACCCAGCACCACCACGGACAGGCCCACGGCCAAGAGCAGAAGCGCCCAGCGAGATGCTTGGCTGTGCGTGTTCACCGCTGCACGCCCGTGTCGGCTTGGGCCGCTGCGCGGTTCAGGCAGTCGGCCATCAGCTGTGCGCCTTCGGCCATGCGCGGGCCGGCCCGCACCAACATGTCCGACTCATCCTGCTTGAACACGCACAGGCGCTGACCTTGCATGGCCCGCAAGCGGCTCCAGCCCGGGCGCTGCAGCATGCTGGCGCGGCTGCTGTCGCCCGCCATGATCACGTCGGGCCGGGCCTGCACCACCCATTCGGGATTGACCTGGGGAAACGGCCCCAACGATGCTGGCAAGATGTTCGCCACCCCCATGCGCATGAGCGTCTCACCCATGAAGGACGATTCACTTGCGCCATAGGGCGCAGGGCTCACCTCAAAGTAAACCCGCTGCTGCCGTGCAGCGGAGCTGAGCGATTGCACCGCTGCCTGCACGCCCGCCTGAATGCCCTGCCACACCCGGTCGCTCTCAGCGGCGGGCACATGCAGCGCCTGCGCCACGGTGCGCCACACACGCTGCGCGTCGGCGTGGTTGCGAGGCTCCAGGCGCAGCACCTTCAGGCCCAGCGCCTGCAAACGGTCTGCACCCCGGGTGGAACCTGCCGCCAGCACCAGGTCGGGCTTGAGCGCGACGATGCTCTCGATGTTCGGGTCCAGCCCTCCGCCCACACGCGGCACCGACTTGGTTGACTCAGGCCAATTGGAATACCGGTCCAAACCCACCAGTTTGTGGCACTGCTTCAAGGCACAAACGGTTTCGGTGAGGGACGGCAGCAAGCTCACGATGCGCTGCGGGGCTTGGGCGATCTGCACTTTTTGTTGGCGGTCGTCGAGCACGGTGACTGTTTGTGAGGCTTGTGCGGCGTGCGCACACGCCCACACGGCAACCACCAGGGCCAAGGATGGAGCCCAGCGTCGCAAGCGCTCAGCCATGCAGCGCTTCCCATTGGCTGAAGATGCGGTGCATCTGCGCCACGCCGTCGGTGAGCGCGGCAGGCCCGGGCTGCAAAATGTCGGCCGATTTGATTTCAAAAATCTGCCCGGTGCGCACGGCCGGCACGTCTTGCCAACCAGGCCGGGCCGCGACTTTTTCGGGGCGAAACTTCTTGCCGCACCACGAGCCGATGATGATGTCGGGCGCACGCTCCACAATGCTTTGCCCGTTGGCAATGATCCGGTCCTTGCCCAGCGACTGCACCGCCAGCTCTGGGAACACATCGTCGCCGCCAGCGATGCCCATCAACTCAGACACCCAGCGGATGCCGCTGATGTGCGGTTCGTCCCACTCCTCAAAAAACACCTTGGGGCGGCGCTTGAAGCCTGCGGCCCGCTGCGCGATGGCATCGAGTTCGGCACGCATGCCCTGCAAGCGCACAAGGCCTTGCTCGGCCTGCCCCACCATGGCCGCCACTTGGTAGAGCATGGAAAAAATCTCATCCACGCTGCGCTGGTTGAACACCGTGACCTGCACGCCGGCCTTGATCAACAAAGACGCGATCTCGGCCTGCAGGTCCGAAAACCCAAATACGCAATCGGGCTTGAGCGCCAGAATTTTGTCAATCTTGGCGCTCAAAAAAGCACTGACCTTGGGCTTTTCTTCCCGGGCCCGGCGCGGGCGCACCGTGTAACCCGAGATGCCCACGATGCGCTGCTCCTGCCCCAGCAAATAGAGCCACTCCGTGGTCTCTTCGGTGAGACAAACGATGCGTTGAGGCAAGAGGTGTTGCATGGGCCGGGTCCAATCAATGTTTCATTTTCCAACTCAAGCCCACCGTGGTGGTGCGCGGCAACTGGTTGTAGCCATAAGCTGTTTGGTACGGGCTGTTCGTGGCATTTTCCACGCGCCCAAACAGTGTCCAGTCCCGGCTGAGGTTGTAACGAGCCGTCACATCCAGCAAGGTGTTGCTGCGCAAGCCGGGCACACCCTCAATGTCCGGGCGTGGTCCTGTGTAGCGAACGCTGACCCCCATGGTCAACAAACCCAGAGCTTGGGAGACCGACACCGAAGCCAGGGTCTTGGCCCGGCGAACCAATCTTTGACCCGTTTCTTCGTTCACCGGGTCTTGCAAGGTCAAGCTGGCACGCAAATCGGTCGTGTTCAATTGACCGCTGTAACTCGTTTCAAGGCCTTTGTTTTTGGCGCTGCTGATGTTGCTGAACAGCCATGTGTTCATGTCATACAACAACAAGTCGCGTGTGCGTGAAACAAACCAAGTTGAACGCAAACGGTGAGGACCCTGCGCCCATTGCACCCCCACCTCTCGTGTCTTGGCAGACTCTGGGCGCAAGTCAGGGTTACCGCTGTAGGGGTCAAACAAATAACCCAGCGGGGGCATGTTGAACGCTGTGGCATGGCTGGCAATCAATTTCCATTGCGCATTCAGATCCAAACCATAGCCCAAATACACGGAATCTTTGGCAGACAAGCCTTGAACGTCATCTCGGCGCAAGTTGAATTGCAAACTGTGGGCGGCTTGTCTGTAGACCACACCACCGTAAATGGCTTTGGCGGTGCGATCACGGGTCAAGCCCGACACACCGTCGGTGGCCATGTCAATGGATTGTGTTTGATGGTCCATGCCAGCGGACAACACCATGGATGGCAAATCAAACTGATGGGTCCACGACAGCAATCGGGTCTGCGTTTGGGCATGTGTGGTGAAAGAGTAGCCCCCCACGGTGTGGGTGTCATTGAGCTCTTTGGCGTCTGAAAAGCTCAGGCGAGACGTCCACAAAGGACCCAAGCGCCCAGATGCATACACGGTGTGGCTGTCCAGTTGGGTGCGGCCTTGATGAACATCTGTGGGTTCGGCAAAACTGCCAGACACATCGTAATCAAAGCGCCCCTCGGTATGCGATGAGCGCAAACCCAATTTGAAGTCAGGGCTCAGCTGGTAAGACAGATTCAAGGCATGGTTGTCGTTGCGATACCCATCACGATCGGGATGGGTATTGAGGGTTTGGGCGGGGTTGGCTGCATTGATGCCATCGGTTCGGTTTTTCCCCAGGGACACAGCGTAAGCGAAAGAGCCCACCGCACCAGTTGTCCCGGCATTCCATCGCTGGGCCCCCAGCGAGCCCTGCTCAGCGGTGACATAGACCGTCGGCTGACCTTTTCCTTGACGGGTGAAAACCTGAATCACGCCCCCGACGGCCCCCCCGCCATGAATGGCCGAGACATTTCCACGCACAATTTCGATGCGCTCAACTTGGTCAAGCATGATGTGCTCCAGGCTGACCGCACCTGTGGTGTCTTGTTTGGTCATGGGGATGCCATCCACCAAAACCAGCACCTGCAAGGAGGCCGCGCCACGCAGAAAAACTGTGGACTGACCGCCCCGACCACCACTTTGAGTGAACTGAAATCCAGCCTCGCGTGCAAGCAAAGTTGGCAAGTCCAAGACCTGAGATTGCTCAATGGCATCTCGCCCCAACACGGTCGTGTGGGGCAACACCTCGGTCAGAATTTGTTCAGTACGGCTGGCCGTCACCACCATTTCGGGCGCTGGGCCTTGCGACCAGGCCACACCTGAAGCCAATGACAGCAAAGACAGTGCAGGCGCAACACGCCGCGCACAAAGAGAACGATTTTTCATGGAAAACGAACAAGTCAAACGCCCTCACCGCCTTCCCCGACAGTGCATGGGCTTTACAACCCGTCTTGCGACAGGTCACCTTGTTGGCCGGTATCCGGGCTGACAGAGCGACCTTCATCACCTTCCCAGCCGTCTGTTTCAGGGCGGCCAGTGGTTTGAGATGAAAGCTGGGTTTCCGTTTGACTGAAAACCCGTCTGCTTACCGTTGCGGGGGCAGCGCAGGTTAGGTGGGCCGAGTTGGCTTGTCCCTCCTGCTTCCCGTTGAACTGCGAGCCGTGAACCGGCAGCGCGAGCACCAACAGCGCCCATTTTAGGAGTGAAGCTGTCGGCAAACCTACACTTGACCTAGAACAAACCAACAAATTCAGTGGCCACTGAATGACTCCCCTACAATAAGGTACATCTGTTTTCTTGTAAGCCATGGCCAATTCCGACACCATCGATCAAATTGCCGAACGTGTGGATCACTTGTTGCTGCGCCACGAAGAGCTTCAAAAGACCAACACTTTGCTGTCCCAGCAAGTCCAGTCTCTCAGCCTAGAACGCGACCATCTCAAATCGCGCCTCGCTGCGGCCAGGGCCCGGGTCGACGCCTTGATCGATCGCCTGCCCAGTGCTGCAACTTCGCCCTGAAAGGCTTCTCCATGACCACACAACAAATCGACGTCCAGATCATGGGCCAGAGTTATGTTCTGGGCTGCCCGGAAGGGGGGCAAGCACGCCTTCTGGGGGCTGTTCGCAAAGTGGATGAAGCCATGTGCAAAATTCGCGACGCTGGCAAGATCAAGGCCCGTGAGCGCATTGCCGTGTTGGCCGCCTTGAATGTGGCCTTTGAACAAAACGAGCCGCCCCCCGCCTCATCGCCTGAAGCGATCCCGGCCAATACACAACAACGCCTGATGCAATTGCTGGAAAAGCTCGATGGCTCTCTGAATCAAGATGGTCAGTTGATTTAGGATTTCTCGCCGCGCAGGTCATCTCGCCCGTGCTGCATCTTGCGGCCACAAATGCCCCTACAATGAACAGGTCTGCGGTGCATGCCGGGCTTTATATTTCCTTGAACCAATGCTCTTAGAGCCCGGGCTTGGAACATTGGCTGGTGAGCGTGATCATCTCGCGTCAGATGAACCCAACGTCAGTCTGCCCTCGCCCACCTGAACCCCCGGTTCAGGATGACGGTCCGGTGGCACTTGCAGACACCTTTCCTCACTCCCCCGCTCAAAAATGATCATCGAACCCTTGCTGTTGGCTGAATTGGCCGTTCTTGGCCTGTGCACTGGCTTTTTGGCAGGCCTCTTAGGAATCGGTGGCGGCATGGTGATGGTGCCATTTCTCACCTACATGCTGGGCGCTCGCGGTGTCAGCCCTGACCTGGCAGTCAAAATGGCCATCGCCACGTCCATGGCCACCATCATCTTCACCTCGGTGTCCAGTGTGCGGGCCCATCACAAGAAAAAAGCTGTGCGCTGGGACTTGGTCAAAGGCCTGGCCCCTGGCATTGTCCTGGGCAGCCTGATTGGCAGCATGGGCATTTTTGCATTTGCCAAGGGCGCTTATCTGGCCTTGTTTTTTGCCCTCTTTGTGGGTTTTTCGGCCACACAAATGTTTTTGGATAAAAAACCTGCACCCTCGCGTCAAGTGCCTGGTTTTCAGGGATTGCTCGGCGCAGGTGGCCTGATCGGCCTGCTTTCGGGCTTGGTGGGCGCTGGCGGCGGCTTCATCAGCGTGCCTTTCATGGCCTGGTGCAATGTGGCCATCCACAACGCGGTGGCCACCAGCGCCGCACTGGGCTTTCCGATCGCGCTGGCCAACGTGGCCGGCTACATCGTGAGCGGGCAAAACGTGCAAAACCTGCCGGACTACACCTTTGGCTACTTGTGGTTGCCCGCTTTGGTGGTGATTGCGGTGTGCAGCGTGCTGATGGCCCCGATTGGGGCGTCCACCGCGCACAAGTTGCCCGTCAAGCAACTCAAGCGCGTATTTGCCAGCGTGCTGTATTTGCTGGCCGCTTACATGCTCTACAAGGGCCTGTCCGCTTGATGGAGCGAGGCCCGCAGCCACCGATTCAGGCTGCAGGCCAACCAAATCAACGCAGCACAATGCTGCCCGAAATATTCACCACCACGCGTGACTTGCCGGCCACCGCTGGCACCGGCATCGGCGACGGCGCGTCCATCTGGGCCATGGCCATGCGCGGCATGACCTGGCCCTCGCCCGCCTCCTGGGCGCTCACGCGCACCTCTTTGATCGTGTAAGCCGCAAAGCCAAACTGCTTCGTCAGGGATTGGGCTTTGCTCTGAAAATTTGCCACCGCTTCGGCCTGGATGCGCGATTCGGCCGCAGTTTTCTGTTCAGGACTCAGCCGCCAGTCGATCTGCGACACCGTCAAATCGGGCATGCGCCCTGCGAGTGTGGTGATTTGCTCGACATCACGGCCTTGCAAAACAAGTTGCGCAGAGCCCACCCAGCCGTTCATCTTGCCGTCACGGCCATAGCGCGGCGACACATTCATCTCGCCCGTTTTCACCTCCAAGGCCCCGGGTTTGGCCATGGGGGTGGCCACAGCCAAAGCGGAGGAAAGAATGGCGTTGAGCTGTTTTTGCACGGCAGGGGCCTGCAAGCCTTCTTTTTGCACCGACAGGGTGATCACCAACCAGTCTTGCGCGACCTCGGTCTGGGCCGAGGCACTCAAATGCAGGACTTGGTTCAGTGGGGCATGTGCGGCATGGGGGGAAATGGCTGCATTTTGGGCTTGCACGGATGCGACAGGCAGGGCCAGCGCCGTCATCAGGGCCCAAGCCATCGAGGGTGTTTGGATCAGTTTCATGGGGAGTCTTTCGCGGAAGGTGGCAAAAACAACGGGCACTTGCCGCCATGATTGTGAACGCCGCAGCAGGTGTCACACGCTCCGGGCCCTGCACTTTGGTGTCAGGGTGTAACGCACCAAGGGGCCTGGTCATGCACCAGCCCCATCCACACGGCCCAGGCCGACACGGCCGACAACGCCAAGCCCGCCACTCGCATGCCCCAGGCCCCATCGCCCAGGGTCTGCATGCGCAAAAACAGCCATGGCCCGGCCCACAGGCTGATGCTGCTGCCCAGCGCAAACAAGGCCATGGTGGCTGCGCCTTCCAAAGGCTGGCTGGTCAAGGCCGCGACCATCAGGGCCGAATACAGCAAACCGCAGGGCATCAAGGCCCACAACCCGCCCACCATCCAGGGTGCGGCGCGCCCCCAGCGGGTGTTGAAGGCTCGCACACGCGCCCACAATCGTCGTGCCGCACCATCGAGCCACACGGGTTGACGTGCCTGCAGCATGAGCAACAAGCCCAATGCGAAGGCGGCCAGATGCAGCAAAGTCCAAAGCGGTCGAATGGCGGCCGACTGGGTGGTCAACCAGCCCAGACCTTGGACGCTGGCTGCGGCCACGGCACCCAGCAGCGAGTAGCCCCCCAAGCGCCCCAACTGAAAAGCCAGCAAAGCCTGGCCACGGCGCTCACCCGCCGCCTGACCCAGCCCCGCACAGGCCGCGCCGCACATGGCGACGCAGTGCGGCCCACCCAACACCCCCATCATCAAGGCCGTGATGGCCAAAGAACTTTGCATGCAATACCCGCTTTTTGCTCGTGAACTGCATTGTCTGCGATGCAGCCAACATCAAGCACAGCGTTCAAATGATTTTGGAAAAACGGCTGCGATCCCGGTCTTTTTGCACATAACGATCAAACACCATGGCCACGCCGCGAACAAAAAACCACCCCATGGGCGTGACCTGAATGCCCGAATCGCTCAATTGAACCAGTCCTTGCGATTGCATCGCTTCCAGCTGGCGCAGCTCTGCGTCAAACACCGTCTTGAAATCCACCAACCAAGCCAGATTGATGGACTCGTATTGCAAATGTCCTTGGCACATGAGTGCCATGATGATCGAGCGTCGGATCAGGTCATCGCGTGTGAGCGACAGCCCCCGAACCACTGGAAAACGCCCTTGATCCAGCAAATCGGCATACTCGGCCATGGTCTTGGCGTTTTGGCTGTAGGTGGCACCCACTCGCCCAATGGATGACACGCCCAAGGCAATCAGGTCACAGTCGGCTTGCGTGCTGTAGCCCTGAAAATTGCGGTGCAAGCGCCCTTGCCTTTTGGCCACGGACAAGCTGTCCTCAGGCAAAGCAAAGTGGTCCATGCCGATGTAGACATAACCCGCATCGGTCAAGGCATCGAGTGAGCGAGAGAGCATTGCCACCTTGCCAGCAGCCGATGGCAATTCGTGTGCGTGGATGCGCCGCTGCGGCTTGAAACGCTCGGGCAAATGGGCGTAGGCATACAGGGCAATGCGGTCTGGGCGCAGCTGATTCACCTGTGCCAAAGTGCGCTCAAACGATTCGGGCGTTTGCAATGGCAAACCGTAAATCAGGTCCACATTCACCGACTCAAATCCCAAACGACGGGCCGCTGCAACCAATTGGAAGACTTGTTCGGCGGGCTGGATGCGGTGCACCGCTTTTTGCACATCCGGATCGAAGTCCTGGACACCCAAACTCAAGCGATTGAAACCCAGCTCGGCCAAAACTGCCAAACGGCTTTCATCCACGGTGCGCGGGTCCACCTCGACCGAATATTCACCGCCGGGGACAAAGGCAAAGTGTTCACGCAGCATGGCCATGAGTTGGCGCAACTGGGCATCGCTCAAGAATGTGGGCGTTCCGCCCCCCAAATGCAGTTGACTGACCGCTTGGCCGCGACCCAGATGGCGGGTGTGCAGCGCCAGCTCTTTGTTCAGGTAATGCAGATATGTTGCCGCCTGCTCTTTGTGTTTGGTGATGATTTTGTTGCAGGCACAGTAATAACAAAGGGATTCACAAAACGGTATGTGCAGGTACAACGACAAGGGCGGCTGCTTGCCCACCGCACCCGTTTGACGGTGGGCCAAGGCTTGGATGTAGTCGGCTTCACCAAAGGCGTCCACAAAACGGTCCGCCGTTGGGTAGGAGGTGTATCGGGGCCCAGGCACGTCAAAACGGACCAACAATTCGGGGGTGATGACAGACATGGCTTGGCCCTTCACTCAAACGTTTTCAAAAGATCCATGTGACTGTGCCCTTTTGGAAATACATGAGTTTTGACGCACGTCAAAGGGTGTACTTGTTTTAGAGGATTTCCCGCACAGATCAGGTACTCATGCGATTTTGAAAGATTTTTCGGTTTAAGCTCAAACCTTGATCCAAGGCAAATCCAAAGCACTACCCGAGATAAACCATGAATCCCGAAACCATCAAAGTCGCTTGCTCCAACTGCAATTTGCGTGAACTGTGCATGCCCATGGGACTGAGCGACCATGACTTGAACCGGCTTGACGACCTGGTGGCTGTGCGGCGCAAAGTCAAGCGGGGCGACACCTTGTTCACCAATGGCGAAAAATTCACCTCGCTTTACGCCATTCGAACGGGTTTTTTCAAAACCTGCTTGGCCACAGAAGACGGGCGCGACCAAGTCACGGGCTTTCAGATGGCGGGCGAGATCATTGGTCTGGACGGCATTGTGAACGACCAACACAGCTGTGACGCGGTGGCGTTAGAAGACGCCGAAGTGTGTGTGATGCCTTTTGACCGGATTGAAGAAATTTCCCGCGAAGTGACGGCGCTTCAGCACCATGTGCACAAAATCATGAGCCGTGAAATTGTGCGCGAACACGGCGTGATGCTGCTGTTGGGCAGCATGCGGGCCGAGGAACGCTTGGCCGCCTTTTTATTGAACCTCGTTCAACGCCTTCATGCCCGAGGTTTCTCTCAATCTGAGTTGGTCCTGCGCATGACCCGCGAAGAGATCGGCAGCTATCTGGGCCTCAAACTTGAAACGGTGAGTCGCACTTTTTCCAAGTTCGTCGAAGAAGGCATGGTTGAAGTCAAACAACGACATGTCCGCATTTTGAGCACGCAAGGCTTGCAAAAACTGGTCAACAACACCTCAGCCTGCCACTGAGACTGAGACGGCTGATCAGCGGTTGACTTCAGTGGATGGCAAACCCAAGAACAAGCTCAATCCGCTGGACAGCATGGCCAAACCCCAAAAAGCAAAAAATGCCAAGGAGTAAATGGCCTGACGTGTGAGGTCAAGATCCCGACCAAACCAGTGCAGATCCAAGGGGTCAACAAAAGCAAACACCAAAACCTCCAGCAAACCTGCCACCAAAAAGGATGGCCAAGTGATCCACATCCAACGTTGTGAGCGCATGGTGTTTATCCTTCCCACTCAGGGTTTAGAGGGTGCTGGAGCCGGGGCAGATGCCGAAGATGGGACGCCCGAATGTCCATCAACCGCGGCGGCACTGCCCACAGCATCCTTGGACTTGGGCAACTCACCCGTAGCCGCATGATTGCGGCCTTGCATGGCCGGTGCAAGGGTGATGCCTTGGCGTTCTTGAGTGGCGGTGCGTGGTGTCACGGTCAGTACCGGATCGGGGTTGTTCGCGGCAATGTAGAAGGTCGTCAAGCCCGCCACCACCACCACTGCTGGCCCGCCAAGCACCATCCAAACCATGCCAAAACGCCACCAGGGCTGACCAGTCGGTTGCGAATTCAAAGTGCTGCTCATGGGGTTCTTTCTCAATGGACAAGCCGCTCAGCGGGGAATCAGAAAAACAGTTTTTTCACTCAAATGTCCCACCGAGGCATCAGCAGGAGCACTGGAAGACTTTCGCGCCTCAATGTGAAACTGAATCGGGTGAGAGCCAGAAGCAGCCGCATCATAGGGCACTTGCAACTGCACAGAGACCCAGCGCGATTCGGTGGCATTGACTTGAACTTCCGGCTCACTGGCCAACGCCAGACCCGGTAAGCCATCAACTTTCAAGCGGAAAATCAGCGCCTCTTCAGCCGCATTCATGATCTGCAATCGGTACACATTCTCGATCTTGCCGCCCGCCACAATCCTCGCCATGGTGGCGCGGTCACGCACAATGTCCACCTTAAACGGCTCGCGCAGCCACAAGGACACGCCAACACCGATGATGATGGCCCACAGCACAGCGGTGTAGACCAGCACCCGAGGACGGAAAATGCGACGCACGGTTTGCGCCCAACTCCAGCCTTTGTCCATGGCGTTTTGTGTCGAGAACTTGATCAAGCCTCGCTGGTAGCCGACCTTGTCCATCACGCTATCACACACGTCCACGCAGGCACCACAACCAATGCACTCGTATTGCAAGCCTTTGCGGATGTCGATGCCGGTGGGGCAAACTTGCACGCACAGCGTGCAGTCCACGCAAGAGCCCAAGCCCAGGGCTTTGGGGTCGGCCTTTTTGGAGCGGGGGCCACGGGGTTCACCACGCGCTTCGTCGTAAGTGACGATCAGCGTGTCTTTGTCAAACATGGCGCTTTGAAAGCGGGCATAGGGGCACATGTATTTGCACACCTGCTCGCGCATGAAGCCCGCATTGCCATAGGTGGCAAAGCTGTAAAACAGAATCCAGAAAATTTCCCACGGGCCAAAACCCAGGGACAGCACCGAAGCCGACAATTCACGGATCGGAGTGAAATAGCCGACAAAGCTGAAACCCGTCCAGAGTGAAAACACAATCCAAGTCAATTGCTTGCCGGTTTTGCGCCAAACCTTGTTCAAGCTCCAGGGCGCAGCATCCAAACGCATGCGGGCTGATCGGTCACCCTCAAACTGACGCTCGAACCAAATGAAAATTTCGGTGTAGACGGTTTGTGGGCATGCAAAACCACACCACAAACGACCGGCCACAGCGGTGAACAAAAACAGCGACAAGGCCGAGATGACCAGCAAAGCCGTGAGGTAAATGAAATCCTGCGGGTACAGCACAAGGCCAAAAATGTAAAACCGACGCGCCCCGAGGTCAAACAAAACGGCCTGTCGCTGCCCCCACTCCAGCCAGGGCAAGCCGTAAAAAGCCAACTGAGTGATGACCACCATCAGCCAACGCCACCGTGCAAAAACCCCTTGCACGCTGCGAGGGTGTATTTTTTGTTGTGCTTGGTACAAAGACACCATGACCACATCGTCCTCTGCAGGCGCAATGGGAGTGATCGGGATCACGGCACGGGTAGGACGATCTGGGGTGGACAAAATGGAGACCTTGGTCAAACTCTGCAGCAGGGCCGCCTGCTGCAAAGGGGGTTACATCACTTGGCAGGACTGACAGAGGCCTTGGCCACCGTGTTGTTGGACAAGCCCCAGACGTACGAAGCCAGCACATGGATCTGGCCTTCGGTCAACTTGGTGGCTTGAGCGGGCATTTGGTTGACCTTGCCGTTGTTGATGATGTTCACGATGGCGTTCTCACCCCAGCCGTGCAACCAGATGTCGTCGGTCAGGTTGGGCGCACCCATGGCGTGGTTGCCTTTGCCGTCCATGCCGTGGCAGGCAGCGCAGGCACCGAACTTGGATTTGCCCAGAGAGGCACGCAATGAATCGTGTGGGCTCGCGGACAAACTCAGCACATAGTGGGCCACGTTGCGCACGTCTTCAGGCGTGCCCACGGCGGCGGCCATGGGCGGCATATTGCCCATACGACCTTGCACCAAGGTGGTTTTGATCGCATCGGGCGTGCCGCCATACAACCAATCGGCATCGGCCAGGTTGGGGAAACCCTTGCTGCCGCGTGCGTCAGAGCCGTGGCACTGGGCGCAGTTGTTCATGAACAAACGGTCACCAATGGCCAAGGCCTGAGGGTCTTTGGACACCTCTTCAGGTGGCATGCCCGAGAACTTGGCGTAGAGCGGTGCCACCTCGGCATTGCCCTTGGCCACTTCGGCCTCGTACTGACCGGCAGACGACCAGCCGAATTTACCGGCAAAGTTGCCCGCACCGGGGTACATGGCCAAATAGATGAAGGCAAAAATAACGGTGATGATGAACAAACCCACCCACCAACGGGGCAAGGGGTTGTTCATCTCGCGCAGGTCACCGTCCCAGACGTGGCCGGTGGTGTTGTCGTTGGCGGTCATGGCCTTGGCCTTGCCGCTGAACCACAACAAAAGCAGACAGGCAATGATGCTGACCAGCGTGATGCCGGCCACATACAAGTGCCAGAAGTTGCTGATGAAGTCACTCATGGAGTTTCCTTGAAGTATTTTTTAGAGTTCTGGAGGACCGCTCAGTCGTCCTGACGAAACGGCAATTGCGCCGCTTCGTCAAAGCTGGCTTGGTTGCGCCGCGACCAAGCCCAGACCACGATGCCGATGAATGCCAAGAAGGCCAGGACGGTCACGATGGATCGCAAAGTATTGATGTCCATGGCTGTGCCTTATTTGCGGTGAACGCCGAGCACTTGCAGGTAAGCAATGACCGCATCCAACTCGGTTTTGCCTTTGACTTCATCGGGTGCTTTGGCCAACTCTTCATCGGTGTAAGGTGCGCCCAAGGTCCGCAAAGCCGACATGTGCGCCACCACCGTGCCGTGGTCGGCCGCTGTCTTTTCCAACCAAGGGTAAGCAGGCATGTTGGACTCGGGCACCAAATCACGGGGATTGGTCAAGTGAATGCGGTGCCACTCATCGCTGTAGCGGCCGCCCACACGGGCCAGATCAGGACCGGTGCGCTTGCTGCCCCATTGGAAGGGGCGGTCATAGACGAATTCACCCGCCAAAGAATAAGAGCCGTAGCGCAGGGTTTCAGCACGGAAGGGGCGAATCATCTGCGAGTGGCAGTTGTAGCAACCTTCGCGCACATACACATCGCGCCCCACCACTTGCAAAGCGGTGTAAGGCTTCAAGCCAGGCACCGGTTCGGTGGTGGATTTCTGGAAGAACAGGGGCACGATTTCGACCATGCCGCCCACCAACAAGACGATGAAGATCAGGACGATCATCAAAAAGTTGTTGGTCTCGACTTTCTCATGAGACAAGCCGCCTGATTTTGGGTTTTGAGCCATGTTTTATTTCTCCTCAGTGTGCAGGTGCGAGTGTCGGAATCTGGACTTCCACCGACCGGCCCATGGACACGGTCTTGAAAGTGTTCCAAAGCATGATGACCATGCCACCCAGGTACAACAAACCACCCAGCAAACGCAAGGCATAGAACGGGAAGGTGGCTTTGACGGACTCCACAAAGGTGTAGGTCAAGGTGCCGTCGGCGTTGATGGCACGCCACATCAGGCCTTGCATCACACCGGCAATCCACATCGCGGCGATGTAAATCACGATGCCGATGGTGGCCGTCCAGAAGTGGATTTCAATGGCTTTGACGCTGTACATCTGCTTCTGACCAAAAAGGCGGGGAATCAGGTAGTACATGGAGCCCATGGTCACCAAACCCACCCAGCCCAAAGCTCCCGAGTGCACATGGCCCACGGTCCAATCGGTGTAGTGGCTCAGCGCGTTCACAGTTTTGATGGACATCATCGGGCCTTCGAAGGTCGACATGCCGTAGAAAGACAGGGACACGATCAAGAAGCGCAGGATCGGGTCGTCGCGCAGTTTGTGCCAGGCGCCCGACAAGGTCATGATGCCGTTGATCATGCCGCCCCAGCTGGGGGCCAACAAGATGAGCGAGAACACCATGCCCACAGACTGTGTCCAGTCAGGCAAAGCGGTGTAATGCAGGTGGTGAGGGCCGGCCCACATGTAAGTGAAGATCAGTGCCCAGAAGTGCACGATCGACAGGCGGTATGAATAGACGGGCCGCTCGGCTTGCTTGGGAATGAAGTAATACATCATGCCCAGGAAACCAGCTGTCAAGAAAAAGCCCACCGCGTTGTGGCCGTACCACCACTGCACCATGGCGTCTTGCACACCCGCGTAGGCTGAGTAAGAGTGCAACAGACCGGTCGGCAGTTGAATGTTGTTGACGATGTGCAACAAGGCGACGGCGATGATGAAAGCACCGAAAAACCAGTTGGCCACATAAATGTGACGCACCTTACGGATGCCCACCGTGCCAAAGAACACAAAAGCAAAAGCCACCCAGACCACCGCGATCAGCAGATCGATGGGCCAAATCAGCTCAGCGTATTCCTTGCTTTGGGTCAGGCCCAGAGGCAAAGAAATGGCGGCCAAGACGATGACCAGCTGCCAGCCCCAGAAGGTGAAAGCGGCCACCTTGTCACTGATCAAGCGCACGTTACAGGTGCGCTGCACCACGTAATAGGCGGCGGCAAACAAGCCGCAACCACCAAACGCAAAAATCACCGCGTTGGTATGCAAGGGCCGCAGACGGCCATAGCTGAGCCAGGAAATGCCGAAATTGAGTTCCGGCCAAGTCAGTTGGGCTGCAATGATCACGCCAACCAGCATGCCCACCACACCCCAAACCACCGTCATGATGGCGAACTGCCTGACAACTTTATCGTTGTAGGTGGTCGCCTGCACATTGGCAAATTTCATTTTCACCTCTTCTTTTTTAAAAACTTCACTTCGAGTTTGCCTCGGTGTATACCCTGAACACTTGATCAAAATCAATCGTTGCGCAAAATACGCTCGCCTTCGGCCTCAATGTCTTCAAATTGGCCTCGGTCAATGGCCCACCACAGACCCATGAGGATGAAAAACACCAAGGCCACAGACAAAGGGATCAACAAATACAGGATATCCATGGGGTGCTTTCTTCCACATTTCAAGCAGGGTTGAGTTCAGGCGTGGCTCGAGGCGAAAGCTCAACAAAAGCTTTCGACAAACGCAAGGCATTGAGCACCACCAGCAAAGAACTGAGCGCCATGCCCAAGCCAGCGGCCCAAGCGGGCAACCAGCCCATCAGGGCCAAGGGCACGCACGCGGCGTTGTAGACACCTGCCCAGATCAGGTTTTGTTTGACGATGCGCAAAGTCCTGCGACTGCGCTGGACGGTGTCCACCAGGGCACCCAAGTGTCCCCCCATCAGGACAAAGTCAGACTTGGATTGGGCCAAGGGCACGGCCTGCCCCAAAGCGAATGACACATCGGCACCCGCGAGCACCGGCCCATCGTTCAGGCCATCGCCCACCATGGCCACTTTGTGCCCCTGGGACTGCATGGCCTGCAGTGCTTGCAATTTGTGCTGCGGGCTGCATCCCCCTTGGGCATCCGCGATGCCGACAGCCTGTGCCACTTGGGTCACGGCCGCCTGGCCATCGCCCGACAATACTTTCAGGGACAAGCCCATGTCCTTCAATTGCTGGACCACCTTTGCGGCTTCGGGGCGAACTTCTTCGGCCAGCTCAAACGTGGCCAGCCAACCCGATGCATCGGCCAAGCTGACTTGCAGGTGGTGGCCCCCGATCGCCGGGGCGGCACAAAAACGGGGTGAACCCAAACGCAAATCCAAAGGCTGCGCCCCTTCCATCACACGCCCCTGAACGCCCTGTCCGGCCAACTCAGTGACCTCTTGCGCAGTCAGCGCCTCGAGCGCGGGCAACCGTTGCGCGACATCGGCTTGTCTGCGCGCCTCGGACCAGAGGGCACGAGACACCGGGTGCAAAGAGTGGCGTGCCAAGCTGCCCGCCCAGGCCAGCACCTGTGCCTTGGTCAAGCCCTCTCGGGTGTGCGTGTGCACCACCTGAAAAGCGTCGCGGGTCAACGTACCGGTTTTGTCAAAAATCACGGTATCAATGTAGGCCAGGTTTTGCAAAGCACTGAGCCTGCGCACCAACACACCACGGCGGGCCAGCGCCCCGGCCGTGGCCAGCATGGCGGCGGGCGTGGCCAGCGACAAAGCGCAGGGACAGGTCACGATCAACACCGCCACAGCCACCATCACGGCATGCGCGGGGTCACTGGGCCACCAGAAAATGGCCGAAGCCAGCGAAGCCAGCAGCACGGCCACCAAAAATGGCTTGGCCCAGCGGTCCACCAGCAAGGCCATGCTGGGCTTGGAGATCGAGGCGCTTTCCATCAAGGCAACAATTTGGGCGTAACGCGTGGCCGCACCGATTTGCTCAATTTGCACCTGCAGCGTGCCCGTCAAGTTATGGCTGCCTGCAATCACCCGATCGCCAGCACGCCGCGCCAGCGGCCGGGACTCGCCCGTCAACAAAGCCTCGTCCACCTGGGTCTGTCCCAGCAACACCAGGCCATCGCCCGCAAACGCCTCACCGGGCATGACCTCGATCACGTCCCCCACTTGCAAACGGCGAATCGACAAAAGCACCCAGCTGCCATCGCTCTGGCGCTTGCGGACACTGTCAGGCAAGCGGTTGAGCACGGCCTCCAGCGCCCCGGCCGTGCGGTCACGCATGCGCTGCTCCAGCCAGCGACCCATCAACAAAAAGAAAACAAACATGGTGAACGAGTCAAAAAAGACCTCGGCCCCGAATGGCCCCTCGGGTTCAAAGGTGCCCAAAGTACTGACCGTAAAAGTGACCACCATGCCCAGCGCCACGGGCAAATCCATGCTGATCTGGCGCTGGCGCAGGTCTCGCCAGGCGTTGCTCAGAAAAGGGGTGCATGAGAAAAAAATCACAGGCAATGACAACACCCAAGACGCCCAGCGCAACAAATACAGGGCTTCGTCCGAGATCTCACCCGGCTGCGTGAGGTAGGTCGGGGTGGCGTACATCATGACTTGCATCATGCACATGGCCGCCACGGACAAGCGCCAAACCATGACCCGAGCCTCCTTGCGGCGGCGTTCGTGAGCGTGCGCGTCATTGGCAGGCAAGGCCTTGTAACCATGGCTTTCAACCGAGCGCATCCATTCCGAGGGACGCGTGTGCTCAGGGGACCAAACAATCTGCCCTCTGTGGCTGGCACCGCTGATTTGCACCGACTGCACGCCAGGCACCGCACGCAAGGCATCTTCCAGGGTGATGGCGCATGCGGCGCAGTGCATGCTCTCAAACACCACACTGGAACGCCAACAACCCGATTCGGTCTTTTCCGGCAAACTGAATGCCGCCCACTCTTCAGGTTCATCGAGCAAATGCAAGCGCTGCTCAGGCGATTGCCCCTGAGCACTTTCGACACCCTGCGTCTGGCGCGAATGGGCAAGGACGGCAGCTGGATGGCTTGCGCCGGGAACGGAAGAAACATTGACTTGAGTCATGTTTCGAAGATACGACAGGCGACCCGAACAAAGCTTGATGTGCATCAAGCGAGCTCACTTAGAGCTCTTCTAAGCTCAGGTTTTATCCATCTGAACAGGAGCAACTCATGTACAAACGCATTCTTGTGGCCACGGACGGCTCCACCTTGTCCAAAAAAGCCGTGGCCGGCGCCATTGAACTGGCCGCCACCTGCAACGCAGAACTGGTCGCCCTCAAGGTGGTGCCACGCTACCCTCAGGCCTACTTTGAAGGCAGCATTCCCTTGTCTGCAGAGGAAATTTCTCGTGTGGAAGCACAGTGGGCGGAGTCGGCAAAAGCCCAATTAGCAGCCGTCGAAAAGTCAGCCAAATCCAAATCTGTGCTCGTCAAAGTGATCACTGTCAAATCAGACGCGGTCTCAGACGCCATCATTGCCTCTGCCAAAAAACACAAAGCCGACTTGATCGTGATGGCCTCACACGGCCGCAAAGGCATCAAACGCTTGTTGCTGGGCAGCGAAACCCAACAGGTGCTGACGCACTCGCATATTCCTGTGCTGGTGCTGCGTTGAAAGGTCCCAGGCGGCATAACTGCTTGGCACATTCATCGCGTCGATCATGTTTTGAATCGACAGTACATTGAATTTAAATAAAATGAATTCATTTTTTATGGTGGCATGATTCATGAATTCATTTCGCACTACGCATGGGCTCATTGTTAAAGAGAGTCATTGTGTTGGCCGCACGCTGATCGCATGCGGCTTGCTGTGGGCCAGCCTGTATGGCATCAACACCGCCCAGGCCCAAGAGTTGACCATCGAAAGTTGGCGCAAGGATGACCAGATTTTTTGGGACAAGGTCCTGATTCCGGCTTTCCAGCGACAGCACCCGGGCATCCAATTGAAGTTCAAGCCCGAAGAACCCCTGGCCTACGATTCTCGACTCGAGGCCAGGTTGTCGACTCGGCGGGCGGGGGATTTGATTTTTTGCCGTCCTTTTGATGCCAGCGTGCGCATACAAGCCAAAGGTTATTTGGTCCCCCTCAAAGAAGAGGCACTCAAAAACTTCAATCCCCAAGCCCGAAGGGCCTGGACCACCGACGACGGTGCCACCACCTACTGCATGCCCGTTGCTTATGTCATGCATGGGCTGTTTTACAACAAAAAAATCTTGCGAGACCTGAAATTGCAAGCCCCGACCACTTGGGAGCAGCTCTACCAATTGCTGAGCCAAGTGGCAGACCACAAGACGGTGACGCCTTTGGCCTTGGGCACGGCGGACATGTGGGAGTCCACCCAAGTGGTCTTCACCGGCCTGGGTCCCAACTTCTGGGAAGGCGAAAAAGCACGTTTTGGGCTGATGGAGGGGACGGTCAAATTCACCGACCCTGGTTTCATCAGGGCCTGGAAAATGATGGCCCAACTCAAACCCTACATGCATCCCGCACAAAACAGCATGTCCAACAGCGACATTCAGTTGCTGTTTGCCACGGGCAATGCAGCGGTCTATCCATCAGGCTCTTGGGACATCGACTTTTTGCGCAGTACCAGCTTTGCTTACAAAAAACCCATCGATCTGGGCGTTTTCAAGCCGCCCGTCGAACACCCGGGGCAATCCTGTCACATCTCGGTACACCCAGATTTCGGCATCGGGGTGAACAAAAACAGCCCTCATCAAGCCGCAGCCCAAAAATTCATGGCTTGGTTGGGTACAGCAGATTTTGCGCAGTTGCTCACCGACACCCTGACAGGCTACTTTCCACTGGCAGACCACCCCATCAAGATCGATGACCCACTGGGCAAAGAAATGCAAAGCTGGCGACAAACATGCCAAGACACCATTCGCCTGAACGCCCAAAAAATCAACCGCGTCTGGCCCTCTATGGAAGAGGAACTTTGGCACGTCAATGTCAAAGTCCTCAACCAGGAAATGAGCCCAGAACAAGCGGCCAAGCACATTCAGGGTGTGCATGAAAAAAATGCCTACCTGAAGTGAGGCACTGAGGTGAATGACCGCTTGGCCGGGTCATTCGCTTTGAAAAAGACCCGACCTGATCCATGGCAGTTCAAATCAAAACAAAGCTTTGTATTGATCGCGCAGCAGGTTTTTTTGCACCTTGCCCATGGTGTTGCGCGGCAACTCGGGCACCACAAAACAGCGCTTGGGGATCTTGAAGTTGGCCAGTTTGGCTTTGAGCTCGGCCAAAATGGCTTCAGGCTTCACGTCAGCCCCGGATTTGGCAATGACCACCGCCACGCCCACTTCACCAAAATCGGGATGGGACACACCGATCACGGCACTTTCGGCCACACCGGGCATCTCGTTGATGTAACCCTCGATCTCGGCCGGGTACACGTTGTAGCCACCGCTGATGATCAGGTCCTTGCTGCGGCCCACGATGGTCACATAGCCACGTTCATCCACTTTGCCCACATCGCCCGTTTTGAAGAAGCCGTCAGCGGTGAACTCCTCAGCGGTTTTTTCAGGCATGCGCCAGTAGCCCTTGAAGACATTGGGACCTTGCACCTGAATGCCCCCGATCTCACCCACGGGCATGTCTAGGCCATCGTCGCCACGCACGCGCAAGGACACGCCCGGCAAGGGAAAGCCCACCGTGCCACCGCGCCGCTCAGACTGCTCGGCATAACGCGGGTCAGCCGCATAGGGGTTAGAGGTCAGCATGGCGGTCTCGCTCATGCCATAGCGCTCCAAGATGGTGTGGCCCGTGCGCTGCTGCCATTCAGTGAAGGTCTCGATCAACAAAGGCGCAGAGCCCGCGATGAACAAGCGCATCTGGCTGACCGCCGCCTTGTCGAGGGTGGGCTCGGCCAGCATGCGCACATACAGCGTGGGCACGCCCATGAACACGGTCGCCTCTTTCATGCGGGCAATCACGCGCTTGGGGTCGAACTTGGCCATCCAGATCATCTTGCTGCCGTTGATCAGGGCGCCATGGATGGCCACAAACAAGCCGTGCACATGGAAGATGGGCAAGGCGTGGATGAGCACATCCCCCTGGCCTGCAGGCCCACCGGTTGCCGTCCAGCCCCAGTAATCCTTGAGCGTGAGTGCATTGCTCAGCAAATTGCCGTGGGTGAGCATGGCCCCCTTGCTGCGGCCGGTGGTGCCGCTGGTGTAAAGGATGGCGGCCAGGTCATCGGCCAGTCGCGGTACGGGGGTGTGCTGGTCGCTGTGCTGAGCTGCACGGTCGAGCAAGCTGCCGGTGCGGTCGTCATTCAAGGTGAACACATGCTGGGTGCCTGCCTTGAAGGCGATCTTGCTGACCCAGCCAAAATTGGCCCCACTGCACACCACCACAGCCGGCTCGGCGTTGCCAATGAAGTATTCGATCTCGGCGCTTTGGTAGGCGGTGTTGAGTGGCAAAAACACGCAGCCTGCGCGCAAGCAAGCCAGATAAAGCACCATGGCTTCGACCGATTTTTCGACCTGCACGGCCACCCGACTGCCCTCGGGTAAATCCAGCGATTGCAGCAAATTGGCCACCATGGCCGTGGCGCGGTCCAGGTCATGCCAGCTGTAGCGCAGGCCTTCATCGGTTTCGACCGCCACAGCAGTCATGTCGGCCGGAAAAGCAGCCCGCAGGGCCGAAAACAGGTTGTTGTGGGTCATGGTTTCAAAATTGCAAGGTGAAAAAAGACATGAAAAAGGGCCCGATCAGAGCCCGTTGAACACCCAGTGCCGCACTCAGTCGAGCTTGGCCCCCGAGGCCTTGACCACCTGCGACCACTTGGCCAACTCTTTTTTGATGAACGCATCGAACTGGCCGCCCGTGAGGTTGGGGAACTCCGCGCCCTGGTTGGCCCAGACGGCTTTGGCCTCGTCGGTCTGGCAGGCTCGGCGGAACTCCTCGATGGCACGGGCCTGAGCGTCCGCAGGTGTGCCCTTGGGGGCCCACACGCCATACCAAGTGGACACGGTGTAATCGGGCAAACCCAGCTCGGCCGAGCAAGGCACATCCGGGAATGCTGCATTGCGCTTGGCCCCCGAGACCATGAGGGCCTTGATGCGGCCGCCCTTGATGTGCGCCGCCGACGAGCCCAGGCCGTCAAACATCATGTCCACGTTGCCGGCGATCAGGTCTTGCAAGGCCGGGCCAGCGCCCCGGTAAGGGATGTGGGTGATGAAGGTCTTGGTCTGCAATTTGAACAACTCACCCGCCAAGTGGTGCGAGGTGCCACCACCTGCAGAGCCATAGTTCAAGCGGGCCGGGTTCTTTTTCACAAAGTCAAGGAAATCCTTGAAGTCGGCCGCCTGGACTTTCTTGGGGTTGACCACCAGCACTTGGGGCACGCTGGCCACCTGGATCAGGGGGATCAGGTCACGCTCCAAGTCGTAGTCCAGTCGCGGGTACATGCTGGGCGCGATGGTGTGGTGCACGGCGCCCATGAAATAGTTGTAGCCATCGGGCGTGGCCTTGGCCGCGATGCCCGCCCCCAGCGTGCCACCGGCACCCCCACGGTTGTCAATGATCAGCTGCTTGCCCGTGAGCTTGGCGAACGCGGCCGACATGGGCCGGGCAAACGCGTCCGTTCCGCCGCCCGCAGGAAAGGGCACGACCATGTTCACAGGCTTGCTGGGCCAACTGCTT
Source organism: Limnohabitans sp. WS1 (assembly GCF_003063265.1). Classification (GTDB taxonomy): domain Bacteria; phylum Pseudomonadota; class Gammaproteobacteria; order Burkholderiales; family Burkholderiaceae_C; genus Limnohabitans_A. Next base: position 157,977 of record NZ_NERU01000004.1, read on the forward strand.
TGAGCCTGGGCCCACAGCGGCAGGGAGCCCGTGACGGCAGCCATGGCCTTCAAAAAGTCGCGGCGCTGGCCCCATGGGTTCAAATCGTTCATGTTGTGTCTCCTGGTTTTGTTCGGAAACGGCATCATAAAGTTTTTGCAAACACGGGCGCGGGCCGGGGTGTCACCTCCGATCCCCGTGCCACCAGCCCACTTCCTTGTCAAGTCGCACAGTGAATGCCCAGTTCATGCCCTGCTTTGCCCTTGGCATCACCCTTGACCGACGGGCCAAACAGCGCATCACAGCACCGACAGCAGCTGCAAGGCGGTGGCAAAACCAGCAGCCGGTTGGCAAACATCCAGATGCACCACGGGCAAGCCGCAGCGCTGAGCCCCCAACACGTTGCGCAACTGGTCATCCACAAACACCGCATGCTCGGCCTGCACGCCCAAGGCCTGCACACACGTCTGGTAAGCGCGTGGGTCGGGTTTGAGGATCTGGGTGTAAGTGGCGTCCACGATCACGTCAAACTGCTGGAGCAAGGGCAAACGCTCGCGAAAATCCGCCCCATAAAACAGATCCAGCTCATTGGACAAAATGCCCAGCTTGTAGCCCAGCGCCTTGGCCTGGCGGATGGCAGCCACTGCTTCGGGCCGGATCACGGCCTGCACATCCGCCCCCCGCGCCCGCTGAACAAAGGTCTGCATCTCGGTCCAGTCCTCACCCACCAGACGCCCCACTTCTTGCGTGCGCTGCAGCCAATACGCGCGCTCGCTGATGCGGTCGGCCTGCATGTCCTGCCAAAGCGGGTCCGCCTCGGGGGCAAACGGGCCTTGCCAAGTCAGCGTGCCCGCCGGCAAGCCCAAAGCCGCTTCACTCAGGGCGTGGGTTTCAAACAAGGTGCGGCTGATGACGCCGCCAAAGTCCAAGATCAGGGCTTTGTCTGAGGGCTGAACGGTGTGTGGGGCGGCGTTAGACATGGTCTGCTTTCTTCGCCTGCATGGGCAAGACCCGACCACGCGCCAGCCAATCGTCAAACACCGCCAGTACCTGCTGCACAAAGCCCGCATCGTTGATGTGCGCGTCGATGCGCGAGACTTCGGCCGCGCCCCAATCGCATTGCTTGCATTCGTCCATCATGGCCGCCAGGCCTTCGGCATCGTGCAGCGGCGCGCCGGGTCGGTCCCACTCTTCAATCCCTTGAAGTGGCAGCACCAGGTGCACCGGGCCACGGGCCTGACGCAAACGGCTGGCCAGCTCGCGGGCGAATTCGCGGCGCATGTCGGCGTCGATGCCCACCGAAGCGATCAAGCGGTTGTGGTCGTGCGAGGGCCGCCCGGCAAAGCGCTCGGGCATCTGACCCCAAGCGGGGTAATCCACCAGGTCGGTCGCACCCGGGGCGACGATCATGGGCACGCCTTTCAGGCCTGCGCCCATCAAGCGGTCGGGGCCTGCACTGACCACCGAGCCGCCCATCTGGTTGACCATCTCCTGCAGGCTGAAGTCCATCACGCAGGCGAACTGCCCTTGGGCGGCCAACGATTCAAACGCCCTGCCCCCCATGCCCGTGGTGTGAAACACGGCGAGGTCAAAGCCGCGCTTGTCCAGCTCGGGCTGCAGCTGCACCATGTATTTCAGGCAGCTCGACCCCAAGGACGTCATGCCGACCACGGGCCGCTCGAAGCGCGGCACGCGTGCCACGCGACAGGCCCCCACCACCGCGCCTGCGGCTTGGGCCAGCGCCGACTGGCACAGGCTGTTGAGGCCATACAAGCCCCCGGCCCACAGCACCATCATCAGATCGGGCGGCATGCGCTCGGGCGGCAAGAGCGGCGAAAACGCCACCGTGGACAGCACCACCTTGGGCACGCCCAGCGGCAAACTGCTGGCGACATCGAGCGCCAGGTCGGTGCCCATGGTGCCGCCCAGCACCAGCAGGCCGTCCATGCGGCCTTCGCGCTGCAGTTGGGCAGCCAAGGCCGATGCGCCTTGCGCCATGAGCGCCATGGCGCTGTTTTCGTCGCCACTGTCCATCACCTGCTGCAGCGTCACGCCCGCAGCCGCAGCCACATCGGTGTTGGCGATGTCCGGGACCACTCGCCCTTTGGCCAGCACCCCCACGTCCATGACCAGCGCCAGGCCGCCTGCGGCGAGCACCTGCTCGCGCATGAAGCCAATCTCGTCGCTCTTGGTGTCGACGGTGCCGACAATCAGAATGACCGGGCTCTTCATGCGCGGCCCTCCTGCACGGCGGCAAAGGCGGCTTCGAGCACGTCGCACATGAAGTCGACTTCCTTAAGGGTGATGACCAGCGGCGGCGACAGGATCAGGTTGGGGCCGGAGATGCGCACCATCAGGCCCGCTTTGTAGGCCGCCTTGGCCACCCGCGCCGGGATGTCGCTGCTGCGGGTCATCGGCGTGCGTTTGGCCTTGTCGCTCACCATCTCGATGCCCAGCATCAGGCCCACACCACGCACATCGCCCACAAAGCTGCAGGTGTCCACCAACTTGCGCAAGCGGGTCTGCAGGTGCGCGCCCACGCGGGCGGCGTTGCCGGTGATGTCCAGCGCCTCGATCTGGTCGAGCGTGGCGAGTGCCGCAGCAGCCGCCACCGGGTGCGCGCTGTAGGTGTAGCCGTGCGAGACCGAAGCCGTGCCCGTGATGTCGGCGTCAAACACATCGGCAATGCGGCGGTTGATGGCCGTGGCCCCCAGCGGGATGTAGCCCGAAGAAATGCCCTTGGCCAGGCACCACATGTCGGCATTCACCCCCCAAAGGCGGGTGCCAAACAGCTCGCCGCTGCGGCCAAAGCCGGTCACCACCTCGTCGGCAATCAAGAGCACACCGTACTTGTCGCAAATCTGGCGCACCAGCGGCCAGTAGTTGGGCGGCGGCACGATCACCCCGCCCGCGCCCTGCACAGGCTCGGCAATGAAAGCGGCCACCGTGTCCGGCCCCTGGAACACGATTTCGCGCTCCAGCAACTCGGCGCAGATTTCGCCAAGGCGCACAGGGTCATCGGTGTAGGGGTTGTGGTAAGCCCAAGGCGTGTCGATGTGGAAGCACCCGGGCAGCAGCGGCTCGTAGGCTCGGCGGAAATTGGTGTTGCCATTCACGCTCATGCCGCCAAAGTGCACACCGTGGTAGCCCTGGCGCAGGCTGATGAATTTGAAGCGGTCGGCCTGGCCCTTCAACTTCCAGTACTGGCGGGCCACCTTCAATGCGCCCTCCACCGCGTCCGAGCCACCGTTGGAAAACATGACCGTGGCCACATCTTCGGGCTGCATCATCTGCACCAGGCGTTTGGACAGCTCAATGGCCCGCACATGGGTGGTGCCGCGGAACACGTTGTAGAACGGCAGCTCGTCCATCTGCGCCACGATGGCGTCGCGCACCGGCTTGTTGCTGTGGCCCAGGTTGCAGGCCCACAACCCCCCCACGCCGTCCAGCATCTTGTGGCCGTCCACGTCCCAGATCCAGCAGCCCTCGCCTTTGGCAATGATGTCGGGCGTGGACTTTTTCATCGCCCCCGGGTGGGCCATGGGGTGCCACAGGTATTGGGCGTTGTCGGCCTTGAGTTGCTCGTGGTTCATGTCGCTTACTTTCAAAATCAAAGCTGAATCCAGGCCGTTTTCAGGTCCAGGTATTTGTCCAAGGCGTGCATCGATTTGTCGTGCCCATTGCCCGACTGACGCACCCCGCCCAGCGGCACGGTGATGTCGGGGCCGCCATAGGTGTTGACGTGCACCAGCCCGGCCTTGATGGCGCGCACCATGCGGTGGGCACGAGACAGGCTGCCCGTCCACACCCCTGCGGCCAGGCCGTATTCGGTGCCATTGGCCAAGCGCACGGCCTCGGCCTCGTCCTCAAACGGCATCACGGCCAGCACCGGGCCAAAGACTTCCTGCCGGGCAATCTCCATCTCGGGCTGAACGCCATCGAGCACGGCGGGGCTCATGAACTGGCCACCAGGCACAGGCGCAATCACCTGACCACCGGTGCGCAGACGCGCGCCCTGCTCTAAAGCACGGGCCAGCATGCTCTGGTTGCGGGCCAGTTGGCGGGCGCTGCTCACGGCACCAATGTCCATCGTCACATCCAGCGGGTCACCCACACGCAGGCTGGATGCGATGTTTTGCAGCCGATCCACAAATTCATCGTGTACCGAGCGCTGCACCAAAAGGCGCGAGCCCGCCACACACACCTGCCCGCTGTTACGGAAGATGCCCATGGCCGAGACCTTGGCCGCCTGCGCCAGATCGGTCGCATCGTCAAAAACGATGTTGGGCGACTTGCCGCCCAGCTCCAGGTACACCCGCTTGAGGTTGGACTCGGCCGAAGCCTTGAGCAACATGCGCCCCACCGGGCCGGAACCGGTGAAGGTCAAGATGTCCACATCCATGTGCCGCGCCAGTGCCTCGCCCGCCTCTGCACCTGTACCGGTGACCACATTGAGGACACCCGGCGGCAAGCCCGCATCCAGGCACAGCTGCGCCAGACGCAGCAAAGACAGCGAGGCGTCTTCAGAAGGTTTGAGCACCACCGAGTTGCCTGCTGCCAAGGCCGGCGCGATCTTCCAGGCGCCGATCATCAGCGGAAAGTTCCAGGGCACGATGGCCCCGACCACGCCGACCGCTTCCTTGTGAATCAAGCCCAGCGTGCCTTCTGGCGTGGGGGCGATCTCGCCGTTGATCTTGTCCACACACTCGGCGTAATAGCGGAAGGTGCCCGCCGCGCTGCCCGGCTCGGCCTTCCATGCCATCGCAATCTCGGTGCCGTTGTCGCGCACGCCCAGCACCGCCAGCTCGGCATGGTTCGCCTCGATGCGGTCGGCAATGCGGTGCAAAATTTTCTTGCGCTCGGCAGGCGCCATGCGCGACCACACGCCCTGCTCAAAGCTACGTCGTGCCGCTTGCACAGCGCGGTCGACGTCCACAGTCCCGGCAGAGGCGATGTTGCACAGCGTCTGCCCGTCGATGGGCGAGACCACAGGCAAGGTCTGGCCCGACGCTGCAGGCTGCCACTGGCCGTCGATCAGCAGGCCTTGGTGGGCAATCGGCAGGTGACGCAGCGCGTCGATGTGTTCTTGTTTCATGATTTCTCCCTACGTTCAATGGATCAGTATCCGAAAAATTTTCAGTCAGGCACATGCAGCACGATGCCGTCCAACGCAGCAGAGGCCATCAACTGACAGCTCAAGCGGCTGCCGCTTTGGCGTGGCGCAATGACGATGTCGAGCATGGCGTTTTCGACCTCATCCATCGGCGGGCAAGCGGCCAGCCAGACTTCATCGACATAAACATGACAGGTGGCGCACGACAGGCAGCCGCCGCATTCGCCCGCCACGCCGGGGATGCCGTTCATCTGCGCGGCGTCCATCAGGTTGGTGCCGTCGTTCACGTCATCGCTCACGCGGTCGCCATTGCTCATGATCCAGTGCACTTGGGGCATGGGGTGGGTTCTTTCAGATCAGATGAATCGGATGTAGTGGTCGCGCAGGGCATCGCCTTCGAGGCCTGCCGTGCGCTCGATCTCGTGGCGCTTGATGCCCACATGGTTGGCCACCAGGCCTTCGCCCAGGGCTTGCGTCAGTACGGTGTCAGCTTCGAGCGCATCCAGTGCGCCCGCCAAGGTGCCCGGCACGCTGTGGGTGGCATCCTTGTTTTCCAGGCAATCGCCGGTTTCGGCGGGCTGCAGCTTGTAAGCGTTGGCCACGCCCAAACGGGCAGCCTGCAGCACGGCGGCAGTGTGGGTGTAAGGGTTGGCGGCAGCGTCGCCCATGCGGTGCTCGATGCGTGCGCCCGGACCGCTTTCAGCCGACAGCCGCACCGTGACGCCCCGGTGGTCCACCGCCCAGTTTTGCCAAAAGCCCGAGAGGCTGGCCGGTTGCAGGCGCTGGTAGGAGTTGGCGCTGGGGGCCAGCAGTCCCGCCAGGGCCTGGTGGTGGTGCATCAGCCCGGCTGTGCAGCCCAGCGTCAATGCATTGAACTGGCTGGCGTCGTGCCCACCCGAGATGGCGTTGTGGCCCTGAGCATCGCGCAGGCTGAAATTGATGTGCACGCCGCTGCCCCCCACCGTGAGGATAGGCTTGGGCATGAAGGTCAGCACGATGCCGTGCTGGAAAGCGACTTCACGCGCCAAGAGGCGGAACAAAAAGATGTCGTCCACCGCCTTGACGGCGCGGTCGTATTTCAGCGTGAACTCGAACTGCGGCGCGTCGTATTCGGTGTTCATGCTGTCGATGCGAAAGCCCGCGGCCGTGGCTTTTTCCCACAGGGCATCGGTGAAGCCCCTCGGGTCGGAGAATGGACCGGTTGAATACACATGGGCCGCAGGGGTGTCGTAGGGTTTGAGCGAGCCGTCGGGCTCAATCTGGAAGGCAAAAGCTTCGAGCTCAATGCCCACCATCGGGTCGTAGCCCATGGCCTGCCAGTCGGCCACGGCGCGCTTCAAGGCGCTGCGCCCGCACATGGGCAGAGGCGTGCCATCGTTGGCTTTGAGGTCGCCAATGGCCACTTGGGTGAACGGCTGCCAGCCGGGGCGGATGTCTTCGGCGGTGTAGGCCGCTTCCATGTCGGGCAGGCCTTCCATGACCATGGCGCCAGGGGCCGGGATCAGCTCTTTTTCATAAGTCACCCCAAAGGTGCCGCGACAAAAGCGGGCACCGCCGCCCTGACCGGCTTGGAGCGTGACGTATTTGCCCCGCGCAATGGCCAGGTGGTCGCAAAACAGCACCCGCAGGCGTTCTTGAACATTCGACATGGTGATTCCTTTCAAACCTAAGCTCAGATGAGGTGCATGCGCACCGGCAGGCGTTTGATGCCACAAACAAAATTCGAGCGCAAAAAGGCGTGTTCGCCCGTTTGCTCAATGCGGTCGACACGTTGGATCAACTCTTGCAGCAAGACGCGCAACTCCAGCCGCGCCAGCCACATGCCCAGGCAGGCGTGCGCCCCACCCTGCCCAAACGACAGGTGGCGGTTCACGCCCCGGCTGAGGTTGACGGTGAAGGGCTGCTCAAAGGCCCGCTCGTCGCGGTTGCCCGAGATGAACCACAAGAGCACCTTGTCGCCTGCCTTGACCTGTTTGCCGTGGTACTCGAAGTCCTCGGTCGCGGTGCGGCGGAAATGGGTGGCGGGTGATGCCCAGCGGATGAATTCGTCGGCCACGCCTTCCCAAGCGGCCTCGCCCTGCACCGCCTTGAGTTGCTGCATCAGGCCGGGCTGGTTGGCCAGCGCGTGCAAGGCGGCGGCGATCGAATAGCGGGTGGTGTCGTTGCCCGCTGCCACCAGCAGGCAAAAGAAGTTGCGGAACTCGGTGTCGCTGATCACGTTGCCCTGCGCATCGGGTTGGGTGATCAGGTGCAGCACGCCGCTTGTGTCACCCGCTGCGCGTTTGCGCTCCATCATCTGGGCCGCGTAGTCGAACAAGTCAGCCCCGGCAGGTGAGCGAAATGGCATGAAGCGGTAGGCCTCGGTGTCCATTTTGTCGACCACATGGCTGGTGAAGTCGCTGTCGGTGTTGGCCATGAGCGCGTCACCCTTGTCCACCAGCCAGTCCAGGTCTTCTTCGGGCAAGCCCGCGATGCGCCCCAGCATGCGCATGGGCAGCTGGCGGGCGATCTGGTGCGTGGCGTCAAACTCACCCAGCCCCAGCGCTTGGTCGAGGATGCCTACACAGAGCTCGCGGATCTGGTCTTCGTACAGCGCCATCATGGGCTTGGAAAAAGCCTTGGCCACCAGCATGCGGGTGCGGGTGTGCTCGGGCGGGTCGGTCTCCTGAAAGGTCCGCCGCGCCATGTACTCTTCATGCGTCTGGTCCTCCATGCGGATGCCTTGGGCCGAAGACAAGCGCTGATGGTTGCGGTTGAGCTCCAGGATGTCGGCATGCCGCGTGACCGACCAAAAGCCCTTGCCTTCGGACCAATCGCACCAGGCCATCGGGTCCTCGTCGCGCAGGCGCTTGAAGGTGTTGTGCGGCGTGCCGTTCACATAGCTGTCGTGGTCCGCCAAGTCGGCGTGGCCATCGTCGGTGGGGTGCCAGACGGTCATGGGCGGGTGTTCCTCGCGTGTTCAATGAATTGCGCCATCCACTGGCCAAACAGCGGCACATCGGCGGCCTGCTGCAGGCTGCCGTGGGCGCGAGCCAGGGTGTCGTTGTCGAGCTTGTCGGCCAGGTAGCCCAGCAGCGCCTGCATAAAAACCAGCGGCATTTCGGGGTGGTATTGGGTGGTCCAGATGTGCTGGCCGATCTGCATCGAGCCGATGGGACAAAAATCGCTGCTCCCCAGGCATTCGGCCCCCTCGGGCATGTGGGTGACTTGCTCGTTGTGGGCCGCCATCAAGGTGGTGGTGCTTTGCGCAGGAAGCATCCAGGGGCGGGTGTGATGCCAGTGCGTGGGCGCTGTGCCCAGACCCCAGCCTGCAGCGTTGCGCGCCACCTGCCCGCCCAGCGCCCGGGCCACCGCCTGGTGGCCAAAGCACAGGCCGATCAGCGGCTGGCGTGCGGCATGCACGGCACGGATGAAATCCAGCAACGGCCCCACCCAGGGCAGGCTGTCGTCGTTGACCGAAGCCGGGCTGCCGGTGATGACATAGCCATCAAAAGCCTCAGGGCCGCTCGGAAACATGCCGTCCTTCACCGAAACCACTTCAAAAGACCAGTCAGGCCGCAAGGGCTGCAGCAGCTGGACGACCTTTTGTCCGTCGTTCGGAAAATGCGCGGCAAACGCCGAGGTGTCGTTGTTGGTCAGCAAAACGGCGATATGCAAGTTCGGCAGGTTCATCGGGTGTCTTTCAAGCTAACAGCCATGCTATGCACAAGGCGCTCATGGCGCTATCAAGTTTGGGCATCACACACCCCGGGTTTTCACGAAAAAGCCTGCCCATGCGAAACAGGCACACTCAGGTCCATGCCCCAGCTGACTGTTTTGACTTTTTGATGACCTCACCCACCCCCGATTCGCCCTGGGTCCAAGTGCTCGACACCCAGGACATGGACCAGCACGCCCTGGCCCAGCAAGGCTGGGCGCTGCAGTACGAACAGCTCTCGCCCGGCCAGTTCAAGGGGCGTATCCACCAGGTTCACCTGCCCGAGGTGACGCTGCTGCGCGAAGACACCAGCATCGCCTTACGCCAGCGCGGGCGGCTGCATGAGAGCGTGTACGGCTTTGCCATGGCGCTGCAGGACTCCTCCGACCTGTTTTTCAACGGCCAACGGGTGCCCGCCCACGCCATCATGTGTGGCAAGGGCGACGAGGTGGACCTCACCACCCCGCCCCACTTCACCCTGATGGCCGTGGTCGTCAACCGCAGCCTGCTCAACCCGCTGTGGGAGCGCATGTACCAAAAACCCCTGGCGCATTGGCTCGAAAAGCAGCTGGTGCTGCAAACCACCGACATCAAAGCCCAGAACCTGCGCGACATGCAGCTCACCGTCCTGGACCAGGCCAGCGCGCTGGCCCACCGCCAGCACGACCCCCAGGCCCTGCGCCAGCTGCGCGACGAGATCCTGATGGAATGGCTCGAAGCCTTGCCTGCGAAGGTCGACACCTCGGAGTTGCCCACCCTGGAGCGGAGAAAAAAACTGGTGGACCGCGCCTGCGAGCTGATGCTGGGCCACGCCGACGAGCCCCTGTCCATCCTCGAGGTCTGCAGCCGCTTGGGCACCAGCCGCCGCAAGCTCAATTACTGCTTTCAGGATGTGCTGGGCACCACGCCCATCAAATACCTGCGCTCGCTGCGCCTGAACAGCGTGCGCCGCGCCCTGCGCCAGGCCGCCCCAGGCGTCACCATCCAGGACATCGCCTCGCACTGGGGCTTTTGGCACCTGAGCCAATTCGCCCAGGACTACCGTCGCCTGTTTGGCGAGCTGCCCTCCGACACGCTGCACAAGCGATGAGCACCGCCCGCCAAACCCAGCTCACCGCCATCCTGACCATGGTCGCGGCCATGGCTTGCCTGTCGACGCAAGACACCTTCAGCAAAAAGCTGATGCTCAGCGTGGCGCCCGTCATCATCATCTGGACGCGCTATGCCCTGCAGACCGCGCTGGTCAGCGCCACAATCTGGCGCAGACAATCGCCCGAACTGTGGCGCACACGGCAGTGGCGTCTGCAGTGGCTGCGAGGCGCGCTGGTCGTGGGGGGCAGCGTGTTTGGCTATGGCGCTTTGCAGCGCATGCCCGTGGCCGAGTTCACAGCCATTTATTGCCTGGTGCCGCTGGCCGTGACCTTGGTCGCCCGCTTTGTGATGAAAGAAAGCGTGTCCTGGCTGCGCTGGCTGTGTGTGGCGGGCGGCATGACGGGTGCTCTGCTGGTGGTGCGTCCAGGGGGCCATGTGGACCCGACGGGTGCCTGCCTGGCACTGCTGGGGGTGGTCTGCTACACCGGCTTTCAAACCCTGACAGGGTACTTGGCGCGGCAGGACTCGCCGCTGACCATCCAGCTGTGCACCAGCGCGCTGGGCTTGGCGCTCATGTCGGCCGTGGTGCCGTTTTTCTGGCCTGCCCAGATGCCTTGGCCCGACTTGGCCCTGCTGGGTTTCGTAGCACTGGCGGGCTCTTACGGGCAGTACTTCATGGTGCTGGCGTTTTCCAAAGCGCCCGCCTCGGTTTTGTCGCCTTACCTTTACACGGCCATCGGGTTTTCTGCCCTGGGCGGCTGGTGGATGTTTGACCACCTGCCTGACGCCCTGGCCCTGTGCGGCATGGGGATGATCGCGGGCTTTGGCCTCGCCGCAGGCTGGCTCAACCAACACAAGGCCACACCATGAGCACACCGCTTTTCAGCCCCAGCTATCGCGAGGCCCGCGCTCGATTTGTGCTGGCCGCGCAAGCCTGCAACGCACAGTTGCACATTAACGCCATGTCACTGCCAGGTGCAAATGGCGAGCAACTCGCCATGGATGTGGCCGTGCACGGCCCGGCCGATGCCGCACAAGTGCTGATGACCACCAGCGCAGTGCACGGCATCGAGGGGTTTTGCGGCTCGGCCATCCAGACGGGCTTGCTGCAAAACCTGACGCTGCCGCCTGGAGTGGCCGTGGTGCATGTGCACGCAGTCAACCCGCATGGGTTTTCACATGCGCGCCGGGTGAACGAAGACAACGTCGACCTCAACCGCAACTTCATTGACTTTTCCCAGCCCCTGCCGGTCAACTCTGACTACGCGCAGGTTAATGAACTGCTGCTGCCCACCCACTGGCCGCCCAGCCCAGAGGCCAGCGCTGCTTTGCAGGCTCAGGCCGATGCCTGGGGCGAGCGCCGCATGCAGCGTGCCATCACCAGTGGGCAATACCAGTTTGACCTGGGCGTCTGGTTTGGGGGCTTGGCCCCCACTTGGAGCCACCGCACGTTCAGGCAGGTGCTGCAAAAGCACCTCAGGCAAGCGCACCAGATCGCCTGGATCGACCTGCACACGGGCTTGGGGCCGCACGGCCATGGCGAGCGCATTTTTGCTTGCACCGACAACGGCCAGTCCCTGCAACGCGCCCGCCAGTGGTGGGGGCCAGACATCACTTCGGTAGATACGGGCACGTCCCAAAGCGTCCCGCTCTCGGGCCCGATCCAGATGGCCATTTATGAAGAGTGCCCGCAAGCGCAGTACACCGGCATTTGCTTGGAGTTCGGCACCTTGCCCCTGGCACAGATGATCCAGGCCATGCGGGCCGATCACTGGCTGGCCCTGCATCCTGAAGCCCCGTCCGAGCAGCAACACGCCATCCGTGCCGACATGCTCCAGGCCTTCAACCCGCCCTCGCCCGCTTGGCAAGAACAGGTCTGGCAGCAGGGATTACTTGCGGCACAGCAGGCCATCCAGGGCTTGGTTACAACAGACTGAACCGGGTCACCCTCCGCTTTTTCGGGAAAACCCCGCCCAGGGTTTGCAAGTTTTCGATAGCTTGAAACCCGTATCTTGTTCAGACTTTGGTTCTGCTGCGGGGTGTCAAGCGCCCCACTCCAAAAAGACACACAAGGACGACACCCATGATTTCACGCCGAACGATTTCCAGCCTGCTCGCAGGCCTGCTGGGCAGCTTGATGGTGCTCAGCGCCTCTGCACAAAGCTTTCCCAACAAGATGGTCACTTTCATGGTTCCCTATCCGGCAGGGGGGGCCTCTGATGCTGTGGCCCGCATGGTTCAGATCGAGTACGAAAAAAGCCTGGGCCAAAAAATCATGGTCGAAAACCTCGGTGGCGTGAGCGGCGCTCTGGGCATTCAAAAGGTTCTGGCTGCACCGGCCGATGGCTACTATCAAATTCTGGGCACGCCCATGGAGTTGGTCATGGCCCCCCTGGCGCTTTCGGCGGTGAAGTTCAAGCCCGAAGAACTTCGCCTGGCCAGCCTGATGGGCCGCACATCCATTGGTCTGGCGATCCGCAAGGACATCCCGGCCAACAACATCGATGAATTTCTGGCTTGGGCCAAAGGCAAACAGGTCAGCTATGCCAGCGTGGGCCAAGGCTCGCTGTACCACATCATGGGCGAGCAATTCAAAGCGCAAAGCAAACTCGACATGCTGCACGTGCCCTACAAAGCAGCTGTGCAAATCTTCACCGACCTGGGTGGCGGCGCGGTGGACATGAGCTTTACCCCTCTGGCAGGACCGGCCCCGGGCATGATCAAGGACGGCCGCTTCAAGTTGATCGGCGTGTCCTCGCCCCAGCCTCACACGCTTTTCCCCAACGTGGCGCCGATCAGCGCCCACAAAACCTTCCCGGGTTTCAACTTTGACATCTGGATCGGTCTGCAAGTTCCCAAAGGCACGCCCGAGGCCGCCGTTCAGAAAATCAACCAGGCCATGAACGAAGCCATCAAGAGCGAGGCTTATGTCAAAGGCATGTCCACCACGGGCAGCCAGATACCTGCGCCCATGAGCATGGCCGAGCTGGACAAGTTTTACTATGGCGAAGTGGAACGCTACCGCGCCTTGTTCAAGGCCGCCAAGGTCGAACCGCAGTGAAACACTGAGTGCGCAGCGCACCCGTGCTGACGCTCGCGCCACCCGGGACATGCTCACCCCTCGTGACATGCCCGGGTTTTTTCATTCCAGCCTAACTTGTTCAGCATGACCGATTTCACTTACAGCACCGCCACCGAAATGATGGCCCGCCTGCGCGCAGGCGAAGTGACCAGCAGCCAATTACTCGCACAGCACATCGCCCGCGTCGAGCAGCGCGATGGCCCGATCAACGCCGTGGTGGTGCGCACCTTTGAGGCCGCCCGCGAACGCGCCGCCCAAGCCGACGCGGCGCGTGCCCATGGCGAAGACTGGGGGCTGCTGCACGGCCTGCCCATGACCGTCAAAGAGTCGTTTGACCTGCCGGGCACGCCCACCTGCTGGGGCTTTCCTCAGTACAAAGACAACATCGCACAACAACCAGCCGTGGCCGTGCAGCGCTTGCTGAACGCCGGGGCGGTGGTGTTTGGCAAGACCAATGTGCCGGTGGCTTTGGGCGATTGGCAATCGTTCAACCCGGTCTATGGCACGACCCATAACCCCTGGGACCTGAGTCGCACGCCGGGCGGATCGTCGGGCGGGGCCAGCGCGGCGCTGGCCGCAGGCATGACGCCGCTGGAGCTGGGCAGCGACATTGGTGCCTCCATCCGCAACCCGGCGCATTACTGCGGCGTTTATGGCCACAAACCCACCTGGGGTGTGGTGCCCATGGAGGGCCACCAATTGCCCGGTGTGCGCTGCATTGACAGCCTGGACATTGCCGTGGCAGGGCCGCTGGCGCGCAGCGCCCAGGACCTGCAACTGGCCATGCAGGTGCTGACCACCCCCTTGCAACAGTTTGGCCCCATGGGTTGGACGCCCGCCCAATGGCGGCAGACCGACAAAGCCCCCTGGCAATGCCGCGTGGCCATCGTCTACGACGACCCCGAGGCTCGGGTGGACCAGAGCATCCAAGACCGGCTGCACGCGTTGGCCGACTTTTTACGGTCGCAAGGCGTGACCGTGCTGGACGACCACCGCCCGGTGGACAGCGCGCAGTCGCACCGTGTGTACTCCTACCTGCTGCGCTCGGCCACTGGCGCCTGGCTGGACGACGCGACCTTTGCCCGCTTTCAGGCGCTGGGCCAGCAAGCCGACCCGGCACTGGACACCATGCGCGAGCGCGTCTGGCGCGGCAGCACCCTGACGCACCGCGACTGGGTCGAGTTTGACCAGCAACGCGCCGTGCTGCGGACTCAGTGGCAAAGCTACTTCGAGACTGTGGACCTGCTCATCACGCCAGTGGCCACCTCGCCCGCCTTTTTGCACAACCAGCAAGGCGAACGTTGGGAGCGCATGCTGCAGGTCAACGGCCAGAACCAGCCGCACACCGACAGTCTGTTCTGGGCGGGCTATCCCGGCTTGGTGGGCCTGCCCGCCACCGCCATCCCGATCGGTCAAAGCCCGGACGGCTTACCCGTTGGCGCGCAAATCATCGGCAACAGTTTGGCCGACCCGCTGTGCCTGAACATGGCCCGCTGGCTCGAAACCGAGTGGTGCGGCTTTGTGCAGCCACCGCACCTGGCTTGAACCCCCCAAATCACACCGTGCCCCTGACTGGCCACCCACTGGATGGTCTGAGCAAGGTCACAGCACAAGGTCGCAAGGTCAATCCACCGTGATTTTTTCATCCTTCACGATTTTGGCCATGGCCGGAATTTCTGACTTGATCCATTGGCCAAACTGCTCAGGTGACATGTTCGAGGGCTCGGCCCCCAATGTGACCAAGCGCTCTTTGATGTCGGGCATGGCGGCGATCTTTTGGACCTCTGCATTGAGCTTGTCCACAATCGCTTTGGGCGTTCCAGCAGGTGCCAAAAGACCCTGAAAACTGCCGGTCAAGAAACCCGGCAGGCTCTCACTGATGGCGGGTACATCGGGCAACTGGCCATTGCGCTTGGTGCTGGACACCGCAATGAGTTTGATTTTTCCGGCTTTGACATGTGGGTAGGTGGCCACCATGCCATTGAACATCACATCCACCTGGCCACCGATCAGATCGGTGATGGCCTGTGCCCCACCTTTGTAAGGCACATAACCCCACTCGATACCCTGCCGCTGGGCAAACATGACACCGGCCAGGTGCGTGGCGCTGCCCATGCCCGCCGCCGCTGCGTAATTGAGTTTGCCCTTTTGTGCTTTGGCGTATGCCACCAATTCAGCGGGTGTGTTGGCGGGCACCTTGGTGCTGACGGCCAACAGGTGGGGTGAATAGGCCACCATGCCGACGGGAGCGAAGTCATTGAGCACATTGAACGGCAATTTGTACAAAGCCGGGCTGATGACCAGGTTGCCCACATCCATGAGCACCAAGGTGTGACCGTCGGGGGCCGACTTGGCGACCCAATCAGCGCCCAAATTGCCGTTGGAGCCCGGTTTGTTGTCCACCACCACGGGCTGACCCCAAGACTCGGTCAGCTTTTGGCCGACCAAACGGGCCAGCACATCGGATGTGCCGCCTGCCGGAAAAGGCACCACGATCCGGATCGGTTTGCTGGGGTAAACGGTCGGGCCAGAGGCGGATGTCTGGGCCTGCGCCTGCAAACCCGCTAACACGGCGATGACGCCAAAGGCCAGTGAAAAGCTTTTTTTCATGGTGCATGTCTCCTGTGGTTGTAATTTGGCTGAAAACGAACTTGCAAGCGCCGGGGCACTTCAATAGGTCAACTCCAGCACTGTGGTGCGACCCTCGGCCATGGGCCAGGTCAAGCCGACCAGGCGCTCACCGTTGAATTCTGCGGCCACAGTTCGCTGGGTTTTGTCATCCAGCCGCAGTTTGGAACTGGCCACACCCGCTCCCGGGGGCACACCCGGCAAGCTCGTTTTGCCGTCCAGGCGCATGCTGTCACGCGGCGGGTCAAAGTAGCCACGGGGCCGCACAAAACTGACCAATGCAGAAGCCGACCGGTCGGCCTCGGCCACGCGCTCGGGCTTCATGTGAACAATGTCGCTCGAGCGCGGGAATGGGCTGCGGTAAATGTGTGTCGTGGCATAGCCCTTGGCCGTGATGACAAACTCATAAGTTGCTTGTGATGTGCCTTTGAAAGGCCCCCAAAGCCCGTCTACTCCCACCGTTTTTTGATGAACCGCAGCGCCTTTGCGCTGCCCTGTCACGGGGTCAATTTCATAAACCTCTAGGCCTGCACCAGCCAGTGGCAAATTGTTCACAAAGTTGCCACTCTGCGCGTCTTGTGGATTCAAGCCCAGACCCACCACTTTGCCGTTCAAAAGCACCGAAGCCTCGGTTTGGATGCCCAAAGCAGGCGTGCGACCCGTGATGAAACGGTAAGTGGCTTCAAAAGCCGCTGCCGAATAAGAGGTTTCGCGGTGGTCAATGCGGGGGATCACCACGTTGGTCGCCCCTTTGAGCTCCGGGCCGGCAAAAGTCACGTTGGTCGCTTTGCCTTTCATGCCAATCCACAGGCCATCGGGCTGCGCAAACTTGTCGTTGTTGTCCGAACGGATGGTCATCCATTTGGCTAGGCCACAGACCTCGTCGCCCTGTGCATTTTTGGGCGCATTGAGCTGACTCAGAAAGGGTCCAGTGCCGGAAAATTCATTGGCTTCGTTGACGCCGGGAATAGCCTGAACACCGTGATTGGGTGTGCCGCCCAGCACCGCATGGCTGACGAGGTTTTGCCCCCCACCATTGCAGATGAAGTTGCGAATCGCATTGCCACCCCGCGAGTTGCCGACCAACACCACCTGCGCGGCACCGGTTCGCTTCAAGACCGCTTGCACTTCTTCGCGCAAAAAGGCCATGTGCTCGGCGGTGGAGGTGCGGCCCGCTTGGGGCCTGTTGTCGGCGTCTCGCGCCAGGGGATAGGGCACATCGATGGCATGCAGGCGTTCGCGCGGCCAGCCGTTGGATTCAAAGCGCCACATCGTGCTTTGCCACAGGGCGGCCGTGTCCCCATTGCCGTGGACAAACACCACGGGCGGTTTGTCAGCCCCCGCAGTGCGCAAGGTACCCGAGCAGGCCCCCAGCAACAGCGTGGACAAAGCAGCAAGCCAAAGGTTTCTGCGCAGCAAATTCATGGGACCCGTCCTTCCATGTCAAAAGTGCTTCATGGTGAAGGATTCCGTTCACGGGTGCTGACCCGAAGGTGTCAGCCCTCACCCTTTCAATTGGGTTTTCGGGCTGAGAAGGCCCACAAAGCCACGCCGCCCAACATCATCGGCACACACAACCACTGCCCCATGCTCATGCCCAGACTCAAAAGGCCCAGATGCGCATCGGGTTCGCGGAAAAATTCGGCCACAAAGCGGAAAAAACCGTAGCCGAGCAAAAAGGCTGCCGACACTTGGCCGGTGGGACGGTCTTTGCGGGCAAACCACCACAGCAACACAAACAACAGCAAGCCTTCCAGGGCAATTTGGTAGAGCTGCGAGGGGTGGCGCGGCAAATCGCCCGCCCCCCGGAACACCATGCCCCAAGGCAGCGAGGGGTCGGCCACTCGGCCCCAAAGCTCGCCATTGAGGAAATTGCCCACCCGACCAGCGGCAAGTCCCGTGGGCACACACGGCGCGACAAAATCCATGACCTGCAAAAACGACCGCTGTCGGCTGCGTGCAAACCACACCATGGCCAAGATCACGCCCAGCAAGCCCCCATGAAAACTCATGCCACCTTGCCAGACAGCCAGGATTTCCAGGGGATTCGACAGGTAATAAGCGGGTTTGTAAAACAGGCAATAACCCACGCGCCCGCCCAAAATGACACCGAGCACGCCCAAAAACAGGATGTCTTCCACATCGCGTTTTTGCCATTGCGGCAGGTGTTTGAAGGGCGCATGGCCCAGACGACGCACGCCCAACCAGAAAAACAGGCCAAAGGCGGCCAAATAGGTCAGGCCATACCAATGGATGGCCAAGGGGCCCAATTGCAGGGCGACGGGGTCAATTTGAGGATGGATCAGCATGCCCGGATTGTGCACCGGAGATGCCTCGCACTCGACACCAAGACCCGATAAGCGCCCGTTAGAATGTGGCGACCTTCTTTTGGGCTTCTATAGAGACACCACCATGAGCGACAAAATCATCCCGATCACCCCCATCAACCGCCGCAGCGCCAACATCACCCAGGGCAAATCCCGCGCCCCGAACCGCTCGATGTACTACGCCATGGGCTATGAAGAGGGGGATTTCGTCAAACCCATGGTGGGCGTGGCCAACGGCCACAGCACCATCACCCCGTGCAACAGCGGCCTGCAAAAGTTGGCTGACGCGGCCATCCAAGGCATTGAAGAAGCCGGTGGCAACGCCCAGGTCTTTGGCACCCCGACCATCTCGGACGGCATGGCCATGGGCACCGAGGGCATGAAGTTCTCGCTGGTCAGCCGAGAAGTCATTTCGGACTGCATCGAAACCTGCGTGCAAGGCCAGTGGATGGACGGCGTGCTGGTGGTCGGCGGCTGCGACAAAAACATGCCCGGCGGCATGATGGGCATGCTGCGCGCCAACGTGCCGGCCATTTATGTCTACGGCGGCACCATCTTGCCCGGCCGCTACCAAGGCAAAGACCTGAACATCGTGAGCGTTTTTGAAGCCGTGGGCGAAAACGCTGCGGGCAAATTGAGCGACTTCGACCTGAAAGAAATCGAAAAACGCGCCATTCCCGGCACGGGTTCTTGCGGCGGCATGTACACGGCCAACACCATGTCCTCGGCTTTCGAGGCGCTGGGCATGTCCCTGCCCTACTCGTCGACCATGGCCAACCCGCACGACGAAAAGCAGAACTCGGCCAAAGAATCGGCCAAAGTGCTGATCGAAGCCATCAAGAACGACTTGAAGCCCCGCGACATCGTCACCAAAGAAGCCATTGAAAACGCCGTGGCCGTGATCATGGCCACAGGTGGCTCGACCAACGCGGTGTTGCATTTCTTGGCCATCGCCCACACCGCAGGCGTGGACTGGACGATTGACGACTTCGAGCGCATGCGCAAGAAAATCCCCGTGATCTGTGATTTGAAGCCCAGCGGCAAGTACCTGGCGGTTGACCTGCACCAAGCGGGCGGCATTCCCCAAGTCATGAAAACCTTGCTTGCAGCTGGTTTGCTGCACGGCGACTGCATGACCATCACTGGCAAAACCATTGCCGAAAACCTGAAGGACGTGCCCGACGTTCCTCGCGCTGACCAAGATGTGATCCGCCCGATTGACAAGCCCATGTACGCCGAAGGCCACTTGGCCATCCTCAAGGGCAACCTGTCGCCCGAAGGCGCCGTGGCCAAGATCACTGGTCTTAAAAACCCCGTCATCACTGGCCCAGCCCGCGTGTTCGACGACGAACAATCGGCCCTGCAAGCCATCTTAGCAGGCAAGATTCAAGCCGGCGACGTGATGGTTTTGCGTTACCTCGGCCCCAAAGGCGGCCCCGGCATGCCCGAAATGCTGGCCCCCACGGGCGCGCTGATCGGTGCCGGTCTGGGTGAAAGCGTGGGCCTGATCACCGACGGTCGCTTCTCCGGTGGCACCTGGGGCATGGTGGTCGGTCACGTTGCCCCGGAAGCCGCAGCAGGCGGCACCATCGCTTTTGTGAATGAAGGCGACAGCATCACCATTGACGCACACAAGCTGATTCTGGAGTTGAACGTGCCCGAAGCCGAACTGGCCAAGCGCCGCGAAGGCTGGAAAGCCCCCGAGCCCCGTTACACCCGTGGCGTTCAGGCCAAGTTCGCTTTTAATGCATCAAGCGCGAGCAAAGGCGCTGTGCTCGACCTGTATTGATGCGTTCTTGACGCCCACAAAAAAGCCGCTTTTCAGCGGCTTTTTTGTGGGTCAATGGTTTTGGCAAAACGGTCAGGACAGCCCCAGGCTGCCCTGATCAGACCATCACAGACCGATGGCGGCGATACCGGCTTTGGCGATCTGAGCGTCTTCGTTCGACTTGACGCCACTCACACCGACTGCGCCCAGGCAAAAACCGTCTTTCATGATCGGCACACCGCCTTCGAGCATGCCGTGGATGGTCGGAGCCGACAAAAAGGAAGTGCGTCCACCATTGATCACGTCTTCGTACACCTTGCTCTCGCGGCGACCCAAAGCTGCGGTGTGCGCTTTGGCTGGGGCGATGTGCGAAGACACGGGAGGCGCACCGTCCAGACGGGCAAAGTGCAGCAAATGGCCACCCGCATCCACAATGGCGATGCTGACTGCCCAATTGTTCTGGAGGGCTTCGGCTTCGGCCGCAGCGGCAATGGCTTTGACATCGGACAGTTCGAGAGAGGATTGGGTTTTCATGGGCGTGAGGGTCTGAAAAATGAAAACCACAAGCATACACGGGCCCGCGCCCTCGATTGCTCACTTCAACGCAAAACTGATGCACCCGTATAACCCCATCAACTGCCGGGAATCCCAGGAGTCAAGCCAAAGCGATGAGGGTCACCCTACAATGAGACCACCTTTAATCAGGCATGACAGGAGATACACCATGAGCGACCTTCAAACTCTCAATTCCAATGGCTGGGGCCATGTGGACACAGCGGCTCGCAACCGCGTTCTGCGCAACACTTATTGGCTGCTGGCCTTGAGTCTATTGCCCACTGTTTTGGGCGCTTGGCTTGGCGTGGCCACTGGCATCACCCGTTCACTGTCCGGCGGCGTGGGCCTGATTGTGTTCATGGCCGGAGCCTTCGGTTTCATGTTTGCCATCGAAAAAACCAAAAACTCTGCGGCTGGCGTGCCCGTCTTGTTGGCCTTCACCTTCTTCATGGGTTTGATGCTGTCCCGCATGATCGCCATGGTGCTGGGCTTCAAAAACGGCTCCGAACTGATCATGACCGCCTTTGCAGGCACAGCAGGTGTGTTTTTCGTGATGGCCAGTTTGGCCAGTACCATCAAACGTGATCTGTCAGGCATGTCCAAGTGGCTGTTTGTCGGTGCTTTGGCCATCATGATCGGCGGCATCATCAACGTGTTTGTGGGCTCTACTGTGGGCATGATGGTCATCTCGGTCATGGCCATTGGCATTTTCAGCGCTTACATGTTGTATGACCTCAAACAGATCATCGATGGCGGTGAAACCAACTACATCAGTGCCACCTTGGCTTTGTACATGGACATCTTCAACGTTTTCCAAAGCCTTCTGGCTCTGCTGGGCATCATGGGCGGCGAACGCGACTGATAACGGTCCTGTGGTTCCATCAAAAAGGCTCCCTCGGGAGCCTTTTTGACGTGTGCGCCCAGCATGGGCGCACACCTGCGGGTGCAAGTCCCGCTGCGAGCTGGTCACAGTGAGCTTGAGTGTTGCGCAACTGCGTGAGGGCGACCGAGCGTGGGAAGGAAGCGTGGAGCGTTAATCGTGAGCCGATGAACAAGAACCGCATAGAAGGCGTTGCCAAGCAGGGCGAGCGGGCACGAAACCGCGAAGCTCTTGTGACCAAGGCGAGGTGGCGTAGATGCGGCGGTTGTGCGATGAAGGTGTGCGACCCTTACCTGGGGAGATCTCGCCTTGTTTCTGAAAGGAAGACGGCTTTGCCGGAGCGAGAAGTCAGCAGAGGTCGTAGTAGTTGGAGCCGGGGCCGCTGAGGCCACAAGGCAAGAGCGAAGGACCGAACGAGAGTGAGTAACCGAGGACATGCAAAGCCACAAGGTCATGCGTCAGATGCCGGAGCGATCCGGGCGGGCAGGAAGGCGGCACGGTGAAGCCGGGCCAGACACTGCCAGCGACGAAACCCGAGGTACGTTGCATGAGCACCCGGATACAGGGTCGGCAAAGCAACTGGCAGGCACAGGTGGCCTGCTGGAGGCGGCGCTGACAAGGGCAGAACCTGCAGGCGGCATGGAAGCGGGTCAAGGCCAACAAAGGTGCAGCCGGGGTTGACGGGCTCAATATCGAGCAAACCGCCCGTTTGCTGCAAACGAGCTGGCCGGACATTCGCCAAGCGCTGCTGGCAGGAAGCTACCGGCCCAGTCCGGTACGCAAGGTATTGATTCCCAAACCGGACGGCAGCCAGCGCGAGCTGGGCATCCCGACGGTGACAGATCGACTGATCCAGCAAGCCCTTTTGCAAGTGCTGCAACCGTTGATCGACCCCACCTTCAGCGAGCACAGCCACGGGTTTCGACCGGGCAGGCGTGCGCACGATGCGGTCAAGGCTGCACGGGCGTACGTCCAATCGGGCAAGCGCGTGGTGGTGGACGTTGACCTGGCCAAGTTCTTTGACCGGGTCAACCACGACATCCTGATCGACAGGCTCAAAAGACGCATCGACGACGCTGGAGTCATCCGGTTGATTCGGGCTTACTTGAACGCCGGGATCATGGATGGCGGGGTGGTGGTCGATCGCCATCTGGGCACGCCGCAAGGCGGGCCACTCAGTCCGCTGCTGGCCAATGTGTTGCTCGACGAAGTGGACAAGGCGTTGGAGGCGCGGGGCTACTGCTTCGCGCGCTACGCCGACGACTGTAACGTCTACGTGGGCAGCATCAAGGCTGGCGAGCGGGTAATGGGGTACCTCAGAAAACTGTACACGGGCTTGAAACTTCAGATCAACGAAGCCAAGAGCGCGGTGGCCAGTGCCTTCGGGCGCAAGTTTCTGGGCTACGAGCTGTGGGTGGCCAAGGGCAAAGAAGTCAAATGTGCGGTGGCCTACAAGGCACTGGACAACTTCAAGGCCCGCATCCGGCAACTCACGCGCCGCTCGGGTGGGCGCAGCATGGCGCAAGTGGTGGAAAAGCTGCGGCCCTACGTGCTGGGCTGGAAGGCGTACTTCGGGATGTCGCAAACGCCCAGGGTCTGGCGAGAGTTGGACGAGTGGCTGCGTCATCGGTTGAGGGCCATCCAGCTCAAGCACTGGAAGAGGCCCCGGGCGATCTATCGAGAACTGAAGGCATTGGGAGCAAAGGAGAACGTGGCGCGGCAAGTGGCGGTGAATAGCCGTCGCTGGTGGCGCAACAGTGACCGGCTGCTCAAGACGGTGCTGACGATTGCGTACTTTGATAGGTTGGGAGTGCCAAGGCTGTCATGACCTCAAGCTCTCGAACCGCCCGGTGCGGACCCGCATGCCGGGTGGTGTGGCAGGGGCGGCTGCGAAAATCGCGGCCCCCCTATGCCGATCGGCAGGCAAGTGGGTCACTGCCCGTCAAAGAGTCTTCAGGCCAACTCAAACACCGCCATGCTCTCCACATGGGCCGTGTGCGCAAACATGTTGATGACCCCTGCAGCCACGCAGCGGTAACCGGCGCGGTGCACCAAAATGCCCGCATCCCGGGCCAGTGTGGCGGGGTTGCAGCTCACATACACAATGCGCTGGGGTGGTGTCCAGCCTTGGCGCAGGTCCTGGTTTTCGTGCAGCTCGGCCAGCGCTTTGCTCAGGGCAAAGGCACCTTCGCGCGGCGGGTCCACCAGCCACTTGTCGGCGGTGCCGTCGGCCACCAGCATCTCGGGCGTCATCTCGAACAAATTGCGCGCCACAAACTGCGTTGGGGCCAAGGTCTGACCTTCGGGCCGAGTAGCTTGGTTGCAGGCGTAGTTGTCGCGTGAACGTGCCACCAGGGTCTCGGCCCCTTCAATGCCCAACACCTCGCCCGCTTGCGTGGCGAGCGGCAAGGTGAAGTTGCCCAGGCCGCAGAACCAGTCAATGACCCGCTCGGTCTTTTGCGCTTGCAGCAGGCGCAAGGCACGGGCCACCAGCACGCGGTTGATGAAGGGGTTGACTTGGGTGAAATCGGTGGGTCGAAATGGCATGGTGATGCCAAAGTCGGGCAAACCATAACTGAGCTGTGCCCCACCCTCATCCAGCAAATGCACCGTGTCCGGGCCTTTTGGCTGCAGCCACCATTGCACCTGGTGCTCGGCGGCAAATGCACGCAGCAGGGCTTTGTCGCCCTCGCCCAAGGGTTCCAGGTGGCGCAGGACCAAGGCCGTGACCTCGTCGCCACAGGCCAACTCCAGCTGGGGCAGTGTTTCGCGGGCCTCCATCTGCCCAATCAAGGCACGCAAAGGCAGCAGCATCCGACTGACATGCGGCGGCAGCACATGGCACACTTTCATGTCGGCGATGTAGCGGCTTTTGCGCTCGTGGAAACCAATCAGCACTTCGCCTTTTTTGATCACGTAGCGCACCGACAGGCGGGCGCGGTAGCGGTAGCCCCAAGTCGGCCCCTCGATGGGGCGCAGCATGGTTTCGGCTTTGACTTTGCCCAGGTGCCACAGGTTGTCTTCGAGCACGCGTTGCTTGATGGCCACTTGGGCCGATGCCTCCAGGTGCTGCATCTTGCAACCGCCGCAGGCCCCCGCATGCAGGCCGAAATGCGGGCAACCAGGCCGCACGCGCTGGGAGGACTCGTGGTGGATCTGGGTGACGGTGCCCTGCTCCCAGTTGTTCTTTTTGCGGTGCACGTTGACCGAGACCAGCTCAAAAGGCAAAGCGCCTTCAATGAACACGACTTTGCCGTCAGGGCGACGGGCGATGCCTTGGGCATCCATGTCCAGGGAGCCCACACGCAGCCAACCCTCGGGCAGGTCGGCGCTGGAGTGGCTGGGTTCGTCGGCGTGGGCTTGGGATAGGGAAATGTCTGGATCGCTCATCCCCTGATTGTCTCAGGATGTGAAGCACCCTTGATGGGGCTGCGTCATACTTTTGATGGGATACAGCCAATCCAACAAGAAAGGGAAAAGCACTGGTGAGGCCACATCAATGCCGCTACCGGGGCGAAGACTTTCTTCTGTTGGCGGGTCAATGCATGGACGCTTCAGCGACTGGGCAAATACTTGGCTGGATCGACAGGTTTTCCTTGGCGGCGAATCTCGAAATGGAGTTTGACGCGGTCAGCATCGGTTTTGCCCATTTCGGCGATTTTTTGCCCTTTATTGACCTTTTGATCTTCCTTGACCAACAAAATTTGATTGTGAGCGTATGCACTCAAAAAAATGTTGTTGTGCTTCAAGATGATCAAGTTGCCGTAACCTCGCAAACCCGCACCTGCATACACAACATGGCCGTCTGCGGCGGCCAAAACCGGATCGCCCGCTTTGCCGCCAATGTCAAGACCCTTGTTTTTCACATCATCAAAACCAGCGAGTAAATTTCCACTGGCGGGCCAGATGAACCCCAGCCCATCGTCATTGCCCGTTGTTGTAGAGGTGCCTGCAACTGGCAAAGGCGGGGAAGCAGCAGGTTTGCTGGCCACCACCTCGGCACTGCCGCCAATCGGTTGGACAACAACACCTTTGGCTTCCACAGAAGCCCCTGGCGGCAGGACACGCAAAACCTGGCCCACCTCGATCAGGTGGGCATTGGACAAACTGTTCCAACGCACCAAATCGCGCCATGACTGACCATGGTCCAAGGCAACCCGTGTCAGGGTGTCCCCTTTTTGTACGGTGTAGTACCCCGGTTTGCCCGCATTTTCAGCACCGGGCAAAGTCGACGCAATAAGCGCAGGAACGGGGGCACTCCTGACAGTGACGCCCTGCATGCGGTCTTCCACTGGCGCAGGTGCGCGTGGTGAAGCAGAGCATCCGACCAAAATCAAAGCGGTCAGACAAGTCCAAAATCGACGGGGTAAGGCGTTGAATATCATCCGAGCTCAATCATTTATTCGACCCCTGATTTTAGAGGAACAAAGTGAACAGCTTCCAAAACCTGCCGTTCGTAGCCTGAAGCCGTTTTCTCAACGACCAGCAATGCCTGGTGACCCGCGGGCGTCATGGTTGGGGCCACCAATCGAGCACCAACAGCCAACTGATCCAGCCATGCCGCAGGCACTTGGTCACCACCTGCCGCAGAAATAATCCCCGCATAGGGTGCCCCCTTGGGATAGCCTTGCATGCCATCACCGAAGATCAAGTGAACATTGGGCAGACGAAAGGGCCGTAAATGCTCTTTGGCTTGTTCATGCAAACCTCGGACACGCTCGATGCTGTAAACCTCGCTGGCCATGTGGCTCAGGACTGCGGCCTGATAACCACAACCCGTTCCAATTTCCAGCACACGACCCAGACGTCCGTTTGCACCATGACGCAACAACTCGATCATGCGAGCAACCACATTGGGCTTGGAAATCGTTTGCCCAAAACCAATGGGCAAACTGGTGTCCTCGTAGGCTTGGTTGGCCAATGCTGACGCCACAAATAGATGGCGATCAACCCGCCCCAGGGCCTGCAATACCCAAGGGTCTTGCAGGCCCTGCTCTGCCAATTTACTCACCATCCGCGCGCGCACTGCGCTTGAATCCAGCCCTAAACCGGTCGTCACGGGCAGTCCATGGGGGGCGTAAGTCATCGACTGAGTGCGAACATTCGGGGTCATTGCCCCCGTCCTTAAACTCAGATTGCGCTCCGGCTGGCCTGCACCCAACTTGGACTGCACTGCACGCCCATGATCTGGCTCTGCGCCGCCCGAAGATCGCCACTTGGCGGGGAAACCCGGGCGCTCTTTCATGCGGATGTCCGGTGAAAAATGTCTTTGCACGATTGCGACCAAGAAGACAAGTTGTCATGGTCACTCAGGTCCACTTTCAGGGGCGTGACGACCACATGGCCCAATTGAGCGGAATGAAAATCTGTTCCTTCACTGTCATCCATGGCCGGACCGGCATTGCCAATCCAGTACATTGTTTGACCACGAGGATCGACTTGTGTGATCACGGGCTCGGCAGCATGCCTTCGCCCCAATCGGCAAACAATGGGGGGCTTGATTTGTTCAAATGGCAAGTTGGGAATGTTCACATTCAAGAGCCAAGGCTGCTGGTCAAGCAGCGCCCCCATCATCATTTTCTGGACCATGTTTTGAACAGTCTGGGCGGCCGCACTCAAATGCTCCCAGCCTTTGTTGATTTGCGAAACAGCCATCGCCGGAATACCAAATAGGTAAGCCTCCATGGCTGCGCCCACCGTTCCTGAATAAATCGTGTCGTCCCCCATATTTGCACCATTGTTGATGCCCGAGATCACCAGATCAGGCTTGTAACCCAACAGGCCCGTCAAAGCAATGTGCACACAGTCTGCAGGTGTGCCATTGACGTATCTGAAGCCATTTTCAGCGCGGTTCACGTAAAGAGGGGTGTGCAAAGTCAAAGCATTTGATTTGGCACTGTTGTTGTGTTCAGGCGCAACAACCTCAACATCTGCTATTTTTTTCAAGGATTCGTACAAAGCCACAATGCCTTCGGCTCGGAAACCATCGTCGTTTGAAATCAGAATTTTCATGTGAATTTTTTGAGGTTGAACCATTGTAGGCCTGCTGCAGCCATCGGTCGCCAATTGGCGTTTGACAGGGTGCTTCACCTCGGGGTCGCTCGGGGGACACGAAACGATACGCTCCATTCCCTAAGATCAAATGCTTTGTTGAACTTGATGATCTGGAGAGATTGAATGCAAGCATGGCTTTGTGAAAACCCTGTGGGAGTCGATGCCCTGAACTGGAAAGAGCTGCCCACACCGCAACCGGGCCCAGGCCAGGTGCTGATTCAAATTCAAGCAGCAAGCCTGAATTTTCCAGACCTCTTGATTGTGCAGAACAAATACCAAATGAAGCCCGAACTTCCGTTTGTACCGGGTTCGGAGTATGCGGGCACCATTGAGGCTGTAGGCGAAGGGGTCAAGCATCTTGTTGTAGGTCAGTCGGTTGCCTGTTTATCAGGCACCGGAGGCTTTGCCACACACACATTGGCACCGGCAAAGTTATGCCTGCCCTTACCGGATGGGTTTTCGGCCACGGATGGGGCTGCATTCATCATGACCTATGCCACCTCGCACCACGCCTTGGTCGACCGTGCGCAGCTGAAAGCAGGCGAAACCGTTTTGATTTTGGGTGCCGCAGGTGGCGTTGGCACTGCGGCCATTCAGATTGCAAAAGCCATGGGGGCCAAAGTCATTGCGGCGGCGTCCACCGACGAAAAATGCGCTTTGTGCACCTCATTAGGGGCAGACGAGACCATCAATTACAGCCAACAAAACTTGCGTGAAGCCTTGAAAGAACTCACTCAAGGACGCGGGCCAGATGTGATTTACGACCCTGTCGGGGGAGAACTGGCAGAACCCGCTTTTCGCTCAATTGCGTGGCGTGGTCGTTATCTGGTTGTAGGGTTTGCGGGGGGGCCCATCCCATCATTGCCCTTGAATCTGCCTTTGCTCAAAGGCGCATCACTGGTTGGTGTTTTTTGGGGTGATTTCGCCCGACGCGAACCCCAAGCCAATGTGGCAATGATGGCCGAGTTGAGTCAATGGTACGCCCAAGGAAAAATCAAACCTGTCTTGGATCGGACCTTGCCCATGAGCGAACTCAAGGCAGCTTACACCCTGATGGGATCGCGCAGTGTCAAAGGCAAATTGGTCATGGTCAATTGACATTTTTGCGCTGGTCAAGGTTGGCACCCGAAAGATGCCCCCCTGCAAAGAACTGTCCCCAAACACCGTGCCCAAAGCTGTGGACAAGTGCAGGGACAAGCCGCCAAAGCCCCGCCCCGCAAGGGCTGGCGGGGTGTGCTTAAAAAAGCATCACTGCGCCCGGATCACTCCACCCGCGTCACCCGGTTCGGCTTGAAGCCCAAGTCCGCCACTTTGCCTTTTTTGGCGCGAGCGGTTTTGGCGTTGTTCAGGCTACGGATTTCCAGCGTTTCTTCGCGCTCTTTGCCGCCTCGGCCAATGCCGGCGATCTTGACGCTGCGGGTGTAAGCCGCTGCGCCCGCGAGGGTGTCTTTGGCTTCCAGGTCGATGAGCATCAGGCCACGGCCCCCTTTTTCCATGGTCTTGAGTTCGCTGATCTCAAAGGTCAGCACGCGACCGCCTGTGCTGGCGCAGCAGACGCTGGTGGCGGCTGGCATGGCTTGTTTGTCGGCAGGCACGGTGGCGCTGGAGCCGCTCACATGGCTGGGGGCGCAGACGGTTTCGCCCTCGCCCAGGCTGATGAAGGCCTTGCCCGCTTTGTTGCGCGAAATCATGTTCTCGACCGAGGCCATGAAGCCATAGCCGCCAGAGCCGCTGAGCAGCAGCGTGGCGTGGGCCGGGCCTGCAAAGTAGTGGGCGGGTTGCGTGCTGGTTTCCAGATCGATGAGGGTGGTGATCGGCTGGCCATCGCCGCGTGCGCCGGGCAAGGTGGCCACGGGCACGCTGTAGATGCGGCCTGTCCCATTTTTGGCCGTGCCAAAGATCAGCAGCGTGTCCACCGTGCGGCACTCAAAGGTGCCATACAGGCCGTCGCCCGCCTTGAAGGCGAAGCTGGTGGCGTCGTGGCCATGGCCCGTGCGGGCACGCACCCAGCCTTTTTCCGACACGACCACCGTCACCGGCTCGTCCACAACCTTGACTTCGGCCACGGCTTTTTTCTCTTCCTGGATCAGGGTGCGGCGTGGGTCGGCAAAGGTTTTGGCGTCGGCTTCGATCTCCTTGATCATCAGGCGGCGCAGTGCGGCGGGGCTGCCCAAAATTTCTTCGAGCTTGCCTTGCTCACCCCGCAGCTCGGTCAGTTCTTGCTCGATCTTGATGGCTTCGAGTCGGGCCAGTTGGCGCAGGCGAATCTCCAGGATGTCTTCGGCTTGGCGGTCGCTGAGCTTGAAGGCTTCGATCAGCGCGGGCTTGGGCTCGTCGCTGTGGCGAATGATGCGGATCACCTCGTCGATGTTCAGCAGCACCAGCTGGCGGCCTTCCAAGATATGGATGCGGTCCAGCACTTTGTTCAAGCGGTGCTGGCTGCGCCGGGTGATGGTGGTCTGGCGGAAGCTGATCCACTCGACCAGCATCTGGCGCAGCGACTTTTGAATCGGCTTGCCGTCAATGCCCACCGAAGTCATGTTGATGGGCGCAGACGTTTCGAGGCTGGTGTGGGCCAGCAAGGCGGTGATGAGTTCGCTCTGTTCGATGCGGCTGGTCTTGGGCTCGAACACCAGGCGCACGGCGGCGTCTTTGCTCGATTCGTCACGCACCACATCCAGCACAGCCAGCATGCTGGCCTTGAGCTGCATCTGGTCGGTGCTGAGCGCTTTTTTACCGGCTTTGACTTTGGGGTTGGTGAGTTCTTCGATCTCTTCGAGCACGCGCTGCGAGCTGACGCCTTGCGGCAACTCGGTCACCACCAGCTGCCATTGGCCACGGGCGAGTTCTTCGATCTTCCAGCGGGCGCGCACTTTGAGGCTGCCGCGTCCCGTCCGGTAGGCGTCGGCGATGTCGCTGGCCGGGCTGATGATCTGGCCGCCACCGGGGTAGTCGGGGCCAGGGATGATGGCCATCAACTCGCTGTCGCTCAGCTTGTCGTTTTTGATCAAGGCCACGCAGGCGTCGGCCACTTCGCGCAGATTGTGGCTGGGAATCTCGGTGGCCAGGCCCACGGCAATGCCGCTGGCGCCATTCAGCAAACTGAACGGCAAGCGGGCGGGCAGCTGGCGCGGCTCTTCGGTGGAGCCGTCGTAGTTGGGGATGAAGTCCACCGTGCCCATGTCGATCTCGTCGAGCAGCAAGCTGGTGATGCGCGACAGCCGCGCTTCGGTGTAACGCATGGCGGCCGCGCCGTCGCCGTCGCGCGAGCCAAAATTGCCCTGGCCGTCGATCAGCGGGTAGCGCTGCGAAAAGTCCTGCGCCATGCGCACCAGGGCGTCATACGCCGCCGTGTCGCCGTGCGGGTGGTAACGACCTAGCACATCGCCCACCACACGGGCGCTTTTAACGGGCTTGGCGGCGGTGTTGTTGTTCGGGCCGCTGTACGACAAACCCATGCGGTCCATCGAGTACAAAATGCGGCGCTGCACCGGCTTTTGGCCGTCACACACATCGGGCAAGGCACGGCCTTTAACGACGCTCAATGCGTATTCCAAATAGGCCCGCTGGGCGTAGGCGCCCAGGTGGTCACCTTCGGGGGCGGCGGGTTGAAGTGAAGCTTCAGGGGTCAGCAAATCGGTCATTTTTTTCTGCGAATTATTGGTTTTGCGTTGGGGTGTGGCGGGGGGTTGTGCGGGCTTTGATTTGCCGGGTGGTAAAAAGTGACTGCCCATCACTTGTGCGCCTGCACGCTCAAACCCGTCCACTCTTGGTGAATGTTGTGGGTCAGCACCTGCACCACATCCACCACAGAGCAATACCACTTCTCTTGCGCGGCATCCCCATGCGAGCGCACGCAGGTGGACTCAAACAGTTTGACAGCTTGGGATGCCTGAGTGTGCAAATTCATTTGACTCGGCGCGATTTGGGCTGCAACTTGGTCACCGCTTTTTGCAGTGCCTCAAAGTCCAGCCAGCCGGGTTCATGCTCACCAAACATGTCCAGCGCCACAGCGTGCTCTGCGTGGGCTTTGTCGTACCAGACACCGGCCCAGTACTCTGCCCCACCAGGGCCACCGCAGTCTTCGGGTGGGCAACCGTTTTGCGCTTTGAGCAAGTGCGGCAGCGGGGTGTCGGTCTCCACCACTGCCTTGAGGGTGATGACGTGCTCCCAGTCGTCGCCAAAGTCATACAAATAAAGCAGTTTGTCTTTGGGTGCGGCCATCACGTCTTGAAGTTTGAAACGTGATTCGTTGTTGGACGGTTCGCCCCAGTTGTCGGCATAGGGCTTTTCAAAGCGGCGGTTGGCCTGCACCCTGTAATAGCGTTCGCTTTTCAGAGGCACAGCAAAACCATGCATGTGCACATCTTCCCAGCCCATGGCGGCCTGGATCAGTTTGTGAAACTTGGGCAAAGGCGTGGCCGGATCGACCAGCACATCGCGGTAAATAGCAGGTTTGAAATCGCGCAATTCAATGCGCAGTTGGTATGCCAAAGTCATGGGCGATTGAAGCTCAGGGTTTAGGGAACGAGCACCTTGGGCACCCAACCTTTTGCAGTGGCCCGCTTGGCAAAGCCTTTGGCATCAAAGGTGACCAGCACATCGCAATGTCGGCTGCTGGCGTGGTGCAAGGCATCGGCAAAGTCGAAACCTTGGCTCAAGGCATTGCAGGCACTTTGCAAGGCTTGGCGGTCTTGCATTTGCACCTGGGGCATGCTGAGCAAGTGGTTGAACACCTTGGCCACCGTGCGTGCCTCCAGTTTGTAGAACCCACGCAAAACCCACTCCAACGCCAAGGCCACGGTGGTGGCCACGAAGAGGGGTTTGCCACTCTCGAGCAAGGCACGGGCATGCTCACATTGGAGCGCCGTGGCGGCATCGGTTTGCTCGGCCTGCACGTAGTAACGCGCCAACACATTGGTGTCCAACGCCGTCAGCTGCGAGGTGCGTTGCTTCATGGCTTGAGCGCTTGGGCAGCATCCCAATCGGCTGCCACGTGCGGCCCCTTGACTTTGACCATGCCAAAACCGGGTTGGGGCGACTTTTTGGCAGGGACTGCGGGGCGCAAGGTGATACAAGTGGCGTCGGCGCTGAGGTCAAACGTCACCGCTTGCCCCGGCATCAAGCCCAGTTGCTGGCGCAGAGCTTGCGGAATGGTGACTTGGCCTTTGCTTGTCAGTGTGGAAAGCATGGTGGACCTCCGGGTTGATCTGGGTGCGGGTGAAAGCACCATTGCATTGTATTACCTGGTAAGAATTAACACCGATTTACACATCGATCTCAATCGAGTCACCATGCAGCTCCATCAGCTCGCGGCGGGCGGCGGCTTCGCCTTTGCCCATGAGTTGGGTCATGAGGTTTTCGGTGCCGGCGTTGTCCAGCGGGCCCAACTCGATGGGCAGCAGGCGGCGCGTGTCGGGGTTGAGCGTGGTGTCCCACAGCTGCTCGGCGCTCATCTCGCCCAAGCCCTTGAATCGGCTGATGCTCCAGCCGCCTTCTTTCACGCCGTCTTTGCGCAGCTTGTCGATGATGGCGGTGAGCTCGCCCTCGTCCAGCGCATAGGCTTTGGACGCCGGCTTTTTGCCGCGTGCAGGTGCATCCACCCGGAACAACGGGGGCCTGGCCACATACAAATGACCGGTTTCGATGAGCTTGGGGAAATGGCGGAAGAACAGCGTGAGCAGCAGCACCTGAATGTGCGAGCCGTCCACGTCCGCGTCGGACAAGATGCAGACCTTGCCGTAGCGCAGGTTGCTCATGTCGGGGTTGTCGTTCGGACCGTGCGGGTCCACGCCAATGGCCACCGAGATGTCATGGATTTCGTTGTTGGCAAACAAGCGGTCGCGGTCGACTTCCCAGGTGTTGAGCACCTTGCCGCGCAGGGGCAAGATGGCCTGGCTTTCTTTGTTGCGGCCCATTTTGGCGCTGCCTCCGGCCGAGTCGCCCTCGACCAAAAACACCTCGTTGTGCAGGATGTCCTTGCTTTCGCAGTCGGTCAGCTTGCCGGGCAGCACGGCCACACCCGAACTCTTGCGCTTTTCAACTTTTTGGCCCGCTTTTTGGCGGGTTTGTGCGGCCTTGATGGCCAGCTCGGCCAGTTTTTTGCCGTAGTCCACATGCTCGTTCAGCCATAACTCCAAAGCCGGGCGCACAAAGCTCGACACCAAACGCACCGCGTCGCGCGAGTTCAGGCGTTCCTTGATCTGGCCCTGAAACTGGGGGTCCAGCACTTTGGCGCTCAGCACGTAGCTGGCGCGGGCAAACACGTCTTCGGGCATGAGCTTGACGCCCTTGGGCAACAAGCCATGCAGCTCGATGAAGCTTTTGACGGCGGTGAACAGGCCGTCGCGCAAGCCGCTGTCGTGCGTGCCGCCTGCGCTGGTGGGTATCAGGTTGACGTAGCTTTCACGCACCGGCGCACCGTCTTCCGTAAAGGCCACGGCCCACGAGGCGCCCTCGCCTTCGGCAAAGCTGTCGTTGTTGCCGTCGGCAAAGCCTTCGCCTTCAAACAGCGGGATGACGGGCTCACCGTTGAGCGTTTGCGTCAGGTAGTCGCGCAAGCCCGCCTTGAATTGCCATTGCTGGGTTTCTTTGGTTTTCTCGTTGACCAAGGTCACCGTTACGCCCGGCATGAGCACGGCTTTGCTGCGCAGCAGGTGCGTCAGCTCGTTCATGGGCAGGTTGCTGGACTCAAAGTATTTGGCGTCGGGCCACGCACGAACGGTCGTGCCTTGTTTGCGGTCACCCGCGCCTGTGGCTCGGCTCACCAGCGGCTCGGTCACGTCGCCGCCCGAAAACACCAAGGTGGCCACTTGACCTTCGCGGTAACTGGTGGCTTCTAGCCGTTTGGACAGCGCGTTGGTCACCGACACACCCACGCCGTGCAGGCCGCCCGAGAAGCTGTAGGCGCCGCCCTTGCCCTTGTCGAACTTGCCGCCCGCATGCAAGCGGGTGAAGACCAGTTCGATCACGGGGGCTTTTTCTTCGGGGTGCATGCCAAAGGGGATGCCCCGACCATCGTCTTCGATGCTGACAGAGCCATCCAAGTGCAGGATGACCTTGATCTTTTTGCCGTAACCCGCCAGCGCCTCGTCGGCGGCGTTGTCCAGCACCTCTTGAATGATGTGCAGGGGGTTGTCGGTGCGGGTGTACATGCCCGGGCGTTGCTTGACGGGCTCCAGACCTTTGAGAACTCGAATCGAGCCTTCGGAGTATTCGCTGGAGGTTTTGACAGTTGTTTGGGTGGCCATGGTGGCGGATTGTAGTGGGATTTGTGCAAGCTTACTGGATGCATAGACAGTGGTTTTGACTTGCTACCGGGAACGCCAAGGAGATTGGTTAAAGTCGGGGGATGCAACACAAACCCCTTTCACTGACCCAGGTGCTGATTTGCGGCGCGGCCATCGTCACCCTCTCCATGGGCATTCGCCACGGCTTTGGCCTGTGGCTTCAGCCCATCACCCAAACTCAAGGCTGGGGCCGCCAAGAATTTGGCTTTGCCATGGCCATCCAGAATTTGGCCTGGGGTTTTATGGGTATTTTTGCAGGGATGCTGGCCGACAAGTTTGGCGCATTCCGCGTCATCACGGCCGGGGCCTTGCTCTATGGATTGGGGCTCATGGGCATGGCCCAGGCCCAAACGCCCTGGATGTTTGCGCTCTTCACAGGCGTCATCATCGGCACTGCGCAGGCGGGCACCACCTACGCCGTGATTTATGGCGTGATCGGGCGCAATGTGCCGGCCGAGCGTCGTTCATGGGCCATGGGCATTGCGGCAGCGGCCGGCAGCTTCGGGCAGTTTTTGATGGTGCCGGTGGAAGGCATGCTGATCAGCCAAGCGGGTTGGCAAAACGCCCTGATGATTTTGGCCGCCGCCACCGTGCTGATCATTCCACTGGCATGGGGGCTGCGCGAGCCGGCTTTGCATGCTGCGGGCCAGGTCAAACGTGAGCAGACCATCCTCCAGTCGCTGAAAGAAGCCTTCAAGTACCCAAGTTTTCAGCTGCTGATGGCGGGCTACTTTGTGTGCGGCTTTCAGGTGGTGTTCATTGGGGTGCACATGCCCAGCTACCTGAAAGACCACGGCATGGCACCCCAAGTGGCCAGTTATGCGCTGGCCCTGATTGGTCTGTTCAACGTGGTGGGCACCTACATTGCGGGCACCATGGGCCCACAAATTCCCAAAAAGCACATCCTGGCCACCATTTACATCTCGCGCTCGGTGGCGATCACGCTGTTTTTGCTGGTGCCACTGTCGCCCACCAGCGTTTACATCTTTTCGGCCGTGATGGGATTGCTGTGGCTGTCCACCGTACCGCCCACCAACGCAGCAGTGGCGCACATTTTTGGCGTGGCGCATTTGTCCATGCTCAGCGGTTTCATCTTTTTCGGCCACCAGATCGGCTCCTTCATGGGCGTGTGGCTGGGTGGTTATTTGTACGACAAGACCGGCAGCTACGACATCGTTTGGTACTTGGCCATTGCGCTGGGCGTGTTGGCTGCGCTGGTGAACTTGCCGGTGCGTGAGAGCCCCATCGTGCGTGCATCCCCCCAAACCGCATGAGCACCCGAAGCACCCTTTGGCTGCTCGCAGCCTTGATGTTGGCCATCACCTTCGGGCTGTACGCCCAACCCGATGTGGTGCTGATGCTGGCCGACCAATTGTGGTCGTGTTTTTAACTTTACCCTTTGACTGAACATGCACGGTACCGAAAACCCCTCTGCCTGGGTCCAACGCTGGTCCCACCTCATTGCCCCGGGCAGCACCGTGCTCGATGTGGCCTGCGGCGCGGGTCGTCACATGCGCCATCTGTCCGCCCTGGGACACCGCGTTACCGGGGTGGACCGCAACCCCGAAGCGGTGGCAATAGCCCAAGCCAGTGGCTCGGTCATTTGCGCCGACATTGAAAACGGCCCATGGCCCTTTGCCGGGCAAACATTTGGCTGCGTGGTGGTGACCCATTACCTGTGGCGTGCGCTGCTGCCCACCCTCGTGAGCACTGTGGCCCCCGGGGGGGTTCTGATTTACGAAACCTTTGCGGCAGGCAACGAAAGCGTGGGCAAACCGTCGCGGCCTGACTTTTTGCTGCAGCCCGGCGAACTTCTACAAGCCACTGTTGGCTTGCGCACAGTGGCTTACGAAGACGGTTTCGAGTCTTCGCCAGACCGTTTTGTGCAGCGCATTGTGGCCGTGCGAGCCGGGGCATCCGGTGCCATCGAACGCTGGCCCTTACAAGCTGCTTGAAACCCTGCCCGCCTCGCGCCTTGGCATGTCTTGGCACCTGTGCAGGGTTTGCAAAGCTGCAAGTGACTGGCACTCGTTAGAATGATCTTTTTTCCTGCTCAGAAACACCTGACATGACCACCGAATTTCGCCCTATCCGTGGCAGCATTCCTGCCCTGATCACACCGATGCTTGCCAATGGCAATGTGGACTACCCCACTTTGCGAAAACTGATCGACTGGCATGTTGCCGAAGGCACAGACGCCATCGTGGTGGTCGGCACATCAGGCGAATCGCCCACTGTGACCGTGGACGAGCACTGTGAAATCATCCGTGTCTCCGTCGAACAAGCGGCCAAACGCATCCCGATCATTGCCGGTTGTGGAGCCAACTCCACTGCTGAAGCGATCAATCTGGCCAAATTTGCACACAAAGTTGGCGCTGACGCACAGCTGCAAGTGGTGCCCTATTACAACAAGCCCACCCAAGAAGGCCTCTACCAGCACTTCAAAGCCATCGCCGAGGCTGTGCCCGAGTTGCCCGTGATTTTGTACAACGTGCCAGGCCGCACCGTGGCCGATCTCCAGCACGAAACCGTGCTGCGACTGGCCCAGGTGCCCGGCATCATCGGCATCAAGGAAGCGACCAGCAACATTGAGCGTGCCCAGTGGCTCATTCGTGAAGTGCCCAAAGAATTTGCTGTGTTTTCTGGCGACGACGCCACCGCTGTGGCTCTGATGCTGTGCGGCGGTGCCGGCAACATCAGCGTGACCGCCAACGTCGCGCCTCAGCTCATGCATAAACTGTGCATGGCCGCAACCCGTGGTGATGTGAAAGAAGCCATGCGCATCCAGTTCCAACTGCTGCCTGTGCACAAAAACTTGTTTGTTGAAGCCAACCCCATCCCTGTCAAATGGGCCATGCAACGCATGGGGCTGAGCGGCCCGACTTTGCGCCTGCCCATGACGGAACTGTCTGCGGCCCAACACCCAGTGGTTGAAGCAGCACTCCACGCCGCCGGCCTGATTTGATGAGCACCTCAAGGATGTTTGTGAACACCACCCCTTTCCTTACCCTTTCCTCCATCCCCTTTAAGCGGACAGCCAGCATCCTGTCCTTGGCGGCCTTGCTGAGCGCATGTGCGGCACTCGAAGAGGACAAGATCAACTACAAAAGCGCGGCCAAAGCCCCGACCCTTGAAGTCCCCCCCGATTTGACGCAATTGCGCAAGGAATCGCGTTACGCCATCGAAAGCACATCGGCCACGGCCTCTGGTTTCCAAAATGCAGGTTCGCGGGTCGTTGACTCAGGTACCGCAACCAACACCTTGGGCAATGTCCGCCTGGAGCGCCAAGGCAATCAACGCTGGTTGGTAGCAGCCATGCCCGCAGACAAGCTTTGGGAGCCTTTGCGCGAATTTTGGTCGAGCAATGGCTTCACTTTGGTCACTGACTCGCCTGAACTGGGCATCATGGAAACAGATTGGGCTGAAAATCGCGCCAAAATTCCACAAGACTTCATCCGAAGAACCTTGGGGAAAGTGTTGGAATCACTGTATTCCTCAGGCGAGCGTGACAAGTTTAGAACCCGTATCGAGCGCAACGCGCAAGGTGGCGTCGAGATTTACATCACACACCGAGGCATGGCCGAAAATTACACCAACGCCCAAAAAGACCAGACAGTTTGGCAACCTCGCGCTTCCGATCCTGAGTTGGAGATTGAGTTCTTGCGTCGACTGATGGTCAAACTGGGGACTTCGCCAGAAGCAGCCAAAGCCGCTGCAACGGCAGCCAACCCCGTCAGCCAAAGTGCCACCATCGGCGTGACCCAGGGCCAAGCGTCCATCACCTTGATTGACACCCTTGACCGTGCATGGCGTCGTACAGGTGTTGCGCTTGATCGCAGCGGTTTCACCGTGGAAGACCGCGATCGTGCCAATGGCTTGTATTTTGTTCGCTACGTTGCAGCAGGTAAAACCGCCGAGCAACCTGGCTTCTTCAGTCGGATCTTCAGCAGCAAAACTGAACTCTCGACTTTGGCTCGTTACCGCATCAGTGTGACGGGCTTGTCAGCAGATCAAAGCGTGATTCGCATTCTGACCTCTGAGGGCAAACCTGCCAGCAAGGAAGATGCCGAGCGCATTTTGAATTTGATTGCTCCGCAATTGCGATAAGCCAAGATTCAATCAGCCAAAAAAAACCCCGCAATGCGGGGTTTTTTGATGGGCAACCTGACTCAACATCAGGCGCTCAAACTGAGCCAGATTACTTGGCTGCAGATGCGTCAGCAGCAGGAGCGGCAGCGGGTGCAGCAGCAGCAGAGGCATCAGCCGCTGGGGCGGCAGGAGCGGCAGCTGGTGCAGCAGCAGCAGGTGCGGCTGCAGGAGCAGCAGCTTCTTCTTTTTTGCCGCAAGCGGACAAAGCTGCAGCGGCGATGATGGCGGCCAGAACGAGAGACTTGTTCATTTTGATTTTCCTGATGTAAGGATGGATGAGAAAACAATTTCCGGAAATTGTCACAACAACTTTTGAGGGATGTCGGACCGAGACAAAAGCACTCGAGCTCTTTTGTACTCAGCCTACGATTATAGCGTTTTCCCTTAATTGTTTTCCCTTTGCCTTCACCAAACTGACAAAGCAAGCGTAAAAAAGCTCAAAGTGGATGATTCTGTCGCGGGTAAAGCCATCCAGCGAGCGCCCAATCGACCAAAGCCTCTTTGGCATTTTTACTTAAACTTCTCCATGCAGGCCCTGAAAGTTCTCGCAAATCAGCCAACGCACGCAAATTCATCGCATCTTTTCCGGCCACCCGAAAGCTCTCCCCATTGATGAAAATATGACGCTCGTCGTACATCATTTTGGTGCGGCGATCCAATTGCACGCCAACCGACAAGTCGGGTTCGTCCTCTACAGGGTCAAACCATACCTGTGCCTTGGGTTCGGTCAGGTATTCGCCCAGCAAGCTGTCGATCAAATGAGGGTTATTCAAAGCCTTGGCGATGGCCTGCCGTGCAAAATCACCCAATTGAGGCGGCATGGCTGCAGGGGCAATGGCAGCAGGCTGCTTCGGGTCACGGTACAGCGCATCGCCCACACCATCAAAGGCCTCATCGGCCAAGCCGAGCAGCAACTCACGGGCCAACTCGCCTTCTTGCGGTGATCGAAAACCAATCGACCAGGTCATGCATTCGCCTTGCGCGATGCCGTCGTGCGCATATTTGGGCGGCAGATACAGCATGTCGCCGGGGTTGAGCACAAACTCTTCTTCAGCTTCAAAATTTTGCAAAATCTTGAGCGGCACGCCCGGCTGCAGGCTCAAGTCTTTTTGACGCCCGATGCGCCATTTGCGCTGGCCGTGGGCTTGCAGCAAAAACACGTCGTAACTGTCAAAGTGCGGCCCCACGCCACCACCGTCGGTGGCGTAACTGATCATCACATCATCGAGCCGTGCATCGGGCACAAAGCGAAACTGCTGCATCAGCGCGTGCACGCCATCGTGGTGCAAGTCCACGCCTTGCACCAGAAATGTCCATTTTTTCTGACTGAAAGGCGGCAAGCTGCGCTTGAGCAAAGGGCCATGCTTCATCTTCCAGCCTTTGTCCGAGTCGATGATCAGGCGCGACTCAACCCCCTCCTCGCCCGCCAAAGCCACCAGTTCGGCGCGGCCCACACAGGGCGAAAAACCCGGGATGGCATTGCGCACCAGCAAAGGCTTTTTCTGCCAATAGCGCTTCATGAATTGGCTGGGTGTCAGGCCGCCTAAAAGGGCCAAGGGTTGTTCTGTGTTCATGGGTTGGTTCCTTTGAGGCCAACAATGCGCGGCCTCTTCAAAGCACAAGCGGCCAAAACCGGCCGCCAAACTGCGACAATTGTCCTATGGAAATCAAGACACCTTCTGTGGTCGCACTGACCTGGACACTCAAAGACACGCTGGGCGAAGTTCTGGACACCCTGGACGAGCCCGTTGAATTTTTCATTGGCGGCAAAGATTTGCTGCCCAAGATCGAAGAAGCCCTGCAAGGCCACGAAAAAGGCGCCAAGGTCGACCTGCACCTGGAGCCCGAAGACGCCTTTGGCGACTTTGATGAAAACCTGCTGTTTCTGGAACCGCTTGCGCTGTTTCCTGAAGGCTTGGAAGAAGGTCTGACCATTGAAGGAACCGCCTTGCCCGCAGGATGCCATCCCGACGCGCCGCGCAATGTGCTGTACACCGTGACCGAAATCTATCCCGAGCATGTGGTGCTGGACGGTAACCACCCGCTGTCGGGCATTGCCCTGCGCCTGAGCCTCAAGGTGGAATCGGTGCGCGAGCCCACCGAAGCCGAAGTGGGCAGCGGCAGCTGCGGCACCGGGTTCTTCAAAATCGAAGTTGGTGATGAAGGCCTGCCCACCGGGCCTACTTTGCACTGATCCATCAGGACAATTCCGACAGAGGCATGTCGGCGGTTTCCGCTAAGACATACACCGGTCCATCAAAAGCCGTTGTCGGACTCTTCACCCCGACCTTATTGTTTGCCGGTAGAGCCGTAACCGCCCTCACCGCGCTCGCTGGGCGCATCAAATTCACTCACCAGGTTGAACGTGGCCTGCACCACCGGCACGATGACCATCTGCGCGATGCGCTCCATCGGCTCAATGGTGAAGGCCACATCGCTGCGGTTCCAGGCGCTGACCATGAGCTGGCCTTGGTAATCGCTGTCAATCAAGCCCACCAAATTGCCCAGCACGATGCCGTGCTTGTGGCCCAAACCGGAGCGCGGCAACAGCATGGCCGCATAACCGGGGTCTTTCAGGTGCACCGCAATGCCCGTGGGCACCAATTGCCAAGCGTTGGGTTGCAGGGTCAAAGGAGCGTCAAGACATGCACGCAAATCCAGCCCGGCACTGCCAGGCGTGGCATAGGCGGGCAGCTGATCGGCCATGCGGGCGTCGATGATTTTGAGGTCGATGTTCATGTGGGGTTGAGCGTATGGGGTTGGGCGTTGGGCGTACAGGGCTGGACGTTGGCTTCAGTTTTTTCGCTGAACACTGAACGCCGCGCCCTGAAAAGACTTAGCGGTTCAAACGGGTGGCGATGTCAGCAATCAAGCCCACAGCCAGCGTCTGCTTGCTGGCGTGCGGCATTTCGCGGGCACCAGTTTCATCCACCAGCAGCAAGGCATTGTCGTCTTGACCGAAGGTGGCCGGGCCAATATTACCCACCAACAGCGGCACGCCCTTTCGGATGCGCTTGGCCGTGGCATGGGCCAGCAAATCGTGACTTTCGGCAGCGAAACCCACACAAAACAATTCACCCGACTCGGCACGGGGCGAGTGCGCTACCGTGGCCAAAATATCCGGGTTTTCCACAAAACTCAGCTGAGGGGTCTGTCCCGATCCGTCTTTCTTGATTTTTTGGTCGGCCGAATTCGCGGGACGCCAATCGGCCACAGCCGCTGTAGAAATGAACACGTCGGCCTTATCCACATGCAGCGCCACCGCGTCCAGCATCTGGCGGGCTGACTGGACATTCACACGCTCAACGCCCCTGGGCGTTGGCAAATGCACAGGCCCTGCCACCAGCGTGACCTGGGCACCGGCCATGTTCGCTGCACGGGCAATCGCAAAACCCATCTTGCCACTCGACAAATTGGTAATGCCGCGCACCGGGTCAATGGCTTCGTAGGTCGGCCCGGCCGTGACCAGCACTTGCTTGCCCGCCAGCACCTTAAGCGTGAAAAACGCCTCGAGTTCTTCCAGAATTTCATCGGCTTCAAGCATGCGCCCGTCGCCTGTTTCGCCACAGGCCTGGTCGCCCTGCCCCACGTCCAGCACATGGATGCCGTCGGCCTTGAGCTGAGCCACATTGCGCTGCGTGGCGGGGTTGGACCACATTTCGCGGTTCATGGCCGGGGCCACGATCAGCGGCACCTTGTCCAGCGGCCGAGCCAAACACATGAGGCTGAGCAATTCGTCGGCACCCCCATGCAGCAGCTTGGACATGAAGTCGGCACTGGCCGGGGCTACCACAATCGCATCGGCCTCGCGACTCAGGTTGATGTGGGCCATGTTGTTGGCCTCGCGCGGGTCCCACTGCGAGGTGTAGACCGGCCGACCTGACAAGGCCTGCATGGTGACGGCCGTCATGAATTGCTCGGCCGCCTCGGTCATCACCACTTGCACGGTGACGCCCGCCTTGATCAAAGCCCGGCAGAGTTCAGCCGACTTGAAGGCCGCGATGCCACCCGACAAGCCCAGAACGATGTGTTTTCCACTCAATGTACTCATGAGGGGAAATGTATCAGAGCGGTCACTCGACATTGTTCACGGACAAGGCACAAAAGCCTCGCTGCACAGCAAGGTGCCTGCCCACCCCCACAATGACTTGCCCAAAGCCTGCGGACCGACCGCAAAAAACTCAGTGAAGGCGTCGATGCCTGCGCAAATGCATCACCGCCAGCGCCAGCGACGCCACCTGCAAGACCGCGCAAAAGAAGAACGGTGCGCCAATGCGCCAGTCACCTTGCGGCAAGTGCGACACCATGGCCAACAAGGGCGCGCCCAGCATGGGGGCCACCACGGCCATCAAACTGCTCAGCGCACTGACCGCGCCCATGGTCTGGCCCTGGCTCTTGCTGTCGGCGGCCGACGAAATCATGCTTTGCACCGAGGCATTCACCGTGCCACCCAGCAAGTTGAAGGCAATCACCGCGTACATCATCCAGCCCTCGGTGGCCGCGCCCCACAGCGTGTAGGCGATGACCGACGACACCAGGCCCATGATGGCCAGCTTGGGCGGCGCATAGCGCTTGAGCAAACGGCCCATCAAGACGCCTTGCACCAGCACGGCCACAATGCCCACCACGGCCAGTGACCAGCCGTTTTCACTGGGCCCCCAGCCAAACTTGAAGCTGTTGTAAAGCACCCAAACCGTGTAGAGCACAAACTGCGCCAAAGCGCTGAACGCCACCACGCCCACCAGCGGCCCCACGCCCTTGAGCTGCCCCAGCTTGCGCAATGAGCTGGCCGGATTGGCCGAGCGCCAGCTGAAGGCTTTGCGCTGCGCGGCGGGCAGCGACTCAGGCAACACAAAGTAGCCATACAAACCATTCAGCAAAGTGAGGCCACCGGCCACATAAAAGGGCAAATGCAAGTCAATCGCGCCCAACAAACCGCCCATCACCGGCCCCACGATGAAGCCCAGCCCCATCATGGCGCCCAGCAAGCCAAAGCGCTTGGCGCGTTGCTCTGGCGCAGAAATGTCGGCCACATAGGCGTTGGCAATGGCCGCGTTGGCCTGCATGGCGCC
This sequence comes from Limnohabitans sp. WS1, assembly GCF_003063265.1. GTDB lineage: Bacteria > Pseudomonadota > Gammaproteobacteria > Burkholderiales > Burkholderiaceae_C > Limnohabitans_A. The sequence goes on from NZ_NERU01000004.1 coordinate 201,662, forward strand.
GCCCAGCGTGCGCACCGCGATCAAGCCCCACAGCGTGGTGCTCATGGCCGTGCCAAAAAAGCTCACGCCCAGGCCCATGAAGCCCAGCAGCAACACCGGCCTGCGCCCATATCGGTCGGACAAAGCGCCCAGCACCGGCGCTGCCAAAAAGTTTGACAGCCCAAACGCCACCGCCGTCACGCCATACCAATAGGCCTGATCGGCCTGGCTGCCGGAAAAACTGCCCACCAGTGCAGGCAGCACCGGAATGATCACGCCAATGGCCGCCATGTCGAGCAACACGGCCAACATGATGAAAGGCATGGCTGCCTCTCGGGAACGAAACTTTTCACGCATGGGGCAACTCCGGGGAATGGGGAACGTCGGAAGGCATCCAGGCCGCTTGGGCCAGGTGCTGCAAATGGATTTGGATGTCTTGCGGCCAAGGTGCCGTCAAGGCCTCAAACCTGGGGCGATCGGCGGCAAACAGGGCGCGGGCGGCTTCTTCAAAGCCTTCCAAGCAGCCCGCCATGGCCGACATGAAGCGGTAAGTGGCCTCTTGCGACAGGCGGCGCTGGTCTTGTGACTGGCTGTCTTTGCGGGCTTGCTCGACCAACTTGCGCAAAGCCACCGAAGCCCCGCCGGGCTGGCTGCTCAGCCAGGCCCAATGGCGCGGCAACAAAGTCACCTCACGCGCCACCACGCCCAGCTTGGGGCGACCCGGGCCTGACTTGGTTGATGCCGTGTCTTCACTGTTGGTGTCAGTGCCAGATGGGTCTGTGGCATGTATCCCGTCAACAGGCTTTGCAATGCCCGCCATCACTGCGGGGTGAGACAGCGCCAACCGATCGAGCACCTCTTGTGGCGTGCCCCGCAAGTCAAAATCCAAAACCTCACTGCTGCACACATCGAATACCAAGAAGCGTGCCAAAGGCCTCGCTTCGCTCGCAATCTTGACCTGCAATGCCACCTGGGCCAGTCCCCCTTGTGCCAAGAAACGGCTGCCTTCAAATGCGATGAATTCTGAGGGGGATGCGTCAAGGTTCAGCGGGCTCAAACGATGGGTCCTGTTCAAAAAATCTAATTATGCCCGGATTAAATTAAATTACCCGGGTAAAAAAACATGACAGCTCCGCGTGGAAACAGAACAGAAACGGGGGAATACCGGGAGCGACTGTCTATAATCACGATTTCCACCTTCCGGGAGCTCATGGCTCCCGTCTTGGACATGACCAAATTTGTCTTCGTCACCGGCGGTGTGGTGTCTTCCCTGGGCAAGGGAATCGCCTCCGCATCGCTCGCCGCCCTCCTTGAATCGCGCGGCCTCTCCGTCACCCTCATCAAGCTCGACCCCTACCTCAACGTCGACCCCGGTACCATGTCGCCCATTCAACACGGCGAGGTGTTTGTCACCGACGACGGCGCTGAAACCGATTTGGACTTGGGCCACTACGAGCGCTTCATCAACACCCGGATGAAGAAGGCCAACAACTTCACCACCGGCCAAATTTACAAAAGCGTGCTTGAAAAAGAGCGCCGTGGCGACTACCTGGGCAAAACCGTTCAGGTCATTCCCCACGTCACCAACGAAATCCAGGACTTTGTCAAGCGTGGCGCTGGTTTTGGCGCGCCCGAAGCGGTCGATGTGGCCATCGTCGAAATTGGCGGCACCGTAGGCGACATCGAGTCCCTGCCGTTTCTGGAAGCCGTGCGCCAACTCAGCTTGCGCCTGGGGCCCAACAACACCGCTTTTGTGCACCTGACTTACCTGCCCTGGATTGCCACCGCAGGCGAGCTCAAAACCAAACCCACGCAGCACACGGTACAAAAACTGCGCGAAATCGGCATCCAGCCCGATGCCCTGCTCTGCCGCGCGGACCGCTACATCCCTGACGACGAACGCGACAAAATTTCGCTGTTCACCAACGTGCAGAGCTGGGGCGTGATCTCCATGCCCGATGTGGACACCATCTACAAAGTGCCCCGCGTGCTGCACGAACAAGGCCTGGACGGCTTGATCTGCGACAAGTTGCGCCTGAACACCCCACCTGCCAACCTCAAGCGTTGGGACGATTTGGTTTATGAAACCGCCAACCCCAAGGGCGAAGTGACCATTGCCATGGTCGGCAAATATGTGGAACTGACCGACAGCTACAAATCGGTCAACGAAGCATTACGCCATGCGGGCATGCGCAACCATGTGCGCGTGAAAATCGAGCACATCGACTCTGAAACCATCACCCCCGAGACCGTGGCCAGCCTGGCCCACTTTGACGGTGTGCTGGTGCCTGGCGGCTTTGGCAAGCGCGGTGTAGAAGGCAAGATCGAAACCGCGCAATACGCACGCACCCACAAAGTACCATATCTCGGCATCTGCCTGGGCATGCAAGTGGCGACCATTGAATACGCTCGTCATGTGGCCGGCATGCAGGACGCCAACAGCACCGAATTCGAGCCCGAGACACCCTTCCCCGTGATCGCCCTGATCAACGAGTGGAAAGACGCCGATGGTTCGATCCAAAAGCGCGATGAAAACTCCGACTTGGGCGGCACCATGCGCCTAGGCGCGCAAAGCTCCGACGTGGCCAAGGGCACGCTGGCGCACCAAATTTATGGCGACGTGGTCACCGAACGCCACCGCCATCGGTATGAGGCCAACGTGAATTACCTGGACGAGCTGCGCCAAGCGGGCTTGGTCATCTCCGCCCTCACCCAGCGCGAACAACTGACCGAAATCGTCGAGCTGCCGCAAAACGTGCACCCCTGGTATGTGGGCGTGCAATTCCACCCCGAATTCAAGTCCACCCCCTGGGATGGTCACCCTTTGTTCAACGCCTTCGTGAAAGCGGCCGTTGAACACAAGTCTGCCGCTTGAAACACCCCCTGAGGACAGCCCCATGAAACTTTGCGGATTTGACGTTGGCCTGAACCAGCCCTTCTTTTTGATCGCAGGCACCTGCTCCATCGAAGGCCTGGAGATGTCCATCGAGGTGGCGGGCCGTCTGAAAGAGGCCTGCTCGGCGCTGGGCATTCCCCTCATCTACAAAGGTTCGTTCGACAAAGCCAACCGCTCCTCGGGCAGCACCCAACGCGGCGTTGGCATGGATGCAGGTCTGAAAATTCTGGATGAAGTGCGCCGCCAAATCGGCGTGCCGATCCTCACCGATGTGCACGACGAGTCGCAGGTCAAAACCGTGGCCAGCGTGGTCGACGTGCTGCAGACCCCCGCCTTTTTGTGCCGCCAGACCGATTTCATCCGAGCCGTGGCCCAGTCGGGCAAGCCGGTGAACATCAAAAAGGGGCAGTTCTTGGCCCCTTGGGACATGAAAAACGTCATCGACAAAGCCCGCAGCGCAGCACGTGAAGTCGGTCTGCCCGAAGACAACTTCCTGGCCTGCGAGCGTGGTGTGAGCTTTGGCTACAACAACCTGGTGGCCGACATGACCAGCCTGGCTGAAATGCGCAAAACCGGCGCCCCGGTGGTGTTTGACGTGACCCACTCGGTGCAAAAGCCGGGCGGTCAAGGCACCAGCAGCGGTGGCGCACGCGAGATGGTGCCGGTACTGGCCCGTGCAGGCGTGGCTGCAGGCGTGGCGGGTCTCTTCATGGAAACCCATCCCAAGCCCGTCGAGGCCTGGTCCGACGGCCCCAACGCTGTGCCGCTGGGCAAAATGAAGGCATTGCTGGAGACGCTGGTACAGCTCGATTCCGTGACCAAAAAGAACCCGTTTTTAGAGGAAGATTTCGCATGAGCGGCTATATCATCGCCCACGTTCAGGTGACCAACCCCACCCAATACGAAGAGTACAAAAAATGGTCAACCGCTGCCATGAAAACCGCAGGCGCTGAAGTCTGCGTGCGCGGCGGCCAGGTGCAAGTGCTCGAAGGTGACTGGGCACCAGAGCGCATCGTCATCCTGAAATTTCCGTCTTTTGACGCTGCCAAGGCCTTTTACGAACTGCCCGAATACCTCAAAGCCCGTGAAGCCCGTGAAGGTGCTGCCATCATGCGCATGGTGGCTGTGGAAGGCGTTTGAATTTTTGCCTGGTTTATCCGTTTTATTTTTACTTTTTGAGAGAGTCCCCCAATGAGTGCAATCGTTGATATCGTCGGCCGTGAAATTTTGGACAGCCGTGGCAACCCCACCGTCGAATGCGACGTGCTGCTGGAATCGGGCGTCATGGGCCGCGCCGCTGTGCCGTCCGGCGCATCGACCGGCAGCCGCGAAGCCATCGAATTGCGTGACGGTGACAAGAGCCGGTATCTGGGCAAAGGCGTGCTCAAAGCCGTCGAGCACATCAACACCGAAATCTCCGAAGCCGTGTTGGGCCTCGATGCCTCCGAGCAGGCCTTTTTGGACCGCACCCTGATCGACCTGGACGGCACCGATAACAAGAGCCGCCTGGGTGCCAACGCCATGCTGGCCGTGTCCATGGCCGTGGCCCGTGCTGCGGCCGAAGAGTCTGGCTTGCCCCTGTACCGCTACTTTGGCGGCATGAACTGCAACCAGCTGCCTGTGCCCATGATGAACGTCATCAACGGCGGCGCTCACGCCAACAACAACCTGGACCTGCAAGAGTTCATGATCATCCCCGTGGGTGCGCCGTCTTTTCGCGAAGCCGTTCGCTGGGGCGCTGAAGTGTTCCATGCCCTGAAGAAAATCATCCACGACAAAGGCATGAGCATTGCCGTGGGCGACGAAGGCGGCTTTGCCCCCAACGTGGACAGCCACGAAGCGGCCATCCAGATGGTGCTCGACGCGATTGCTGCAGCGGGTTACACCGCTGGCGAGCAAATCGCCATTGGCCTGGACTGCGCGGCCAGCGAGTTTTACAAGGACGGCAAGTACGTGCTCGAAGGTGAAGGCGGCATCAGCCTGACATCCGAGCAGTGGACCGACATGCTGGCCACCTGGTGTGACAAGTACCCGATCATCAGCATCGAAGACGGCATGGCCGAAAGCGACTGGGATGGCTGGAAAGTGCTGACCGACCGCTTGGCCAAAAACGTGCAGATCGTGGGTGACGACCTGTTCGTGACCAACACCAAGATCTTCAAAGAAGGCATCGACAAGGGCATCGCCAACTCGATCCTGATCAAGATCAACCAGATCGGCACACTGACCGAAACCTTTGAAGCCATCGAGATGGCCAAACGCGCCGGTTACACCGCTGTCATCTCGCATCGTTCGGGTGAAACCGAAGACAGCACCATTGCCGACATCGCCGTGGGCCTGAACGCCGGCCAGATCAAGACCGGATCGATGAGCCGCTCGGACCGCATGGCCAAGTACAACCAGCTGCTGCGCATCGAAGAAGACCTGGGCGAAGTGGCCGTGTACCCTGGCCGCAGCGCCTTCTACAACTTGCGCTGAACGATCGAGCATGGGCAAGCGCCTGTTACCCGTTGTGCTGATCGCCTTGTTGTTGATCATGCAAGTACAGCTGTGGTTCGGGCGCGGTAGTTTGACCCATGTCTCGGAACTGCGTGAGGAGTTGGAACAACAAAAGCAATCCAACGAAGACGCTCGCCGCAAAATCGAACAACTCAGCGCCGAAGTGAATGATCTGAAAGAGGGTTTGAACATGGTCGAAGAGCGGGCCCGAAGTGAACTGGGCATGGTCAAGCCCAACGAAATTCTGGTCCAGCTGGCCAAATGATGTCTGCCACCGAGCTCATCGGTTTCGTCTTGGGTTTGATGATGGTCCTGTGCAGCATCCGTGAACTGCATTGGAGCTGGCCACTGGCCATCCTCAGCTCGCTGATCTACTTTTTTGTGTTCAAGGACAGCCTGCTGTATGGCGAAGCTGGCCTGCAAATCGTTTTTGCAGCTCTCGCGCTCTGGGGCTGGTGGCAGTGGCTGCGCAAAGGTGCGGATACGCAACCGGCCCTTGTGATCCAGCGGCTGTCGACGCGAGGCTGGCTGTGGTTGGTGCTGGTGAGCGGATTACTTTGGCCCACACTGGCCCTGCTGCTGCAACACTTCACCGACAGCGATGTGGCCTGGTGGGACGCCTTGTCCACAGCCCTGAGCCTGGTGGGCCAAGCCCTGCTGGGGCGCAAATACATCGAAAACTGGCTGGTCTGGATGGTCGTCAACATCATCAGTGTGGCGCTGTTTGCTCACAAAGGTCTGTGGCTGACTTGCGTGTTGTATGCGCTGTTCACACTCATGAGCGTGTGGGGTTGGCGCGTTTGGCAAGCCCGGCTCAAGGCAGCGCATCCATGAATGCCAGGCGCATTGCCATTGTCGGTGCCGAAAGCACCGGCAAATCCTGGCTGACGCAAGCATTGACCGAAGTGTTGCGCATGCGAGGACAAACAGTGCACACCGTGGATGAAGTCTTGCGCAGCTGGTGCGCCCGTGAAGGCCGCACACCCCAGCCCCATGAGCAAGCGGGCATTGCGCACACACAAGCCCAGGCCGTGGACCAGGCACCGCCGGGCTGGGTCATTTCAGACACCACGCCCCTGATGACCGCCGTCTACAGCCACATGTTGTTTGCAGACGAGAGCCTCTACCCCATGGCTTTGGCGCATCAGGCCCTGTACGACCACACCCTGATCACCGGCCTGGATTTGCCGTGGGTGGCCGATGGCCTGCAGCGCGATGGCCCGCATGTGCGCGGCCCGGTGGACACCCTGGTGCGCCAGGCACTGGAGCGGGCAGGCATCGGCTACCGCGTGGTTTACGGACAAGGCCACCAACGCCTCAGCAACGCTCTACTGGCCCTGGACCTGCCAGGCGAAGACGAAGCCGCCCGCTTGGCCCGTGAAAACGCGCAATTTGCCATCAACCAGGGCCGCACGGTGTGGCAGTGCAATGAATGCAGCGACCCCGAGTGCGAGCACAAGCTGTTCACCGGGCTGCTGGCCAAGCGGTCAACTTGACCCTACAGGTCGGCGCCATCGGCCTCGACCGATCCCCTGTAGGTCGGCGGCTTCAGCCCCGACATGAGACCTGCACCCAAGAGATCAATGTCGAAGCTGAAACTACCAATCTACAAAACCCTGTATTGGTAGGTCGGCGGCTTCAGCCCCGACATGAGCGCTGCGCAGAAGAGAGCTTTGTGGGCGCAGGAGCTGCCAACCTGCGAAACTATCAGTGCACCGAGCCGCCCGGCACATCGGCAGGCAAGCCTGTAAACAAGCCAGCCGCATCGACCGGATCAAACCGGTACTGCGCACCACAAAAGTCGCAGCCCACTTCCACTTGACCCTGTTCGGCGATGATGCCTTCGACCTCTTCGGTGCCCAAGCTGCGGATCATGTTGCCCACGCGCTCGCGGTTGCAGCGGCAGGCAAAGCGCGGACCCGTCTCGCCGATGAAGGGCTCAAAACGGGCTAGGGGTTCCTCCCAATACAGGCGGTGCAGAATGGTTTCGGCGTCCAGCCCCAGCAGCTCTTCGCGCTTGAGGCTTTTGGTCAGGATCGAAATGCGGCTGAAGTCTTCACTTTGACCGAGCACCGACTCGCGCAGGAGGGAGTCGGTCTTGCCCGCCAAGTTGCCCTCACCTTCGATGGGCAGGCGTTGGATCAACAAACCCGCCGCCACCCTATCGTCGGCCGCCAGCACCAGCACGGTGTCCAGTTGCTCGGACTGCAGCATGTAGTGCTCCAGAACCTCGCTGATGTTTTCGAGCTTTTCACCCCGGTCACCAAACAAGGGCACCACGCCTTGGTAAGGCTGCTGGCCCGGTAAACGGTCTTGCGGGTCGAGCGTGATCGCGCAGCGGCCTTCATTGTTCACGTTCACCATCTGGCTCAGGGTGGCGTTGTCGGCCACCTTGCCCACTTGGGTGCAGGTGGCGCGCAGGCTCAAATCCGGTTGAACCTCCACAACGCCGATCTTGACCGGGCCGTCGCCAAAAATCTGCAGCACCAACGCGCCGTTGAACTTGATGTTGCCCTGCATCAGCACGCCTGCTGCGGCCATTTCGCCCAGCAACTGGCGCACGGGCGCGGGGTAGGCACCGGTTTCGGAGTTGGCGGCGCGGCGCGCCAGGATGTCTTGCCAAGCGTCGGTCAGGCGCACCAGCATGCCGCGCACCGGCAGGCCTTCGAAAATGAATTTATGGAGTTCGGACAAAGTGCATTCAACAGCCCCGTGGGGCCGATCCTCAAAAGTTAAAAAGCGTTTGGACTGGCCAAAAAATCAGCCAAAGTGTCAGCTGATTTTTTTCAGGCCCGCCTTGAAGCGGCGAGCGTTCTCAACGTAATGTTTGGCGCTTTGGCGCAGGCCTTCGATCTGCTCGGGGCTGAGTTCGCGCACCACCTTGGCGGGCGTGCCCATGATCATGGAGCCATCGGGAAATTCCTTGCCCTCGGTCACCAGAGAGCCGGCTCCCACCAGGCAGTTCTTGCCAATCTTGGCACCGTTGAGCACCACCGCGCCAATGCCGATCAGCGACTCGTCGCCAATCGTGCAGCCGTGCAGCATGACCATGTGGCCCACCGTGACGTGCTTGCCGACCTTGATCGGCTTGCCGTGGTCGGCGTGCATGACGCTACCGTCCTGGATGTTGCTGCCCTCGCCAATCTCAATCGTCTCGGTGTCACCGCGCACGGTCACGCCAAACCAGACACTGGCGTCGGCCGCGATTTTGACCGCGCCCATGACCTGCGCGTTATCGGCCACCCAGGCGGTCTCGGCGAGTTCGGGGGTTTGATCATCCAGTTGGTAAATGGCCATGGCGGTCTCCTGTCGGTTGGGTTTTCTTGAAAACCTACAATTGTAGGGAAGCCCACACCCTGCCGTGGGCGCTGCCAGCGATCACCATGCACACCCTGCGCTCCGCCGCCCTGATCCCTTGGGCACAAACCGACCCGAACCTGAAGGCCCAAGCCACTTTGGCACTGGACCTGAGCCTGCCAGTGGGCGAGCTCGACAGCCTGAGCGCCCCCACTGCTGGCCCCGGCCGCGCCGCCCGCCCGCTGCTGGTGCCACACACCCAGCTCAAAGCCAAATCCATGGCCACGCCCGAAGGTCGGGCCATGCTGGTGCACTCGATTGCGCACATCGAGCTCAACGCCATCGACCTGGCGCTCGACGTGGTCTGGCGCTTTGCAGGCATGCCAGAGGCTTTTTACACCGACTGGGTGCGCATCGCCCAGGAAGAGGCCAAACACTTCAGCTTGCTGCGCCAGCATTTGCTGGACATGGGTTTTGACTACGGCGACTTTCCCGCCCACAACACCTTGTGGGACATGGCCGAGCGCACCCAGGGTGACATCCTGGCCCGCATCGGCATCGTGCCGCGCACCATGGAGGCGCGGGGCCTGGACGCCTCACCGGGCGTGAAAAACAAGCTGGTCAGTGTGGGCGACCACCGCGCGGGCGAGATCCTGGACATCATTTTGGAAGAAGAAATCGGCCATGTGGCCGCAGGCAACCGTTGGTACCGGTATTTGTGTTCGCAACGCGGTCTGGACCCGGTCAGCACCTATGCCGAGCTGATCGCCCAATACGACGCGCCCAAACTGCGCCCCCCCTTCAACCTGGCGGCCAGGCGACTGGCGGGGTTTGAAGAGGCTGAATTGGCGGCACTGAGCTGACACCTTTGCATGGCAAACATCTGACCGAGGGTCTTGAACCACAGGTCCAAGACCTGCCAACGCCAAAGATGGGGCCTTTAAAAAGCCAATGTCTTCACGCCAGCTGAGGTGCCCAGCAAACACACTTGCGCTTTTTGCACCGCAAACACCCCCACCGTCACCACACCCGGCCACTGGCTGACGGTGTTCTCAAACGCCACCGGGTCGGTGATCTTCAAGCCCTTCACGTCCACAATGTGCTGGCCGTTGTCGGTCACGAGCGGCTGGCCATCTTTCTGGCGAACCGCCGCACTGCCGCCCATGGCCGCGAACTGGCGCATGACCCGGGCGGTGGCCATGGGGATCACTTCAACGGGCAATGGAAAAGCGCCCAGCGCATCCACCAACTTGCTCTCGTCGGCAATGCAGACAAACTGTTGGCTCTGGGCCGCCACGATTTTTTCGCGGGTGAGCGCCGCGCCGCCACCCTTGACCATGTGGCCTTGGTGGTCGATCTCGTCGGCACCGTCAATGTAGACCGACAGGCGCTCGACCTCGTTGCAGTCAAACACCGGGATGCCCAAGGCCTTCAGGCGCAGGGTGGAGGCTTCGGAACTGGACACCGCGCCCTTGATTTGGTCTTTCATGGTGGCCAACGCGTCGATGAATTTGTTCACCGTAGAGCCCGTGCCCACGCCGACGATCTCGCCGGGAACAACGTATTTCAGGGCAGCTTGGCCCACCAGGGCTTTGAGTTCGTCTTGGGTCATGAAAGGGGCTCGGTTGGAAAGTCAAAAAGGCAGGCCGGGGTTTGCGACAATCGGAGCAACCGATCCCCACGCAGCGCTCCTGCACCAGCCCGGAATTATCCAATGTCCCTGATCCCTTATTGCCTGACCCGCCCTGTTTTGTTCAGGATGGACCCCGAAGAGGCCCACGAGCTGACCATCGAAGGCCTGGCCCGCACCCAAAACACCCCGCTTGACCACCTTTACCGCCAACCTTTTGTGGCGCAGCCCATCACGCTGGCGGGTCTGCATTTCCCGAACCGCGTGGGCTTGGCCGCAGGTCTGGACAAAAACGCCCGCTGCATCGACGGTCTGGGTGCCATGGGTTTTGGCTTTGTCGAAGTGGGCACCGTCACGCCCAAGGCGCAGCCGGGCAACCCCAAGCCCCGCATGTTTCGCCTGCCCGAAGCCAACGCGCTGATCAACCGCCTAGGCTTTAACAACGACGGGCTCGACGCCTTCATCGCCAACGTCAAGCGCTCCAAGTTCCGCCAGCAAGGTCGCCTCTTGGGCCTGAACATCGGCAAGAACGCTGCCACCCCCATTGAAAACGCCACCGACGATTACCTCGTCGCCTTGGCAGGTGTGTACCCGCATGCCGACTACGTGACGGTGAACATCTCCAGCCCCAACACCAAGAACCTGCGTGCCCTGCAAAGCGATGAAGCTCTGGATGGCTTGCTGGGCGCACTGGTGGCGCGGCGCAAAGAACTGGCCGCCGAGCACGGCCGCCGCGTGCCCATGTTCCTCAAAATCGCGCCCGATCTGGACGAAACCCAAGTGGGCGTCATCGCCGCCACCTTGCAAAAGCACGGCATGGACGGCGTGATTGCCACCAACACCACGCTGGCGCGTGACGCCGTGAGCGGCTTGGCGCACGCCGAAGAAATGGGTGGCCTGTCGGGCTCGCCCGTGCTGGAAGGCAGCAACCGAGTCATTCGCGGGCTGCGCGCCGCCTTGGGCAAAGACTTCCCCATCATCGGCGTGGGCGGCATCCTGAGTGGGCACGATGCGATCTCCAAAATAGAAGCAGGGGCCGACGTGGTGCAGATTTACACCGGGCTCATTTACAAAGGCCCGGCACTGGTCACTGAAGTGGCGAGTGCGCTGCAGCAGATGAAGCGCTGAGCCCTAACGATCCCTTCGCGAGTTGTCACGACTGCGCCGGATGCTCAGCCAGATAACACCTCAAGGCCTGGTTGATGCGCGTTTGCCAGCCTTGTCCTTGAGCGCGAAACGCCTCCAGGATGTCCTTGTCTAAGCGAATGGCCACCTGCTCCTTGACGCCACTGCCCGCTGGCCTGCCGCGTTTGCGGGCCAACGCCAGACCGTGCGCCAACTCTTCAGTCGTTGCGGGCCGTTCGTCCTCATCCTGGCCATCCCACACATAAGGGGCCTCACGCTCGCTGACCTTCAAAGCCTTGATCACGTCTTTACGGCTCATCGCATTCGTTTTCGATCCAGACAAGGTAAGCCTCTCTTTCTTCACGGCTGGCACGGCGGAAACTGATGATTCGGAAAGACCCATCACGAGCCATGTGTACCACCGTCAAAACAGCCAAAAATCCCATGGCATACGACATGGACAAGGTTCGCGGCTCTGCGCCGCGGACCACTGGTATGTCCAGCCGGTAACGGGAATCCAGAACAGCCCCAGCCAGGGCAAAGTCCAGCCCATGCTTGCGCAGGTTGATTTGCCTCTTAGCTTCATCCCAACTCAGCTTGGCATCCATTGAATTAATGTAGATGCAAATAATAAAACCGTCAAGACCCACTGCCTGACAGAAATAAACGGGGGTGCGGCAGCTGAGCGCCTTCAGTCCTTGAAGTACACCAGCTGGTGCGTGCTCGCCAGCAGCTGGCCTTCGGGACTCCAGAGTTCGCCGGTCTGGTCAAAGTAGCCGTGGCGGTAGTTGAGTGCCTTGGCCACGCCCAACACATGGCGCGTGCCGACTTGCGCCAGCAAGGCGCTGTCGGCATGGAAATAGGTGGTGAGGGACACCGTGCCAATCAGGGCGCGGCGGCGGCGACGGACATAGATGCGCGGGAAAAAGCTGTCGCTCAAGGCCGCCAAAGAAGCAAAGTCCAGCGCCCGTTCGGGCTCGTCGCGTACCCACAGGGTCGAGCGCGAATGGGCTTGTTCCTGCTCGTCAAAGGCCGAGGGGAAAGCGCCTTCGACAAAGCGCATGTCGTAGCGCTGTGGCCAGGCCGGCATGCCTTTCACGGGCATGCGGGGCACAGCATCGGGTGGGGGCACGTTGACAGGCATCACGGCCTCCACATCCGACCAGGTTTCGCGACGCACAGCAAACACTGCTGTGGCGGTGGCCACCACGCCTTCTGTGTCATTTTGGGTCTGATGGGCTTCGATGATCCAGTGCTGGGTCGATCGGTTGGTGCGCACGGGACGCGCCACAAAACGGATCTCGCCATCGGCCACCGGGGCCGCAAAGTTGACCGTCAGGGCCACGGGTTCGCCCAAGCGCTCGGGGTGCAGCAGGGCCGATTGCAACAACTGCGCCGAGGTGGTGCCGCCAAAAGGCCCAATCATGTTGGCGTAGGCCGGATGGGTCACGCCCGTGAATTGGTGGGGCGCGGTGGGGCTCAGGTCAATGGCTTCGTCAAATGGGTGCATGGACAAGATGTTAGAGGCTGCCATGCGAGCCGCGCTGTCTCGCTTGAGGCACCAGTGCAAAGCCTTGACCAGGCTGACCTGCACGCAAAGGTGTTACCGAGTGTTTATAGAGTCATAAATAGCTCTTATTCGGCTTAGACTGAATACAGCCAACATCCGTTGGCAAACAACTCTATCGGAGCTCATCATGAAAAAATACGGTGCCGAATTTTTCGGAACATTCTGGCTGGTCTTGGGCGGCTGCGGCAGCGCCGTGCTTGCGGCTGCATTCCCTCAATTGGGAATCGGCTTTTTAGGCGTTTCGCTGGCCTTTGGCCTCACGGTCCTGACCATGGCCTTTGCCATCGGTCACATTTCGGGCTGTCACCTGAACCCGGCGGTCTCGATTGGCCTGTGGGCCGGTGGTCGCTTCCCTGCAAAAGACCTGGCACCTTACATCGTGTCCCAAGTGCTCGGCGGCATTGCCGCAGGTGGCGTGCTGTACCTGATCGCGAGCGGCAAGGCGGGCTTCGACGTTGCTGGCGGCTTTGCCTCCAACGGGTTTGGAGAGCATTCACCCGGCGGCTACAGCATGGTGGCGGCCCTGTTGACCGAAGTGGTCATGACCATGATGTTCCTCTTGGTGATTCTGGGTTCGACCGACAAGCGCGCACCGCAAGGCCTGGCACCGATCGCCATCGGTTTGTGCTTGACCCTGATCCACCTGATCAGCATTCCGGTCACCAACACATCCGTCAACCCTGCCCGCAGCACCGGTGTGGCCGTGTTTGTGGGTGACTGGGCTGTATCACAACTGTGGCTGTTCTGGCTGGCACCCATTGCAGGTGCCGTTTTGGGTGCGCTGGTGTACCGCCTGATTGGCTCAGAGGAAAACTGATCTTCGCGCATTTGCGCAAGATCACACACAAGGCCATGCCCATGCATGGCCTTTTTCATTCAAAGCAAAGCGGTCACTTGCGCTGCGATTGCCAAAGAACTGGTCAGGCCGGGCGACTCGATGCCCAGCAGGTTCACCAGACCCGGCACTCCATGCTCGGCGGGGCCTTGGATCATGAAGTCGGCTGCTGCGTCGTGCGGTGCGTTGATCTTGGGGCGAATGCCCGCATAACCCGCCTGTAAAGCGCCATCGGCCAAACCCGGCCAATATTTGCGCACCTCGGCATAAAAGGCATCGCCTCGGTGCGGATCGACTTGCAGATCGGCGGGGTCTTCTACCCATTGCACGTCTGGGCCGAACTTGGCCTGGCCACCCAGGTCAAGCGTGAGGTGCACGCCCAAACCAGCTTTTTCGGGCACGGGGTAAATCAGGCGGGAGAACGGGGCCTTGCCAGAGAGCGTGAAATAGTTGCCTTTGGCGTAATGGGCTTGGGGCAACAGACTTTTGTCCAGCCCGTCCATGCGCTCGGCCAGCGCCACGGCGCTCAATCCTGCAGCATTGACCAGCACTTTGCACGCCAGCTCGGTGCCGTCTTGTGTGGTCACACGAATCGGATGTGTGGCGGTGCCCTGCCGCACGCCAATGTGCTGCACAGGCGAGACCAGCGCCAGCAAACCACCTGCGTTTTCCATGTCGCCTTGCAAGGCAAGCATGTAGCCGTGACTGTCAATCACCCCTGTACTGGGCGAGAGCAGCGCCGCTTCACAAGACAGCGCAGGCTCCAGCGCCTGGGCCTGCGCAGCCGTGAGTTTTTGCAAATCGTGCACACCGTTGGCGGCGGCCTTGGCCATGATGCCGTCCAGCGCCAGCACTTGCTCGGAGCTTGTCGCCACGATCAGCTTGCCCAACCGCCGATGAGCCACACCGCGCTCAGCGCAATAGGCGTAAAGCATTTCCTTACCTTGCACACACAGCCGCGCCTTGAGCGAGCCCGCCGGGTAATAAATGCCCGCATGGATGACCTCGCTGTTGCGCGAGCTGGTGCCCGTGCCGATGGCGTTTTCCGATTCGAGCACCAGCACCTCGCGGCCCGAGAGCGCGAGCGCCCGCCCCACAGCCAGGCCGACCACGCCGGCCCCAATCACAACAGCATCAACTTGTTCCATGGGCAGCATTGTGGCTCAGTCTGACAAGCCTTGAGGCCAGGATTGGGGGCTTTGTGGGAACGGCGCCCTCGCCACGATAGGCCGCTCGCAGACCACAAGCCATCGCCCCGAGGGCGGGGCTCCCACACAATGCAGACATTCCCCTTGTAGGAGCGACACCCTCGTCGCGATAAGCCTCGCAGACCACCACCCCCATCGCCCCGGGGGCGGGGCTCCTACAAAATGCAGACATTCCCCTTGTAGGAGCGACGCCCTCGTCGCGATAAGCCTCGCAGACCACAAGCCATCGCCCTGAAGGTGGGGTGCCCACACAAGGCGAGGCGAGCACACAGGGTGGATAACCCTCCAAGCTGACACCCGCAAGACAGACACCAGCACCACACGCAGGCAGACTGCCAGCAATTCACACAAGGAGACCGTTTCATGTCACTGTTCAATCTCACAGGCAAAGTCGCCGTCGTCACGGGCTCTAGCCGGGGCATTGGTCGCTCGATTGCACACCAGCTGGCCAAGCAAGGCGCCAAAGTAGTGGTGTCCAGCCGCAAGCAAGACGCCTGCGAAGTGGTGGTCAAGGAAATTCAGGCCGCAGGGGGCGAGGCGATGGCGATTGCCGCGAGCATCTCCAGCAAAGAGCAATTGCAAAACCTGATTGATCAAACCCGCCAAGCTTGGGGCCCGATCGACATCTTGGTCTGCAATGCGGCCACCAACCCCTATTACGGCCCGACCACCGGCATGAGCGACGAGGTGTTCGACAAGGTCATGCGCAACAACGTGTTGTCCAACACCTGGCTGTGCACCATGGTCTACCCGGACATGAGAGCCAAGAAGGACGGTTCCATCGTCATCGTGTCGTCGATCGGCGGCCTGCACGGCTCGGCCATCATCGGGGCTTACAACATTTCCAAGGCGGCCGACATGCAGCTGGCGCGCAATTTGGCGGTGGAATGGGGTCCTGACAATATCCGCGTGAACTGCATCGCGCCGGGCCTGATCAAGACCGACTTTGCCAAGGCTCTGCACGAGGACCCGGTGCTGAGCGCCAAGTACAACAACGAAACGCCACTTCGACGCATGGGCGAGCCCGACGACATTGGCGGTGTGGCGGTGTTCCTGGCCAGCCCGGCTGGGCAGTACGTGACGGGGCAGACCATCGTGGCAGATGGGGGGATGATGATTCGCTGATCTGCTTGTTTGTGCGAAGTCCGCTGAGAACGGGGAGGGGCCGGGCGCCTCATGCTGGGGTACCAGAAATCGGCACCCGGCCCCTCCCCGCTCTCAGCTCAGTGGTTGATCGCAATACAGTCAAAGTGCATTTCGAAACCGGAGATTTGCCCAAGAGCCCCATTTACCTTAGGGCCAGAAAGCAAAAAACCCGCATCTGCGGGCTTTTTGACTTGGAG
The DNA here is from genome assembly GCF_003063265.1 of Limnohabitans sp. WS1. Taxonomy (GTDB): domain Bacteria; phylum Pseudomonadota; class Gammaproteobacteria; order Burkholderiales; family Burkholderiaceae_C; genus Limnohabitans_A. Next base: position 218,044 of record NZ_NERU01000004.1, read on the forward strand.
AGAACTTCGATCAGGCGAAGTTTTTCTCTGCGAATGACCAGTTCACCAAGTTGCTGAGGAAAGTCTCAACGAACTTGGGGCGCATGTTGCGGTAGTCGATGTAATAAGCGTGTTCCCAAACGTCCACAGTCAACAAGGCGGTGTCGCCAGTCGTCAAGGGGGTGCCAGCAGCGCCCATGTTGACGATGTCCACCGAACCGTCGGCTTTCTTCACCAACCATGTCCAGCCGGAGCCAAAGTTGCCCACGGCGCTCTTGACGAAGGCTTCCTTGAAAGCGGCGTAGCTGCCGAACTTGGCGTTGATGGCATCAGCCAATGCGCCAGTGGGCTCACCGCCGCCTTGGGGCTTCATGCAGTTCCAGAAGAAGGTGTGGTTCCAGATCTGAGCGGAGTTGTTGTAGATGCCGCCGCTGGACTTCTTGATGATCTCTTCGAGGGACATGCTCTCGAATTCAGTGCCTTTTTGCAGGTTGTTCAGGTTCACAACATAAGCGTTGTGGTGCTTGCCGTGGTGAAACTCCAAAGTTTCCTGGCTGTAATGAGGGGCCAAAGCATCAATCGCGTAAGGCAATGCGGGCAAGGTGTGTTCCATGAAGGCGTCCTTTGGTGGTGTGAAAAAGATAACTGTTGCATTTTAGGGGCAGCTTGATCGCCCTTGAGGGTGACAGGTCACTGAAAAATAACGATCCAAGGAGCAGGTTCATCACCTTCACCGCCATCACCAAACAGAGCCACCCGTTCAGAACTTTCGTTCAGGGTGTGACCACCAAGGACACGTCCCCATCGGCCAAGGTCGCCCGAACCCCTTGTCCGGACCTGAATTGAGTGGCATGGCTCAAAGCATGGCCTTGCTCATCGCTCAACCATGCGTAGCCACGCTCCAAAACCAGACGCGGGTCAACCGATGACAAGCGCAATGCAGCGTGTTCCAAACGTTGTGCACGTTGGTGCACCTGCTGGCTTCGGTTGAAAGCCAGGCGGTCGGTCAAGCGGTCCAAATGGTGAGACTGCAAAGTTGACTGGGTTTGCACGCCGCTTTGCAGACGACTGTCCAATCGATCAAGCCACTGGCTGTGCTGGCCCAGCAGGCCCTGCGGGCGACTCAAACGAGATGCAAGCGCACTCAGGCGTTGCGTCTGCCGCTCTTGCTGACGAACCAGGCCCACACCGAAACGGGCAGCAACGCTGTCCAGCCGCTGGGCTTGTCGGTCTTGCTGTCGCATCAAGCCCCGGCTCAGCCTTTGCTCCAACACCGACAGGGCCTGCAAACCTGCACCGCGATCCATCGCCGCCAGCTCGGCGGCAGCCGTGGGTGTGGGGGCACGCACATCGGCCACAAAGTCGGCAATGGTGAAGTCGGTTTCATGGCCCACGCCACTGATGACTGGCACTGGACTTTGGGCGATCACACGGGCAAGGTTTTCATCGTTGAACGACCACAAATCGTCGATAGAGCCGCCTCCGCGCACCAGCAAAATCACATCCACAGGCGGACACCATGGATTGTCTTCTGCGGTAAGGGCGTACAGATTGTTCAGTGCCTGCACCAAGGTAGCGGGCGCAGCTGAACCTTGCACCAGCGCAGGCACCAGCAACACCGGAATGTGCGGCACACGCCGCTGTAAGGCGGTCATCACGTCGTGCCAAGCGGCAGCCCCCAAAGAAGTCACCACACCAATGGCGCGGGGTTGTGTTGGCAATGGGCGCTTGTGCACAGCATCAAACAGCCCTTCGCTTTCCAGTTTGATTTTGAGTCTCAAAAACTGCTCAAAAAGTGCGCCCTGCCCTGCCCGCTGCATGGACTCGACAATCAATTGCAAGTCTCCCCGGGCCTCATACACCCCCAAACGGCCTCGTACCTCGACCAGCTCGCCATCGCGCGGGGAAAAGTCAACCAAACTGGCCGCACGGCGAAACATGGCGCATCGGATCTGACCCGCGTCATCTTTGATGGAAAAATAGCAATGGCCACTGGCCGCGCGTGAAAAGCCGGAAATTTCACCTCGAACGATCACGGGGTTGAAGCGCAGGTCCAAGGTATCGGCCACAGCACGGCACAAAGCGGAGACTGTCCAGGCACTTTCTTGGCTTGATTCGAGCATGTTCATTGTGGGGATTGTTATTCAAATGGGGGGCGAGCCATCCGCTTCGGGCTGAGGCTTGATGTGAAGTACTCCACAGATGAAGGACGACATACACCAAGGGCCATCAAAAAGCACACACGCTCTTTGTTCATCTTAAGCAATTGATTTCATTCAATTTTTCCCAAAACAGCATCACCAAATTCTGAAAATTGATCGAATATAGAAGTATTCAAAAAAATTCATTCAAAAGTTCTTCACAAAGTTATCCACAGGACAGCCTCCCCCGTTGGAAACCCTCAAAGACGGGCTCTAAAGAGGCCCTCGTGCGCTTGAGACATCGTTCATAATGACAATCTTTTGTCACACCGAACTCTCAAGAAGGAAAAGTTTTGTTATCGATCATACAAGCCGCAGGTTGGCCCATTTGGCCCCTGATTCTGTGCTCTGTCCTGGCCTTGGCCTTGATCATTGAACGATTGTTTCAATTGCAGACCCGCAAAGTTGCCCCATCGAACACTTTGGAAAAAGCCATGGAGGTCACTCGCTCAAACTTGCCGTCAGAAGAAGTGGTGCGCCAATTGGAAAACATGGGCGTTTTAGGGCCCGTTCTGGCCAGCGGCATCAGAAATTTGCAACAAAACCCCCAAGCCACCCACAAAGATGTCCAATCCGGGATGGAAATGGCCGGGCGCAAGGCAGCACGAGACTTAGAGCGTTACCTGACCGCTTTGGCCACCATTGCTTCGGCCGCCCCGTTGTTGGGTCTTCTGGGCACCGTGGTGGGCATGATCGAGATTTTTGGCGCTCACACTGCGGCCAACAACCAACCGGCCCAATTGGCTCAGGGCATTTCAATCGCCTTGTACAACACCGCTTTCGGCCTGATTGTGGCGATCCCTGCCTTGATGTTTTGGCGTTACTTCCGATCCGTGGTGGACAATCACCTGCTGAACATGGAAATAGCCAGCGAACAATTTTGCCGGCACCTGAACCATTTGCGCGACTGACTGTGTATTGATTGTGAATTTCAGTAAAAACCGCCCCTCCTCAGAGCCCGAAATCAACTTGATCCCCTTCATCGACATTTTGTTGGTGGTGATGATCTTTTTGATGCTCACCACCACATGGTCGCGTTTGACAGAAATCAGCTTGACTTTGCCTGTGGCCGATGCGCAAAAACAAAAAGACCGGCCTCAGCAAATCATCTTGACCATCAGCGCACAAGGCCAATATGCCTTGAACAAAACACCGGTCAATGGCAGCTCAGTCAGTGCACTTTCAGCTGTTTTGGCCAATTTGGCCTCCAAAGAAATGACTTTGGTGATCAGTGCGGATGCCCAAGCAAGCCACCAGTCGGTGGTCAATGCGATGGAAGCGGCCCGCCGCACAGGCTTGTCGCAAATCACCTTTGCGACCCAATCGGCTGATTCATCGGGGTCTTGACTCTCCATGGCGCTTGGCACCTGGCTTCACCAACGACTGCCGCGCGTTTGGCTGTCGCGTGGCTGGGCTGCCCACTTGCTCATGCCCGTGGCCTGGCTTTATCAGCTTGCTTTGATGGCTCGAACAGGCCTTTACCTGACCGGCCTCAAAAGCAGACATCGACTGCCCGTTCGGGTCATTGTGGTTGGCAACGTTGTGGCTGGAGGCGCAGGAAAAACGCCCGTGACGATGGCCTTGGTTGAACACCTGCAACACAAAGGGCACACGGTCGGCGTGATCTCCAGGGGTCATGGCCGTCAGACCCGTGACACCCGTGAAGTTCTTCCGGCCGATCGTCCCGAAACCGTGGGAGACGAGCCTTTGCTCATTCGCCAAAAAACAGGGGTTCCTGTTTGGGTGGGTTCATCCCGCGTTCAAGCAGGTCAGGCCTTGTTGGCCGCCCATCCTCAAGTGGACACCGTGGTCTGTGACGATGGCTTGCAGCATTGGGCCTTGGCCCGAGACATTGAAATTTGTGTGATGGACGAACGCGGCGTTGGGAATGGCTGGCTGCTTCCTGCTGGGCCTTTGCGAGAAAAATGGCCCAGATCCGTTGACTTGCTTCTCCACACGGGCATCAACAACCTGTCTGGTGGTTTCCAGGCGAAGCGGCAACTGGGTCAAATGGCGCAGGATGCACAAGGTCGCACAAGCACCTTGAACGATTTGAAAAGCAGCCCCGTTGATGCAGTTGCTGGACTGGCGCGTCCGGCATCCTTCTTCAACATGCTCCGAGAAAACGGCCTTGAACTGGCAACCACTCAAGCCTTGCCCGATCATTTCGACTTTGCAACTTGGCCAAGAAGCGAAGGTCCAAGACCCTTGCTGTGCACCGAAAAAGACGCCGCCAAGCTCTGGCAACGACAACCGACCGCGCTGGCGGTGCCCCTGGTGCTCACGCCTGAACCTGCTTTTTGGCATGCCCTGGACGCACTGTTGGCAAAAACAGACCCACACCCTTGAGCAAAACGGTTCTTGCGTGACATCGGAACACGATTTCGCGGCAACCCAGCACGAGGGCCACCTTGTCGCAGTTATCATTCCTTGATGGACACCAAACTGCTTGAACTGCTGGTCTGCCCCGTGACCAAAGGCCCTTTGAACTTTGACCGTGAGGCGCAAGAGTTGCTCTCACGAAGCGCCCGGCTGGCCTATCCAGTGCGCCAGGGCATTCCCATCTTGCTTGAGAATGAAGCCCGCCCCTTGAGCGATGATGAGCTCGACAAATTGGCCGCGTTGCGTCCCCCCTTGTGAGCCCACGGTCATGAGCGAAACCACCTCTCAACTGGACTTTACGGTCCTGATTCCAGCACGCCTGGCTTCAACGCGACTGCCCAACAAGCCTTTGGCCGATGTCGTGGGATTGCCCATGATCGTGCGAGTGGCCAGGCAAGCGCAACGCTCGCGGGCCCAACAAGTGGTGGTCGCCGCAGATGACGTCCGCATTGTGAATGCTTGTGCCGAGCACGGCATACAGGCCTTGCTCACACGACAAGACCACCCCAGCGGCAGTGACCGTTTGGCTGAAGCTTGTCAGCAACTGGGATTGCCCTCCGACCGGGTGGTGGTCAATGTCCAGGGCGACGAACCCCTGATCGAGCCAGAATTGATCAACCAAGTCGCCCTTGCTTTGACGCAGTGTCCGCAAGCGAGCATGAGCACCGCTGCCCATGCCATCACATCCTGCGCCGACTTCACCAATCCCAATGTGGTCAAAGTGGTCACCGATGCCCGTGGCATCGCGCTTTATTTCAGCAGAGCGCCCATCCCTTGGTGGCGAGATGGCCCTGCTGACCCGCTTTTGATGCAACTGCCAGACCCTGCACCCCTGCGCCATGTGGGCATTTACGCTTACCGGGCAGGATTTTTGTCACTTTTCCCACAATTGCCTGTAGCCCCCATTGAAGCTGTGGAATCACTGGAGCAACTGCGCGCACTTTGGCATGGACACGCCATTGCGGTGCACATCACTGACAAAGCCCCTGGGCCTGGTGTAGACACGCCTGAAGATTTGGATCGGGTCCGCGCCCTGCTGATGGCGTAAGCCTGGCTTGAGCATCGCGTGATATTCTCGACCTACGTTGTCAGGAGACGTGGGTCCGTATGAGATCCATCTGACAGACACCCATGACAAGCTATAAGGAACTTCCATGAGACTGATTCTGTTGGGCGCACCTGGCGCCGGCAAAGGCACACAAGCCACCTTCATTTGCCAGAAATACAACATCCCACAAATATCCACAGGTGACATGCTGCGTGCTGCCGTGAAAGCAGGAACACCGCTTGGACTTCAAGCCAAAGCGGTGATGGAATCTGGCGGTCTGGTCAGCGATGACCTGATCATCAACCTGGTCAAAGAGCGGATTGCCCAAGCAGATTGTGCCAATGGCTTCCTGTTCGATGGTTTTCCACGAACCATTCCTCAAGCAGATGCCATGAAGGCTGCAGGCGTCAAGTTGGATTACGTGCTCGAAATCGATGTGCCTTTCGATGCCATCATTGAACGCATGAGCGGTCGTCGCTCGCACCCTGCCTCGGGTCGGACCTACCACGTCAAATTCAACCCGCCCAAGGTGGACGGAATGGACGATATGACCGGAGAGCCCTTGGTTCAACGCGCTGACGATCAAGAAGAAACCGTCAAAAAACGCCTGGATGTTTACAGTGCGCAAACACGCCCCTTGGTTGACTACTACTCCAACTGGGCCAAAGCAGATGCGGCGTCAGCCCCCCGCTACCGCGCCATCAGTGGCTCCGGCAGTGTGGAAGACATCACGGCTCGCGCCTTCGCTGCACTCAGCTGATGAATTCTTGAGCGCAGCATGCGCTGCACAGCCCCACAAAGCCCCGTTAAGGGGCTTTTTTGTTTTGGGGATGCCTGGCCATCGCTTTTGTTGCAAATGCCCTGCGGCTCCACACCAAGGCGCTTTGCATCCAAGGCCCATGGTTGATGGTTTTTACATACACTCCTTGCAAAACCGCAAAAACTGGTTAAAAATACAGTCACTGGATGAAACAACAGCCCTAGGAGCACCGATGACCGACGATCCGAAACTCACGGCCAGGCAACAAGAAATTCTGAACCTGATTCAGAACACCATGGCCAACACGGGTTCCCCACCCACACGCGCAGAGATCGCGACGGCATTGGGTTTCAAGTCGGCAAACGCGGCCGAAGAGCACCTAAAAGCACTGGCCCGCAAAGGCGTCATCGAACTGGTCAGCGGCACTTCCCGCGGAATTCGTCTCAAAGGCAGCGCCCGCAGCACGACCCGTGTGCCTGCGGATTCGTTCAGCCTGAACCTGCCCGGACTGGCGCAACTTTGTTTGCCCTTGGTGGGGCGGGTTGCCGCTGGCTCTCCCATCCTTGCGCAAGAACATGTTGACCGCTCTTACCAAGTCGAAAGCACTTTGTTCGCACAACAGCCTGATTACTTGTTGCGTGTCAGAGGCATGTCCATGCGGGACGCGGGCATCATGGATGGAGATTTGTTGGCCGTGAAATCAACCAAAGACGTTCGCAATGGACAAATTGTGGTGGCCCGTTTGGGGGACGATGTCACGGTCAAACGTTTGAACAAAACAGCCTCTGGCATTGAACTTCTGCCTGAAAATCCAGACTACCCGGTCATTTTGGTGCGTCCTGGCGAACCTTTTGACATTGAAGGCTTGGCGGTGGGCCTGATACGCAACACATTCATCATTTGATGCTTTAAATCCTGGCTCAGGTGGCGGGCGCTGTTATTCAGCCCTGAGCCCAGCGGTTTTCTTCAGCAATCCTGCCTGTGTCCAACCTCCATGATTTGAAAGGTTTCACATGGGAATCGCTCTGCTAACTTTGTCAGTTTTTTTAAAAAAACTGAACCTTAATCCTGTCAACGCATCGGTTTTGACAAAATCTCGAACATCGCGCCCACACCCCAGCTGGGCCGTTCGCCCCCCAAATGCTTGTACAGCCGCGCAGCGCACGCAAGTGCCAGACAATCCGCCCCTCCTTCGTGTCTTGCGCATCCAGGAAAACGGTCAACAGGCAGACTGTGCCGGACGAATGGTGATTTCGGGGCGCATGGCGGATGTTTGCGCCGAGCTGGACCGCTTGGTGGCACTCGAGTCAAGGCAAGCACATCGGTAAAAACACGGCGGGTACAAACCCGCCCAATCCATTGGCTCGACACCACGCTTTCGCAACGCAAGCCCATGAAAGCGAAGTCACTCAAAAGGAATCTACGCATCCCCGCCGTAAGCGCCCAGTGTCAAGGCACAATGTCGGGATGAACATCGTGATCCTCGACGACTATCAAGACGTCGTCCGCAAACTCAGTTGCGCTTCCAAGCTCGAGAATTTTCCCGCCAAGGTATACACCAACACAGTCAAAGGCATTGGTCAACTCTCTGTTCGCCTCAAAGATGCTGACGTGATTGTCCTGATCCGTGAACGCACGGCACTCAATCGGGCCTTGATTGAAAAACTGCCAAGATTGAAATTGATTGCACAAACTGGACGTGTTGGCAGTCACATTGACTTGGCAGCCTGCACCGAACGTGGCATTGCAGTTGCCGAGGGTGTTGGTTCGCCCACCGCTCCTGCGGAATTGACTTGGGCTCTGGTCATGGCCGCCTCTCGAAGATTGCCGCAATACATCAGCAGCCTCAAGCATGGCGCTTGGCAACAGTCCGGCCTGAAATCCAGCTCCATGCCCGTCAACTTTGGCTTGGGCACTGTCCTCAAAGGCAAAACCTTGGGCATTTGGGGTTACGGAAAAATTGGACAACTGGTGGCCGGTTACGGCAAAGCTTTTGGCATGCAAGTTCAGATCTGGGGCAGCGATGAATCACGCGTCAGAGCGGTCAAGGACGGCTACGCTGCGTCCACGAGCAGAGAGGCATTTTTTGAAAACTCAGACGTTTTGTCTTTGCATCTGCGCTTGAATGAATCAACCCAAGGCATTGTGACCACAGAAGACCTGTGCCGCATGAAACCCAGCTCTTTGCTGGTCAACACCTCACGCGCTGAACTGTTGGAAGCCAACGCCTTGATCGGCGCATTGAACCGCGGCCGCCCTGGGATGGCCGCAGTCGATGTATTTGAATCTGAACCCATCTTGCAGGGATCGGCCCTGCTTCGACTGGAAAACTGCATTTGCACGCCACACATTGGCTATGTCGAAAAAGACAGCTACGAACTTTACTTCGGTGTGGCATTTGACAACGTGGTCAACTACATCAAGGGCACCCCCACCAACATTGTCAACCCCGGTGCCTTGCAAGTCAGGCGCTAAAGCCATCTCAAAAAACCGAATTCCATGCCGTCGGCCCCAACACTCGTCCAAGACGAGATGCCCCAAGGACTCGCTGGGTCCTGCAAGAGTGAGGCGATAATCCCTCGGGCCATGTCTCACTGAATGTCTCAAATTGACTCTCCTTGAGCAGTTTTGCGCTTAAACGCTTTCAGCTTCTTCAACAACCAACATGACACTCGCATTTTCCAAAGTCGCCGTCATCGGCGCTGGCGCCATGGGCCGAGGCATCGCCCAAATCGCCGCACAAGCAGGCAGCCAAGTTTGGCTGTACGACACACAAGCCGAAGCCATTCAAAAAGCGCGCGATGCCGTTTTCCAGCAATGGGACAAATTGCAGGAAAAAGGCCGCCTGACAGCCGAAGCCGTGACCGGTCACAAAAGCCGTCTGTTGGGTGCCACCAGCCTGCAAGACCTGGCCGAATGCGAGCTGGTGGTCGAAGCCATCGTTGAAAAGCTCGACATCAAGAAAAGCCTGTTCACCGAACTCGAAAAAGTGCTGGCACCCACGGCGGTGCTGGTGACCAACACCTCGTCCCTGTCCGTGACCGCCATTGCCGCTGCCTTGCAGCGCCCGGCGCAGTTTGCGGGCTACCACTTCTTCAACCCCGTGCCCCTCATGAAGGTGGTCGAGGTGATCGCGGGCCTCAAAACCGATCCGGCTGTGTGCCAGCGCCTGTCTGACTTTGCACGCCAAATGGGCCACACCCCGGTCCAGGCACAAGACACGCCCGGCTTCATCGTCAACCACGCTGGGCGCGGTTATGGCACCGAAGCGCTGCGCATTGTGAGCGAAGGCATTGCCGATTTCGCCACCATTGACCGCATCCTGCGCGACCAAGTCGGCTTCAAACTCGGCCCCTTCGAGTTGTTTGACTTGACGGCGCTCGATGTGTCTCACCATGTGATCGAATCGATTTACCACCAGTATTACGAAGAGCCGCGCTACCGCCCCAACGTGATCACGGCCCAACGCTTGGCCGGTGGCGTGGTGGGCAAAAAGGTCGGAGAAGGCTTTTACAAATACATCGATGGCGCAGCGCAAGTGCCCGCCGAGCCACCTGTTCCCGTGGTGGACAACATGCCCCCTGTCTGGGTTTCGCCCCGCGCCACCCGCCGCATGGAGCTGCTGCAGCTGCTCAAAGACCTGGGCGCCAAAATCGAAACCGGCGCGTCGCCCTCGCCTGAAGCACTGACCCTCGTCGCCCCATTGGGCTTTGACATCACCACCGTGGCCGTGGTCGAGCGCCTGGACCCGGCCCGCACTGTGGGCATCGACATGCTGTTTGTGGATGCCTCCACCAAACGCCGCGTCTTGGCCACCAACCCGGCCACACGCGCCGACATGCGCGATGCGGCCCATGCCCTGTTTGCCCGCGACGGCAAGGCCGTCTCGGTCATCCGCGACAGCGGCGGTTTTGTCACGCAGCGCGTGGTGGCCACCATCGTGAACATCGCGTCTGACATGTGCCAGCAGCGCATCTGCAGCCCACAAGACCTGGAAACCGCGGTCACCTTGGGCCTGGCCTACCCCATGGGGCCACTGGCCATGGGCAACAAGCTGGGACCCGACAGTATTTTGGAAGTGTTGTTCAATCTGCAAACGGTCTATGGCGACACACGCTATCGCCCCAGCCCCTGGTTGCGCCGCCGGGGTGCCATTGGCTTGTCCCTCATGCACACGGAAGACTGAGCATGACCGCCCAACTGCTCAGCACCAGCGAAGGCCGGACACTGGTCCTGACCCTCAGCAACCCGGAGTTTCGCAACGCACTCGGGCCCGAGATGTACGCCGCAGGTGTGGAAGCCCTGAGCGTGGCCGAGTCCAACCCGGACGTGCGCAGCGTGGTCATCACCGGTGCCAATGGCATTTTCAGCGCAGGCGGCAATTTGCAGCGCTTGCAAAACAACCGCCAGCTGCCGCCCGAGCACCAGGCGCAAAGCATCGAAGGCCTGCACAACTGGATCGAAGCCATCCGCACCTTTCCCAAGCCGGTGATTGCCGCCGTCGAAGGGCCTGCGGCCGGTGCCGGTTTTTCGTTGGCACTGGCTTGCGACATGATCGTGGCGGCGCGCAACAGCGTGTTTGTGATGGCCTACAGCTCGATTGCCTTATCGCCCGATGGCGGCGGCAGCTGGAGTCTGTCGCGCGCATTACCGCGCCAGTTGGCCACCGAACTGCTCATGTGTGGTGAGCGCATTGGCGCAGAGCGTTTGCAGCAACTGGGTGTGGTCAACCGCCTGGCCGATGCAGGCCAAGCCCTTGCGCAAGCACTGCAACTGGGTGAACTGCTCAACAGCCGCGCCCCCAACGCTTTGACCAGCATCAAGGATTTACTCAGCGATGCCGATGGCAGCAGCCTCAATGCGCAATTGGCACGCGAACGTGATCACTTCGTCAAAAACTTGCATCATGTGAACGCAGGCATCGGCATTGCTTCGTTCTTGAACAAGCACAAACCTGAATACGAGTAAACCGACTGGTCCCCCAGGCGACAAAAACCCAATCATCAGTCACTCAAAGGACAGAGCATGGACGAACCGATTCTGACAATGGAGGAACGAGAGGCGATCAACAGTGGTCGCTGGTTCTCAAGCCTTTCACCTTCACTTCGACACGACATACTTCGATGCGCTTACGTCAAACGTCACAAAGACGGCGATATGCTCGCTGCGCGGGGAGACCCGCCCGAGCAGTGGATCGCCTGCGCCAAGGGCGCGGTGCGCGTGAGCTCGACCTCGGTGTCGGGCAAGCAGATCACCTTGACCTATGTGGAGCCGGGCATTTGGTTTGGCGATGTGTCGATCTTCGACGGGGACCGTCGCACGCACGACTGCTATGCACACGGCGACACGACCACCCTCAACGTAGCCAAGGCCGACTTCAAGAAAATCCTCACGCAGCACGTCGAGTTTTACGACGCCATGCTGCGCCTGCATGCGCGGCGCATTCGCCAGCTTTATGGCTTGGTGGAAGACCTCAACACCCTGCCCTTGCGGGCCCGGCTGGCCAAGCAACTCAACCACTTGTTGCGCAGCTACGGCGTGCCCAGTTTGTCGGACGCCAAGGCGATTCGCATCAGCTTGCAATTGGCCCAGGAAGAACTGGCTCAGCTGCTGGGTGCATCGCGCCAGCGGGTCAACCAGGAACTCAAGCAAATGGAGCGCGAGCAAATCATCCGCATCGAGCCCGGTGGCCTGGTGGTGCTGGACCGCGACGCGCTGCTGCTGATCGTCAACGCGGACCACTGACACACCCCATTTCCACCCTCTCGCCGCTGTCTGCGGCGAAAACCAATTTCCGACGGGTCCACCCATGAGTGCTTTTGATCATTTTGTGGGGACCCGGCCTGTCACCGGCACCCACGCCTTCGACATCCCTGCCTTGGAGGCCTGGCTCAGCGCCCGGCTGCCCGGTTTTGTGGGTCCCTTGAGCGTGGAAATGTTCAAGGGCGGGCAATCGAACCCCACCTACAAGCTCATCACCCCCTCGCGCCAATACGTGATGCGTGCCAAGCCGGGACCGGTGGCCAAGCTGCTGCCCTCAGCGCATGCCATCGAGCGCGAATTTGCCGTCATGCAAGGCCTTCACGGCACCGATGTGCCCGTGGCCGAAATGCATGTGCTGTGCGACGACGAATCGGTGATTGGCCGCGCCTTCTATGTGATGGAGTTCGTGCAAGGTCGTGTGCTCTGGGACCAGTCCCTGCCCGGCATGACGCCTGCCGAGCGCGGCGCGATTTACGACGAGATGAACCGGGTGCTGGCGGCGCTGCACAAGGTCGATGTGGCCAAGCAAGGCCTGACCAGCTACGGCAAACCGGGCAACTACATCGAGCGCCAAATTGGCCGCTGGAGCAAGCAATACGCCGCCTCCATCACTCAGCCCATTCCCGAGATGGACCAGCTGATCGAGTGGCTGCCCAAAAACATCCCGGCCAGCGCCAAGGACGAGTCGCTGGTCGGCATCGTGCACGGCGACTACCGCCTGGACAACCTGATGTTCCACCCCACCGAAGCGCGCGTGCTGGCCGTGCTGGACTGGGAGCTGTCCACCCTAGGCCACCCGCTGGCCGACTTCAGTTACCACTGCATGGCTTGGCACATCACGCCAGGCACCTTCCGTGGCATCGGTGGGCTTGATTTCGCTGCCTTGGGCATCCCGTCTGAAGCCGAATACATCCGCCGCTATTGCGAGCGCACGGGTTTCACCACGCCCGAAGCTTTGGCCCAGGACTGGAATTTTTACCTCGCCTACAACATGTTCCGCATCGCGGCCATTTTGCAAGGCATTGCCAAACGCGTCGAAGACGGCACCGCGTCCAGTGAACAAGCCAAAACCTCGGGCGCTGGCGCCCGACCCATGGCCGAGCTCGCCTGGCGTTTTGCCCGTCAGGCCTGACCCTTTTACCCCCCGAACCACAACCCCAGGAGAGAGACCATGGATTTTGAATACACCCCCAAGGTCAAAGACATGCAGGCCCGTTTGTTGGCCTTCATGGACGAGCACATTTACCCCAACGAGGCGCGGTTCTTTGAAGAGATCGCCGAAAACCGTGCCAAAGGCAACGCTTGGGTCCCCACCAAAATCGTCGAGGAACTCAAGCCCAAGGCCTTGGCCGCAGGATTGTGGAACCTGTTTTTACCCAAGTCCACTCGCGCCCCCCAAGGCCTGTCCAATCTGGAATACGCACCCCTGTGCGAAATCATGGGACGCGTGCCCTTTGCCGCAGAAATCTTCAACTGCTCAGCCCCCGACACCGGCAACATGGAGACGCTCGAACGCTACGCCAGCGAAGAGCTGAAAGACACATGGCTTGAGCCATTGTTGCGCGGCGAAATCCGCTCAGCGTTTTTGATGACAGAACCCGATGTGGCCTCATCGGATGCCACCAACATCGAGTGCGAGATTCGCCGCGATGGTGACGAGTACGTCATCAACGGCCGCAAGTGGTGGTCGTCCGGCGCAGGTGACCCACGCTGCGCGGTCTACATCGTCATGGGCAAAACCAACCCTGACGCGGGTCGGCACGAGCAACAATCCATGATCGTGGTGCCTGCCAACACACCCGGCATCACCGTGGTGCGCGCCCTGTCGGTATTTGGTTACGATGACGCCCCGCACGGCCACATGGAGGTGGTGCTCAAGAACGTACGCGTGCCAGCCGAAAACATTTTGCTGGGCGAAGGCCGTGGCTTTGAAATTGCCCAAGGCCGCTTGGGCCCTGGCCGCATCCACCACTGCATGCGCACCATCGGCATTGCCGAGCGCGCGCTGGAGCTGATGTGCAAGCGCCTGAACGAGCGTGTGGCCTTTGGCCGTGAAGTGGCCCGTCAGACCGTTTGGCAAGAGCGCATCGCCGAGTCGCGTTGCATGATCGAGCAGGCCCGCCTGCTCACCCTCAAGGCCGCATCCATGATGGACACCGTGGGCAACAAAGTGGCCAAGGCCGAAATCGCGATGATCAAGATCGTAGCCCCCAACATGGCCTGCCAGATCATCGACTGGGCCATTCAGGCCCACGGCGGTGGCGGTGTGTCGCAAGACTTCCCTCTGGCCTATGCCTACGCCCACCAGCGCACCCTGCGCCTGGCCGATGGTCCGGATGAGGTGCACCGCAACTCGCTGGCCAAGCTGGAACTGGCCAAGCAACTGGCCTTGCCCGGTGACGTTCGCATGCCCGTGACACGCGGCAGTTAAAAGGACACCACCCACTCACGAAAGGCCTGCTCTTGCAGGCCTTTTTCATGTCAGAAGAAACAAGTCTCGAATCACCCGCCAAACTCTTTGTCATTGAGCCTTCTGACTTTCGAACATTAACCATGACTTTTTCAACCGTCCGACCAAAAAGTGATGATTTGAGGGTTAGAATATCGCTTGTCGGAGCGTAGCGCAGCCTGGTAGCGCATCTGCTTTGGGAGCAGAGGGTCGCGAGTTCGAATCCCGCCGCTCCGACCATTTTCTTAAACTCAAATTTAAGAAAATACCCTCAAAAGTCTTTTTCAAGACGCACAGTTCCCAAAGGCCCGTCAGGGCCTTTCGTGTTTCTGTCTCATCTGAAGTTTCTGCCCGTAGCTCAGTTGGATAGAGCAACAGCCTTCTAAGCTGTGGGTCACAGGTTCGATCCCTGTCGGGCAGACCATTTTGACCCTCCATTCCAACACATGAATCTCATTCAGAGATTCATGTGTTGACGGGTCGGCATGCTGGTTTAACCTCATCCAGCAAGGACTTGGCAATCAAAAACCTGCCCCAAATCAGAAGCCATTTCCGCGGCACCTCTTCGGGTTTTCTCGGATGGGAGTCTGCAATTTAAGCCCATAAAAAGTTCCATAATGGATCTGTCATTCTCGCCACAAGCCTTTTTGTAGCGTGTGCAAAATTGTCCTCCACTTGGAAAACCCATGACCCTCTCTTCTTCACGTCGGCAAATCTTGACCCACGGCGCAAGCCTGTTGGGTGCATCAACAACTGGTTTGCTGCTCCCCCAAAATGCCCTGGCCCAAAGCGGCAAGATCCGTGTGGGCTTCATGCTACCCTACACCGGCACCTTTGCCCAACTGGGCGTGGCCATTGAAAACGGCGTGCGCATGGCCATCAACGAGCAAGGTGGCAAGCTCGGCGGCCGTGAGATTGAATGGTTCAAGGTGGACGACGAATCCGAGCCCTCCAAAGCCATCGAAAACGCCAACAAGCTGGTGCAACGCGACAAGGTCGATGTGCTGATCGGCACCGTGCACTCGGGCGTGCAAATGGGCATTCACCGCGTGGCTCGCGAAAGCGGCGTGATCAGTTTGATCCCCAACGCGGGCGTGCACATTGCCACCCGCGCCCAGTGCGCCCCCAATGTGTTCCGCACCAGCTTTTCCAACAGCCAGCCCACCATGGCGCTGGGCGAAGCCATGGTCAAGCGCGGCCACAAAAAGGCCGTGTGGATCACCTGGAAATACGCCGCTGGTGACGAAGCCTTTGAAGGTTTTAAAGAAAGCTACACCAAAGCGGGTGGCACCATCATCAAGGAATTGGGCCTGCCTTTCCCCAATGTCGAATTCCAGGCGCTGCTCACCGAAATTGCCGCGCTCAAACCGGACGCTGTGGCCTGCTTTTTTGCCGGCGGCGGTGCAGCCAAATTCTTGCGCGACTACGCCGCAGCGGGCCTCAAGGGCAAGATTCCGCTGTACGGCTCGGGCTTTTTGACCGAGGGCGTGCTCGAAGCCGCAGGGCCTGCTGCCGACGGCGTGCTCACTGCCCTGCACTACGGTGACGGCATCGAGACCAAGCGCAACAAGGAGTTCCGACTCAACTACGCCAAAACCTTCAAAATGCAACCCGATGTGTACGCCGTGCAAGGTTACGACACGGGTTTGTTGCTGGTGCAAGGGGCCAATGCAGTTCAAGGCGATGTCAGCAAAAAAGCCGCCATGATCAAGGCCATGGAAACTGCGGTGATCGACAGCCCACGCGGCAAGTGGACGATGAGCAAGTCGCACAACCCCGTGCAAGACATTTACCTGCGCGAAGTCTCTAACAAAGAAAACAAAGTGATCGGCATCGCTGCCAAAGCCTTGGCCGATTCTGGCGCAGGTTGCCGCATGTGATGGGGTCGGCAGTGCCTTTGGGTTATCCCAAGGCACTGCTGGCTTGAAACACCCACGTGCGTCACCCCAATTGACCGTGATCTGCAGCGATGCGCATCACCCATCAAATGGGTTTTCTTGTTGGGGGCAGCGGAATGATGGATCCTGTGCATCTTGCCCGAGACTGGCTATGTGCAACAGAGAAAAAAGCGCATGCACGTGTGCATAAACCAGAGGGTACCAGTCACAAACATCTCCAGCATTCACCCTGAACTGGCCGATGGATGCCAGCCATGAGCACCATCAAGCCTCTGCCAGATGCTCAATGAAACCTATCAGGGGTTTCGCATGAGATCAAACATTGACGGCATGTCGTATCCAACTCACGCGCCAAGCCAATCGGCAGAACCCTCAAGCAGAGGAACCACGTTCGCAAACGAGTTTCGAAGGCATTGCACCGGAAAAATAAATCATCGAGGTAAAACACCCTTGATGAGGCTGCTCCAGGGAAAACAATCCATCAATTCATCATGAGCGAGGTCGGTTTGGCCTGGCCCAACAAACTGGGCAGAGACTTCCAAGCATCAGCGATGTCCTTGATCAGGCTTTGCACTTCTTCAAGCGCTGCCAAATCATTGTAGGCATTGACATGGAACAGTCGCCGCGTCACATAGACATACAACTCGTTGAGATTTTGCGCCAACTCGCCACCACGCTCGAAATCCAAAGCGCCTTGCAAACCCACCACAATGCGGCCTGCACGCGAAATAGACTTTGACTTTTCCTCAATCGAGTTGTTCATGATGTGACCTTTGGCCGATGCAAGACTTTCAGTCAAGCCATCAAATAACATCTGAATCAGCTGGATGTTGTCCGCCATCGCCACACCGGTGACCACTTGCACCGAACCGTAACTTTGAGCCGCTCTTGAATAGGCACGCATGTTAGAAACCCTTTATCAACTGCTTGTATGAAGGGTATCGACCAGGCGGGTAAAAACTTGAGCCCCTGGATGCGAGCCAGCAGGATTTAATGCACAGGAGAGGCTACGGCCATCTCGGGTGCATCCACAACAGGCTGAGGCATCAAACTATGGGACAGTGGTTGCCGCAAAGTCAGCAGGGCCATGGTGTAAAGGGTTTGACCCGCTTCATCGAGATCAGTGCGTAAACCATCCCATTGGTCTGCAGGCAACTCCGAACTGCCCAAACCGCATTTGTAAATGGTGTTGACTTGGGCCGATGGCAACCACGACTCAATCGGACCGTGTAATGAAGCCACCACCTTGGTGTTTTTGGGTTCCCCGGACATGCCACGCTGCCCATCCTTCACACCCTCTTGAAAAATCGCCTCAATGTGTTTTTGCAAAACCGACTCGTAACGCTCACGCACCTCAGCTACCACAGAAGGGTGGGTGCCCTCTGGGATACGCCCAGTCATGGCATCCCAGAGTTTTTTAGACGTAAAGCCCGCAAATGGTCCCTGCGCTCGCGCTTCGTCAGGTGCACGCAAAGAACGAGAAAACTGGCGTGTTTCTTTTTCGATGGCGTTCACCCGGTCCACCAAATAAATGATAAAGACCAATATCACCAACAAACCAATGGCAATGAAAGCCAAAACAAAGGGTTCCATGAGGCTCTCCCAGGATCAAGTTGACAAGGAACTCAAGGCAATTCACCAGTGCTTGAAATGACTGGTGATTGGCTCAATTCATCCCGAAGAAATTGCAAAACCTGAAACGGCTCTGACAGTCTCAATTCATACAAACACAGTTGATCAGCCAAACCCTGCATCGTTTCAATTGCCGTTAACGCAGGGATTTCGGCACGCTGGTAACGTGCCCCGAGGAAATAGGCCTCATGTGCGTACTCCTCTGGCAAGTAAACATAAACCTCGTTGTCACCTGCCTTGATTTTTTGGAAAAGCGAAGGTTCAGGCTGTGGCGGCTTTTTTTTCCCGTTGGCGATGGCCCATTCAATCGACGCCTGCCATGTCGCCATTTGCTCGGCACCTGCGACAAAAGACTTGTCCATGTGGGCCTTGCAAAGCAATGCCATTCGCAGCCTCAAGTTTCTCGCTTCCCGAGAATCTGACTTGGAAGACGTCACTTTTTCAAAAAGCGCTTGCGCTTTTTGCATCTCATCGTCGGGTGATTTAGAAGAAAAAATCGAAAACATTGATCAACAATTTCATTAATTTAGGGACCTACGCGGAGTGTCAGCCGTAACTTTTTGACGACTGTCGAAAGGATCTGACTGATCCGGGATTCGCTCACACCCAGTACCTCGCCAATTTCCTTGAGGTTCAATTCCTCGACATAGTAGAGGTTCATGACCATTTTTTCCCGATCGGGCAAATCGTCTATGGCCTGTACAACCGCATCCATGAACTCAGCCTCCTCCACCATCACCTCGGGCTGCATGGCGCGATCGCCGGGCATGCTCATGACCTCGTCGTTGACCACTTCCATGGAAAATGTTTCAAAACGCTTGGCCAAGCCGCGTTCTTTTTGAAAATCTTCAATGTCTTTGCCCATGAACAAGGCCAGCTCCGACTGAGTGGGCGCACGACCTAACTCAGCAGCCAATACGTGGACGGCCTCATTCTCACTCCTGTTAAAGGCAACAGCAGACCTGGGCAAAAAAGACTGTCTGCGCACCTCATCCAAAATGGCCCCACGGACACGGCTCAGCGCAAAATTCTCGAACTCGAAACCCTTGGTCGGATCAAAAGAACGTGCGGCCTCAATCAGCCCGACCATGCCCACCTGAATCAACTCATCGAGCTCCATGAAAGGCGGCACACGTGCTTTCAAATGAATCGCCACCCGCTTGACCATCGGCATGTGCGCGATGATCAACGACTCGTGGCGATTGTCCACTTGCTCATAAAGTGAAATGGTGCTGACCACTCTGATTACCCAAGAGTAGCCGCGCGCAGCATGCGCTCAGAAAAGAACTGCACACGACCGGATGAGCCCTCAACTGGCGGCAGTAAGTCAATCGCATCGGCCAGCCACCGGAAATCTCTTGCAGCTGCACTGCCTTGTGCAAATTCAAGAACAGACTGGTATTTGCGCAGGGACTGCAAGACCAAATCATCGGCCTCAATGGACTGCAATAACTTCACCGAAATCCCGAGGAATCGATTGCACACATCGTTCAAACGGCGGTGCAACTGACGACCATCATGGGCACTGCCGACCATGTTGGGGATCAGGTAAATCTCGTTCAGCGATTGCTCGGTGGCCATGACCTTGATCAGCCCATAAGCATCAGCAATGGACGAAGGTTGGTCACACACCACCACAAAACGGCGCTGACAAGCGGCCATGAAATCGAGCACAGCTGGAGCAATACCAGCGGCCACATCGACCACCAAGTAGTCCACAGGCTCCGTCAGAGCGTCAAAAGCCCTCACGATGCTGGCAATTTGCTGGACGTTCAGCGCCGCAATGTCACGCACACCCGAAGCACCGGGCACCAGACGAACGCCCTGCTTGGTGGTCACCATGACCTCCTCCAGCGTTTTTTCACCGCTGAGCACATGGCTGATGTTGTAGGGTGCATGGGCACCCAAAGTGATTTGCGCATTGGCCATGCCCAAATCGGCATCAAACAACATGACCTTGTGACCACGCAAGGTCAATGCAACGGCCAGGTTGACAGAAACCGTGGTTTTGCCAGCGCCGCCTTTGCCACTGGCCACACCAATCACCTGAGGAAAAGGTTTCTTATCCATTCAAAATTTTCTTTCCAGATGGAATGTTGGGTGCTTTTTCCCGCACAGCAGACGCCTCCAAATAACCCTTCAAAGTGGGAATTTCAATGGCGTCGGAAACCAATATTTTGGTGATCTTTGATGACATCAAAGTACTTTTTTCGTCTTCGACTTCCACAGAACTGACCAGCTTTGGTTTGAAGGCAGAGTGCCTGTTGATTCGAGATGTGGACGCAACAGCTGTCGTCCTTTGTCCCGCATCAACAGCCCCATGCATGAGACTCAACAAAGGATTCAATGCCAATTGAACCAAGCGGGCCGCATCAAAGGGCTCGGCAGGTTGATCAATTCGGTCGCTGCCTGAGGTACAAGAAACCGCGCAGCTCTTCTCGGACAAACCTGTGATCAAAGCCCAAGGGTAAGCGGCCTCGTCCACCTTGGTCAGCATCAGGGATGACCAATTCAAGGACGAATTTTGAAGGGTTTTTTGCACACTTGTGACTGTAGCATCAAGCGGCAAAACGGCATGTCGCAAGACCTGTGGGTGTTGTGACAAAAGCAATTGGGCCTGCGCCACGTAGTCGGTTCCGCTGGTATCGATCCACACGGTCTTGCCCTCCATGTCCTGCAGCAAAGTGCGCAGCATTTCGCAACTGGTGGCGCGAAAACAATTCACACCCGACTGTGCCGCCAACAACTGCATCTGAGCCCATGCCCCTGGGCGCTGGTCGGCAAAGCTCACCATCACTTGGCTTTCAACCCCGCGTGCCTGAGCCCCTGCATGGGCCAATCGGCCCACCATCAAAGTTTTGCCCGAACCCGATGGACCGCACAGTGCGTGCACCCCGACTTCGGGAGTCGGCATGATCGCGCCACTCAAAGCATTGATCAGCAAACTTTGCATCACAGGAAAAGCCTGCTCGAAACTGTCTAACTCTTGAATGCTGTCGGTCAACAAAGCACGCAAGCCGACCGGCACGCCCGCTTCGATCATGGCCATTGAGACTTGCTGGATCGCTGGGGACAAGCGCAAACCATCTTGCCAAGGCATCATCTGACGCGACAAGCTGAACTCCTTGCGCATGGCCGCAATTTCCAAACGCAGCAACTCCACGATTTCCTGACTGCGCTGACTTTCGTGGCGCAATTGCTGGGCGTCGGTTTGCCCCGCCTGAACAGGCAAAGCCTGTTGAGGGGATCGGTCCGAATTTGGAGACACAGCGGCTGTGGGCACAGCCACCAGAGGAACCGTTCTGTGAGTTGCCACAGGCCGCCCATCAGCCCCCAGGGGACCAAAGGCGCTTGCATCATGAAACAGCTTGGCAAAAGGCACAAAATCGTCAGGGGCGTTTTCGCGCACAGAACCCTGCAACGGGGGGGGCGCTGCTGACACGGCAGGGGCTGCGGCATTCGAATCGAGGTCCACCGCCACGATCAACTCAATCTGGTTGTCCAGGCGCTGGCTGGAGATGATCAGCACCTCTTTGCCATACATCTGAATGGCTTTTTCATTGGCAGAGCGGCTGTCTCGGGCGAGGATGCGTTTGAGTTCCATAATTTATCAGGCCTTTGTCACGGAGGGGTTGTTGTTGCGGGGCTCGGCTTGCACGGTGTTGATCACCTTGACAGGCTGGTCATCTGGAATTTCGCTGTAAGACATCACGGTCAATTCGCTCACGCGAAAACGAACGGCCTTGGACATCCATGGGCGAATGGCGGGAGACACCACCAACACGGCCGGAAAGCCCTGCTCTTCGGTGTTGCGGGCACTTTCGCGCAAAGCAGCAAAGAGGCTTTCGGCCAGGCTCGGCTCCAGCACCATGCCAGACAAGCCATTGTTTTGTTGCAACACGTTGTGCAGCAACTGCTCCAAATGGGGATCCAAAGTCAGCACCATCAAGGTGTCGCGGTTGTCCAGCAAACCCTGAACAATCATGCGACCGAGCTTGGGGCGAACCAGTTGCGCCAATTGGTCGGGATCTTGCGTGCGACTGCTGACCTCGGTCAAAGCTTCAACCACCGTGCGCATGTCTCGAATCGGCACAGACTCTTGCAGCAAATTTTGCAGCGTGCGGGTCACCACCCCCAAAGACAATTTGCCAGGCACCAGTTCTTCGACCAATTTGGGTGACTTGGCCGCCAATTTGTCCAGCAATTTCTGGACCTCGTCATGGCTCAAAAGCTCGTGAGCGCTTTCACGCAAAACCTTGTTCATGTGGGTGGCAATGGCCGTGCTGGGGTCGACAACGGTATAGCCCAAGGCGCGGGCTTGATCACGCCAAGCCGGCTCAATCCAGACAGCATCCAAACCAAAAGCAGGCTCCTTGGTGGGTTGGCCTTCCACAGTGCCATAAACCTTGCCGGGATTGATGGCCAACTCCCGGCCCACCTTGACCTCGCCTCGGCCACGCACCACGCCATTGAGGACGATGTGATACGCATCCGGCTCCAGATTCAGGGCATCGCGAATGCGCACGGGTTGAACCAAAAACCCCAATTCAGCCGACAATTTTTTACGCACCCCTTTGACACGGGCCATCAACTGACCGCCCGATTCCTGATTGACCAGGGGAATCAAGCCGTAACCAATTTCCAGGCCAATCAAATCCACCTGCTCCACATCGTCCCAGTCCAGCTCTTTGGGCCCTTCATTGACTGGCAAAGTGGGCTTGTCCAAACTTTGCTCGAGTTGCATCTGTCGCCGCATCACCATCACGGCGATCCCGGCTGTGGCACCCGCCAATGTCAGGAAGACCAAATGGGGCATACCGGGGACCAAGCCCAAAATGGTCAAAATACCCGCCGAAATGAACAAAGCGGGCACATTCGACAATTGGCTGGAGGCCTGCTCTGTCATGGACTCGGAAGTCGTCACCCGGGTCACAATGATGGCGGTGGCCAGCGACAGGAACAGTGACGGAATCTGAGCGACCAAACCATCCCCAATGGTCAAGAGGACATACAAACGGGTCGCCTCGCCGACAGGCAAATTGTGCTGACCGATGCCAATGGCCAAACCCCCGACGATGTTGATGATCAAAATCAACAGACCCGCAATCGCATCGCCACTGACGAATTTGGAGGCACCGTCCATTGACCCAAAGAAGTCAGACTCTTGCGCCAATTCTTCGCGGCGTTTTTTGGCGGTTTCCTGATCAATGACGCCAGCGTTCAAGTCGGCATCGATCGACATTTGCTTGCCCGGCATCGCATCCAAGGTGAATCGGGCATTGACCTCAGAGACGCGACCCGCGCCCTTGGTCACCACAAAAAAGTTCACGATCATCAAGATCACGAAGATGATGAAACCGACCAAATAGTTGCCTGCGATGACGAACTCGCCGAACGCCGCAATCACTTTACCGGCCGCCTCGGGCCCCTCATGACCATGGACCAAGACCACACGGGTGGACGCCACGTTCAAGGCCAGCCGCAACATGGTGGCAAACAGCAACACCGAGGGAAAGGACGAAAACTCCAGAGGCTTGCGGGTGCCAATGGCAATCATGATGACCACCAGGCCGATCATGATGTTGAACGTGAACAGAATGTCCAAGAGCAAAGGGGGCAGCGGCACCACCAGCATCGCCATGATCAACAAGACCAAGGCAGGCAAACCCAGACCCGCCAGATCGTAGCGTGACAAGTTCTGTCGGATCGTTGACAGGGTCAAGGTGTTCATGTGCAAAAGGCCGCTGTTTGAAGAAGAAAAATCAGGGTTTATCGGTTTTTCAACACCATGAAGCAAGCCGCGTGCCAGCAAACCTGACAGCGCCGTACTCAAAACCATGACGATCGCATGAACGACCCAAGCTGGTGCGCAACTTGCTCAAGAGAGTCATAAGCAAGATGAGCGGCAAAGATTGGCCGCCAGCCGTTCAAGAACAAACACCTTTGGAGAAGCTCAATCCATGACGATCAACCTCAGTGACAACTTCAGCCAGACCAGCATTCAGTCAAATAAGAACACCTTTGAAGTCAAACCAGACACCAACGCAATACCTGATGGTCGAAATTTTGGTCACCACTTGTCCGACCTTTTCCACGCGCAGGCCGCAAGTTCAGCCGAGACCGATTTCAAGGAGAAGTCGCTGGCTGAAAAGCCCGGGCAGGAAATTGCCGTCCCATTCACGATGGCCGGACAGGTGTTCTCGGTCGCCCCTCAAGCCGGAGCGTTGCAAGACCAGCCCTTGCAAACCGTGGCATTGAAAGCCGTGACCCTGGGCCCTCACATGAGTGTCATCACGCCTGCAAGCTCACCTCCAGACTCGCAAAGTCTGCAGGCATTTGCACGCGCCCAAGGCCTGGATGAAACCGCCATCCATTGGCTCTTTGGCGGCCATGCGGGCACCACGAACACCCACTTGATCGCCAACCCTGGCAACGCCAATGGTGTGGCCATGGGCCATGCCATCGGTTTGGCCGAAACAACGAAGGCTGTTCAATTCAGCCCCCCGCAAGCCCCCCTGGCCATTCAGACCCGCGCCTCGGCCGTGCAAGCCACCGCCACACTCCCTGGGCAAAACTCAGGCTTGGCCACCCCGTTATTTGGCCATGCGATACCTGCTGCGCCAGTCACCGCGACCAGCCATGAGCAAACCCCAGGTTTTGCCCCCCACTCACTTGGCTTGGCGCTACCTGCAGCGCAAGTCACGGCAACAAGCAGTGTTCAAAGCACAGGCTTGGCCCCCCACACCCTTGGCGACGCGACTCCAGCAGCGCAAGTCATTGCCACAGCCCATGGGCAAAACTCAGGCTTGGCCACCCAATCACTTGGCCAGGCGGTGACTGCAGTGCAAGCCCTCTGGGCCATGGCTGACGCCCCCGATCAAACCCCCAAAACCACAGTGACCCACAGCACCGAAGAAATCCCCCCCCTGCACATGCTGCGCATGGCACCTCCAGCAGCCATTTGGATGCAACGCAACGTCAACCCCAACTTGCTGCAGCACAACGAGCGCGCCCCCAAAACAGCCCCCATCAGCCTCAGCGAGTTGGACCTGGGCGCGGACTGGGGCGGCGAAACACTCGAGCAGCTGCTGGGCTCCGAAGGCGGTGCCCCAAGCACAGGAACCCAGAGCACGGCCTACGGCAACTTGGTGCCCCGAATGGACGCACAGGCCAGCCACCGAAACGAGCCCCCCCACAAGCTCG
Source organism: Limnohabitans sp. WS1 (assembly GCF_003063265.1). Lineage (GTDB taxonomy): Bacteria > Pseudomonadota > Gammaproteobacteria > Burkholderiales > Burkholderiaceae_C > Limnohabitans_A. The sequence goes on from NZ_NERU01000004.1 coordinate 243,359, forward strand.
GCACTGCACCCGAGCTGCCCGACACCAACGCCCGCAGCGAAAACATCCAAAACCTGGCCGACAAGATGGGCCAAGCCGTGGGACAACGCATCCTGTCCGAGATGGAAAGAGGCCAATGGCATCTCAAACTTTCACTGCGCCCCGCCACCTTGGGGCACATCGAAGTCGAAATGAAAATGCGCAGCGGTGAATTTGACGCGCTGTTCACCGCACCCAATGCCGTCACCCGCGAGTTGCTGCAAGAAGGTCTGGGCAAACTCAGAGAGACGCTCAACCAAATGGGCATGAATTTTGCTCAGATTGATGTAGCGGATGGTAAATCTGGCAAAAATGATGGAAACCCGACACCCGGTTCATTCCGGGGACAACCTGCTTCGATCCCGGCAGGTCATGCGGAAAACACCATTGAAACCACAACCCGAACACCCAGCATCAAGAACCCTGCAGAGGGTCTGGATGTCTTAGTCTGACACCCGAGTAAAGAGAGCACACCATGGCTGAAATAGACACCGAAGTTGAAGGCAAAAAGAAATCACCCATCGTCAAGATCATCTTGATCGCAGTGGTGACCCTCTTGCTGCTGGCAGGAACCGTCGCAGGCACCCTCTTTGTCACGGGTTTCTTCGACAAAAAAGACACGGCCGCGGCCGAAGCCCAGCTGAAGGCTCTTGAGCAAGAAGCGGCAGGAACCAAAAATGCAGTGGCCGAGTTGCCTCCCAAAAAGGTCACCAAAGACACGCCCGAGTTGACCCGATTCGAAAACCAATACATGGAACTCGAAAAAGACATGGTGGCCAACCTCACCAACTCACGAAAAGTGATTCAGGTGAAGCTGGCCATCATGACCCACTATGACGAACGCGTCTTCAAAAACGTCAAGAAACATGAGTTTGCGCTGCGCGCCACCGCACTCGACGTGATGCGCCTGACCACAGATGCCGATTTGAACCAAGCCGATTTCCGGAAAAAAATGGCCGAAAAAATCCGCTCTGAATTCAATGCTGTGTTGGAAAAATACGAAGATTTTGGCGGAATCGAGGAAGTTTTTTTCACCAGCTTTGTGGTCCAGTAAAACCCGTTGGACAGATTGACCATGGCTGATTCCCAACCCCTTTTGTACACCGAGGAACTGGACGCCCTGTCGGCCACCCTCGTGGATGACAACCTGGACAACGCCTCCGGATACAACCTGGATGTTCAGGTCCGCAAGCATGACTTGGCCGCCGAAGACAGCACCTTGGGTGTGAACCTTGCGTCGCTGGACATGATCAACGAACGCTTCATTCGCCTGTTCCGACTGGGCATGTTGGAAGTGTTGCGCACCAGCCCACGGATGAACCCCACACGCACGCAGATCGTTCGCTTTGGGGACTACCTCAAAGACCTTAAAGCGCCCCTTTCTGTCAACATCGTGCGCATGAGCCCCCTGCGTGGCTATGCCATGGTGGTCATTGAGCCCACGGTGGTTTTCAGCTCCCTCGACAGCTTTTTTGGCGGCTTTGGCCGGGGTGTCGGCCAGTTGCCACCCGGGCGTCTGTTCACGCCCACCGAAACGCGCATCATCAAAATCATCCTGCAAGTTTTCTTTCGCTCACTCAAAGAAGCCTGGTCCCCCATAACACCCGTTGATTTCGAGCACATCAGCTCAGAAATCAACCCTCAATTTGCCCAAATCGTTGATGAAAACGACCTGGTGATTCTCTGTCGCTTCGAATCCGAAGCCACCTCGCAGGGCTCGGGATTCCTGGACATGGTCATCCCCTACGTGGCTCTCAAACCCGTGCGCGATCTGCTGCGAAACCGCGTGCAAACCGGTGACGGCAACGAAGACTCCGACAAAATTTGGCGTGCCCAACTCAGCCACGCTGTGCAGGACGCCGAACTCGAAATGCAAGTCCTGTTGGGCAAACTCAACCTGACTTTGCAACAGCTCAAGAACATGCAAATAGGCGATGTGCTGCCCTTCAAAAAAGCCGACTTTGCCCGCGTCATGGTGCAAGACATGCCCGTCTATGACGTTGAAGTTGGGTCCATGGCCGGCCAGGTGGCGATCAAGATCGTCAACGCCGTCAGCCCCAACGCCCCACACTGAACATCTACCCCAAGGAAAGCCATGAGCGAACAAGCCATCCCCAACGCCATGCCCAGCGAGACCCCTGACAAGGGTCAAATCCACACGGACGTGTTGCAAAACATCCCGGTCACCCTGGCCATTGAAGTGGGCCGTGCCCAGATCAAGATCCGCGACCTGATGCGCCTGACCCAAGGCAGTGTGGTCGAACTCGATCGCATCGCAGGCGAACCGCTGGACCTGTTGGTCAACAACACCGTGGTGGCCCAAGGCGAAGTGGTGCTGGTCAACGACCGCTACGGTATCCGCCTGACCCGAGTGGTGCCCGCTTCCGAGCGCCTGGACAACCTGTAAAGCCAAATCATGAAAGCTGGATGGTCCTTTGTTGACGGGCTGCAATATGCATTGAGCTTCGCACTGGTCATTGCCTTGCTGCTGGCCATGCTTTGGGGGCTGCGAAAAATGCAAAGCGGTGCCAGCTTCATGCGCAAAAACACACAAAGGCTTCAAACCATCGAAAGCATTTCCGTGGGCACCCGGCAAAAAATTGTCCTCATCCAGCTCGATGGCCAGGACGTGCTGGTGGGTGTCACCCCCCACCAAATCACCGCGCTTTCTCCCTGGCCCGTGCAAACGCCTGCGCCTGCCCAACCCACAGAAACCCCTACGCCATGAAGCGTCCTCTCAGCTTTGGCTTGTTCTTGATCCTTGCCTTGAGCCTCTTGCCCCTGTTGGCGCAAGCGGCCCCTGACATGCCGGTCATCACCGCCACCAACACGGGCAAGGGCACCCAGTACAGCCTGACCTTGCAACTGCTGGCGCTCATGACCATGCTGTCGGTGCTGCCCTCGCTGTTGCTCATGATGACCGCCTTCGTGCGCATCGTGATCGTCATGTCGCTGCTGCGCCAGGCCCTGGGCACAGGCCAGACCCCGCCCAACATGGTCATCATCGGGCTGTCCTTGTTTTTGACCCTGTTCGTCATGTCCCCGGTGCTCACCGAGGTCTACCAAAACGCCTTGCTGCCTTACATGAACCAAGGCATGGCTTTTGACAAAGCCCTGGCCGCCGCTGAAAAGCCCATCCGCGCCTTCATGTTGCTGCAAACCCGCGAAGACGACATCGCCATGTTCATGCAAATCGCACGCAACACCAACTTCAGCAGCCCACAAGACGTGCCCTTTACCACCTTGGTGCCGGCCTTCCTCACGTCTGAGCTCAAAAGCGCCTTCACCATCGGTTTTCTGATTTACATCCCGTTTGTGGTCATCGACCTCATCGTCGCCAGTGTGCTCATGTCCATGGGCATGATGATGCTGTCGCCCATGATGATCTCAATGCCCTTCAAACTCATGCTGTTCGTGCTCGTTGACGGCTGGAGTTTGATCATGGGCTCACTGGCTGGCAGCTTTGCCATGCCCTAAAGGAACACTGCCATGGACACCGCCACCGTCATTGATCTGGGACGACAAGCCTTATGGACCATCGCCCTCGTCAGCGCGCCACTGCTGCTCGTAGCCCTGGCCGTGGGCCTGCTCATTGGCATCATCCAGGCGGCCACCTCGATCAACGAGATGACCCTCAGTTTCATCCCCAAACTCATCGCCATGGCCCTGGCCTTGTTGCTGTTTGGCAGTTGGATGCTGGTCACCCTGGTGGACTTCACGCGCAGCATCTTCGAGCGCATCCCGACCCTGTTCGTCTGAACCGCCCACAGGTCACCCCATGAATTTCCTGGCCGCCGATGTCGTTGAAAGGTTTTACACCTTTTTGTGGCCCATGCTGCGCATCTCGGCCCTGATGATCACCGCACCCATCTTCTCACTCAGCGCCTTCAACACCCGCATGCGCATCCTGGTGGCGCTGGTGCTGGCCTGGCTGGTCTACCCCTTGTACAACTGGCCTGTGATCGACCCCACCAGTGCCCAAGGTTTGGTTGAAGTCTTCAACCAAATCATGATCGGCGCCACCATGGGCCTGATCCTGCAAGTCGTGGTCGCCGCCGTGGTCGTGGCGGGCCAAAGCATTGCAGCCGCCATGGGCCTGTCGATGGCCAACATGCTCGACCCCAACATGGGCAACGTGCCGGTCATCTCACAGCTGCTCGTGGTCATGTCCACATTGATTTTTGTGGGCTTTGGGGGCCATGCCATCTTGCTCGGCCTGATCCTCGAATCCTTCAACAGCCTGCCCATCGGCACCAACATCCTGAACCAAGCCGTGTACGGCCGGGTGCTGCAATGGAGCTCCATGATGTTTCTGGGGGCTGTGCTCATGGCATTGCCCGTCATGGTCTCGCTGCTCTTTATCAACGTGGGCCTGGGCATCGTGACCCGCGCCGCCCCCAGTCTCAACATTTTTGCTGTCGGCTTTCCCGCCATGATCATGGCGGGCTTCATCATTTTGATCGTCTCGCTCGAGAGCATCGGCGGACGCATTGAATGGCTGTGGGGGCAAGGCTTTTCAGTCGTCCGGGACGTCATGGGAGTACCGCGTGTCTGAAAGTACCGATGACAAAACCGAAGAACCCACGGCACAAAAACTCAAAAAAGCGCGCGAGGACGGTCAAGTTGCACGCTCGACTGAGCTGCCCGCCGCCATCATCGTCATTGGTGCCTTTTTGGTGCTGATGCTCACCGGTGGCTGGCTGATCACCCGCCTTTCTGCCGTGTTTGCACAAGGGTTTGTATTCGACCGTCAACTGATCGAAAAACCGCTGCTATTGCCCGCCCACTTTGGGGAACACCTGCTCGCCGGATTTGTACTGGTCATGCCCATCATCGTCTTCACCATGATTGCCGCAGTCGTGGCATCCGGCATCACCGGTGGCTACCTGTTGTCCTTCAGTGCCGTCATGCCCAAGGGCTCCAAACTCAATCCCATCAGCGGGCTCAAGCGCATCTTTGGCACCCACGCCTTGGTCGAGTTGGGCAAAGCCATCCTCAAATTCGTGCTGGTGGCCACCGTGCTGTGGTGGTCCCTGGTCTCCAACATGGACGCACTCGTCCAGATCGGCCAAATGAGCTTGGAGCCCGCCCTCAACGCGGCGGGCCGAATGATCATGCAATCGGGACTCTGGGTCGCGCTGAGCCTGGCCGTCATCGCCATGATCGATGTGCCCTGGCAAAAATACACCTTCAACAAACGCATGCGCATGAGCAAGCAAGAAATCAAAGACGAATACAAGCAAATGGAGGGCAGCCCCGAAATCAAGGCGCAAATCCGCAGACGTCAACGCGAAATGGCCAACTCCCGCATGATGAGCCGCGTCAAAGACGCTGACGTGGTGATCACCAACCCCGAACACTTCGCCGTCGCCCTCGAATATGACCCCACCGGAGACGGCGCACCCATCATGGTCGCCAAAGGCTCTGATCACATGGCCGCTCGCATCCGTGAGGAAGCCAAAGCCCATGGCATTCACCTGTTCCAAGCGGCCCCACTGGCGCGAGCCATCTACTTCACCACCGAAGTCGAGCAACAAGTGCCCGAAGACCTCTACCACGCTGTGGCCCAAGTCATCGCGTACGTCTTCAGCCTTGAAGCGGCCTCCCCCATGAACGCGCCGCGCCCCAAACCCCAAGTCAAAGTCCCCATCAGCATGCAATTCAGTCCTGACGGCAAAAAAGCAAGCGACCAAGGAGTCCATGCATGAACGCCCACCTCGCCACCCCCACTGACTTCGTGTTCCGCGCAGCCGACCGCATGCGCATTGACGGCTGCACCCATGCCATCGCCCGCGAAGGCATGAGCTTGTCGCTGCAATGCGAACACGAAGCCCTGCTTGACCACTACTTGGGCATTCTGCTGAGCAACTTGCGCCAGGAATCCCCCGAAAACACCATCGAGTCCTACTTTCCCAGCAACACCGACTCCCTGCTGAACCGCTTCAACGAAGCCCTGGCAGGCCAATCGGTCGACCAAGCCACCCGTGCGCCCGCCAACGCCAGCCGCGCCAAAATTTGGATCGTGCACGACGCACAAAACCTGCCCGAAGCCGAAATACAACTCCTGGCCCGCCTCATCCAGAACTTTCCCGGTGCCAACATCCGAGCCATCTTGCTCATGATCGGGGCCAACGCCAGCAACAACCTCAGCACCTTCGGGCGCAAAATCCTGCGCTGGGACATCGAAGCCCCCAACGCCGAGCAAGCCCAAGCCGCACTCGAGACTGCCCGCACCGAAGGGTATCTGCTGCCCGTGACACAACTGCTCAAACGCATTCAACACCCAAGCCAGAAGAACGAAGCCGACATCAACCCCCAGGATGTCGCCAACTTTGCCGACCCCAACCCGCAAGACCCCAATTCCAGTTTGCGAACACAACAGGTGAAACAACAGGTTCAAGCCTTCCATGACAAGGGCCAGCAAGCCATCACCCAAAGCACACACAGGCTAGGCAAGTGGCGCAAAAACAATACCCTCGTGGGCATGGCCATCGGCGCAGCCTTGGGCTTGTCAACCCTGTCCATGCTGTGGATCCAACCCGAAGCATTTGGCATCTATGTCGGCACCAAGATCAAGGCCCACACGCCCCTGCCAATGGAATGGCCAGAACCCCTCAACGCCCCGGCAAAAGCTAACACAGAAACCGCAGCCCAGAGCATTTCCCCCGCTTCCCCCACTGCGCCAGATCAGCCGCGCTAAGCCGCAAAGGAACACACCGTGCCCCCCAATACCCTCTTTCGCAGAGACACCAAACAAGCCGTCAACATGTCGACAGGCTCCAACGCGGCCGAGCCCCAAACCAAACAGACACTCAGCGAGCCGGTCGCCCAGCCAGTCGCACCAAGCAACATCCAGAAACTGCCCCACCCCCAACACAACCCCGCCAAACGCAAAGCGGCAAACACCTTACTGGCCAAAAGCTTGCGCGTGAAAGCCATCCTCGCGCAGCCTGGCAAGGCTGCAGGACAGGCACCCACACAAGTCCCTGCACCTGCACCGGCACCAGCCCCCACCCCGGTCCCCAGCCTGGCCATCTGGGGTCATGACAGCGCGGTCAAAAAACGCATTGAACAACTGAAAATCCGCAACGCCCAGTTGGCCGAACAACTGCAGCGACTGCCGTCATCGGCCAAAGCCTGAGGAAACCCACCATGAGCGACAAAGAATTCACCCCGACAGAACCCATCCTGATGGATGCACCCGCCACCGACATCCCTGACACGCCGGCCGAAGACAAGCCCAGTGCTGCAAAACCTGCGGCCCCCATCGTGGCCCCGACGGAGACAAGGCCGCCAGTGGACGTGCCCCTCGACGACCTGGCCTACCAGCAATACCAAGCACTGGCCCACGCCGTGCTCGACTCCGCCGACATCGCCAGCAAGTCCGCCGAGGCCGCCGCCGCGGCCAGCCGGAACATGCATAAGGTCACCAGCGAATTCAAAACCTTGACCGAAGTCGGCCACAAAAAAGCCCTCTGGCTGCTCGGAGGCACCAGCGGCCTGCTCATCATCTGCCTGGTCTTCTTTTTGGTCATGGGCGTTCGCATGAACAGCCGCATCAACCAACTCGACAGCATGATGTTGGCCGTGGGCAAACGCGTCGTCGACCTCAACGGTGGACTCGAATCGCTCGACGTCATCAACCGCAGCATCGAAAGCCTCAATGCCCTGCAAGCTGAACAAGCCAAATCGCAAGGCCTCATTGAGCAACGCATCAACGAAGCCATGAAAAAATCTGAAACCATGGTCCAAAGCGTGCCCGGTGAAACCGCCAAACAAGTCGCCGCCAGCAGCGACAACTTGCTCAAGCAAGTCCAAGCCATGAACAGCCGATTGCAGACCCAGGCCAGCGCCGTTCAATCCCTGGGCAACGAAGTCAAAGCCCTCAAGGGTGCTGTGGGCAACGTGGACAAACTCAACCGCGACGTCGAAGCCCTGGTCACCTTGCAAAAAGAACGCTACCTTGAAAACCTTCAGAAAAACAACGCGGCCAGCAACCGCGACAAGGCGGTCCAATTTCCAAGGGTGACCCCCGCCAAAGCCCCAGGCGACGCCACACCGCAACTCACGGCACCCAAATGAATCAGCCACAGTGCTGATCTCTTGTTGCCCATCCGTTTGTCATGCAGCGCGACCCCTGCAGCGTCGTCGCTGTGGGCTGTGGGCTGTGGGTAGGGGCTGCGGTTGAGGCGCTGACGGCTGTTGGCCCTGTGCGATGAAGCCCCCAGGTCAGGGGGCTTCCAAGACGGGCCACGCGCGATGCAGCGCAGGGTGATTGATCGAAGCGCACCGAGGCTGCCAGTGCCACGGGCACCCATGCGCCACAAAAAAGCTTACTCGATGCACACGGCAATGTAAGTCAGCACAAAAACACCATTGGGCGGGATCTTTCGCCAGTAGCCCATTTCTTTGACATTGGCGAGTTTTTCACCTGTCATTTTGGGACCGGCGTAGCTGGTCATCTGGCCCAAACGGTGCATTTTGTAGGTGCAGTCGTATTCGTTCAGATAGTGTCTGGAGCGCACCCCTTCAGCGTCGGGTGTTTTCAGGTCCTGCATTTCCCAGACCCTGCGAATGCTGTCTTCCCGCTCGATGGCATTGCGGTTGACGTAAAGCGCCACTTCCGGGGTTTCGCCCATGCGGGTCCACGCCTGCGCGGCCAGAGGAATCAAGCCACTGAGCAAGCCTGCACAGCACAGCCCCCACCGGACCACACCACGCAATGAAAAAACTGGCATCGTCATGTTTGCTCTCAAAAATAAGTTCCCGCGAGGGTGATAGGTTGACCGCCTGCGCCCAATTTGAAGCGTGAGATGCCGGGTAAATCGTGGGTATTGACGCCCCCCAGATCAAGCACCTCAATGCCCATGTCCTTGAGGTAAGCCATGGCTTGCCAGAGCAAGGCATTGTGGGCATTGAGCCGTCGGCCTTCTTCGTCAGACCAACCCACATGGTAACTCGCAACCCGGCCGTGAATCAGAAAGAGCATGCCGCCCACGGTGTTCTTGCCAAGCTCGGCATAGGCCACCACAAAAGCCTGACGGTGGTCGGCAGCACAGGCGATATAGGCCTTCACAAAATCGGTGGGCAGCCCATGAAATTTTTTGGCCTCGCGCTGGGCGAGCTCCTGGCCCAGCAGCCAGTCACAGCGCTTCAAGCTCGCTTGCACATGCACTTGCAGCTTCACATTGGCCAACACTTTGTTCAAGCGGTTGCGCCACTTGCCCTCAAGCTGAGCCTTCAAAGTGCTCAGTGCTTGGGTCAAATCGAGCAGCACGGTGGAATAACCGGTCATCACCCGTGACATGCCGCGGGTTTCCACTGGATCGAGTTGTTCGCCCGAGCAATTTGGCGAAAACAAGGGCACTTTCAAGTGCGGCACTGGAACCGATTGGCGCAAGCGCTTGTAGATGGCCGCACGATCAGCGGGGCTGAGATCGGGATGAAAAATCGGTCCCCGTGTGCAAGAGGCCAAAGAGATGTAGCCAAGCACCCTTTTGCTCATGAATTGGGCAATCGCCACCAGTTGGCCATCTTGCCAAACCATGGCCCGCGCCATGCTCACCCCCAATGAAGTCAAGGCCTCACCGTAAATCCACGCCTGCTGCAAAGCGCCGCGCTGGGACGAGTGAAATTCTTCCCAATCGGCCTGCGACAGAGACTCCCATTTCACATCCATATCGTAATTCTTGGCAAATTTATCAAATTCAACTCAAGATAACCCATTTGAGTCCGATAAATGGAGGTGTCTATGGAAAAAAAGAGCGCGTCATCCCCTCAAGAACATGCCATCTTGGGGCATGACATTCCCAAAGCCCGCTTGACCGTGTTGGGTTGGACTTGGGGGGCCCTGTATATGGGTCTGCCTGTCATTTTGCTGGGCAATTTGTTGGACTTCTTTTTTCAATGGACGCTGGGTTGGTGCATCGGTGTTTGGTGCATTGTCTAGACTTAAAGGGCCACCATGTTTTTCTTTGTCGGTTTAGCGGTTGTGTTTGGTGCCGTTTTTGGCGGTTACGTCCTTGCTGGCGGAAAAATGGCCCCCATCATCAAAGCCGCACCTTTCGAATTTCTCATCATCGGAGGTTCCGCCATTGGCGCTTCTTTGGTGGCCAACAGCTTTCCTGTCTTCAAGGCCGCCATGGCGGGCATTGGTCAGTGCATCAAGGGACCCAAGTGGCATCAGGCGGATTACCTGGCCCTGATGCTCTTGATTGGGAAACTGCAAAACGTGATGAAAAAAGAGGGGGTCGTGGCCCTGGAATCGCACGTCGAGAACCCCGACTCCAGCCCGATTTTTGGGGAATTTCCCAAATTGTCAAAAGACAAATCCATTGTTCAGATGATTTGTGATCCCCTTCGATTGATGGTGATCTCGCAGGGCAATCTGGACGCCGATGCTTTGGACGACTTGATGAAAAAAGCCATCAAGGTGCACCACCATGAAGCCTTGTTGGCACCCGGTGCGCTGGCCAGTATTGCGGGCGGTTTGCCCGCACTGGGCATCGTGGCCTGCGTGTTGGGTGTGGTCAAGACCATGGGTGCAATTGACCAACCCCCACCTGTCCTCGGTGCGCTGATTGGTGCCGCGCTGGTGGGGACCTTGATGGGCGTGTTTTTGGCCTACGGCATGTTTGAGCCCTTTGCCGGGCGGCTGACCCAAATCATCAACGAAGACTCGCAAATGTTCGACGTGATCCGAGAGATGATCGTGGCCAACCTCAAGGGGCATCCACAACCCTTGGTGATCGAATCAGCCCGGGCCTGCATCTCTCACCACTGCCAACCGAGCTTCTCCGAAGTCTTTGACGGCATGCGAGGTTCCTGATGGCCACAGCAACAAATGCAGCCCCTGCTGCCACCGATCCAGCGGCAGCAGCTTCACCGGTCGTTCGGCCCATCATTCGCAAAATCATTGTCGAAGAGGGTCATGCAGGTGCCCATGGTGGCGCTTGGAAAATCGCCTTGGCCGACATGATGACGGCGATGATGGCTTTCTTCTTGTTGATGTGGCTTTTGGGCGCCAACAACGAAGACAAGCGCAGAAGCGTGGCCGACTATTTCAGGCCCTCCTCCCACAGCCAGATCGTGTTTGGCGAAATGGCAGGCTCCAACGGCTTGTTCGGCGGCAAGTCCATCATCGACCCCGATGGTTTTCCTTTCTCCGCCAAACAAACAGCGATGCTGGAGCGCCTGACGCCCAAGGCCCAAGGTGGCCCAGGCGAGAGCTTTGGCTCGTCTCAGGAAGAAAACAACAAAGACGGCCCTTCCGAGCAAGACCCCGGCAAAGAAAGCGGCACCGGCACACCGAGCCAGAAACAAGACAAGGAAAATTTCGACAAGGTCGAAAAGGACCTCAAGCAGAAACTGTCTGAAAGTCAACAGTTTGAAAAAATCAAGGACCAAGTCAGCATCACGCGCGAAAAGGACGGCTTGCGCATTGAAGTCATCGACAAGGCCGACTTCGCCATGTACGCCTCGGGCGGCGCAGTGATGAGCAACAAAGCCGCTGCCCTGATGGCCGAAGTGACCCAATCGCTCAAACCACTGCCCAACAAATTGGCGATTCGTGGACACACCGACAGCATGGGTTTTGCACCTGACAGCATGCGCAACAATTGGAGCTTGTCGACCGAGCGGGCCGATGCCACGCGGCAGTTCATGCAATCTCAGGGCATCAACGCCAATCGGTTTTCCCGCATCGAAGGCGTCGCCGATACCAACCCCAAAGTACCGGGCAATCCTGCAGACCCGCGCAACCGCCGCGTCAGCATCACGGTGCTGAACCAATGATCTGGTCGATGCGTTAAAGCCATGTCAAGATAACAAACCGCTTGGGTCCATCAACCCATACCTTTTAAAGGTTTCCCATGTTCAAAAATATTGCAATCGGCATCGCCATGGGTCTGTTGATCATGGGCGGCATCTGGGGGCTGGTGCACCTCATGGGGGACAGCCGTCCAGAGCCCGAATTGACAGCCCAAAGCATGCCTGGAGACAGCAAAGGGGTCATGGATCTGATTTGTGAACTGGATCTGGATCTGGACGGTCAACTGGCTTTGGGCATCAAAGAAAACGAGCCCTCCAGAATCACCATGGCTCAGATTGATTTTGAGAAAAAATCAGGCTGGTACCAAGGCAAGATCAGCATCTCTGAAAGCCGCACAGGCACACTGCAGCTGATGGGCACGCGACTGAAGATTTATCGCCCGGCGATGTTCCAGCGCTTTGGCGTCATGATCACTGGCGAAGAGTTTGTATTGGACCGCAAAACAGGCAGTTTTGTTCAATCCCTGAGCATCAGTGACGGGCGCAAAGTCAACCTCATCAAAGGCACTTGCGCCAAAGTGATCAAACCGCCCTTCTAAAAAAAGAGAGCTCAGGCAAATCCACGCAACTCGTACTTGTTGATTTTTTCGATCAGGGTGGTTCTTTGCAATTGCAGAAGTTTGGCCGTTTGAGACACATTGCCTTGGGTGCGGTTCAAGGCTTGCTCGATCAAGGTGCGCTCGATGTCGATCAGGTGCTGCTTGATCGAGATGCCATCGGGCGGCAGCATCTGAATGCCTTGGGCCAACAATATGACTTCTTCGACCGTGCTCATTTCGTCGTTCGAAGCCGACAAGGCCATGGGGGGCATCGCGGAAATGTCCGAGGGGCTGCGCACCTCATCGCCACCGCCCAGAAACTGAATCAGCGGGTCGCGCTCATCCCAAGGGCTGGCCGATGCTGGATCAGCAGGTGCACCGCTGGCTTCATCCACAGCAAAAACCTGCACAACCGGGTTGCTCGGTCGTGCGTCGACGGGGGCCGCCAAGGGGGTGGGCAGCGCAGGCAAAACCGGCGACACCGGGTTCAGCCGTTGGGCCTGCAAAACAGCCAGACCCGAGGGCATCATGCAGGCGGGCACCGTGTGCACATGCATAGTTTGCGATGGAAACAAGGTCGAAAAACGGTCCACCAAATTGGACAGTTCACGCACATTGCCAGGCCAAGCGTAGGCTTGGAGCAATTTCAGCATGTCGGGCGCAAATTTCAAAGGACGCTGACCGGGCAACACATGCTTGTCGGCATAAAAAGCCAGCAAGCAAGCAACGTCATCAGGCCGCTCGCGCAGGGCCGTGGTGGTGATGGGCAGCACGTTGATGCGGTAGTAAAGGTCTTCACGAAAGCGCCCCGCAGCCACTTCTGCTTCGAGATTTTTGTGGGTGGCGGCCACCACGCGCACGTCGATCGGCACCTCACGCGAGCCCCCCACGGGCAAGATGCAGCGTTCTTGCAAAACACGAAGCAGCTTGACTTGCATGTCCATGGGCAGGTCGCCGATTTCGTCCAGAAACAAGGTGCCACCATGGGCCAACTCAAAGCGCCCCAAACGGTCGGCCACGGCCCCGGTGAAGGCACCTTTGCGATGACCGAAGAGTTCGCTTTCAATCAAGTCACGAGGAATGGCCCCGCAATTGATGGGCACAAAGGGCCCTGCGGATCGCGGCCCTTGTGCATGCAGCGCTTGCGCCACCAGCTCTTTGCCCGTCCCACTCTCACCGGTGACCAAGGCAGTCGATGAAGAAGTTGACAAGGTCTGGATCAGCTCTCGCAGAAATTGCGTGGCACGGCTGGGTCCAAGAATTTGGGGTTTTAGAGTGACTTTCATGGTGTTCAAGTAACGGGTGGGAGTCCATTGACCATGAGGACTTGTATTGATGTTGATCAAATCTTATAGGTAAATAAAAAAATTGCCATTATTTTTAAATTGATTGACTTTTAAACGTTAAGAGCAAATTTAGCAATTTTTAACCTTGAAATTTGATTTTCAATTTATAAATCTATAAATTTATCATTTGAAAATACTCATAAAAAAACATCTGAAAAAACTGGCCCCATCGGCTCAAGATGGGGGTTTTCGTGCCGATGTAGCCTTCAAGACACACCATTTTGAGCGCCACGATGTGAGGCGTAGGTGTCTGTTCATGGAGAAGGACAATGACCCCTAGCCGATCACTGACAGCCGCCTTGCTGACCACCTTAGCCTTGGCTGGATGCCATTTCATACCCTTGAACACCGTGAGCCAAGAAGCCACGGTCATGCCCACGCCGCCGACCTCGATGATCACGCCCTTGGTCGAAAAGCGCGAAACCCTGGTGGCCACAGGCTATGCCGTCATCAGCGTGCAGAACCACAAAAATCCAGCGCAGCAACGCCTCTTGGCCATCCGGGCGTCCAAACTGGACGCTTACCGCTCGTTGACCGAGCAGGTTTATGGCCAACAACTCGACGCCGCCACCACCGTGGCCGACATGACCGTGATGAGCGACACCTTCCGCGCCAAAGTTGAAGGCGTCATTTATGGGGCCACCATGGTGAGCATCACCCCGGTGGGTGAGGACACTTACGAGACCACCATGTCGCTGGACCAGAACGTGGTGCGTGACCTGCGAGCCCTGTACCTGGGCCAAATGGCCTCACGCCGTCGCTGATCTTTGCGCCACACACCAAAGGCCAACCCTGGATTGGAATTCCCCATGCTGAGCACCCCCGAACTGCCAAGCCCTGCCCTGCCCGGCCAGGCTGGCTGGACCAAGACATGGCTTGGCCGCAGCGCTGTCGTGCTGACGGCTTGCTTGGGGACCCTGGCCGCTGCCGAAAGCCTCAGCCCGGCTGAGTTGGCCACCCAAGCCGTGGCCATGAGCGCTGTGCGCATGGCGTCACAGCCCGTTGCCAATGCGAATCAAACCGCGCTGACGCAACCGCAAAAAGAACACGAAACCCAGTTATCGGCCATCCGCCAGGCCATTTTGGACGCGACCTTGGACCGCCCAACCCGCGTGATCAGCTCAGCCTGGGTGGACGACAAGGGGGCGCTGCACGAGGCATCCCACTTCCACTCCGAGGCCAAAGTGCGGGGTGTACGCGTGCTCAAGTATGTGCAAGGCGATGAGCCCCAGCCCCAAGTCAGCGCCGAAGTCTTGCCCTGGGGCTGGAAGCCTGTGGGCACCACTCAAAGTTGCCAAGCCCCGCCCAATCCTTGGCGTTTGCCTGTGGGCGTTCAGGCCCTTGATCTGAGCGGATTCAGTGGCCCCCAACAATTTGCCAGCCAAACCCTGCTGAACATGGCACAGCAAACCTGGACGAAGCAACTGCAAAGCTCGCAGCGTTGGAGCCCCCAAGCGCTGGCCCCCACCCCAGCCCCTGAGGTGGAAAACCATTACATGCGCGCTTTGTTGACAGGCCCCAACGATGTACGCAGTGGATGGGTGGCCGAATTTTCCCTGCAGCCGCACGCCCCTGCAGCAACACCGCCCAGCTCGTGGACCGAACGCTTGAACTCAAGCACCCAAGCGCCCGAGTGGCGGTGGACACTGCACTTGAAACTGGGTCAAAAAACCAACCCTGGCTCAAGCCTGCAGCCTGAGTGGCAAATGACACAAACCATCTCGGTGGCACCCCTGCAACTGGGACAAAACCCCACAAGCTGGGCCCAAGGTCTGCAAGCCGAGCTGCAAAACCACATGAGCCAATGGGTGGCTTTGCTGGACAAACACACCGAATGCGAGCCCATACAGTTTCATGTGCGACGCAACGCCAGCCTTGGCCTGGAGCTGCAAGCGGGCCTGGACAGTGGCCTTCGCCCCGGTGACCGTGTCTTGTTGATGAACCCCAGCCATGTGCCCAGCCGCATGCTCGAGTCCAGTGTGGCGCAGCACCTGGCTTTGGCCCAAGTGGTCAAAGTCGGCAGGAACCGCACCGAGTTGCAGCAACTGGCAGGCCCTGCCCTGGCCTCACAAGGTGCCTGGATGGCGCTTCCCTTGTGAACCCATTCACCTTGCTACGGAAATGACACCATGACCCACGCCGCTTCACCGCCCATTCGTCAAGCCGCCTGGCTGGCTCTGGCCAGCCTCCTGGCCACCGCATCGAGCCCGGCCTGGTCGACCGACAACACCGCAAGCCTGGCCCTGACAGCGCTGCTGGGCCCACAAGCGGTCTTCCAGCAAGAAGGCGGCTTGCGCCAGACAGCGGAGCCGTCGGTTGGGTCCCCCGCAGCGAGCACGGCAATGGCTGGCGCGTCGGCCCCCACCAGCGCCGTGAGTGGCACAGTCACCGTGCAACGCGGCGAAACCCTGGACCGACTGATCCGGCGGGCTTTGCCCGATGTCCCCTTGCACCCCGACTTTTTGCGCAAAGCCTTCGTCACCCTGAACCCCCAAGCCTTTCCGTCTGGCGCACCCCATCAGATGCGAACCGGGACCATTTTGCAGGTGCCCAGCATGGCCGCTTTGCGTCAAATGCTGCTCGCTCAGTACCCTGCCTCAGTGGCTTTGCTGAACAACGTTGGCGGACCCAGTGCAGAGCGAGCCACCACCCAACAAGACAGCAAGGAACCCAAGCGTTGGGTGCGCTTTCCCTGATCACAGATCGGGCAAGCCAATGATCACCGGGGCTGAAACCGCCCACCTGAGCCCCAAAACCCCAACCGTGATTTGGGAGGGCCGGCTGCCTCTGGTGGTCGAGCGTGTCGCTGCCGAACTGGGTTTGCGCGACGGTCAGATCATCCAGGCGGTCATCGAGTCGCGCCTAGACCGTCTGCGCTTGGTGCTGCAAGACCCCGCCCAAGCAGGACGCTTCATTGACTTGCCCAAAGACCTGCCCACAGGGCTGCGCCTGGCGGCGGGCGACACGGCCTTGTTTCGTGTGCAGGTGCAGGCCGACGGCTCCATTTTGCTGCGCCCCCTGCCAGCCCAAGGCGTCAACCGCGCAGGTTTGAACATGGGTACAGGCAGCGTCCCGCCCGATGCGCAGATGCCCAGTCGCCTGCAACAACTGAGCTATCGGCCACCAGACATGCTTGCGCTGGCGCAACTGCTGCGGCCTGGCGGACTTGACACTTTGCTGCAAGGCCTCAACCCCGCCGCCCCCGAAGTGGCAGCCTTGCAGCAATGGCAAAGCATGCGCCCCCACATGGCCCAGCTGACACCCGAAAAACTCAAGCAACTCTTGCAGCGCAGCGGCCTGTCCACCGAAGCCCTGCTCGCACAAGGGCAGGCCCAGGGTCTGGTGGACCTGAAAACCGGACTGCGCCAACTGCTGCGCCTGCTGCAAAGCACCTCAAGCGAGGCCATGGGACGGGTACAGGAAGCGCTGGACGACATCGAATCGCGACAAATCACAGCCGCCGAAACACTGAATGGCCGTGAATGGGTGCTGTCCATGATGCTGCCCTTTGCCGATGCAGAACCGGTGGCCTTGCGCTTTGTACGCAGCCGCCAAATGGGCAAAGACAAGCCGCCGCTGGTCATTCACCTGCACACACGCAACCGGGACTTGGGCGAGATCTGGTTGCAAACCCGCATCCACCAACAAACCGAGGTCGACATGGTCATGTGGGCCCTGCGAGAAGATGTGGTGCACCGCGCCCGGGAACTCACGCCCAATCTGCAAGAAGAGCTGGACAGTGCCGGATTGAACATGACTCGGCTGATGGTCATTCACGGACCGGGCCCCACCGAACCCGTGACCTGGCACCCTCCAGCAACCGGCAGCTTGCTGGACATCAAGACATGAAAACGCCGCTCAAGCAAGCCATTGCCTTGGAATACGGCCTGCGCAAAACCCCGGTCGTCACCGCCAAGGGCGACGACGACCTGGCCCAAAAAATCATCGATGAGGCACTGCGCCATGGCGTCTATGTGTCCGAAGACCCCCATTTGCTGGCCTTGCTCAGCCGAATCGACCTGGACAAGGAAGTCCCCCCTGAGCTCTACACCGCTGTGGCCGTGATCCTGTCGTGGGTTTATTGGCTCAAAGGCATGCGCCCTGGTGACGAAAAAAACAGACACCTTGACCCCTCTTGATCCGGCACGGTGGAGTGGTCTGCGAGGCTCTATCGCGAAGAGGGCATCGCTCCTGCAGGGACAGTGCCCTGCATTTTGTAGGAGCCCCGCCCTCGGGGCGATTCTTGGTGGTCTGCGAGGCTTTTCGCGACGGGGGCGTCGCTCCTACAGGGACAGTGCACTGCATTTTGTGGGAGCCCCGCCCTCGGGGCGATGGGTGGTGGTCTGCGAGGCTTTTCGCGACGAGGGCGTCGCTCCTACAGGGACAGTGCACTGCATTTTGCGGGGGCCCCGCCCTCGGGGCGATTCTTGGTGGTCTGCGAGGCTTTTCGCGACGAGGGCGTCGCTCCTACAGGGGGCTGCCTGCATTTTGTGGGAGCCCCGCCCTCGGGGCGATGGGTCGTGGTCTGCGAGGCTTTTCGCGACGGGGGCGTCGCTCCTACAGGGGCAGTGCCCTGCATTTTGTGGGAGCCCCGCCCTCGGGGCGATTCTTGGTGGTCTGCGAGGCTTTTTGCGACGGGGGCGTCGCTCCTACAGGGGGAATGCTCTGCATTTTGTGGGAGCCCCGCCCTCGGGGCGATTCTTGGTGGTCTGCGAGGCTCTATCGCGACGAGGGCGTCGCTCCTACAAGGACAGTGCCCTGCATTTTGTGGGAGCCCCGCCCTCGGGGCGATGGGTGGTGGTCTGCGAGGCTTTTCGCGACGGGGGCGTCGCTCCTACAGGGGGAATGCCTGCATTTTGTGGGAGCCCCGCCCTCGGGGCGATGGGTCGTGGTCTGCGAGGCTTTTCGCGACGGGGGCGTCGCGCCTACAGGGGGAATGCCTGCATTTTGTGGGAGCCCCGCCCTCGGGGCGATGGGTCTTGGTCTGCGAGGCTTTTCGCGACGAGGGCGTCGCTCCTACAAGGGAATGCCTGCATTTTGTGGGAGCCCCGCCCTCGGGGCGATGGGTGCTGGTCTGCGGGGCTTTTCGCGACGGGGGCGTCGCTCCTACAGGGGGAATGCCTGCATTTTGTGGGGGCCCCGCCCTCGGGGCGATTCTTGGTGGTCTGCGAGGCTCTATCGCGACGAGGGCGTCGCTCCTACAGGGACAGTGCACTGCATTTTGTGGGAGCCCCGCCCTCGGGGCGATGGGTGGTGGTCTGCGAGGCTTTTCGCGACGGGGGCGTCGCTCCTACAGGGGGCTGCCTGCATTTTGTGGGAGCCCCGCCCTCGGGGCGATGGGTCGTGGTATGGATGTTGACCCTCAGGTCCAACACAGGGAATGCGCCACTGCGGGCTCAGGCGTCGAGGAAGGGACCGGCCAACGGAGAGGGTGTCACTTTGCCCATGCGGTCGTAAAGGTCGACCGTGGCGCTGGATTCGCCTTGGAGGGCTTGCAAGGCACCCTTGACCCCTTGCAGTTGGCGCTGCAGCAACTGGATGTTGCGCAAATGATCTTGCTTGCATTGTTGCAAACCAGGCTGAAGGTCTTGCCACAACTGAGGAACAGGGGATTGGGCTGTGGCCCACTCGGCCACCCAAGCCAATCGCTCAAGCAGCGTGATTCTTTCTTCTTGCAGGGCTTCAAATCCAGCAATGTTTCGGATTTTGAGCAATTCGAACTCTTGGGCCAGCAACTCGCTCAGGCGAGCCGCATCCACGGGCACTGAAGTGCTGAGACGGCCCGAAGGGGTGTCGGTCAACTCGTGCGCGGGCAGCTGGGTGCTCATGCCGGCGTCACTCATTGATCATTTTTTCCAAAGCCATGAAGCTTTCAGCAATCCGGCGAGAGTCCATGTGGTACTGACCTTGCTGGATCGCCAGTTTGATGGCCTCGACTTTGGCGCGGTCAAATTCGGGCTCTTGCATGGCTTTTTGTGCCAGGGCGCTCAGTTGAACTTCGTCAGTCTGAGGCGACAAAGGTGCGACGCGGACTTCGGGCGTGGCTTCTACAGCGCCTTCCTGGCCCTTGGCAGACATTTGGCGGTTGGACGAGTCCATTTGGGCAACCCGGCGAAAACTGGAGATGGGATCCGTCATGTAGGTTCTCTTTTCTGTTTTATGGTCAGTGAGCTTAGACATCGCTCTCCATCAGATTCGACGGTAGATTCTAAATCTTGAGCTCGAAAATCGTTTTTGAAAAATTAAACAGGCCGCGGCCTCACAGGCCTTGGACCAAGTTGGGGCCTTTGACCATTCCGGTCAGTATTCGGCCTGATTCGCTGTTTTTAAGTTTGATCTGTTCGCCATAGCGACCGTCTTGCTGGGCTTCGACCCGGGCCGAGATTTGAAAACCCTGGGCTTGTCCGATCGACATCAAGACCATCTGGCCTCTTTTGACCAACACCATGGGGCGCAGATCCTGGCTGCTCAAGGGGGCGCCAGGGCGCACATCGCGGAGCAACTCAACGTATTTCACTTGTGACACCTGCTCCAGCACTTTGGCGGGCAGACCTTGCGCATCCAGCTCGGCCACCCGGACATGTTCAGCACTCAAGCTCATGCCCCGATGCAGCGCCATGGTGGCCACCAGCACTTGGCGTTTTTCGGGGGGCTTGGCCGCGGCCTGTACCGGGGCCTGGGCGGGCACACGAGTGGGCAAGCTCACCCGCACATACAGCTGCCAGGCGGGGTCGGCGCAGCGAACGCGGACTGTTTCGGCACTTGAAAAGGGCAGGTCCATGGCCAAGGGGCTGCTGCAGGCTCGCACCTGCAGGCGAGGGTCAAGCGGGGCCATCACCACCTTGTCTGGATCGACCGCTTGGGTTTGTGCAGACCAATCGACCACCGCTTTTTGCAGGACGGCGGCCGGGGTGTCCGGCTGTGCACGGGGGTTGGCCCAAACACTGACATTGAAACAACACAACAAGGCAGCCCAACACCAACACCGAAGGGCCAACTGATCCAGAAGTCGGCACAGCATTTGCTTGAAGGCGTTCATGGGTGTGGAAGTTTTGACGTTGTTCATGATTTCCAGATGCCAAGCAAAAACGAGACCAGGCTTCAACACACCACAGAACAAGACACTCTGACATGACCCAGCTGCCGCCCTCATCCAACACCCTGCCCGCGCTGAACCCTGCCATCCAGACCGGCAGGAACGAGTCACAGCCCTCGTCCAGACCCACGCTCGCGTTTGGACAGGTGATGTCCCAAGAGACCCAGCGTCCAGGGTTCGTGCAAGTCCAAACGGGCGACACCTTGATTGGTCTGGTCAAGGCCCATTACCGGCAAAACCAACTGCCGATTTCAGAAAACCAGGCCATGCGACTGGCGCACCAAGTGGCCGCTCGCAATGACATCGCGAACCCCAATGTGATCCAGACGGGTCAAAAAATTGATTTTTCATCCTTACAGATGCCCGACCTGGCCCGAGCAGAGTCCTTTGGGCCGCTGGATTTGAATGCCCGCAGCACCCAGGCACTGAACAAACTGAATGCCTCCATCGCACCCGCTGCCGCCACTTTGACCCGCAACGCCTTGGCTGCCCGACCGGTCACCTGGACCCAAGCGTCGGCCAGAAGCGCAGGCCACCCGATTTTGGATCGCACATTGGAGCGGGCCGTGGCCAAAGGCTTTGTTGCAGCAGCCGAAGTGCCTGCGGTGCGCGACAAGGTGCTGACCCTGGCAAAACGCTACAACTTTCAACCCGATGACTTTGCACGCCTGACCCTGATGGAGAGTGGCGGCATGAACCCGCAAGCGAGCAATGGCAACTGCCACGGCATCATCCAGTTTTGCAACGGTCCCAACCGGGGCGCGGCCTCGGTGGGTTTCAAAGACAACCCGCGCGATATTTTGGGCATGGGTTTGCTGCAGCAGCTCGACCTGGTGGACCGTTATTTCTCGCAGGCCGGTCTGCGCGGCCAAGGCCCAGCCCTGGGTTTGGATGATTTGTACCTGACGGTGTTGACCCCCGCCGCACGCCAGGAAACCCGCCCCGATGCACCCTTGCCCATTGCCGGGCCACAAGCGCGTTTCCTGCATGTGGGCCAAGACACAGCGGCCCCGATCACACGCAACTCGATCCTGGCTGGACTGCACAGCTTGACTCAAGCGCTGCTGCCCATGAGCGCCAAGCCGTCTGCTGCCGCTGTCTTGGGTGCGCCCGGCAAGAGCCAGGTGGCGCGTCTGTACAACGAGGTGGGCAGCAACTCGCCCACCGGCATGCGCTGAGCAGCGGCAAAGGATGGCCGCAGGTCTTTGCCGGTGACCACAAATTGCCGCTGCCGTGTGCTTTTGCCTCACACCCTGCAGGCAAAGTCCACCAAACAAGGTTGGCATCAATTTTGCTGATATCGAAGTCAAGCGGCTCAACTTGAGCCGATCGGGTCAAAAGTTTGGCCCACCCAGAACCTCGAACCGTCTCATCAGGAGTTCAGATGAATTTGCTCAACCAAGCACTTGGCGTGCACGAACAAGCCTTGAATGTCAAAAGTCAACGCCTGGAAGTGTTGGCTCAAAACATCGCCAACGCCGACACCCCCAACTACAAATCGCGGGACATCGACTTCAAAGCCGTGATGAAAGAGACCCAACTTCAGGGTGCCGCCATGCAAGTCACGAACAAAGGCCACTTTGCAGTGGGCCAGGAGCTCAACCCCGATGGCATGCGTTACCGCATCCCCTTCAACACCTCATTTGACGGCAACACCGTCGAGATGAGCGTGGAGCAAGCCAATTACGGTAAAGCCGCCGCCGACTACCAAGCGACGCTGAATTTTCTGGAAAACCGCGTCAGCGGCATTCGCAAAGCCTTGCGAGGAGACTGAACATGAGCATGGACAATATTTTTGGCATTGCAGGCACAGCGCTGAACGCGCAGCTGACCCGCATGAACTCCACCGCCTCCAACCTGGCCAACGTCGGCACGGTGTCGACCACCGAACAAGATGCTTTTCGCGCCAAGCGCCCCATCTTCAAGGCCCTGATGGACTCGGAGATGACCAACAGCGGCGCGCAATACGTGGGCGGCGTCAAGGTCTTGCGCATGGCCGACGATGCCGCACCACCCCGGCGCGTCTCCGACCCGAAAAACCCCATGGCCGATGAAAACGGCTACGTCTACCAATCGAACGTGAGCGAAGTCACCGAAATGGTGGAAATGATGGCTGCGGCACGGTCTTACCAAAACAACGTCGAAGTGATCAACACAGCACGCCAATTGATGATGCGCACGCTGGACATCACCAAGGCCTGAACAGAAAGCACCCCATGGCCACCAACACCGTCACCTCATCGAGCTTGCTCCAAAACGTTTCGCGTTACGAAGACGTCAAAGACCAAGCCAAGAAAACCAAAGAAGAAATGGGCAAGCAGGAATTCCTGACCTTGTTCACGGCCCAGTTGCAAAACCAAAACCCGCTGGAGCCCGTCAAGAACGAAGCCTTTGTGGCCCAACTGGCGCAGTTCTCCCAACTCGAAGCATTGACCAATATGCAGACCTCGTTGGACGGTTTTGTCACCTCCATGTCGAGCGAGCGCATGCTGGGCAGTGCAGCCTTGATTGGCAAAAAAGTGGCCATCACCGACACCCCCACCCAGCTCACCGCTGGCGGATCGATGGAGGCCACATTGAGTCTGCCCATGGGTGCCAGCGGCGTACAGATCACGGTGAACGACGCCCAAGGCCGCTTGGTGAAAAACATGATCGAAGGCCCCCAGACGCCTGGCACGATGAGCCTCCAGTGGAACGGCAAAGACGCGGCAGAAAACCCAGTGCCCACAGGCCTGTACCAATTGAGCGCCACCGCCGTCGTGAACGGTCAAACCGTCAAAGTCCCGGTCAGCACCTTGTCCACCGTGCGGGCCATCTCCACCAGCCCGGCAGACGGCAGTGTCAGCGTCGAAGTCGATGGCGGCAAAACCATGCTGCTGACCGACGTCAAGCGTGTGGGCGGTTAACACCGCCAGCCCCCTGCAAACCCTTTCACACCCAGCGCATTTCAGGAGCCCTTCACCATGTCCTTCTACACCTCACTCACCGGTCTGAATTCGGCCGCATCGCAGCTGTCGGTCACCTCCAACAACATTGCCAACGTGGGCACCTCGGGCTTCAAGCGCTCAAGGGCTGATTTTGGCGACATTTTTTCGACCTCCCCGCTGCAAAAGTCGTCCAGCAACGTTGGCCAGGGCGTCTTGCTCAAGCAAGTGACCCAAGAATTCACACAAGGCAACATCTCGACATCGGGCAACTCGCTGGACCTGGCCATCACAGGCGACGGTTTCTTCACGCTCAAAACGCCTGAAGGTCTGCAAGACGTCTACACCCGCAACGGCACCTTCACCCTCAATGACCAAAACAACGTGGTCAACGCCACCGGCCAGCGCTTGATGGCCGCTTCGGTGGACTCGTCGGGCAAAGCCGATCTGACCAACCTCAATGTGCTGACCATCCCGCCCAAAACCATCGGCGAAGCGGTGGAAACCACCAAAATCCAGTTGGGCCTGAACTTGCCCGCCGACTCGGCCGTGATCAACGCTGACTTTGACCGCACCAAGCCCAGCACCTACAACAAAAGCACCGCACTGACGGTGTACGACAGCGGCGGCAACGGCTACTTGGCATCGGTGTATTACGTCAAGACCGAAAGCCCCTCGATCGAAAGCCCATTTGCCAAATGGCAAACCTACTTTTTTGTGGGCGACACCGAAGTCAAACCGGCGCTGCAGCAAGCCACCGATGTCCTGGGCAGCCAGTTGTTTGTCAACAAATACGGCGACGTCTTGCCCAAGGGTGATCCGCGTGTGGTGCCCAGCTCGGGCACCACCGAGATGTTTTCGCTGGACCAATTGACCGACGTCCGCGCCTCTGAGTCAGCCACGGCCTTGGGCAGTCCTTTGACCGCGGCCAACTTCACGGGCGGGGCACTGCAAAACGTCACGGGCCCTTTGACCTTCGACATCAATGTCGACGGTGACGCTCTGGCACGAACCATCACCCTGGATTTACAAGCGACTGACGCCAACCCGCAGGTCCTGGCGACCCGCCTTGAAACGGCCATCAACAACCTGCTCGCTTCATCGGCCGACACGCCCGATAACGCCGCCACCCTCGACGTCAACGAGTTCAAGAAAAACGCACGCTATGGCGTCACGGTCAACTTTGACCCCGCCACAGCCAGCTTCTCCATCGCCTCGGGCACCACCGGTGACACGTCCAGCATCGCCATCACGGGGGCCAACGCCAAAGCCATCGACCTGATGGGATTGGCCCCCTCGGACAATCTGACCGTGGTGGCATCCACCACGGAAGCCCTGCGCGGCAAGCCCAGTGAGCCCGCAGTCTTGCGCGGTGAAGCCCTGACCATCAACTCGACCAAAAGCGTGGCGATCACCTCGGCCAACAAAGACTTTTTGATCTCTGTCGATGGCATTGCCGCCGCCATCTCGCTGCCCTTCCCCACCACCTACACCAACATTGACGCCTTCACCACGGCCTTGCAAGACAGGATCAATGCGATCGTGGACCCCGATACCGGCCGCAAGATTTCTGGCGTCACCGTGAGCTTTGACCCCCAAACCAAACAACTCAGCTTCAGCACAGCCACCACCGGCAACAACGCGGCCATTCAGGTCAGCGGTTCAGCCGAATGGGGTTTGGCCAACACAGAAATGCAGTTTGGCGCGACCACGGATTGGAAGAAGTTGACGCAATTCACCCAAAACGGTGCGCCACAGTACGTCAAAAACGGCATTCAAACCGAGGATGTCGCAGGGTTGTCGGACACCACCGAATGGTGGCCCGTGTACCTCGATCGCGGCGAGCTGACCTTTGACCTGGCCGGCAGAGCGGTCTCGCCTTTGACTTCACTGCCTTTTGAAACCACTTTCTTGCAAGGCGGCAAGGGTGCATTGACCATGTCGATCGACTTGACCAAGTCCACCCAATACTCCAGCCCATTTGCCGTCTTGTCACAAAGTCAAAACGGCGCACCTGAGGGTGAGCTGATGGGTTTGAACATTGGCCCTGACGGCTTGGTCAACGCCACCTATTCCAACGGATCACAAGCGTCGTTGGGCAAGATTGTGCTGGCCAACTTCTCCAGCCCTTCGGGCCTGCGCCAAGTCGGTGATGCGAGCTATCTGGCCGATGCCTCTTCAGGGGCGGCCAAGATCGGCGAAGCCGGCTCAGCCGGTTTCGGCTCCGTGCGAGCCGGTGCCACCGAACGCGCCAACGTGGACCTGACCCAAGAGCTGGTGGACCTGATCACCGCGCAGCGCAACTTCCAGGCCAACGCCAAGGCCATTGAAACCAGCTCCACCATGACCAGCGCCATCATCAACATCCGTTCTTGAAGCCCTGAATCTCCCCTGACTGCAACCACGAGAACACCCCCATGGACCGCCTTGTCTTTAACTCGAGTGCCACCATCAAAGAGCAGGCCACCGCACGCATGGTCTTGGTCAACGACTTGGCCAACGTGTCCACGGTGGGTTTCAAAAGCAGCTACGACGTGGCCTTGCAATCGGTCAAGGTCGAGGGCCCTGGTTTTGAGTCCCGGTTCCAAGTTCAAAGCATTGCCCGCGATCTGATCCGCATGGACCCCGGCCCCGTCATGGCCACAGGCCGCCCATTGGATGTGGCCATGGGTGGCACAACGATCATGTCGGTCCAGGCCCCCAATGGGGATTTGACCTTCACGCGCCGTGGAGACCTGAGGGTGAACATCCAGGGGCAACTCGAAAATGGCTCGGGCCACCTGGTCTTGGGTGAAGGCGGGCCCATCACCATACCGCCGGGTTTTTTGGTCAACATCACGCCCGACGGCAGCATTTTTGCCAAAGACCCGGCCCAAGTCGGACCGGCCCCGGATGTGCTGATTGACCGTTTGCGTCTGCGCGACACCACAGGCGTCAGCCTGGCCCGCCGCGAAGATGGTCTGTTCAAGATCTCCGAACAACCGGACGGCACAGACCTGCCCATCACCGAACAACTGCCACAAATGATTCCGCGAGCTTTGGAGGGCAGCAATGTCAGCGCCATCGAGTCCATGACCCGCTTGATCGACCAGTCGCGCAGTTTTGAAACACAAATTCGCGTTATCAAGGAAATGAAAGGACTCGACGAGTCCGGCACTTCCATGATGAAAACCGCTTAAACCTCACAGGAGAACACGATGGATGCATCAATGTGGATTGCCAAGACCGGCCTCGACGCGCAACAAACGCGCATGTCGGTCATTTCGAACAACCTGGCCAACGTGAACACCACGGGCTTCAAGCGTGACCGCGCCAACTTCGAGGACATGCTCTACCAAAACTTGCGTCAACCCGGCGCTCAGGTCAGTGCCGACGCACAAGCCCCCACAGGCCTGATGCTGGGCACAGGTGTGCGCATTGTGGCCACCGAAAAAACCCACACCCAGGGCAGCTTTGTGACCACCAAAAACGCACTCGATTTGGCGGTGCAAGGTGACGGTTTTTTCCAGATCACCCAGCCTGACGGAACCACGGCTTACTCGCGTGATGGCAACTTCAAACTCTCGGCCACGGGTGTGCTGGTCACCTCCAATGGCGCACCGTTGGGCCCACAACCCATCACCATTCCACCCAACGTGGCCACCATCTCGATCGGACAGGATGGAACCGTCTCTGCAGAACCCGCTGCGGGCGGTGCCCCGTTGCAGCTGGGCGTCATTCAGCTGGCCCGTTTTGCCAACCCCGCTGGCCTGCAAGCCATGGGCCAAAACCTGTTCAAAGAATCCAGTGCCAGTGGTGCGCCCATCGTGACCCAGGCCGGCCTGGAGGGTGCGGGCAAGCTGATGCAAGGCGCACTCGAGGCTTCGAACGTGAACGTGGTCGAAGAAATGGTCAACATGATCGAGACCCAACGCGCCTACGAAATCAACTCCAAAGCCATCTCTGCCGTGGACGGCATGCTGCGCTTCTTGAACAACAACATGTGATGACGCCATGAACCACGTCCTGCCCCTGATGTTCAAAGTCGCCACCCTCGCGGTCACGGTCCTGACGCTGGGCGCTTGCAGCACGCCCGCCCCGCCCATGGCCCACTCACCCGAATTTGCACCGGTCATGCCGTCCGCCGTCGAAAGACCCCGAATGGCCACGGGGGCCATCTACAACGGCCGCATGAGCGACAACTTTTTTGGCCGCACACGCAATTACCGGGTGGGCGATGTCATCACCGTAGACCTCAACGAATCGACCCAAGCCGGTCGGCAACAAATCAACAACCTCAGCCGCGAAGCCGCCAACGATGTGGTGCCCTCGGGTCTGACCAGCCGACTCGCCGGTGCGGCCCTGCCCACCAAAATTTTGGGCACCAAACTCGATGGGGTTCTGGGTGGCCTGAACCTCAACGCCGCCACCATCGAAAGCGCGGGCAAAGGCACCGCCGACCAACGCGCCAGCCTGAGCGGCTCGGTCACCGTCACGGTGACCGAAGTGCTGCCCAATGGCAACCTCATGGTGCGCGGCGAAAAACAACTGGCCCTGACCGAAGGGGCCGAGGTCATTCAGGTCAGCGGCATCATCCGCCCCGACGATGTCTCGCCCAACAACGTGGTGCAGTCTCGCCGCCTGGCCAACGCCCAAATCGCCTACCGGGGTTCGGGTGACATGGCCAATGCCACCAAGGCTGGCTGGGGCACCCGTGCCTTGTTCAGCCTCTGGCCCTTTTAACTTCCTGAACACCCCAAGGACAGGCCATGAAAACCACCCTCATCTCCCTCATCTTGCTGATGGCCACCTCGGGCACCGCCTGGGCTGACCGCATCAAAGACCTGGCCAGCGTGGCGGCAGGTCGCACCAACCAACTCATTGGCTATGGTCTGGTGGTCGGCTTGCAAGGCACGGGCGACGGCTCCGATGTGTCCTTCACTGCGCAAAGCATGAAGTCCATGCTCAGCCGCATGGGCGTGAGCCTGGATGGACCGCTGTCGGACTTTGAGCAAAGCGCCAACGCAGGCAAGATCGACATCAAAAACGTGGCCGCCGTGATGGTCACGGCCGAATTGCCCCCCTTTGCCAAGCCGGGTCAAAAAATTGACATCAACGTCTCCGCCATCGGCAAGGCCAGCAATTTGCGCGGCGGCAACCTGTTGCTGACCAGCATGCGCGGCGTGGATGGCGAGGTTTATGGCCTGGCCCAAGGCGCATTGAACGCCACCGGCATCGCCAGCGGCGCCGCTGGCTCCAAGGTCAGCATTGGCGTGCCCACCTCTTCGCGCATTCCCAACGGGGCCACCGTCGAGCGCATGGTCGAAACGCCTTTTGAAACCGCCGACCATGTGGTCATGAACGTGCGCGAATCGGACTTCACCACCACCACGGCCATCGTCAACGCGGTCAACAAAAACTTTGGTGAAGGCACGGCACGCGCCATCGACGGCATGTCCCTGGCCATCCGGGCCCCCGCCGACATGTCGCAGCGTGTGGCCTTCATGAGCCTGGTGGAAAACCTCGACGTCATCCCCGGTGAGCCGCCCGCACGCGTGGTCGTCAACTCGCGCACCGGCACCGTGGTCATCAGCCGCAATGTCCGCGTGACGGCCGCTGCCGTGGCACACGGCACGATTTCGGTGGCCATTGCCGCCACCAACGAAGTCTCGCAACCCAACCCCATGGGCCAAGGGCAGACCACCCCGGTGCAAAACGCCGAAATTTCGGTGAGCGAACCCAACAAACCCATGTTCTTGTTCCAGCCCGGCGTGGACTTGCGCCAGGTGGTCGATGCCGTCAACCAAGTCGGGGCCACCCCGTCGGCGCTGATCGCCATTTTGGAGGCCCTCAAAAGCACAGGCAGCTTGCGGGCCGAGCTCATCATCATCTAACGCCCCACACCTTTTAAAGCGACACCATGAGCGACATCGCCCGCACCTCTTCCAGCAGCTATCTGGACTTCAACGCCTTGGCGCAATTGAAGGGCGAAGCCGCACGCGACCCCAGCAAGGCCGTGCGCCAAACCGCCGAACAGTTCGAGGCCTATTTCATTCAGCAAATGATGAAGACCATGCGCGAGTCCATCGAAAAAAGCGACCTGGTCGAAGGCGGCAACATCGAGATGTACCAAGACCTCATGGACAAAGAAGTCTCGTTGAGCATGGCCAAACGCGGCGGCATGGGCCTGGCCGACATGCTGGAGCGCCAGATGAACCAAAGCCAAGCCCTGAGCACACAAGATGCGCTGCGCTCGCGTCAGCCAGACCACCACGGCGTGGCCCCCGCCCTGCCCCTGAACCCTGCACGCGAGCCCATGTCACTCAAACCTTCCGCCATTGAGGCCTATCGACTGGAGCGCAACAGCGGCTTCAAACTTGGAGATCAACCATGAGCGACCTACTCAGCATTGCCAGCTCGGGCGTCACCGCGTACCAGCGGGCGCTGGCCACCGTGTCCAACAACATCGCCAACGTCAACACCGAGGGCTACACCCGCCAAGATGTCACGCTCACGGCCAACCAGCCGCGTCAATTTGGCACCGGCTATTTGGGCACCGGCACACGCTTTGAAGCGGTGCAACGCCAATACGACGCCTTCATCGAAGCCAACCTGCGCAAAAGCAGCAGCGACCTAGAAAGCCAAAAGCCCCTGCTGTCTTATGTGAACCGCCTGATCGACGTCATGGGCGACGAAAGCATCGGCCTGACCACTGCGATGAACCGCTTTTTTGAATCGGCCCGCGACCTGTCCAGCGACCCGGCTTCGGTGGTGTCGCGCAGCATTTTTCTGCGCGATGCCGATGGCCTGGCGGCACGGTTTCGCCAACTGGCAGGTCAATTTGACATGCTCGACAACGAAACCCGCCAATCGGTGGAAACCGACGTCGGCCAAGTCAACGCCCTGACCAGCCAACTCGCCGCCTTGAACAAACAAATGACCCGGCACACCACGGTGGCCAGTCAACCCTCTGAACTGCTCGATCAGCGTGACTTGTTGCTGCGCAAACTCTCGGGCCTGGTCGAGGTCAAGACCGAATTTGAAACCAACGGTGCCGTGGTCGTCAGCCTGGACCAAAACATTTTGGTCAACCAAAACACAGCCCGCGCCCTCAGTGTTCAAGCTTCTGTCGTTGAGGCAGGCCAGCTCGAATTTGTCATTGACCCTTATGGCAGCCCAGAGCCCATCCCCGGCATCACCAGCGGCAAGATCGGTGGCACGATGACCTTCCGTGACCAGGTGCTCCAAACCGTCCAAGCCTCTTTGAACGATCTGGCCACGACCCTGGCGCAAGAAATCAACACCGTTCACCGCGACGGTGTCGACGCCGAAGGGCAGCTGGGGGGCGACTTGTTTGCCTTTGCAGCCGGTCAATCCGGCCAGGCAGCAGGCATGAACCTGCTCATTCAAGACGCCAACCGGGTCGCCGCTGCGGGCCAGTTCCGTGTCATCGATGCCCCGCTCAACACCGGCACCGCACAAGCCCGCATCAGCTACAAAGCTCCCACATTTGAGGGCCCCACCTCACTGCTGGGCGACCTGGCTTTGGCCCAAACGCCCCAAACCGCCACGGTGGGGGTCAACATGAGCGTCAACCAACCCTTTGCCAGTTTGGGTTTGGTGGCCCTGGGCACCCAAGACCTGTCGCTGACACTCAACAACCCGGGCGAGGGCCAATCATTCCAAGTCCTCACACGCGATGGCCGTCACTTGCTGGGCACCACGCTCACCGCCAAAGAACAAGCCTTGTTGGTCCAAAAAAGCAATGGCCTGGAAGCCGGTGCCACCTACAGCGCCAACGGGCTCAACGCCACCTACAGCAGCGCCAACAGCCCCACCTACCTCGACATGGACATCTTCATGGGGGCCAAAGCCGAGGTGCGACTCGAACAACAATTCAACCTGGAAACCGGTGAAGTGCTGGCCCCCATCCAGCGCTCAGCCGAGCTGACGGGCGGTGATTTTGTGAGTTTTGCAGGCCCCATTGCCGCCAACACCTTCACGCTCAATGGCCAGGCCCTGTCTGCGCTCAACACCACAGGCCCCCTGCAACTGGGTGACATCGTCACCTGGCTCAATGACCAAAGCCCCCAGACCGGCATCAACGCCAGCGCGGTGGCGGGCCAACTGGTCTTGAGCCGCCCAAGCACCAACACCACAGACGACATCCGCCTGGGCTTGGGCAGCACAGGCACACCCCAAGACCTGAAAAAGCTGGGCTTTGACACCCGCATCGTCATCGCAGGCAGCGCAGCAGACGACCTGCTGGTCTTTGTGACCGACCGCAGCAGCCAGCCCGGCACCGCACTCGTGAGCGCTCAGTTTGCAGGCATCGAGGGCGATGCCAAGCAGGCCCTGCGCGAGAGCCCCATGACCGTCAAGTTCAGCTCCAGCAGCGCCTACCAAATGGTGGACAAGGCGAGCCAAACCGTGCTGGCCGAACGCCAACTGACGCTGGACCCCAGCTCATCCAACCTGAGCCTGAGCTACCGTGGCCTGAAACTGGTGTTTTCTACCGCGCCCAAAGCGGGCGATGTCTTCACCATGGACAGCAACAAAGACGGCATTGGCAACAACGAAACCCTGCTGCAACTGGTGGCACTCGAAGACCAACGCCTCATGCCCGGTGGACTGACCATCACCGAGGCCTACATCGAGCGCGTCAACCTGGTCGGCAACGTGGCCCGTCAAGCCGCCATTTCGCAGCAAGCCCTGGAGGTGGTCTACCAACAGGCGCAAGACGACCGCGACAGCATTTCAGGCGTCAGCCTGGACGAAGAAGCCTCGGCCCTTGTGCGTTTTCAACAGGCCTACCAGGCCAACGCCAAGGTCATGCAAACCGCCATGTCCATGTTCGACGCCATTTTGCAAATCCGCTGATTGAGACCGCCCTATGAAAATCTCGACCTCCATGATGTTTGAACGCGCCACCGAGCGCATGAGCACCATCCAAAACAAGCTCAACACCACCCAAGCCCAAATGGCCCTGGGCAAACAAATCCTCTCGCCCAGCGCCGCCCCCGATCAGGCCGCGGCCATCCAGCGCCTCAAGGGTGAGGTGCAGCGCCAAGAAAGCCACATGCGCACCCTGGACGTGGCCATGCGCCGCTACACCACCGAAGAAACCGCCCTGTCCGCCTCCAACGACGTGTTGATTCGCTTCAAAGAGCTGGGCATTCAAGCCGCCAACGGCACCCTGGCACCCGACGACCGCAAAGCCATTGGGGTCGAAATGCAAGCCCTGCGTGACCAACTGCTGAGCCTGGGCAACACCCGCGACGACAGCGGCAACTATTTGTTTTCGGGCACCCGGGTTGACACACCGGCTTTTGCCGAAGACGCCAGTGGCGCTGTGCTCTATCAGGGCGACCAGACACAAACGCGCATTCCTGCAGGCGTGGAGCGCACCGTGCAATTCAGCCGCGCGGGCACCGACGTGTTCAACCGCGTGGTGCGCGACGACGGCCAGCCCCTGGGCTTTTTTGATGCGCTGGACCAAATGATCGAGGGCGTGAACACCAGCCAGAGTCCCAAGATTCAGCAAGGCATTGCCGACCTGACCCAAATGCACAACACCCTGACGCTGTCGCAAGCCCAAAATGGCTCCGACCAAGTGGTGCTGCGGTCCCAGCTCGATGTGCTGGACGAAACTGCACTGCGCCTCAAAACCACCCTGTCCGACATCGAAGACCTGGACTACGCCGAAGCCATCACCCGCATGAACCAGGAAATGATGTCCCTCGAAGCGGCCATGGGCAGCTTTGCCAAGATATCCGGCTCCAGCCTGTTTGACTACATCCGGAGCTGATCGGGCGCTGTGGCTCAAGTTGTTTTGAGCCAAGCCGATTCACTGTCATTATTTCAACACCATAGAAACCCCAAGCCATGGCCACCAGCAGCATTGTCAACACCCTCGGCGCGGGCTCCGGCATCGACGTGAAGAGCCTGGCCCAAAGCCTGGTGGACGCCGAAAAAACGCCCAAAAAAGAGCGCATTGACGCCAAGATCACCAAATCCGAAGCCCGCATCACCGGTTACGGCGCCATCAAATTCGCCCTGTCTGACCTCAAAAACGCCTTTGCCAAACTCAACGACGCCAGCGATTTCAGCTCGATCAAAACCGCCAACACCCAACCTGCCGCCTTTGGCGTCACCGCCAGCAGCACGGCCGATACAGGCCAATACAGCATCGAAGTGCTGCAAACCGCACTGGCCCAGCGCACCGCCAGCAGCAGCTTTGCCGAACGCAGCACCGCCCTCAACGGCGGGGCCGCCTTCACCCTCGACCTGAGCGTGGGCGGCGTGAGCAAAGGGGCCATCAATGTCGTCACCGCCACCCCCGCAGGCATGGTCAGCGCCATCAACGGCGCCAAACTGGGCGTGACGGCACAACTCATCAACACCAGCAACGGCTACAACGTGGTCATCACGGGCGAATCAGGCACAGCGAAAAACTTCAGCCTGACCAGCAACAACGGCACCGGCACCGCCGTGAGCGGCGTGAGCTTTGCCACGCCTTTGCAAACGGCCACCGACGCCCGCTTTAAGGTCAACGGCCTCGAAGTCACCCGCAGCAGCAACACCATCACCGACGTGATCGATGGCGTCACGCTCGACCTGTACGCCAACAGCACGGGCGCTGCCCGCCTGGACTTGAACCGCGACACCTCGGGCATCAAAGACAACATCAAAGGCTTGGTCACGGCCTACAACGACTTTGAAGCAGCCCTGAAAATTTTGGGCGACCGCGACAGCAAAGTTGAAGAATTTGGCGGCGTGCTGGCCGGCGAAAACCTGCTGCAAACGGTGCGCACCCAGGTGCGCAATCTGGTGATCAGCACCTCCAGCACCCCCGGCACCACCATCCAAGCGGCACGCGACGTGGGCCTGAGCATTGACCGAAATGGCAAACTCACACTCGACGAAACCAAGCTCGACACTGCCTTGCAAAACAACTTTGGCGAGGTGTCCACCATGTTCAGTGCAGGCACCAACAACAAAAGCATTTACAGCGTTGCCCCAGCCGGCTTGGCCGGCAGCGCCGTCAACAGCATTGAAAAAATGCTGCTGTCCACCGGTCTGATCGACACCCAAAGCAAAAGCGCCACCACACAAATTGCCAAATACAAAAAAGAACTGACCGAGCTGGAAACCCGCATGGACAAGCTCTTGAACCGCTATACGAGCCAGTTCAGCATCATGGAAAGCATGGTGGGCAACAGCAACAGCACGCGCGACGGCCTCAAAAACACCTTCACAGCCATGATGAAGGCCTACGACTGATCTATCGTGCCAGCCCAATAAAGCTGGCACGACCCCTTCCTTGCCCCATCCCTTGTAGGAGCGGCGCCCCCGCCCCGATAAACTGGCCCACTGAAGTCGGCACAACATCTTCCCTTGTAGGAGCGGCGCCCCCGCCGCGATAGCCCCCCCCCG
>NZ_NERU01000040.1 GCF_003063265.1 Limnohabitans sp. WS1
AGTCGTACCTGAAAAATTCACTTTCAGACCATGGTCAAGTTCATTGATCCGGACTTGACCGAGGGACCCATAAAAAACTGCCGCAATCGGTGGCCCAACTCCCCCAAACCGGTGGACAAAAGCAGGCGCAAAAAAAGGCTGATGCCCTTTTTTACGATCATGCGCAGCAGCCACCGAATGTTGTACCCGGCTGCGCACAGCACCGCGTGCAAACTGTCGCCCAGTGACCCTTTCAGGTGGCACCGGTTCATTCGGTGATCTGCTTTCAAGTGTCCAATGATGGGCTCGATGGCTTGTCGCCGCTTGAGATCTTTTTTGTCTTCATCCGTCAGACTTTTGAATTTGCCCCGGTGCTTGATGTCAATGTCTGGGTTGGCTTTGTCCACCCCCCGGTAGCCCAGGTCAACGATGGCCTTGTGCGGCTTGGTGTCCAGGGCTTGCATGAGGATGCTGGCTTGTTCCACTTGCTCACTGAGCATGTGCCCGTCGTACGGATTGCCGGGAAAGGCTCTGGCACCCACGATTAAAGTGCCTTGTAGCGTGGTGGCAATGCCCACCTTTACACCAAATTCATACGGGTTGCGGCTCTTGCCTTTGGAGATGCACTCGACTTCTGGGGCGTGCCAGCTGTACAGCTTGGGTTGTTTGGCCTGCGCTTTTTTGCTGCGCGATTGGGCGATCAACCGTTTAGCTTTGTCGATGCTCACGCCCAAGGCCTCTTGAACGGCTTGGCTCAAGGTCGTCATCTTGCGTGCGATCTCGCGGTGCAAACGGCCCACGATGGTGGCTTGGCGTTTGATGGCCTTGCGCATGCGTTTGAACTGGCGGGCATGGGCGTAGCGCCCAGCCTTGTAGCCTAGCAGTTGTCCCTCTTTGGCGTAGGTTTGTTTGAGCTCGATCCCTTGGGCCTTGGCCGCTTCGACCAGTTTGACGCGAGCGGACTCCAACAACTTGCTGTCAGTGGGATGAGCGATGGCTTTTTCTTGCACGGTGGAGTCGACAATGATTTGACTGAGCTCTTTCTTGGCAATCAGCTTCAAGGTCACGGCCACCTCTACAGTGCGGGCCAGGAGTTCCTCGACGCCTTCTTCGCCAAGCAGTTTGCGGAACTTGACCAATTGGGTCGGGTCGCAAGGCCAGCGGTGCTCAAAGTATTCGTTGCCAGAAAAGTACTGCCAAGTGGGTGTCTCGCCCCAGCGCTGGATGAGGTCTTCATCGCTTTCGTTGAAGGCGTGTTTGAGGTACAGCAGGGCGACCATCAGGCGGGTGGGCAAGCGCGGGCGTCCAGCTTTGGAGACGCCAGCACCGGCAATCACTTCGGTACCACCAAACAAGTCCGAATCTTCGATCTTCTTGCCAGCGCGCACTTGGCGGGCAAAGTGGTGGGCCAGAGAAGCTTCGATTTCTTGCCAAGGCATGCGGTTGGCCAAAACGGCCAATGGATGACGCAGGTCGATCATTTGATCGAGGCGGTTGCGAAAGAAATCGGCGGTGATGGACATATGGGCCTCAAGAACTCCCAGAAAACAGGCTCAATTGAATATCAATGTGGGAGTTTTGAGAATTGGGAATGACCCTGAAAGCCAGCATTCATGCGGGCTTCAGGGGTTTATCAGGGACGACTAA
>NZ_NERU01000041.1 GCF_003063265.1 Limnohabitans sp. WS1
GCTCCTGGTATGGATTGACCTGTCAATAGGTACCGGTTGTTTTTCAGCTTTCTCTGTTTCTTTTGTCTTCTCGGTCAGTGACTGTGGTTCAGGGACTACGAGGCTGATTGGGCGACGGTAGATCAATCTGGTATTCGTGGGTTGGTTACCACATGCCTTGTCTTCGGTCGCGCAGCTGCCCATCTCTACAGTCGTGGGTCATCTCCCCCTTGCGAGTGAGCGCCACATAGGAGCGTCTGGGGTTCTGCAGTTCTGCCTGCGCAGTCCCTGAACCACAATCACCGACCTCTTGTTCATGCCGTTGCCCGGCTACCGTGCACCCGGCCACTGGCCTCGCACGCAATCGCCCAGACAAAGCCCACCATCTCGCGGGCCACCGCCGTGCACACTTTTTGTTTGAGCTTGCCCGACGTCAGCAGTTTTTGATACCGCCCGCACAGTCTCTTTTGCCCCTCCCACGCAATGGCCTGCACCCGCTCACTGGTCTTTTCTGCCCGCATCTCTATCGTGCGGCTCTTGCGTGCCGGGAATCGGTAGTTCCAGGCCGCCTCGATCAGCACCCGCCTGACGTGCCCGTTGCCCGTCTTCGTGATCGAGCCTTGCTGCCTTTTGCTGCCGCTGCTGTATTCGCTGGGCACCAGCCCCAAATACGACATCAGCTGCTTGGGGTTGTCAAAGCGCGTGATGTCCCCCAGCTCGGCCAACAACGTCACCGCCGTGATCGTGTTCACCCCCCTCATGGCCAACAGGCTGTTCAACACTGGCTCCAGGCTCCAGCCGCGCACGGCCAGCAAGATTTGCTTTTCCATGCCCAACACGCGCCGACTAGCCTCCTTGAGCGCCTCCACGTACTCTTGCATCACGATGTGCTGCGTGGGCGTCTCAAATGTGAGCGTCTCCATCCAGCGCCAGTGCGCCACGGTCCACTTGCTTTTGCCGGTGAAGACCTTGCCGTTGCGCAGCAAAAACGCTCCCAAGCGTTGGCGTGCCTTGGTCTCGGTTTGTTTGAAATCTTCGCGTGCCCGGCTCAGATCTCGGATGCCCTCTTGCTCTTTGTCGGGTACCCACACGGCCGTCAAGCTGCCATCGGCGTGCAACTTGGCCAAGCTCATGGCGTCACGCCTGTCGGTTTTGATGCGCACGCCTGGCATCTTCGGAATCAAGGAGGGGGCCACGACGTCACAGGCGTGGCCCTGCTGGGTGACCTGATGGTAGACCTCATAACCACATGGCCCCGCTTCGTAGCAAAAGTTCAAAACCTCGCCATCGGGGCTCAGTTGTTTGAGCAACTTGGTGATGGCCGTTGGTGTGTTGGGGATTTCTCCAAAGTAACTCGGTTTCGTGCGAAGACCGCGCACGACGGCAACGGCGATGGTGTCTTTGTGAACATCAAGGCCGACGTAAATATCGTTAAACTGTTTCATGACCTGCCTCCTGAGTTGTGGCACTGAGTTGATAAAGGTTTCACACCCATTAACTTAACCCACGTTTGTCAGGTGGGCAGGTCATCCATCATGTCTACA
>NZ_NERU01000042.1 GCF_003063265.1 Limnohabitans sp. WS1
TGATAGGGGTAGGAAAGGCCAAGGCCTCCCCTCCCTCCGAACCGTGCGTGCAGTTTTCCCGCACACGGCTCTCCAGTCAGTGGTTTCCTCATCGGGATTGGCTCGCTTGCATTCGGGCCTGCGTCATGGTGAACAGCCCCAACTGCGCGAAGTACTCGTTTGGCCAGCGTTTGTGATCAACTTGGCTCTTCCCCATCCCCGGGCTCTTTTGCTGCTTGCGCAGCATCGCCCTCAACCTCCTGCGGATGAATCCGTCTATGCTGGGGAATGTGCTTTTATAGGCGTGCTTGAAGTAGCCAAACCATCCCTTGAGCATGGGGCCAAGCTCTTTAATGACAACGCGCAGACTCTCGCCTCTCGTGCGCTTGGTCTTTTCTCGCACCTTGTCCTTCAGCCCCTTTAGGCTCTTGTCCCGCACCCAGCGCCTGCCCGCCTCAAATCGGTAGCCCAGGAACTCAAAGCCCTGTCCCCTTTGCGTGCAGTCCCCCACATGGGTCTTATCCGGGTGCAAGCTCAGCCCGTTTTGCGCCACCCACTGCCTGACCTGCTCCAGTGCCTCTTGCGCTTGTGACGCCGTCTCGCACAGGATCACGAAGTCGTCCGCGTAGCGCACCATTCGGTAGCCCTGCGCCTTCATCTTCACATCCAGTGGATGCAGGTAAACATTGGCCAGCAACGGACTGATGACCGCCCCTTGCGGGGTGCCCGTCGTCGGCGTCCATCTGCGCATCTCTTGCACGATGTCTTGCTGTAGCCAGCCCTTGAGCAAGGCCAGCAGCCTTCCATCGCTGATGTGCGCTGCGATCCTGTCCATCAAGCCCTCGTGCGGGATGCTGTCAAAGTACCCCTGCAAGTCAGCATCCACCACATGGGTGTAGCCTTCTTTGAGCAGTGCATCAACTTGCCGCAGCGCGTCTTTGCAGCCCCTGCCGGGTCGAAACCCGTAGCTCGTGTCCTCAAACTCTTGCTCAAAGATCGGCTCTATCACCCGCTTGACCGCCGTCTGCACGATCCTGTCCTTGACCGTCGGGATGCCCAAGGGCCGCGTTTTACCGCCCGCTTTGGGTATCTCTACCCGCCGCACCGCTTGGGGCCTGTACTCTCCTTGCTCCAGTTGTCGGCACAGCTCACTCAGGTACCGCGCTTCATGCGCCGCAAATCCTTCTATGCTTTGCCAATCTATCCCCGCTGACCCTTTGTTCCCTTGGACTTGTTGCCAAGCCGCTTGCAAGGTGCTCAGCCGGTAAACCTTGTCGATCAAACTGAACCACTTGTTTCCTTTGACGCCGTTGCCCAGCGCCGCCAACATACGATCCGTCCAGACTTCACGGTCCACCCATGCCCATTGGGCAGGGTCTGACTCGGCTTGTTTAGCCCTAAGAGGCACTGCCACCGTTTCGCTTTCGCTCTCGTTCATCTCTGTCCTTTTCGTATCCACTTTCCTGCCACCCTTGGCTCGTGCGGCTTTCCTACTCCGCATTTCTCAGGCTGCCGTCTGCTCGGTTTAGGCAATCACCTC
>NZ_NERU01000043.1 GCF_003063265.1 Limnohabitans sp. WS1
AATTGGGGTCAGATCCCCATGGCACTACCTTAAGCGCTACGTAAAGAAAACAGGTGGACTGGCTGTACTGCCTGACGCTAAGCTGAAGTTGTTCAAAGACAGCAACCCGCTTCAGTAGTAAGCCAGCCCACGTGCATAGTAACAAGTTCACCAGCCTCAAACACCACATGCTGCAATTGCGCCAGCAATTTG
Source organism: Limnohabitans sp. WS1 (assembly GCF_003063265.1). Lineage (GTDB taxonomy): Bacteria > Pseudomonadota > Gammaproteobacteria > Burkholderiales > Burkholderiaceae_C > Limnohabitans_A. The sequence goes on from NZ_NERU01000043.1 coordinate 193, forward strand.
CCCAAACCGGACAATGCGGTCTTGAGCATGCATTCACCGCCCAAGAAATCGATCAAATATTCTTGGAGGAAGTTGGCCACCATCGACATCGCATCTATCCGCCCATGGTCACATTGCGACTGTTCATTGACCAAACACTTTCCTCAGATCAGGCCTGCCAAAAAGCTGTCAGCCAAGCCCTTGTTGCCCGAGCGGCGGCTGGGCAAACGCAGTGCAGCTTGAACACTGGCCCTTATTGCAAGGCCCGCAAAAGGCTCGCCTTGGGCCTGCCCCAGCGCTTGTGCACACTCTTGGGTGAACAACTCGAGCGCAGTGCGGCACCACTTTGGGGCTGGCGTGGTCGCTCGGTCAAACTGTTTGATGCCACTACCGTCTCGATGCCAGACACTCTTGAAAATCAGGGCTCTTGGCCACAAAGCAGCCGCCAAAAACCGGGCCTGGGATTTCCGCAGGCCCGCATCGGTGCCCTCATCAGCCTGTCCAGCGGCGCTGTCATCAATTACGCAGAAGGCCCCATGAGCGGTAAATCAAGTGGCGAACAGGCTCTTTTGCGCCAAATCTCTGAGAGCTTGAGCGAGAAAGACCTTTTGTTGGCCGATGCCTTGCACAGCACTTGGTGGGCTGTGCAGATGTTGGCCCAGCGGGGCGTGGATTTGGTCATGCCCAATGACGGCAGGCGTCAAGTTGATTTCAAACAAGGGCGTATCCACAGCAAATTTGACCACGTCGTGTGGTGGCCCAAACCCAAATGCGCGGCCTGGATCGACCAAGCGCAATACGAGCAAATGCCAGCAGGACTGTGGGTGCGTGAGGTCAGCGTGAATGGAAAGATCATCGTGACCACGATGCTGGAGCCTAAGCAGGCAAGCCCTGAAGAGCTTGCTGCGCTTTACGCAATGCGCTGGAACATTGAGGTTGATTTCCGAACACTGAAGGTGGCCATGGATATGGATGTTTTACGTTGCAAGTCGCCGGACATGGTGAGAAAAGAAATCGCGGTGTTTTTGTTGACCTATAACTTGGTGCGTTGGAGCATGATGCGTGCGGCGCAGTTGGTGAAGGT
>NZ_NERU01000044.1 GCF_003063265.1 Limnohabitans sp. WS1
CTAGTGTAGTGTTGCATTCTGTTTGGAACTTAAGCGCTTGTTGGCACGAATGACCTTTTGCAAGATGTCGCGAGCGCTTTTTGTCCAGATGAAGGGCTTAGGATTTTTGTTGTGATGTGCGATGTAAGCATCAATGGTGTCGATTAGTTCCGGCACGCTGGTGAATACGCCACGACGCAATTGCTCGGTCGTAATGTCACGGAAGAAGCGCTCCACCATGTTCAGCCACGATGCCGAGGTCGGGGTGAAGTGCATTGTGATGCGCGGGTGCTTGGCCAGCCACTCTTGAACAACTGGATGTTTGTGGGTCGCGTAGTTATCGGCGATCAGATGCAACGCCTTGTCTTTGGGCGTTTCACGGTCAATCTTCTTGAGGAACTTGAGCCACTCCACATGCGTATGACGTTGCTGGCAGGTGCTGATGACGGTGCCATCGAGCGTACTCATGGCGGCAAACAATGTCGTGGTGCCATTGCGCTTGTAGTCGTGCGTCATCGTTTGTGCTCGCCCCTTTTTGAGGGGCAATCCCGGCTGGGTACGATCCAATGCTTGGACTTGGCTCTTCTCGTCGCAGCACAACACCAGCGCGTGCTCCGGTGGCGACATGTACAGGCCAACGATATCTTCCAGCTTGTCGATGAACTTGGGGTCACGCGAAACCTTGAAGCCACGCACCAGATGCGGCTTGAGGCCATTGGCCCTCCAGTGGCGCGACACGCTGGCGGCACTCACACCCAACTCTTGGGCCATGGTGCGCGTACTCCACTGCGTGGCCGCTTGCGGCGTGCTTTGCGTTGTCAGCTCAACCAACTTGGCTACATCCACTTTCACGGGCGGTGCCCCGCGCGGCAAGTCGCGCTCGATGCCCGCCAAACGATCGATTGCGTACCGCTCGCGCCAACGTGCCACTTGCAAGCGCCCGATGCCTAACTCAGCAGCAATAGCGATTGTTTGCTTGCCAAGATCTGCCAACAGCACGATTTGCGCACGCTGAGCCAAGCGAACGCTGGTTCGTTTCGAGCGAACCAGCTTCGTCAATTCCATACGCTCATCGTCGGTAAGCGTGATCGTGGGGGCTACGCGCATCTTGGTCATCCATCTTGGCTAAAAACAATACGCTATAGATGGAGATAATTTATGTATTATCAAGAGTGAAACACTACACTAGAT
>NZ_NERU01000045.1 GCF_003063265.1 Limnohabitans sp. WS1
AGGTCGGAGGTGATCTCGATGCTGATGTTTTTGTCGGCATTGGCCGGGTCGACGTTGGGGTCGACGGGGCCGAAGTTGGAGGTGTCGCGCTTGGCGCTGTCGCTGGCCTCGGGCGTGGCGTTGCCTGCACCGTCTTGGAGCACTGCTTTAACGCTGAAGGTGACACCTTCTGCGGGCGCAGCAAAGCTTGCGCTGACTTTGCCAGCAGCAATGGCAGCGGCGTCCAGGGTGACGGTTTGCTGTGCGTTGGTGGCGCTGTCGGTGAAGGTGACTTTGTCGCCCACCTCGGCTTTGGCCGCGTCGAAGGTGGCGGTGACTTTGACGCTGGTGTCTGCGCCCAGTTCTTTGCGGTTGATCCAGCCGTCGTTGTTGGTGTCGGTGTCGATGGCCAGGCCCAGGGCTTTGCCGCCGTTGGGCACGACCGTGTCCACGCCGTAGTTCTGGATGGCCTTGGCCACACCGGCGCTGGTGGTGACTGAGCCCTCGATTTGCGTGTCGCTGTCAGCGAGCAGGTCGCTGGTTTTGACATCGATGCTGTACTCGCCCAAACCGTTGACGGTGGCGCTGTAGGTGCTGAGGTTGTTGACGGTGAGGGTGACTTTGTCGCCGGCGGTGAACACGCCATGAACCTTGCCGGTGATGGTGGTGTTGGTGGCAGAGGCCTCTGCGGCGTTGATCAGGTTGTCGGCGGTGACGGGGTCGATGACCAAGGCCACGGTTTTGCCGCTGGTGTTGGTGCCGCCACCACTGCCACCATTCGTGCCATCGTTTTCGACGGTGTAGTCCTGGCTGTTGCCCGCCACGTTGATTTTGCCGGTGGCCGGGTCCTTGGCCGCCACCGAGACTTCGGCCACGGTGTCTTTGTCGGCCTTGAGCTCGGCGGTGGCAACGCTCAGGCTGTAGCTGCCGTC
>NZ_NERU01000046.1 GCF_003063265.1 Limnohabitans sp. WS1
CTGGACATTAACAAGCAAACCAGCTGGCAGTACAGCTATATTAAGCAGCGCTACATCGGCAATGCCAACATTCACTGCAGATGTTGCTGGTGCATATGTAGCTTCTCTGTTTGTCAATGACGGAAAAGTAAGCAGCACTGTTTCAACAGTGACGGTGAATGCAACAGTCGAAAACGCAGCACCAGTTGCAAATGCTGGTGTAGCACAAAATATTACGACTGGAAATCTAGTAACTTTAAACGGTAGTAACAGCAGCGATGCAAATGGCGATGCATTGACATACAGCTGGTCATTAACAAGCAAACCAGTTGGCAGTACAGCTATATTAAGCAGTGCTACATCGGCAATGCCAACATTCACTGCAGATGTTGCTGGTGCATACGTAGCTTCTGTAGTTGTCAATGACGGAAAAGTAAGCAGCACTGTTTCAATAGTAACGGTGAATGCAACAGTGGCAAACGCAGCACCAGTTGCAAATGCTGGTGTAGCACAAAATATAACGGCTGGAAATCTAGTAACTTTAAACGGTAGTAACAGCAGCGATGCCAATAATGACGCTTTAACATTTATCTGGACATTAACAAGCAAACCAGCTGGCAGTACAGCTATATTAAGCAGCGCTACATCGGCAATGCCAACATTCACTGCAGATGTTGCTGGTGCATATGTAGCTTCTCTGTTTGTCAATGACGGAAAAGTAAGCAGCACTGTTTCAACAGTGACGGTGAATGCAACAGTCGAAAACGCAGCACCAGTTGCAAATGCTGGTGTAGCACAAAATATAACGGCTGGAAATCTAGTAACTTTAAACGGTAGTAACAGCAGCGATGCCAATAATGACGCTTTAACATTTATCTGGACATTAACAAGCAAACCAGCTGGCAGTACAGCTATATTACGACCGA
>NZ_NERU01000047.1 GCF_003063265.1 Limnohabitans sp. WS1
ATCGACGCGGCTCCCGAAGAGAAGGCTCGTGGTATCACGATCAACACCGCTCACGTTGAGTACGAAACAGAAAACCGTCACTACGCCCACGTGGACTGCCCTGGCCACGCTGACTATGTGAAGAACATGATCACCGGTGCTGCCCAGATGGACGGCGCTATTTTGGTTTGCTCCGCTGCTGACGGCCCTATGCCCCAGACCCGCGAGCACATCCTGTTGGCCCGTCAGGTGGGCGTGCCTTACATCATCGTGTTCCTGAACAAGTGCGACATGGTCGACGACGCTGAGTTGTTGGAACTGGTCGAGATGGAAGTTCGCGAGTTGTTGTCCAAGTACGACTTCCCTGGCGACGACACCCCCATCGTGCAAGGTTCCGCCAAGCTGGCTCTGGAAGGCGACAAGGGCCCTCTGGGCGAGCAAGCCATCATGAAGTTGGCTGACGCTTTGGACACTTACATCCCTACGCCTGACCGCGCAGTGGACGGTGCATTCTTGATGCCCGTGGAAGACGTGTTCTCCATCTCTGGCCGCGGCACTGTGGTGACTGGCCGTATCGAGCGCGGTATCGTCAAAGTCGGCGAAGAAATCGAAATCGTCGGTATCAAAGACACTGTCAAGACCACTTGCACAGGCGTTGAGATGTTCCGCAAGTTGCTCGACCAAGGTCAAGCCGGTGACAACGTCGGTATCTTGTTGCGCGGCACCAAGCGCGAAGACGTCGAGCGCGGCCAAGTGCTGTGCAAGCC
>NZ_NERU01000048.1 GCF_003063265.1 Limnohabitans sp. WS1
AGTGCGCCCGTGAAGGCGCGTACACAGCATGGTGAGAGTCCATGTCGGGGTAAGCCAAGGCCCCGTAGTCGAAGGTAACTGCGTCGCTGCGAAGCGGGGTGGGGAGCAACCGGAGGCGAACTGGCGGTGCGCAGTAAAGCGAACTCGATTCGGCAGGGAGTGGCGGCGAGCTGGCTAGGAGAAGGCGAAGCCTGAAACACATCGCATGCGTTGTTTTGGTGGATAAAACGACATGCGGGCCACCCATGTGGTTGGAGGCGCAACGTCAGGAAGTGTGCGTGAGATAAGCGGGGAGAGCTGTGGCCTGAGGTGACGGGCTGCAGCAGTCAGAGCCATCGTAGTAGCGATGGGCTGCCAGAGCAGACAGGGCCAAACTGCACCGGAAACGGTGTGGGCAAACGAGAGTTTGCAATGACCGGGGTGCGCCCCTTGAGCCTAAACCGAGCAGACGGCAGCCTGAGAAATGCGGAGTAGGAAAGCCGCACGAGCCAAGGGTGGCAGGAAAGTGGATACGAAAAGGACAGAGATGAACGAGAGCGAAAGCGAAACGG
>NZ_NERU01000005.1 GCF_003063265.1 Limnohabitans sp. WS1
GTTTTGGTGTATTTATTTGTAAAATACAGCACATTTAAGAACTCACAATTTTCGATTCAAGGCAAACCGGCAGGGATTGTGATGAATTTGAGAATTTGAAAGAGGCGCAGCTGGGCGCGTGATGAATCGGATTGGGTTTAATGAATTTGGGGATTTGAGAGGTGGGGGCCGTCCCCTGTCCCCTGTGGGAGCACCGCCCTCGATGCGATGAGGGGGGTGTGCGAGGCTTGATCGCGGCGGGGGCGCCGCTCCTACAGGGGGGAGAGCAACGCGGCCTGGGCGGTGGCGGTGGTCTGAGGGGCGCTATCGCTGTCCCTTGTGGGAGCACCGCCCTCGGTGCGATGAGGGCGATGGTGGTTTGCGGGGCTTGATCGCGGCGGGGGCGCCGCTCCTACAGGGGGAGAGGCAGCAGGGGAAAATGGCTGCGCATCAGAACGGCCAGTTCAGCGGCTCGGCCCAGAGGCAAGCGGCTGCGTGAAGCGCCGATCGACAAGGCTGCCATCGCCGTCTGGCCCACATGCCAGTGCAGGCCCACTGCGGCAATGCCTGCGGTGCTGCGGTAGGCGTGGCCGCGTTGGCGCGTGGATTGCACCCAGCGCTGCAGTTGAGCCTGAGCGACACCTTCGAGTGCGTACTGCGCTGCGTGGCGGGCATGGTGGGCTTGAATGGCGGCATCGTCCAGCAACGCCAACATGGCAATGCTGGCCACGCCCAGGCCGAGCAGACGCGTTTCTCCAACAGTCTGGCGGAACGAGGGCACCGCGTGTTGGCCCTGCTCCAGGTGCAGGCAGTGGCTGTAGTCGCCCATGCGCAGTACCAAAAATACGTTATCGCCGGTCAGCCGGGCCAAGGTTTTCATGGCACTTTGGCATTGGCGGACCCAGGCCGCCTGTCCCAAGCTGGCCGCCCCCCAAGCTGTGGCTTGCGTCCCCAAGGTGTAGAGGCCGGAGCTTTCATCGCGTTCAACCAAACCCGTGCCTTGCAGGCTGCCCAGCATGCGCCAGGCAGTGGTTCGGTCCAGGCCACTGAGTTTCACCAAGGCCTGCAAACTGATGCCCTGATCGTGGTGGCGGGCCACGAGGTTAACCAGGCCCATGGCGCGTTCGATGCTCTGTGCGCCGGTGCGGGAAGGCGTCACGGTCTTGGCGGAGGAATCTTGGCCGAGCAACTCGTTGGAAGGCTTGGCGTGTCTGCTCATGAATTGACCTTGTCTAAGTGGCTCAGGGCTGTTGGGGACTATCGCGGCGGGGGCGCCGCTCCTACAAAAAACTGCTGGGGACTATCGCGGCGGGGGCGCCGCTCCTACAAAAAACTGTTGGGGACTGTCGCGGCGGGGGCGCGGCTCCTACAAAAAAACTGTTGGGGACTGTCGCGGCGGGGGCGTCGCTCCTACAAAAAACTGCTGGGGACTGTCGCGGCGGGGGCGTCGCTCCTACAAAAACTGTTGGGGACTGTCGCGGCGGGGGCGCGGCTCCTACAAAAAAATTGTTGGGGACTGTCGCGGCGGGGGCGCGGCTCCTACAAAAAACTGTTGGGGACTGTCGCGGCGGGGGCGCGGCTTTCGCAGACAAACATCATCGGGCAGGATCCATAGGGAAAGCACCATGTGCACATTATGCACACCGGGTTTCCTGCGCATGGTCACGGAGCCCCGGCTGCGCTGCAATCGGGACATGACCCCTTTTCAGACCCAAATACAGACCACGTCGGACGCCTTTGCCGCGCAACGACAAGGCATGCTCGAACTGATTGCCGACTGGCATGCGCTGGAGCAACGCGCCAGTGACGCCTCGGCCAAATCGGCCGAGCGTTTTGCCAAACGCGGGGCTTTGCTGCCGCGTGAGCGCCTGGCGCAGTTGCTGGACCCTGGCGCACCGTTTTTGCCTTTGGCCACGCTGGCCGGTTACGGCATGGACAACCCGGACTTGTCACGCTGCGTGCCCGGCGGCTCGCAGCTGGCAGGCATTGGCCAGGTCAGTGGCGTGCGCTGCATGGTGGTGGTGACCGACTCGGGCATCGATGCCGGGGCCCTGACCGAAGCGGGCAACCAAAAGCTCATGCGCTGCCAAGAGATTGCGCTGCAAAACAAGCTGCCTTTTGTGCACCTGGTCGAGTCGGCAGGATCGAACTTGCGCAAGTACCGGGTTGAGAAATTCATCCGGGGCGGCGGCATGTTCTACAACCTGGCGCGCCTGTCTGCCGCTGGCTTGCCGGTGCTCACGGTGGTGCACGGCTCGTCCACCGCAGGCGGGGCCTACATGCCCGGCCTGTCGGATTACGTGATCATGGTGCGTGGCCAGGCCAAGGCCTTTTTGGCGGGGCCGCCTTTGCTGAAAGCCGCCACGGGCGAGATCGCCACCGACGAGGCCCTGGGCGGCACCGACATGCACGCCACCGTCAGCGGCCTGGCCGAATACGTGGCGCAAGACGACGCCCACGCGATTGCCCTGGCCCGCGAGGTGCTGGCCGCCATCGACTGGCCGCGTGCTGCCGTGCCCCCGCCCAAGCAAGCGCCGCGCCCTCCCCGGCTGTCGCCCGACGAACTGGCGGGCGTGATGGTGCTGGAACACCGCCAGCCCATCGACATGCGCGAAGTCATTGCCCGGCTGGTGGACGACTCGGCCTGGCTCGACTTCAAGCCCGACTACGGCAGCGCCACCGTGTGTGGCCACGCCCGCATCGACGGGTATGCGGTGGCCTTCATCAGCAACAACGGCCCCATCGACCCGGCGGGCGCGACCAAGGCGGCGCAGTTCATTCACCTGTGCAACCAGTCGGGCACGCCGATTGTGTTTTTGCAAAACACCACTGGCTTCATCGTGGGACGCGCCTCCGAAGAGGCCGGCATGATCAAGCACGGGGCCAAGATGATCCAGGCGCTGAGCAACTCGCAGGTGCCGCACATCACGCTGCACTGCGGCGCGTCTTTTGGCGCGGGCAATTACGGTATGTGCGGGCGTGCGTTTCACCCGCGTTTTTGTTTCTCGTGGCCCAACGCGCGCTCGGCCGTGATGGGCGGCGAGCAGGCGGCCACCACACTCGACATCGTGGCGCGTCAACAGGCCGAGCGCAGTGGCAAGCCGGTCGACGAGGCGCGGCTGCAAGCGCAAAAGTCTGAAATCGTGGCCCTGTTCGAGAGCCAAGCCAGTGCCTTCTACACCAGCGGGCATTTGCTGGACGACGGCATCATCGACCCACGCCAAACCCGCGAGGTGCTCTCACTCTTGCTGGCCACCGTGCGCGAAGCCGCTGCTCGCACCCCGCACGCGATGCAGTTTGCTGTCCCCCGTTTTTGAAAGTCCCCGCACATGATCTACACACCCGAACACCACGAACTGATGGCCAGCATCCGCCGTTTCATCAGCGCCGAAATCGACCCCTTTGTCGACGAATGGGAAGCCGCCGAAATCTTTCCGGCGCACGAGGTGTTTCGCAAGATGGGGCAGCTCGGCTTTTTGGGCATCACCAAACCCGAGGCCTATGGCGGCATGGGCCTGGACTTCAGCTACGCGCTGGCTGCCGCCGAGGCCATTGGCCACGTCAAGGCCCAGGGCGTGGGCATGGGCATTGGTGTGCAGGCCAACATGGCCACACCGGCGCTGGCCAGTTTTGGCTCGGATGAACTCAAACGCGAATTTTTGGCCCCAGCCATTGCGGGCGAAGTGGTGTGCAGCATCGGCGTGAGCGAGCAAGGCGCGGGCTCGGACGTGTCTTCGCTCAAGACCCGCGCACGGCGCGATGGCGACGACTACGTCATCAGCGGCTCCAAGATGTGGATCACCAACGGCACCCAGGCCGACTGGATCTGCCTGCTGTGCAACACCTCGGACGGCCCTTCGCACAAGAACAAGTCGCTCATCATCGTGCCGCTCAAAGATTCGGCAGGCCGCCGCGCCAAGGGCATTGAAGTGCAAAAGATCAAGAAGTTCGGCATGTGGAGCTCGGACACCGCGCAGATCTTTTTTGACGAGGTGCGCGTGCCGGTGCGCCACCGCATTGGCGAAGAAGGCATGGGCTTTATTTACCAGATGAAGCAATTTCAGGAAGAGCGCCTGGACGGCGCGGCGCGGCGTCTGGCCAGCATCGAGTTGATCGAGGAAACCGCCGACTACCTGCGCCAGCGCGTGGCCTTTGGCAAGCCGCTGCTCGACAACCAGTTCATCCAGTACAAGCTGGCCGAACTCAAGACCGAGATCGAAGCCCTTCGCGGCCTGATCTACATGGCCACCCACGCCTATGTGCAAGGGCAGGACGTGACCGAGCTGGCCTCGATGGCCAAGCTCAAGGCCGGACGCCTGGGCCGCGACGTGGCCGACTGGTGCATGCAGTTCCAGGGCGGCATGGGCTACACCTGGGACAACCGCGTCTCGCGTGCTTACCGCGATTACCGGCTCGGCTCGATTGGTGGCGGTGCCGACGAAGTGATGCTGATGGTGATTGCCCGCAAGATGGGGCTGATGGACCCGGCCAGTTGAAAGGGCAGACCATGACGTTTGACAACCTTCTCGTTCAACGAGAACACGGCATTTTGTGGATCACGCTGCACCACCCTGCGACCCGCAACGCGCTGTCGCCCGACATGGTGGCCGAGCTGTCGCAAACCATTGCGCACGCCGCCCAAGACAGCAGCGTGCGAGCTTTTGTGCTGCGCGGCAGTGCAGGCTTTTTCAGCGCGGGCGGCAATGTGGGCAACTTTCAGTCGCGCTTGCAGGCCAACGCGGATGATGGCGAAGACCCCGTGGTCAGCCGCAACCGGGCCTTTGGGTATGTGCTGCAGGCCCTCACCACCCTGCCCATGCCGGTGCTGGCAGTGGTCGAAGGTGCGGCCATGGGCGGCGGCATGGGCCTGGCCTGCTGTGCCGACATGGTGCTGGCCACTGAGGACGCCCGCTTTGCCCTGAGCGAAACCGGTTTGGGCCTGATCCCAGCGCAGATCGCGCCCTTTGTGCAAGCCCGCGTGGGCCGCCGGGTGGCGCTGCGCCTGGGCCTGAGCGGCGAACGCGTGAGCGGTGCGCTGGCCCAGCAGCTGGGCTTGGTGGACGCACTGGCCGCTGACAGCACTGCACTCGAAGCGTTGCAAGCTCAGTGGTTGAACCGCATTTTGGCGTGCGGGCCGCAGGCCAACCGCTTGCTCAAAGCTTTGCTGTCGCGTGACGTGGCCGGTGGCGCATCCGTTGACCATGGCCTCGGTGAATGGCTCGACGACGCGGCGCTGCGTTTTGCGCAATGCATGCGCGGCGAAGGCGCTGAAGGCATTGCCGCTTTCCGCGAACGCCGCGCCCCAAGCTGGTCCGCCACGCTGCAAGCGGCCGACGTGGCGCGCCTGCATGGCCGCGACACGGCCTCTTCTTCATCTGCCCCAGCCTGAGTTGCCAATGACCGTGAGCAAAAACATCCGCCCCTTCCACACCGTGCTGGTGGCCAACCGCGGCGAGATTGCGCTGCGCGTGCTGCGCACCGTGCTCCGCCTGGGCTATGGCACGGTGGCCGTGTATTCCGAAGCCGACCGTGACAGCCCGCATGTGCAGGCAGCTGAGCGCGCGGTGTGCATCGGCCCGGCAGCGCCTGCACAGTCCTACCTGAACATCGAGGCCATCCTGCAAGCGGCCCGGCTGGCCGGGGCCGACGCGGTGCACCCGGGTTATGGTTTTTTGTCTGAGAACGACGCCTTTGCCGACGCGGTGGATGCAGCGGGCCTGGTGTTCATCGGCCCGTCTGGCGACAGCATCCGCGCCATGGGCAACAAGGCCGGGGCCAAGCGGCTGATGCAAGGCTGGGGCATGCCCTGCATTCCCGGCTACGAAGGTCAGGATCAAAGCGACGAAGTGTTTGTGCGCGAAGCCGCACGCATCGGTTTTCCGATCATGTGCAAGGCCGCTGCCGGTGGCGGCGGGCGCGGCATGCGGCGGGTGGACACGCCCGATGCACTGCCTGCGGCGCTGTCCTCGGCCCGCTCGGAAGCGCGCACGGCTTTTGGGTCGGACGAGCTGATTTTGGAGCGCGCCCTCATCGACCCGCGCCATGTCGAAATCCAGTTGCTGGCCGACAGCCACGGGCAGGTGGTGCATCTGGGTGAACGGGATTGTTCGGTGCAGCGACGTCACCAAAAGCTGATCGAAGAAGCCCCCTCACCCGCCGTGAACGCCGAGCTGCGGGCACGCATGGGCCAGTTGGCGGTGGACAGCGCCCGCGCCATGGGCTATGTCGGCGCGGGCACCATGGAATTTTTGCTCGACGCCGAGGGGCAGTTTTATTTCATGGAGATGAACACCCGGCTGCAGGTCGAACACGCGGTGACCGAAGCCATCACCGGGATGGATTTGGTGGAGTGGCAGCTGCGTGTGGCCAGCGGTCAGGCTCTGCCCTGGCAGCAGGCCGACATCTGCTTGCAGGGTCACGCGATGGAGGTGCGGCTGACGGCCGAAGACGTGCCTGCAGGCTTTTTGCCGCAGACCGGCCCGGTGCTGCGCTGGCGGCCTCCGGTGGACCACGATGTGCGCATTGACAGTGCACTGCGCGAAGGCGGACAGGTCAGCCCGCACTACGACTCGATGGTGGCCAAGATCGTGGCGCATGGAAGCGACCGCGAAGAAGCACGGCGCAAGCTGCTGGCGGCTGTGCGCCAGTGCGTGCTGCTGGGGCTGCCCAGCAACCAGGGTTTTTTGGCGGACTGCCTGGCCGATGCGGTGTTTGTGCAGGGCGTGGGCGTGCACACCGGTTTTGTAGCCGAGCGCATGGGCTTGCCCCCGGCGGCGCCCGCGCCCATTTCGCAGACCGTGGCGCTGGCGGCCCTGGCCGCGCAAGTGAACAACTTGCCCACCAGCGACCATGGGCATGTGCACGCGGGTGCGCTGGGGCAAGGCCAAGCGCAAGGCCTGCTGCAATGGGGCGAGCAGCGCTGGCGTTACCGCATCCGCCCGACAAGCTGCCCGCAAGCATCCGATGCGGGCGCGGGCCCTAGCACAGCTTGGGAGGTGCAGTGCACAGCGTTGGGGGGTGTTGCACCTGCCGCAATCTCTGCTTCAACATCTGCCGCAATTCCTGACCACAATGCCCTGACGCCCGACACCCACACCACAACGCTGACGCATGTGCAGTGGCAAGACGCTGCACACACCGAACTGGCGCTGGAGTGCCAAGGTCTGCGCGAGCAGATTTGCAGCGCCCCCACCGACAGAGGCGTGCACATTTTTCATGCAGGCCGCGCCTGGGCTTTTGATTGCCCCGCCGCCCACGGCCAAACCGAGCAGGCCGCTGGCAGCGGCGCTGTGCTGGCCCCACTCACCGCCCGCGTGCTGCAGGTGATGGTGTCGCCGGGCCAGGCGGTGCAGGCGGGCGAACGCCTGCTGGTGCTCGAAGCCATGAAAATGGAACACACGCTGACCGCGCCGTTCACCGGCGTGGTGCGCGATCTGCGCGTGCAGTCGGGTGGGCAGGCCCTCAAAGGTGCGCTGCTGCTGCTGATCGAAGCGGAGGCGGCATGAGCGCCGCAGCGCAGCGCGTGCGCATCGGCGGGGCCTGCGGCTTTTGGGGCGACTCGGCCATGGCCACGCCGCAGCTCTTGCAGGTGCCGGGCCTGCAATATCTGGTGTACGACTACCTGGCCGAAACCACCATGGCGATCCTGGCCAAGGCCCGTGCCAAAGACCCGGCGCTGGGTTACGCCACCGACTTTGTGCAGGCCGTCATGACGCCGCACCTGCAGGCCATCCACGAGCGGGGCATCAAGGTGATTGCCAACGCGGGCGGTCTGAACCCCGAAGGCTGCCGCGATGCGCTGCTGCAGGTGGCTGAGCAGCAAGGCATCGCCCTGCGTGTGGCGGTGCTCACGGGTGATGACCTGATGCCACAAATGCCTGCGCTGCACGCGCAGGGCCTGCGCACCACCACCGACACACCCCTTCCCGAGCGCCCCCTGTCGGCCAACGCCTATGTGGGCGCACGCGGCATTGCCCAAGCCCTGGGCGCTGGGGCCGATGTGGTCATCACCGGCCGCTGCGTGGACAGCGCGGTGGTGCTGGGCGCGTTGGTGCACGAATTCGGCTGGTCCTGGCAAGACTGGGACCGCCTGTCGGCGGGCACGCTGGCAGGCCACCTGATCGAATGCGGTGCACAAGCCACGGGCGGGCTGTTCACCGACTGGCAAGACGTGCCCGACTGGGCCAACATCGGCTACCCGGTGATCGACGTGGCCCCCGATGGCAGCCTGGTGCTGAGCAAGCCCGAAGGCACGGGCGGCCTGATCCACCCCGGCGCGGTGGCCGAACAAATCCTTTACGAAGTGGGCGATCCGGCGAACTACCTCATGCCCGATGTGTGCTGCGACTGGCGGCATGTGCAGGTGGAGCGCACCGGCATGGACACCGTACAAGTCAGCGGCGCACGCGGCCTGCCCGCCCCCACCCACTACAAAGCCAACGCCACCTGGCAAGACGGCTATCAGCTGCAATTGATGTTGGCGATTCGCGGCATCGACGCGCCGCTCAAGGCCGAGCGCACCGCGCAAGCCCTGCTGACCCGCTCGCGCACCCTCATGGCTACGCAGGGCTTTGGCGATGACAGCGAGACCTGTGTGGAGCTGCTGGGCGGCGAGTCGCATTACGGCCCCCACGCACAGGCGCACACCGCCCGCGAAGTGGTGCTGCGCATCGCGGTGCGGCACGCCCAGGCCAAGGCGCTGGCGGTGTTGCAACGCGAATGCGCCAGCAGCGGCACTTCCATGGCGCCGGGCACCCGCTCTTCGTTTTCTGGGCGGGCTGATATCCAGCCTGTCATCAAGCTGTGTTCGTTCATGGTGCTCAAAAGCCAGGTGCACTTGCAGATGCAGTTGGGTGACGATGTGCAGGACGCGAGCGACCTGACCGTGTCACCAGTTGCCAACGCTATTGCCGTGTCCAGCACTGCGCCAGCGATGCCCGAGACGACCATTGCAAGCGATGAGCCTCTGCACGATTGCCGTTTAATCGACCTGGCCTGGGCGCGCAGTGGCGACAAGGGCGACGATGAAAACATCGGTGTCATCGCACGCCACGCCCGCGCCTGGGACTGGCTGCGCACACAGCTGCAAGCCCATCAGGTGCAGGCCTATTTCAGCCACCTGGTGCAAGGGCCGGTGCTGCGTTACGAAGTGCCCGGCTTGCAGGCGCTCAACTTTGTCTTGCACCAAGCACTGGGTGGTGGCGGCGTGTGCAGCCTGCGCTCAGACCCCTTGGGCAAATCCTTTGCGCAGATGCTGCTGGACATGCCGCTGCGCGTGCCCGCCTCGGTGCTGACGGCACCCACTTCTGGAGACCCCCCATGAGCGCCATCCTCGAAGGCATCAAGATCCTCGACCTGACCCGTGTGGTCGCGGGCCCCATGTGCACACAGATCCTGGCCGACATGGGAGCCACGGTCTACAAAATCGAAAAGCCCGGCGATGGCGACGACACGCGGCGCATGGGGCCTTTTTTGCAAGACCCCGCTACGGGCCAGCCCAGCAACGACTCGGCGCTGTACCTGGCCTATAACCGGGGCAAGCACTCGGTCACGGTGGACATGGCCACCCCTGAAGGCGCGCAATTGGTGCGCGATTTGGCGCTGCGCTGCGACGTGGTGGTCGAGAACTACAAAGTCGGCTCGCTGGCCAAATATGGCCTCGACGCAGCCAGCCTGCGGGGCCTGAAACCCGAGCTGATTTACTGCTCGGTCACCGGCTTTGGGCAAACCGGCCCTGATGCGCCCAAGCCCGCTTACGACTTCATCTTGCAAGGCATGGCCGGGCCGATGAGCACCTGCGGCCTGCCTGACGATGAGCCCGGTGGCGGCCCCATGCGCACGGCCATCCCGATGACCGACATGGTGACGGGCCTGTACGCCACCATCGGCATTTTGGGCGCGCTCATGCACCGGCAAAAAACCGGCGAAGGCCAAGTCATCGACGCCGCGATGCTGGACGCCACCGTCGCCTTCAATGGGCACCTGGCCGTGGGCTACCTGATGAACGGCAAGGTGCCACAACGCGTGGGCAACACCAATCCGATTGCATCGCCCTCTGAAGTGTTTGAGTGTGCTGAAGGTCGCATCATCATTTCGGCAGGCAACAACCAGCAGTTTCAGCGGATGTGCACCGTGTTGGGTGCACCCGACATGCCCACCGACCCGCGCTTTGCCACCAACATGCAACGCATCGCCCACCGCCGCGAACTGCAGGACGCCCTGCAAACGCTGGTGCACGGCCAACCCCGCGCACGGTTGCTGGAACAACTCAGCGCGGCCAACGTCCCGGCCGGACCACTCAACGACATGGCCCAAGTTTTTACAAACCCACAAACCCAACACCGCCAAATGGTGGTGGAACTGCCCCACAGCTCAGGCCAGACCGTGCGCCTGGTGCGCAGCCCACTGAACTGGTCGGCATCGCCCGTGACACACAAAGCGCCGCCACGGCTGGGTGAACACAGCCTGCAAGCCCTGCGCGACGAGCTGGGGCTGAGTGATGCGCAAGTGGCGGGGCTGGTGGCGCGGGGGGTGGTTTGAGGGGGGAGATGGGGTGTTCAACAGCTTATGGTTATTTTGATGCTTTATTTATCATCAAAGAAGTGACGGAACGATCCAATACGTGATGCTGTATTCAACATCAATTGATCAAATGGAACGATCAAAAAAATTGACAGCCCAGTGCTCCATCATCATTTTATTCAGTGGATTTCAAGGTAAATGCCAAGCTACCGGTGAAAACAGTGATCTTTTAAATGATGATATATTTGCCATCTGATTGGTTGAACTGAGGGGGCTAAACCCTTCGATGAATCACCTCAATTGATGATAAATAAAGCACAATTTTCCGTCTGCTGAACCGCCCTGGAGGAGCACCCATGTCTATGCACCTGTCAAACTTGCCCGAGCTGGGATTGGAAATAGCTCGCCTGCGACGTGATCAGGGCCTCTCCCAACGTGAGCTGGGCAAGCTTTCTGGCCTGGCCCAGTCCACGCTGGCTCGGCTGGAGACGGGCCAACTCAGCGAATTTGGCTCCCGAAAACTCCTGCGTCTGCTGGAGGTGCTGGGGGCGGGCCTGAGCGTCAGCCCATTGCGTGGGTCAGGGGCCAGCTTTACCCTGGATGACGCGCTGGCCGAGCGCCGAGCACAGGTTGAATTTGAAGCCCAACACCCGATGACTCAACGGGCCAGGGGATAACCATGAGACTGACCGTCTTTGTCCATGACACCCCAGTGGCCACGCTGGACTCACCCGATGGTTTTGGGCATGTGCTCTCCTACTACCCTACGGCCAAGCCCGAGCAATTCACCTCCTTGCTCATGCCCGTGCGCACCCAGTCCTACAACTACCCGGAGCTGCACCCGCTCTTTCGGATGAACCTGCCAGAGGGCTTCCTGCTCTCGGTGCTGCAGGAGCGCCTGGGTCCCCATGTCGGCGCTTCGCCCCTGAACCTGCTGAGCGTGGTCGGACGCAATGCCATCGGGCGCGTGAAGGTCGCTCCTGAAGGCGCAGACCCCAAGTCGCCACCGGTGGCCTTCGAGGTCCGACACATCTTGCGCGGTGACAACTCGGAGCAGGCCTTCATGAGCTTGGTGCGGGAGTTCGCCGTCAGCGGGGTCAGCGGCGTGGTGCCCAAGTTCCTTGCGCCGGCAGCTGCGGGCCAGGATGCCAACAAGCTGCCCGGCAAGACCACACTGGCCACCGAAAAATTCATCGTCAAGGGCACGCCCGCTTCCCTGCCCAAGGTGGCCCTGAACGAGCATTTCTGCATGCAAGTGGCGCAGCGCGCCTTTGGCAATGCCGCAAAAACCGAGGTCTCCGACGACGCACAGGCCTTGGTCGTGCACCGCTTTGACTACGAAGAAGACGGCCAGACACGTTTGGGCATGGAAGATCTTTGCAGCCTGCTTTCATTGCGCCCAGAACAGAAATACGACGCCACCTGGGAGCGCGTGGCCAATCGCATCAAGGACGTGACACCAGTTGGACAACAGGCCGCCGCACTCTCGGACTTGGGCAACCTTTTGCTGCTGACCTATGCGCTGCGCAACGCGGACTGCCACACCAAGAACATTGCCCTGCTCTACTCGAGCAGACAGGATGTGCGACTGGCGCCTGTCTACGACATGCTCAGCATCACCGTCTACGATGACTATTGCAACAATCCACCAGGCATGTCCATCCAAGGCCGCCAGACATGGCACCCGGGTAAGGCACTGCCCCTGTTTTTGCAGCACTACTGTGGCATCGGTTTGGCTGCGGTCCAGGCCAAAGTGGAGCGCGTGTGTGAGGCCATCGTGGAGGTATCACCAGAAGTGTTGCGCGCCACGCGCGACAACAAGCACTTCACCGAGGTAGGCGTGCGCATGCTGAGAGCCTGGAACGAAGGCATGAACAGCCTTCGTCTGCAAAAAGCCTGGAGCCTGCCGAACTTGGATCACCTGTTAGAAGATGAGGCACTGGCCAAGGTAGCCGACCCGAAAGCACCCAGAAAGGTCCTGGGCCGCAGCCCTTTGAAACTGATGAGTTGAGGTATTGGTCGACTCAAGAAGATTGAGCATGGAAATCCGCACCATTCATAACAAAAAAGAATACAAAGCCGCACTGGATGAAATCGAGCAGCTTTGGTCTGCCCCCGCCAAATCCCCGCAAGCCGAGCGACTGGATGTGCTCACGCTGCTGGTCGAGCATTACGAGAGAACTCACTATCCCATTGCCGATCCTGACCCCATTGAATTCATTGAGCATGTCATGGAAAGTCGTGCTCTGACCCGCAAAGACCTGGAACCCATGATTGGGCCTCGTGGCCGTGTTGCCGACATCTTGAACAGAAGGCGCCCGCTGACACTGGAGATGATCCGTCGCTTGGTCACCCAGCTTCAGTTGCCTGCGGAGGTTTTGATCCAGCCTTATCTTTTGCGGGATGAATTGTTGGCCGCTTGAGGCATGTCCTCAAGCCATCGCCAGCCTTGCATCCTCTGACAACAAATCAATCAAGTCCCGCGCAAAGTTGGGCAACTCGTCGAAGTTGCGCACGCAAATCTGCATGGAACGAATCGCCCATGCGTCGGACAGGGGCACCAGGCGGATGGCCATGCTGCGGGCGTGGCGGCGGGCGGCCGATTCGGGCAGCACGCCCACGCCCACACCGGCTTCGATCATGCGGCAGGCCGACTCGAAGCTGCTGACCTGGATGCGCACCTTGAGCGGCTTGTTCAGCTGCTCACATTCGCGGTTCAAGAACCCATGCAGCGCGCTCGCTTCGTGCAGGCCCACATGGTCAAACTCCAGCGCGTCGATCAGCGGCATGCTGGGCAAGTCGGCCACGGGGTGCAGATGCGGCACCACCAGCACCAGGCTGTCGGAGCGGTAGGGCAGGGTTTGCAGGTTTTCGGTGCGGACTGATCCGGCCACGATGCCGATGTCAGTCTTGCCGTCCATCACGGCGCGCACGATTTCGTTGGAAAGTTTTTCTTGCAGATCGATGTTCACATCGGGGTGCGTGGCCAGGTAGCGCTTGAGCACCTCGGGCAAGAACTCGCCCAGGGCCGTGGTGTTGGCGTACACGCGCAGGTGGCCTTTGATGCCACTGGCGTATTCCTGCAGGTCGCCGCGCAGGTGTTCGATCTGGCCCAGCACCAGCCGCGCCCGGTGCACAAAGGCTTGCCCCGGTGGCGTGAGGGTCACGCCCTGGCTGTGGCGGTTGAGCAGCTTGGCACCGATGCTTTCTTCAAGGTTTTTGATGCGCGTGCTGGCCGCAGGCAGCGAGATGTGCGAGGCCTCGGCCCCTTTGGTGAGGCTGTTGGCTTCGGCCACCCGCACCATGAGGCGCAAATCCACCAGATCGAAATGAACAGACATGGGGGGATTGTGCCAGTGGGGTGGGGTTGAGCGGCGACGCGGTCGGAGGTTTGGGTAGTAGCGCACCCCGTGCGCGATTGTTTTTAAAAGGGCGTGTGCCACGCCCATCGCCCACGGGGTGGGCTCCTACAGGATCAGCAAAATCTGACGCGCCAGCAGCAGCACCGGTGGGTCGACCATCTTGCCGTCCACACTGAACGCGCCGCCGCCCGCTGCCACTTCGGCGGCCAGCACGCGGCGGGCCCAGTCGCACTCGGCTTCGGTGGGGGCCAGGGCTTGGTGCACGCCCGCCACTTGTGCAGGGTGGATGCACAGCTTGGCACCAAAGCCAAATCGGCGGCTGCGCTGCGCGTCTTGCGACAACACCTGCGCGTCGGTGGTGGCGGTGGTCACGCCGTCCACCGGGGCGGGCAGGACCGCGCGGCGCGAGGCCACCACCATGGCCAGCCGGATGGGGGCGAGTTCTGCTTCATCGGGGCCGCAGCGCATGCCCAAATCGGCCTGCAGGTCGATGTGGCCCAGACCCAAGCGCAAGGTGCCTGCTGCCCGGGCTATGGCGTCCATCTGCCCCACACCTTCGGCGCTTTCGATCAAAGGCAAAACCAGCATGCTGCTGGTGCGAAAAGCCTGCTCGACCTGTTGTGCGTTTTCGGCCTTGGGCAGCATGAGCGCGCCCAGACCCATCAGGCTGGCCACTGCGGCCAGATCGGCTGCGTGCCAGGGTGTGCCCGCCGGGTTCACACGCACCAGCAGGCGCGCGCGCTCGGCTGCGTCCAAGCCAGACCAAGCGGCCAACAGCGCATCACGCGCCGTGGCTTTGGCATCCAGCGGCACGGCGTCTTCCAGATCGATGATGACCGCATCGGCACCGCTGGCCAAAGCCTTGGCGAAGCGCTCGGGACGATTGCCGGGCACAAACAAAAAGCTGCGCGCCAGCGACAGTGGCGATGACCCTGGCCCGCTCATGACAGCAAAGCCCCCACCTTGGGCCAAGTGGCCACTTGCCAGAGCGCGTCCACGCTTTGGCGCATGGCCTCAGGCGTAGCACCGCCGCTGAAGGCGGCCAGGCGCAGGGCTTTGTCGGTGATCTCTTGACGCGAGAGGGTGTTGCCCGGATCGCCCTTGGGCTCGTCCACGCGGCCGTGCAACACGCGGCCGTCGGTGGTGGTGACGGTGACTTTGCCGATCCAGCGCTTGGGGTAAGCGCCGTCCACTTCGGCGTCGAGCACCATGCTGACCTTGTCGCGCAGGGCCTGCGTCTGCTGGCTCAAGAAGTCACGGTCGAATTCGGTCAAGCCCGCGTGGCCGTGCTGCGCCACCAGCGCCAGCACCGTGCCCATCGAAAACTTGCTCTGGTGCACCGTGGTGGGTTGCACCACCGGGCCGAGGACGTCGATGGCACCTTGGTGCACATGGGTCACCACTTGGGCCAGGTCATCGAGCTTGAGGCCGTTGGTTTGCATGACGTGCAGCAGCGCATCGGCCGCCGGGTGCGTGTGGCGGCAGCTGGCGTGGTACTTGAACGAGGTCTCGGCCGTGGCCCAGCGTGTGCCCAGGCCGTCCACCAATCGGCTCGGGTCGGCGTCGCTCGACATGCCCACGGCCATGCCTTGTGGGCCTTCCAGAATTTCTGCAGCGCCCGTGAAGCCGTCTTTGGCCAAGTAGGCTGACATGAGGCCCGCTGCGGCGGCGTGCGCGGTGTGCAACTGCTTGCTGTCGGCGGCGGTGCGCAAGAACTCCCACAGGCCTGCCGACTGTGTGCCGGCCGAGCCCAACGCGTGCTGCATTTGCTGCGCGTTCAGGCCCAGCAGGTGGCCCACAGCAGCGGCCGCTGCCAGCGTGCCTGCGGTGCCGGTGGTGTGGAACACGCGGTAGTGCGAGCGCCCCAAAAATTCACCCACACGGATGCCGACTTCGTAGCCGACCACCGATGCGGCCAGCAGTTGCTGGCCGCTTGCGCCCAAGGCTTGAGCCACCGCCACGGCGGGCGGAAACACCACCGTGGCCGGGTGGAACACCGAGCCGTTGTGCACATCGTCCTGCTCGGCTACATGCGAGGCCGCGGCGTTGGCCATGGCCGCCAAATAGGGCGTGGTGCGTGCGCGGTTGATGATCACTTCACTCGGACCTTCGCCCGCGCCCATGGCCTGCGCGAAACGGGTGATGGACTCCACCGGGCGCGAGCCGTGCCCGGCCACGGCCGAACCAAACCAGTCGACCAACAGGTCTTCGATCTTGCGGACCACCGGCTCGGGGATGTCTTCGAAACGCAGCGCGGATGCGAAGGCGGCGAGTTGGGCGGTTTTGGATGTCGTGTTGTTTGTCATGACTGTCTCCTTGTGTTTTGTCTCAAATGGCTTGGCTGATCCCTGTCGGGGCTAAAGCCGCCGACCTACGGGAAACCGCAGGCCTCGCCTTGTGGGTGGGCTGCTTCGGCTCCGACAGCGCCGGTTCTGCGCAGGTCCATGTCGGGGCTGAAGCCGCCGACCTACGGGAAACCGCAGGCCTCGCCTTGTGGGTGGGCTGCTTCGGCTCCGACAGCGCCGGTTCTGCGCAGGTCCATGTCGGGGCTAAAGCCACCGACCTACGGGAAACCGCAGGCCTCGCCTTGTAGGTCGGTGGCTTTAGCCCCGACATGTGTCCGCTCAGGCAAACATCCATGGATCGCCTGACTCAAATGGCCTGCTGATGACGCAGCGCTTGCACCGCCGCGTCGTCCAGCCCCAGCTCGCGCAAGATGGCCTCGGTGTGCTCACCCACGGCGGGCACGGCGTCCATGCGGTAGTCGTAGCGGTTGTTGCGCCCGGGCGGCAGCAGGGCGGGGATGTCGCCCGCAGGTGAGCCCACCTTGTGCCAGCGCTCGCGCGCCTTGAGCTGCGGGTGCGCCCAGACACCGGCCATGTCGTTCATGCGGGCGTTGGCAATTTGCGCCTCGTCCAGCCGCGCCTCGACCTCGGACGTGGTCATGGGGGCAAACACGC
This sequence comes from Limnohabitans sp. WS1, assembly GCF_003063265.1. Taxonomy (GTDB): domain Bacteria; phylum Pseudomonadota; class Gammaproteobacteria; order Burkholderiales; family Burkholderiaceae_C; genus Limnohabitans_A. The sequence continues at coordinate 16,823 of NZ_NERU01000005.1, forward strand.
CCAAGATGAGTTGCTTGAGCTGCGCTCGGTTGACGTTGCGCAAGGCGTTGGTGCAAAAGCGCGCATCGCTGGCCAGGGCGGCATCGCCCAGCACCACCTCGCAAAACACTTTCCACTCGCGTTCGTTTTGCAGGCCCAGCATCACGGTGCCACCGTCGCCCGCCGCAAACGGGCCATAGGGATAGATGCTGGCGTGTGAGGCGGCGCTGCGTGTCGGGGGAGTGGCGCCGTCGTAGGCGTAGTACAGCGGGTAACCCATCCACTCGGCTAACGCTTCGAGCATGGACACGTCGATGTGACTGCCCTGGCCGGTTTTGCCGCGCAGCAGCAGAGCCGACAGGATGTTGGTGTAGGCGTACATGCCGGCCGCGATGTCGGCGATCGAGTTGCCGGTTTTGGACGGGTCTTCGGGCGTGCCCGTGATGGACAACATGCCCGCCTCGCTCTGAATCAAGAGGTCATAGGCTTTCTTGTCGCGGTAGGGGCCGTCTTCGCCGTAGCCCGAGATGTCGCACACGATCAACTTCGGGTGTTTGGGGCTGAGCGCCTCAAACGACAAACCCATGCGCGCAGCCGCGCCGGGCGCGAGGTTTTGCACCAGCACGTCGGCGCTTTGCAGCAGGCTGCTGAGCACAGCCATGGCGTCGGGATTTTTGAGGTCCAGCGTCAGGCTTTCTTTAGAGCGGTTGGTCCACACAAAGTGCGAAGACTGGCCGCGCACCCGCGTGTCGTAGGCGCGGGCAAAGTCGCCCGCGCCGGGGCGTTCGATCTTGATGACGCGCGCGCCCAGGTCGGCCAGTTGGCGTGTGCAGAACGGCGCGGCAATCGCGTGTTCGAGAGAGATGACGGTGATGCCGTCGAGGGGTCTGGTCATCGTGTGCACCTTATGGAGATGGAGCGATGGGGGTGGTGTGCAAGACGCTCATCGCGGCGGGGGCGCCGCTCCCACAGGGGAACTGCATGCTCTTTGTGGGAGCCTCACCCCCACAAGGGAACTGCTTGTGCTTTGTGGGAGTCCTACCCCAACAGGGGGACTGCATGTGCTTTGTGGGAGTTCCACCCCAAAAGGAGGGCTGCATGTGCTTTGTGGGAGTTCTACCCCAAAAGGAGGGCTGCATGTGCTTTGTGGGAGTTCTACCCCAAAAGGAGGGCTGTACGCTCTTTGTGGGAGCCCCGCCCTCGGGGCGATGGGTGGTGAACAGCGAAATCAGCATGCGCATCAGAACGAACGTGGCAGCCCAAGGATGTGCTCGGCCACGTAGCTGAAGATCATGTTGGTCGACACGGGGGCGACTTGGTACAAGCGCGTCTCGCGGAACTTGCGCTCGATGTCGTATTCACACGCAAAACCAAAGCCGCCGTGCGTTTGCAGGCAGACGTTGGCCGCTTCCCAGCTGGCCTTGGCCGCGAGGTACTTGGCCATGTTGGCTTCTGCCCCGGCGTTTTGCATGGCGTCGATTTTTTCGCAGGCTTTCCAGCGCATGAGGTTGGCCGCTTCCAGCTCGATGAAGGCGTCGGCGATTGGGAACTGCACGCCCTGGTTTTGGCCAATGGGGCGGCCAAAGACCACGCGGTCTTTGGCGTATTTGGTGGCGCGATCGATGAACCAGTAGCCATCGCCAATGCACTCGGCCGCGATCAGGGTGCGCTCGGCGTTCAGGCCGTCGAGCAAGGTCTTGAATCCTTTGCCTTCTTCGCCCAAGAGCGCGTCTTCGGGGATTTCGAGGTTGTCAAAAAACAGCTCGTTGGTCTCGTGGTTGACCATGTTGAGGATGGGGCGCACCGTGAGGCCATTGCCAATGGCCTGCTTCAAATCGATGAGGAAGCAGGACAAACCTTCGGAGCGCTTGGTGACCTGGTCGGCGGGCGTGGTGCGGGCCAGCAGAATCATCAGGTCGCTGTGCTGGATGCGCGAGATCCAGACCTTTTGGCCGTTGATCACCCAGCGGCCGTCTTTCTTGACGGCGGTGGTTTTGAGCTTGGTGGTGTCGCTGCCCGTGGTGGGTTCGGTCACGCCCATGGACTGGATGCGCAACTCGCCGGTGGCGATCTTGGGCAAGAGCGTGTTTTTCTGCGCGTCCGAGCCGCTGCGCACAATGGAGTTCATCACGTACATCTGGCCGTGGCACGCGCCCGAGTTGCCACCCGAGCGGTTGATCTCTTCCATGATGACCGAGGCTTCGGCCATGGACAGGCCCGAGCCGCCGTATTCCTGCGGAATCAGCGCGGCCATCCAGCCCGCCTTGGTCAGGGCGTCGACAAACTCTTCGGGGTAGCCGCGTTTTTCGTCGACCTTGCGGTGGTATTCGTCAGGGAACTGGGCGCACAGGGCGCGCACGGCGTCACGGATGTCTTGGTATTGGTCGGGTGAGGTTTGCATGGTGGTGGTGTCGGTAAAAATATTCAGTTCAAAAAACGTCAGGCCAGCGTGGCTTGCGCTTGCATGGTGAGCCAGCCTTCGTGGTCGCAGGCCCACAGCTCAATGGTCTTGCCATCGGCAGACGGCCGGCCATTCAGCCGGAAAGGGTGCAAGTCAAACGTGGGGCGCACGGCGCGAAACTGGAACGAGGCTACTCGCGCCTCAGGCACTTGGCGGCGCACCAGGTCCACCAACAAAGTGGCGATCAGCGGGCCGTGCACGATGAGGCCGGGGTAGCCTTCTTCTTGCGTGACGTAACTGCGGTCGTAGTGGATGCGGTGGCCGTTGAAGGTGAGCGCCGAATAGCGAAACAGCGACACCGGGTCGGGGACAAAATCGCGTTGCCAGGGCGCGTCGGTCTCGGCTGCGGTGGGCGGCACTTCAGGTGCGCCGGGCACTGCTGCTGCGCGGTACACGATGTCGTGTGTTTCGGTCAGGCACAGACCTTGGGCGTTGCTGAAAGCGTGTTCGACCTCGACAAACAGCAGGTCGCCCGTGCGGCCTGCCTTGTGTTTGACCGAAGCGATGCGCGAATGCTTTTGTGCGGCGTCGCCCACACGCAGCGGGTTGTTGGTGTGCCACTGCAGGCGGCCTCCGGCCCACATGCGGCGCGGCAGCGGCACGGGCGGCAAAAAGCCACCGCGCAAAGGGTGGCCGTCGGGGCCGATCTGGCTTTGTGGGGCCTGCGGCAAAAAGTACAGCCAGTGCCACAGCGGCGGTACGTCGCTGCCTGCGGCTTGGCGGGCGTCATCTCGGTCGAGCAAGGCGCTTTGGCCACGCAAGGGGGCGGCCACGATCTCGTCGGTCAGCGTTTCGCTGCGGCCTTCCCAGCTGCGCAGGTGGGCGACTTGGGTGGCGTCAAGGGTGGTGGGGGAGTTCATGGCCGTATCTTCGCCGAGTTCAATGGTGCGCTGGTCTGTCTTTATGAAAGACCATCTTTAGCGAACGTGAAGGGGGCATTTCGTTGTGGGAGCCCTGCCCTCGGGGCGATTCTTGGTGGTTTGCGCGGGCCCATCGCGGCGGGGGCGCCGCTCCTACAAGGGGATGTTTCGTTGTGGGAGACGCGCCCTCGGGGCGATTCTTGGTGGTTTGCGGGGGCGCATCGCGGCGGGGGTGCCGCTCCTACAGGGGGATGTTTCGTTGTGGGAGACGCGCCCTCGGGGCGATTCTTGGTGGTTTGCGCGTGCACATCGCGGCGGGGGCGCCGCTCCTACAAGGGGATGTTTCGTTGTGGGAGCCCCGCCCTCGGGGCGATTCTTGGTGGTTTGCGCGTGCACATCGCGGCGGGGGCGCCGCTCCTACAGGGGGATGTTTCGTTGTGGGAGCCCCGCCCTCGGGGCGATTCTTGGTGGTTTGCGCGTGCACATCGCGGCGGGGGCGCCGCTCCTACAAGGGGATGAAGGGGCGCGACCATGGCTCAGGGTTTCACGCCTGGCTGTACTGCTCCACCAGCTCACGCTTGAGCACTTTGCCGCTCAGGGTCATGGGCATCTCGGGCACTTGCACCACCATGGAGGGCCGTTTGTAGGGCGACAGGTGTTCGTGGGCGTGGGCCTTGAGGGCCTGCAGGTCCAGCTGCACACCGGGCTTGGCTTCGATGAAGGCCAGGATGTCTTCGTTGCCGTCGGCCGCTTTGCGACCTGCCACGGCGGCACGCTGCACGCCGGGCCAGGCGAGGAACACCGCCTCGACCTCGCCGGGGTACACATTGAAGCCCGAGCGGATGATCATTTCTTTCAGGCGTCCCACCACCTGCAAAGCACCATCGGCGTCTTGTCGGCCCAAGTCGCCGCTGGCGTACCAGCCGCCGGACTTGATGACCTGCGCGGTGATTTCGGGGTCGCGGAAGTAACCCGGCATCAAGCCCACGCCACGCATCCAGATCTCGCCCGTCTCGCCTGGGGGCAGGTCGCGCCCATCGGGGCCCATGATGCGCAGCTCAGCACCTTCCACCAGGTAACCGGCGCTGGTGTCGTCGCGCCACTCGCCCCGTCGGCACAGGGTCAATGCGCCTGCGTATTCCGACAGGCCATAACCGTGGTGCAGGGGTTTGCCAAAGCGTGCCTCAATGGCTTTTTTGACGCTCATGTCCAGCGGCGCCGCACCGGTGTAAACGTAACGCAGCTCGGGCGCTGCGGGGTGATCGATGCCCTGCGCATCGAGCCAGGCCAGCAGGCGGGTGAACATGGCCGGCGGGCCTTGCAGCTGTGTCATGCCTTGGTGGGCCAGTGCATCGAACACATCGGCTGGGTCAAACTGGCTGCGCATGAGCAAACCGGCCCCAACGTGCAGCGAGGCCATGAGCACCGTGCCCAGACCGAAGATGTGCGTCATGGGCAGATAGGCGTACGAGCGGTCTTTAGGGGTCAGCTGGCGGGACTGCGCCGAGACCTTGGCAAACTGCAGCAGCCCCGCATGCGTGAGCATCACGCCTTTGGGCTGGCCCGTGGTGCCCGAAGTGAAAATGATGGCCGCCACGCGCTCGGCCAGTTCGCCCGTTTGCGCTGTAGCTTCAGGCGCGGCCAAGGTGCGTTGCAACGCCGGTTGCACGCTGGCACGCGTGTCGTATTGCTGCGCGTGCTGGCGCGCCGCAGCAGACACGCCCACCGTGAAATACAGCACGCGGGCATCGGCCTTGGCGGCAAAGCCCGCGAGTTCGGACGCGGTCATGCGCGCATTGACCCCACAGGCCCAAGCCCCCACACGGCTGCAGGCCAGCACCAGCGCCACATGCTCGGGGCAGTTTTCGGCGGCCACCAGCACACGGTCGCCCACACGCACACCCGCTTCGCGCAACTCGGTTTCCAGCGCATTGACCTGCTGCGCCAGCTGGCCCAGCGTCATCACCCGGTCGGGCATGAACAAGAAAGGGTGATCGGGTGCCTGCGCGACGCGCTCGTCAAACAGGTGGTGAATGCGCGTGTGGGGTGAGGTCAATTGCACAGCCATGTTTTATTCGAAGGTCATGCCTTTGGTCACTTCGGCCCACAGCGCGTGTTCGCGGCGCATGCGCTCGGCCAGGTCGGCGGGTTTGGCGTTCCAGATCACATAGCCTTGGTCCACCCAGCGCTTGTTCAGCTCGGGGTCTTGCAGGGCGCGGGCCGTGGCGGCGGTGATTTTTTGGCTCACTTCTGCGCTCATGCCCAGCGGGCCATACAGGCCATACCAGCCGCCCACGTCGTAATCACGAATGCCCAACTCGGTCATGCTGGGCAGCTGCGGCAGGGCCGGGTTGCGCTCTTTGGAGGTCACCGCCAAAGGCTTGACCTTGCCGCCGTCGATGTGGGCCTTGGCCCCGCCCACGATGTCAAACATCATCTGGATCTGCCCGCCCATCACATCGGTCATGGCCGGGGCATTGCCCTTGTAGGGCACATGGGTCATGTTGATGCCCGCACGGCGCGCAAACAGCTCGCCGCTCAGGTGGTTGGAGGCGCCCATGCCTGCTGAGCCATAAGCCAGTTTGCCCGGATTGGCTTTGCCAAAGGCCACCAACTCGGGCAAGGTTTTGAAGGGCTGGTTCTGGTTGATGACCAGCACGTTGGCATAGCTCAGGATGGTGGCCAGCGGGGTCATGTCCTTGAGTGGATCAAAGGCCATTGCTTTGAGCACATGGGGGCTGATGGTCATGGTGGGGCTGGCGGCATAGAAAATTTCCAAGCCATTGGGCGCGGACTTGACCACGCTGTTGCCGGCCACCGCACCGCCCGCACCGGGGCGGTTTTCCACGATCACGGGCTGGCCCAGTTCGCGGCTGAGCACCGGCGCGAAGACCCGCGCCGACGAATCCACGGGCCCGCCTGCGGCATAGCCCACGATGAGCTTGACGGTGTTGCTGCCTGTGGACTGGGCCCAGGCCGTGCCGCCCCCCAGGGTCAATGCCAGGCCCAGCAAGCCCAAAACGCCTCGGCGAGAAGGCCTCTTCAAAGATGAAGCTTGAATACTCATGTCGTTCTCCTGTTGTTTGTTTCTACTCAGTTCAGCGTGATCTTGGCGTCGCGGATGATGCGGGCGTACACGTCAGCATCGGACTTGACGACCTTGGCAAAGCTGTCGGTGGTTTCACCGCCGGGGATCAAGCCCATGGCTTCGATCTTCTCGCGCACATCGGGCAGCTTGAGGATGCGCTGGGTCTCGGCCGAGAACTTGTCCACCACCGGCTTGGGCGTGGCCCCTGGCAAAAACAGACCGAACCAGCCCATGGGCTCGTAAGAGTTGAGGCCTTGCTCTTTGAGCGTGGGCACATTGGGCAGCCAGGACAGGCGCTCGGTGCCCGTCACGCCCAGCAGCTTGAACTTGGGCAAATGCTGCTTGGAAGAGCCCGCATCCATGAAGGCCGAAGACAGCTGACCGCCCATCATGGCCGTGACCAGTGGCGCACCACCCTGGTAGGGCACATGCGTCAGGTCCAGACCCGACTGCAGATTGAGCAAAGCGCCTTGCAGGTGGGCCGAGGTGCCCGGGCCATAAGAGCCAATGCTGTGCTTGCCGGGGTTGGCCTTGACCAGGCTGGTGAACTCGGCGAGGTTGTTGATGGGCAGTGTGGGCGATGCGGCCAGCACGCTGGGGCTGATGGCCACACGGCTGATGGGCGCGAAGTCCTTGATCGGGTCATAGGGCAGCTTCATCAAGGTCATTTGCTGCACCAGGGCCACGATGCCAAACAAGACCGTGTGGCCATCGGCCGGGGCTTTGGCCACCAGGTTGTTGCCAATGGTGCCGCCTGCGCCAGGCTTGTTCTCGACCACCACGGTTTGCTGCCAGCTGTCCTGCATTTTTTGCGCGACCATGCGGGCCAGCACATCGGTGGCCCCGCCTGCGGGGTAGGGCACGATGAACTTGATCGGCTGGCTCGGGTAAGCCGTCTGGGCCTGAGCCAGGGCGCTGCCTGCGCCCATCACGGCCAAACTGCTGAGCGTGGCCAGGGCCATGCGGCGGGTGAATGTCTTTGTCATGTCTTGTCTCCTTGTGTTGTTGTCGAAAGGGTTCACGCTGACGGGGCGGGTGCTTTGGAGCGGCTTTCGCCGCAAAACGAACCCACCCTTGGCTCAGCCGCGTGCTTCACGCACCATGTTGCGGCCAATGATGATTTGTTGTATCTGGGTCGTACCCTCATACAGGCGAAAAAGGCGCACATCGCGGTAGAAGCGCTCGATGCCGTACTCGGACAAGTAGCCCGCGCCGCCCAAAATTTGCACCGCCCGGTCGGCCACGCGGCCACACATCTCAGACGCGAACATCTTGCAGCACGAGGCCTCGGTCGACACGCTGCGGCCTTCGTCGCGCTTGCGGGCGGCGTCGATCACCATGCACTCGGCGGCATACAGCTCGGCCTTGCTGTCGGCCAGCATGGCCTGCACCAGCTGGAACTCGGCAATGGGCTGGCCAAACTGCTTGCGGTCGATGGCGTAGCGCAGCGCGTCATCCAAGATGCGCTGGGCCACGCCCACACACACGGCGGCCAAATGGATGCGGCCTTTTTCGAGCACCTTCATCGCAGTCTTGAAACCCTGGCCTTCTTGGCCACCAATCAGGTTGGCGGCCGGGACACGCACGTTGTCAAACATCACGTCGCAGGTGTGTGCGCCTTTTTGGCCCATCTTCTTGTCGTTCTTGCCCAGGCTGATGCCGGGCGATTGCGCGTCGACGATGAAAGCCGACACGCCGCCCGCGCCTTTGTCGGCCGGGTTGGTGCGCGCCATGAGCGTGAAGATTTTGGAATGCGGCGCGTTGGTGATGTAGCGCTTGGTGCCGTTGACGATGTAGTGGTCGCCCTCACTGTCCGTGCCTCGGATGGCCGTGGTGCGCAGCGATGCCGCATCTGAGCCCGCGTCGGGTTCGGTCAGCGCAAACGAGGACGACAACTCGCCCGTGGCCAGCTTGGGCAGGTAATAGGCTTTTTGTGCTTCGGTGCCGTCCATCAGGATGCCCTGCGAGCCAATGCCCACCGTGGTGCCGATCACCGAGCGGAATGCAGGCGAGGTCTTGCACAGCTCAAACAAGAGGCGCGCCTCTTCTTCCATGGTCAGCTCCAGGCCGCCATAGGACTCGGGGATGGTCAGGCCAAACAGGCCCATCTCGCGCATCTCTTGCACGATGGCTGGCGGGATCTCGTCGGTCTCGGCCACTTCGTTCTCGGCAGGCACCAAACGCTCGCGCACAAAACGGCGCACGGAGTCGAGCAAGGCTTCAAAGGTTTCGGGGTCTCGGATCATGGCTTGTGGGTGATGAATTTACAAAGTCTCAAAAGTGCCGAGGATGGCCGTGGACTGGCTCGACAGCGTGCCGCCATTGCCGTGGGCCAGCGCGGTTTGCGCACCCGCCACTTGACGCTCGCCGCCTTCGCCGCGCAACTGGCGCACGGCTTCGATCAGGGTGAAGATGCCGTACATGCCGGGGTGCGTGCACGACAGACCGCCGCCGTTGGTGTTGACCGCCAGGCGGCCACCGGGCGCGATCGCGCCACCTTCGACAAATGCGCCGCCTTCGCCTTTTTTGCAAAAGCCCAAGTCTTCCAGGAAGAGCAAGGTGTTGATGGTGAAGGCGTCGTACAGCTGCACCACGTTCATGTCGGCGGGCGTGAGGCCCGCCATGGCAAAGGCTTCGCGCCCCGACTGGCTGGCCGATGTGACGGTGAGGTCGTGCATGGACGAGACCTGGCGGTTCCAGTTGGCGGTGGCGTTGCCCAGCACGTAAACAGGTTTCTTCGGCAGGTCACGCGCACGGTCGGCACGCACCATCACAAAGGCTCCGCCGCCGTCGGTGACCAGGCAGCAGTCGCGCACGGACAAGGGGTCGGACACCATGCGGGCCTTGAGCACCTCGTCGATCGACAGCGGATCGCGCATGAAGGCTTCGGGATTGCGCTGCGCCCAGGCGCGGGCAGCCACGGCCACTTCGGCCAGCTGGCGGCGGGTGGTGCCGTACTCGTGCATGTGCCGGCGCGTGGCCAGCGCGTAGGCGCTCAGCGGCTGCATCGGGGCGTAGGGGGTTTCGTAAGGCTGCGGGTCCATCACACGGCGGGCCTGGGCGATCTCGGCGCGGCCAAAGGTGGACGTGCGCTGCGTGCTGCCGTAGCACACCAGCACCGCGTTGCACTGGCCTGACTGCAAAGCCATCATGGCGGGCAAGAGGTGCGCCACAAAGCTGGAGCCGCCGAGCATGGTGCCGTTGATGTAGCGGGGGTTGATGCCCAAATACTCGGTCACCGGCATGGGCCACATGGTAGACAGCACACTGGCGGTGCACAGGCCATCGATGTCGCTCATCTTCAAACCGGCATCGGCCACCGCGGCGTGTGCGGCGCGGGCCAGTACTTCCATCTCGGTAAAACCCGTGGCTTCGCCACAGCCAAAGGTGGCCACGCCCGCGATGGCAGCGCTGCCGCGCAAGGCCTTGAGGCCGGTGGACGAGTGCAACGCCGCCGATGCGGCCGGGCCACGCGGCACGGGCTTGGCCGACGTGGCCTCTGTGCTGACCGGGTCAAACACCACCACGCCTTGGCCTTTGTCGACCTCCACACGGGCCTGCACCCGCTGGCCCACTTGCACGGCGTCGACAGGGTCCATGTCCACGCGGCTCATCAAGCGCACGCCTTCGTCCAGATCGATCAGGCAGACGTTGTAGTCGCCACCCGCATCGGGCTTGCGGCGCACCGTGGTGACCGAATACACCGTGCCCAGCCCCGTGGGGGCCACCAGCGCCAAGTCGTTGCTGCCGCAGTGCGGGCAAACCTCACGCGGAAAGTAAATGTGCTGGCTGCAACCACCGCATTGCTGAATCAGAAACCGGCCTTCGGCCAGGGCGGCTTGGTGTTGGGCTTGCACGCCTTGTGGGTTGTCGCTCATCGCAGCTCCTTAAATGGGGTCCCAGCTGAACACGTCGCCCGAGCGGTCCAAATCGAAGAAACTGGACTTGAGCGCGGGCATGGCCTGGTCGAGCACGCTCTGCGGCGTCCAGCCCTCGCTGCGGTGCACCGAGCGGATCGGGCGCGGCTGGCTCATCAAAAAGATTTCGTTGTTGCGCACGGCAAAGACCTGGCCGTTCACATAGGCCGAGTCGTCGCTGGCCAGGGCCACAGCCATGGGCGCAATCTTGGCGGGCGTCATCTGCTTGATGCGCTCGACGCGGGCTTGCTCTTCGGGCGTCTCGGTCGGGATCGAGCCGATCATGCGACTCCAGGCGAAGGGTGAGATGCAGTTGGAGCGCACGTTGAACTTTTGCATGTCGAGCGCGATCGACTTGGACAGCGCCGTCACACCCAGCTTGGCCGCCGAGTAGTTGGCCTGACCGAAGTTGCCCACCAGCCCCGAGGTGGACGTCATGTGGATGTAATTGCCGCTTTCCTGCTCCTTGAAGTGCGGAGCGGCGGCGCGGCTGACGTAGAAAGCGCCGTACAGGTGCACCTTGAGCACGGCATCCCACTCGTCCATGCTCATCTTGTGGAAGAAGCGGTCGCGCAAGATGCCTGCGTTGTTGACCACCACGTCGATGCGGCCAAAGCTGTCGATGGCCGTTTGGATGATGCGCGCCGCGCCTGCGGCGTCCGACACGCTGTCGGTGTTCGCCGCTGCCTGACCGCCCATGGCTAAGATTTCGTCCACCACTTTTTGCGCGGGGCCTGCGTCTTGGCCTTCGCCGGAGACGGACGCGCCGATGTCGTTGACCACCACCTTGGCACCTTCGCGCGCCATGGCCAGCGCGATGTCGCGGCCAATGCCGCCACCTGCGCCGGTGACCACGACGACTTTGTCTTCAACCAATCGGGCTTTGCTCATTTTTTCTCCTGTGGGTGCCGGGGTGCTGGCCATTCATGGCGTGCACACCCCATGGGGGTTGATGTATCTTGATGCGTTCAGTGATTCTGAACAATCTGCCAATGCTGAAGCGGGGGTTCAGCATTGCAAAACTCAGGGATTGCCCTTGGTTTGGGCACTGCTTTTTGCAGGAACCCCGCCCCGAGGGCGATGGTCGTGGTCTGCAGGCGCTTGATCGCGGCGGGGGCGCCGCTCCTACAAAACTCCGCTTGCACAAAACGCCGTAAGCACTCGGTCTCGGCGCTGCTTTTTGTAGGAGCCCCGCCCTCGGGGCGATGGGGCGTGGTTTGCGAGCGCTTGATCGCGGCGGGGGCGCCGCTCCTACAAAACTCCGCTTGCACAAAACGCCGTAAGCATTCGGTTTCGGCGCTGCTTTTTGCAGGAGCCCCGCCCCGAGGGCGATGGTCGTGGTCTGCAGGCGCTTGATCGCGGCGGGGGCGCCGCTCCTACAAAACTCCGCTTGCACAAAACGCCGTAAGCACTCGGTTTTGTCACTGCTTTTTGCAGGAGCCCCGCCCTCGGGGCGATGGGTCGTGGTCTGCAGGCGCTTGATCGCGGCGGGGGCGTCGCTCCTACAAAACTCCGCTTGCACAAAACGCCACAAGCACTCGGTCTCGGCGCTGCTTTTTGTAGGAGCCCCGCCCTCGGGGCGATGGGGCGTGGTCTGCAGGCGCTTGATCGCGGCGGGGGCGCCGCTCCTACAAAACTCCGCTTGCACCACGCCTCAATCCTTGTGGGCTGGCCAGGCAAAGGCCAACGGTTGTTTGCTCAGAAACCGGTTGACGGCTTCACGGTGTTCGGCGGTGCCTGCGGCCAGCGCTTGCGCTTGGGCTTCGGCCGTCAACATGTCTTGCAGACCCCCACCCAAAGCGCTGCCCAAGCTGCGCTTGATGAGCGACACCGCTGTGGGCGATGCACCCACAAAGCTGCGTGCCATGGCGTGTGCGCGGGCCAACAGTTGTTCGGGCGCGTGCAGCTCCATCACAATGCCCAGCCGCAAGGCTTCTTGCGCGTCGATGTCGCGGGCCGAGAGCATGATTTCTTTGGCACGCTGCACACCCACCACCCGGGGCAAGGTGTAGAGCGCACCCACATCGGGCACCAAACCGACCTTGAGGAAGGACATGTTGAACCAAGCACGAGGCGTGGCCAGCACGAAGTCGGCCGACAGCGCCAGACTGAATCCCGCACCGGCGGCCGCGCCATCGACGGCGGCAATCACCGGACGGTCGAGCGTGAGCAAAATTTGCACCCATTCGTGCAAGGTCTGCATGCGGCTGAGCCAAGCGCCGTTTTCATGCTGGACCTCGGCCATGTTTTTCAGATCACCGCCCGCACAAAAGTGCCCACCTGCGCCCGTCAGCACCACGGCCCGAATGTCTTTGTTTTGCTGAATGTGACGCAGCGCCACAACCAGACCATCGCGCATGGCCATCTCGAGTGCATTGCGCTTGGCTGGACTGTTGAAAGTGAGGGTGGCGACTTGGTCACTCACCTCAAATTGAAGTGCTGTTGATGCAAGGGTGTTGGCGGTCATGTCAAGGCTCCTGAGTAATCCCGGCCACCGGCCAGGGAACTGCCACCGTCCACCACCATGATGGCACCGGTGACGAATGCGGCGTGCGGCGACGCCAAAAACAGCGCCATGTCGGCGATCTCTTCGACCCGGCCCATGCGCTGCAGGGGCACGGACTGCGTCATGCGTTGCAGCGTCTCGGGTGTGGGCGCGAGGCGGCGGATGCCTTCGGTGTCGCCAATCGGACCGGGCACGATGGAATTCACGCGCACGCCTTCGGGCCCCCACTCCATGGCCAGCACCCGCGTGAGCATGTCCACGCCCGCCTTGGCCGCACACACATGGGCTTGCAGCTTGGTGGGGTTGAAGGCCTGTGGTGCCGAGATGTTGATGACGCAGGCACCTGGACGGCGCAGGTGTTCGTAGCCTGCACGCAGCACATGGAAGGTGCCGTTCAGGTCAATGTCGACCACCGTCTTGAATCCGTTGGCCGACATGCCCAAAGCGGGTGCCAGAAAGTTGCCCGCAGCGCCCGAGACCAGCACGTCAAACGGGCCAATGGCGTCACGCGCCTGCTGCAGCGCAGCGGCAATGCCTGTGGCGTCGCGCACATCGGCGCTGTAGCCCTCGACCTGCGTGCCATGTTGGCGCAATTGTTCAACCGCTTGGGCCACGCGCTCGGCGTTGCGGCTGGCAATCGCCACGTTTGCCCCGGCCTGGGCAAACGCGGTGGCGATGCCCAGGTTGATGCCGCTGCTGCCACCGGCCACAAACACCGACTGGCCTTTGAAACTCAAGGGGATGCGCATGGGGTCTCCTGTTGGGAAAAGTGCGATTTGCAAATGGATGCTTTGGCGTGGGCTCCTGCAGCTAAGCCGTCTGGCCCTCGCAGGTCGGTGGCTTTAGCCCCGACATGCGGCCTGAGCCGAAGCCCGCCATGTCGGACCTGAAGGTACCGACCTACAACTGCAAGCGATGGCTTGCGGGCCACGGGCACCCCATCGCCAGCAGGGCTGGCTCCTACACAACAAGCGGGGTGCGGGTGGGTCATGGGGTCGCCTGTGGAGGGGTTGCGGCCAAGCGGGCGCGTTCTTGCTCTTGCAACTGCCGCCAGAGGATCTTGCCGGTGCCCGACTTGGGCAGCACGTCCACAAAACGCACGATGCGGGGGGTTTTGTAGGCGGCCATGTGTTCACGGCTCCAGTCGATGAGGTCTTGCTCGGTGACTTGGCCTTGGAAGGCAGGCTTGAGCACCAAGAGGGCCATCACGTTTTCGCCGCGCTTGTCGTCGGGCACAGCAATCACGCAAGCCTCGTGCACGGCCGGGTGTTCGTACAAGGTGTTTTCTACCTCAGCGGGCCAGACCTTGAAGCCCGAGACGTTGACCATGCGCTTGAGGCGGTCGCGCATGAAGAAGTAACCCTCTTCGTCCACGCTGGCCAGGTCGCCCGTGCGGAAAAACGTTTGGCCATCCAGCTCAAAAAATGAAGACTGGTTGGCCTGCTCGTTTTGCCAATAGCCGCGCATCAGTTGCGCGCCACGCGTGACCAATTCACCCACCTCGCCGACGGGTAACTCGCGCAGGGTCTCAGGGTCCACGATGCGCGCATCCACGCCGGGCGTGATGACGCCCAGGCACTGGCGCTTGCCGCGTGCCGGTGGGTTGCCCAGCAAAAATGAAGCGGTCTCGGTCATGCCGTAGGCTTCGTTGTAGGCGATGCCAAAACGCGTTTGCAGCAAATTCGCCACCGTCTCGGGCATGGCGGCACCGCCGCCCGACAGGGTGGACAAGCTGCTCAGGTCGCGCTGCGCGGCGGCCGGGTTGGCAAAAAAGTCGATCAGCATGGCGGGAGGTGCAGACCAAGTCGTGACGCGGTGCTTCTCGATCAAGCGCGCCGCTGACGCTGCATGCCAGCGCGGCAGCATGACCACGGTGGCCCCCAGCGTGATCGGCACGTTCAGGCCGCCTTGCATGCCCAGCATGTGGAACAGCGGTGCCACGGCCAGAAACACCGAGTCCATGTGCATGCTGCGCCAGACCTGCGCAGCCATGTTGGACGCCAGCACCGTGGCGTGCGTGTGCATGCAGCCCTTGGGGTGACCGGTGGTGCCCGAGGTGTAGGGCAGCACACACAGGTCGTCGCTGTGTGGGTGCTCTGCGGGCGCGGGCAAGGCCTGTGCGATGGCGTCTTCGAGCCCATGCAGGCCCGGGGCCTCGGGCCACTGGCGCGGGGCCAACACAACTTCAGGCACCTCATCCGGCACTTCGTCACTGACGGGCTGCGCGGGCAAGCCTTCTGAATAGGCATGCACCAACACGGCTTGCAAGGCATCCGGGTTGCCAGCTTGCAGCAACGGCATGACCTGCGGCAACAACTCTTGCGCCACCATGGCCACGCGTGCGCCGCTGTCTTGCAGGTAGTAGCGGATTTCGCTCTGCGTGCACATGGCGTTGACCGGCACCACCACGGCCCCGGCGCGCATGATGCCGTAGTAGGCCGCCACGTATTGCGGGGAGTTCTGGCTCATCAACAAGACCCGATCGCCGCGCTGCACACCCAGGCGCTGCACAAGGTAACCGGCCAGCGCCTCCACACGCGTGAGCAGCGTCGCGTAGCTCAGCGTGCTGCCGCAAAAGATCACGGCGGGCTTGTTCGGAAAGCGCTCGGCCGCGACCTGAACGTAATGCGTGAGCGGTACCTGCGGCAGGTTCAGCGTGCGCGGAACGCCTTTGGGCCAATAAGGCAGCGACGATGTGGACATGAGCGGCTCTTTAGGCAGGTGCGGTGTGGGGGTCACAAACGGTGATCACAAACTGCGCGAGATCAACTCTTTCATGACCTCGCTGGTGCCGCCATAGATGCGGGTCACACGCGAGTCCACAAAGGCGCGGGTGATGGGGTACTCCATCATGTAGCCGTAGCCGCCGTACAGCTGGAGCAACTCGTCGAGCGCCTTGCCCAGCTCTTCGGTGGCAAACAGTTTGGCCATGGCGCCTTCTTGCACGGTGAGCTTGCGGCGCAGGTGCTCGGCGAGGTACTGGTCCACCATCATGCGCACGGCGGTGGTGCGGACTTTGATTTCGGCCAGTTTGAAGCGGGTGTTCTGAAAGTCAAACAGCGGCTTGCCAAAAACCACGCGCTCTTTGGTGTAGCGCACGGTCTCGTCAAACATCGCTTCCATCTTGGCGGCGGCACCCAGCGCGATCACAAAACGTTCTTGCGCCAGCTCTTGCATGAGGTAGGCAAAGCCCTTGTTCTCTTCGCCCAGGATGTTGGTCACGGGCACGCGCACGTCTTCAAAAAACAGCTCGGCGGTGTCGGCCGCTTCCTGGCCCATTTTGTCGAGCTTGCGGCCTTTGCGAAAACCGGCGCGGTCGGCCTCGACCAAAATCAACGACACGCCTTTGGCACCCAGCTCGGGCTCGGTCTTGGCCACCACCACGACCAGGTCGCAGTTCAGGCCGTTCGAGATGAAGGTCTTGGCGCCGTTGATGACGTACTCATCGCCCTCGCGGCGCGCCGTGGTGCGGATGGCTTTGAGGTCGCTGCCCGCGCCGGGCTCGCTCATGGCAATGGCCAGGATCACCTCGCCCATAGCACATTGGGGGAGCCACTGGGCTTTTTGTTCTGGCGTTCCCAAGCGCTCGATGTAAGGTGCCACCACGTCCGAGTGCAGCCCAAAGCCCAAGCCGCTCACACCCGAGCGGCCAATCTCTTCGACGATCACGGCCGCGTGGCCGAAGTCGCCGCCGCCACCGCCCCATTCAGGGTCCATGGTGGCGCAGAGCAAACCTTCGCGCCCGGCCTTGAGCCAGGTTTCGCGGTCCACCTTGCCGTCTTTGTCCCACTGGGCTTGGCGGGGTTTGCATTCGCGCTCCAGAAAGCGGCGCACGGTGGTGCGCAGCATTTCGTGATCTTCACGGAACACGCTGCGGGGGAAAGTCAGGATGCTGTCCATACGCGCCTCAAGGACGGCCGCCGCCGCAAACCAACACCTGGCCGCTGACGTAGTTGGACTCAGGGATGCAGAACATGTAGACCGCGCCCGCGGCCTCTTCGGGTGTGCCGCCCCGGCCCAGCGGGATGGTGGATTCGGCGGCCTTCAGGCGATCGGGTTGCACGCCGACGGCGATGGTGCGGCCCTGAATCTCCACGCTGGCGTCACCCGCCGTCAGGGGTTGCGTCAGGCGCGTCATGATCAGGCCGAAGGCCACGCTGTTGACGTTGACCTTGTA
This sequence comes from Limnohabitans sp. WS1, assembly GCF_003063265.1. GTDB lineage: Bacteria > Pseudomonadota > Gammaproteobacteria > Burkholderiales > Burkholderiaceae_C > Limnohabitans_A. The sequence continues at coordinate 33,811 of NZ_NERU01000005.1, forward strand.
ACGGCCCCACTCTTTGGCCATGGCTTTGGTCAAACCGTTGATGCCGGCCTTGGCAGCGGCGTAGTTGGCTTGGCCTGCGTTGCCGTACACGCCCGAGGTGGACGAGATGTTGACCACCTTGCGGTGCTTGGGCGTGCCCGCTTCGGCCTCTTTCTTGGCCGCTTCGCGGATGAAACCCGAGGCAGCGCGCAAGATGCGAAACGGTGCCGTCATGTGCACGGCCAGCATGGCATCCCACTGCTCATCGCTCATCTTTTGCAGCACGTTGTCCCAGGTGTAACCGGCGTTGTTGACGATGATGTCGATGCCGCCAAAGGCGTCGAGCGCGGTCTTGACGAAACGGTCGCCAAAGTCGGTGTCGGTCACGCTGCCGATGCAGGCCACGGCCTGGCCACCGCTGGCGATGATGTCGGCCACCGTCTGCTCAGCCGGGGCTTGGTCGAGGTCGTTGATGACGACGCGTGCGCCTTCGCTGGCGAGCTTGAGCGCGATTTCACGGCCGATGCCTCGGCCAGAACCTGACACCAGGGCCACTTGGCCTTCGAGTTTGCGGGTCATGAGGAGTCCTTTTCTATGGCATGTTGAAGTTTGAAACGTATGCGCAAGTCATTTCGTAGGTCGGTGGCTTCAGCCCCGACATTGCTGACTTTGGCGGAGGCTGCATGTCGGGGCTGAAGCCGCCGACCTACAACATCTTTGTGCATCGATCTCGTAGGTCGGTACTCGCAGAGTCCGACATGATGGGTTTCGGCACAGGCCCATGTCGGGGTCTTCGACCGCCGACCTACAACATCTTTGAGCATTGAAAATTTCACAGAGCCGAATCAATCCTGATGTTTCAGGCCAGCGCCACCACGGCGTCGCCTGCCAGCTTGACCTGGCCTTCGGCGTTGGCGGTGGTGAGCGACAGGCGCACACGGCGCTCGCCATCGACTTCAAACTTTTCGGTCACCTGGCCTGTGCAGGTGATTTTTTCGCCCACCTGCGTCATCGCGGCAAAGCGCACGCTGTAGTCGCGAATGGCCGTTTGCGGCACCCAGTTGGTGAGCAGGCGGGCCAGCCAGCCCATGGACAACATGCCGTGGGCGATCACATCGGGCAGGCCCGCGATGTGCGCGAAATCGGTGTCGACGTGGATCGGGTTGTGGTCGCCCGAAGCGCCACAGTACAGCGCCAACGTTAGGCGCGAAACGGGTGGCAACTCCAGCGCAGGAATGGCGTCGCCCACTTGCAGGGCATCAAAAGAGGGGAGTGTCATGGGGGTTTCCTTATGCACTGACGCCGTGGCGCAAAACGGTCACGGCGCGCAGGTCGGCCACATGCTCGCCACGCTGGTTGCTGACGCGGGTTTTGCGCACGACGAATTCGAGTGCGCCACCCTTTTTGTCGTAGATGTCTTCGATGCGCTGTTCAAAACGCAGCACATCGCCCGCATAGGCCATGCGGTGAAAAGTGAAGCCCTGCTCGCCGTGCAGCAGCTTGCGGTAGTCCATGCCCAGCAGGTTGCGGATCGCGGCCGGGTCGGGCGACTCCATCTCCAGGCAAAACAAAAACGTGGGCGGCACGGGCAAGGCCGGGTGCCCGGCAGCGCGGGCAGCTTCTTCGTCGGTGTAGACCGGGTCGGTCTGGCCCGTGGCCTTGGCGAAGAATTTCAGGCGGCCCTTTTCCACCAGCACCTCGAAGGCGGGCATGGTGTGGCCGATGTATTGGCGGTCGATCATTTTTCACCCCCTTGGGGGGCAGCGACTACACGAAGTGAGGAGCGTGGGGGCTTCATATTCACACCTTTTGGTACAGCGTGACCACACAAGCACCGCCCAAGCCCAGGTTGTGCTGCAGCGCCAAACGTGCGCCTTCGACCTGGCGCTGGTCGGCTGTGCCGCGCAGCTGCGAGACCAGCTCGTAACACTGCGCCAGCCCGGTGGCCCCCAGCGGGTGGCCCTTGGACAGCAGACCGCCAGAGGGGTTGGTGACGATGCGCCCGCCGTAAGTGTTGTCGCCGTCCACGATGAACTTTTCGGCGGTGCCTTCGGGCGTGAGGCCCAGGCCTTCGTAGGTGATGAGTTCATTGGCCGTGAAGCAGTCGTGCAGCTCCACCACGTCCAGGTCTTCGGGGCCGATGCCAGCGGCTTCGTAGACCTGTTTGGCCGCGTTGGCCGTCATGTCGTAGCCCACCACGCGGCGCATGTCATCGCTCTCGAAGGTGCTGGGGGTGTCGGTGGTCATGGCCTGTGCGGCAATCACCACACTGGCGTCCAGCTTGTGCTTTTTGGCAAAGTCGGCCGAGCAGACGATGGCGGCCGCCGCGCCGCAGGTGGGCGGACAGCACTGGTAGCGCGTGAGCGGACCAAACACGGTGGGCGAAGCCATCACCTCTTCGAGCGAGAGCGTCTGGCGAAACACGGCCAGCGGGTTGCGCGCCGCGTGCTGGCGCGCCTTGACCGAGATGCGGCCAAAGGTGTCGGCGCGGATGCCGTGCTCCTTCATGTAGTCCAGGCCTGCGCCCCCAAAGAACTGCGCGGCACGCGGGGCAGACTCATCAAAACCTTGGTGCGCGGTCATGGCCTCGACAAAGCGGACCATGGGCGCGGGGCGGTCTTGGTACGCCCCTTTCAGCGGGCCGGGCACCATCTGCTCAAAACCGAGCGCAATGGCGCATTCGACCATGCCACTCTCCACAGCTTGGCGCGCCAGGTACAGCGCACTCGACCCGGTGGAACAGTTGTTGTTGATATTAAAAACCGGGATGCCGGTCAGGCCCACGCCGTAAATGGCCGCCTGCCCGGCGGTGGAATCGCCATAAACATAGCCCACATAAGCCTGCTGCACGGCGTCGTAGGGCACGCCCGCGTCGTCAAGCGCCAGCTGAGCCGCCCGCGCACCCATGAGGTGGTAGGACTCGCTGGCCCCGGGTTTGGTGAAGGGGATCATGCCCACGCCGACGACGTGAACTGCGCGCTTGCTAACGGCCATGCCTGCTCCTTGAAAAGGTCGATACGGACAAAGTATCGAGCGCCAAGGAGGCTTTACCAATCGCCAATCAGGTCAAGATGATTGGCAGGAAGTGACATTTTTGATGATCACACAGCCTGAATTAATGTCTATAATCAGACAATTAAATGACCAAATTGGACAACGCCATGCACTCAATAGCAAAAATCGACGCGCCTGGCTCTTCGAGCAAAAAACCCCGGCGAATGGCCATCGCCCGAAAAGTCAAGAAAACGGACGTTTTTGTGTCGACATTCGTGAGCAAAAAAACCGCAACCATCGCTCCCCATAAAGCATTGCCGACCGGTGGTCAAAATCCATCGATTTTTACCGTGGTGCGCTGCAATTTATGGGATCAAACGGTCTTCGTCCGACAAGGCTTATCGTCCAAAACCGTTGTCGAAATGTGCGATGCATTGGCCATGCCTCGGGCCAGTTTTCTGGATTACCTCCAGCTGCCCAGAAGCACAATTGAAGCACGCATCAAAAATAATACCCCGCTGACCCCCACCGAAGGGGATGCGGTACTTCGCTCAGCCAAGGCCTTGGTCAGGGCACAAGAGGTCTTTGAAGACAGCCATGCTGCATCGTCCTGGCTGAAGCGGGAGATCAGATCTCTTGGTGGCGTGACACCGGTGTCGCTCATGGACACGGACAGTGGCTTCGAGCTGGTGATGCACACGCTGGGTCGGATCGAACACGGCGTGGTGGCTTGATGCCTGCCAAGAGCGCCGCCCCCACCACAGTCTGGCGAATAGCCAAGCACACCAAAGACTTCCGAGCGGAGGACCTCAGTGGAGGAGGGGCCGCAGCAGTGGGTGGCCGTTGGAACGCGGTGGGACACCCTGTGGTGTATGCGGGCACATCGATTGCGCTGTGCACATTGGAGACGCTGGCACACATCGGCGATGACATCGCCTGCAGAAACCGGTTTCTGGTGGGCATCGAAATCCCGCACAAGTTGTGGGAGGCACGTCAGGTGGTTGCCCCAGACAGCTTGCCCAAAACCTGGGTCGCCGAGCCACCCGGCATGGACACGGTCAATGTGGGTAACACATGGCTCAAAAGCTGCGACAGCTTGCTGCTGCTGGTGCCCTCGGTCATTGTTCACGAAGAGTTCAATGTACTGATCAACCCCAAGCACAAGGATGCAGACAAGATCAAAGCCCAAGTGCACAGGCCCTTCATCTACGACCCTCGCCTTGCTTGAGTGAATTGAGGCGTTCGTTCAATGTCAGTCAGAGAAACTGCGCTGTCAACTTATGCACAGATCTTGCAGCGCATGGTTAGCCATTTCAGCAAAGAACGAATGCTAGGATCGATTTAGACCAAGATTGCGTGAACTGGTCATCTCCCGCAGGCGCAGCGTCTGTCTGGCGCGCTACGCATGGGTCAATGTGTTGGACCGGGTCATGGTGGCACGGATTCGGCACCAGCGCGAAGCGGGTTATCAAGATGATGATGTTTGAGCGTTGAGGCCTCAAAACCCGATTCAAGACGGGACGGGGTCACGCCGAGTGTGCGCCTTGGCGATCAAGCAGCGAGCAAGCGATCCATCAAATGTCGCCTGAAATTGCGCATGCTCGGTATGAACATGTAAACGGTCAAAAGCGCATCAGAGGTCTGGTAAACCACATAGGCATTTTTGTGCTGATATCTTTTGAATCCAGTCAAGCCCGTGCCATCGAGTTCAAAGATGTTGCTGCCCAGTTCCGGATTCGTTGCCAATTTATGGAGTTTGACTTTCCATTCGTGGTTGATTTCAAGCCAAGTTTCAGCCCCAAATTTCTGCGTCACGTAGGTTTTGATTCTTCGGTAGTCTGATTTTGCCGACTGAAGAATCACAACTTTTCTGGGGCCTGTCATTCTTCACGCGCCATTTCGCTGAAGAAGTCATCAGCCTCTTGAAACTGGCCTTGAGCCAGCTCTTTGTTACCCATGGCAATCAGCTTTAAGAGTGCCATGGTTTCTTGTTGTTGCTCGTAGGCTTGGATATCAAGCACCACCATCTTGGCTTCACCGTTTTGTGTGATGATCAACGGATCAGGGTTGGTGGCGAAGTTTTTAATGATGTCGGCAGCGTGTGACTTGAGATATGAAATAGGCTTGATTTGTTGAGCGAGTGACATGGCAGCCTCAGAAATAAATTCAAACCAAATATAGACCAAATTTGGTTCACGTCAAGTCCACACCCAGCCTGTAACGTCGTCAACAACTCAGTCTCAGTCGCATTCTCCATCTGCGCTTTGTGCTGCTGTAAAGAAAGCTTGCAAGTGTTGACGCATCAACCCGGCATAGGTCGCCCGGTGGAAGGTGGTTTGCGTGAACTGATCATCTCCCGCAGGCGCAGCGTTTGTCTGGCGCGCTACGCATGGGTCGATGTGTTGGACCGGGTCATGGTGGCCAGGATTTGGCACCAGCGCGAAGCGGGTTATCAAGATGATGAGGTTTGAGCGGTGAGGAAATCCAAGCGCATGAGGACGATGGATGTGGGTCTGCGAGGGTTGATCGCGGCGAGGGCGCCGCTCCCACAAGGAAACCCACTCAGCTCAGGCCTGCACTTCGCCTTCAGCCGGTTCGTTGTGCGCCTGGCGGTACGCCCCTGGCGTCAGCCCCGTCCAGCCTTTGAAGGCGCGGTGGAAAGTGCTGGCTTCTGAAAACCCCACGCGGGCTGCTACTTCCAAGAGCGGCAGGTCGGTCTGGGTGAGGTACTCGACGGCCACGTCGCGGCGCAGGGCGTCTTTGATCATTTGGTAGCCCTGGCCTTCGCGCTGCAGGCGGCGGCGCAGGGTTTGGGGGGTGGTGGCCAGCATGTCGCTGATGGCTTCGAGCGAGGGCATTTCTTCTGCCAGGTAGCGGCGCAGCATGCGGCGGATGCGCTCGGTCAGGCTGGCCTGGTCGCGGTATTTGACAAGCAGGCAGGCCGGGGCCTGTTGCAAAAACTCTTCTACGCTTTCGGTGTTTTGCACCACGGGCAGGTCGAGCCATTTGGCGTCGAAACGGTAGCCCCATTCACCGTCCATCAGGCGAATGGGGGCCTGGAACAGTTTGGACGCATCGCTGCGCCGGGCCACATCGCGGTCTTGGTAAACGACTTCATCCACCGGGATACGCCGCGCCGCCAGCCAGCACATGACGCCGTAGCTGAGGAACATGAAGACCCGCACGGCGTAGGCCTGGCGATCATTCAGGGTGTGGCGCGGACTCATGCGCAGATAAGCCACGCCGCCGCTGACCACCAAGCGCGGCACAAAATCGGGCAAGAGCGCGTGGTAGTAACGCAGCCCGGCGCGCACGGCCTCACCCAGTTTGCGGTGGCCCACCAGCATGCGGCAGCCCATGGCAAAAGAGCCCAGGGGCAGCGCGGTGGTGCTCAGGCCCCAAAACTCGTCGCGGTGGTGGCGCACCAGCGCGGTCATCAGGCGGGCAAACTGGGCTTGGGTGACCCGCGCCAGTTTGGATTCGAGCAGCGCGGGCAGGATGCCTGCACGGCGCAGCACGGCAACGCGGGCGTTATCGTCCTCGATGGCCATGAGCATCTGCACCACCTGGTAGGCCGCGATGGTGTGCTGAATGGGCGGGGCGTTGGGCGGGCGGGTCATGAAGCAGTTGTCAGAGGTTCGGTACGGTGAAAGTTCATCAATGGTTTTGCGGGTTTGGCCTCAAAATCAACATGGTTGGCTTTGCCGCTGGCTGCATGTCGGGGCTGAAGCCGCCGACCTGCGAAAAACCACTGGCTCCCCGTAGGTCGGTAGCTTTAGCTCCGACATGGCTCGCTTCGGCGCAGGTCTCATGTCGGGGCTGAAGCCGCCGACCTACGAATACCGCCTCCGTAGGTCGGTAGCTTCAGCTCCGACATGGCTCGCTTCGGCGCAGGTCTCATGTCGGGGCTGAAGCCACCGACCTGCGAAAAACCACTGGCTCCCCGTAGGTCGGTAGCTTTAGCTCCGACATGGCTCGCTTCGGCGCAGGTCTCATGTCGGGGCTGAAGCCGCCGACCTGCGAAAAACCACTGGCTCCCCGTAGGTCGGTAGCTTTAGCTCCGACATGGTTCGCTTCGGCGTAGGTCTCATGTCGGGGCTGAAGCCGCCGACCTACGAATACCGCCTCCGTAGGTCGGTAGCTTTAGCTCCGACATGGCTCGCTTCGGCGCAGGTCTCATGTCGGGGCTGAAGCCACCGACCTACAAGATGCGTTGATTACGGGGGCAATTCTGACTTCAGGGCCTCGAATACGAGGCCTCTATCCTACGACTTTGCGTTGGCACAAAACATCAATCGCGGCGTCATCGAGTCCCGCAGCGGTCAGCAGCTCGCGAGTGTGCTGGCCCTGCAGGGGCGCGGGGCGTTGCACTTCAAAGCGGTAGCCGCTCATCTGCACTGGCATGGCCAGTTGTGTCATGGTCTCGCCCTGCGCGGTTTGCACCTGCACCCACATGCCCCGGTCTTGGAAGTGGGGCAGCTTTTGCGCCTCGTCGAGCTTGAGCACAGGGGTCACGCAGCAGTCGGCACCATCGAGCAGCTGCGCCCAGTGGGCCAGGGGGTGGGCTTGCACCGCTTGGGCGACTTCGCGCCGCACCCAGTCGTTCAAGGCCTGCGTTTTGGGGATGTGGTGCTCGGCCAAATCAGGGCGGCCCAGCAAGGTGCAAAAGGTGTCCCAGAACTTGTGCTCAAAAGCGCCCACGGCCAGGTAGCGGCCGTCTTGTGTGGAGTACAGGCCGTAGCAGGGCAGCGCGCCGGTCAGCTTGTCGCCACCGGGCGCGGGCACGCGGCCCCGGCTGTGCAGGCCAGCGAGCGGGATCACCGCGTGGGCCAGCACGCCATCGGCAATGGCCACGTCCACATGGCGGCCTTGGCCGGTACGCTGCGCGTCAAACAGCGCGGCCAAGATGCCCATGACGGCGGGCATGGTGCCGCCCAGCAAGTCGCCCATGGGCAAGTTGGACAGGGCCAGCTCGCCCGACGGCGTGCCCACTTGGTCGGCCACGCCGGCATAGCCGCAGTAGTTCAGGTCGTGACCGGCCTTTTGGCTCAGCGGTCCGGTCTGGCCGTAGCCGCTGATGCTGCAGTACACGAGGCGCGGGTTGCGGCTGTGCACCACGTCGTAACCCAAGCCCAGCCGGGCCATCACACCCGGGCGAAAGCCTTCGACCAGCACGTCGGCGGTCTCGCACAGCTTGAGCAAAAGCTGCATGCCTTCGGGGTGCTTCAGGTCCAGGCGCATGCCGCGTTTGTTGCGGTTGAGCATTTCGCGCACCGGTGGTGAGGCGTAGTCGCCCGCGCCCAGGTCTTCGATCTTGATGACGTCGGCGCCCAAGTCGGCCAGGTGCAGGGTGCACATGGGGCCTGGCAGCAGGCGGGTGAGGTCGAGCACGCGCACGCCTTGCAGCGGCGGGCGGTTGGGCGAATGGGTGGCGGTGCTGCTCATGCGCGTGCTGCGGTCTTGCGCAGTTCGGTTTTTTGGACTTTGCCTGCAGCCGTGAGCGGCAGCTTGTCGCGAAATTCGTAGCTCTTGGGGCACTTGAAGCCACTGATCAGCGCGTGGCAGTGCGCCGAGAGTTCTTCGCCGCTGGCTTGCGCGCCGGGTTTGAGCACCACAACGGCGTGCACGGCCTCGCCCCATTTCTCGTGGGGCACACCAATGACGGCGCACATCGACACCGCCGGGTGGCTGGTGAGGGTGCTTTCCACTTCGGCCGGGTAGACGTTTTCGCCGCCGGTGATGACCATGTCTTTGATGCGATCGATGACGTACAGGTAGCCGTGGGCGTCCATCACGCCGCCGTCACCGGTGTGCAGCCAGCCGCCTGCCAAGGCCTTGCGGGTGTCTTCTTCTCGGCCCCAGTAGCCTTGCATCACCGCCGGGCCGCGCACCAGGATCTCGCCGTGCGTGCCTGCGGGCAGCTCTTGGCCCTCGGCGTCGGCGATGCGGATCTCTGCCGACACCCCGGCCTGCCCCGCCGAGCGGATGCGCTCGCTGTCCAGAAAGGCCGGGTCACGGGAAATCGGCAAGGTCGAGACGGCGGCCGAGGTTTCGGTCATGCCGTACACATGGATGAAGTCCACATCAGGGAAAGCCTGCAGCGCACGCCGCAGCAGCGGCAACGTGATGGGTGCCGCGCCCCACAAAATGCGCTCCAGCTTGGGCAGGCCCTGCGGGTCAAAGCCGGGGGTGTCGAGCAGCATTTGCAGCATGCTGGGCACGATGACCAGGTCGTTCACGCCTTCGCGGGCCATGATCTCGACCACGGGCTGGGGCTGAAATGCTGGAACCGTCACGCAGGTGCCGCCCACCACGGTCTGTCCCAGCATGCGGCCCAGCCCCGCCACATGGAACATGGGCGAGGTGAGCAAGGTGACGTAATGCGGCGGGTTGGGCACCTCGGCCATGCGCCCCACCAGCGAGGCCCAAAGGTTGCCGTGCGAGAGCATCACGCCCTTGGGGAAGCCGGTGGTGCCCCCCGTGTAAACGATGGCGGCCAGCGTGTCTGGGGCGCTGCGCACATCTTCCATGGGCACGGCTGCAGCCCGTTGCGCCTCCAGCGGCAGATAGCCTGCCGGGGCTTGGGCTTCGCCGATGTAAAAACGCTGCCGCAGGGTCGGCAGGGCGTCGGTCATGGCTTGCGCGGAGGCCATCAGGGCATCGTCCACCGCCAGCGCGTTGGCCCCGCAGTCGTTCAGGGCGTAGGCCACTTCGGCCGCTGTCCAGCGGGTGTTGATCGGGTTGATCACCAGCCCGGCCCAGGCACCTGCCAGCAGCAATTCGATCATGCGGTCGCTGTTCAGCGCCAGCACCGACAAGCGCTCGCCCGGTTGCAAGCCCAGCGCACGCAGGGCCGAAGCGGTGCGGGCCACGCGGTCCACCAGTTGCCGGTAGGTCTGGCGGCGCGTACCTGTGACGGTGGCGATCTTGTCGGGGTGCCTTTGCATCGAGCGGTGCAAACCAGCGGTGAGGTACATGCTTGTGTCTCCATCGGCACGGCCTGATTTCGGCCGTCGCCATGGGGTGATTGCACCGCGCAGGCGGGGCGGCCGCAATCGCTGCAAGGCTCAAAGGAGTTGGCAGAAAGTGACAGGGCGTCAAGCTCAAACATCCTTTGGGGGCCCAACAAGCTCTACCCCATGAGCTTTACTCACAGCATTGACACATTGATTTTTAGTAGCTACATTAATACAATGCGTATTGAGTTCGATCCGATCAAAGACGCCTCGAATCAGATCAAACATGGTCTGTCTTTGGGCATGGCCGAAGAACTCGACTGGGAATCCGCGCTGGTATGGGTTGATGATCGGTTTGAGTCCAACGAGATGCGCATGATCGCTCTCGCGCCCTAGACCGAAACCCTTTACTACGTGGCATTTGTTGACGGGTACCAACGCGAAGAATCATCAGCCTTCGCCGTGCCAATCGACGGGAGGTAAAGCACTATGTCGAAAATTTCTAAGCGCCCGACTGTCCGCATGCCCAGCGTGCAAGAGGACAAGGCCATCACCGCCGCCGCCCGCAGCGATCCGCATGCTCAGCCGCTCACGCCCACGCAATTGCAGGCCATGGTCCCGCTCAAAAGTTTGCGCGGTCGCCCCAAGTCCGAGAACAAAAAACAGCTGGTTTCGGTGCGCTACAGCCCCGAAGTGCTGGCCTATTTCAAGTCAACAGGCGAAGGCTGGCAGTCGCGCATGGACAGCGTGCTGCGCCAATATGTGGCCAGCCATTCGAGACCCTAAGTCGCCATCCCCGATAATCACGCCTTCAGATTTCCCCCGGCCCGCACGCACTGCGGGCCATTTTTTCGGAGCAACACCATGAGCACTTTCCAAACCACCGGCGCACGCGCCACCGGCCTGGCCACCATCGCCGCTGACGGCACCGTGCTGGACACCTGGTTCCCCGCCCCCGAACTGGCCGCCGATGTGGCCGCCAGCGGCAGCACGCGCCTGACCGAAGCAGAAGCCGTGGCGGCCCTGGGCGCTGATGTGGCCCAGGCCTTGGCCCCTTGCGCTGTGCGCAACGCCACCGTGGTCGCCGTGCGCACCGAAATCAAGTCCTTGGCCGACGCGCCCGCCGACACCCACGACGCTTACCTGCGCCTGCACCTGCTGAGCCACCGCCTGGTGTTGCCACACGGTGCCAACGTGACCGGCATTTTTGGCCTGCTGCCCAACGTGGCCTGGACCAACTTTGGCCCCTGCGCCCTGGCCGATGTGCCCGCCGCCCGCCTGAAAGCCCGTGGCACCGGCCGCGTGCTCGAGATCAAGGGCCTGGACAAGTTCCCGCAGATGACCGACTACGTGATCCCGTCGGGCGTGCGCATCGCCAACGCCGACCGCGTGCGCCTGGGCGCGCACCTGGCCAGCGGCACCACCGTCATGCACGAAGGTTTTTGCAACTTCAACGCCGGCACGCTGGGCTCCAGCATGGTCGAAGGCCGCATCAGCGCGGGCGTGGTGGTGGATGACGCCAGCGACATCGGCGGCGGCTCGTCCATCATGGGCACGCTGTCGGGTGGCGGCAAAGAAGTCATCAAAGTGGGCAAGCGCTGCCTGCTGGGTGCCAACGCCGGCATCGGCATCTCGCTGGGCGACGACTGCATCGTGGAAGCCGGTTGCTACATCACCGGCGGCAGCCGCGTTCAGCTGCCCGACGGCAGCGTGGTCAAGGCTAAAGAGCTGTCCGGCAAAAACGGCATCCTGTTCCGCCGCGATTCACAGTCGGGCGCGCTGCACGCCATTCCGCGCAACAAGAGCTGGGGCGAGTTGAACGCTGAGTTGCACAAGAACTGATTTTTCCGGTTTTTTTAAAACGAACGGCGTGCCCACGAAAGTGGGCACGCCGTTTTGATGTGGCGAATACGGCAAGTTCTATGACGCCATCACGACCTACGGCGGTCAAGGCGTGATCGGGTGCTCCGCAATGTATTGGCGCAGCGCCGAATCCATTCGGGTTTGCCACCCCTGCCCTGTGGCGCGAAACTGTGTGACCACATCACGGGAGAGTCGGATGGTGATGCGCTCTTTGGTCAACTCGGCTTTAGGACGCCCCATGCGCAGGCGAGGCTTAACCGAGGCCCACTGTTCATCCGTGAAAGGCAAGGCGTCGGGGTCGGTCATCGCAGCAGCGGTGATCGCTGCATCTTCTGTGTCCGTGACAGAAATATGAGTCGGTTTAAGTTTCGGCATAGCGTTCCTCGCCATAGTCTTGACGTTGATCAGGCCATGTCACTGCATCCATCCATTCAAAAGCCGCAGCCAGAGACACACCATGCTTTTGGGTGTTTTTGGCGTCCTTCGCTTGGTCAAACTGGATACTCATTTAATTTATCGTACGGACAATAATTTAACAGTCAATGACTATTGATCCGGCCCTGAGAAGTTTGAAGTGGAAGGCTTGCCTTGGGGACAGTGATCAACGATGGGGGCTTTGTGGGAGCCCCGCCCTCGGGGCGATGGGTGGTGGTCTACGTGGCTCTATCGCGGCGAGGGCGCCGCTCCCACAAAGAAAGCGTTCATGCAAACTTCATCGGGCCGGATCAATAGGGTGAGCACCACGCTTCACTCAAAGCCCCTGCACCACCCCAGCATTGACCCGCGCAACCGCGCGAAACTCGTCACCGATCCTTGCATGCACAGCCGCGCTTTGCCAAAACTGCAAGGCCAACTCACGCGCTTTTGGCCAGACATTCAAGGTGTGTGCATTGGGGCGCGGCAGCTGGCTGGACCAGTCTCGCGCCACCACTTCGCCTGCCACCGGAGCGTAATACATGGGCAACATGTCGTAAGCCGGGGCCAGTTGCCAGCGGTGTTGGTGCAGCAACAGCGACACATTGCCGTGGTGGCGGTCGGTGTTGGCGATCAGGGCGCCAAAGGCGTCTAGCAGGCACAGGGTCTGAATGTCGGCAGCACTCAGGCTTTCGGTGCCTGCCCGCCCAGTCTGCATGGCGGTTGCTGACCATTGCGATCCGATGCCGATGTAGTGGGCGTCGTACATCTCCAAAGACACCATGCCAACGCGGCCCTGGCGGGTGCGGTCAAAGCGTCGACTTTGCAAAAAGACGCGGCCACCGGCCTGCACGATGTCGGTCTGTGCGGCGGCAATGCCTGCGGCTTGCAGTGTTTGCAAGGCCAGTGCCTCGCACACCAGCAAGTCGCGCCAGCGCTGGTCGGCCGGGCCATTGCCTGCGGGCGAGAACTTGACCAGCACAGGCACGCCATGGGTCACGGCGCAAAACTTGGGTTGCTCACCACCTGCGCTGGAGCCCGGTGCTGCGCTGCCCAGGGCTAGCAGGGCCAGACGCGGGTAGTCTTGAACAGGTTCACTCACCACCGGGGCGGCGCTGCGGCTGGGTGGCAGGGCCAGGTAACGGTCGAGCGAGGCGCTGCCGATCAGCAGGTTGCCGGGCAAGTCTTCACCGGCACGCACCAGCGCCAGCAGGATGTGGTCATCGCTCCAGTGCGCCAAATGCGGGGGCAAGACCAACTCGGGGTGCGCTTGGGCAAAAGCCCGACCCATAAAGCCCTGGGGACGGGTGTCCATCAAAAACCAAGGCAAGCTGGGGTGAAACTCACTGCGGCCATGGGCCTTGTCGGCTTCGTCCATCCAGAAGCCGCCTCCGGGCAGCGGGTACAAGGTGCCAAAGTTTTGCAGCTCACCACTGGGCAGCACTTGGTGAATGAGCACCTGTCGCCCCACACCCGGCACATCGCGTGGCAACAGATATCGCTGCGCCCTGGCAGCGCCGACCTTGACTACTTGGCCCGATGCCAACAATGGGGCCAACAGGCGCGAAACCGAGGGCTGGCTCACGCCCAGCTGCACCTGCAGCTCGGGGCTGCTGGCATGGCCGTTGTGGCGTCGCAGGATCGCGATCAGGGTGTCTGCGGGGTTCATTGAATGGATATATGAATAGATATTTCAATGATACAACGCATTCAAGTTCTTGTATTTAAAGGAATATTTTCAGAATTTGATAACAACCATGAATTTCAATGGCGTGGTTTTGCCGACCTGGCGCGGACCGGTAAGGAACACCATTTTGTGGGCCAGATCGGCCTGCACACGGTCATCAAGGTAGCGTTTCACGCCGCCATTTTTCGACTTTTTTACAGGACTTTGACAAATAGTCGCGACTTTTATTCAAAGTACTGCATAAAAGTCGTAAATCTGGTGCGGCAGTACCCATGTCGCACCAGGGCCAAAACAGGCCCAGCCCCCCTCAGCGGCGCCACCCCCTCAGCGCACCCGGTCCACCAACTGCTTCATCAAGTTGGTCACCGTTTTGTCCGCACTGTTGATCGAATAGACCTCGGACATGTGGCTGTGGCCTATGAGTTTGTAGAGGCCCGGGCATTTGCCAGCCTTGCACAAGGCGGTGTTGAGTTGTTCGCTTTGGCGATGGAAATCGGGCGGGTCCAGCTCGGCATAGGCCAACAGCAAGGGCACCTTGGCCGCCACCAGGCCGGGCACGGCCGATTGGGCAGGGTATTGCGCGGCGTCTTTGCCAAAGTAGGCTTGCAGGGGCGGGTTGGACTCTGCCGTTGACGGGTCAAAGAGGCCCGAGAGCAGAACGGCACCGGCCAGGCCCGAGCCGGGCACGACATGGAACTGCGGGTGCGCCACGTATTGCGCCACATGGGCAGCACCGGCCGAATGGCCCATGAGGATGATGCGCTGGGGGTTGCCACCGCTGGCCGCAATGTTCTCGCGCACCCACTTCAGGGCGGACTGGATGTCTTGCTGCGCCGCTGGCCAGGGGTGGGCTGGGGCCAGGCGGTAGGTCATGTTGACGCCGACCATGCCCTGGCGCACGGCCCACAGCATGATGTTGTCGTAAAACGGGCTGTCACCGGTGCGGCGTTCGCCACGCATGAAGGCACCGCCATGCACGAACACCAGCACGGGCTGGCCCGCTTGCGGTTTGTCGGGGGTGAACACGTCCAGCAGGTTTCGGGCGTCGGTGCCATAACGCACGTCGCGACGCACCTGCACGCCCGCATAAGGCTCGCGCTCGGCCAGCGGGGCATAGAGTTTTTCGGTGGGCGGCGGCGCGACAACCGGGCCGATTTTGAGCAGTTCAGCGGCGATCTGTGGCGAGACGACCGAAGGCACTTCGACGGTTTTTGAAGCGGGGACGGCGGCGCATCCTGCCAAAGACAAAGCCACGAGGGCTCCGAGAAATGTACGCATGAGGCGGTCTCCTGTGAATTCGGGGCGATGTGGGGTGATGTGCAAAACGCCATCGCGGCGAGGGCGCCGCTCCCACAAAAAAGCGTTATTGCAATCACCATCGGACCGGCTCAATGGCCAGATCAAAAGCGCCTGCGGATCAAGCCTTGGCCAAATGCGCTTTGGCCAAAGCCACATACCAATCCAGACACCCCGGGTTGGCCATGGCGTCCCTGTTGACCACCTTTTCGAGTGGCTGACCGAGCATGAGTTTCTTGATCGGCAGCTCCTGCTTTTTGCCGGACAAGGTGCGTGGGATTTCGGCGACCTGGAAGATCTCGTTCGGGATGAAGCGCGGGCTGAGCGCCACTTTGATGGCGTTGTTGAGCTTGGCTTGGAGCGCGTCGTCGAGTGTGGTGCCGGGGCGCAGCACCACAAACAGGGGCATGTAGCTTTCTTTGCCCAGGTATTCCAGGTCCACCACCATCGAGTCCATGACTTCAGGCAGCGCCTCGACGGCGCTGTACAGCTCGCTGGTGCCCATGCGCAGGCCGTAGCGGTTGATGGTGGCGTCGCTGCGGCCAAAGATCACGCAGCCTTCGCCTTGGCCCTTGGTTTCTGGGTCACCGCTGCCAATGCGCAGCCAGTCGCCGTGCCGCCAGACGCCGCCCATGCTGGCCGGGCCGTCACCGCCACCGGGCATGCGACCGTGGCCTGCGGGGTACATCTCGAAGTAGCTGGCCAAGTAGCGGGCGTTGTTCTGGTCACCCCAAAAGTACAGCGGCATGGACGGGATGGGCTGGGTGCAGACCAGCTCGCCCACTTCGCCTTTGACCGGCTCGCCCGCTTCGTTCCAGGCCTCGACCGCGCAGCCAAGTTCGCGGCATTGCATGACGCCTGGTTCTTGCGGCAGCTCGCGGTGGCCGCCCAAAAAAGCCCCGGCAAAGTCGGTGCCGCCCGAGATGTTGCACCACCAAATGTCGGTGCCGATGTTCTTGAATTGCGTTGTGCCCCAGCTTTGGGTCTCGGGCGACAAAGGCGATCCGGTCGTGCCCAAGGCGCGGACCCCCGACAAGTCGCCGCAGCGCGAGATGTCCACGCCCGCCTTTTGGCAGTTGGCAAAAAAGGCCGCACCCGCGCCGAAGAAACTCACCTTCTCATGCGCGGCCAAGCGCCACAAAATGCCCCAGTCGGGGTTGTCTTTGCTGCCGCCGGGGTTGCCGTCGTAAATCACGCAGGTCACGCCGTTGAGCAGGCCCGCGACTTGCGCATTCCACATGACCCAACCGGTGGAGCTGTACCAATGAAAGCGCTCGCCCCAGCTGTTGGGGTGGTAACTGCAGCCGATGTCGTTGTGCAAAATTTTGTTGGCCAACGCCACGATCACGGTGCCGCCGTGGCCATGCACGATGGGCTTGGGCAGTCCGGTGGTGCCGCTGGAATAGACGATCCACAGCGGGTGGTCAAAGGGCAACCACATCGGCTCAAAGGCCTGCACGGCAGCATCGTCACGCGCCGTGATGGTGGACATCTGCACGCTGGCACCCACGGCGCAATGGGCCAGGTCGAGCGTGCCCAGGTTGTCGTGCACGATGACGTGTTGCACGCTGGGCAGCGCGTCGCGCAGCTCCTGCACCACACCCATGCGGTCAAAGTCGCGCCCGCCGTAGCTCACGCCGTCCACCGCAATCAATACTTTCGGCTCGATCTGCTTGAAGCGGTCGAGCACGGCGTGGGTGCCCATGTCGGGCGCACAAATGCTCCAGACACCGCCCACGCTGGCGGTGGCCAAAAACGCCACCATGGCTTCGGGGATGTTGGGCAAATAAGCTGCCACCCTGTCCCCCGGCTGCACGCCCTGGGCCTGCAGGTGCAGCGCCATGGCCGCCACCTGGCGGCGCAGTTCGGGCCAGGTCATTTCGCGGCGCAGGCCTTTTTCGTTGTGGCTGATGACGGCCAAAAACCCCGCCTCGTGGGCGGGCTGCACATGCCGAAACACCTGTTGCGCGTAATTGGTCTGGGCCCCCGGGAACCACTTGGCCCTCGGCATGACGTTGCCCGCCAGCACCGCCGTGTGCGGCGTCGGCGACTGGAAATCGAAATAATCCCAGATGCTTTGCCAAAACGCATCGAGCTCGGTGACCGACCAACGCCAGAGGTCGTTGTAGGTGGCAAAGCTCAGGCCGCGCTCATCGCGCAGCCAGTTTTGGTAGAGCCTGATCTGGGGCAGATAGGGGGCAGTAGCGGTGGGTCGTGTCGCGGTGTTCATGGGCTCCAGCGTATCAGCGGCCATGCACCGCTGTCACGCGCCACAAGACCGAAACATGCACCTAAGTGACAGTGCGCACACCACTCAAGCCGGCGACTTTTCGCAACGGCCCTGACCCGTGGCTTGGCCCCGAAAATCACTTTGCCATTGCAGCGCGGCCAGATCGATCTGGATGCGCTCGTTGTCGATCGCAGTCATCACACCGCTGGGCAAGAGAGAAAAGCCATAAGGCTCCACGCCGTCGATGCGCAAACGGCGCACGGCTTTGGCGTCCCAGTCGATGCGCACCTCACGCA
Source organism: Limnohabitans sp. WS1 (assembly GCF_003063265.1). GTDB lineage: Bacteria > Pseudomonadota > Gammaproteobacteria > Burkholderiales > Burkholderiaceae_C > Limnohabitans_A. The sequence goes on from NZ_NERU01000005.1 coordinate 51,526, forward strand.
CCCAGGTGCTGCGCTGCGGCATGTAGGCCACCGCGCAAGTCAGGACCACCGACGAGGGGGCCGCCAAGGCCGAGCTGAGCGCAGCCCAGCTCAACAGCCCCAAACTCAGGGTGTGGCCAAGCATGCGCATCAAGCCGCCGGTTCTTTTTGCATGCGCTGGCTTTTCCAGTACACGTCGTCGCCGCCGTTCATGCGGTTGAGCACACGGGCCAGCACAAACATCAGGTCCGACAGGCGGTTGAGGTATTGGCGCGGCGTGTCGTTCAAGGCCTCTTCGTTGCCCAAGGCCACACAAGCGCGCTCAGCGCGGCGGGCCACAGTGCGGCACACATGCGCTTGAGATGCGCCACGGGTGCCTGCGGGCAAGATGAATTCTTCGAGCTTGGGCAATTGCGCGTTGTACTTTTCAAGGGCCTCGTCCAGGGCCGCCACCGCTTCTTCCTTGAGCAATTCAAAGCCGGGAATGGACAGCTCGCCGCCCAGGTTGAAGAGCTGGTGCTGCACCTCGACCAATACCTCGCGCACGTCGGCAGGCATGTCTTCGCACAGCAGCACACCGATGTGAGAGTTCAGCTCGTCCACCTCGCCCATGGCGTGCACGCGCAGGCTGTTTTTGGACACGCGCTGGTTGTTGCCCAGGCCAGTGGTGCCGTTGTCGCCGGTGCGGGTGGCGATTTGTGTGAGTCGGTTGCCCATGGAATTGCTCTCTTTTTGTGTTCGCTCAAGCGTGCAGGGTCAAAAAATTGCCCACAGGGGTGGGCTCCTACAAAGAGGGTTGATTGTCGACCAAGTGGCTGCAACTTGTCTGACAGCGGACAGCAAGGCCTGTATTTGCGGCGTAAACTGCCGTTCAGCATGTCTGGCGGCCTTGCCCCGCCACCACCGGAGACACCCTATGAACGCCCCCACCCCCGCCGCCCACCTGGCCCCCGAAATCTCGCAACGCGCCGTACCCGAAGCGTTTTTGGCCGCCCTGAAGGCCCGATTTGGTGACAACTGCTCCACCGCCTTGGTGGTGCGCGAGCAACACGGCCGCGACGAGTCGGCCTTCACCCATGTGCCACCACCGGCAGCGGTGGTGTTTGCCGAGTGCACACAAGACGTGGCCGATGCCGTCAAGCTGTGCGCCGAGCACAAAGTGCCCGTCATTCCCTTTGGCGTGGGTTCGTCACTTGAAGGCCATTTGCTGGCGGTGCAAGGCGGCATCAGCATCGACCTGATGCGCATGAACAAGGTACTGGCCGTCAATGCCGAAGACCTGACGGTGACGGTGCAGCCTGGCGTGACGCGCAAGCAGCTGAATGAAGAAATCAAATCCACCGGGCTGTTTTTCCCGATCGACCCGGGTGCCGACGCGACCATTGGCGGCATGAGCGCCACCCGCGCCAGCGGCACCAACGCCGTGCGCTACGGCACCATGCGCGAGAACGTGCTGGCCCTGGAAGTGGTCACCTCGTCTGGCGAAGTCATCCGCACCGGCACCCGCGCCAAAAAGTCGAGCGCCGGCTACGACCTCACACGCCTGATGGTGGGCAGCGAAGGCACGCTGGGTGTGCTCACCGAAGTCACCGTGCGCCTGTACCCCCTGCCCGAAGCCATCTCGGCGGCCATTTGCTCTTTCCCCAGCATCGAAGCCGCTGTGCACACGGTCATCCAAACGATTCAGCTGGGTGTGCCGATTGCACGGGTGGAGTTGCTGGACCACAACAGCATACGCATGGTCAATGCCTACGCCAAACTGGGCCTGCGCGAAGAGCCCATGTTGCTGATGGAGTTTCACGGCTCACCCGCTGGCGTGAAGGAACAAGCCGAGACGGTGCAGGAAATCGCCAGCGAGTTCGGTGGCAACGCCTTTGAATGGGCCACCACCCCCGAAGAGCGCACGCGCCTGTGGACGGCTCGGCACAACGCCTACTTTGCCGCAGTGCAAAGCCGGCCTGGCTGCCGCGCCATCAGCACCGACACCTGCGTGCCCATCAGCCGCCTGGCCGATTGCCTGCTCGACTCCATCACCGAAACCGATGCCAGCGGCATCCCCTACTTTTTGGTCGGCCATGTGGGCGACGGCAATTTCCACTTCGGCTATTTGATCGACCCCAACAACCCCGAGGAATGCGCCACGGCCGAAGCTTTAAATCAGCAACTGGTCAACCGCGCCCTGCGCTTAGGGGGCACCTGCACCGGCGAGCACGGCATTGGCCTGCACAAGATGGACTTTTTGCGGACCGAAACCGGCGAAGGTGCCGTCGACATGATGCGCACCATCAAGCGGGCGCTGGACCCGCACAACATCATGAATCCGGGAAAAATTTTCTCGATGTGATGGCCAGGGGGTTTGCGCAAGCAAAGCCGCTTCAGGCTTTGCGCGCAGACAAGGCCCACAGCGCCACGATGCCCACCAGCAGGCCCCAAAAAGCCGCGCCCCCCCCCGCGATGCTCAGACCCGAAAGGGTCACCAGAAAAGTCAGCAAAGCCGCATCGCGGTGGCCCTCGTCTTTCATGGCTGTGGACAGGCTCGACGCGATGGTCGAGACCAAGGCCAAGCCGGCAACGGCCAGCACCATCGCCTTGGGAAATGCGGCCAGCAAGCTGACAATGGTGGCACCCGCCAAGCCCAAGAGAATGTAAAAAATGCCCGCTGCTGCCGAGGCCGTGTACCGTCGTGCGGGATCGGCATGCGCCTCACGGCCCATGCAAATGGCCGCCGTGATGGCCGCCAAATTGAGCGCATACCCGCCAAAGGGGGCCAACAGCAAGGTGACCCCGCCAGTGACGCCGATCACGGGCGAAATCGGTGTGTTGTAACCCGCACTGCGCTGCGCGGCCACACCGGGCAAATTTTGTGATGCCATGGTCACGATGAACAGCGGCAAGGCCACACTGACCATGGCGCCCAGACGCCACTCGGGTGACACCCACACCGGCGTGGCCCACGCCCAGGCGATCTGAGCCACATTCAATTGACCCTGCAAAGCCGCCACCACCATGCCGACCGCCAGCACACAAGGCACCGCCCAACGGGGGAAAAAGCGACGGCCCATCAGGTACGCAGCCGCCATGCTGAGCACCAAGACCGGCGCTTGGCCAACAGCACCCACCGCATCCAAAGCAAAGCGGGCCAAAACCCCGGCCAACAAGGCACTGGCCAAAGCCAAGGGAATCCGCGCCATCCACCGCTCAAACAGGCCGCTGTAGCCCACGCCCATGATGAGCAACGCACTCACGATGAAGGCCCCTGTGGCTTCCGGCAGGGTCACGCCCTGCGTCACCGCCAGCACCGCCGCACCGGGCGTTGACCAAGCCGTCAACACCGGTTGCCGATACCAAAGGCTCAAGACCAAACTGGTGCCGCCCATGCCCAAACCCAGGGCCCACATCCAGGAGGCCATTTGCGCCTCGTTGGCACCCAGGGCCTGTGCCGCCGCAAAAACAATGGCCGCTGAACTGGTGAACCCCACCAGCACAGCCACAAAGCCAGCAACGACCGTGGACAGCGACACATCGCGCAGCCATTTTTTCAACATGGGTTTTTTCTCACAGAAGCCTTGCACCAGGCACGAGGATTTTTTGTCCTCGCACACCTCACCGCTAGGTGCAGGGTTCTGCAGCAAAACGGGCATCGCTGAAGTATGGCACTGCGCGGTGCGCCGTTTGCTCGCACCCGCAAAGCAGCTACCGGGATCGACAGACTCGGAATGCCGACGTTTTTGTCCGGCCCCTTGAAGTTTTAAAAGCCCCTCATTTTGCGCGCCATGCGGTTATTTTTGTTGCTGTGGGAGCCCACCCCTGTGGGCGATGGCTTTTGTTTTGTGGGAGCCCGCCCCTGTGGGCGATGGTTTGCAGGGCGTGTGCCACGCCCATCGCCCACAGGGTGGGCTCCTACAAAAACACATCCTTTGCCTGCAGCACAAGGCTTCAATGGGCCGGATCTGCAGGAGTACCGATGTGGGTGCCAGGGTCGGTGAGAAAGAGACAGGTGGCCAAGGTGTCACATGGCCACCCGCACCGACGAGCACGGTATGGGCCTGCACACGATGGATTTTTTGCACACCGTCATTGATGGGGGTGTTCAAGTTTTCAAAGGCACCCTAGAGTCAGCCGTTTTTGATGCTTGACGCCTTATGGACCCTCTCGAACTCACGCTGCTGGAAGCGGCCGCAGCGCTGCGCACGCGAAAACTCGGGCACCTGGAGTACGTCCAGGCCTTGCTTGCGCAAACCGAACGGCTGACCTCTCTGAATGCCTGGATCAGCCGCGATCCTGAAGGCCTGGTCCTGCAAGCCAAGGCCTTCGATCAGGCCTCGAGTGCACCATCTGAACATCTCCCTTTGGCGGGCATACCTGTGGCCATCAAGGACAACATCGACACCGCCAATCTGCCCACCAGTGGTGGCACTCGGGCCTTGCTCGCATCCAGGCCCCAGCGCAATGCGGCTGTGGTCGAGCGCCTGCTTCAGTCGGGCGGCTTGATCGCTGGCAAAACCAATCTGCACGAACTGGCCTTGGGCGGCACCACGAACAACGCGGTCACGGGTGCTTGTCGCAACCCCTGGAACGCCCTGCGCGTCCCGGGTGGCAGCTCAGGTGGATCGGCCGTGGCCGTGGCTGCGCGCATGGTGCCCGCCGCCTTGGGCACTGACACAGGTGCCTCGGTTCGCCTGCCTGCCGCCTTGTGTGGTGTGGTCGGGTTCAGACCCAGCACAGGCCGCTATGCATCACAAGGCCTCTTGCACCTGTCACCCACCAAAGACACCGCAGGGCCCATGGCCCGCAGCGTTGCCGACGTGGCCTGGCTGGACGGTCTTTTGGCAAAAGACCGCCTGCACATGCCAAACGTGTCACTCAAAGGCCTGCGTCTGGGCATTCCGCGCGGGGACTTTTTTGAAGGCGCTGACCCGCAAGTTCTGGCGGTCATTGAGCAAGTGCTGGATACGCTGGTCGCTGAAGGCGTTGTCTGCGTAACGCTGGATGTGCCAGACCTGAAACAGCACAACGATGCCACGGGATCGACCTTGGTGATGTTCGAAATGATGCAAAGCCTGCCCGCTTATGCCAAGGCACAGGGCTTGTCGATGGACGCCCTGCTGGCAGGTGTGGGCAGCCCGGACGTGGCCCTGCTTTTGTCGCGCCAATTGGGCCGGGGACGCGTCACGGCGACCGCTTATGCTGCGGCACAGGCCCGTCGCCAGAAACTGCAAACCGCCTACGCCAAGCATTTTGCTGTCCACCGCCTGGATGCCTTGGCTTTCCCAACCTGCCTCATGACGGCCCCACCCATAGGTCACGACGAGCTGGTGGATTTGCATGGGCAAGCCTTGCCCACATTCAAAACCTTGATCCGCAACACAGACCCTGGCAGCAATGCCGGACTGCCTGGCATCAGCCTTCCGGCGGGTTTGACGGCCGAGGGCTTACCTGTCGGTCTGGAGTTGGACGGCGCTTTGGGCTCGGATCGCCACCTTTTGGCTGTGGCGGCGGCCATTGAGCGGGTTTTGCCAGCGCTGCCGCGGCCACCGATGGTTCAGGCCTGATGCAAAAGCTGCCCAATGTGGGCAGCCAGTTTGTTGCGCCCCTGAACGCCGAGTTTTTCAAACGCGTGGCCCAAGTGATAACGCACGGTGGTAAAGCCAATGTGGAGCTGCCGCGCAATGTCCTTGTCTGAGCAACCGTTCAGGCAAAGCAGCACCACATCGGCCTCGCGCTGGCTGAGCTGACAAGGACCGCTCAACAAGCGGCGCAGCTCGGCTTCGTCATGGCCCAACCATGTGGTCTTGGTGGATTCATCGGTGTCCAGTCGGCTCATTGCGGCCGTGAACACGGGCGCGAGGATGTTGAGGCAGGCCATGTCTTGACGGCTGAAGTCGTCTCGTCCCCTCGCCCGGTAAATGACCAAATCGCCCAAACAGTCATCACCACGGTAGGCGTACAGGTTCACGCCCCAGTGAATACCGTCCTGACGCAGGTGGTCGTTGTAAAACTCGGAGCGCTCCAGCTCTTGCACTGAACACACATCGCTGACCCGTACCGGTGTGCGCATGGCCTGCAAGCGCGGTGTGATGGGGTCGCAAAACTGAAAGTGCTCTTCATAAGCCCGGATTCTGGACGGCTTGACGTTGTACGAAGCGCAGATGGCGTAGCGATGGGTGGTGGCATTCCATTGGCGAGACACCAGATGATCGGCCTGCATGAACTGGGCCAGGGGTTGCGCCAAGGTCTGGAGCAGTTGTGCTTTCGAGACGTCCGAGGCCATCACCGCGCACAGGTCTGCCAGCATTTTGGATCGTTGTGTGTTCAGGTACATGGGGGGCTTCTCACAAGCACTTCAAGTTAACAAATGCAAAGGCAAGGTCAAGAGAGATTACCCGCTGTCTGGGCGCCTTGAACTTGACCAACCGTCAATTTTGAGGGTGTTCGCTGGCGGCAGAAAACCCTAAAGTCATCTCGTGTGTTTTTTAACTTTTGAACCTCAAGGATGCGCGATGAAAACGAAACTCTGGTTGGGCAGCGTGTTGCTGCTGTTGTCTGGGCTGGCGCAAGCCAACGACCCGGTGCCCCTCAAAGTGTTGGTGGGGTTTGGCGCAGGCGGCTCGGCCGATTTGGCCGCACGTCTGCTGGCCGAACGCCTCAAGGACGAATTGGGCCGTCCTGTGGTGGTTGAAAACCGCGTGGGTGCGGGTGGCCGCATCGCCGCTGAAGCCTTGAAAAATGCCCCGCCCAACGGCTCCACCGTCATGCTGGCACCCATTGTGGTTCCCGTGCTGGCACCGCTGGTGTTCAAGAAACTCAACTACGACGCGCAAAAAGACCTCGCACCTGTGGCGCACATTGCCGACTTCCAGTTTGGGGTGTCCGTCAAGGCAGACAGCCCGATTCGCAGCATTGCGGACTTGGTGCCCGTGGTCAAAAAGAATCCCAAAACCGGCTCATTTGGTTCACCCGCCCCAGGCAGTTTGCCGCATTTCTTTGGCGTCATGATCGGCCAAAAGACCGGGCTCGATTTGACCCATGTGCCCTATAACGGCGGCGCGCAATTGATGACGGCCCTCATCGGCGATCAAGTCACGCTGGGCATTGACACCTTGGTGGACCAAGGCGAAATGCACCGCGCGGGCAAAAGCCGCATCCTGGCCACCTCAGGCCCTCAGCGCAATGCCTTGTTTCCGGATGTGCCCACGCTTCGTGAGTCGGGCTTCAAGGATTTGGTCGGCGTGGGCTGGTTTGCCTTGTTTGCACCGGGCGGCACCGATTCCGCACAGATCGCCTCTCTGAACGCCGCCGTGAACCGCGCTTTGAAAAACCCGGCCCTCAAGGACCGCTTCACCAAAATGGGCCTGGAAATCGGTGGCGGCAGCCCGCAAGACCTTCAAGCGCTGATCAGCTCAGAAACTGCCCGCTGGGCACCTGTGGTCAAGGCCTCGGGTTTCACGGCAGACTGAGCTGCCGCTCAAGCGCGCATTTAAAAGGCCAAGCGGTATGGATTCGCTTGGCCTTTTTTGCATCAGATCGCGGGTGCTTTCACCGAACCCCAAACCGCTTCAATGCCCATGCCAATGGCCAGCAAATTGGTATCCGAGCCCAAGGGGCCGTCGATTTGCATGCCAACGGGCAAACCGCCTGCCGTCAAACCTGCGGGGATCGACAAGCTGGGAATGCCGGCATTGGTGCAAGGGTCGGTGTTGAAAATGCAGGTGCCAAAGGTGTCACGCGCGGTTTGCTTGGCAACACCGCCAACCGTGTAGGGAAGTTTTCCAGCACTGGAGCCCTCCACCACATCGATCTTGGGTGCGGGCAAGAGGGTCGTTGGAAACAACACGCACTCCACGCCTTGCGCAGCAAAGTAGTCTTTGTAGAGTTTTTGCAGTTGTGCACGGCCACCTGTGGTGGGAACCATGGCGGCGGCATAAGCGGCGGCAAACACATCCCCTGCAATCGCACCAAATGCACCCACCACATCAGGGCTGGCCAAGCCGGCCTGCACTTGTGCAACGGTGGTGACGGGCGCGCTGTTGGCGCTCAAGTAGGCAGGAATGGCTGCCACCGGTTCGTGCAAGGCAATCGGGAATGACATGGTGTCATTGAGGTCCATGATGCCCACCAAGTCGGCGTCCACAAACACCACGCCCGCATCGGCCAGCTTTTTCTTGGCTGCATCAGCCACTGTTCTGACGCTGTCATCGAGATCCGTCCAGAAGGCGGCAGGAAGACCGATCTTCAAGCCTTTGAGTGCCTTGGCCGTGGGTACCGCACCGCCCGTGATGACGGCATCGAGCAAGGCCAGGTCGGCCACGGTGCGGCCCATGGGGCCCACGGTGTCGCGTGTGGTGCTTATGGGCAAGGCGTCAGTTGCCGTGTCAGGATAACGGCGACCTTGGCCTGCGCCATCGCCCACCGAGGGGCGAAAGCCCGCAATGCCGCAGAACGACGCCGGCACGCGGGTTGATCCACCGGTGTCGGTGCCCAAACCTGCAGGGGCAAAGCGTGCGGCCACGGCAATGGCTGTTCCGCCCGATGAACCACCAGGAATGCGGCTGAAGTCGTAGGGGTTTTTGCCAGGGCGGTTGGCTGCTTTGGTGATGGGGTCAATGCCCAGTGTGAAGTTGGTGGTGGTGATGCCAAAGGCCCACTCGTGCAGGTTGGACTTGCCCAAAATGATGGCCCCTGCATCCAGCAGCTTTTGAACAGAAGGCGCATTGGTTTTGGGCTGGAAATTGCGCAGCGACGATGTGCCGCCCGTGGTTTTCATGCCTTTGGTGTTGATGTTGTCTTTGACCACAATCGGCAAACCCGCCAACGCGCCCAATGTTTTGCCTGCAGCGCGGTCTGCATCGACTTGCTTGGCTGCGGCCAATGCACCCGCCTCGTCAAGACTGATCATGGCGTTGAGATCAGACAATGACTTGGCGCGGTTGATCAGGTTGGCAACATAGTCAGTTGCCGTCATCTTGCCCGCCTTCAAGGCGGCAACCGCTTCAGAGGCCGTCAAGTTCAGTTGTTCGGCTGAAGTCAGTGTGGTGCTGGAATTGCCACCACAAGCCGTCAGGCTTGCGCCAACACCGCCCAGCATGGCCGCAGCAGACACGGCTCCCGTGTTTTTAAAGAAATTCCGACGTGATGTGTTTGTAGGCATGGAGGTCTCCTTTTAAGGTTGAAACGCCTGAATGGGCGTTGACTCCATGCTAGAGACGCGACTGGAGAGCGACCATCCTTGGTTTTCAGGAGGCCTGCATGCCCTTCATGGCCTGAGTTTGTGCACCAGCGCGGCCCGGTTGCTCACGCCCACTTTGCGAAACGCGTTTTCCAAGTGGGTGCGCACGGTGGTGGTGGAAATGTGCAGCGCCCGGGCAATTTCCTTGTCGGTCATGCCCAACATCACCAGACGAGCGGTGTCTTGTTCGCGCGTGGTCAAGCGTTGCGACAAGATGTTCAAGGTCAAGGCCTCGGGCTGACTGGACCTTTGCGCACGGGCGAGTGCCGTCACAAAAGCCGGTTGCAGCATGTCAAGCAAACGCATTTCGTCGGGTGTGAAGTTATCCCGGCGCTTGTCGCGCCAGATGCGCATGTCACCCAGGTTTTGGCCCTGGTGCCAGGCATAAAGGTTCACGCCCCAGTACAAGCCGTCTTTGTTCAGGAAGTCGTTGAAGAATTCGGTTTTCTTCAGTTCTTCGATGGGCAACACATCGGTGGCACGCACCGCCACCTGGTAACGCTGCATGAGGGGTGTGATGGGGTCATGGAACTGGTAATAGCTTTCATAGGCCCGCAGGTTCATCGGGTCCATGTTGATCTGGATGGGCTGGGCAAAACTCTGGCTGCCGGGCTGCCAGACAAAGCTGGCGTAGAACTGCGCCCCGAGCAGCTGCATGACCAAATCACCCATGATCTCGCGGATCTCGGTTTCTTCGTGCGGCTCGGCCAGGGTTTGCATGATCTGGCCAAGCAGTGTGGTTTGTTTTCCGGTCAGGTACACGGGCCCTTCTCCTTGGCTTGTGGGTCTTTTCGTATTACAAGGTGATCTGGCACCGGTGCACAGCGGGTTTACATCCTCCTGAAAATCAAGGAGGCGTTCACAACCCTCTTGTTGATGAGCCACCCACCAGGCATTGCTCGATCTTGCTGCACAGCACCGCCGGTTCAAAGGGTTTGAGCATGACGTCACTCAGACCTGCCGACTTGAAGGCGGCCAAGTCCAGGGGGTTCACATTGGCGGTCAGCCCCAACACCGGCACGTCACGCACTCGGGGCAAAGGGTCTTGCCGAATGACGCGTGTTGCATCAATGCCATCCATGACGGGCATGACCATGTCCATGAGCACCAGATCCACATGTTTTTGATGCAAGGTGTCCAAAGTACTTTGCCCGTCCAGCGCCTCCAGCACCACGCTGAATGGCCAGGCGTTTTGCAACACTTGCTTGAGCAGCAAACGGTTGACCGGATGGTCATCGGCCACCAAAAAAGTCCAGGCCTTGTCTGAACTGAGCACACGCAGATGCACCGAAGACAATTTTTGACCCGGTGCCTCCTCGGCCGTCAAGGGCAGGCGCAACCAAAACCTTGAGCCCTGGCCCGGTTCGCTTTCAAAGCCAATGTCACCTCCCAGCAAGTGCGCCAGTTTTTGCGAGATGGCCAAGCCCAGGCCGTTGCCGCCGTACAGGGTTTGCGTATCACTTTCGGCTTGGCTAAAGCGCTTGAAAATTTGGGCTTGTCTTTCCTTGGCAATGCCAATGCCTGTGTCCTTGACCGAAAACTCCACACCCGGTGCTTGCCAACGCACCTGCAGTTGCACCGCACCCTGGTGGGTGAACTTGAGGGCATTGCCCAACAAATTGACCAACACCTGCATCAGGCGATGGCGGTCGGTGTGCACCCAGGTGGGCAGGGCATCATCGAGCACCAGGCGGTAGTCGATGTCCATGCTTTTCACGCGGGGCTTGAACAGCTCAAAGGCATGCTCCACCGTTTTTCGCAGCTCAAAGGTTTCGGGGTGGGTGACCAGTTGACCGGCCTGCAGCTGGGAATAGTCCAGGATGTCGTTGATCACCGTCATCAAGTGATCGGCCGATTGGTGGGTGTGGTTGAGCACCTTGACCGCTTCGGGTTTGTCCCGGACACGGGACAGCAGCAGCGCATTGAAGCCCAAAATGGCATTCATGGGTGTTCGCAACTCATGGCTGACGTTGGCAATGAAATGCTCACGCATCTTCAACGCCATCTCCAATTCCTGACGCTTGGTTTCCAGCTCGGTTTGGTAAAGCAGGCTTTGGCTCAAGGTGGCTTGGTAAAGGCGGTCATAGATCAGCGGCACAATGACCAGCACCCCGGTCACCAAACTGAAGGTCATCCAAGACGACACCGCATGCTCGACACCCAAGACATACGGGGGTGTCCACCCCACCCAATTGGCCCAGCCCATGCCCAACTGAGCCAACCACACCAACACCAACCAGACAGCCCCTGCCCGACGACCCATGATGTAGAACGGCGTCAAGGGCAGCACCAACATCCAGGCCAAGCGTGGCGACGAAACGCCCCCTGTCGTCCAAGCGGCGTATGCCAGCACACACAAGCTGGTGGTGGTGCCGATGTGCACCGCCCAGTTCAGGGGCATTCCACGGTCAATCAAGACCAGCAGCAGCAACAAGACCCCGGCCATCAACAAAAACATGGGTGTGGCCGTTTGTTGCAGGTTCGTCACCACATGCAGCAAGAGTACGCCAATGATCAAAAGGCCAAACAGGAACACATAGGGCATCTTGCCCTGGCGGTAACTGGCAGGCAGTCGGGCGACGATTTGTTCAAACCGTGAAGGGGCGGCCTTGTCTTGGTGCACGGTTCAGGCCCTCGCTTTTCGAATGTGCCGACTCACGCAACGCACCAAGATTTCGGGGTCCATGGGTTTGTCCAGCACCTCATCCATGCCTGCATCGAGACAGCGTTGTCGGTCAACCGGGTTGGTGTTGGCTGTGAGCGCCAAAATCGGCATGCGGGCCGTGATGGCCGGAAATTGTTGGCGAATTTGTGCCGTCAATTGCATGCCATCCATCTCGGGCATGATCATGTCGACCAAGGCAATGTCAAAGCTTTGAGTGTCCAACAAGCTCAGCGCTTGTGCAGCCCCGTCTGCGGTGACGATCTGCGCTTTGGGCCAGCACTTCTTGAGCTGCAAGCGTGCCACCATCAGGTTCATGGTGTTGTCATCGACCACCAGAATGCGCAAGGCCTCGTCTTGCAAACTGTCCGAAGATTTGGGGTGCGCTTCTGAGGGTGTGCTCGCGGCTTCAAGGGGTATTTGGAACCAGAACGTGGCGCCATGGCCAGGCTCACTTTGAAGCCCGATCTGCCCCCCCTGCAAATTCACCAGTTTCTCGCAAATGGACAAGCCCAGTCCTGTCCCACCATAAGCGCGGGTGGTTTGGATATTGGCATGCTCAAACCGTTTGAAGATCTGGCGATGCTCTGCGGGCGCGATGCCGCGACCCGTGTCGGTGACTTCAAAGCGCAACTGCCCCGACTGAACGGCAATGCGCAAATGGACCGCTCCTTGGTCGGTGAATTTGAACGCGTTGTCGAGCAAATTGCGCAATATTTGAAGCAGTCGCTGACGGTCTGCATGCACCCGCTTGGGCACACCATCCTCCATCTGGCCTGTCCAAGTCAGGCCTTTTTCCTGCGCCCGGGTCTGGTGTGTTTGCAAGGCCTCTTGCATGAGGGGTTCCACATCAAAATCCACCGCGTGGACCCACAATTTACCGGCCTGAAGTTGCGAAAAATCCAGAATGTCGTTGACCACTTGCAACAGGTGCGTGGTGGAGCGGCGAATGTGGTCCACCACCTCCACTTGGTCAGGATGGTCCGCCAACTCCTGACGCAACACACTGTTAAAACCCAAAATGGCGTTCATGGGCGTGCGCAGCTCATGTCCCACCGCCGCCACAAATTCATCCTTGTGGGCCTGTGCCTGCAACAAGGCCTGGTGCGTGGCCTTGAGTTCTTCGTTTCGTCGATCCAGTTGCTGACGCTGCCGGTCGTGCAGGTGATCGTACAAAAAAACCGCCAACATCAAATTGCCAGCGACCAAAGCATTGTTCATCAATGACCATGGCACGGCTTGTTGCGTGATCTGGACATGGTCACCCGACCAGCCGCTCAGGGTGGCCACCAACAAACCCGCTGTGAGCGACAAGGAAATGACAACCCAGATCAAGGTGGCCATCGGCCCCAACAGCAGCAGCACTGGCACCGACAGCACATTGAGCCACACCATGCCCATGGAATTGACGCCCCCAGACGCCATGGCGTTGTGGGCGACCATGGTGGCGCTGATCAATGCGGCACCATGCACAACGGCCGCAAAATACCGCGGCCGGTAGGCCAAGGGAACCAAAGCCACCATGAGCACCGTGCAGGCCAAATTGATGCGCCGATCGTAATACCCCGACGGCATGAAGAAAAAAAGCAGCGAGCTCAGCCCAATGGCCAGCAAAAAGATGACCAGCAGGTTTTCTCTGGAAAACAAGGTTTTGCCGTCAGCCTCCGAGCCCGCCGGCAATGATGAAGCACCCTTTCGAAGCATGGGGCTTCAGCTGGCTTGTCCGCGCAATCGGTCAATCAAGCCATTGAGCTCTTCGAGTGAGCCAAACTGGATGCTCACCTCGCCCATGTCTTGCATCTTGCCCAAACGTTTGACCCGCTTTTTGATGCGCACCTCGACCTGAGCCATCAGGGCATCTGACAACTCTTCCTCGACCCGGCGGATGTCCCCTGACTTTTCGGTGCTCGATTTCCGGGGTGCTGGATTCGCATCGTTGCCCAGTTTTTTGACCAGCACCTCGGTCTCCCTGACCGAGAGCTTTTTGGCTGCAATCTGGTTGGCCGCTGTGATTTGCTGGGCCTTGTCCAAGGCCAACAAGGCCCTGGCATGGCCCATGTCGAGATCACCCGCCATGAGCATGCTTTGCACAGGATCGGCCAAATTGAGCAAACGAAGCAAGTTGCTGGCTGCGCTGCGTGAACGCCCAACGGCTTGGGCCGCCGCTTCGTGAGTGAGCCCAAACTCTTTCACCAAGCGTTGCAGGCCTTGAGCCTCCTCCAAAGGATTGAGGTCCTCGCGCTGGATGTTTTCAATGAGCGCCATGGCTGCGGCAGCCTCGTTGGGCACATCCCGCACCAGCACCGGAACCGACTCCAGACCGGCCAGACGCGAGGCGCGAAAGCGCCGTTCGCCAGCAATGATCTCGTATTTGCCAGCGTTGTCGCCCTCGGTGAGCTGCCTCACCAAAATGGGCTGCATGATGCCCTGCGCCTTGATGGACTCGGCCAACTCGTACAGCGCCCCTTCGTCCATGCGCGTTCGCGGCTGGTAAATGCCCGCCACCATTTGGTCAAGCCTGAGCTGATGGGGCGTGCCGGTTTCGGCCTCAAGTGGCGCATCGGCCACTTTGGGGCCCAGCAAAGCTTCCAGTCCACGGCCAAGGCCTTTGGGTTTTTTGGTGACCATGGTCATTCTTTCAAGAGGGTTTGCAAAAGCGCATGACCTTGTGGCCATGCACCCCAAAAGGTGTCAACCTTGAGGTGTTCAAACGGTTCGCCCAGAACCCATCGCGCACCCCAATTTTGAGCCATCTCATGGGCTCGGTCGGTGCGGCAATGCGGGTCATTCTGGCAACCCACCAAAACGCTGGGGAAAGGCAAAGTCTGCCGCACAATGGGTGCCCAGCCTGGCAAATGCTCATGCAGCTCGGATGCCTCCACATCGGCGGGCGCGACCAGCAAAGCCCCCCGAACACGCGCCGTATGGCGAGAAAAAGAGGCCCATGCGGCCACCAAAATGCATCCCAAACCGTGCCCCAGCAGCACCACGGAACCGGGTGCATCGACAATGACTTCATCCAGTCGTGCAAGCCAGTCACCACGGCGAGGCCTTTGCCAATCGTTTTGTTCCACCACGGTATAACCATCACGCTGCGCCCAAAGCGTTTGCCCATGTTCAGGGCCGCTGCCCTGCCAACTTGGCAAGATCAAGACGCTGGCTGGCTCAGCCTCGGGCCGCAGCCCGGAACGTGCGTCGCCGCTCAATGTGTTCATGGACATCACTGCGGACACCCCTCACAGCACAGGGGCTCGTTGAATCATTTCCCGCGCAAACTCCACATAGGCCAGACTGCCTTTGGCCGATGGGTCAAACACCACCCCTGGAACGCCATAGCTGGGCGCTTCGGCCAGCCGCACATTGCGAGGGATCACGGTGTCAAACACCTTGTCTCCAAAGTGGGCCTTGAGTTGGTCACTGACTTGCACCTGCAAGGTGATGCGCGGGTCAAACATCACCCGCAACAAACCAATGATCTTCAGGCCCTTGTTCAAGTTGGCGTGCACCTGCTTGATGGTGTTGACCAAATCGGTCAGCCCTTCCAGCGCAAAATATTCACACTGCATCGGCACAATGACCCCGTGGGCGCAACACAGGCCATTGAGGGTCAGCATGGACAGGGAAGGCGGGCAATCGATCAACACAAAATCGTAGTCGGCATCCACGGATTGCAGGGCTACTTTCAGTCGCTGGTCACGGTGCTCCAATTGAACCAGTTCGACTTCGGCCCCTGCCAATTCACGGTTGGCACTGAGCACGTCGTAACCGCATTTTTCGGCCTTGACGACCGATTCGGCCACTGACGCCGATTCGAGCAACACATCGTAGACGCTGAGCTCGACCTGCCGTTTGTCAATGCCCGACCCCATGGTGGCATTGCCCTGCGGGTCCAAATCGACCAGCAAAACGCGCTGACCCAATTTGGCCAAGCCAGCGGCCAGATTGACGGTGGTGGTGGTTTTGCCAACGCCACCTTTTTGGTTGGCAATGCAGAAAATGTGGGCCATATGAAGGTGTCCGAATTATTTGGAAATGGCCAGCTTGAGACCGAAACCCACCAGAAAAACACCCGCCAGTTTTTCCAAAATGCGGCCGATGCGCGGATTTGAACGCATGCGCTCGGCCAAGTGGTAAGTCAACAAGGTCATGCCCAAACCGTACAAAAACGTCAAGGCCGCGATGGTGGCGGCCATGACGCCAAAACTGATCCACCCCAAGTGGGTTTTTGGGTCAACAAACAAAGGAAAGAACGCCATGTAAAACACAATGGCCTTGGGGTTCAGCAAGGTGATGACCACCGCTTGCTGAAAAAAGTCGCGCGGGCGTATGTTGAGCACGGGCGCGTCACCGGGTTTGGCAGACAACATCTTCCAGCCCAACCAGGTCAGATACAAGGCACCCATCCATTGCACTGCCACAAATGCGGCAGGGTATGTGGCCAAAACCGTCGCCACACCGGCCACCGCCAACCACATTAGCACCTGATCACCCACGATCACGCCCAAGGTGGCACCCAAGCCACCAGCCATGCCCCCTTTGCCTGTGGAGGTGATCAAGGCCAAGTTACCCGGCCCAGGAATGGCCAGAAACAACACAATGGCGGCGACAAATGCACCGTAATCAGAAATACCAAAAAACATACAACACTTTCGTCAGAAGTTCAGGTTTTGACTTACTTGACCAGCACCATCTTGAGTCCAAAACCGATCAGACCCAAACCGGCACATTTTTGCAAAAACCCCGCCACTTTGGGCCTTGCCCGAATGCGTTCGGCCATGGTGTGCGTGACCGCCACCACACCCACACAATAGGTCAGTCCCAAGACGGCAATGGTCAATGCCATCACCACAAAAGTCAGCACGCCTTGATGTTGAACGGGGTCGATGAACTGCGGGAAAAAAGCCAGATAAAACAAAATGGCCTTGGGATTCAGCAAAGTGATGAACAGGGTCTCACGAAAATAATGCCCAGGGGTGATTTTCACGCTTGGCCCTGTACCCGGCTTGGCCACGATCATTTTGACTCCCAACCAAGTCAAATAGGCCGCCCCCATGTATTGCAAGACCATGAAAACGCTCGGATAGGCCTTGAGCACGGCCGCAACACCTGCCACTGTGAGCCACAACAAAATTTGGTCACCCAGCAAAAGTCCCAGAACCGATGCCAAACCACCCGACAAACCACCCAAAGTGGTTGAGGTGATCAAGGCCAGATTGCCAGGACCAGGCAAGAACAACAGCAATAGAAACGCTGCTGAAAAAGCGCCGTAATCCGAAATACCAAACATGTGAGCTCTTTGATAACAAGACCTTGAGTGTAAATGCCACATGTGCGCTTTGACTCGTCTTTTGTTGTTTCACGTGAAACAAGTCTGCGTTTGACTGGCGTTTGCACATTTTCAAACCGATGTGCGGTGGCCTATCAAGTTCGAATGATTCATCTCTTATGGATGAATCCGGCCCGATGACGTCTGTATGAACGGTATTTTGTAAAAGTGATGCCCTTGTCGCGATGAAGCCTCGCTGACCACCCCCCATCGCCCCGAGGGCGGGGCTCCCACATTTTGTAGGAGCAACGCCCTCGTCGCGATGAAAGCCTCGCAGACCACCCCCCATCGCCCCGAGGGCGGGGCTCCTACATTTTGTAGGCGCGACGCCCTCGTCGCGATGAAAGCCTCACAGACCACCACCCATCGCCGAGGGCGGGGCTCCCACATTTTGTAGGAGCGGCACCCTCGCCGCGATGGATCCTCGCTGACCACCACCCATCGCCCCGAGGGCGGAGCTCCCACATTTTGTAGGAGCAACGCCCTCGTCGCGATGAAAGCCTCGCAGAACACCACCCATCGCCCCGAGGGCGGGGCTCCCACAAGGATTGTTGGAGCGGCACCCTCGCCGCGATGGAGCCTCGCAGACCACCCCCCATCGCCCCGGGGGCGGGACTCCCACATTTTGTAGGAGCGGCACCCTCGCCGCGATGGAGCCTCGCAGACCACCACCCACCGCCCCGAGGGCGGGGCTCCCACATTTTGTAGGAGGGGTGCCCTCGTCGCGATGAAAGCCTCACAGACCATCACACATCGCCCCGAGGGTGGAGCTCCTACATTTTGTAGGAGCGACGCCCTCGTCGCGATAGAGCCTCGCAGACCACCACCTATCGCCCCGGGGGCGGGGCTCCCTCATTTTGTAGGAGCGACGCCCTCGTCGCGATGAAAGCCTCACAGACCATCACCCATCGCCCCGAGGGCGGGGCTCCCACAGGGAGCGCTGCGCCAAAAATAGCCGCGCAAATCAAACTCCACAGGGCCGGGTCAATCGCTGAACACCTTCTGAAGTGATCGCGGCACCATGACCGATGACCACACCTACAGACTTTTCAACCGTGATTGACGCAGGGCCCTGTCCCAGCCATCCCAAAATTCAGGGCTCAACGCACATCATGTTGAAAGACACCGCCAAGCCTCAATGGGCAGATGCTTCAGGCTTCATCCAGATCATGCAGCGCTCAACGTCCAAACCTGGCACCTTCAAGGGTTCCACGTGAAACACGCCCACATCACTGGGCAAAGCATCGATCTCATCTTGGGGATGCTTTCCCTTCATGGCCATCCACACACCACGCTCGTCCAAAGCAGAGCGAGACCAGGTGACGAAGTCAGGCAATGACGCAAAAGCACGCGAACAGATGACCTGATAGGGGTCCGTCAACGATTCCACCCGTGCATGCAATCCGCGCAAATTGGGCAGCTTCAGGTTCACGGCCACTTGCTGCACAAACGCGGCTTTTTTGGCTACCGTGTCCACACAGCTCACATTCAACTCGGGCATGCACACAGCCAGCACCACCCCGGGCAAACCACCCCCTGAACCCACATCGAGCACACGCAGGGCCTTGCCTTGGGTGTGCCGCGTCAAAGGCCCCACAGCTGTCAGACTGTCCAACAGATGGTGAGTGAGCATGTCGGCCGGGTCACGCAGTGCTGTCAAGTTATAGACTTTGTTCCACTTTTGGATCAGCGCCACATAGTCCAACAAAGACCGAATTTGCCCATCCAACAACTCCAAACCCAAGGCTTCGACACCCGAGCGCAAGCCTTGTTCCAAATTCACACTCATGCGATGACACTCTCTGGATCGGTTTTCATGAAGCCTTTGAATCCACCCTTCTTCAGGTGAATCAGCAACAGCGACACACTGGCCGGCGTGATGCCCGATATGCGCGAAGCCTGGCCCAGTGTTTCGGGCCGATGTTTGGCCAACTTCTGACGAGCTTCGATCGACAGTGCCGAGACTTTCATGTAGTCCAGACTCTCGGGCAGGCGCAGGTGTTCGTAAAACGCAGCCCGCTCCACCTCCCCTTTTTGGCGGTCAATGTAGCCAGAATACTTGGCGGCGATCTCGACCTGCTCGATCACCGAGGGGCTCAGGTCACCCAGCGTTTCACGTGAAACATCGGCGCTGGCCATGCGCCCACCGTCCAAAGACATCAACGCCGGATAGCTCACATTCGGTCTGCGCAGCAAGTCGAACAGGTTGTGCTCGTGCTCAATGGCTTTGCCCATCACCCGCTCAGACTCGGCCGCTGGCAAGTTGCGCGGGTTCACCCAGGTGGATTTCAGTCGCTCTGTTTCACGTGAAACAGCATCGCGTTTGCGGCTGAAGGCGTCCCAACGGGCGTCATCCACCAGACCCATTTGACGGCCCACTTCGGTCAGGCGAGCATCGGCATTGTCTTCGCGCAACTGCAGGCGGAACTCCGCCCGGCTGGTGAACATGCGGTAAGGCTCTGTCACGCCCTGGGTCACCAGGTCGTCCACCAGCACACCCAAATAGGCTTGGTCTCGTGCAGGCGTCCAGGCGGCTTCGCCACGGCATTGCAGCGCGGCATTGATGCCCGCAAACAAACCCTGGGCCGCAGCTTCTTCGTAACCGGTGGTGCCGTTGATCTGCCCCGCAAAGAACAGGCCGTTGATCTGGCGCGTCTCAAAGCTGTTCTTCAGGGCGCGTGGGTCAAAGTAGTCGTATTCGATGGCGTAGCCAGGGCGCAGGATGTGGCAGTTTTCCAAGCCCTTCATCGAGCGCACCAGGTCGTACTGGATGTCAAACGGCAGACTGGTCGAGATGCCATTGGGGTAATACTCGTGGGTGGTCAGGCCCTCGGGTTCCAGAAAAATCTGGTGGCTGTCTTTGTCGGCAAAGCGGTTGATCTTGTCTTCCACGCTGGGGCAGTAACGCGGGCCCACGCCCTCGATCTTGCCGGTGAACATGGGGCTGCGGTCAAAGCCCGAGCGGATGATGTCGTGTGTGCGCTCGTTGGTGTGGGTGATCCAGCAAGGCACTTGCTGAGGGTGCATGCCTGCATTGCCCATGAAACTGAATACCGGCACCCCACCCTCGGGGTTCATGCCGCCAGGCACGCCGTCACCGGGCTGCTCGGTGCATTGGCTGAAGTCGATGGTGCGGCCGTCCAAGCGGGGTGGTGTGCCCGTCTTCAGACGTCCTTGCGGCAGCTTGAGTTCTTTGAGCCGTGCCGACAGACTGACGGCAGGCGGATCACCGGCCCTGCCCGCTGCGTAGTTTTGCAAACCCACATGGATCTTGCCGTCCAAAAACGTGCCCGCCGTCAGCACCACGGTGCGCGAACGGAAGCGGATGCCGACCTGCGTCACGGCGCCCACCACCCGGTCGCCCTCCACCATCAGGTCGTCCACGGCTTGCTGGAAGAGCCACAAATTGGGCTGGTTTTCCAACATGCGGCGAATGGCGGCTTTGTACAAAATGCGGTCAGCCTGGGCGCGGGTGGCGCGCACGGCCGGGCCTTTGGAGCTGTTGAGGATGCGGAACTGGATACCGCCCTCGTCGGTGGCCAGCGCCATGGCCCCGCCCAAGGCGTCCACCTCTTTGACCAGGTGGCCCTTGCCAATGCCACCAATGGACGGGTTGCAGCTCATCTGCCCCAGCGTCTCGATGTTGTGGCTGAGCAAGAGTGTTTTGCTGCCCATGCGGGCGGCCGCAAGCGCGGCTTCGGTTCCAGCATGGCCACCGCCGACCACGATCACATCGAATTCTTGAGGGTAAAGCATGAAAAATCCGCCTTGAATGAAGGCCAAAAAAGGGCGCCGCCTGCGCCGTGGGCCGCCCTGCCACGGGGTCGGCTGAAGCTGCTTATTTTACAGGCAGGTGTCTTTGGCGGGGTCTTTGTTCGCACAGCCATAAACGGGGTTCAAGCACGACCTCAAGCAGGAGACTGACGCCTCCAAGTTGATGCCTTCTGTGCATGAACCGACAGCCAAACAGCCTTGGACGGCGCAACATGGGGTGCTCCACAATGCGCAACACCGACAACCCGTCAGTTTCACGAAAGGCATCAAAACATGGCCAACACACCCGCAAGCAACACAGCCACAAGCTCCCATGCACTGCCCTCTTATTTAAACCCTGAGCACCTCGGCGCTTGGGGCATTTACCTGCAGCAAGTCGACCGCGTCACGCCCTACTTGGGCAGCTTGTCGCGCTGGGTCGAAACCCTCAAGCGCCCCAAGCGCGCACTGATCGTGGACGTGCCGATTGAGCTGGACAACGGCACCATGGCCCACTTTGAGGGCTACCGCGTGCAACACAACACCAGCCGCGGCCCGGGCAAAGGCGGTGTGCGCTTTCACCAAGACGTGACCTTGTCCGAAGTCATGGCCTTGTCGGCCTGGATGTCGATCAAAAACGCGGCCGTCAACCTGCCGTTTGGCGGGGCCAAGGGCGGCATCCGGGTCGACCCCAAAACCCTGTCACGCGGCGAGCTGGAGCGCCTGACACGCCGCTACACCAGCGAGATCGGCATCATCATCGGTCCGACCAAAGACATCCCCGCGCCTGATGTGAACACCAACGAGCAGATCATGGCCTGGATGATGGACACCTATTCCATGAACGAAGGTGCCACCGCCTCGGGCGTGGTGACCGGCAAACCCGTTGCCTTGGGCGGTTCTTTGGGCCGACGCGAAGCCACCGGGCGCGGCGTGTACACCGTGGGCCAAGAGGCTGCACAGCACATCGGGCTGGACATCGGCCAAGCCCGCATCGCGGTGCAAGGCTTTGGCAATGTGGGCGGCATTGCCGCCAAGCTGTTTGCCCAGGCCGGGGCCACGGTGGTCGCGGTACAGGACCACGGCGGCACGGTTTACAAGGCTGCAGGTCTGGACGTGCCTGCCCTGCTGCACCACGTCAGCGCGCACGGCAGCGTCCAAGGTTTTGAAGACGGCGACACCCTGCCCGATGCGCAGTTCTGGGGCGTGGATTGTGACATCCTGATTCCCGCCGCGCTGGAGCAACAAATCACCGCCGCCAATGCCCACCTCATCCAGGCCCGCATGGTGATCGAAGGCGCCAACGGCCCCACCACACCCGAGGCCGACGACATCCTGCACGAGCGGGGCATCCTGGTCGTGCCCGACGTGATCGCCAACGCCGGGGGCGTCACCGTCAGTTACTTTGAATGGGTGCAGGATTTTTCCAGCTTCTTCTGGAGCGAAGACGAGATCAACGCCCGCCTGGTGCGCATCATGCGCGAAGCCTTTGCCGCCATCTGGCAAGTGGCCGACGAGCACCGGGTGAGTCTGCGCACTGCCACGTTCATTGTGGCGTGCACGCGCATCTTGCAAGCGCGTGAGCTGCGGGGTTTGTACCCCTGAGAAGCGGCGGCTGATCACAGGCCCGGGCTCGCTTGGGAGCTGCTGACCACCCCGAGACCTCAGGTCTTCAAAGGCAAGGCCCCAGCGGCCTTGACCTCGCCCAATGAAAAGCTGGTGTGCAGGTCTTTCACATTGGGCAGGTTGATCAGCACATCGCGGGCGAACTGGCTGAAACTGTTCAGGTCCTTGCTGACCACCTGCAGCTCAAAGGTGCCGGTGCCACTGATGTAGTGGCACGACACCACTTCAGGGATTTTGAGGATGGCTTCCTCCAGTTGGCGCGTGATGTCGCCCCGGTTGCGCTCGGCGTCCAGCCGCACAAAGGCCAACACATCCAAGCCCACTTTCTGGCGGTCAATTTCGGCACGGTAGCCTTGGATGACGCCCGACTCTTCGAGCGCCCGCACCCGGCGCCAGCACGGCGCGGCCGACAAACCCACCCGCTGCGCCAACTCCGCATTGGTCAGGCGGCCATTGGTTTGCAGTTCGTTCAATATCGCCCAGTCGAATTTGTCCAGTGTTTCCAAAATACGCCTCTTTGAGCAAGATTCTTTCAAATCATAGGGCAAATCCTGTCACCGAAAGCAAGCACATGTCTGCAGGGGCGTCCTACACTGTGCACTCCATTTCAGACGCAGGACAAACCATGAACGCCCCCTTGCCCGAATCGATTCGTCAGGCTTTAGAGACGGTGACGCTGGACGACAAATACTGCCTCGATGTGGGCCGTGCCTTCATGAGCGGCGTGCAAGCCTTGGTCAAGCTGCCCATGCTGCAGCGCCAACGCGACGCCTTGCAGGGCAAAAACACGGCCGGCTTCATCAGCGGTTACCGGGGTTCGCCCCTGGGCAGTTACGACCAATCGCTGTGGAAAGCCAAGGACCACCTCAAGGCCCAGCACATCGTGTTCCAGCCCGGTGTGAACGAAGAGCTGGCCGCCACCGCCTTGTGGGGCACCCAGCAACTGGGTTTTGCGCCCCCGGGCACCAACAAATTCGATGGCGTGTTCGGCATCTGGTACGGCAAAGGCCCCGGCGTAGACCGCTGCTCGGACGTGTTCAAACACGCCAACATGGCGGGCACCACCCCTTGGGGCGGCGTGTTGGCCGTGGCGGGCGATGACCATGTGGCCAAAAGCTCCACCGCTGCGCACCAGAGCGACCACATCTTCAAAGCCTGCGGCCTGCCTGTTTTCTTCCCAGCCAGCGTGCAAGACATCCTGGACCAGGGCTTGCACGCCTTGGCCCTGAGCCGCTTTGCAGGCATTTGGTCGGGCATGAAGACGATTCAGGAAATCGTCGAGTCCAGTGCCACCGCGCACATCGACCCCGAGCGCGTGCAAATCGTGCTGCCCGAATTTGTGATGCCGCCCGGCGGCGTGCACATCCGCTGGCCCGACACAGCGCTGGAGCAAGAAGCGCGTTTGTTTGATTACAAGTGGTATGCAGCCCTCGCCTACATCCGCGCCAACAAGCTCAACCACAACGTCATCCAAGGACCGAATGACCGCTTCGGCCTGATCGCCAGCGGCAAAGCCTACAACGACACCCGCCAGGCCCTGCTCGACCTGGGTCTGGACGACGCCACCTGCCAACGCCTGGGCATCCGGGTGCACAAAGTGGGTGTGGTCTGGCCCCTCGAATCGCACACCACCCGCGAATTTGCCACCGGGCTGCGCGAGATTTTGGTGGTCGAAGAAAAACGCCAGGTCATCGAATACCAACTCAAAGAAGAGCTCTACAACTGGCGCGATGACATGCGCCCCACCATCGTGGGCAAATTCGACGAAGCCGAGGGCGACACCTCCGGCGGCGAATGGTCAACGGCCAATCCGACAGAGCGCACCTTGCTGCGGGCCAACGCCGATTTGACACCCGCCTTGATTGCACGGGCCATTGCCAAGCGGCTGAAAAAGCTGGGCGTGGATGCCGACACCACCGCACGCATCGACGCTCACCTGGCTGTGCTGGACGCCAAAGAAAAGTCCTTGCAAACCCTGACCTTGGGTGCTGCCACCGAACGCACGCCCTGGTTTTGCTCCGGCTGCCCCCACAACACCTCCACCAAGGTGCCCGAAGGCTCACGCGCCATGGCAGGCATCGGCTGCCACTTCATGAGCCTCTGGATGGACCGCAGCACGACGGGATTCACCCAGATGGGCGGCGAAGGCGTGCCATGGAGTGGCCAACAACCCTTTTGCACCGACCAGCACATTTTTGCCAACATCGGTGACGGTACCTATTTCCACAGCGGCATTTTGGCCGTGCGCCAGAGCGTGGCCTCGGGTGTGAACATCACCTACAAAATTTTGTACAACGATGCCGTCGCCATGACGGGCGGCCAGCAAGTGGGTGAACGCCCCGAAGGCCACAGCGTGGTGCAGATCGCCATGAGCATGAAGGCCGAAGGTGCTCAACGCATCGTGGTGGTGACCGACGAGCCCGAAAAATACGAAGGCGTGGCTTTGGTCGATGGCGTGCGTGTGTTCCACCGCGATGAACTCGACCGCATCCAGCGCGAAATGCGTGAAGTCAAAGGCACCACCGTCATCATTTACGACCAGACCTGCGCCACCGAAAAACGCCGCCGCCGCAAGCGCGGCACCATGGTCGACCCTGCCGTGCGCATGATGATCAACGAAGAAGTGTGCGAAGGCTGTGGCGACTGCGGCGTACAGTCCAACTGCCTGTCGGTGGAACCGCTTGAGACGCCCCTGGGCCGCAAGCGCACCATCAACCAAAGCACCTGCAACAAGGACACCAGCTGCCTCAAAGGCTTTTGCCCCAGCTTTGTCACGGTGGAGGGCGGCACGTTCAAAAAGAAAGCCACATCGACTGCCCCGGCCATCCAGCCAGCCAGCCTGGGCGCACTGCCCGAACCCACCTTGCCCACCATCCACGAGCCTTGGGGCATGGTGGTGGCGGGTGTGGGCGGCACGGGTGTCATCACCATTGGTCAGTTGCTGGGCATGGCCGCGCACATGGAGGGCAAAGGCATCGTCACGCAAGACTCGGCAGGCTTGGCGCAAAAAGGCGGTGCCACATGGAGCCACATTTTGGTGGCCAACAGCCAAGACGAGATCCGCACCACCCGCGTGAGCATGGCCGCAGCCGACCTCATCATCGGTTGTGACCCGATCGTGAGTGCTTCCAAAGAAACCACTTTGCGCATGCGCGCTGGCCGCACCCATGTGGCCCTGAACAGCAACAGCACACCCACTGCCGCGTTTGTGAAAAACGGCAACTGGCAAAACCCGGCCGAACAATGCGTGGCCGAAATCACGGCGCAAGTCGGCGTGGATGGCGTAGGCGCTTTTGACGCCGATGCCCTGGCCAAACAACTCATGGGCGACACGATTTACGTGAACCCCATGATCCTGGGTTACGCATGGCAAAAGGGTTGGGTGCCTTTGCGCCGCGAGTCTTTGGTGCGGGCCATCGAGCTCAACGACGTGCAGGTTAAAAACAACTTGGCCGCTTTTGAGTGGGGTCGCCACGCCGCGCACCAGCCCGATGCGTTGATGAAAACCATCCAGCCCTCACAAGTCATCCAGTTCAAAAAACGCGAGTCCTTGGAAGATTTGATCGCCGACCGCATGACGCGCCTGACCGATTACCAGGACAAAGCGTATGCCCTGCTCTACCAAGGCATCGTGGGGCGTGTGCAAGCGGCCGAAGCCCCGCTGGGCAAAACACTTTTGAGCGACACCGTGGCCCGGCAGCTGTACCGCTTGATGGCCTACAAGGACGAGTACGAAGTGGCCCGCCTGCACACCCAAACCGGCTTTGTGGAACGCATCCAAAACAGTTTTGAAGGCGACTTCAAAGTCCACTACCACCTGGCCCCACCGCTTTGGTCCAAGCGCAACAGCCAAGGCGAACTGGTCAAACGCAAGTTCGGCCCCATCATGCTGACGGGCTTCAAGGTGCTGGCCAAACTCAAAGGTCTGCGCGGCACCAAGCTGGATTACTTTGGCAAAACCGAAGAGCGTCAGACTGAACGCGCCTTGATCCGTGAGTACATGCAGCACATTGAAGCTGTGCTGAACAATTTGAGCGCCGAATCACATGCGCATGCGGTCAGCGTGGCACGGGTGCCGGAAAACATCAAAGGGTTTGGTCACGTCAAAGAGCGCAACATCCGAGCAGCACGCAGCCTGTGGGCGTCGCTTGTCAAAGATTGATTGAACACCCCATTGCCTTGGGCAATGGGGGATCTTCAGCGCGATTCTGGCAATTCAATCTTGACTTCAAGGACTTCAAGGTTGTCTTGCCGCTCAAGATTGACCTTGATGTCTTCGATGTTGATTTTGATGTATTTGCTGATCACCGCCACCAACTCGCGCTGTAAGTCCGGCAGGTAATCGGGTTCAGAGGCATTGCGGCCGCTGCGTTCGTGGGCCAGAATGATTTGCAAACGCTCTCTGGCCACATTGGCGGTTTGCTTCTTTTCGCCCAAGAGGAAGGAAAGCAAAGACATGGTTTATTTGCCTCCAAACAAACGCTTGAAGAAGCCTGCTTTTTCTGCATCAACGAAGCGCATGGGTTTGTCTTCACCGAGAAAGCGTTCGATCACATCCTTGTAAGCTTCGGCCACATCGGTACTGGCCAAATGGATCACGGGCGTGCCCTGGTTGGAAGCCTGAAGCACGTTTTCGCTTTCTGGAATCACGCCAATCAAAGGAATGCGCAAAATGTCCTGGATGTCCTGCAAAGACAACATCTGACCTTCTTCCACGCGATGCGGGTTGTAGCGGGTGATGAGCAAATGTTCCTTGACGGGCTCAGCACCTTCAATGGCGCGTTGCGTCTTGCTGCCCAACATGCCCAAAATGCGGTCCGAATCGCGCACCGAAGACACCTCAGGGTTGGTCACCACCAAAGCCTCATCGGCAAAATGCATGGCCATCAAAGCACCCGTTTCGATGCCCGCAGGCGAATCGCAAACAATGAAGTCAAAACCCATGGCACTGAGGTCTTTCAAAACCTTCTCAACACCTTCTTGAGACAAGGCATCTTTGTCACGAGTTTGTGAGGCGGCAAGCACAAAAAGGTTTTCACATTGCTTGTCTTTGATCAAGGCTTGATTAAGGTTGGCTTCACCTTGAATCACATTGATCAGGTCATACACCACCCGACGCTCACACCCCATGATGAGGTCCAGATTGCGCAAACCGACATCGAAATCGATGACGGCTGTTTTAAAGCCTTTCATCGCCAAACCGGTTGAAAAACTTGCACTGGTCGTGGTTTTGCCCACGCCGCCTTTGCCAGATGTCACAACAACAATTTTTGTCATGGTTTAACTTTCTAAGACCAAATAAAGAATCAGGATTTGAGAGCTGAAATCAACAATTTGTCACCTTCCGGCCCCGTTTGAAGACAAACATGGGCGGCTTTGCCAAGCACATCGTTGGGCAGTGCATTTTCACTGGTGCGGTAAACGCCGGCAATGGACAACAATTCGGGTTCCATGATCTGGGCAAAAATGCGGGCCTGCGTATCACCCCGAGCGCCAGCAATGGCTTTGCCTCTCAAAGTGGCATACACATGCACATGGCCATCGGCAATGACCTCGGCACCCGGGTTAACCATCGCCAACATCACCAAGTCACGTCCCTTGGCATAGACCTGCTGGCCAGAACGCAAGGGTTTATCAATCACCAATGCGCCCAATGGCAAGACAGGTGCTTGCAAAACAGGCGGTGCAAGGGGTTCAGGCTCAGCAAGGGGCATGGAGCGCTTCACACGGGCATCGGAAGCATTGACCAAGCCCAGACCCTTGGCCAAGTCCAAAAGGGCAGTATCTGCGCCTTTGATGCCCAGTGGCATCAAACTGTGTTGACGCAAAACACCCATCAGGGCCGAAAGGTCCAAAGATTGCAGGGTGTTGTCTTGCGAAGCAGACAGGCCACTCAGGTCAATGATCACGGGTTCGTTGTCAAAAAACCCGGGGCTTTCCGCCAATTGACGCGCCAAAGCCTGAGAAACCTTGTGGATGTCAGTGGTTTTGAGCAGCAAAGCCACCAAAGGCAAATCAGCGCTTTTGATGTCGTAACAGTGCAGGAGGGGATCTTCTGAAACGAGCGCCATGGTCACATCAAGGTGCAAAAGACACAAATTTTAACAGTGCCTGCGTTTTTTGTTATCTTTCTATGGATTTATATCTTTAATTAGTCATAGTAGATAAGGATCGCCTTCATCTGTGGATAAAGATGCTTTATCCAATGATGACAGTCACTTATCAAGGTTTGCCGCTTGTGGGTGAGTGCGATTTTTGACTGTCGTGGATTCATGAACAACTTTTCAGACAGAGACCAAGCTGTGGATAAGTCATGGTTTGTTCATTTTTTATCCACAGGTTTTTTCACTGATCAATCAGCCATTGAATGACACCTTTGGCCACAAAACCCAACATACCAAAGGCCAAACCCAAAAAGATCACGAAAGTTCCGAATTTTCCTGCTTTGGATTCCCAAGCCAACTGTCCGATGATGAACAGCATGTAGAGCATGAAAGCGCCCACACCAATCGTCAAACCAAACCAGGCAAATTGTTCTTCTGAAAATGACCACATCACCAATCACCTTGCCCTGACATGCGTTCTTCAAGATCACTGACGTTGACCATCTGCCGATAAGCGTGCCAGCTGCCATGCCCCAGCATGGGAACGATCAGGATCAATCCCAAAAACAAGGACATGAATCCAAGCAAAGTAAAACCCATGATCAAAAATGCCCACAGCGCCATGGGCAATGGATGCGTGAGTACAGCTTTCCAACTTGTGAGAACAGCCTGCAATACACTCACTTTTCGGTCCAGCAACAGGGGCATGGAAATGACACTGGATGCAAAAACAGGGGCGGCCATCACACCGCCTAAGCCCAGCCAAATTTCGAACAAAAAATTGTTTTCAGCCAGTACCACATGCCTGATGAAATCCATGGGCGTGTGAATGGGCACCGGTGCAAACAAAGTGATCAACGCCGATGAAGTGATGACCCAACCTGTTGCCGCCAATGCCAACAGCAAACCAAAACGAATCAAACACCAATAACTGTCGGGTTGTTTTCGAAAACGCATTTGCCATTGGGTCCAAGTGCGGATCAGCAGTTGCAGATTCACCTCTTCACCACGTTCGATGGCACGACTCATTGCATAAAGGCTGGTCGCCAGCACAGGGGCTATCACCATAAAGCCTGACAAGCCGCCAGCGAGCAACCAAAAACGGTCATGGGCAACCCAGGCAATGAGTGAGCCTGCCAAGGCCAACACCAAGCCATGCAAAGTACTCAGCAATGGCGCTTTGGCAAAATCTTTGAACCCCAAGGCCAGCCAATGCAAAGGCTGGTCCATGGCAATGGGCAAGATGGGGGGTAAACCATGACCGTTTGAGCCATTGGAGGATGGAGGGGTTTTGGATAACTGCATCAAAACAGCTTACCCAAACTTCATCTTGCGCATTTGATACAAGTCAAGGCTGAAAAAACGAACAATAAAAAACTGCCCCTCAGGGCAGTTTTGCAATGATCAAAAGGGCCAGATCAATGCCGATGACCATGCTCGTGTTTGGATGCATGCATGCTGCCCTGCATTCGAGACATGTGGCGCATGCTTTGTGCATCAAAAATGACTTTTTGCTCCGCAGTCAACTGCCCATAAAACACCCGTGTGGCTTCGGCATGCTTTTGCATGTGTGCATCACGTTGTTGCCTCATTGTCTGCATCTGGTCAAGGCGTTCGGGCGTTGTCATTTTTTCAAAAACAGCACGATCAGGGCGCACCGGATGCCCGGGTTTTTGCATGGTTTGAACAAAACTTTGCCAAGCTGCATCTTGCGAAGCAGACAGATTCAATTGGGCATGTAATGTTTCCAAATGCTTGGCATGACGATCAGCGCCATGCTGGCGCTGGGTCTGTGAATGTGCAGCCGAAACAGCGCCTGTTGAAGCTGGAGTTTGGGAAAAACTCATGCCAGATACCGCAAGCAGCAAACTGGCAGAGATCAAAGACAAACGAATCGATTTCATGGAAAACACCCTTTCAGTGATGGAGTGACTGAAGTCTGATGGACCCATGTGTCTGCGATGCGCTGTGCCTTGTAAAGAAAAATAAAGCCCTCGAAGGCTAAATCAAATATTTTTGTTTTTGCAAGTGTTGATGCCCAGCAAGCCGTACGGTGGACACCAGCCAATCAAACCCGTCGCCAAAGGCACCAAACCGACCCAGCCCCAAGCACCGACTGTGCCCGTGGCAGCCAAAGCCACCAAAACCACACCCAGCACAATGCGCAAAATACGATCAATACCGCCTACGTTCGATGTCATGAGTTTTCCTTTTTAAAAATAAATGAATCAATGGACGACACGATAGCCTTCGTCCTCAATGGCCTGAATGAATTTTTCAGCCGGCAAGTCAGACAACACTTCAACAAAGTCAACAGTGCGGTCGATCACAATTTTGGCATGCGCGTCTATGGCCAACAAGGCCTTTGAGACAGCTTTCTCACAGTGGGCACAAGTCATGCCTTCAACGTTAAAAATATGCTTCATGATGCAAAGACACAAAGGTTCATGGGTTGAGATCAAAGCATATTCCCAAACGCAAAGGTTTTCATGACACAGATCAATTCAGAGCGCAGCACTTACACCATCGGCATTGGTGGCATGACCTGCGCATCATGTGTCAGCAGGGTTGAAAAAGCGTTGCTGAAGGTTCCAAGCGTTGAATCGGTGAGTGTCAATTTGGCCACTGAAATGGCCTGTATTGAAGTGACATCAGACGGGACGACAGAAGCACTTTTGCGCCGAGCCATTCGCGATGCAGGCTATGAACCACGCATTCAGCAAGGTCATTCCGAACAGAAAAAGGAAACAACATGGTCCGGTTTTGCACCGGTGGCCATGGGTTTGCTTTTGTCGGCGCCATTGATGATGCCCATGCTGGGTGAATCGTTGGGTCAGCACTGGATGCTGCCTGCTTGGGTTCAATTTGCCTTGGCCACACCTGTGCAATTTGTCTTGGGGGCACATTTCTACAAATCGGCTTGGCATGCACTCAAGGCTTTGACCGGCAATATGGAGCTTTTGGTGGCATTGGGCACCACGGCTGGTTGGGCTTTATCGGTCTGGTTATGGATCCATGCGCAAGAAGGTCATGCGCCGCATTTGTATTTCGAGGGGTCAGCCGTGGTCATCACTTTGGTGATGTTAGGCAAGTGGCTCGAAGGCCGAGCCAAAAAACAAACCACCGAAGCCATCAGTGCGTTGCACGCTTTAAGGCCTGACGTGGTGCATTGGGTGGGTGAGGAAGGCCAAATCGATGTGCCTGTGGATGAAATACGGGTTGGAGATCACATTGTGGTGAAACCTGGAGAGCGTTATCCCGTCGATGGTGAGATCTTGGAGGGCCAAACACAGGCTGACGAATCCATGCTCACTGGTGAAGCTTTGCCTGTGGATAAAAAACAAGGTGACCCATTAACAGGTGGTGCCATCAATGGCGATGGCACCGTACTTGTGCAGGTGAAGGCCGTAGGCCAGGACACTGTTCTTTCCAACATCATTCGATGGGTCGAACAAGCTCAGGCCCACAAAGCGCCGATCCAACGCTTGGTAGACAAAGTTGCTGAAATATTTGTGCCGGTGGTCGTCTTTGTGGCCATGGTCACTTGGGCCATTTGGCTTTGGCAAGGGGCATCATTTGAAACCGCGTTGATCCATGCAGTGGCAGTGCTGGTCATTGCCTGCCCCTGTGCGCTGGGTCTGGCCACACCCGTGGCCATCATGGCGGGCACAGGTGTGGCCGCCAAACATGGCATCCTCATCCAGGATGTCACCGCATTGGAAACAGCCCATCGGGTTCAAACCATCGTTTTTGACAAAACAGGCACCTTGACACAAGGACGGCCACAGCTGATCGGACAAGTGCCCGGACCGGATGAAAAAAACAATACGGCACTGATGTGGGCAGCAAGCGTTCAAAGTGCCAGTGAACACCCATTGGCTCAGGCGGTGGTCAATGCCGCAAAAGCGCAGGGCATCAAACTGCAAACGCCACAAGCCATGGTGGCCCTGCCCGGAAAAGGTGTTCAAGCCCAACTCAATGAGCGACACCTTTTGTTAGGCAGCTTGCGTTGGTTGGAAGAAGAGGGTTTGAACACCCTGTGTTGGCAAACGGAAATGGGGCATTTTCAAGCGCAAGGTGCCACGCTTTCTGCATTGGCAGAACGAACGCCTGAAGGACTCAAACCATTGTTGCTCATGGCTTTTGGTGACGAACCCAAGCCCGAAGCACAAAAAGCCTTGGCCTCTTTGCGCCAAAGAGGCATCAAGTTGGTCATGATTTCCGGAGACAACACCATGGCAGCACAGGCCATGGGTCGCAAGCTCGGTTTGAAGCCAGAACAAGGTGAGGTTCAGGCCAATGTGTTGCCACAACAAAAAGCCGCCGAAATTGAAAAGCTGAAAAAAGACCATGGCAGTCGAGTTGTTGCCATGGTGGGCGATGGTGTCAACGACGCCCCTGCATTGGCGGCTGCGGATCTGGGCATCGCCATGGGAAATGGCACCGATGTGGCCAGGCATGCCGCAGGCATGACACTCATGCGAGGCGATGTGACTTTGGTGGAAGCCGCTTTGGACATTTCAGCGAGCACCGTGCAAAAAATCAGACAAAACTTGTTCTGGGCATTTGCCTACAACGTGGCTGGCATTCCCTTGGCAGCAGCCGGTTATCTCAATCCCATAGTGGCAGGCGCAGCCATGGCCTTGAGTTCGGTCACTGTGATGGCCAACGCCTTGTTGCTCAAGCGCTGGAGTCCAAAGAAAAAGTAGTCGCCTCATCACGGTACGCACCCACAGTGCTGTCCATGCTCAACAAAAGACAAGACAAAATGGTCGCTTTGCGTTTGGCCTCAGCTCTTTTGTGAGATGCAACATCACTGAAATCACTGGGCAAATGGACCCGGGGATGAAGATGAAAAAAACCGGACTGCTTTTTGACAGCACCCAGTTCTATCCACAAACCATCGAGATCTGTTTTGATTTTTTTTCGTCGCTTGGGATTGAGCGCAACCCGCTGGTGATTACCCACCAAGAGGACATCCTCACAACCCAACAACATGGCCAAATGACGGGACAGTTGGGTGATCAAAACAGCGGGCCGCAAACCATGCAACGCTTTGGTGGCTTGACGAATGATTTCTTTGCCATCGTGATCACGGTTGCCATGAAGACGCGTGATGATCATGTTGAAGCCATGGTCGGAGCTGGCCAACAAAAAAGAAACCGTGAAGATGACCCTGCCCTGCCATTGCAGCAAAAGACTCATTTCACCTTCACGATGTCCTTCACCCAAAGATAAAAGCGACAAAACCATCAAGTCACCTGATTTGCTGGGTACCTCTGCCAGAACAATCGCTTGCGTGACGGATTCATTGAAGAGCTTTGACCAACCGGCCACTTCAAGCGTTCGATAGTGGTTCAACAAAAGTTCAACGCGATCTTGGCACTTGAGCGGTTCAAAAGCATAAGGGCGATAGATGCGGGTCAACAATTTTGGAGTGGCTGGAAGTCTGTCCCAGAGAATTTTTTTTGAACGCACAAAACGCAACCACATCCACGTTGCGCGGGGGTATAGCAAAGTTCCCAGCAAGAACTTCAAGCGCTCACGGGGGTGCGGCTTCAAAACAGCAACGCTTTCTTTCCACAAAGACATGTCCGAACTTCAATGAATAAATTTTAATTAAAACTTAAATTTTTAATAAAATCAATAATTTGTTACTTTAAATGTAATAAATTGCTTTTCTAGAGGGTCAAAAAAATTTTTGACAGATAAAACCTGGCGATAGGGTCCAAAAAAATCAAAGCCGATGACAAAGTCTGTGGATAAAAAAAGGACAAGATCCCACTTATCCACAGACCTGAGGTCCACCACAAAGTTGTTCATGAAACCGTGACAGCAAAAAAGCAAAGTCACACACATCCAAAAAAACAAGATAAGTCATTGTTTTTTATAGATAAATGATGGTTATCCACAGAAAAGAGCCTGCCTTACCTACTACGACTAATTAAAGATATAGAAATACAGATAAGAAGGAATAACTGTCTTGTGCCTCTGAAAACGGTCATGACATGACAAAGCCTCAGCAAGGGTCATCGGAGCCGAGCAGGTAGGGGAGCCTTTAAAAACGAATTCAAGAGCTTGTTAAGCGTCCCAAGAGGCGTGTGAACACTCCAAAGTCCTTGAGCTCAGACAGGGTCAAATTTTTCAAAAATCACCTGCTTGACCGGGCAGGCCAAAAAAAAGCCCCGAAGGGCTTTTTTTAGAGATCAAAACCAGGGTTTTCACGTCCCAGTTTGCGCAGCAAAGATGGCCAAACGAAGGCACCACCCAAACCACCCGTTTGAACACGCATGGCTGTGGCCACACCGTTCAAGATCTGTGGATCAACCGAAGTCAAGTCTTGAGGTTTTGTTGACCCTGCCAAAGCATCGACCTGAATGCGGCATGTATTTTCAAAGGTGTACATGGACAAAAACGCATCGGCAATGGTTTTGCCAACGGTCAACAAGCCATGGTTACGCAGCATGAGGTAATTGGCTTGACCCAAATCGGCTTGAAGACGAGCTTTTTCGTCATCACGAATGGCAACCCCTTCATACCCGTGATAAGCCAGAGAGGCCAACACAAACGTGCTTTGTTGGCTGATGGGCAACACCCCATGCTGCTGGGCACTCACCGCCACACCTGCCCGGGTGTGCGTGTGAAGTACACACCCTGCATCGGGACGTACTTCATGAACAGCGCTGTGGATGACAAAACCCGCCGGATTCACCGGAAATGGACTGTCATGAAGTTTGTTGCAATGCATGTCCACTTTGACAAGGCTCGATGCGGTGATCTCATCGAACATCAAGCCATAAGGGTTGATCAAAAATTGTTCTTCACCCCCGGTCACCGATGAAGGCAATTTGGCTGTGATGTGCGTGAACACCAAATCGCTCCAGCCATACAAAGCCACCAGTCGGTAGCAAGCAGCAAGGTCCACACGCAACTGCCATTCATCAGGATGCACACTGCCTTGAAGGCAAGCCATCTGTAAAGCCATATCGTTCTCCATGTTTGAAAGTAGGAAAACAGCTTAACCAAAAGGCTCAGGCTCTCATGACCTGTGAGTGACTGAGAAAGCTGAGTGTGAACATCCTCAAAACCAGGGTCAAGGGATGTCTTGACGATTTTTTTCACGATGCGAAAAGACAAATTTAAAAGATCAAGGCCTGGTCAAAATTTCCAGCCGCATCAAAAAATCACGGGCGTAAAGCCCACCATCATCGTGCGGGCCACACATCTCAGGGGATGCTTGCAGCTGACCACAAACAGCAGGCCGATCCGGATGGTTGAAAATTTTGCATCTCAAGCGCTCATCCAGCTGCACACAGGCCACCCCTGCAGGTTTGCCATTGGGCATGCCCGGTATCGGTGACGAAATAGAAGGTGCTGTGCAGCATGCAGCACACCCCGGTCGGCAGTTCATATGAAAGGGCACGCTTTATAAAAGTTCATCGGGGCCACAACACCCAAAGTTTGAGAGGTTGTTTGAGGCGTCCTGCCAACTCGCCAGCGGCAGGACCCGAACCCACGTAATAGTCGGCCCGGACTGCACCCACAATGGCTGAGCCAGTGTCTTGGGCCAGGACCAAGCGATCCAAAGAAATTTGGGGACCCGTCGATTGCAACCAAACCGGGGTGCCATAAGGAATACTGGCCCGGTCCACCGCAATGGAGCGACCCGCCGTCAAAGGAACACCTTGTGCACCTTTGGGGCCTGGAGGCGTGACACCCATGGGCAGTGCTTCTTCTTTGAAAAAAACAAAGCGCGGGTTTTGCCACAGCAACTCGTTCAATCGTGTGGGGTTGCGTTCAATCCAATCTTTGATGCCTGGCCAGCTGGCGTCCCGAACCAGGCCTTGGTCC
Source organism: Limnohabitans sp. WS1 (assembly GCF_003063265.1). Lineage (GTDB taxonomy): Bacteria > Pseudomonadota > Gammaproteobacteria > Burkholderiales > Burkholderiaceae_C > Limnohabitans_A. The sequence continues at coordinate 88,053 of NZ_NERU01000005.1, forward strand.
AACAGCCAACGGCCAATGCTTTTATAAGCTTGTTCATTGGTGCCTGCAAAAGCCAAGCGAAGCAATCGTTGGCGTCCATCGGGTTCATTCACGTTGACCAAACCAGAACCTTGGATGTGCAGCACCATCGCATCCACAGGATCAGCCAGGTAAACCAGTTCTTTGCCACGCAAAGCGTTGCGGGCTGCAGGAGTCGTTTCAATTTCTTGACGTGAATACCACGGAGAGCGCTGATTCAGTTGTGCCGGTGGTGCATAAACGGGAACCGAAAATCCCGGACGCGGCAAGCGCGAAGCTGACAGCACAGGTTCGTAATAAGCCGTCAACAAGCCCTCGGCCTGCTTTTGCGGTGATTCAACCCGATAGGCTTGCAGGTTTTGACGAATCCATTGCCGTTGTTGGGTCACCGAAGCATTCGCCAACTGACGCACTTCGGGGCAAAGCGCAAGCCACTTTGGACCCGGGCGTTGGCAACTTTGTAACCAAGCGGGCCAGGCTTCATGAATCGCATCATGGTTGAAGCCTGGCAGTTCAGACCAAGGAACAGGCACCCAGATGCTTTTGGCCTGCGTGATCACAGGCCGAGACAATGCGTCGTTTTTGGCTGTGGCTTCATGGCTTTGGGGCAAAGGGCTTGGAACACTGGGGGTGAACGAGCAAGCTGTCAGGCTGCCTACAATCGCGACGCATGCCAAAGCAGCCCAAAAGGGGCTAAAACGAAGTAAAGGAAATGAACTCATGGGCTTGATTTTGCTGGAGGCTTTGCTTGCAGGGCTTGTTTTTGTCTTGATTGTCTGGTGGACCATGTTTTCTGGAAGAAAAAATGGCGAATTGCCAAGGGCTTCACCCGAAAAAGAGGATGAAAAAACAGAGAAAAAACCGGACTGAAAAAGTCAGTTCAGGGATTCAGCAACGAATGTGCACCTTCAAAACGTTGCGCGTAATACGGTTGACGCAGACTGTCCATGCGCACACCCGTGCGTGGGTTGGTGGCGTGCACAAAGCGACCCTCGCCCACATAAACACCAACATGGGAGTGGCGTGCACCCAAGGTGTTGAAAAACAGCAAATCACCCGCCTGCAATTTTTCGCGGTCGATGGGGCGTGACAAACGAGCCAAATCGGCTGCACTGCCACGAAGCGACAGGCCTGCGCCCTCCTTGAAGACATGGGCAACCAAACCAGAGCAATCAAAACCCGTGGCAGGGCCGCGTCCACCATAGGCGTAGCGGGTGTCGAGCAAGGACATGGCTGTCAAGGCCACATCGTTTCGCAGCGGGTTGTAGGGGCTGGCCGATGCCACAGGTGCTTGGATGGTGGCGGCACAACCACTCAACAGACCGACGCACAGGAGTGCCGCAAAAAAGCAAAAAAGGCGCAATGCCAGTGTTTCACCTCGCGTTTTCAAACAAAGTATGAATGCGGGCCCGTTCATGACAGCAAACGCATCAAATTGGCCAACTCGACGGCCGATTTCACGTCCATTTTTTCGAACACCCTGGCCCGATGGACTTCAACAGTGCGCACGCTGATATCCAGTTGATCTGCAATCAATTTGTTGGGCAAGCCTTCAAGCACCAGATGCATCACATCGCGTTCGCGTTCGGTCAACTCCGACAAACGGGTGCGCAAACATTGCTGTTGGCGACGGGTCGTCAAACGCTCTTGAGACAAGCCCAGGGCCTGCTCAACGCGATCGACCAAGGTGTTGTCTGAAAAAGGTTTTTCACAAAAATCAAAAGCGCCACGTTTGACAGTGTCGACAGCGGTAGGCACATCTGCGTGACCGGTCAAAAAAATCACAGGCCAAGCGTGTGCCACACCCGTGAGCAACAAATGTTCAAACAAGGCCAGGCCACTCATGCCCGGCATGCGCACGTCCAGCAAGATGCAGGCTGCAACCGATGGCAGTGGCGAAGGGGTGGTGGGGTCTTGGGCAGGGGGGATGTGCGCATTGAGCATGTCCAAAAAGCTCTCGGCACTTTTAAACGGGACACTCAACAAACGCCGGGTTCGCAGTAACCAAGCCATGCCATCGCGAACGCTGGCGTCGTCATCGACGATGAAAACGGTGGGCGTGTCGGTCAGATTCATGCTTTGATCTTATCCAAAAGCAAAGCATCAACACCCTTGGTCCCCTGTGTATCCCCAGGCAATGTGAAGCGAAAAACGGTGCCCCTGGGCTGCAGGGGTTCAAAATCCAGGTGTCCACCGTGTTGTTCGACCACCGTGCGGCACAAGCTCAGACCCAAACCCATGCCTTCGGGTTTGGTGGTGAAAAAAGGTGTAAACAGTTTTTGAGCCACTTCCTCGGCAATGCCGACGCCCACATCCGTGACCGAAAATTCCAACCAGCCGGTCTCTGAATGCGCTGCAAAACGTTTGACCTGTAAAACCAGCACACGTTCACGACATTCGGGCACATCCATGGCCTGCATGCCGTTTCGACACAGGTTCAAAAGCACTTGTTCCACCATGGTGCGGTCACACACCACCCAAGGCAATTTGGCCTCAACACGGAAGTGGACCTTGACGTTCAGTTTGCGTGCCTGCAAATTCACCAAAGGCGCAATGGCATCGATCAAAGCCTGAGGCAGCACGGACTCTCGCGCCTGGTCGCGTCGGCGAACAAAGTCGTGCACACTGCTGATGACCCGGCCAGCCCGTTGGGCTTGCTCGGCAATGCGGCGCAGCGCCATGTGGACGTCGTCCAACGTCTGGGGCACCGCTTGAGGGTCTTTGAGCAAATTCAGCGAACCATTGGCATAACTGGCAATGGCCGCCAAAGGTTGGTTGAGCTCGTGGCTGAGCAAAGAGGCCATTTCGCCCACGGTGGCCAAACGGGCAGTGGCTTGCAAGCGCTCTTGGCTGGCCCGAGACAGCTCTTCAATTCGGCGTTGCTCGCTGATGTCAATGACCGCCCCCATCCAGCCCGTTTGTTGGCCCTGAACACTGATCAGGGGGGCCTCGATGATCAGAACCGGAAAACGCGTGCCGTCCTGGCGCATGAACACCGACTCAAAGCCTTCGCGCGGCGGCACATTGCCAGCCAGGCGAATGGCCTGACGCTGCTTGTATTCGTCCACCATTTCCGGCGGCCAATAAGGCATGGGGGCATTGCGTCCGGTGAGCACCTCAGCATCGAGCCCCACCATTTGGCAAAAAGCAGGGTTCACATAGGTGATGCGGCCTTCCAGATCGCGGGCCCGCAGGCCTGTGACCAAGGAGTCTTCCATGGCTTTGCGAAAAGCGAGCGCTTCGGCCAATTCGCGTTCGGCTTTCAAACGGCGACGGGAATCTTTGGCAAGCAAAATCATGACCGTGACCAAAGCAATGGACATGCCGGTGACCAAGGCGGTCAACACATTGGGAAACAGGTCGGGCTTTCCCCTTCGCCCATCCATGCGCAGCACCAAGGTGTTGCCTGGCAAATCCACCAGTTGCTGGGCGGTGAACACCCTCAAGCCGCGTCGTTGTGTGCCTGAAATGGCCAGACGTGTGCCATCGGGCTCGGTGAATGACAATTCGTTGCGTCGGCCAAAGCTTTTGCCCAAACGCTCTTGCAACAATTCTTGCAAACCATAAGTGACCACGGTGAAGCCCATCAGTTCTCCTGCATGGACATAAGGCAGGCACAACTCCATGACTTCAAAGCCCAAGCCATCAACCTGGGGTAAAAAATAGGTACTCGAATAGGCTGGACCACTCAAACGTCGGGCCCGCAGACAGGACTGCAGCGTTTCGTTGAGCATGTCACTGCGCGGGTTGCGTTCAAAGACAGGGCTGCGCAGGGGGGAATCGGCCTGGTTGCGCAAATTTTGTGCTTTGTCACGCCACTCCACACGCAGCCAGTCACGGTGCTCCCTGAGCAAGGACAGCATCTCTTGTTGCCATTGGGCGGCATTGGGCTGGGCCGCTTGAACCCCTTGAATCGCCTGAACATGCCGCGACAGCTGTGTGCGCAATTCATTGACGGCATCGGCGGTGTCTCGCTCCAATTCGGCCTGGACCTGGCTGGCTTCATAACGCCCGGCCAGCCAGACCAAGGTTATCAACACGGCCAGCACCAAGGTCATCAAAGCGACCCACAAAGAGCGTCTGCCAGCCCCCCCGGGAAGCCAATCCGTCATGCGCGTGCGCCAGCGCTTGATGCGCCATCGCCAATGCGGCCAAAACATGGGGCGCAGCTTGTTCATGGGCTTTTGGCTGGGGTTGTGCGCAGATCGACCCGGGTTACACGAGGATCTGTCCAGCTGCCATCGATCAGGAATTCTTGGGTGGAGGCGCGTGACAAAGGGTTTTGCAAAAACAATTGGGCCAAAAAGGTGGTCAGGCCCACCACGGGGTTGACCGCAATACCCGCCAGCAAAGAGGCTGTTCCTGCATCGACCTCGGGCAAGATGACCACCCTCAGTTGTTGTGTTTCGCGTGCAATGTCGGCTGTGCCATCCAGCTGAACGACGGCGTTGACGCCCCGAATTTGTAAATTTTGGGTTTGGGCCATGCCCTTGGCAATGTTGACCCGTCCTTGAACCGAGTCAAACGCAAAGCCTTCGGAAAAGACATCCCGAAAATCCAGCATCAAACGCCGTGGCAAGGCCTGCAGGCTCAGCACGCCCAGCAATTTGGCGGCACCGGCATCGGCTTTGAGAAATTGACCACGACCCATGCGAACTTCAAATTGCCCATCCAGGCTGGGGTAGTGCAAAGCCAAAGGCGAGCCCTGCCAGCGCACAAGTCCTTCGAGTTGCCCAGCGCCCCCGCGCAGGGCATCGGGTGTGCCCAAGCGGGCCAAAAGATCGCCTGCATTTTGAACATCCAACACAAAGTTCATTTCTGTCTGGCGCTGTGTTTTGCCCGCATGGGCTGCCAACCAGCGGCCGGTGCTGCGCAAGCTGCCCTCGGGCAAGGTGATGTTGAATTTTTTCAATTGCCATTCCACGCCGGGAACGCCGGGCACGCTGGAGGTGCGTGCAGCCGTGTTGTTGACCGCCTCAATGTCGACTTTGCCCAGTTTTTTGCCACGCAATTCAAGGGCATCCACCACGATGTCCAGTGCTGGCAACTGAATGGGTGGTGTTTCCAACAAGGATTCCACATCTTTGGCAGAAGAAGGCGGCAGGGTCAAACGGCTGAACCGGGCGAACAGCAAGCCTTGTTGCTCGCCTGATGAGGGTCGGTAGCGCACATGTCCGCTGAGTTCTTGCGCATCCACATTCAATTGCCATTGCTGGGCATCTCGGGTGCCGCCCGCCGTCACTTGGTGCAAGGTTCGGCCTTCGGCCGTCAAGGTTTGGGCTTTCAGTCCAATGCGGGTGGGCATGTAGGCAAGCAAAGCGGCAGGCTCAACCAAAGGTTCACCACGCTCTTGTGGGTTTGTTGAAACGAGAGAGCGCCATTCATCGATCAGCAAGTGGTCAACGGCCACAAGTGCTGTGACCCCGTGGTCAGGCAAGGCCGGTGCTTGATCTAAGGGCACACCCAAGGCCAAAGCGCCGCGCAAAACCTTTGGCTGCGGGCCCGAAAGGTCGCGCACGTAGTGGGCAGAAACATCATCCCCAAGCCGCAGTTGAATGTGGTCTTGCCATTGGGGGCCTTGGCCCTGGCTGCGGATGTTCAGGGACAAGGGTTTGAGGGTGTCGGCAGTTTTGCCCAAAGGGGTGGGCCATTGGATGGCCAAACCTTGAAGTGCGCTGTGGACCGACAGTTCTGGTTGGCCTTGGTGCCAAGCCAAGCGTGCTTTGTAGGTGCTGGAACCTGTGAGGTGCTGTGCCAGGACATTCAGGGGATAAAGGTCTTTGGACCCGCGCAAGCCTTCTGCACTGATCTGGCCTTCAACTTCAAAAGCCAGCGTGGGTGGCGCTCCCGGTGTGGACGACGGCTGCAGGCCTGCGTCCATGATCACCGCGCCACCCAAGAGCTGGGCTTTGGCCTTGGACACTTTGAAGCCTGTCTGGTTGAACTCCACAGCGCCATGCACTTTTTCAAGCCATGGTGTGGCCGGCGTCACGCGCACATCGTTGCCCGCCAACACGACCGTGCCTTGGACTTGACTGTCCTTGAGATGGCGCAAAGGCAAGCCCAGTTTCAAACGCAGTTGAACTGGCCCAGTGGCCGTGGTGTTGTGCAGCGCCTGCGACAGCATCTGATCGAGCGGGGATTGTTGCACCGCAGCCAGAAATTGTGCTGCCTCGCCAGTGCCATCGGCTGTCAATTGCAGCTGAGGGTCATGGCGCATGTCGGCGATTTCAACCGCAGCAGCTTTGAGCAAGACAGCGTTTTTGGACTCCCCAAAACGTGCACTCGCATCGCTGAGTTGGACCCCGGTCCGGTCAAAGCTCAGTTGCCCTTGTAATGAGTGCAAGTGCGGCCAGCGTGGTCCTGTTGCAGGCAGCAAATGGGCGGGCACCATGTCAAACTGCACACCCGTCAAGCGCCCAGAGACCCGGAATTCGCCATCGCTTGGGCTTTCAAAAGGCCATTTGGCCAAGTCGCCTTTGAGCTTGGTTTTCACCCCCACATAACGCCCTTTGACCAAGGCATCTTGAACATAGTGGCGCACCGATTCAGGCAGTTGCAAAGGCAAATACCGGTGCGCGGCAGCGGCGTCGGCTTGTGCGATCGTGCCTTGCAAGTCCAGCCACCCGGGCCCATCGCCTCTGGGGTCTTGTTGCCACTGCCCACGCCATTGACCCTGCACATCGGCGTTGGCCAAGCTCAATTGCCATTGCGGCACTTGCCACACCTGACCGTTGGCACCTGATTTTTTTTCCCAAACGGCCAAGGCCTGCAGTTGCCGAACAGGCACCTCAGAACGCTCCAAAATGCCGGGAAAATCCACCGAACCACCGTGTGGCATGCGCAGGTCCACGCGGCCACCCTCTTGGCTCATCTTGATGTTCACCTCGGCGTTTTGCACCCCCGGCCAAAGCCGTGTTCCTGGTTTGGCCTGGTCGTGGCGCATCCGCACTTGGCTCAGGCTCAATTGTGTGTTGTACCCACTTGGCGAGCGCCAATCGCCTTGCCAATCCCAGCGCAAGGCATTCAACTGTCCGGTCACGGTGAGCTCTTGCAAGCGTGCCAAAACAGGTGCGCCTTTGGCCATGTGCAGGGCCAATTCACGCAAGGCCAGCAGGTCCAGCTTTTCGGCCCGCAGATGGCCAGATGCGGGTTGAGCGCCTTGAGCGTAGGTGTAGTCCAGTGCCCACTGCCCACCTGTCCAGTTCAGACCCGTGTCGTCCACCAAGGCCACATCGCGTGTCAAGACCTCAAAACCCTTGTCATGAACCTTGCCTCCCAAGCGCCCTGACACTTGGGCCAGCTTCAAAGGGGCGTCTTGCGCGTCACGCACCACGTTCAAGCCGCTCAGCGCCACATCGACCAAGCCACCCGTCCATTGGCCTTTGTCTACATCACCCCACAAGCGCAAGGCGCCCCGCCCTGCGTTCATTTGCCAAGTTTGGGTGATGCGCTTGGGCAGATGGGACCACCATGGGGCCACACGGATTTGGGCAAAGTCGGCGTAGACCTGCCCAGACCAATCGGCCCACCGCGCAGGGTGGGTCGACAACCAACCACGGCTGAATCGGCCCATGAGCACAAAACGCTCACCCCAAGCCTCAGGTGGGCTGGCATCCACGCGCCAGTGGTGGTGCCTTGCGGTGTTGCGCAGCACCACATCCACGTTGCGAAAACTCAAGTCTGTGGTGGGCAGGGTTGTGGGTTCCGTCCTTTCCCGTGCGCTGGGCGGGGCATGGGGTGCTCGGGTCCCCGTGTTTTCATTGCCAGCGGGTTCATGGTGCCAGTGCAAGATGGCCCCACGCACCACCACCTCTCGTTGTGCAAACAACCAATCGGCCACGGCCGAATCTGCGGGGCCATGGCCCCAAAGCAGACCCGCCACCCGCCATTGCCCTTGTGCATTCAGGTGAATGTCAACTTCCGGGGCATCCAATACCAACTGGTCCAAGCGCAAGCGCAAGGCTGAGCGCAGGCTCACGGCCACCCAGACTTTGGGCAGCCGAAGCGTGGCATGGCCCTGTGGGTCCAGCAAAGCCAGGTCGCGCAGCTCAAAAGAAGGCACCCAACCGGTCGAATGGGCCGAAATCTCGCCGATGCGCACCGGAACGCCAAGGGCTTGGCGGGCCATGCTTTCGAGTGCAGGGCGAAATTCGGAGATTCGCGGCACAATCCAAAAATGCAATGTGGCCCACGCCATTCCCAGCAACAAACCGGCCACCAACAAACCCCAAACCACGAACCGAACGCCAGCGGCCAGCCAGCGATGGCAGCGGCAGATCAATGGTGACAAAGGGTTGGAAGACGGCACAAACGTTTGAATCAGAAAGCCAGCAGGAATTATGACCCGCAGTCAGCCACCCGAGGTGGCCACCGCCACAGGCCCGGACAACACTTTGGACGGTGCCCTGTATTCTCGTTTTGTTCAGCGCCTGCACCGCCGTTATGCCGATGTGTTGACGCTGCTGCCGCCCGGTGTCCCCACCCGCGACAACTTGAACACCGCCTTTGCGGCACTGCAGGCCAAGGGCTTGGATACCAGCGCCGCTTTGCGTGTGTTGCGCCAACTTTGCCTGGAGCGACTGGCCCAGCTCGACTGCAGCCAGCAAACAGGCCTGGCAGGGGTCACCCACAGCATGACGTGGCTGGCCGAAGTCACCCTCGACATCGCCTGGCAACACGTCATGACCGACCTGGACGCCCTGCACGGCGTGCCCACCAAAGCCAATGGCCAGCGTGCCGAGATGTGGATCATCGGCATGGGCAAGTTGGGCGCTCGAGAACTGAATGTGTCCAGCGACATCGACCTGATCTACGTCTATGACGAAGACGGCGAAACCACAGGCAACAGCGAAGGCCGCCACAAGGTCTCGTGCCAGGAATACTTCAGCCGTGCCGTCAAACGCATGTATGCCTTGATTGGCGAGACCACCGAGCACGGCTTTGTGTTCCGCGTCGACCTGGCCCTGCGCCCCAACGGCAACTCCGGCCCCAGCGTGGTTTCGCTCGATGCGCTGGAAAACTACCTGCTCATCCAGGGCCGCGAATGGGAACGCTTTGCCTGGATGAAAAGCCGCGTCATTGCCCCGCGCAGCGCGGTGGTCAACGGCTCAGCCCAAGCCCTGCGGGCCGTGGTGCTGCCCTTTGTGTTTCGCCGCTACCTCGACTACAACGTCTTTGAATCGCTGCGCACCTTGCACCAGCAAATCCGCGACCACGCGTCCAAGCGCAGCGCGGGCCACCCCGAACGCGCCAACGACGTGAAGCTGTCGCGCGGCGGCATCCGCGAAATCGAATTCACCGTGCAGCTGCTGCAAGTCGTGCGCGGCGGGCAGTTTCCAGAACTGCGCACCCGCCCCACGCTGGACGCGCTGCAACGCGTGGCCAAAGCCGGCCTCATGCCCCAGGCCACGGCCGACGCCTTGAGTGCGGCTTATGTGTTTTTGCGCCAGGTCGAGCACCGCATCCAGTACTTGGACGACCAGCAAACCCACATCTTGCCCACCGCCGATGCCGACCTGGCCTGGATCGCCCAGACCTTGGGCCATGCCAACACCTGCGAGTTTTTGAGTGCCCTGGACGCCCACCGCGAAGTGGTGGCGCAAGAATTTGACATCCTGCTGGGCGGCGACCGGGAGTGCAAAGGCTGTAACGGCAAAAACGGCCAACGCGAACCCGCCGAGCTGGACGGCATTGCCGGGGTTTTCAAGGGCCGCATTGGTGAGCGCCTGGCCCAGTGGCCGGGCAACCCCCGTGTGCAAGCTTTGCGCGACGACGCCCGTGGCCGCCTGATGCGCCTGCTGCAACGCACCGCCCAGTGGCTGCAAGACGGCCGCGTGAGTGAAGAAGCCGTGCTGCGCATGGTCGACTGGATCGAACCCCTGCTGCGCCGCGAAAGCTACCTGGCCCTGATGCTCGAGCGCCCCTCGGTGCACGAACGCCTGCTGCGCCTGCTGGGCGCGGCCAAGTGGCCGGCCCGCTACCTGCTGCAACACCCCGGTGTGATCGACGAGCTGGCCGGGGGCAACCTGTTTGACAGCCGTTTTGACGCCGCCGAATTTGAAGGCGAATTGCAAGCGCGCCTGACGGCCCTGCAACGCACCGGCGAAGACGACGAAGAAAGCCTGCTCAATTTGCTGCGCCGCGCCCACCACGCCGAGCAGTTCCGAACGCTCGCGCGTGACGTCGAAGGCGTGCTCACGGTCGAACAAGTGGCCGACGACCTGAGCGCCCTGGCCGACGCCGTGCTGCGCGTGACGGCCCGCTGGTGCTGGAGCCGCCTGAAAAACCGCCACCGCGAACAACCGGCCATTGCCATCATCGGCTACGGCAAGCTGGGTGGCAAAGAGCTGGGCTACGGCAGCGACCTGGACATCGTGTTTGTGTACGACGACGAGGATGAACGCGCCCAGGAAATCTATGCCGCTTACGTGCGCAAAATGATCAACTGGATGACGGTGAAAACCGCCGAAGGCGATATCTACGAAATCGACACCGCCTTGCGCCCCAACGGCAATTCAGGCTTGCTGGTCACCCGCTTTGAAGCCTACGCCGACTACCAGCAGCAGCGCGGCAGCAACACCGCCTGGACCTGGGAACACCAGGCCATGACCCGCGCCCGCTTTGTCATGGGTCTGCCCAGCCTGGCGCCCCGCTTTGACGCCGTGCGCCACGCCGTCATCAGCGCCCCGCGCGACGCCGCCAGTCTGAAGTCCGAAATCGTCGCCATGCGCGAACGCGTGCGCCAGGGCCACCCGGTCAAAGCCGACTTTTTCGACGTCAAACACAGCCCCGGCGGCATGGTCGACGCCGAGTTTGCCGTGCAATACCTGGTGCTGCTGCACACCGCCGCCCACCCCGAGTTGGCCGACAACGTGGGCAACATCGCCCTGCTGATCCGCGCCGAAGCCGTGGGTTTGCTGCCCCAGGGCATGGGCCAGGCCGCTGCCAACGCCTACCGAGAAATGCGCCGCCTGCAACACCGCGCCCGCCTGAACGAAGAGCCCACCCAGGTCGAGCCCGCCACCCTCCATTCAGAGTGCGGTGCCATCTTGGCGGTGTGGCAAGCGGTCATGGACTGACCCTGTGCCCATCGCCGGGTGCACAGGCCTCACAAAAGCGGATCAAAACCACATATTCAGGACGGATTGACCAGTTTTTGATCTTTTTGACACCATCTAATGTAAAAATCGGACGTATAGCGTTCAATTTTGACTGAGGACAGGTGCTGTGAAAAAACAAAGCAGAGATCAACTCCAGACCGCCCTGTGGGCCGTGGGCGTCTCACTGGTCTTGGCTTTTGGGGCCCAGGCGCAAAAGACCACAGACGATGAGCGGGTGGCCTTGTTTGGCAGCACAGATGGCTTGCCGCTGAAAGCCCGGCAGATCGAAAAGCGTGAAACCACCGGTTCTTTTTTGGCGCGTCAGCAAGAGTCGGCCATCGCTCCCCTGCAAATCATCACGCGGCAGGAATTGAAAATGCGCGGTCACACCCGTGTGACCGAGGCGGTGCAAAGTTTGTCCAGCGTCTTTAATGGCCTGGACCTCACGCAATCGGGCATGAACCGGGGGGGCGTGACCAGTGCCGCTGTGCACGGCATGCCTGCAGGCACCTTGGTGCTGCTCAATGGTCAGCGTTTGGCCTCCCATGGCTTGAACACCCTGACTGGCACGACCCCCAGTGGTGTAGACCTGAGCCTTTTGCCTCTGTCGGCAGTAGAGCGCATCGAGGTGTTGGGCGAAGGTGCTTCGTCGGTCTATGGGGCGCAGGCCAGTGCGGGTGTCATCAACATCATCACCCGGGCGCAAGGCAAAGGCCTTGAATTGTCGGTGGACCAGATTCGCCCCCAAGGCGGTGCCGGTCAAGGCTGGACCAGCAGTTTGAACTGGGCCCGAGGCCAACTGCGCCAAGACGGCTACAGCCTTCGGCTGACAGCCGAAGCCGACACCTACGAGGCCATGGGCGTGCGCGAGCGCACAACGGCCAGCCAAGGGCGGCAAATGTTCAGCCATGAAGGCGTGGCATACCAAGCAGACAGCCCCCGCTTGTCGGCCTTCGGCTCGCCTCTTTTGATGTATTCGCCCACAGGCCAACAAAAAATGTATTCGCCACTGTATGTGAATGGCACATGCACGGCAGGTTCATTCAAATACGAGGGCTTTGAAGGCGGGTGCAAGAACAACCGATTGCTCACTTATGACATTTATCCACAAACAGACAGTCAAAAGCTGCATGTTCTGGGTGAAGTGCTGTTGCCCCACGCAGCCACGCTCTATGCCGAGGTGTTGGCGAGCCAGCAAAACTTGCAAATCGCGGCCAACGATTGGTCGGGCGTGAGCGGCAAAATCGCCGACACCATTGGCGCACCAGGCTACCTGGAAGCCGTCCTCAATGGGCTCAATGCCGAAGAAACCTACACGTTTTGGCAACCCGATTTGCCCGCCTTGCGTCAAAAATACAAGAAAACTCTGCTGCGAGCGTCACTGGGACTCAAAGGCGAGTTCAAAGGCTGGCATTACCAGGCCAGTTTGCTGCAATCCCAATCCAAGGCCACACAGTCCGTCGAAAAGGACAATCTGGCCAGCTTGGGGCTTGTTGATGGTTTGTCGAGTTTGCCCAATGCACTCATGCTCAAACCCCTGGATGCGCAAAACCCCTTGACCGCCCAACTGCTGAACTCCCGTGAATGGGGGCAAGCAGCCTTGGCCAGCACGGCCTTGACCAGTGCCCAGTTGCGCGCCTCGCGAGCCTTGTTTGAGCACCAAGGCCAATCAACTTTATGGGCTTGGGGCCTCGAAGCTCAGCAAGAAAAAGCCGACACCCAGTACAGCCAGGCCATGGCGCAGCCCAGCTTCAAGGGGCAGCGCCACATCATGTCGGCGTTCAGTGAATTGCAGGTGCCTGTGCGCAAAAATCTGGACCTTCTGGCCTCGCTGCGGGCCGACCAATACAGCGACGTGGGCGCTGCCATCAGCAGCAAACTGGCTGCGCGATGGGCCATCAACCGGCGTTGGGCTATGCGGGGTTCGGCAGGAACGGGTTTTCAGGCCCCCACTCTGGCGCAGGTGCATCAGCTGAGCAACCCTTTCTTGCAAGCCACGGTCCAGCTCGGGGATTGCACCGAGGCGCTCAAAGCCGCTGCAAGTGCCCTCAAGGCGGCCGACGGTCAAGCGGTGGCCTGCACAAGCAACAGCGCTTTGAATGTATTCACCAATGGCAACCCAAACTTGCAGCTGCAAAAAACAAAGCAAGTCACATGGGGCATGGCCTTCACGCCAAGCCGCAATGTCCATGTGTCGGCCGACTACTGGCGTGTGCAAATGCAAGACACTTTGCAATTGGACAGTGTGCAAGCCGTGTTGGCCGATCCGCTGCGCAACACCTCTGCCCTCATGGCGAACCCCGACCTGGTCAGTCTGGATGGGGGCGGCAAAGTCCACAACTTGGCGCTGCTGCTCAAAATGAAAAACAAAGGCCAAGCGGTCAAAGAAGGCATCGACATTCAGGCCCGCTACAGAGAGCCCATGCGCGATGGTCGGTGGGTCATGGGCATGCAGGCCACATTCATGCTCAAGTCCAAAGACCGCACGAGTGCCGAAACCGCTTGGGTGTCTGACCTGGGGGCCTATTCAGCGCTCAGCGAGGTGGTGACCCCGCGTTGGCGCAGCCAATGGATGGTGGGTTATGAGCAAGCCCAGATGCAGTGGCAATTCAACATCAACCACACCAGCGCCTACGTGGACAAAGAGGTGGTCGCACTCAACACGGTCACGGGCCTGAGTGAAACCGTCAGTGGCCACAAGGTGCGGGGTTTCCTGACGGCCGACTTGCTCGCTGTTTATCAGGCCTCGCGCAGAACCCAAATTCGCTTTGGCATGACCAATCTCGCCAACAGCAAGCCTCCCCTGTCGTTTTATTCGCTGAGCAATGCGGTTTGGGGTGTCAACAGCCAAAACGGCAACTTGCAGGGCCGCACCCTGAGGGTGGGTGCCACGATGCGGTTTTGAGCTGGGGGTGTTGCGCAAAAACCAAGCAAGGAGAGTGTTTATCGAAAGAAAAACATTTTCATCTTAAACAAGTGAGAAAATTAAAACTATTGAACTCACCTGAGAGGCTTGATCACCATGCGCAAATCACCCAAAGGGCTTTGGCTTTCGTCCCCCCTCGCCCTTGGGGTGGTGGGTTGTTTGGCTTTTTTGGGCACAACACAAGCGCAAACCACGCCAGAGCCTGCCATCGGCAAAGAGTATCCCACGGTGACGGTGCAAGACAAGCCATTGGAGTACCGACAGTTTGAAAAGGTGGAGATCACCGGCTCGTCCATCATTCGCAAAGAGCAAACCCTGGCCCTGCCCGTGCAGGTGATCACGCGCCAGGAAATTCAAAGAAAAGGCCTCCTGTCGGTGACCCAGGTGGTGCAGAGCCTGACCCAGGTGTTCAATGGTCTGGACAGAACGCAGGGCGGCAAGTTGCACGGCGGATTCACCAATGGGGCTTTGCATGGCATGCCGACCGGAACCTTGGTCTTGCTCAATGGCCGGAGGTTGGCCCCGTTTGGCATCCAGAACATCTCCGGCACTGAAGTGGCCAATGTCGACTTGGACAGTCTGCCTTTGGCGGCTGTTGACCGCATTGAAGTCTTGAGCGATGGGGCATCGTCCTTGTATGGCACAGATGCCATTGCAGGGGTGATCAATGTCATCACCCGCACGGACAGGCAAGGGGTAGAAATCACCGTGGATCACAACCGCCCCGATGGTGGTGTGGGCCAAGCTTGGCGCAGCAGCTTGAGTTGGGGGCAAGGGCAGTTGCAACGCGACGGTTTCAGCGTGCGCGTGACGGCAGAAATCGATGAGGAAAAAGCCATTGGCATGGCCGATCGCCCTGCGGGTAGCCAAGGCCGTGTGGTTTTTGCACACGCTGGAAATTCATACCAGGTCGATGGCCCCAACGTCTCCGCCTTCACGTCCCCTGCCTTGCTGTATTCGGCATCCGCTAAAAATAACAAAATGTGGTCATCGCTTTACCAGGATGGCCAATGTACCCGTGGCAGTCTGAGTTATGGGGGGTTTTTGGGGGGCTGCAAAGTCAACTTGCTGCCAACCTTTGACCTGTATCCTGAAAGTCAAAACGCCAAGCTCCATGCCAGTGGCGAGTACCGACTCCACGAAGGGGCCACCTTGTTTGCCGAGGGGCTCTACACACAGCAAAAAACCGCCATGGCAACGAAGAGTTGGGAGCCCATCAGTGGGCGGCTTGTCAACCAAGCGGGGGCGGTCGGGTATTCAGAAGCATTGGCGCAAGGGCTGAATCCGGCAAACACTCTTTATTACTTTCAACCCAACCTGCCTGCCTTGCAAAGGACCTATGACAAAACACAGTGGCGGGCCACATTGGGTGTCAAAGGTGAAATAGACCAGTGGAATTACCAAGCCAGTCTTTACCGTTCACAGGCGCAGGCGGTGGCAGGGGCTGAATATGCCAACATCGCAAGTTTGGGTTTTAAACCATCGACGCCGTTGCCCACGGCTTTGGCCTTGTTGCCCTTGGATGAGCAAAACCCATTGACCCAGCAATTACTGGACCTCCGGCAGTGGCAGAAAGATCGTCAAGGTCAAACACAGCTGACCGCATTGGATGTTCGTGCATCCACAACCGTGGGAGAACGCCATGGCAAAGATGTGTTGTTGGGGCTGGGTTTTGAAGGGCGACAAGAAAAAGCCGAGACCCGCTATGAGGAGTCGACGGCAGCCGTTAAAGACTTTACCGGACAGCGACATGTCATGGCTGTCCATGGTGAACTTCAGGTTCCCGTGACAAGCAGCTGGGACGTGATCGCCTCCCTGCGCCACGATGCTTACAGCGATGTGGGGGGAACCACGAACGGGAAACTGGCCAGTCGTCTGGTGGTCAACCCACTGTGGGCTGTGCGAGGCTCCTGGGGTTCGGGATTCAGAGCGCCAACTGTGTCGCAAACGAAGATGTTGGCAACGCCTTACTATCAGGGTTATTTGAGTGGATTGAAATGCACCCCGGATCTCAACGCGGTCAGTAAGACACTCACGCCGACGGCTCGCAGTTCAGGTGTTTATTGCCGCGAAGGCAATTTTTTAGGGGTTTTTACCAACGGCAATCCGGACTTGAAACCAGAGACCTCTGAGCAGATGACATTGGGGTTTGCGTTGACACCGTCGCGCAATTTCAGCATCAGTGCAGATTACTGGCAAGTCAAGATGAAAAACACCTTGCAGTTTGAAAGTTCGGATCAAGCGTTGGCCAATCCGCTTCAATATGCAGATCAATTCATGACATCGCCCAACTTGGTTCGAAATTCATCCAACAACACCCTGTACAACGATGTGGCCTTGCTTTTGAAGATGCGCAATTTGGGCGCATCGGTCAAAGAGGGGGTGGATCTGGATGTGCGTTTTCGCCAGCCTGGTGATTGGGGGCGATGGTTGTTGGGTGTGCAAGCCACGTACATGCTCAAATCCAAAGATCGCATGAGCGACACTGTGGAGTGGAAGACGGATCTGGCAACCTATTCCACTTCCAGCAAAGTGGTCACACCTCGGTTCAGAAGCCAATGGATTCTTGGCTTGGAGCAGCCCAATGCGTACTGGCAAATGATGATCAACTACACCAGCGGCTACCAAGACAAAGACATCACAGCCTTTAGGCTTGATACCGGCAAAAGTGAAGTCGTCACCGGCCGTAAGGTGCCTGGTTTTGTGACGGCCGATTTGATGGCTTTGTTCAAGCTGGGCACACACACACAAATTCGGACCGGTGTGACCAACGTGACCAATCGCACGCCGCCTTTGTCGTTTTATTCTGCCAATGAGCTGTCTTGGGGGGTCAACAGCGACCAGGGGAGTCTGATGGGCAGGACCTTGCAATTGGGTTTGACGCACAAGTTCTGATGTGAGTGGCGCGATCGAAGCTCCACCCAACAGTCGATATGGGCACATCTGCCCAGAGAGGTGCCTCTAAAAATAAACACTTTTGTGATAATTATTTTACTAAAAATAGTTATCAAATGATAATTTTCGACAGTTTGATCCTTGCTGAACTGTCGAAGGGAGATCGTCATGAGTCCACATCCCCAACAAGAACCTTGTCCTGCACGATGGCTCATCGTCCTGTGTGGTTTTTTCACTTGGGCACATGCATCGGCCCAGAACAGCGAACAGCCGGGCAGGGTATACCCTCCTGTGCAGGTCGTGGACTCGCCGCTTGAATACCGCCAGTTCGAGAAGGTGGAGATCACCGGCTCGTCCATCATTCGCAAAGAGCAAACCCTGGCCCTTCCCGTGCAGGTGATCACGCGCGACGACATTCGGCGATCTGGCAGCAACCATATTGCAGACGTCTTGCACAGCGTGCCCGGCATGTCGATGGTGGTGAACAGTGCGGCCATGGGCAGCTCCATCGGTGGTTACACCACGGCATCGTTGCGCAGTTTGCCTGCAGGAACCTTGTTGCTGCTCAATGGCAAACGGTTGTCCACTTATGGACGGCAGACCATGGTCGATGTGGAACGACCCAGTGTCGACATCAACACCATCCCTTTGTCAGCCATCGAGAAAATCGAAATTTTGTCAGATGGGGCCTCTTCCTTGTATGGATCGGACGCGATTGCTGGGGTCATCAACATCATCACGCGCAGTGAGCTCAAAGGCATGGAGATCATGGCTGAAAAGAGTGCAAGCGCTCAAGGGGGCGGGTCTGGTGAGCAAGTGACTTTGAACGCCGGGACAGGAAATTTGAGGAGGGATGGTTTCAGCTTGCGCCTGACGGCAGAGCTGCAACACCGCGCAGCCTTGGATGCGGCGGATCGCCCGCAATATGCCCAAGGCCGCTACATCGTGGAAAGAGAGCGTGAAAAGTACGCCATAGATGGCGCTCGCCTGACTTCTTTCAATTCCCCCGGCGTCTTTTCCATTGCGGCCAATGCAGCCACCGGACAGGTCAGAAAAGTTTACAGTGTGCTCAACCAAAACGGGGCTTGTCCAGATCGCTACGTTCCCTTGATGGGACAACCTTCTTGTCTGTATAACGAGTATTCAGGCTTGACCATTTACCCACAGCAAGACAGCAGAAAAATCTTGCTGGCGGGCGAAAAATGGCTTCCGAATGGCGCAACCGCCTATGCCGAAATCTTGCATTCAAACTTGAAAGACAGTGATTTTTCGAACCTACGCTGGCCTCAGTTGATCTATTCTCTGGGCAAAAGTCCAACGTCGGTGGGATATCAAGAGGCGGTCAATGCCGGGCTGGACCCCGCAAAAACACGGTTCAATTGGTCTCCGAGTTTGGAGGGTCTAAGGAGCGCGAACGAACAGAACAATTGGCGCGTAACTTCAGGCGTCAAAGGCGAATGGGGCAGTTGGGATTACGACGCCCAGGTTTACAAAGCCCAGGCAAAGGTCAAACGCTATCTGGAAATGGCGGATTTTGCGAGCTTGGGTTGGGTCACTGGCAAGGTGCTGACAGATCCCAACATGCTCAAACAACTCACGGCAGACAACCCCTTGACGGCCACCCTCAGTGGCTTGCGCAATGATTGGGACCTTTGGGACGTCGGCATCAACCAAACGACCGCGGGCAATGTCAGGGCATCGCGACCGTTGATGGAAATAGATGGCAAAGATGCGATGTTGGGGGTAGGCCTGGAATGGCGACGAGAGTCGACCGATTACCAATATGTTTCAAATTCGAAGTTGCAACCGAGTTTCCAGGCCAGCCGGGACATTCAGGCTGGGTTCCTGGAACTCCAAGTGCCCGTGACCCGGCAGTGGGACGTGACCGCATCGACCCGAAGAGATCGTTACAGCGATTTCGGAAGCACTCAAAACAGCAAACTTGCGTCACGTTTTGATTTTGAGAATGGCTGGTCCGCAAGGGGCTCGTGGGGAACAGGTTTCAGAGCACCTTTATTAGCGCAAACATACAATTTGGAAAACTTGTATTTGCAGGCTCTATCAAGCTACCTCAACGAATGCAGTGCCGACCTGAAGGCTGTTGCAGCGACGGTGGTCGGCTCCAACGGGAGTCCAGCCATATGTGATGAAAGAACCTACATCAACATTTATGGCAGTGGCAACCCCAAACTGAAACCCGAACTGTCAGTGCAAAAGTCTTTGGGGTTGGCATACCGCCCTACACGCAACTTCACCATCACGGCAGACTGGTGGGCCATCAACATGAACGAAGTGATTTCGACCTTGTCAGACAAGGTGATTTATAGCAATCCACTTCAATATGCCGCGTTTTTCACAACCAAACCGGATGGGACATTGGCGATCAAGCGGTCAAATTACAACATTGGCAAACGCGAAAAATCAGGGATTGATTTTGATGTTCGTTGGCGTGCTCCAACAGACTTCGGGCAGTGGAATTTCTCGGTCCAAGGCACCTACAACCTCAAGTCAAAAGACCAGTCTGAGCCTGGTCAAAATTTTGTGTCGGATCTGGCACGGTACAACAGTACGACCGATACGATTACCCCGCGTCTGCGCATGCGATGGATTGCGGGGCTGACGACGGCGACCTGGAGCTTGCATGGGGTGCTGAACTACACGTCCGGCTATGCCGATCAGGATCGAAACGGAGTCAATGTGGCCACGCTGCAAAGTACGCCGCTCACGGGCTTTGATGTTCCCTCATTCACAACAGTGGACGTCAGTGCAAGCTACCAGATCAGCACGGCCATGAGTTTGAGAGCCACGATCGGCAATGTCTTGAATCGCCAAGCCCCACAAGCATTCACCAGCACTGCTGCGCAGGTCTTTGGATTCAACACGCGCGAGCACTCTTTGTGGGGCAGGACACTCAGCCTAGCTCTGACCGCCAAATTCTGAAATCAGGCATGGCCCGCCCCTGGTGGGGCGAGGCAAGGATAGGCAGCTCTGGGGTTGGCCAATGGCCGCTTTCCCATAAGACTAAAACGACAGAACCCAGGCGACAACAGGCACTGGTCGTAAACTCACCGAACGACTTTTTGGGTGAGTAACAATGACCAAGCCATATCGGACCATCGGCCTGCTTTGCGGGCTGACTTTTTTGACGAGCATCCAGGCGCAGGGCCAGGCACCAGCTGCCCCCAGCGCCGCCAAACCCTCCCTCACGGTCACCGTGACCACCCCCCAAACCGCCAGTTTGACCCAAAAAATCAACGCCAACGGCAACCTGGCCGCGTGGCAAGAAGCCATTGTTGGGGCCGAGGCCAATGGCCTGAAGATCACCGAGGTGCGTGTGAACGTGGGCGACCGGGTGCAGCGCGGTGATGTGTTGGCGGTGTTGCAGGCCGACAGCTTGCGGGCCGAGCTGGCGCAGGCCGAAGGCGCTTTGGCCGAAGCCGCTGCCAGTGCCCAAGAGGCCAAATCCCAAGCCGAACGCGCCCGCAGCCTGCAGCAGCAAGGCTTTTTCAGTGCAGCGCAGCTGAGCCAGGCGGTGGCTGCTGAGGCCTCTTCTGTGGCCCGTGTGCAGTCCGCCCGCGCCATGGTGCAGCTGCAAAACGTGCGCCTGTCGCAAACCCAGGTGCGTGCGCCCGATGCGGGGGTCATCTCGGCCCGGCAGGCCACGGTGGGCAGTGTGGTGGGCGCAGGCACCGAGTTGTTCCGCTTGATTCGCCAGGGCCGCATCGAGTGGCGGGCTGAAGTGACGGCTGCCGAGATTGGCCGCATCCAAGTGGGTGCGCCCGTGGAAGTCAAAGCCGCCAGTGGCCAGCTGTTGCAGGGCAAAGTGCGCATGGTCGCGCCCTCGGTCGATGCGCAAACCCGCAACGCCTTGGTCTATGTCGACTTGCCCGCAGCCACCGGCAGCGCCCGCGCCGGCATGTACGCCCAAGGCGAGATCGCGCTAGGCCAAAGCCAGGCGCTCACCGTGCCGCAAGCGGCGGTGGTGGTGCGCGATGGCTTCAGTTATGTCTACACCGTGGGGGCCGACCAAAAGGTCAGCCAGCTCAAGGTGCAAACCGGACGCCAAAGCGCAGGCCGTGTCGAAGTGACGAGTGGCCTGAAAGCCGATGCCCGTGTGGTGGCCAGTGGCGGGGCATTCCTGAACCATGGCGACACGGTGCGTGTGGTGGATGCGCCAACCGCGCCAGCAGCCCCAGCCAACAAATAAAGGGACGTCATGCTCAACGTCTCTTCCTGGTCGATCCGCAACCCGATCCCGGCCGTCATGCTGTTTGTGCTGCTGACGCTGGCCGGTTTCATCGCTTTTGGGTCCATGAAAGTGCAAAACTTTCCGGAC
This sequence comes from Limnohabitans sp. WS1, assembly GCF_003063265.1. Lineage (GTDB taxonomy): Bacteria > Pseudomonadota > Gammaproteobacteria > Burkholderiales > Burkholderiaceae_C > Limnohabitans_A. The sequence continues at coordinate 109,330 of NZ_NERU01000005.1, forward strand.
CTGGACGTGCCCACAATCTCGGTCACCGCCAGCCTGCCCGGTGTCGCGCCTTCGCAGCTCGAAACCGATGTGGCCCGCAAGCTCGAAAACGCGCTGGCCCCGCTGCAGGGCCTCAAACACATCACCACCAAGGTGCAAGACGGTGTGGTATCGATCACCGCCGAGTTCCGCATGGAAAAGCCCAGCCAGGAGGCGGTGGACGACGTGCGCTCGGCCATTCAGGGTGTGCGGGCCGATTTGCCCGGCGACCTGCGCGACCCGGTGGTGCAAAAGCTCAACCTGGCCGGCTCGCCCGTGCTGGCCTACACCGTGCGCTCGTCGCGCATGGACGACGAGGCCCTGTCGTGGCTGGTGGACAAAGACATCACCCGCAAGCTTTTGTCGCTGCGCGGTGTGGGTGCCGTCAACCGCGTGGGCGGCGTGACGCGTGAGGTGCGTGTGGCGCTCGATGTGAACCGCTTGCAATCGCTGGTCATCACGGCGGCCGAGGTGTCGCGCCAACTCAAGCAGGTGCAGCAAGAAGGCTCGGGCGGGCGCATGGATTTGGGCGCGGGCGAGCAGCCTGTGCGCACCTTGGCCACCGTCAAAACGGCGCAAGAGGTGGGCCAGATCGAGCTGGCCACATCGCGTGGTGGCAGCGTTCGGTTGGACCAAGTGGCCACGGTGAGCGACACCCTGGCCGATGCCCGCTCAGCAGCCAGCCTCAACGGTGTGCCTGTGGTGGGCTTTGAGGTGGTGCGCAGCAAAGGCGAGAGCGAGGTGGCCGTGGGCCGCTTGGTGCGCCAGGCGCTGGCCGAATACCGATTGCAAAACCCGGACATCGAGATCACCGAATCCTTCGACTTCGTGACCCCGGTGGAAGAGGAATACAACGGCTCACTCGTGCTGTTGTACGAGGGTGCGATTTTGGCGGTGCTGGTGGTGTGGCTGTTTTTGAGAGACTGGCGGGCCACCTTTGTGTCGGCCGTGGCCTTGCCGCTGTCGGTCATCCCGGCCTTCATTGGCATGGCGTATTTGGGGTTTTCCATCAACGTCGTGACTTTGCTGGCGCTGTCTTTGGTGATCGGCGTGTTGGTGGACGACGCGATCGTCGAGGTGGAAAACATCGTGCGCCATTTGCGCATGGGCAAGTCGCCGTACCAGGCGGCCATGGAAGCGGCCGACGAAATCGGTCTGGCGGTGATCGCCACCACCTTCACCCTGATCGCGGTGTTTTTGCCCACCGCGTTCATGAGTGGCATTCCGGGCAAGTTCTTCAAGCAGTTTGGCTGGACGGCGTCACTCGCGGTGTTCGCCTCGCTGGTGGTGGCGCGGGTGCTCACGCCCATGATGGCGGCCTACATCCTGAAGCCCATCGTCACAGCCGCGCACGAGCCGGGCTGGCTCAAGCGCTACATGGTCTGGGCCACTTGGTGCATGAAGCACCGCTTGGTCACCATGGTGCTGGCTACGCTGTTTTTCATCGGCTCCATCATGCTGGTGCCTTTGCTTCCCAAGGGCTTCATTCCGCCAGATGACAACTCACAAACCCAGGTCTATGTGGAGCTGCCCCCCGGCTCGACCTTGGCGCAAACCCAGGCCAGTGCCGAGCACGCCCGCACGCTGCTGATGACGGTGAACGACGTGAAAAGCGTATACACCACCATCGGTGGCGGCAGCGCGGGCTCTGACCCGTTTGCAGGCGGTGGCGCGGCCGAGGTGCGCAAGGCCACGCTCACCATTCAGCTGAGCGAACGCGGCACACGCCCGCGCAAGCAGGTGATTGAAAACGACATCCGTACCGCGCTGCAGCAACTGCCCGGCGTGCGCAGCAAGGTGGGCTTGGGCGGCTCGGGCGAGAAATACGTGCTGGTGCTCACAGGCGAAGACCCGCAGGCCCTGCAAACCGCCGCCATGGCGGTGGAGCGCGACCTGCGCACCATTTCAGGCCTGGGCTCCATCGCGTCCACCGCCAGCTTGGTGCGCCCCGAGATCGCAGTGCGCCCCGACTTTGCCAAAGCAGCCGATTTGGGCGTGACCAGCGCGGCCATCAGCGACACCTTGCGCGTGGCCACGCTGGGCGACTACGACCAGGCATTGCCCAAGCTCAATTTATCGGAACGCCAAGTGCCCATCGTCGTCAAGCTGGGCGACGAGTCCCGGCACGACCTGAGCACACTCGAGCGCCTGATGGTGCCCGGCAGCCGTGGCCCCGTCATGTTGGGCCAGGTCGCCAGCATCGAGGTCGCGGGCGGCCCGGCGGTGATTGACCGCTACGACCGCCAGCGCAACATCAACTTCGAGATCGAGCTGTCGGGCATGCCCTTGGGCGACGTGACAGCGGCGGTTCAAAAGCTGCCTGCCCTGCAAAGCCTGCCACCCGGCGTGAAGATCGTGGAGGTGGGCGACGCCGAAGTCATGGGCGAACTCTTTGCCAGCTTTGGCCTGGCCATGCTGATCGGTGTGCTGTGCATCTACATCGTGCTGGTGCTGCTGTTCAAAGGCTTCTTGCACCCCATCACCATTTTGGCGGCGCTGCCGTTGTCGCTGGGCGGCGCGTTTGTGGGCTTGCTGATCGCACAAAAGAGCTTCTCCATGCCCTCGCTCATTGGCCTGATCATGCTCATGGGCATCGCGACCAAGAACTCCATCTTGTTGGTGGAATACGCCATTGAAGCGCGGCGCGGCAAACCCGCCGAGGGCGATCACCCCGCCGTGCCGCCCATGAGCCGCTGGGACGCGATTTTGGACGCCTGCCACAAGCGGGCACGCCCCATCGTCATGACGACGATTGCCATGGGCGCGGGCATGCTGCCGATTGCGGTGGGCTGGGGCGCGGCGGACGCGAGCTTCCGCTCACCCATGGCGATTGCCGTGATCGGCGGCTTGCTCACCAGCACGGTGCTCAGCTTGCTGGTGGTGCCCGTGGTGTTCACGTATCTGGATGACTTGGGGCAGTGGTCAGGACGGATGTTCAAGAAGGTGACGCGGGGGGCATGAGCGCCGCCTGAGCCGCTTTGACGAACACCATGGCACCCCAACTGCTTCGCCTGTTGTTGGCCGGCTTGGCCCTGAGCACCTTGATCTTGGCGCTGGTGCTGGCTTACGAGGGCAAACGGATTGTTCAGATGATGGTGCTGGCTTTGCCTGCTGTGCTGTGCCTGTGTTGGCCCAGCCGGCGCAGGGGGTGGCGAGTGCTGCAGATGGTTTTAGCCGGCATTTTGGGGTTTGCCTTCATCCTGGATGCCGCTGTGCGCGGCTTTTTGCTCGACGTTTATGGGGCCAGCCCGGCCAGTGCCATGGTCATCGCGGCGGTGGCCAACACCACCGCCCAAGAAGCCACGGAGTTCATGGCGATGCACGCCGGCCGTGTGTGGCTTTGGGCATTTTTTGTGCTCATGTCGCTGGCCATCTTCATGGCCACGCTTGTGGGGTGGTGGCGCATGCCTTCACCAACTTGGAAGCTCGCAGGCTGGCGCTTGGGGGGCCTCTTGTTGCTGCTGACTTGGGTGGTCCTGTCTTTGGCCATCAAACCTTGGCGGCAACACCATCCGATGCTTTTTTGGACGGACTGGGTGGCTGACGTGTCTTCTTTGCGTGAGCAATGGGCCAACCTGGGCGAGCAGCGCCAACGTTTGATAGCAAATGCGCAGAAGCAAAAACCGCTCACCACGGCAGATGCCCCCGATACCGTGGTGTTGGTTATCAGCGAAAGCATTAACCGGGGGCACTTGTCTTTGTATGGCTATCCGCGTCAAACCACACCCCAGCTCATGCTGCGTCAACAAACGCAAGCCAATCGCTTGGGTGTTTTCAGGCATGCGTGGTCTACCGATGCCAGCACGATTGCGGCCCTGCGCAATTTCTTTTACTTGGGTCAACCCGAGCGTGCACAACAGCACTTGCTGGCGCTGGCTGCAACAGCAGGCTATCAGACTTGGTGGATCAGCAACCATGACGATCTTGCCATTGACCAAGAACATGCGCAGTTGGCGGATTCGGTTCACATGCTGAATAAAACGCCTGGACGCTCTGGCTTGTCACTCGATGAAAGTACTTTGCCCGTGCTGGACGCAGCCTTGCAAGACTCAGCACCACGCAAATTGATTGTTTTGCATTTGCTGGGCTCGCATCCGCATTACCAGTTAAGGCACCCCCAAGAGCGGGTCCCTTTTCACAACGCCAAGGATGGCATTTACCAAGGCATGAAAGATCAGGGCCGTTCAACGCGGGTCAGAAGTTTGCGCAACGACTACGACTCGGCCATTCATTACCACGACAGTGTGGTGGCAGCCACCTTGGATTTGACACGCAAGTATGGGAAGAAGGCTGCATGGGTTTATTTTTCGGACCATGGGCAAGAGGTGGGCCACGCGGGCGAACATGTGGGTCACAGCGCCTTGACGGCCGATGGATACCGTGTTCCTTTGCTGTTGTGGGCTGATGCCATGGCCTCTTTGCCCAGCCCAACTTTTTTGCAACCGGTTCGCACCGATTGGCTGGGTTACAGCGTGGTGCGCTTGCTCGGCATCGATTGGTTGGGGCATGTCCCGCAGCAGGATGTGCTCGACCCGATGTACCAGTGGAAACCACCGCCTTTGGACATGGTGGCCGACTTTCGATCTTGAGGATTTCGGGTTTTCATTCGCTTGGCTCATTGATCCTGCCCGGTGAAGTTTGCATGAACGCTTTTTTTGTGGGAGCGACGCCCTCGTCGCGATAAAGCCCCGCAGACCACCAAGAATCGCCCCGAGGGCGGGGCTCCCACAATGCCCCCATCGCTGATGACTGTACCCAAGGCAAGCCTTGCACTTCAAACTTCACAGGGCCGGATCAATACATGGGCGAAGGCACAGGCACAACCATTTCGTGACCGTGTTGCAAAATCTCCATCGGACATTCGATAAACAACACAAGACAAAGGACCTGCAAATGAGCAACAAAGTGGCGATGGTGGTAGGCGGCGGCAGTGGCATGGGTGCGGCTGCGGCGCGTAAGCTGGCCCAGGATGGCTTTCAGGTGGCAGTGTTGTCTTCGTCTGGCAAGGGCGAGGCACTGGGGCGTGAGTTGGGGGGCATTGGTTTGACAGGCTCCAACCAATCGAGCGAAGACCTGCAAAAGCTGGTTGACCAAACCATGGTGCGCTGGGGCCGCATCGACGTGCTGGTCAACAGCGCAGGCCACGGCCCCAAAGGCCCGTTGCTGGAGTTGACCGATGCGCAGTGGCACTTGGGGCTCGACATGTATTTCTTGAACGTGGTGCGGGCCGTGCGTCTGGTGGCACCCATCATGGTCCAGCAAAAATCGGGGTCCATCGTCAACATCTCCACCGCTTGGGTGGTCGAGCCCAGCGCGATGTTCCCGACATCGGCTGTGGCACGCGCGGGCTTGGCCGCTTTCACCAAGCTCTTTGCCGACGAGAACGCGGTGCATCAGGTGCGCATGAACAATGTTTTGCCCGGCTGGATCGACAGCCTGCCCGCCCAAGAGCAGCGCCGCCAAAGTGTGCCCATGCAACGCTACGGCACCAGCGAAGAAGTGGCCGCGACCATCGCCTTTTTGGCCTCGGATGCAGCGGCTTACATCACGGGCCAGAGCTTGCGCATTGATGGGGGGTTGATGCGTTCGGTGTGAATGCCTGCGATCAGGCGCATCGCTTGCAGCTTCAAGGGTTGCAGAAATCACACCGCGCAGGATCAGCCCAAGGCTGGGTGGGGACTGCGCGATGTTCTTCGTGGCCGCATTTTTTGCAGCCCCATATTTCGGCTTTGGGCAAACGGGTCAAGCTGCCACACGCACGGCAGGGCAGACCCGGAATCTGCTGGCTCAGCCAGTAGCCCGGCGAGTCACAGCTTGGGCATACCGACAGCAATTTTTGAATGAGCTCTTCGGTGGCTTTGAGGATTATTTTTTGGCGAGTCGGGTTGCAAAAAGCCCGCAGATCGTTTTCGACAAACACCGCCCCATTGGCGGACTTGGCTTGGGCTAGATGGAAGGCTTTCAGCAGAGTCTGGTGATCTCGGATGCCTTTGTCCATGTCAGGGTGCTCGGGGTGTTCGGGCCGCAGCACAAGATGGTGTTCAGGAAACCCGGCCTCGTTGGCAAAGCGCTCGAGCTCTTGAGGGGTTTTGACCATGCTGTGCAAGCTTTGGGCAGGGCCGTGTGCAAAGCCCGTCACTTCAATTTCGTACAAGCGATCGACCCACAACACAACTTCTGTGTTCCAAGGCATGAAAGCGCCAAAAGGGTCGGGGCCAAACGAACCTTCACTGGCCATGCCGACAGATGCACCCGTCAGCGCCATGCCGATGCTGGCTTTTTTGCGGGCTGCGTCGAGTTGGGAACCCGCTCGGGTCAGTTCACGCGTGAACGTGCCCAATTGGTCGGTGTCGTAGCCATCGGTGTGCACCAATTGGCAGCCCAGCGCGGCTTCGAGTGGTTCGCGCACGAGATCCTGCTTGCCATGTTGCGTCAAAAACGCGACGGGGCGACCATCATAAAAACGACCTTTTGCCATGCTCATGTCAGAACGGCCTGCGCTACCGCCAAATAAACCGGAATGCCCAGCACAATGTTGAGCGGAAAGGTCAGCCCCAGGCTCAGCCCAAAATACAGCGCGGGTTTGGCCTCGGGCAAGGCGGTGCGCAGCACGGCGGGCACGGCGATGTAGGACGCGCTGGCCGCCAGCACCATGAGCAAGGCCCCGTTACCGGCTCCCAGATTCAGGCCCCACGCCAGACCCAAGGCCAGGCCCGCGTGCACCAGGGGGCCAACCACCGCATAAGCGATCAGCACGGGCGACTGGCCCTTGACTTGTGGCAAGTTACGCGCCGCCATCAAGCCCATATCGAGAAGAAAGAAGGCCAGCATGCCTTTGAAAAGGTCTACCGAAAACGGTGCCATCGCCTCTTTGCCTGCTTCGCCCGTGACCAAGCCAATCACCATCGCCCCCAAGAGCAACAACTGCGCGCCATCGGTGAAGGACTCATGCAAGATTTTGCCCACCGAGCTGCCAGCCGGAGCAGCAGGACCCCCCAAAGCGGCCACGCCGCCCGCTTGCAGCACAACGCCCGAGGCCTGCTTTTGCCGCAATGAATTGGCCAATACCACCGCCAAGATGATGGCGGGCGACTCCATCAGGGCCATGGCCGCAGCCATGTGCCCGCCGTAGGGCACGCCCTGGTTTTCCAGCGTCTGCACCGCCGTGACAAAGGTCACCGCGCTCACCGAGCCGTACGTGGCGGCCACGGCCGCTGCGTCAAAACCCGAGACAAAGCGCCGCAGCACGGCGTAACCGATGAGCGGGACGACGATGGCCAGCAACACCGCAGCGGCCAAGCTGATGCCCACGTCGGCCGTCAGGCCCGATTGCGACAGCGCAAAGCCACCCTTCAGGCCCAGGGCCATCAAGAGGTAGAGCGACAAAAAGCGGGAGATGGCGGGCGGGATTTCGAGGTTGGATTTGACGGTGCCGGCCAGCACGCCGAAGATGAAAAAGAGGATGGCCGGGTCGATCAGATTTTGCATGGGTGTAGTCCTTGCGCCGATCATAGGAACGGACGGGACACTTGTAAAATCGATTCTTCAACCCTTGAATATAGATAAAAATCTATGAACGTCAGCTTCCGTCAATTGCGATTGTTTCTGGCCTTGGCCGAAACCGGCAGCGTGAGCGCTGCAGCCAAGGTGATGCACGTCACCCAGCCCACGGCCTCGATGCAACTCAAGGACATCAGCGAATCCGTGGGCTTACCGCTGTACGAGTTGGTGGGCAAAAAACTCTACCTGACCGAGGTGGGCCAAGAGCTGGCGCAGACCGCCCGCGCCGTGGCGCACACCTGGGACGCGTTTGAGCAAAACGTGGACGCCGCCAAGGGCTTGTCGCGCGGCAAGCTGCGGGTGGCGGTGGTGAGCACGGCCAAGTACTTCATGCCACACCTGATCGGCAGTTTTTGCAAGCGGCACCCGGCCATTGACGTGTCGCTCGAAATCCTGAACCGCGACGGTGTGGTGCAGCGCCTGCAGGGCAACCTTGATGACCTGTACATCATGTCCATGCCGCCCAAAGACATGGACTTGGGCGACGAGGCCTTCATGCCTAACCCGATCGTGGTGATCGCGCCGACATCCGACCCGCTGGCCAAACGCAGCGCCGTGCCTTTGCACGAGTTGGCTGAGCGCCGCTTCATCTTGCGCGAAAAAGGCTCGGGCACACGCATGGCCGCTGACCAGTTTTTCCGGTCCATGAAGTTCCGCCCCGATGTGCGGCTGGAGCTGGGCAGCAACGAGGCGATCAAGGAGTCGGTGGCCGGGGGCCTGGGAGTGGGCGTGGTCTCGCGCCACGCCCTGCATGGCCACCAAAAAGAAAACGGCGTGAGCGTGATCGATGTGCAGGGCTTTCCCCTGCCCTCGGCCTGGCACATCGTCTACCCTGCCGGCAAAAAACTCTCACCGCTGGCGCTGGCCTTCAAGCAGCATGTGCTCAAGCAGATCAGTCGGCGCAAATGAGTTGGCCCCCGCACCTGCGGCCACGGCTGATGGATTTGGCCCTGTGAAGTTTGTTGCGAACGGTTTGTCTTGCGCACGGCGATCAGCGATGCGATCAGTGTGGGAGCCCCGCCCTCGGGGCGATGGGGTGGTGTTCTGCGAGGCTTGATCGCGGCGAGGGCACCGCTCTCACAAAAAATACGTGGGGTGTTGGTCTATGCCCATCGATCAGACAGACCGCACATTCAAGACGTCCAGTGCAGCACGCAAGGCTGGGCCCATTCTCATCGGCCGCTCGGCCAGATTGGGGAAGGGCACGGGGGCTTGCTGCAGGTGGTGTTGGATGGCTTGCACCATGGCCTGGACATCGTTGATCGGGGTGAACAGCACCAGATCTTCCCAGTCGGCGTGCTGGCCCTGATCGGTGGCGGCTTCAGAAATGACACGCGCACCCAAAGACAGGCATTCACAAATGCGCGTACTTTCCAGCAAGGCGTTTTCGTAATAGTGAATATTGACCACCACCCGGGCTTGGCGCATGGCCTGCCACAGGTCTTGGCCATACAAACTGCGCTCGGCCCGCACCACAAAATGTTCGCCCAGCACTTTGAGAAAGGCTTGTCTTCTTTTGTTTTTCAGATCGCCGTAAAACAGCACATCGCATGTGCTTGAGGCTTCAGAGCCGGTCCACGTGCTTGCATCTGCGGCTCCTGGGTAATGGGCGACTGGCGACAAGGGCACATGAAAAAGCAGGTCGGCTGGCAGACCTTGTTGGATCAAAAACTCGATGTTGCGTGTTGAATAGTCAAAAACGGCCAGCGAGTTGTAAAGCACATTCAGATACTCGGGGGTGAACCAGCGGGGATGAACGGATTGCTCCATCTGAAAAACGATGCGCTTTTCGCCCGGCGGCAAACGGGCAAACATTTGGGGGCAAATCACCAGATAGAGGTCTTCGTCAAAGTCCTCGGACATGTCGAATTGAATGCGCACCTCCAAGCCCAAAGCCGCTGCATGGGTTTGCAAGGCATGGGCCACAAATGTGGTTGGGCGTGTGCAGACGATGATCAGGGTGCGCACATCACCCAAGGCCTTGTGTTCAATGAGATGTCGGCGGCGCACTGGCCAATCGTTTTGAGCGGATGGCGCAGGGTTTTGCCAAGCCAAGCGCAGCCAGGCCCGAAAGGCAGGGTGAAAGTCACCCGTCGGTGGGCAGACCCAGCTTTTGAACAAGGGACGCGGGGCCAATTGGGCATCAAAGACCAGCGATTTCAACCAGGCACGGGGTTTGCCATTGGCATGAAAACCAATTTTTTTGAACAGATGGGCCATGTTGGGATGTCAGCTGACGCACACAAAGAGCCTTGCATTGTCACCAGAAACGCGAGGGACACATTCTTGTGCGCTCCGGTTTCGTGCAGACCATGCGTTGAAGGACTGTGGCAAGGGTCAGTTACACCTGATCCAACCCCGTTCGCACAGCCTCAGCCTGCAGCCCGATTTGTGTCTTGTCCTCAGAGCTCATCTTGCCCACATGCTTGACCATGAGTGCCGTGCGCGGGTTGCCTGCAAAGTCGCTCTCGTGCCGGATCAGGAAATCCCAATACAAGGTGGTCATGGGGCAGGCGCTGGGGCCGGTGCGCACTTCGGGCTGGTAGCGACAGCCTTTGCAGTAGTTGCTCATGCGGCTGATGTACTGGCCGCTGGCCACATAGGGTTTGCTGGTGAAGCGCCCGCCGTTGGCGTGCAGGGCCATGCCCAAGGTGTTGGGCGTCTCCACCCATTCGACCGCGTCCACGTACATGGCGCGGTACCAGGCGCTTACCTTCTGGGGTGACAAGCCCGCCAGCACCGCAAACTGTCCAGTCACCATGAGGCGTTGGATGTGGTGGGCATAACCGTGTTGAAGCGTTTGGCCAATGGTCGCTTGCATGCAGGCCATGTGGGTCTCACCCGTCCAGTACCACTTGGGCAGGTTGCGGGTGTGGCCGTAGTGGTTGGCCTCAGCCATGTGCGGCATGTCCAACCAATACACACCGCGAATGAACTCGCGCCAGCCCAGCACCTGGCGGATGAAGCCCTCGACACTCGCCAGCGGCAAGCCGCGTGCGTGGTAGGCCTGCTCGGCCGCCGCAATCACCTCACGCGGGTTGAGCAGGTGCAGGTTCAGGCTGCTGCCCACCAGCGCGTGCCAGCCAAAGGGCAGCGTGGTCCACATGGCGTCTTGCCAGGCGCCAAAGTTTTCCAGGCGTTGGTCGATGAAATGCTGCAGCGCCACCAGCGCGTCTTCTCGGGTGACAGGCCAAGCAAAGTGGTCCAGCGTGCCTGGGTGCTGGGCAAAGCGTGTTTGCACCAAGGCGATCACGTCTTGCGTCACGCGGTCAGGTGCAAAGCGGGCGGGCGGGGGCACGGTGCCCGGGCCTTTGGCACCAAAGCCTTTGCGGTTCTCGGCATCAAAATTCCATTGCCCGCCAATCGGCTCTTTACCCTCCATCAGGATGCCGTGGCGTTTGCGCATCTCGCGGTAAAAGAACTCCATGCGCAGCTCTTTCTTGTCGCCAGCCCATTTGGCAAACTCGGCGCGGCTGCACAAAAAGTGTGTGTCGCCCACCCAGCGCAACAGGGTTTGGGCCTGCGCTGCGGCGTCTTCGATCAGCCGCTCCATGCGCCAGGCCCCGGTTTCCATCACCACCAGCGCTTGGGGCGGGTCGGTGCGCAAGGCATGGGCCAAGCGGCTGGCAAAGTCCGGGGGCAGCTCGGTGTCGTCCACCTTCATATAGGTGAAGGGCCAGCGGCGGCGGTGCGCTTCGATGGCAAAGTGCCGCATGCCCGACAAAAAAATGGCGATCCGGGCTTGGTGGTTCCAGACTTCACCCGCTTCGCTGTCGGCCTCGATCATCAACAACCGGTCTTGGGCGGGGTCAAAGTCTGCCAAGGCCGGGTTGTCCCAGCCCAGCTGGTCGCCCAAAACCAAAATCAGGTGACGTGTCATGCCTTGTCTTTCGTGGGTGGGGGACATTCAGGATGGGGAGCTCAGGTACTGGCTGCCTTAGACTTGTCGGCTCTGCAACGGTCACTGCAGTACAACACGCTGTCCCAGTTCTTGGCCCAGCTTTTGCGCCAGCTCATGGCCCGGCCACAAACGGCGCAAGGTTTTTGCGGCAAATCCTGTTTGTTCCCCTTAAAACCCGAGGGTTTGGGCATGTTCGTCTCCAATCAAAAAGGGCTGGCGTGACAATGAGAGCAAACAAGTTTAAACTGATCAGTCACAAAATGAATTTTGAAGTGCAAATGAACCACTCATGGGTAAAACAATGGGGTCCCAGCCTGCTTTTGGCCTTGGTGGCTGCCGTGCTGGGCTTGGGACTCGAGTCTGCGCAAGCCAACCCGCAAAAGGCTGGAAACGCTGTGGCCTGCCCCACCCTCCTCAATCACACATTTGACCGCCTGCAAGACGAAAAGCCCCAATCGCTGTGCCAATACGCAGGCAAAGTGGTGCTGGTGGTCAACACCGCCAGTTTTTGCGGTTTCACATCCCAGTACAAAGGCCTGGAAGCCCTGAACACCCAGTACAAAGACCAGGGTTTGGTGGTGCTCGGCTTTCCATCGAACGACTTTTCGCAGGAAAAAGGCAGCAACAAAGACATTGCCGCCTTTTGCGAAAGCACTTTTGGCGTGAAGTTTCCGATGTTCACCAAAACCCAGGTCACGGGCGATGGCGCGGCCCCCTTGTTCAAACAGCTGACCGCACAAACCGGCCAAAAGCCGCGCTGGAACTTTCACAAATACCTGATCGGCCGCGACGGCAAGGTCATTGACCAGTACAGCAGCATGACCGGACCCGAAAGCAAGACCCTGTTGTCGGCCATCGACAAAGCCCTGAAAGCCCAGCCATGAGCATGACAAGCAAGCCGCGCATGAAACTGGCCATCGTGGGTTCGGGCATTTCCGGCTTGGCCGTGGCCCACACCCTGAAAGACCATGCCGACATCACCGTGTTCGAGGCGGGTGACTACTTTGGCGGCCACACCCACACGGTCGACATCACACTGCCCACACCCCAGGGCCCGGTCACGCACGGCGTGGACACCGGCTTTTTGGTGTTCAACGAACGCACCTACCCCAACCTGATCAACCTGTTTGCCGAGCTTCAGGTGGAGACCGCGCCGTCCGACATGTCGTTCTCGGTCAAAGTGCCGGGGGCTCTGAATGGCAAAACCCTGGAGTGGAGCGGCACCGACCTGAACAGCGTGTTCGCGCAGCGCGGCAACCTGGTCAATCCACGGTTTTGGCGCATGTTGGCGGACGTGATGCGTTTCAACGCCCTGTGCACCCGCATCGCCAAAGAGCAGCGCGAAAAAGAGCTGCAGCAGCCCCTGTCCGACTTTTTGCGCACGCACCAATTCAGCGAGCCGTTTCGCGACTGGTATTTCCTGCCCATGCTGGGCTGCATCTGGAGTTGCCCAACCGACCAGATGCTGCAGTTCCCTGTGGCGACCATGATCCGGTTTTGCCACAACCATGGCTTGATCCAGGTGACGAATCGCCCGCAGTGGTTCAGCGTGGTGGGCGGTGCCCGAAACTACGTCGAGAAAATTCTGGCGGGGGTGCACGACAAACGCCTGAACACCCCGGTGCGCCTGATCGAGCGCGATGCACAAGGCGTGCGCATCATCACCGACGGCCATGCCGAGCGCTTTGACCAAGTCGTCATCGCCACCCACACCGACCAGGCGCTGGGCATGCTGCGCGAGCCCAACACGTATGAGCGCAGCTTGCTGGGGGCCATACGCTACCAGGACAACCGCGCCGTGCTGCACACCGACGCCAGTGTGCTGCCCGCCAACCCCAAGACCTGGGCCGCGTGGAACTACGAACGCGCCGCCAGCAGCGAGCGCGAGTCCTCGCGCGTGTGCCTGCATTACCTGCTCAACCGCTTGCAACGCATCCCGTTTGCGCAGCCTGTGGTCGTGTCGCTCAACCCCTTGCACGACATCGACCCGGCCACCATCGTGGGCGAATACGACTACGCCCACCCGGTGTTTGACCTGGCCGCCATCGAGGCGCAAAAGCGTTTGCCCTTGCTGCAAGGCCAGCAACACACCTGGTATGCCGGAGCCTGGACATGTTATGGCTTCCACGAAGACGGCCTGAAATCGGGCCTGCAAGTGGGCCGCGCCCTGCTCAAACTCATCCACGAACAGGCCAGCCCTGTTCAGGACCGACTGGCCGCATGACACCCACCCCGGTCATTGCCCACACCGCGCTCATCGGCTGGGGCCAGGTGCGCCACACGCGCCACCGCCCAGCGCACCACGCCTTCGCCTACCCCACCGCGTTTTTGATGCTGCCCATGCGCAGCGTGCAAGCAGGGGTGTGCCGCACCGATCTGGCCATCAACCGCAGCGCCTGGTTTGCCTTTCACGATGCCGACCACGGCGATGGTCGCCCGGCCGAGACGGGCGGTGCCCTGGCTTGGCTCGATGCTTTGCTGCAGCGCGAAGGCATAGAGGACGCCAAGGGCGAGGTCTGGCTGCAGGCTTTCCCCCGCGTGCTGGGCCATGCCTTCAAGCCCGTGAGCTTTTGGTATGCGCACCGCGCCGATGGCAGCCTGGCCGCCATCGTGGCCGAGGTGAACAACACCTTTGGCGAGCGCCACTGCTACCTGCTGCCCGAGCCGCAATACGGCCAAACCCTGCTGGCCCACAAGGTGTTCCACGTCTCGCCCTTTTGTGATGTGCAAGGCGAGTACCGCTTTCGATTCATGCGCACGCAACACAACGGGCAAGACCGCATCGTGGCGCGTGTGGACCATGGCGACGCCGACGGCCCCTTGATCGACACCAGCTGGAGCGGCGCGCTCGAGCCCGCGACGGCAGCCGCGCTGCGCCGCGTGATGTGGCGCTTTCCGCTGCTGACGTTTGGCGTGGTGGCCCGCATCCACTGGCATGCGCTCTTGCTGTGGCTGAAAAAAGTACCGTTTTGGCGCAAGCCCGAACCGCCCCGCGATTTTGTGACCCGATGAACACTGGACCCCACCGGATGCCGACCTCCATGAAGACTGCTGACCACGCCCAAGCCTTGGGCAGCCGCGCCACCACCATTGCGCACGCCAGCTTGCCCAAAGCCGCAGCGCGTTTGCTGAGCCTCTTGACCCGCCTGAAAATCGGCACGCTCACGGTGCATGCACCCGACGGCAACCTTCAGGTCTTTGGCACACACGAGGCCCCTTTTGCGGCCCTGCACATCCATCGCTGGGACATGTGCGCCGAGGTGCTCAAGTCGGGCGACATTGGTTTTGCCGAAGGCTATATGGCGGGCGACTGGACCACGCCCGATCTGGCCGCCCTGCTGCGCTTGACCATTGCCAACCGCGACCACATCGAAAGCGCGATTTATGGCCACTGGCTGGGGCGTTTGTTTTACCGCATCAAGCACCTGCTCAACCGCAACAACCGCAGCAATAGCCGCAAAAACATCCACGCCCATTACGACTTGGGCAATGCTTTTTATGAGTTGTGGCTGGACGGCACGATGAACTACTCGTCGGCCTGGTTTGAAGGCGACCACACAAAGGACATGGCCGAGGCCCAAAAAGCCAAGGTGCGCCGCGCCCTGCGCATGGTCAACGCCAAGCCGGGCGATCGTGTGCTGGAGATCGGCTGCGGCTGGGGCGCATTGGCCGAGGCGGCCACGACCGAGTTTGGCTCGCACATCACCGGCGTGACCTTGTCCACCGAGCAGCTGGCTTTTGCCAACGCCCGCATGCAATCGCATGGCGTGCAGGCACGCGCTGATTTGCGCCTGCAAGACTACCGCGACATCAACGACGGCCCTTACGACGCGGTCTGCTCCATCGAGATGATCGAGGCCG
This sequence comes from Limnohabitans sp. WS1, assembly GCF_003063265.1. Taxonomy (GTDB): domain Bacteria; phylum Pseudomonadota; class Gammaproteobacteria; order Burkholderiales; family Burkholderiaceae_C; genus Limnohabitans_A. The sequence continues at coordinate 124,670 of NZ_NERU01000005.1, forward strand.
TGGGCCAGGAATACTGGCCCACCTACTTTCAGACCATCAGCCGCATGCTCAAGCCTGGTGGCCGTGCCTGCGTTCAAAGCATCACGATCGACGACCGCTTTTTTGAGCGCTACTTGCAATCGACCGATTTCATCCAGCAGTACATTTTTCCGGGTGGCTGTTTGCCCAGCCCGAGCGAATTTCGCAAACAAGCACAAGCGGCCGGCCTGCAGGTGGTCGACGAGCTGAACTTCGGCCCCGACTACGCCGAGACCTTGCGCCGTTGGCGCGAAAGCTTCATGGCGCAGCTTGACGTTGTCCGGACGCTGAAATTTGACGACCGATTCATTCGCCTGTGGTCCTTTTATCTGGCCTATTGCGAGGCCGCGTTCGATGAGGCCAACATCGACGTCGTGCAATTCACTTTGGCCAAACCCGGCTGAAACCCATGCTCAACCCACCCCAAACAACACAAGGCCTCCGCTTGCGCCGTCGCACTTTGCAGGGCTGTTTGTGTCTGTTGCTGCCCGGTGTGTGGTGGGGCACTGCGCAATCGCAGGTCAGCGGTGTGTCCAGCCCCAACGCCGCTTACAGCCGCCCTGAAGTGGCCGCCCTCAAAGGGGTGGTGCCCACAGCACCGGTGCGTTTGCGGGTGTGGGGGTTCGAGGTGTACGACGCGCGGTTGTGGACACCAGCCGGGTTCCGACACGGACAAGCTCTGCAGTTTCCGTTTGCGCTGGAGTTGCAATACCTGCGCAAGCTCGAAGGCGCAGCCATTGCCAGCCGTTCGATTGACGAGATGCGCCGCATCGGGAGCTTCAGCGATGCACAAGCGCAAACCTGGCTCGCGGCCATGCGCGAACTGTTTCCCAACGTTTCAGCGGGTGAACGCATCACGGGTGTGAATTTGCCGGGTGAAGGGGCCGAGTTTTGGGTCAATGGCCAACGCGTGGGCCTGGTGAAAGACCCGGCTTTTGCGCGTTTGTTTTTTGGCATATGGCTGGATGAGCGCACGTCCGAGCCGAAGATGCGCAACCAGTTGCTGCAAGGTTTGTCGCCATGAGCGCTCCCTTGACTTTGGCACCGTCGGCCGGGCCGCGCCAGGCCTCGGCCGCTTATGGTTTGCTGGGCTTGCCCTTGGCCTTTGTGGCCTTGCCGGTGTATGTGCATTTGCCCAATGTGTACGCCCAGCAATACGGCGTGACACTGGCGGCTTTGGGCGCGGTGCTCTTGCTCAGCCGCAGCGTGGATGCGGTGGTGGACCCGTGGCTTGGGCGTTGGGGCGACCGGCTGTACCGCCACTCGTGGCAGGCCGTGTGGCTGGCGGCGGTGGTGTTGGCCTTGGCCGTGGCGCTGGGTTTTGCGGCTTTGTTTTTTCCGCCCGCTGCGGCTTTGTCGCCCACGGGCTTGTTGGTGTGGGTGGGGGCTGCACTCACGCTCAGCCACCTGGCCTACAGCGGGCTGGGCATCTTGCACCAGGCCTGGGCCGCGCGGCAAGGCGGTGGTGGCATGGCGCAAAGCCGCTGGGTCGCTTGGCGCGAGGGCTTTGCGCTGGTGGGGGTGTTGCTGGCGTCGGCCCTGCCCGCGCTGTGGGGTTGGGGGCCGACCACGGCCTTGCTGGTGATCATGCTGGCGCTGGGCTTGTTGGCTTGGCGGCGGGTGGCACGCAGCGCCTTGGCATCCACGCCTGAGGTGGTTTCAGGTCATGCGGTGGGCAGCCTTTGGCAGCCGTGGCAGCACGCTGGCTTTCGCCGCTTGTTGATGGTCTTCATGCTCAACGGCCTGGCCAGCGCCGTGCCCGCCACGCTGGTGCTGTTTTTTGTGCAAGACCTGCTGCAAGCGCCCAAGGCCATGGAGCCGCTGTTTCTGGGCCTGTACTTTGCAGCCGGGGCGCTGTCGTTTCCGCTGTGGCTCAAGGTGATCGACCGCATCGGCCTGCTGCGCACCTGGGCCACCGGCATGGCTTTGTCGGTCATGGCCTTTGTCAGCGTGGTCACGCTGGGCGCGGGCGACACGACGGGCTTTTTGCTGGTGTGTGCCTTGTCGGGCATGGCGCTGGGCGCGGATCTGACGGTGCCTGGTGCCCTGCTCAACCAATTGATTGACCACTGCGGCGAGCGGGGCCGCACAGACGGCGCGTTCATGGGCTGGTGGAATCTGGCCACCAAACTCAATCTGGCTTTGGCCGCTGGGCTGTCGCTGCCATTGCTCGGCCTGTGGGGTTATGCCCCGGGCCAGCAAGGTGCTGATGCCGTGCTGGCGCTGGGCCTCGCTTATGGCCTGCTGCCTTGTGTGCTCAAGCTTTTGGCCGGACTGGCTTTGTATGCGGGCCTGATGCGCCGCCCCGATTTGATCTCGGGGCCTGATGCGGTCCATCTTTCGGCCCACCCCTCGGCATGAAGCCGCTTTGAACTGACAACACGAGAGATTCTCATGCGCCAAACACAACCCGCCATGATCCACCGCCGCACAGCCTTGAGCCGCCTGGGCGCTTTGTCCATGGCCGCAGCGACGCCTTTTGTGGCCAGCTGCGCCGGGCCGCAGGTGCAAAGCTACGCGCAAGAAAAACCGCTGCTCGATTTGCGCACCTACTTCACCGGCACCATCGATGCCTGGGGCGTGTTCACCGACCGCAGTGGCCAGGTGGTCAAACGCTTCACCGTGGTCATGGACTGCAGCTGGAACGGGGACGAAGGCGTGCTGGACGAGGCCTTTGTGTACTCGGACGGCACGAAGCAGCGCCGCATCTGGAAGCTCAAGGCCGGACCGAACGGCAGCTACATCGGTCGCGCCGACGACGTGGTGGGCGAGGCTTCGGGCCAGGTCAGCGGCAACGCCTTTCGCTGGGGCTACACCCTGGCGTTGCCCGTGTATGGTCGGGTCTGGAACGTTGACTTTGACGACTGGATGTACCTGATGGACGACCGTGTCATGCTCAACAAGGCCACCATGAGCAAATGGGGTGTGAAGCTGGGCGAAGTGACCCTGTCCTTCACCCGCCGCACGCCTTTGGCGGCGAAGCCGGGTTGATGCGCATGAACAACGCACCATCCAGCGCGACCACACTGGCCGTTGAAGCGGTCGATGTGGCCACGCCCAAAGTGGGACCACAAACCACCGCCCCTGTCCCTCAGGCACCCGCCCGCAGCTGGCTGCAGCTGAACACCCCGATCACCGATTGGCAGGGCCGCCGCGTCTGGCTGGTCGGTGCATCCACCGGCATCGGCCTGGCCTGTGCGCAAGCGCTGCGCTCGGCTGGGGCGCAGGTGGTGGTGTCGGCCCGCAATCCGCAGGGTGTGCAAGACTGGGCCGCCCAGGATGCAGGCGTGAAGTGGCGTGCGCTGGATGTGAGTGATGCGGCCCAAGTACAGGCCACGGCCCGCGCCCTGCTGGCCGAAGGCCCGCTCGACATGGTCGTGTACGCAGCGGGTTACTACCGCGCCCAACGCGCCACGGCCATGGACCTGAACGACCTGCTGCAGCACGACAAGGTCAATTACCAGGGCGCTTTGCAGGTCATCAACGCGGTGCTGCCGGGCATGCTCGCCCAGCGCAGCGGGCACATCAGCTTGCTCAGCAGCGTGGCCGGTTGGCGTGGCCTGCCCAATGGCCTGGCCTATGGCCCGACCAAGGCGGCCCTGACCCACCTGGCCGAGACGCTCTACATGGACTTGCAAGACCAGGGCATTGGTGTGAGTGTGGTCAACCCCGGCTTTGTCGCCACGCCGCTGACGGCACAAAACCAGTTCACCATGCCCGCCCTGATCAGCCCCGAAGAGGCAGCCCGTGAGATGCTCAAGGGCTGGGCACAAGGGCAGTTCGACATCCACTTTCCCAAGCGTTTCACGCTCTGGCTCAAGTTGCTCAGATTGCTGCCTTACCGCTTGTACTTTCCGCTGGTGCGCCGATTCACCGGTTTGTGAAGCACGCCCACACCCCGATTGAAAGCCCTCATGAACACCCGCCAAGCCACCGAAAAATTGGCCACCTTTTTTGAAGCCCTGTCGCCGCAAAGCGTGTCGCAGTTGCACACCTTGTACGACGCGCAAGCCCGCTTCAAAGACCCGTTCAACGAGGTGCAGGGTTTGCCCGAGATCGAGCGGATTTTCAGGCACATGTACGTGGCGCTGGACCAGCCGCACTTTGTGGTGACCGGCCAGGTGGTGGATGGCACACAGGCCTTCTTGACTTGGGAATTTCGCTTTCGCTTCAAGCGGTTTGACACCACCACGTTGCAAGCCGTTCGCGGGGCCAGCCACCTGCTGTTCAACGATCAAGGTCTGGTGACCCTGCACCGTGACTACTGGGATGCCGCCGAAGAGTTGTACGAAAAGTTGCCCGTTGTGGGGGCCTTCATGCGCTGGCTCAAAAAACGCGCCAACACCTGAGCGCTGCACCGCAGGTGTTGGCCGCTCGTTTTAGAACTCAAATCCGCCTTGTCTGCGCACCGCTTCAGAGGCGCTGCCGCTCAATAAATCGGCCAGCATTTGCGCTTGTTCCGGCTTGTTGGAGGCCGTGCAAATGCCCAGTGTGTAGTCCGTGCTCAACTCAAATTCGGCCGGCAGCACATCGACCAGGTCCACGCCTTCGGTGTAGTTGATTTCGGTCACTTGTGTGCAGCCGATCAAGCCGCTTTCTGTGCTTTTGGCCATTTCGCCCATGGCCGTGGCCCCATTGGGAAACACGCGAAATTGGCTGCGCAGGGTTTCATCGAGTCCCAAGGCCTTGAGCACGTTCATGAAATGGATGCCCGCCGTGGCTTTGTCGGGGTCCGGAAAGTAAATGCCCTTGGCCGCGCTCATGGCCGCATGCAGCTCAGCGCGGGTGCGCACGGGCGGATGCGGCGTGCCACTGCGCACGGCCACACCGGTTTTGACCCGGCCCAGCGAGCGTGCGCTGCCGGCCACCACATGCCCTGAGGCCATCAGTTGCTCGATCAGGGGTTGGGTCAGGATGATCACATCGCAGGGCGCACCGCTGAGCAGTTTGTCGCGCATCATGCCCACGGCGCTGAAGGTGCCCTCGATGCGGCTGCCGGTGCGGGTCTCAAACTCGGCCTGTACGCCCTGGACCACGGCTGCGGCCGCGCCGCCACTCAATACATGCATGTTGTTCTCTCAGTTGAAGGATGGGTTGAAGGGGGCGCGTGCTTCATCGGAGTCGATGGCACGCATCAAGTTTTCAGGGGTGAAGGGCATGTTGCGCACACGCAGGCCAATGGCATCAAAAATGGCGTTGGCGATGGCCGCGCAGGTGGGTCCGGCGCTGCATTCGCCTGCGCCCAAGGAGGCATGGTCTGCGCCGGGCATCAAGTGAACGGACACCTTGGGCATGTCGCTGAATTTCAAGATGGGGTAGTTGGCCCAGTCGTTCGAGGTGATGCCTTGTGGGCTCAGTTGCGCCGCCTCGCACAGCGCCCAACTGGCCGCTTGCAGGGCACCGCCTTCGAGCTGGTTGATGGTCCCGTCGGCGTCCACCACATGCCCCACATCGGCGGCCATCCAGAGTTGGTGGAGTTTGACTTTGTCGGCCACCACCAACTCCACCACCACCGCGCAAAACGCCCCGGTGTTTTTGTAACGCGCATAGGCCAAGCCTCGGCCCCAGCCTTCGGGCCGGTCGGGTGATGGCTGGGGGGAAAGACCGCTGGAGCCTGGCAGGGGCCAGCCGGCCATGTCGGCCACTTGTTGCAGCACCGCCCTGGCCCGCGCGTGCTGCTCGCCCTGCAGGTGTGCCAAACGGTAGGTCAGGGGGTCTTGCGACAGGCCATGGGCCAACTCGTCCATCACCGACTCGGCGGCCAGCACATTGACCGGTGCCCCCAAGGCCCGCATGGCCGAGACGCGAAAGGGCATGTTCAGCACGCGGTGGTTGATGACTTTGAGCGAGGGAACGTTGTAAGGCGTTTGGGCGTTGCGCTCAGACCCGCCACCCACCGCCATCGCGGCATTGACCGCCAGCGTGATGGGGGCGGGGTGGGCGGTTTGCCAGGCCCCCAGCAAGGCCGGTGTTTGGCCTCGGCCGGGCCGAGTGCCATGGCCTTGGCCCCACACGGTTTGGGTCCATTCGAGCAACTGCCCTTCTGGGGTCACCGCCGCGTCAATGCGCACCGCCATGGCCGGGGCCAAGGGGGCGTGGCCCAATTCGGCTTGCCGCGTCCATTGCACCCGCACAGGGCGGCCGGGCACCTGCCGGGCCAGCCATGCGGCATCCCAGGCCACGTCGTCAGCGCCGTTGTGCCCATAGCAACCGGCCCCCTCAACGTGCGAGACCTGCACCTGCGTGGCGGGCACATCAAAGGCCAGCGCCAAGTCGCGCCGCAGGTTGTAAATGCCTTGGCTGTGGCTCCAGACCTCCAAATGGGGGGCAGACGGATGACCGGTCCATTGCGCCAAAGCGCAGCACAGGCCAATCGACGCGTGCTGCACAAACGGCCTTTGAAATTCGGCACTGATGTGCTGCTGAACAGTGCCTTGTGTGGGGGCCGAGGTATCGGCCACCACCGTCGTGTCCAATGGCTGCTTTTTGAGCCAGTGGGGCAAATCCAGCGGGTCGGGCACTTGCACGGCGCAACGCCAAAACTGCCCCTGCTCGGCACCGGCTTCGATGTGCTGGGCCATTTCACCCAAGACCCGTTCGGTCTCGGTCAACACGCCCAACAACACACCGTCACGCACCACCTGCAACACGCCGGACATGGCCATCAGGCGCGTGGTCAAAGCCTGCATGTCGTGCTCGATCACTTCAGCGCTCAGGGTGCCGGGGCGAAACACCATGCCGTGGCACATGGGGTGCGACACGCCCGGCATGACGCGGTCGTGGATGTACTCAAACTCGCCAAACACTTTGGCCGCCACATCGGGGCGCAAGACGGTGGGGTTGGGTTCGGCTGCCCGGGGATGGCGGTCCAGCGCGGCATGTGTGGCTTGTGCGTGAGCCGGCTCAATCACGCTGTCCCACATTGCAGCATGGGACAGCGTTGCATAAGACGCTTGCAGCGCTGCATGGCTCAGGTCATTGGCAAGGTCATTGGCCAGGTGAGCCGGTGCGTGAAACTGCCCGCCTTCGCAGCGCACGTCTTGCAGCGTCACCCCCAAGCCTGCCAGGCGCTCGGCCATGGCCTGCCTGCAGGCTTCGCGCCAATGCGCGGCTGCGCAGCGCAGTGCGCTGCCCGAGTGCTGCACCGACAAGCTGCCCGAGGTCACGGCTTCATCGGGGCTGAACAAGGTGCTGGCGGGCACCATGTCAATCTGCTCGGCGGGCCATCGCAACTCTTCGGCCACGATCAAGCGCAGTGCGTGCGAGATGCCTTGACCCAAATCGACCTTGCCCGAAAACGCCTGCACCCGCCCCTCTGGCGTAAAGCCCAACCAGTGGCGCAGCAGCGGCTGGGCTTTGAGCGACTCGGGCGTCATGGCGTGGCCAGCCGTGCGGCGGCTTTTTCAATGGCCCGCACCACCCGGTTGTGTGCACCGCAGCGGCACAAATGCCCGTCGATGGCCTGCACAATGTCTTGTCGTGAGGGTTGGGGCTGGCGTTGCAGCAAGGCGGCGGCTGACATCAAAATGCCGCTGGTGCAAAAGCCGCATTGCATGGCCTGCTCTTCAATGAAGGCGGTTTGCAGGGCGTGCGGGGCAGACCGTTGCCCCAAGCCTTCCAAGGTGGTCACGCTTTTGCCTTCGATGGCCCACACGGGCGTCTCGCAAGCGGCCACAGCATGGCCGTCCAGCATGACACGACAAGCACCGCACTGCCCTTGCCCACAGCCCATGCGCGTGGCTTTGAGCTGCAAGGTGTTGCGCAAAAGGTCCAGCAGGCTTTGCCCGCTTTGGCTGGGCACGGACACAGGGTGTCCGTTCAGCTGAAAAGTGACTTCTTGGGTCACGACTTGCGTCATGGCTCAGTCCGGCTTGGCGCCCGAGACCTTGACGATGTTGGCCCACTTGGCGATGTCGGCGTTGAGGTACTGTTCAAACTCGGGCACGTTCATCGACATGGGCACGGCACCTTGTTTGGCCCAGGCAGCCTTCACATCCGGGTTGTTCACGATCTTGCGCACTTCCGCATTGAGCTTGTTCACCACCTCGGCAGGGGTGCCTTTGGGTGCCATCAGGCCCAGCCAAATGGTGGCTTCAAACTTGGGCACGGTTTCGGCCACGGTGGGCAGGTCTTGCAAGTTGGCCGAGCGGGCCAGGCCCGTGCCCGCCAAGGCACGCACCTTGTTGTCGCGTGACATGGCAGCCATGGTGGTTTCCGCGTCAAACATCACGTCCACTTGCCCGCCCACGATGTCGGTGCGTGCGCCCGAGCTGCCTTTGTAGGGCACATGCGTCATGTCGATGCCGGCCATGAATTTGAACAATTCACCAGCCATGTGGTAGGGCGTGCCGTTGCCCGATGAGGCGTAGTTCAGTTTGCCGGGCTTGAATTTGGCCAGCGCCACCAGTTCGCCCACGGTCTTGACAGGCACGGAGGGGTGCACCACCAGCAGCAGGTTGGAATAGTTGACGGGTGCGATGCCCACAAAGTCTTTCATCAGGCCAAAGGGTTTGGTCGGAATCAAGGACTCGTTCACGGTGTGCGTGTTCGACATCATGAGCAAGGTGTAGCCGTCTGCAGGTGATTTGGCCACCAGATCGGTGCCGATGATGGAGCCCGCGCCCGGCTTGTTGTCGATGACAAAAGACTGCTTGAGCTCTTCGCCCAAGCGCTGCGCCATGAAACGGGCGTAGTTGTCGGCAGGCCCGCCTGCGGCAAAAGGCACCACGATTTTCACGGGGCGGTTCGGGTAACTTTGGGCTTGGGCCAGGCCCGAAGCCAAGGCCAGCGTCAAAGCGGTGAATTTCAGGGTGCGGCTCAAGTTCAGCATGTTGTGTCTCCGAGGGGGTGAAAGGTGGGGCGGTGGGCAGGCACAGGGCCGGGTGGTCCCAGGATCAATCGACTTTGCCGATCCGGGTGACGAGGGCGCTCATGGCTTTGGCATCGTTTTGCACAAAACGCTCAAAGTCAGGGGCGTCTTGGTACATGAACGAGGTGCCTGAGGCCGTTAAGGCCGCCACCGCGCGGGGGTCTTGTGCGGCGAATTTGGCCGCTTGACGCAAGCTGTCGACCACGGCAGCCGGTGTGTCGGCTGGCACAAACATGCCCGACCATTGCGAGTACTGAATCGGCACGCCCAGCTCTTTGAAGCTGGGCACTTCGGGCATGCTGGCCAAGCGGCCATCACCCCAATGCGCCAAGGCACGCAAGCGGCCCGAAGCGATGTGTTGCTTCACGCTGGCGGGGCCGGTGGACAAAGCTTCGATTTGACCGCTGAGCAAAGACAAGACCGCAGGTCCCGCGCCGGTGTAGGGCACATGCAGCATGAAGGTCGAGGTGGCGGCTTTGAGTTGCTCCATGGGCACATGCATGGTGCCGTAGTTGCCAGACGAGCCAAACGATATTTTTCCGGGGTTGGACTTCACGTAGGCCATGAATTCGGCATACGTTTTCCAGGGGCTTTCAGAGCGCACCACCAGCACGGTGGGGTCGGCGGTGAATCGCGCGATGGCTTTGAGTTGATTGACCTGAAACATCGGGGGGCGCTGCAAGATCTTGTCGGCCTCGGGCAAGACGACCAGCGATGACAGGGACATCAAGACGGTGTAGCCATCGGCCTTGGACTTGGCCACTTGGGCCATGCCAATGCCCCCGCCCGCACCGCCCTTGTTTTCGACCACGATGCTTTGCTTGAGGTGACGCGACATGGCTTCGGCCACTGGGCGTCCCACCGTGTCGGCCACACCGCCCGGCGGGAAGGGCACCACCATCGTGATGGGTTTGGTGGGAAAGCTTTGTGCACCAGCGCTCATGCCGGCGCAAACCAAAGCAGCGCTCAAGACGATCCGGATCCACGGACGATTTTTCATGACTTGTCTCCTCTTGTGGGGCAGGTCAGGGCTGCACCCTGCCTGTTTTGGTGGCTTAAACGAAGCGGTTTTCGATTTGGCCGACGCCATCGATCACGACGCGGATCACATCGCCTTTGGCGATGTAGCGGGGCGGGTTCAGGCCCATGCCCACACCGGCAGGCGTGCCGGTGGCGATGATGTCGCCAGGGTAGAGCGTGATGCCGCGCGAAATGGTTTCGATCAGCGTGGGGATGTCGAAAATCATGTTCTCGGTCGGGCCGTCCTGGCGCAACTCGCCGTTGACCCAGCAGCGCACGCGGGTTTTGCGCCCGTCGATTTCGTCGGCGGTGACGATCCACGGACCCATGGGGCAAAAGGTGTCAAAGGACTTGCCCATGTCCCACTGTTGGTGGCGCATCTGCACGTCACGCGCCGTCACATCGTTGACCACGGTGTAGCCAAACACATGCTGCATCGCATCGGCCTGGCTGATGTTCTTGCCGCCTTGGCCAATGATCACGGCCAGCTCGGCTTCGTAATCGATTTGCTCAGACACTGCCGCGCCGGGCAGTTGCACATCGTCGGTCGGGCCGACCACGCACTCGGGCACTTTGGTGAACACAATGGGCCAGGCCTTGGTGTCGGTGTTGCTGTCCTTGAAGACCGAGGCCTGCAGTTCTTTGGCGTGGGCATGGTAGTTGCGGCCCACGCACCACACGTTGCGGCGCGGCACAGGCAGGGGGGATTCGAGTTTGACCGAGGACACGGCCAGCGCATCACCGCTCAAAGCGGGCAAAGGCTGACCGGCCACCAAGGCGTCGATCAGCACCTGCGCACCGTGATGGGCTTGGGTGTCAGACAGCACGAAAGGCGTGACTTGCAGGCCGTCGGCCGAGACCTGACCGACGTGGCGTTTTCCGTTGAATGCAAAAGTGGCGATGCGCAAAATATTCTCCAGGGGACCGGACGATTGAGTGCCGGGAGTCAATGAAATGGGTGGAAGGGTTCAACCAATCTGGACCATCATAAAGAAAATTACCGGTCAGTCATGATAAAAACCGGGTCATCTTCATCAGGGTTTTTACGGGGTTTGTCCATTTCATGGCCAAAAATGAAGCCGTATCGTTGTTTTTTCTGGGGTTCAGGTCACTTCAAGTGGGCAGTTGGGTGTTTTTGCGCCGTTCCCAATCGGGATGTCAATTGGTATGATTTGGTTTTTTATGGCCCATGAGATTGCCGTGGATTCTTCTTTCCTCTTTCGTGTCACTTTGTTGGATCAGCTGCACAGTGGCCGCTGGCAAGTGGGAGAACGTTTGCCCGCCGAACGTGAGTGGTGCGAGCAACACCAGATCAGCCGAAGCACGGTGCGCAAGGTGCTGGCCGAGTTGAAGGACCAAGGCTTGATTGTGCAAACAGTGGGCAGCGGCACCTTTGTCACCGACAAAGCGGGGCGGGCCAATGTTCCTCACAAGTCCAGTGGTGTGGGCACCCCGGACGCTGTTTGGCAAACCAGCCCTGCAGAACTCATGGAGGCCCGCATGGCCCTGGAGCCTGCGATCATCGAGATGGTCATTGGCAACGCCACACCCGCCGATTTTGAGCAAATGGCCCAATGTTGTGACCGCGCCGAAGCGGCCACCAGCGTCGAGGAATTTGAGGTGTGGGATGGCCTGTTTCACGAGGTCATCGCGCGTTCTGCGCACAACGACTTTGTGGCCCGGCTGTTCAAGTTGATGAACCAGGCCCGTGCCCAAGGCGAGTGGGGCATGCTGAAAAAACGCAGCCTCACCCCGGAACGACGCTTGGCTTACCAGTCAGAGCACCGCGCCTTGCTGCAAGCGCTCAAGGCACGCGACCCGGTCTTGGCCAAAACCTTGGCCACCACACATTTGGTTCATGTGCGGCGCAACTTGTTGAATTACTGAAACGCCATGAGCGCTGCCCCATGGCGGTGGCTTCAGGGCTTGGCCTCAGTGGGGCAAGCTGTCGATGAAACTTTGGCGCTGTGACAGTTTGTCGTAGAGTTTGTGCAAATTGGGGTAAGGCGTGCGCCAGTCAATTTGCGGAAAACGAAAATCCAGATAGCCCACGGCGCAACCCACGGCAATGTCGGACAAGCTCAGGTGAATGCCAGAACAAAAGGGCTTGTCGCCCAAACCGGTGCTCATGGCCCGCAAGGCGTGCTGGATCTTGTCCAATTGCCGGTCAATCCAGGCTTGGCTGCGTTCGCTGTCTTCGCGTCCCGTCCAGACCGCTTCCATGCGGGCCAACAAGGCCGCATCGAGCAAGCCATCGCCCAGCGCTTCCCAAGTTTTGACTTCTGCGCGTTCGCGTCCGGCAGAAGGGATCAACTTGCCCACGGGTGACAAAGTGTCCAGGTACTCCACGATCACCCGCGAATCAAACACGGCTTCGCCCCCCTCCATGATCAGGCAGGGCACTTTGCCCAAGGGGTTGGATTGGTGGATGGTGGTTTGAGCCGACCACACATCTTCGGTCACATGTTGGTAGTCCAGCTTTTTCTCGGCCATGACGATGCGTACCTTGCGAACATAAGGACTTGTAACAGAGCCGATGAGTTTCATATCAAAAAGGATAAAGGACCAAAAAAACAGAACTTGGATTCTAGGGGATGAGTGGCTTCGTTGTATGTCGCCTTCCCCAATTGGGTGGATCGAGGGGCGCAATGGCTGGGAATTACAATCACCTGATGAATTTCACCCCTATTTCTGCCTTGTCGCCGCTGGATGGCCGTTACGCCAGCAAACTCAATGCCTTGCGCCCACTCATGAGTGAGCAAGGCTATATGCACCGTCGGGTGCAGGTCGAAATTGCTTGGTTCATTGCCTTGTCTGATGCCGGTTTTTCTGAGTTCAAGCCATTGACCCCCGGTGCACGCAGTTATTTGACGGGTTTGGTCAAAAACTTCAGCGAAACGGACGCCGTGGCCATCAAAGAATTCGAAAAGACCACCAACCATGACGTGAAGGCCGTCGAGTACTGGATCAAGTCCAAGTTCAAGGACCGCCCGGAACTTGAAAAATCTTCTGAATTCGTGCACTTTGCCTGCACCAGTGAAGACATCAACAACACCAGCCACGCCCTGCAACTCAAAGGCGCTCGCGCCCAAGTGATCTTGCCTGGCCTGGACGGCCTGATTGCCAAACTGCGTGAGATGGCGCACACCTTTGCCGAAGTGCCCATGCTCAGCCGCACGCATGGCCAAACCGCCAGCCCCACCACCGTGGGCAAGGAAATGGCCAACGTGGTCATGCGCCTGAAGGGCTGCCGCGACAAAATCGCGGCTGTCCAGCTCATGGGCAAGATGAACGGTGCCGTGGGCAACTACAACGCGCACCTGTCGGCCTGGCCCGACTTTGACTGGGAAGCCTTCGCCCGCCAAGTGGTCGAGACGCCCGAATTGAGCGAAACCCAAAGCAGCCAATGGGGCCTGGGCCTGGCGTTTCAGCCCTACAGCATCCAGATCGAGCCGCACGACTACATGGCCGAGTTGTTCGACGCTGTGGCCCGCACCAACACCATCTTGATCGACCTGTCGCGCGACATCTGGGGTTATGTGAGCCTGGGCTACTTTAAGCAACGCCTCAAGGCCGGTGAAATTGGTTCTTCCACCATGCCGCACAAGGTCAACCCGATTGACTTTGAAAACGCAGAAGGCAACCTGGGTCTGGCCAACGCCGTGCTCAAGCACCTGAGCGAGAAGCTGCCGATCAGCCGCTGGCAGCGCGACCTGACCGATTCGACCGTGCTGCGCAACATGGGCGTGGGCCTGGGCTACACCGCACTGGCCTATGCCTCGCTCATGACGGGCCTGAACAAACTCGAATTGAACGAAGAGGCGCTGGCCGCCGACCTGGATGCGGCCTGGGAGGTGCTGGCTGAACCCATTCAGACTGTGATGCGTCGTTATGGCGTGCAGGGTGCTTATGAAAAGCTCAAGGAAGTCACGCGCGGCAAAACGGTCAGCGCCGGAGACCTGCACGGCTTGATTCAGGGTTTGGAGATCCCGCAAGCCGACAAGGACCGCTTGCTGGCCATGACACCGGGCAGCTATGTGGGCAAGGCCGCCGAGTTGGCACGCCGGGTCTGACTTTTTCGGCATATTCCTGTGGGAGCGGCGCCCTCGCCGCCAAGGTTTTCCACGGCAGTTTGCACAGCATTGATCGCGGCGAGGGCGCCGCTCCCACACAGCAAACTGCATGGCCCTCAAATCCACCATCTACAAAGCGAACCTGTCGATCGCCGACATCGACCACAGCTATTACGAAGACCACCAGCTCACGCTGGCGCGGCATCCCAGCGAAACCGACGAGCGCATGATGATCCGCCTGCTGGCGCTGGCCATCAACGCTTACAAGCTGCAAGCCGTGTGCAATGGTGATGGCAAGCTGGCCTTTGGTGCAGGCCTGTCCGACCCGGATGACCCGGACTGCAGCCTGCGCGACTTCACGGGCCAAACACGCATGTGGATCGAAGTCGGCCAGCCCGAAGACAAGCCCATCATGAAAGCCTGTCAGAAGGCCGACGAGGTGTTGTTGTATTGCTTCAACCACGCGGCCGAAATTTGGTGGAAAGGCATCGAGACCAAGCTCACCCGTTTGGACAAACTGCAAGTCTGGCGTGTGCCCACTGAGCGTTCACAAGAGCTGGCCCAACTGGCCGAACGCAGCATGCAGCTTCAGGCCACGGTGCAAGAAGGCAGCGTGACCTTCAGCAGCGACAAGGGCAGCGTGCACATTGAGCTGAGCCGCTGGAAGTGAACAAGACTTGGCCCCGCTGAAGGGGCCAAATCAGCCATGGCCTTGGCAGCCATGGACAAAGCGCAAGCTGTTTACAAGCCCAGCATCAATTCGATGTTTTGCACCGCTGCGCCGCTGGCACCTTTGCCCAGATTGTCCAGGCGGGCAATCACCACGGCGTGGCGGGCGTCTTCGTTGGCAAACACCCGAATTTCCAGCTGATTGGTGTTGTTCAGCGCCGTGGCGTCGAGCTTGGCGTCTTCCGTGGCAGGCAGCACGCTGACCCAAGCGCCTGTGGTTTGGCTGGCGGCGTAATGGGCATGCAAAGCCTCGTGCAAATCAGCGCCTGTCGGTTGGCCGGGCAAGGCGTCCAGATGCAGTGGCAACTGCACCAACATGCCTTGACGGAAGTTGCCCACGGCAGGCACAAACAAGGGGCGGCAGGTCAAGCCGGTGTAACGCATGATCTCGGGAATGTGCTTGTGCTTGAGGCCCAAAGCGTAGGCTTCATGCAAAGGGGCCCGGCCGGCTTCGAAGTCTTCGATCATGGTGCGGCCACCACCGGAGTAACCACTCACTGAAGGCAAACACACCGCAAAGTCTGGGGGCACCAGGCCTGCATCGACCAAAGGCCGCAAGATGGCAATGGCACCAGTGGCGTAGCAACCTGGGTTGGACACGCGTTGCGCCTCGCGCACGGCGCTGGCTTGCTGGGCCGACAGTTCGGGAAATCCGTAGACCCAGTCCGGGTGGCAGCGGTAGGCCGTGGAGGCGTCCACAATTTTGGGTTGACGTCCTGGCAAGGCATCGATCATGGCGACCGATTCCTTTGATGCTTCGTCGTGCAAACACAGCACCACCAGGTCGGCGGCAGCCATCAGCTCCCGCTTGGCTTCGGGATCTTTGCGGCGGGCGGGGTCAATGCTCAAGACCTCGATTTGAGGCATGAGCGCCAGATGCTCGCGGATTTGCAAACCAGTGGTGCCGGCTTCGCCATCGATGAATATTTTGGCCATGGGACTTGCTTTCACAAAAATTCAAACTCTCAACGTCATGTCAATGTAAGACGCGAGGCTCAGGATTGGTGCATTGCAGCATGATACAGTCGCACGCTGCAGTGTCCAGAGCCTGCTGACGCGCCCGGCCAAAATTCGGGCTGCCTGGCAGACCGGTCGAAAATTACCACCCCCTCTGAGAGAAGACCTCATGAAGATTCACGAGTACCAAGGCAAGGAAATCTTGCGTCAATTCGGTGTGCCAGTACCCCGCGGCATTCCAGCATTCACCGTTCAAGAAGCGGTCGAAGCCGCTCAAAAACTCGGCGGCCCCGTGTGGGTGGTCAAGGCCCAGATCCACGCTGGTGGCCGTGGCAAGGGCGGCGGCGTCAAAGTGGCCAAGACCATTGACGACGTGAAACGCATCTCTGGCGAGATCCTGGGCATGCAGCTCAAGACGCATCAAACTGGCCCCGAAGGCCAAAAAGTCCGACGCCTCTACATCGAAGACGGCGCTGACATCAACAAAGAATATTATGTGTCTGTGGTCACCGACCGCGCCACCCAAAAGATCGCTTTCATCGCATCCAGCGAAGGCGGCATGGACATCGAGGAAGTGGCCCACTCCACCCCCGAAAAGATCATCACCGAGTTCATCGATCCTCTGACCGGTCTGGGCGACGAGCAAGCCAAGAAGATCTCTGACGCCATCGGCATGCCAGCCGACTCCACTGCCCAAGCTGTGGACATCTTCAAGAAGCTGTACCAGTGCTACATGGAAACCGACGCTTCGTTGGTGGAAATCAACCCCCTGAACCGCGACAGCAAGGGCAACGTGATGGCTTTGGACGCGAAGTTCAACTTCGACGCCAACGCCCTCTTCCGTCACCCCGAGATCGTGGCTTTCCGCGATCTGGACGAAGAAGATCCTGCCGAAGTGGAAGCTTCCAAGTTCGACCTGGCTTACATCAGCCTGGACGGCAACATCGGTTGCTTGGTCAACGGCGCTGGCCTGGCCATGGCCACCATGGACACCATCAAGTTGTTCGGCGGCGAGCCTGCCAACTTCTTGGACGTGGGCGGCGGCGCGACAGCCGAGAAAGTCACTGAAGCCTTCAAGATCATGCTGGCCAACAAGAATGTCAAAGGCATTTTGGTCAACATCTTCGGCGGCATCATGAAGTGCGACACCATCGCCACTGGCGTGATCACCGCTTGCAAGGCCGTGAACCTGTCCGTGCCATTGGTCGTGCGCATGAAGGGCACCAACGACGAGCTGGGCAAGAAGATGCTGGCCGAATCCGGTCTGCCCATCATCTCTGCCGACACCATGGCCGAAGCCGCGACAGCCATCGTCGCAGCCGTTAAGTAATGACTTTGCAGGACGGTTCGATCAGCGCCGTCCGCAACTGATTAGGAAAAAACATGTCCATCTACATCAACAAAGACACCAAAGTCATCACCCAAGGCATCACCGGCAAGACCGGTCAGTTCCACACTGAGAAGTGCCAGGAATACGCGAACGGCAAAAACTGCTTCGTCGCGGGCGTGAACCCCAAGAAGGCCGGCGAGTCCATCTTCAACATCCCAATTTACGCCTCGGTCAAAGAAGCTGCTCAAAACACGGGCGCGACCGTGTCCGTGATCTACGTGCCCCCAGCCGGTGCAGCCGCTGCCATTTGGGAAGCCGTTGAAGCCGACTTGGACTTGGCCATCTGTATCACCGAAGGCATTCCCGTCCGCGACATGCTCGAAGTGCGTAACAAGATGAAGGCCAAGGAAGCCGCTGGTGGCAAGCGCACCCTGCTGCTCGGCCCCAACTGCCCCGGTCTCATCACCCCTGACGAAATCAAGATCGGCATCATGCCCGGTCACATCCACCGCAAAGGCCGCATTGGCGTGGTGTCCCGTTCGGGCACTTTGACCTATGAAGCCGTGGCGATGTTGACCGAAGTGGGCCTGGGCCAGTCCAGCGCCGTCGGTATCGGTGGCGACCCGATCAACGGTTTGAAGCACATCGACGTGATGAAGGCTTTCAACGACGATCCCGACACCGACGCCGTCATCATGATCGGTGAAATCGGCGGTCCAGACGAAGCCGAAGCCGCTCAGTGGTGCAAGGCCAACATGAAAAAGCCCGTGGTCGGCTTCATCGCCGGTGTGACTGCCCCTCCCGGCAAGCGCATGGGCCACGCTGGTGCTCTGATCTCTGGCGGTGCCGATACGGCCGATGCCAAGCTGGCCATCATGGAAGAGTGTGGCTTCATCGTCACACGCAACCCGTCTGAACTGGGCAAACTGCTCAAAGCTCAGCTGAAGTAATCAGCGCATTCGCGCAGGCGACAAGACCCAGCTCCTCAAGGGGCTGTGGTTTGCCACAATAGAATAGCCGGGTTTTCCGAGGGAAAATCCGGCTTTCTTTTTGCAAATCGAATATTAGTGCCCGCCTTGCCGGGTGAAAGGAACACTGTGGAAGAATTTCTGACCCCTACCTTTTGGTTTGCCGTCGGGCAGATCATCATGATCGACATTCTGCTGGGTGGCGACAACGCTGTGGTGATCGCGCTGGCTTGCCGCCAATTGCCAGATCACCAGCGCACCAAAGGCATCATGTGGGGTACAGCCGGTGCCATCGTGCTGCGCGTGATCCTGATCTTTTTTGCGCTCACCTTGCTGGCCATTCCTTTCCTCAAGTTTGTGGGGGCACTCTTGCTCATCTGGATTGGTGTGAAACTGCTCACCCCCGATGAAGAAGACGACCACAGCAACATCCAGGGCAGCGACAAGCTCTGGGGCGCGGTCAAAACCGTGATCATTGCCGACTTGGTCATGAGCGTGGACAACGTGATCGCCATCGCCGGTGCCGCTCAGACTTCGGGCAACGCCGACCACCAGATGCCTTTGGTCATCTTTGGCTTGCTGGTCAGCATCCCGATCATTGTCTGGGGCAGCCAGTTGGTGCTCAAGTTGATGGACCGTTTCCCGATCATCATCACCGCTGGCGGTATGCTGCTGGGCTGGATTGCCGGCACCATGATCCAGACCGATCCCGGCCTGGTGGCTTACCTGCCGCAAGACAAATCCTGGGGTTACGGCTTGGGCATTGCTGGCGCTTTGCTGGTGTTGGCTTTGGGCAAATTCATCATGGCCCGCCGCGCAGCCCCGAACAACGCGGCTTAAACCTGATGCGCCTGTGCAGCCCCAAGTCGTTTGGCGACTTGGGGCTGTTGTTCGTTGGTGACTTCAAAATACCCATCACCCACACTGGAGTTTGAGGGGGGGATGATTTACCATGGTTGTTCATTCACCAGGGAGCAAATGCCATGCAAAAAAGGCAACAGGGTTTGACATTGATCGAGCTGATGATCGTGATTGCGATCATTGGTATCTTGGGGGCCTTGGCCCTGCCGGCCTATCAGGACTACACCATTCGGGCCAAGGTTTCTGAAATGCTGCTGGCGGCCAATGGCTGCAAGACCTCGGTCAGCGAAGCGATCAGCTCGGCCTCTGAGGCCAATGTGGCGGCCAGTCTGCCCAAAGTTTGCGAAACCCAGACCAGCAAATACGTCACCAGCATCGCGGCCGATGCCAATGGTGTGATCACGGTGGTGGGCAACCACGAGGCCTTGCGGGGCAACACCAGCGCATCGGCCAACAGCATCAGCTTGACCCCTTTGCAAACCGGTGACACCGCCATCAATGGCAGCACCGACGGTGGCAAACCCATCGCCAGCTGGCGTTGTGGTCCTGCAAGCAGCAACGGCTTGCCGGTCAAGTACCTGCCCGCCTCGTGCAAGGCCTCTTGAATCCTGAATTCACGATGACAGCGCCCGAGCCTTGCCGGGCGTCGTCTCATGCGTCAGCCCATGTCATTGGCTGAGCCCCATCACCCACTGCACAACACGCCCCCGCACTGGGGCGTACTGCTTGTCTTGGTTTTGCCTTGGGTGCAGCCTTATGCGCCAGGCCCTGTCTCCAATGTCATGCCTTGGCTGATCAGTTGGGCGTGTCTGGCTTTGGCCGCGTTCGGCTGGCGACAGGTCACCGTTTCTGCGGTGTTTCACAGCTGGGCCATCGCGGCCTTGATCAGCAGCGTCATCGGTTTGATCCAGTATTTTGGCAAAGCCGAGGCGTTTTGGCCGCTGGTGCATGTGCCAGATTATTTGGGCGATGCTGTTGGCAACCTGCGCCAGCGCAACCAGCTGGCCACGTTGCTCAGCATGGGCTTGCTGGCCGTTTTGTGGTGGCGTCTTCATGGCTTGACATCCGTGCAAGCTTGGATCATGACGGCCGTGCTGTGCACCGCACTGGCCGCCACGTCCTCGCGCACGGGTTTGCTGCAATTGGTGGGCATCACCCTTTGGATGGCCCTGCAATGGCGACAAGCCCGCATGCGCCAGCTGCTGCGCTTGTGCGTTTTTGCGTTGGGCGTCTACACACTGGCCGCTTGGGTGTTGCCATGGAGCCTGCAACACATGACGGGGCAAGCCACATTCAACGCCATGGTCCGCATGACCACGGATGACGGGTGCGGCAGTCGCAAAGTGCTTTGGTCCAATGTGTTGCATTTGCTGGCCCAAAAACCACTGAGTGGTTGGGGCTGGGATGCGCTGCGCCATGCCCACTACATCACCGATTATGGTGACACCCGCTTTTGCGCTGTCATGGGCAATGCCCACAATTTGCCGCTGCACTTGGCCGTTGTCTGGGGAATACCTGCTGCTGCAGCGCTGATGCTGGCCCTCATGGCGGCTGTCTGGATGGCCAGACCTTGGCAAGCGCAGGGGGCTGATCGCTGCATGGGGTGGGGTGTTTTGGGCGTGATCGCTGTGCACAGCGCTCTTGAATACCCGCTGTGGTACGGACCCTTTCAGATCGCCCTTGTTTTGTGCCTGTGGGTCATGGGGGGGCAAATCTGGTGGAGCATGCGGGCATCCAACAGCCTGAAAAGCGCTGCCTTGCTTGTTTTGTCTGCCCTGGCATGCCTGGCCTATGACTACCAGCAGGTGCGCCAAATTTATCTGCCACCTGCACAGCGCTGGGCAGTTTGGCGAGACAAGCCCCTTGAGGTGGCTCAGCGAAGCTGGTTTTTTGAAACAGCGGCTCTTTTTGCCGAGCTCACCACCACCCGCGTCACCCCAGACAACGCTCGCTGGGTGCTGGAGGCGAGCCAAGAGCTGCTGCTGAGCACGCCCGACCCTCGGGTGGTCTTGCAACTGATCGAAGCCGCTCAATTGCTGGATGAAGACGATGTACGGGCCTTTCATCTGGCCCGATTGCAACAGGTCTACCCCGAAGATCACGCTCGCTGGGTGGATCGGCAAGCCAAAACTCAAAAAAGCAAGCGTTAAGTTCCTTTTGGTCGGTCAATATGTAGTTATGATGTTGTAAAAATACCCAATTGGGTAATTCCCAATGCTGACATTTTTGTTAAATTGTTGACAATTATTAAGCAATATCAGCAACCATGAACAATCGACTGGGTCACGTATTTTTGGTCGACGACAACCATGACGTGCGGTTTTACCTGGCAGACATGCTGGTCCGCCTGGGTTACACCGTTGACACCTTTGACAACGCACAGGCATTTCTCAATAACGCCTTGGACATTTCACCTGCGGTGGTGTTGCTCGACATGCGCATGCCGGGTTTGACCGGGCTAGAGCTGCAAAACAAGTTGCTCAGCATTGGACGCAGAACGCCCATTGTGTTCATCAGCGGTGAGAGTGAGAAGACCGAAATCATCGAGGCATTTCGTCATGGTGCCATTGACTTTGTGCTCAAGCCTTTCAGCCGCGACAAGCTTTGCCTGATCCTTGAAAAGGCCATGGACATTGACCGTCGTCGCCACCAGGAGTTTGTCAGCACAGACACGGTGCGCCGCGTCTTCAATGTGCTGTCCAACCGAGAAAAAGAAATCTTCATGCTCATCGTTCAGGGCTTGACGAACAAAGGCATCGCCGAGGTGACGGGCATTCAGCCCGGCACGGCCAAAAAGCACCGGGCCACCATTTATCAAAAGTTGAACGTCAACAGCGGTGCCGAATTGATCAATTTGTGCAAAGGGGTTGATTTGAGCCCCTTTTTGCCGGCCAGCAAGACCACCCCGCCCGTTCAGGCCTAAGGCCTCGGGTCAGGGTGATGGTTCAAAGCGCGGGTGATCTGCGTCCGCTCAGCGGTTCACATTCACCACCACCCGCCCGCGCACCTGCCCGGCCAAGATCTCGCTGCCCAGTGCTACGGCATCGGCCAGACCCACTTCGCGGGTGATGCGCTCCAGTTGCAGTGGGTCCAGGTCTTGGGCCAAACGTGCCCAGGCCGCTTCGCGCACAGCACGCGGGGCCATCACGCTGTCGATGCCCGCCAGCGTCACACCACGCAAGATGAAGGGTGCGACCGAGCCAGGAAAGTCCATGCCCTGGGCCAGGCCGCAAGCCGTGACCACGCCGCCATATTTCGTGCTGGCGCAGGCATTGGCCAAGGTGTGGCTGCCCACGGTGTCGACCACGCCGGCCCAGCGCTCTTTGGCCAGCGGTTTGCCGGGGGCAGACAGTTCGGCCCGGTCCATCACGTCGGCCGCGCCCAGCTGGCGCAGGTAGTCGGCCTCTTGCAAGCGGCCGGTGCTGGCCACCACGCGATAGCCCAGCTTGGCCAGCAGTGCAATGGCCACGCTGCCCACGCCGCCGCCCGCACCCGTGACCAAAATGTCGCCACTGCCGGGCGTGACACCGTGCTTTTGAAGCGCCATCACGCACAGCATGGCGGTGTAGCCTGCGGTGCCAATGGCCATGGCTTGGCGCGGGGTGAAGGCGGCAGGCAGTTTCACCAACCAGTCGCCTTTGAGCCGAGCCTTTTGTGCCAAACCGCCGCTGTGGCTTTCGCCCACACCCCAACCGTTCAAAACGACGGAGTCACCTGCTTTGAACAGCGGGTGCTGGCTGTCGGTCACCGTGCCCGACAGGTCAATGCCCGGCGTGAGCGGGAACTTGCGCACCACGGGCGATTTGCCGGTGATGGCCAGGCCGTCTTTGTAATTGAGCGTGGAATAGTCCACCTGCACCGTCACGTCCCCTTCGGGCAAGGCGCTGTCGTCGAGCGTTTGCAAGGTGCAGCGGTAACCGGCGTCGTCTTTGTTGATTTGCAGGGCTTGGTAAGTCATGGCCTTCTTTCTGAAAATGGAAATAACACGGTATTTTTGAGCCACACGGGGCCAGCTTCGATGGGTGTCAGGGGCTCATTTGCGGTTGACCAGCACAATGCCAACAGCCACCAGCACCAGCGACAGCAGCAAAGTCAAGGTCACCGTTTCGCCCAGCCACAGCATGCCAAACAGCAATGCAAACAGTGGGGTCATGAACACAAAAGCAGAAATTTGCGTGGCCGGATACCGGCCCAACATCCACATCCAAGCCAGGTAACTGGCAAACGCCCCCAACACCGCCTGTATGGCCACCGAGCCCAGAGCAAAGGGGCTCCAATGACCCGACCAAGACTCGCCCATCAGGTAGGACAAGACCAGCAAGAGCCCTGCACTCAGGGCAATTTGGTAGAACAACAGTTTTTCAGCAGGGATGCGGGTGAGGTTTTTGGCCCGGATGGTCACCGTGGTCAGGCCCCACAACGCGCCTGCGGCCAAGCCCATCCAGTCGCCAGTGGCTGCACCCTCGCTCAAGCCATCGCGCAGTGCAAACACCACGGCGGCAAAAGCGCACGCCATGCCGGCCCACTGTGCCGGGCGCAAGCGTTCGCTGCGAATGAACAAGGGCACCAATGCCGCCACCCAAAAAGGCGAGGTGTACAAAAACACCGTCAGCCGCGAAGCCGAGGTGTGTTGCAAGCCGATGTAAATGAACGCAAATTCGGCGGCAAACAAACTGCCCACCAGCAAACCACCCCACAAACTGCCATCGCGCTCGAACAGCCGGATGCCGCGCCATTGGCACCACAGCAGCAGCAACAAACTGGCCCCCACACCACGCACCGCCGACATGAACACCGGCGGGATGAGCGTGACCGTGGTTTTGACCAACACCTGCTGAAACCCCCAAAACATGCAACAAACCAGCAAGATCCCCACGGCCAGGGCGTCCAGATGGTCTTTGCGATGGGGGTGCGGCGCATTCATGGCCTCGATTGTGCCGTGCACCACGGTGGGGGCCTGTCACCCGTGATGCCCAGCCCTCAGAGGGCCGGGTAACATGTTTTGAACTTCTCCTTTTTGTGGCTCTGCAAGAGCGTTTTGACATGAACAGATATTCAGTAAATCGTCGCCAACTGAACCGCCAGGCCTTGGCGCTGGCATTGACGCCGTGGTTGGGGGCCTGTGCCCAGGCGCAGTCGGTGCAAAGCGCCGCTTCTGCAGGGGGACCGCGCTGGCAAAGCGACCCCTTCAGTTTGGGCGTTGCCAGTGGTCAACCCCAACCTGACAGTGTGGTGTTGTGGACCCGCTTGCGCATGGCACCTGTTGACGAGGCGCAACGCGGGCGTGCGCAATCGGTGGTGTGTGAGGTGTTTGCCGACGAGGCTTTGCGCCAGCCCGTCAGGCAGTGGCTGGTACAAACCGACGCCAGCCGAGCGCACAGCGTGCATGTGCTGGCCAGTGGTTTGCAGCCCGGGCGGCATTATTGGTACCGTTTTGTCTGCGGCCAGGCGATCAGCCCGGTGGGCCGGACCCGCACCAGCCCGGCACTGAACGAAGCGGTGCCACGCCTGCGCATGGCCTTGGCCTCGTGCCAGCACTTTGAGCAGGGTTACTTTGCTGCGCACCGGGACATGGCCGAACGCGATCTGGATTTGGTCTTGTTTGTGGGCGATTACATTTACGAGAGCTCTAATCCCCGCTTCATTGTGCGCAAGCATGAAGGCGGGATACCGGTGCTGTTGGACGAGTACCGCGAGCGCCATGCCCAGTACAAATCGGATGCTGATTTGCGTGCCTGCCATGCAGCGCACCCGTGGGTCATGACCTGGGATGACCACGAAGTGGTGAACGATTACGCCAACGACCTGGACCAAAAATTCACCGATGCGCAGGTGTTTTTGCGCCGCCGTGCGGCCGCCTACCAAGCGTATTTTGAACACATGCCCGTCCGCTTGGGGCCAGACCCCAGCCAGCCCAGCCAGATGCGCATCCATGACCGAATGGCCTGGGGGCGTCTGGCCGATGTGTGGACGCTGGACTGCCGCCAATACCGTGACCACCATGCCTGCCCGGACCCGAACCGGGGCGGTGGCCGCGTGGTGGTGGGCTGCGACGCTTTGGCCAACCCGGGCCGCAGCATGTTGGGCGCTGCGCAGGAACAATGGTTGAACGAGGGCTTGACGCAAAGCCAGCGGCGCTGGAAATTGTTGGCACAGTCCACCCAAATGAGTTCCAGCGGCGTTGACACACCGCTGGGCCGCAGCGCTTTCACCGATGGTTGGGACGGTTACCCCAAAGCCCGCGAGCGCTTGTTGAGCACCATCGCCGAGGCCCGTTTGCAAAACGTGGTTCTATTGGGCGGGGATGTGCACATGAACGTGGCCTCGCAACTGCGTGTGCAGCCCAACAACGACAAGTCCCCCATCGTGGCAGCCGAACTGGTGGCCACCTCCATCACTTCGCGCGGCTTGGGTGAAAACCTGTTGGCCCAAATCCGGGCGTCCAACCCCGACATCGTGCACGCCCGATCTGACGAGAGGGGGTATACCGTGCTGGATGTGAAACCCGAGCGCACGGTTGCTGAAATGCGCACCACCGCCAATCCCGTCAAAGCCGATGCCCAGTTTGGCGTGCAGGCCCGTTTTGAAATCGTGCAGGGGGTGGCTGGCTTGCACAAACTCTGAAGTTGGGCTCATGGAAAACCCTTGGTCTGAGTTGTGGGCCCTGTAACCACCCCGTGAACCACAGGGATGAAGCGTTAACACAGGGGTCATTTTTTGGGCCACGGGGCTAAAATAAAAAATATGAATATTGAAATCGCCAAACCGCCCAAAAAGTCTTTCAAAGTCCAGATGCTGGCGGCCCGCGAGGCGGCCATCATCCAGTCGGTCAACCGTTTGTTGGCCGAAAAAGGTTTTGATGCGATGACGGTGGACGAAGTGGCCGCTGAAGTGGGCATTGCCAAAGCCAGTCTGTACAAACATTTCACCAGCAAGGAAGAGCTGGCCTGCGCCGCCATGGTCACCGCCATGCAAAGGGCACAGGAATTCATCCAGCAACTGCCCCCTGACGGGCTGCCCATGGACAAGCTCAAGGCTGCGACACGCTGGACCATGACACTCAAACTGCAAGGCCAAATGCCCTCTTTGCCCAGCCAAAACTCCAGTTTGCGCACCACCTTGATGGCCAGCAAAGAGTACATGGATGGCTTGATGGAAGTCAGCGACGCTTTGGGTGGCTGGATCGAAGAGGCCCAAGCCAAGGGCCAGATCAATCCGGCATTGCCCGCTGTGGCGGTGCTCTACACCTTGTTTGCACGGGCTTGTGACCCGGTGCTGGAGTTTCTCAAAATGGGTGAACAGCACACCGAAGAGCAGATTTTGGACATGGTGATGAGTTCTTGCTTTGAGGGCCTCAAAGCACGCTGAAGTGCTCAGCGCAAGGTGTTGAGCCTGGCCATGGACCCTATGCGTGCCGCCGCACTGATGCGAATTTCATCCAGAACCTGCAACAAAGCTTCGGAAGGCGTGTGTTCCACGCGCAGCGTCACGCCCACCGGCCCTTCGGTGCCGCGCGTGTCGATGGGCAGGCGCACCACAGTGCCTTGTTGCAAGTCATTTTCAATGGCACCCAGCGGAATGCACCAGACCGCATCACTTTGCAAGACATAACTTCGTCCAAAGGACAAGTCGATGGTGTCGATGGTGTGTCTGGGCAAACCACCCCCCAAGGTCATGAAAAAACGGTTGGCAGCTTCACGCACACTTGTGCTGGCATCTGGCAGCACCAAGCGGTAGCGGTACAACAAGTCTGGATGAATGGAGGAAAGCCGGGCCAACTCGTGCCCTGGGCGCACAACCAGCAGCAAAGGCTCGGTGTAGAGGTACTCAAAACTCAGCCCTTGCATGGCAGACGGTTCTGCCAAGCGGCCCACCACCATGTCCAGAGCGCCTTGCTTCAGGGCCGAAATCAAGGGCGCGTTGTAGCCTGCACGCACCGTTAAACGGGCCTGGGGCCAGACAGCGGCAAACCGAACCAGGGCCGGGGCCACCACGGTGGCACCCACATTGGGCAATGCGCCGATCACCAGCGTGGGGGCATCGCCCTCTTCATGACTCGACAGGCTGGACAAGCCATCGTGGATCGTCCGAAGGCCCGCCCCCGCATGGCGCACCAAAATCCGGCCTGCTGCGGTCAAGGTCACCCCCTTGGGTGAGCGTTCAAAAAGCAACTGAGCGGTGATGTCTTCGAGCTCGGTCAGGGTTTTAGTCACCGCAGGTTGCGAAATGTTCAAGGCTTTGGCCGCTCGCACCAAGGAGCCCTGTTCGGCAATGGCCAACAAGGTTCGAAGGTGACGCATTTTGAGTCGGTCGTTCAAAGGCATGGCTCAAGCATAACCGGCCCAAAAATCAGGCTGTGGCCGACAGCTGCAGCCTTTCACCGACAAACAGGTGAATGGATCTTGCCCAAGCCCAGTGCTCCGGTTGTCAAGACAAGCGTGCCAACAAAGCCGCTGCATTGCCGTGCAGGATCAGGGCTTGGTCGGCAGCCGAAAGGCGCGAATGACGAATGGCCGATAAAGTTTTGGCCGGATCAAAGATGGGGCCATCGGTGCCCAGCACCACACGGTCTGCACCGAACACCGCCACCGCTTGTTCCAGGGCCTGCGGACCCATGGATGCGCAGTCTACCCACACAGCCCGTGTCCGGCGCGATGGCAAAGCGCGTGTGGGATGAGGCAAAGACTGCATCAAGTCCATGCGCTCAACCACTGCGCCAAAGCTCCCGCCCAGATGGGCCACTTGGACGGTGATGTTGCGCCAAGGGCGCAAAAAGTCCGACAACAGCAAGGTCACCATGGCCTGCCCTACATCGTGCTGAACCGCCAAGGCCTGCCGAGCCCAGTGGTGGTCAGGTGGGACCAATGGCAAGGCTGCGCTGTCTGGCATGAGTCCTGGGTGCACCAAAAAGTGTGCGCCCAGGTCTTCGGCCGCTTCAAACAAGGGCAGCAATTGGGCGGCACTGGCCTCGCTGCGAAAGGCCTCCACCGGCAAAATGGCACCCAACAGGCCCAACTCCAATCGCGCCCGTCGCAGTTCGGCCACGGCCGCATGCAGATTGACCCATGGCAGTGCGGCAAGTCCGCAAAAGCGTTCGGGATGGGCTTGGCACAGGCCCGCACAAGCGTCATTGAAAATGCGCACCAAAGGAGCCGATTGGTCAAAAGGCAAGCAGTCGATGCCAAACAAGCCCGGCAGGGACAGCATTTGCTTGCCCACCCCCAGCTGTGACATGTGCGCCAACCGCTGAGAGGCCGATGTGAAGTCCGTATTGAAATTCAATGTGCCAGAGGGCATGACCATATGCTCTGAGCCGTCTGCCAAGGGATCAATGCGCGGCACTTGGTCATGGCGCTGACGCAAGGCCTGTGCCATCACCGGCGGCAACCAATGCGCATGCAGATCAATGGCCTGTGGTGACATGCTCAATGGGCCCGGGGCCCCACATCACCCATGCAGCCCATGTCAAAAAGACCGACCTCTGTGCTTTGTTCAAAGCGATCCATCTCCAGCACCATCAGCCATCACTCCTTGTTGCCGGGTGAAAACTGCCCAGCGGACGGACTATAAAAGCGGATGATGGCTGTGGGAATTGAAATTGTGTGGGTTGAGGTATCACCACAGGTTATGGCTTCATGGGGCCTGAGTACCCCATGGGAGGGGATGCCCATCTTGCACAAGGTGGGCATCCAAGGGCTGAATGGGTATCAGCGCACCAACAAGACGGGCACTTTGCAGTGTGCCAGGACTTGGGTGGCCACTGAACCCATGACCAAATTGCCCAAGACGCCATGGCCATGGGAGCCCATGATCACCAGATCGAATTTGCCGCTCACGGCTGTTTTGGAAATGGTTTCGCCAGCGTGCCCCACTTTGGACATGGTTTTGGCATCGATTTCGTGGCGGGCCAAAAACTTGGTGACAGGGCCCAGCACTTTTTCGGCCTCTTCGCGGTGATAGGCTTCAACAATGTCCTTGCCCACTGCAGCACGAGCGCGGGGAGGCAACTGGGGGTTCACGGTCAGCAAGGTGTAGCTGTTGTTGGCACTGAAGAGATCGTCGTGCGT
This sequence comes from Limnohabitans sp. WS1, assembly GCF_003063265.1. Classification (GTDB taxonomy): domain Bacteria; phylum Pseudomonadota; class Gammaproteobacteria; order Burkholderiales; family Burkholderiaceae_C; genus Limnohabitans_A. The sequence goes on from NZ_NERU01000005.1 coordinate 153,562, forward strand.
GGTCAGGTAGGCCAGCATTTTTTTGGTGTATTCGCTGCCATCCACGGCCAATAAGATTTTCATCAGGGTCTCCTGTATCGGTTAAACAAAGTCCAACTCTATAGGTCTTACAGAAACAGGTTTTGACTTGGGTCAATTGGAGCCACGAGGTGAGCACTTTTTTAACAGGACAGACCCTGTTGATGGCTGTGGCCAACAAGTGCCCAACAGGGGGATGGACAACGGGGATTTCAGGCCGCTTCTTTGTAGAAAAACCCGCTGTGCACGTTGCGTGGTGCCAGGGGGGCCACGGCACGGCCAATCGCGCCAATGTGCTCAGGGGTGGTGCCGCAACAGCCGCCCACGATGTTGACCAAGCCTTCGGCGGCAAATTCGTGCAGCAAACGGCTGGTGACTTCGGGCGTTTCGTCAAAGCCGGTGTCGCTCATGGGGTTGGGCAGGCCGGCGTTGGGGTAGCAACTGATGAAGGTGTCGCCCGCCACCTTGTTCAATTCCTGGATGTAGGGGCGCATGAGCGTCGCGCCCAAAGCGCAGTTCAGGCCAATGGCCAGGGGCTGGGCGTGGCGCACGCTGTGCCAAAAAGCCGTCACGGTCTGGCCGCTCAAAATGCGGCCCGAAGCATCGGTCACCGTGCCGCTGATGATCAGCGGCAGTCGCTCACCGCTGGCTTCAAAGTACTCTTCAATCGCAAACAACGCGGCCTTGGCATTCAGGGTGTCAAAAATCGTCTCAACCAACAGCACGTCGGAGCCGCCTTGCACCAAGGCTTGGACCTGCTCGTAATAGGCCGCACGCAATTCTTCAAAAGTCACGTTGCGTGCACCGGCGTCGTTCACGTCGGGGCTGATGCTGGCTGTTTTCGGCGTGGGGCCCAAGGCGCCGACCACAAAGCGCGGCTTGTCGGGGGTGGAGAATTTGTCGCAGGCCGCGCGGGCTAACTTGGCAGACTGCAGGTTCATCTCTCGGGCCAGGTGCTGCATGTCGTAGTCGGCCTGAGCGATTGTGGTTGCGCCAAAGGTGTTGGTCTCGATCAGGTCGGCCCCGGCGGCCAAATAGCCTTCGTGGATGTCACGGATCACGTCGGGTCGGGTCAGGCTCAGCAGTTCGTTGTTGCCCTTGACGTCTTTGGGGAAGTCCTTGAAACGCTCACCCCGGTAATCGGCCTCGGACAATTTAAAGCGCTGGATCATGGTGCCCATGGCCCCATCGAGGATGGCGATGCGGTTTTTCAGGATCTCGGGCAGCGCCTGGGCGCGGGTGTAGTTCAAGGGGGTCATGCGGGGTGGAATGTGACAAAAGACAAGTGCGCCATTGTCGCCGAAGCACAAAAAATGGGCAGATCAACAGGTGCGAGAGCGTTGGGTGCTGTGGACGACCCAGGGCAGGCCAGGCACTTTTTTCAAGGGATCGATGGCACACCCATGGTGGTTTGTCGGCAAGGTTGGCGTCACCTTGCAGGGTGCACAAATCTGTGTCTTGGACATGCGATGAGAAATTTTTTCAGTTCAAAAGAACATCAATGATCCTTGAGATTAAGTGAAAATGTCGCAAAAACAAGGTGAAAGTGTCCATCATGAATGCAGCAACAAACGAAACGACCGCCGCCCTGGCGTTCAACGAGGCCAATGCCGCCTACAAAACAGGTGACTGGCAGCAGGCCCTCTTGTGTGCCGAAAACGCATTGGCAGCCCATGCGGGCTTGGTCCCGGCGCACTTCATGAAAGCCCGATGCCTGGTGAAATTGGGTCAGGCGATGGCCGCACGAGAAGCGTTTGCGCAAACTTTGCGCCTCGATGCGGGCCAATTCAGCGTTTGGCTGGAAGCTGGGCATTTGTGCAAACAAATGGGTGAGTTGGCGCAGGCCTCGGCGGCCTACCAGCGTGCCATGGATGTGTCGCCACAGCGCTTCGAAGCGTATCTGGCCATGGCACGCGTGATGGCCCAGCAAGGGCACACCGAACTGGCCAATCGGGCCTACAACGAGGCGGTGCAAAAAGCCGCCGCCAAGGATCAAGATGCCGTGCGTCAGGTCCACTGGTTCATGGGGCAATACGTGCTCGAGCTGGGCCATGCCCAAGAGTCACTCAACTGCTTCAACGAAGCCCTCAAAGCGACCCGCGCCGACAAACCCGAAGAGTTGGCCAACCTGGCCGCTGAAATCCAAATGGATGCGGCCAAAGCCTGGCTGCGGCTGGGCCAGCGCGACAAAGCCATGCGTTTGTTGACCTTGGCTTCGGTTGCCACCCAGGAGTCGACCTTGTCGCGCTTGGCGGCACTGAGTTTTCGCAACAATTTCTGGCAAGAAGCGATTGAAATTTCTCGCCGCTGTGTTGCGCTCTACCCCCAAAGTCCTTGGGCGCACTGGAACTTGGCCCATCTGCTGGCCGAATGCTGGCAGATGCACGAGGCCGAGTTGGTGTTGCAGCAAGCCGAAGCCCTCGCCCCCATGCCGGGGGCTCGTTCATTGCGTGCCGCTGTGGCCGGCAAAGTGGGCGATGCCGATCAAGCCCTGGCTTTGTACATGGCCCTGGCCAAATCCGAGGACAAGGACTCGGGGTACGCGTCCAGTGCGGCCATGAGCTCTTTGTACAGCGACACCCCAACAGCACAGCAGGTGGCCGATTTGCACCGCGATTTGTTTGCACATTGGGGCGATGGCGCACGCAGTCGTGCCTCGTTTGTGCGTGCGCCTTTGTCAGGACGACGCCTGAAACTGGCCATTGTGTCGGCCGATTTTCACCATCAACACCCGGTCAATATTTTCATGCAACCGGTGTTGCGCGAGTTGGACCGGTCGAAGTTTGAATTGACCATGTACTTTGTGGGTGATTCTCATGACGAACAAACCGCCTTGGCCCGCACGCGCACCGAACACTGGGTCGAGGTGGGGGCGTTGAACACCACACAACTGGCCAAACGCATCGATGCCGATGGCATTGACGTGTTGCTGGACATGGCCGGTCACACCAGCCAGCACCGCATGCAGTTGTTTGCGCAACGCGCAGCACCGGTGCAGATGACGTATTTGGGTTACCCCGGCTCGACCGGGGTGCCCAACATGGACTTTATTTTGGGCGATGCCGTGGTCACGCCCGAAGGCTGCGAGCGTCTGTACACCGAACAGGTCTTGCGTTTGCCCGGCACCGTGTTTTGCTATGCACCCGAGGACGATTACCCCTACCCGGCCCATGAATCGGCCACGGCGCAAAGGCCATTGACTTTTGGCTCGTTCAACAATGTGCCCAAGTTGACGCCGCGCACGCTGGCCTTGTGGGCCAAAGTGTTGGCAGCGGTGCCTGATTCGCGTTTGCTGCTCAAGGCCCCCAGCTTCAGCGACGAGGCGGCTCAGCAGATTTTTACCGAACGCTTGCAGGCCTTGGGTGTGGACATGGCCCGGGTGGAGTTTCGGGGCCCTGTGGGCCTGAGCGACATGATGGCCGAGTACGCCGACGTGGACATCGCCCTGGACCCCGTGCCCTACAACGGTGGCACGACCAGCTTGCAAGCCATGTGGATGGGGGTGCCCGTGGTGACGCAAATGGGCGCACATTTTGTGTCTCGCATGGGCGCGAGCTTCATGACGGCCGCCGGTTTGTCCGAGTGGGTGGCCCAAGACGATGAAGATTACGTGGCCATTGCCCAAAAAATGGCCAAAGATCGCCAAGCTTTGGTCAAGCTCAAAAAAGGTTTGCGCCAGCGCTTAAAGAAGAACAAGGCATGGGATGTGGTGGCCCACACCCGCGCCTTGGAAGCAGCCATTGTTCAAGCCGCCAGCGCGGCTCATGACCCCCTGTGATCCATGGCAGGCCAATGGCTGCCCTGTTGATTGGACCGGGTGCTTGAGAGGCGCAGCCGAGCTTCAGGGCATGCGGGCCATGACTTCGGCCACCGATGCGGTGAGTTTCTGCGCATAGGGCACATGCAAAAACTCGTTCGGCCCATGCGCGTTGCTTTTGGGTCCGAGCACACCACAGACCATCATTTGAGCTTGGGGGAAACCGGCACTCAACATGTTCATGAGCGGGATGGTGCCGCCTTGGCCAATGTAGCCCACCCGTGCGCCAAAGTGCGCTTGGCTGGCGCTGTTGAGCGCTTGCTCGAACCAGGGCAAGGTGTCGGGGGCGTTCCAGCCTGTGGCGCCACCATTGGATTCAAATGTCACCCGCGCTTGGTAGGGTGCGTTGTCCTCCAGCAAGGCTTTCATTTCGGCCACGGCCTGCGCCGCGTCCACCAAGGGGGGCAGGCGCAAGCTGAGTTTGAAAGCGGTGTAGGGCCGCAGCACATTGCCCGCATCTTTCAAGGCCGGAAAGCCATCGGCACCGGTCACGCTGAGCGTGGGTGTCCACGTTCTGTTGAGCAGGGCTTGGGTGGGGTCGGTGGTGGTGGGCAGGGCAAAACTGGTGGAGCCGCCACAGTCATAGTGCGCCCAGGGAAATCGTTTGTAGACCTCATCGCCCAAAATGGCGGCCGTGGCTTGGGCTTGCGCCAGCCGCTCGGTGGGCACTTCGCAATGGAAACTGGCGGGCAGCAAGCGCCCGGTGGCACTGTCTTCGAGTCGGTCAAGCACTTGGCGCATGATGCGAAAGCTCGAGGGCACCAAGCCCGAGGCGTCGCCCGAGTGGATGCCCTCGGTCAGGATTTGCACCTTCAGGGTGCCGCTGGCCATGCCGCGCAAGCTGGTGGTCAACCACAGTTGGTCGTAGTTGCCTGCCCCACTGTCCAGGCAAATGACCAAGCCCACATCACCCAAGCGGGTGCGCAACGCGTCCACATAGGGCAGCAGATCGTAGGAGCCTGATTCTTCGCAGGTTTCGATCACGCCAACAATGCGCGGGTGTGGTGTTTTTTGGCTCTTGAGGGCTTGCACCGCCGCGATGCTGGCGTACACGGCATAACCATCGTCAGCGCCGCCACGCCCATACAGCTTGCCGTCTTCATAAACCGGGGTCCATGGGCCAAGGTCATTGCGCCAGCCGTTGAATTCGGGCTGCTTGTCCATGTGGCCATACATCAAGATGGTTTGGCCAGAGCCTTGGTCAGCACTGCGGGTGGCGTCCACTTCAAAGAACATCACGGGTGTGCGGCCAGGCAAGCGGATGATTTCGAGCTTCAAGCCTTCGACTTTTTGCGCCAACACCCAATCGGCGGCATGGCGCAAAACGGTTTCAATGTGGCCGTTGGCGGCCCAATCGGCATCGAAGGCGGGTGATTTGGCTGGAATCTCGATGTATTTTTTGAGCTCGGACAAAATCGAGCCGTCCCAAGCTTGTGTCACTTCTTTCAGTGCCAAAGCGCTGTCCAGGTGCCCAGAGGGCATTTCGCGGTGCAAAGGTGCATTCATTCCAAACTCCTAAGGGCATCAAAAACAAACACTTTATCGTTTTTAAGGGGGACATGCAGGTGCCAGATGACGCCAAAACAGCCCTTATGGCGTGTGGCCTTCATCCTCCAGCAGCATCCGCTGCAGTTCCAGCAGCTCTTGCGGGCTCAGGCCAATGGCCCCGTGCAGGTAGTCGCGCATGCCCCCGTGCTGCGTTTCGACGGCTTCAAACGCTGCATGCAAAAACTCGGGCTGCACTTGCCACAGCACTTTCATGACATGGGGGTGGCCTTGGCCTTCCAGTCGTGTGTCACGCTTGTACAGCTGGTTGGTCAGCAGATAGTCGTGCTCGATGGTGGCGCGGTCCACGCCCAAGGCCGACAGCAGCAACGCAGCAGCAAACCCGGTCCGGTCTTTGCCTGCCGTACAGTGAAAAACTTGCGGTGTGGGGTGTTCCAGCAAGTGCTTTAAAAACCGACCAAAGGTGTGGGCGTTGTGGTTGACAAAATCTCGGTAGGTCTCGCGCATCAAGTTGACTGTTTCTTCGGTGCTGGGAACGATGCCCTGGGCCACCAAGGCTTGCATGCGTGCGATCACGGTGGGCTCAATCGTCAGCGCGACCCGCTGTACGCCCGCAATGTCGTAAGGCGTGGCCGTGCACTCGTTTGCGCCGCGAAAATCCAGGCTGTGGCCAATGCCCAGACGTTTGAGTTGCGACAGATCGTCCAAGCTCAAACCCGCCAGATGGTCGGATCGAAACACTTGGCCGGTTTTAACGCGTCGCAGATCGTGAGTCCGGTAGCCGCCGACATCTCGGAAATTGGAGGCACCTTGCAATCGAATGGTGTCGGTCAGAGGGGCGGGCATGGCATCTTCACTAAAGGGGTTGGGAAGTTGCCATTGTGACGATCAGGACGAACTTGTCTGTCACTTGCATACCCCAAAGCGCGTGCAAGTCAGCGGGTTTGCACCATCTGGGTCTCGAGAACGCTGCGTTGACCCAGCGTTTCGCTCACCAGGTGCAATTTGCTTCTTTCAGAATGGATGCCCATTTTGACCTCTTGCCAGACGTAATAGAGCTTGCCTGCTTTGACGTGCAGGTCCAGGGTGGAGGTGTTTTCTGACACCGAGGTCAGTGTGTGTTTGCCGGGTGCAACTTCTTTGTACAAAAATGTTTTGGCGGCTGTGTGCCCGATGGTTTGGCCGTCAAGCGACACCGCCATCTTCACCGTGCTTGCCAAAATTTCGTGGCGATAGATGTAAATGCCGGCCTGATGGGCGGGGGCTTGAAAGGATTTGACCTGCTGGTCTTGTTGGGCGTCGCTCAAGGAGACGCTGGTGCAAGCGACCAGATTTAAACCATAGGCAAGGCACAGGAGTAATTTTTTCATGGTCAACCCATATGGGGCCAAAAAGGGGGCGTTTGCGGTTTGAGGCTGCCAAGGGCAAGCGCATTGGATGTCGAATGAACAACAAAACGGTGATTTTAATGAATACCAAATAATGCATTTTGAAAGAAAGATGGGAGGCCTCAAGCCCCGAGTTTTGTTGAGCTTTGTGCATGAAACCCCCAATCCATTCAAAGTGGGCATGGCACAGGCCTTGCATGTTCGCCAGCATGCAATTCGATTTTCAGAACTTCAGAACAGTGGGGCAGGACAACCCGGATGCCTGGCGTGACCCCTTGGGCCTCATGCTGGCTTCGACCGGTGAGGGCGTGTTTGGGGTGGATCTGGAGGGGCTGTGTGTTTTCATCAACCCGGCCGGTGCGCGAATGATCGGCTTTGAGCCCGAGCAGGTGCTGGGCCAGAACATGCACATCCTGACGCACCACTCGCATGGTGACGGGGCGCATTACCCCATGGACGACTGCCCCATTTACAACGCCTTTCGCCGAGGCGAGCCTTGCCGCATCGACAGCGAGGTCTTCTGGCGGCAAGACGGCAGCAGCTTTGCTGTGGAGTACGCCAGTTACCCGGTGTTTGACCAAGGCCAGGTGCGCGGCGCGGTGGTCACCTTTGTGGACATCACCGAGCGCAAACGGGCCCAAGAGGCCTTGCACCGGGCCAAGGACGAGCTTGAAGTGCGCGTGGCCGAACGCACCCATGCGCTGGAAACCGCTTTGCAGCAGCTGCGCGAACTGGCCGCCTGGTCCGACGCTGTGCGCGAAGAAGAGCGCACCCGCATCGCCCGCGAGGTGCACGACGAACTGGGCAGTTTGCTGGTGGCGCTCAAGATGGATGTGGGTTGGCTGGACAAGCGCCTGTCCGAGCAAGAGCAGAGGGCCGCCGAAGAAGCGCAAACCATGCGCGAGAAGATGCGGGGCAAGTGCCAAAACATGAGCCGCCTGATCGAGAATGCGGTGGTCAACGTGGGGCGCATCATCACCGACCTGCGCCCCAGCATCCTGGACCACCAGGGCCTGTGGGGTGCGCTGGAGTGGCAGGCGCAGGAGTTTGTGCAGTCGGCTGAACAAGAACTCAAGTGGTGCATGGAAGTGAACGAGCAACGCGTGTTGCCCGAGCCCATGGCCATGGCCGTGTTCAGGATCTTTCAGGAAATGCTCAGCAACGTGGGCCGCCACGCTCGCGCACGCACGGTGGATGTGGACATGGTGGAGCGTGAAGGTTGGCTGCACCTGTCTGTGGAAGACGATGGATGCGGTGCCTTGCCCCAAGCGTTTGAGTCGGCGCAGGCCTACGGCATCATGGGCATGCGCGAGCGGGCGCGGCACTTTGGCGGCGTCATCGACATTGACAGTGCACCTGGTCGGGGGACACGCATGCGCTTGTCCATGCCTTTGCCGGACGGTGAGGTGCTCACATGAACGCCACGGTGCGCGTGCTGCTGGGCGACGACCACAAGATCGTGCGTGAAGGCCTGAAGATGGTCTTGGCCGATGACCCCTTGCTGCAGGTGGTGGCCGAAGCCGAGACCGGCCCCGGGGTGCTGGACGCCGTTTATAAACTGCAAGGACCCCAGGGCATTGATGTGGTCTTGCTGGACATCGCCCTGCCCGGCATGGACGGGTTGGATGTCTTGCAGGCTTTGCGGCGCGACTGGCCCGGCTTGCCGGTGCTGATGCTCAGCACCTACCCTGAAAAACAATACGCGGTGCGCTGCATTCAGCTGGGCGCATCGGGTTACCTGAACAAAAGCACCGACACTGACGCTTTGATGGCGGCGCTGCGTCGCGTGGCCGCAGGCGGCATGCACGTCACACCTGCCACGGCCGAAGCGCTGGCCAGCCTGGTGAGCCAGGGCCGCACCAAAAGCGGGATCGAACTGCTCTCGCACCGCGAGCATCAGGTCTACCTTTTGTTGACCCAAGGCCACACCGTGACCGAAATTGGTGCGCAGCTGAGCTTGGCTCCCAACACGGTGAGCACTTACCGTGCACGCATCCTGGAAAAGACCGGCACCAAGAACGATGTGGAGCTGGCTTTGTACGCACAAAGCCTGAATGGGGGGCGTTGAGCGGGCCATGGATTGAGCCGGCCCGATGATGTTTGCACCAACGCTTCTTGTCGTAGGAGCGACGCCCCCGTCGCGATCACCCACGCAAACCACCAAGAATCGCCCCGAGTGCGAGGCACCCACAAAATGCAGGCTTTCCCCTTGTAGGAGCGACGCCCCCGTCGCGATAAAGCCTCGCAGACCACCAATAATCGCCCCAAGTGCGAGGCACCCACAAAATGCAGGCATTCCCCTTGTAGGAGCGACGCCCCCGTCGCGATCACCCACGCAAACCACCAAGAATCGCCCCGAGGGCGGGGCTCCCACAAAATGCAGGCTTTCCCCTTGTAGGAGCGACGCCCCCGTCGCGATCACCCACGCAAACCACCAAGAATCACCCCGAGGGCGGGGCTCCCACAAAATGCAGGCTTTCCCCTTGTAGGAGCGACGCCCCCGTCGCGATAAAGCCTCGCAGACCACCAAGAATCGCCCCAAGTGCGAGGCACCCACAAAATGCAGGCTTTCCCCTTGTAGGAGCGACGCCTACGTCGCGATCACCCACGCAAACCACGACCCATCGCCCCGAGGGCGGGGCTCCCACAAAATGCAGGCTTTCCCCTTGTAGGAGCGACGCCCCCGTCGCGATCACCCACGCAAACCACCAAGAATCGCCCCAAGGGCGGGGCTTCTACAAAATGCAGGCATTCCCCCTGTAGGGGTTGCCCTACACCGCGTCGACAAGCCGCTCACGAAATGAAGCCGCGTGCCGCCGACGGCACGCTTTCAACGATTTCTGGCCCACAGCTTGCATGGACCTGAGCATCTTCAACAAAGCGAGGCCGCCATGTCTGAATTCTTTGACCCCTACAACGCCGACCGCCCCCTGATGCTCAAGTGCAGCTGCGGACGTGATCATTCACCCGCCGACCACCACGCCGAGGTGGCCGCCGATGCCGCCGCGGCTCAGTTGCGTGCCCGTTCCGAGACCGCAGAGTTCGAGGCCTACAGCCAAGAATTCATCGAAGCCACCTTGGTCAAGGCCTTGTTCCCGCAGGACCAGGAACGCCGCATGTTCTTGCGTGCCGTGGGCAAAAAAACCGCCATGGCCGCCATTGCCAGCGTGTTGCCTGTGGCCAGCTTGCAGGCTTTGGCGCAAAGCAAAGGCCCGCTGGAAAAAACCAACCTCAAGATCGGTTTCATCCCGATCACCTGCGCCACGCCACTGATCATGGCTGATCCATTGGGCTTTTATAAAAAGCAGGGCCTGAATGTCGAAGTGACCAAGACCGCAGGCTGGGCCCTGATTCGCGACAAGATGATCAACAAGGAATACGACGCGACGCACTTCCTCTCGCCCATGCCACTGGCCATCAGCATGGGGCTGGGCGCGAACGCCACGCCCATGAACGTGGCCACCATCCAAAACATCAACGGCCAAGCCATCACGCTGGCCATGAAGCACAAAAACAACCGCGACCCGAAAAATTGGAAGGGCTTCAAGTTTGCTGTGCCCTTCGATTATTCGATGCACAATTTCTTGCTGCGCTACTACCTGGCCGAGAACGGCATCAACCCCGACACCGATGTGCAAATCCGCGTGGTGCCGCCACCGGAGATGGTGGCCAACCTGCGCTCGGGCAACATCGACGGTTTCCTCGGCCCCGATCCTTTCAACCAGCGCGCGGTGTTCGACGAAGTCGGCTTCATCCACATGCTGACCAAAGACCTGTGGAATGGCCACCCCTGCTGCGCCTTTGGAACCAGCACCGAATTCATTCAGAAGAACCCCAACACCTTTGCCGCGCTTTACCGCGCCGTGCTCACGGCCGCCGCCATGGCACGCCAGCCGGGCAACCGTGAGCTGATTGCCAAAGTCATCTCACCCGCCCAGTACCTGAACCAGCCCGAGGCGGTGATTGCCCAAGTGCTCACCGGTAAATTTGCCGATGGTTTGGGCAAGGTGCAAAACGTGCCCGATCGTGCCGACTTTGACCCCATGCCATGGCAAAGCATGGCGGTGTGGATGCTCACCCAAATGAAGCGTTGGGGTTATGTGAAAGGCGATGTGAACTACAAACAAATCGCAGAAAAAGTGTTCCTCATCACCGATGCACGCAAACACATGAAAGAGCTCGGCCACGAGTTTGCCGCCACCACGCCTTACCCCAAGTACAAGATCATGGGCAAAGAGTTTGACCCGGCCAAGCCCGAGGACTACATCAAGAGCTTTGCGATCAACAAGATGGGCTGAGGCACATGAAAACCACGCACCTCAATTTGCGCGCGGCCATGGTCTCGCTGCTCATGTTCCTGGTTTTTTTGGGCGCATGGCAGCTGTCGGCCACCGCGCCCACGGTGGCTGGCGCTGCCAAGGCGGGCATGACAGCCGACGAGATCGAATACCAAAAGATGATGGGCAAAGACCCGGGGGCGGTCAAAACCACCGGCTTTCCGCCACCCCTGGAAGTAGGCAAAGCCATGCTGGGGCACCTGGCCGATCCGTTTTACGACAAAGGCCCCAACGACAAAGGCATCGGCATTCAGTTGGCGCATTCGCTGGGTCGTGTGGCGCTGGGCTTTTTCTTGGCCGTGTTGGTGGCGCTGCCGGTGGGCTTCATGATCGGCATGTCGCCCCTCATGCGCAAGGCGTTTGACCCTTTCATCCAGGTGCTCAAACCCATCAGCCCGCTGGCGTGGATGCCGCTGGCGCTGTACACGCTCAAAGACTCGGAAGTCAGCGGCATCTTCGTGATCTTCATCTGCTCGGTCTGGCCCATGCTCATCAACACCGCTTTTGGTGTGGCTGCGGTCAAGCGCGAATGGCTCAACGTGGCCAGCACGTTGGAAGTGCAGCCCCTGCGCAAAGCCTTCTTGGTCATCTTGCCTGCCGCAGCGCCCACCATCGTCACCGGCATGCGCATCAGCATGGGCATTGCCTGGCTGGTGATCGTGGCCGCCGAGATGCTGGTGGGCGGCACAGGCGTGGGCTACTTTGTGTGGAACGAGTGGAACAACCTGTCGCTGGTGAATGTGATCTTTGCGGTGCTGGTGATTGGGGTGGTGGGCATGTTGTTGGACCTGGCCTTTGCCCAGGTGCAAAAGGCGGTGACCTATGTGGAGTGACACCAGCGACCGCGAGCTGATCGCGCCTTTGCCCACAGAAATTTTTGCACCCCAACCCAAGGCCAAAGCCATGAACGCTTTCCTCAAAATTGAAAAACTGGGCAAGGCCTACCAAAGTGACAAGCCGGTGTTTTCGGACGTGTCCTTCACCATCGACAAAGGCGAGTTCGTTTGCATCATCGGCCACTCGGGCTGCGGCAAGACCACCATCTTGAACGTGTTGGCAGGCCTGGACACGGCCACTGAAGGCCATGCCTTCATGGACGGCCGCGAGATCGCGGGCCCCAGCCTGGAGCGCGGCGTGGTGTTCCAAAGCCACGCCCTCATGCCTTGGCTCACCGTGCGGCAAAACATCGCGTTCGCCGTCAAGTCCAAGTGGCCTGAATGGAAAACACCTCAGGTCAATGTGCATGTGGAAAAGCATGTGGGCATGGTGGGCCTGCTGCACGCCATCGACAAAAAACCCAGCCAACTGTCGGGCGGTATGAAGCAGCGCGTGGGCATTGCCAGAGCCTTTGCCATTCAGCCCAAGATGCTGCTGCTCGACGAGCCCTTTGGCGCGCTGGACGCATTGACGCGCGGCACGATTCAAGACGAACTGATGACCATCGTGCGCCAGACGCAACAGACGGTGTTCATGATCACACACGACGTGGACGAAGCGATTTTGCTGTCGGACCGCATCTTGCTCATGAGCAACGGCAACGAGTCGGGTGGCAGTTATGTGCCCGGTGGCCTCGCCGAAGTGGTGGTCAACCCGCTGCCACGCGAACGGACCCGCGCCCAGCTGCACCACCTGCCGGGCTACTACGACATGCGCAACCACATCGTCGACTTTTTGGTGTCACGCGCCAAAGCCCATTGAATTGTTCCCCCCAAATTTTCATCAACCCCCCCCTCAAGAGGTCTTTCATGAACCGTTTAGAAGTCACCGAAAAAATCATCTCCACCAAAGTGGCCAAAGGCATCAAGTGGAGCGACGTCGCCGAAAAAGTCGGCTTGTCCAAGGAGTGGGTCACCGCCGGGTGCCTGGGCCAAATGACCTTTGACGCCAAGCAAGCCAAAATCATCGGCAAGATCTTTGGTCTGACGGCCGACGAGATCAAGTGGCTGCAAGTCGTGCCCTACAAAGGCTCACTGCCCAGCCAGGTGCCTACCGACCCGCTGATCTACCGCTGGTACGAAATCGTCAGCGTCTACGGCACCACCATCAAGGAACTGATCCACGAAGAGTTTGGCGACGGCATCATGAGCGCCATCGACTTCAGCATGGACATCGTGCGCCAGCCCGACCCCAAGGGCGACCGCGTGAACGTGGTGCTGTCGGGCAAGTTCTTGCCTTACAAGCAGTACTGATCGGGCGTGCCCGTCAAGGGCGCCAATAAAAGCCGTGGTGAACCCGTTTCACCACGGCTTTTTTGCTTCTTTCGATCTGGCAATTGAACAGGTGAGGCCAAAAAGCACACAAATTGATTAAAAATAGCTTTTCGCCATAAAAGCCACCAACTCCCCACCACGAGCCCCAGCTTGGACAAAAAACAACTCACCGAGAGCGACATGCGTGACACCACCATGCTTGTTGTGCTTCAGAACTTACTCACCCAATCGCGTGAGCGGGCGACCCTTGAATTCAAGTCCAACTGGGATCATGCGGAGGTCATTGGTGAATACATCTCTGCCCTTGCCAACGCGGCAGCCTTGGAGGGGCATGAGCGTGCCTGGCTGATTTGGGGCGTTGATGACACCACCCGTGAGGTGAAGGGCACCACATTTGATCCCTTCAGTCAGAAAGTCAGATCGGACAAAGGCAGTGGCAATCAGGCCTTGGTCATGTGGCTGCAGTATTTGACGCAACCCCGTGCCGACTTCCATTTCCACGAACTATCACACCCCAATGGTCGTGTCGTTTTGCTGGAGATTCACCCCGCCCGCAGTGCGCCTGTTGCATTCAAGAATGTCCGGTACATCCGCATCGACAGCCACAAGGTCAAGTTGGCAGAGCAGCCTGACAAAGAGGCCAGGTTGTGGGCTCAACTGGGCTTGAAAGAGGATTGGACTGGCGAGGTGGTGCCGGGGGCTACCTGGAGTGATCTGGACCCTGAGGCGGTGATCGCCGCCCGTCAGCGTTACACAGAATTTTGTATTCGTGGTGAGCCCGATGCACGCAGGAACGAGGCCATCCGCGCCGAGGTGGCTGGCTTGAGTGATGTGACCCTGCTGAACAAAGCGCGCATCACCAAGCAGGGGCGGATCACGCGGTCGGCTTTGTTGCTGTTGGGCAAAGACGAGGCTGCGCATTTTCTGTCGCCGGTGGATGCGAAGATTCACTGGATCTCGCGTGATGCCAACAGCACTTCGTCACCGTCTTACCCTTTTGGGATTCCATTTTTGCTGGCGACGGACCGGGTCTTTGGGCGTATTCGCAATGAAACTGTGGATCACCTGCCGGACGGAACACTTTTTCCCACACCCGTGCAGCAATACGATGCGTGGGTGGTCCGGGAAGCGCTTCATAACTGCGTGGCCCATCAAGACTATTTGTTGGGTGGCAAGATCAATGTCGTGGAACACGCGGACCGTTTGGTGCTGACTAATTTGGGGTAGTTCATTCCACAGAGTGTGGAATGGATGCTGGAGCATCAGTCACCGCCAGAGCATTACCGCAACCAATGGTTGATTGACGGCATGATCCGCTTGCGCATGATCGAACAAGCTGGCAGTGGCATTCGCCGCATGTTCGTGACCCAACGTGAGCGGTTTTTCCCCCTGCCGGATTACGCGTTTGACACCAGCCCCCAAGGTCATCCCCGTGTAGAGTTGACGCTGGCTGGGCGCATGATGGATGCCAAGTTTGCGCGAGCCTTGATGGCACGAACCGATTTGAGCTTGCAGCATGTGTTGTTGCTGGACAAAGTCCAAAAGGGACATGCCTTGGCGACCAGAGAAATCAAGCTGTTGCGCGAATTGGGCTTGGTCGAAGGCCGTGCGCCGAAGTTGTTTATTTCTGCCAAGGTGGCCGATGCTGCGGGTCAAAAAGCACGTTACATCCACAACCGTGGGCTTGACGACCAGCATTACCAGCAGTTGGTGGTTGGGTACTTGCGCAAATATAAACAGGCCAAACGGACTGATTTTGACGAACTGTTGACGAACAAATTGGCGGCTGTGTTGACCCCGGAGCAAAAAGCCAACAAGGTGAAAAATTTACTCCAAGCCATGAAGCGAGCCCAGATCATTGATTGTGAAGGCCCTCGATCTGCGGCGGTCTGGTTCTTGTCTAAAAGTTGAAAAATTAGATTAGCCTTTAGCTAAGAAAATTCGTTTTTCGAGACTAAGTTGTTGATTTAATTGATGTCTAGATGTCCGAATATGGATGTATTTAGACAAGGATTAAGGCTCTCGGCGCTGCCAGGTGTGTCTTGACGTCAACGATATTCAATCCCGCATCCTGACGGATTGCTCTATTCATCAAGGGCTTAAGAATCAACAAGCCTTAAAATCCCAGCTTCCCAAGGAGCGTTGCAGCCCGCCGCCGTCAAGGCGCAGCAGGTCAGGCTTGGGGCCGTTCAATGTCTGAATGATCTTGCACAACGACGCTCACCTGAATGCCTAAGGTGAGCCTGTGTCTGTTGTCGCGTCTGAAATCCTGTCTGTTCCTCCCATGAAGTTGTCCGGTCTGGAGCCTGTCTCCATCGGCACCGGTTCGCTGTTTGTCAACGTGGGTGAGCGCACCAACGTGACCGGCTCCAAGGCCTTTGCCCGCATGATCTTGAACGGGGAGTACGAGCAGGCTTTGGCCGTGGCGCGCCAACAGGTCGAAAACGGTGCGCAGGTCATCGACGTGAACATGGACGAAGCCATGCTCGACAGCCAAGCGGCCATGGTGCGGTTTTTGAACCTGATGGCCGGAGAGCCCGACATCGCCCGCGTGCCGGTGATGGTGGATTCGAGCAAATGGACGGTGATCGAAGCCGGTTTGCGCTGCATCCAGGGCAAAGGCATCGTCAATTCGATCAGCATGAAAGAAGGCCTCGACGAGTTCAAGCGCCAGGCCAAGCTGGTCAAGCGCTACGGTGCTGCAGCCGTGGTGATGGCGTTTGATGAAAAAGGCCAGGCCGACACCTACGAACGCAAGATCGAGATTTGCGAACGCGCTTACCGCGTGCTGGTGGACGAGGTGGGCTTTCCGCCCGAAGACATCATTTTTGATCCCAACATTTTTGCGATTGCCACCGGCATCGAAGAGCACAACAACTACGCGGTGGACTTCATCGAAGCCACGCGCTGGATCAAGCAAAACCTGCCGGGCGCCAAGGTGTCGGGTGGCGTGTCCAACGTGAGCTTTTCATTCCGGGGCAACGACCCGGTGCGCGAGGCGATTCACACCGTGTTCCTGTACCACGCCATCCAGGCGGGCATGGACATGGGCATCGTCAACGCGGGCATGGTCGGCGTGTACGACGACCTGGAGCCCACGCTGCGCGAGCGGGTGGAAGATGTGGTGCTGAACCGCCGCCCGGACGCAGGCGAGCGTTTGGTGGAGGTGGCCGACAGCGCCAAAGGCGCGGCCAAAGATGAGACCACCAAGCTGGCCTGGCGCGGCACGCCCGATGCGCCCGTGAACGTGGCGCAGCGCTTGAGCCATTCGCTGGTGCATGGCATCACCGACTTCATCAGCGACGACACCGAAGAGGCCTACCAAGAGATTCTGGCCAAGGGCGGTCGCCCCTTGCATGTCATCGAAGGCCCGTTGATGGATGGCATGAACGTGGTCGGTGACCTCTTCGGCCAGGGCAAGATGTTCTTGCCACAGGTGGTGAAAAGCGCCCGCGTGATGAAGCAGGCCGTGGCGCATTTGCTGCCCTACATCGAAGCCGAAAAACTCGCACAAGAAGCCGCAGGCGAAGACGTGAAAGCCAAGGGAAAGATCGTGATCGCCACCGTCAAAGGTGATGTGCACGACATCGGCAAAAACATCGTCACGGTGGTCTTGCAGTGCAACAACTTTGAAGTGGTCAACATGGGCGTGATGGTGCCCTGCCACGAGATCCTGGCCAAGGCCAAAGAAGAAAACGCCGACATCATCGGCCTGTCGGGCCTGATCACGCCCAGCCTCGAAGAGATGCAGTACGTGGCATCTGAGATGGAAAAAGACCCGTACTTCCGCGAGCGCCAGATGCCTTTGCTCATTGGCGGCGCCACCTGCAGCCGCGTGCACACGGCTGTGAAAATCGCGCCCAACTACTCAGGCCCCGTGGTCTATGTGCCCGATGCATCGCGCAGCGTGGGCGTGGCCCAGGGCTTGTTGTCCGAGCAAGCGGCCAAGTTCATTGCCGACTTGAACACCGACTACGACAAGGTGCGCGAGCAACACGCCAACAAAAAACAAACCCCCATGTGGACGCTGGCGCAGGCCCGCGCCAACAAGACGCCCGTCGACTGGTCACAAGGTGTGCCCGCCGCGCCCAAGTTCATCGGTCGACGGGTGTTCAAAAACTACGACCTGGCCGAGATCGCGCAATACATCGACTGGGGCCCGTTCTTCCAGACTTGGGACTTGGCCGGACCATTCCCCGCCATCCTGGATGACGAAGTCGTGGGCGAGCAGGCGCGCAAGGTGTATGCAGATGGCCAAGCCATGTTGCAAAAAATCATCGACGGCCGCTGGGTCACGGCCAACGCCGTGCTGGGCCTGTACCCCGCCAATACGGTGAACGATGACGACATCGCGCTTTACACCGATGCATCGCGCAGCCAAGTCGCCATGACCTGGCGCGGCCTGCGTCAACAAACAGAAAAGCAACGCATTGAAGGCGTCATGCGCCCCAGCCGTTGCCTCGCAGACTTCGTCGCCCCGCAAGGCACAGCGCCAGACCATGTCGGCGTGTTCGCCGTCACCGCAGGCATCGGGGCCGACAAACGTGCTGCCGCTTTTGAAGCCGCACACGACGACTACAGCGCCATCATGCTCAAGTCACTGGCCGACCGCCTGGCCGAAGCACTGGCCGAGTGCCTGCACAAAAAAGTGCGCACCGACCTGTGGGGTTATGCCGCTGACGAGGCGCTGAGCAACGAAGACCTGATCGCTGAAAAATACCAAGGCATCCGCCCCGCACCCGGCTACCCCGCCTGCCCCGACCACAGCGCTAAACAAGCCATGTTCGACGTGCTGCAATGTCAGGACATTGGCATGGGCCTGACCGAGAGCCTGGCCATGACGCCTGCGGCCAGCGTGAGCGGCTTCTACATCGCCCACCCCGAGGCGCAGTACTTCAGCGTGGGCAAAGTGGGTGACGACCAGGTGCAAGACTTGGCCCAGCGCAGCGGCGTGGAGGTCAAAGCCCTGCAGCGTTTGCTGGCACCGAATCTGTAAAACCGCAGCGCCAAGCGGCAGAAGCCTCCGAAGGCTGTTGCCAAAATTTGTGACCTTGTACTGTGGGGTGATGCCGTTTCAGGCAGCGACACATGGTCACCGTGGATGAGGGTGTTCCTGCATCAACAGGAACACTTGGGAAGCACTGGACGACTTCAAGCGGTGGTGGATGCCCAGCGAGAAAATCCTGCTGCCCTGAGCTGACATGCCGGGCATTGGCCGCAGCCATAGCCCCAGTCGTGGTGTTGCGTGCGCTCGCCCAGGTAACAGGTGTGGGTGTGTTCCACGATCAAGTCCACCAGCGCTTGGCCGCCCCCTTGGGGCTGAGCCTGTTGTCCCAGGTCGTGTGCCAATTGCCAAGTCTGCGCCTTGTCGATCCACATCAGTGGCGTTTCGATCAACAGCTTGCGGTCCATGCCCAGCGACAGGGCCACCTGCATGGCCTTCATGGTGTCGTCGCGGCAGTCGGGGTAGCCCGAAAAATCGGTCTCACACACGCCTGTGACGATGACTTGCAAACCTCGGCGATAGGCCAAAGCGGCGGCGAGCGTGAGGAACAGCAAGTTGCGTCCGGGCACAAAGGTGTTGGGCAGGCCGGAGCTTTCCATTTCAATGGCCGTGTCGCGGGTCAAAGAGGTTTCGCTGATCTGGCCCAGGATGCCCGCGTCCAGCAGGTGGTCTTCGCCCATTTTGGAGGTCCATTGCGGGAATTCCGCCTTGATGGCGGCCAGCACGTTCAGCCGGGCGTCCAGCTCGACTTTGTGGCGCTGTCCGTAGTCAAACGCCAAGGTTTCGACGCGTTCGTAACGGCTCAAAGCATGGGCCAGGCAGGTGGTGGAGTCCTGACCACCAGAAAACAGGACAAGGGCGGAGGTGTGCATGGGCTGGGATGGTAACGCTATGGATTGGCAGAGTGTTGTCAGAGTCTGGTTGCGGCGGAGCGCGTTTGGAAGGGGCCGGCGGCGGGCTCCTCATGAGGCGGGGGTACGCCAAAATCGTCGCCCGCCGCCGGCCCCTTCCAAACGCTGGTGGTGGTCGTCAGTTTTGCTGGCGGTGACAGATGTCCCTACTGGCGATATAGATCCGGCCCGATGAAGTTTGCAAAAACGCATTTTTGTGGGAGCGGCGCCCTCGCCGCGATAGAGCCTCGCAGACCACCACCCATCGCCCCGAGGGCGGGGCTCCCACACTGATCGCTGTGCCCAAGAAAAGCCGTTGACTTCAAACTTCACAGGGCCGAATCAATAAATGCTGGCCTTGGGGGTTGCTGGTCGCGCAGCCCATGGTCTTGCGTGGGTGGGTGAGGGCGGGCAGAGGGTGACGATTTTGGCGTACCCCCGCCGCATGAGGAACCCTGTGCCCGCCCTCACCCACCCACACCACACCCGCTAAACCAAGACGACACCCACCCACACCACACCCGCAAAAACTCAAGTGGCACACGCAAAACCCAAGCCATCGATAGAGGACAATCAAGCCTTCTAAAAGCCACCAAACCCCAGTGTCCCCCCACCTCCCCATCCTGCGCGAAGTTTTTGGCTACGACGCCTTTCGCGGCCCACAGCAAGCCATCATTGACCATGTGGCCGCTGGGGGCGATGCGCTGGTGCTCATGCCCACGGGCGGGGGTAAATCGCTGTGCTACCAAATTCCGGCCATTGCGCGCCAACGTGCAGGCCACGGCATCACGGTCGTTGTTTCACCCCTGATCGCGCTGATGCACGACCAAGTGGGTGCCCTGCACGAAGCAGGCGTCAGCGCCGCCTTCCTCAACTCCACCCTCACCAGCGAAGAAGCCAGCGACATCGAACGGCGTTTGCTGCGCGGTGAGATCACCCTGCTGTATGCCGCGCCCGAGCGCGTCACCAACGCCCGCTTTCTGGCACAGATGGACTCGCTGCAAGAGCGAGGGCTGCTCAGCCTGTTTGCGATCGACGAAGCGCATTGCGTGAGCCAATGGGGCCACGACTTCCGGCCCGAATACCGGGGCCTGTCGGTGCTGCACGAGCGCTACCCCAGCGTGCCGCGTGTGGCGCTCACCGCCACGGCCGATGCGCTCACGCGTGCCGACATCGTCGAACGCCTGCAACTGGAAAGCGCCGAGCTGTTCATCAGCAGCTTTGACCGGCCCAACATCCGCTACACCATCGTCGAGAAAAAAGACGCCAGCACCCAGCTGCTGCGCTTCATCGAGCGGGAACACCCCGAAGAAGCGGGCGTGGTCTATTGCCAGTCGCGCAAGCGGGTCGAAGAAATCGCGGTCATGTTGTGCGAAGCGGGTATTCACGCGCTGCCGTACCACGCGGGGCTGGACACCGCCGTGCGCCAGCGCCACCAAAACGAGTTTTTGCGCGAAGAGGGTGTGGTGATGGTGGCCACGGTGGCCTTTGGCATGGGCATCGACAAGCCCGATGTGCGTTTTGTGGCGCACCTGGACATGCCCAAAAACATCGAAGGCTACTACCAGGAGACCGGCCGCGCCGGGCGCGACGGCCTGGCGTCTGACGCTTGGATGGCCTATGGCCTGCAAGACGTGGTGAACCAGCGCCGCATGATCGACGAGAGCCCGGCAGGTGAAGAGTTCAAGCAAGTCATGCGCGGCAAGCTCGACGCCTTGCTGGCCCTGGCCGAAGCGACCGATTGCCGACGCGTGCGGCTTTTGGGCTACTTTGGCGAGCCCAGCACGCCCTGCGGCAACTGCGACAACTGCCTGCACCCGCCGCAGGTGTGGGACGGCACCGATGCGGCGCGCAAGCTGCTGTCCACCGTCTACCGCACGCAGCAAAGCAGCGGTCACAGCTTTGGTGCGGGTCACACCATGGACATCGTGCGCGGCAAAAAAACCGAAAAAGTGGCGCAGCGCGGGCACGAAAGCATCAGCACCTTTGGCCTGGGTGCCGATTACAGCGAACAGCAACTGCGCGCCGTGATGCGCCAGCTGATCGCCATTGGCGCTTTGCATGTGCACACCGAAGACGGTTTCAGCACCCTGCACCTGACCGAAGCCTCGCGTGCCGTGCTCAAAGGCGATGTGCCGGTGCAGCTGCGCGAAAGCACGAGCCAGCGCGGTGACAAACGCCCCCGCACGCGCAACGCCCCCGCGCCGGCAGCCGCCAATCTGGGGCAAGACGCCATGGTGCGCTACATCCACCTCAAGGCCTGGCGGGCCGAGGTGGCCAAAGAGCACAACCTGCCCGCGTATGTGATTTTTCACGACGCCACGCTGGCCGCCATTGCCCAAGCTGCGCCGCAAAGTCTGTCTGACCTGCAAGGCATCAGTGGGCTGGGCGTGAAAAAGCTCGAAGCTTATGGGCAGCAGGTGCTGAAAGTTTGCAACGGCGCGGCTTGATCACTTGCGCACAGCGGGAACCTCGATGGGCAGCCCTTCACCGCGCCACATCAAATACAAAGCCAACTGCCGCATTTCTACTGCACCCCAAGGGGGTATCTCGGCACGAACACCGGCATAGCAACTGCGTAAACGCCGCTCCAGTGATCCCGGCTTTTGCCATTCCAGACGGTACACCGGGTAGCCATTGGGCTGACCTTGACTCAGCGGGTCGGTGTACAGGCGTTGTCCAAAATTCTGGTCATGGCACTGGGCGCACGACAAATTCATTTGGCCTTGGCGTTGTGTATATAAGTGGGCCCCTGCTTGCCAGTGGCCGCGCGCCGCACCGCCAATGTCCACCCGCAAGGGCATGCCTTTGGATGCCTGCGTCACCAGCAAACTCAAGCCCAGCAGGGCATCAGATTCAGGGGCCATGGCCGCCGCTTGCTGATGGCGCGTGGTGCATTGGTTGATGCGGTCTTCCAGGTTGAACAGTTGCCCACTGGCGGCATCGATGGCGGGGTAACGCGTGGCAACGCCTTTCATGCTGGTGGCCACTGCACCGTGACAACTCACGCACGATTTGCCATTAGCGGCATTGGGTTGGCCCCAGGCTTGAGCCCCTTGGCTTAGCCACAGCTGGGCGGGGTTGGCAAATTCGTCGGCTTGCAAGGCTTGCACATCCTTGCCCGAATAATGCAGACCCGATTTGAGCTGCGACAAAGGCAAGCTGCGTGCGGGTGACGCTGCCGTTTGCGCAGCCGCGTACCCACTCAAAAACCACAACGCGAGCAGCTTAAAAACCAGCCAACACACCTTGATCACGGTGCGCACACACCACGCCACGGGCATCGACGCGAACGCTCTGCTGCTCATGCGCTCAGGTGCTGCTCTTGGGCAAGACCTGCAATGTCTGCCGCAAGCTGCCTTTGACGCCCCGGTCATCAGTCCATTCGACGACCATTTCAGCCGTTTGGTCCGCACGCACAAAAAATTCAAACAAGGGATTGGCCGAGATCCCTGAAGAAGGCTCCACACGGAACACCTCTTGCTGGCCCCAGGTGCAGGTCAGTGACTGGATCACGTTGCGCGGCACCAACTTGCCCAACAGGTCTTGCAGATAACCCGTGTCCATGGGGTGTTGCACCAGCAGACGAACTTTGACCACATCCCCCGCAAGGACGCGTTCAGGCCATTGGATGCGTGCAAATGCCATGTTCAGGAAGCGTCGACGCAAGCCGACTCGGTGACGATGATTTCCATCTGGCCATAACGAAACTCGCCATTGGACAAACGCGCCAAGGCGACCACTTGCTGGGTGCCCGCCAAGCGCAGGCGCGTGCTGACTTCGGCCCGGCCGTTCCACGGGCCCAAGTGAAAAACCGCCATGCGGGTCACCGGATTGCGTTGAGACAACAGGTACACATGCGTCACATGGTCTTGGGGCGTCATGGGGCTTTGCACTTGCACCGTGACAGGCACCAAAGTGCCGTTGTCGGCCAACACGGGGGCCACCCATTTCACGTCTTGCTCCAACACACGAGCGCCTTGGGTCAGGGGTTCGATCATTTTCGCCACGCTCAACAACTGGCCCGATGCCATGTCTTGGGCCTGGCTGGGCCACAGCTGAACAGCAGCCCCATAAATTCCGGCCCGCAGCACGTGCCGCAAGCCTTCGCGACGGGTCAAGGTAGGCAACTTCATGGCGTGGCCTTGCTGGGCAAGAACAAGAAACTCAAGATGTCTTCAAGCCCTTGCGCCGTCAAAATGGTTTGCCCCTGATAAGGACTGGCCACTTTGTTCAAACCATCGGTGCTGAAATAGGCGGGCATGATGGTTTGCGGGTTAAAACGACGGGGATCGGCGATGCGCTCTCGGGCTTGGGCCTTTGTGCTGCGCTCAGCCAAACCAACCAAAGACGGGCCGAGTGCGCCACCCGCAGGCAAACCCTGCACTTGGTGGCACAGTACACAGCCGCTGTCTTGTCTTTGCAAGAGCAAGGCTTTGCCACGTTCTGGCGAGCCGGCTTGAAGGGCATCAGGCGTTTGCGCAGCGGTCCAGCCCCAGCCAGTGCTGAACACCAAGGCCCCCACCCGCGCCAAGCCCAGCACTGTCATGCGCGAGCCAAAGTCAAACCGTGGTTCTTCAAGGGCAAGCTGCGGATGCGTTTGCCCAAAGCGGCCGAGATGGCGTTGGCCACAGCGGGTGCCAAAGGCGCTTGGGCCGGCTCGCCCACCCCGCCCCAAAACCCGCCTGTGGGGGCAATCACCACGTCCACCTTGGGCATTTCGTTCAATCGCATCATGCGGTAATCGTGGAAGTTGGATTGCTCCACTCGCCCGTCCTTGATGGTGTTTTCACCCCAGAAAATGGCGGTCAAACCGTGCACCACGCTGCCCTGGAACTGGGCCACGATGTTGTCGGGGTTGACGGCATAACCGGGGTCAATGCCAATCACGATGCGGTGGATCTTGACCTCGTTTTTGGCGTTGATGGAGACATCGCACATACAAGCCGTCCAGCTGCCATAACCGTCGGTGGCGGCCACGCCCCGGAACACACCCGGCGCAGGTTTTTTGTCCCAACCGGCTGCTTTTGTCACAGCCAGCAAAATGGCACGGTCGCGGTTGGCCTTTTCGTTGTTGGGCAGCATGGCCAAGCGGTATTCCACCGGGTCTTTGGATGCCGCCTGAGCCATCTCGTCGATGAAACACTCTCGCCCAAACGGGTTTTGTGAATGCCCCACCGTGCGCCAAAAACCCACGGGCACATTGGTGTTGCGCTGGGCATAGTCCACCAAGGTGTTGGGAATGTCGTAGGGGTGGTCGTTGAAAGAGGCCACAGCCTGGCCATCCACCCCTTTGGGCAAGGGCAGTTTCAGCAAGGTCGCCAAGATGGAAGGGGCGCTGACACGGATGTGCAGCGCCTCGGCTTTGCCCGTGGCGCTCAAGCCCGCCTTGAAACGCATCAGGCTGGCCGGACGGTACAAGCCGTGCTGGATTTCCTCTTCGCGAGACCACAACATTTTGATGGGCTTGCCGGGCATGGCCTTGGCAATGCTGACGGCTTGGCGCGTGAAGTCTTGCGGGCTTTTTCGCCCGAGACCCCCACCCAATTGCATCGGGTGCACTTTCACATTGGCCTGTGGCACACCCGCAGTCGCCGCCGCCACCGCCAAAGTCGATTCCGGGTTTTGCGTTGAGCACCACACATCGAGTTGGTCGCCCTGCAACCACGCGGTACACACCATGGGCTCCATGGTGGCGTGCGCCAAATAGGGCGTGAAGTACTCGGCCTCGATGACCTTGGCCGACTTGCTCAGGGCGTCTACCGTGTTGCCATCGTTTCGGGCCACCGCCAGTTCTGGCTGATCCATACCGGCTTTGAAGTGGGCCATGATCGCGGCGCTGCTCAAGGTGCCGTGCTCGCCCACATCCCAGTCCACGGCCACGTCGCGCAGCGCTTCTTTGGCACGCCACCAGTTGTCGGCCACCACGGCCACAAAGGTGCCCAGATTCAGCACCTTCACGATGCCCCTGCGGTTTTCCACCTTGGAGGCATCCATGCTTTTGACGGTGCCGTTGAACACCGGGCAAGCCGCAATGGCCGCGTGCAGCATGCCAGGCACTTGGGCGTCGATGCCGTACTTCACACGACCGGTCACGATGTCGGGAATGTCCACACGCGGGATGGACTTGCCGATCAATGTCCAGTCTTTGGGGTCTTTGAGTTTGACGTCTTTGGGGGCTTCCAACTTGGCAGCCGCTGCGGCCAGTTTGCCGTAGCTGAGCGTCCGCTTGCTGGGCATGTGGGTGACTTTGCTGAGGGCCGCTTTGCACTCGCTGGCTGGCACGCCCCACTGCTGGGCAGCGGCGGCAATCAGCATCTCGCGCCCGGTGGCACCCGCTTTGCGCAGGTATTCCTGCGAATTGCGGATGGTGCGACTGCCCACCGAAGCCATGTCGCCATAGGCGCGTTTGGTGCGCAGGTTTTCATGGGCTGTGGCGTACTCGACGCGCACTTTTTTCCAGTCGGCCTCCAACTCTTCGGCAATCATCATGGGCGCAGAAGTCATGCTGCCCTGGCCCATTTCTGCACGGGCGTAGCGGATGACAATCGTGTCGTTGGGCTCGATTTCGACCCACACGTTCAGCTGTGGCGTGTTGGCGGCCTGCGCCGATTGCGGCACAAAAAATCCCACCGACAAACCTGCGGCGGCAGTGCTGGAAATCTTCAAAAAGTGGCGACGGTCCATGCCGATGGTCATCTCTGGGGTGCTCATGCGCGGGTCCCTTTCTTGGCAGCGGCGTGGATGGCGGTGCGCATGCGGGCGTAGGTGCCGCAACGGCAAATGTTGGTCATGGCGGCGTCGATGTCTTCATCGGTGGGTTTGGGCTTTTTCTTGAGCAAGGCCACGGCCGCGAGCATCTGGCCGCCCTGGCAGTAACCGCACTGAGGCACTTGGTGGTCAATCCAGGCTTGCTGCACGGCGTGCAAGCGGCCCTTGTCGGCCAAGCCTTCGATGGTGACGACCTTTTGCCCCGAAGCGCCCGATACGGGGTATGTACAAGAGCGCACCGGTTCACCATTGAGCAGCACCGTGCACGACCCACACTGGGCGATGCCGCAACCGAACTTGGGACCTTTGATGTCCAGCTCATCGCGCAAGGCCCACAACAGGGGCATTTCCGGCTCGACATCGAGGCTGTGGTTTTTACCGTTGACGTTCAGTTTCATGACGGGGGACTCCTTGTGTGCGCAGCAACAGCTTTGAACTGTGGCAAGAAGACGCCCGTTGTGCAACGGTGAAAGAACTCAAAACTTGCAAAACAGGCGTCAGCAAGTCACATCCGAGACTTTTGCTTCGCGTACGTCTGAAAGCCAGTGGCGCTGCTTCAAACCTCTCCCTCCGTATTCATACCCGACTTCGCGCTGGTGGCGAATGCGGGCCACCATGACCGTTGGCTCAGCGCATTGTTTTCGGTTGCAGGATTGCTGGCCGCTCACATTGCCCTTGGCGATGCTTTTCCAGTTGAGAAAAAACCCCGAACATCGTCCAACACATGGCCTGTGCCCGTGGCTTTCATGTCGGCCAGCGCATTTGCCGACTCCTGTGCCATTTTTTTCGGCAAGCTCAAACCCATTTGCGTCATATCCGGGGTGACCAGTGAATTGTTGGTGACAGCTGCATTGAGTCAAGCGATCGACATCAAGCCCTTGTGTTGAATCACCGTGAGCAATCTGAGCGCTGGGCCGCCGGGCTTTTTGACACCGCGCTCCCAATCAGAAACAAGGTTCTTTGACACATTCAGGTATCGCGCAAACACCGGCTGCGAAATGTGCTCGCGAATCCTGAGTGCCTTGATTTGTTCGGGCAGCATCACCTCAATGGGCGTGAGGCAAGTCTCGTCAAACTCCCGCATGGTCTGGCGATCCACAGCGCCCACTTCATGCAAAGCCTCCATCGTTTCGTGAATAGCAGCCAATGCATCACTGCGGTATTTTTTAGGCATCTTGCACCACCTTTTCAAAATGTCCTTGAGTCACCAACGCCATGAGTTGGGCATCTGTTAAATCCAATACGTGACGAGCCATCTTCTTGAATTGGGCCTCTTCAATCGCGCTGATGTTTTCCAATTCGCTCTTGGCAAAGCCATAAACAAAGAAACACCGATGCTGCTGACGAAACAACAGAATCGTTCGATAACCCTTTGAACGCCCCTCACCTGGGCGAGCAATTCGTTGCTTGATCACACCTGCGCCTAAATCGGCATCGATCAAACCGCGTGAACCACGCACTTTTAAAGATATCCATTTGTGCCGCCCTTTTTTTTATCCAAGTATCACACAAGGTGTTACTAAAATCAAGGGCGGTTAAAAAAGCGCACGGCCGTCAGGTGGGCGCCGCAGCGGTACTCTGTGTCTTGCGCGGCATTCATGCTCCTTATCGACATGCCATGCCTTACACACCAAATTTCTGACAGGCTCTCCCACACGCAGATACCCGCCAAACTACGCCTGCTCCGCAAGCCGTTGCTGCTCAATCCACTGAACGTCAGCACGAAGCTTCTTTGCCAGCGGTGACTTCGGATCAATCACCCGCCAAAACGGTGCCACGTCGGTCGTGGCCTTGCCACCGCAAATCTCGTCCCAAGCAGCCTCAGCCACTGTTCGCAAAAAGATTGCAGTGGAAACCGGGCAAGTGGCGTCCGCACCATGAAGCAAAGCAAGTTCACGTCGTACCTGCTGGATTTCTTTCGTAGTGCCGTAAGGAACATGTGTTTTCAAGTAATCCTCAAGTTCCATCGGACACGAAATGAGCAGTCGCGATCCGGCCGGTACACCCGCAAAATCCTTATCCAGCGACACGGTGTGCGGGGGCTTCGCACGCTTTTTTTCGGCCCACGTCTTGGCAGCTCTTGGCACTTCACTCTCCTGGTTGATGTTGCATGGCGCGCGATTCTCCCGGACAACATACGAAGTGCAAATAATCCCCGTACAAACCCTAATCAAAGGCCTTAGGCAAGGCCTGGCGCAACTGCAAAGCATCAGCGGGCTGGGCGTCAACAGCCTCAGCGCCCATAGAGCACTTTGACGATCCAGAAATGGCAATGTATTGGGGGGCCCTTGCCTATGCTGCGGCTCTACGGTGCAGAAAAAGGCCCACTCACTCCACCGTAATCGCCCCACGCCGGATCTGGTCGCGCTCCAGACTTTCAAACAAGGCCTTGAAGTTGCCTTCGCCAAAGCCTTCGTCAGCCTTGCGCTGAATGAACTCAAAGAACACCGGGCCGAGCAGGGTTTGGCTGAAGATTTGCAGCAGCAAGCGCTTTTCGCCGTTGGCAGTCGATCCATCCATCAAAATGCCGCGCGACTGCAGCTCGGGCACGGGTTCGCCGTGGCCGGGCAGGCGCTCTTCGAGCATCTCGTAATAGATGTCATTGGGTGCGCTCATCAGCGGAATGCCCGCCATCTGCAGGGCGTCCACGCTTTTCAAAATATCGTCGGTCAACAGCGCGATGTGCTGGATGCCTTCACCGTTGAACTGCATCAGAAACTCTTCGATCTGGCCGCCCGTCTTGCCCGACTCTTCGTTCAGCGGGATGCGGATCATGCCGTCGGGGGCCATCATGGCCTGGCTGGTCAGGCCCGTGTACTCGCCCTTGATGTCGAAATAACGGATTTCCTGGAAGTTGAACAGCTTTTCGTAAAAACCACTCCAGTACGCCATGCGCCCTTTGTAGACGTTGTGTGTCATGTGGTCGATGAGCTTGAGGCCATGGCCAGGCGGGTGGCGGTCCACGCCGTCGATGAATTCAAAGTCGATGTCGTAAATGCTCTTGCCGTCTTCAAAGCGGTCAATCAGGTACAGCGGCGCACCGCCAATGCCCTTGATGGCGGGGAGGCGCAACTCCATGGGGCCGGTGGGCACATCCACGGGTTGGGCACCGAGTTCCAGCGCTCGCGCGTAAGCCTTGTGCGAATCCTTCACCCGAAACGCCAGCGCACAAGCGCAAGGTCCGTGCTCGGATGCGAAATACCCGGCCAGACTTTTGGGTTCGCGGTTGACGATGAAGTTGATGTCGCCTTGGCGGTACAGCACCACATCTTTGGACCGGTGCTTGGCCACCAGGGAAAAGCCCATTTTTTCAAACAAGGGCTCCAGGGTGTCGGCAACAGGGGAGGCAAACTCGACGAACTCGAAGCCACACAGGCCCATGGGGTTGTCAAACAGATCGGCCATGAAAATCTCCAGTGAAAAGCAGGGCCGCGCTGCTGGTTGAGCGCGACCCGAATTGAAATCGGCAAACGAAACAAGGGGGGATTTGTAGGTCGGTGGCTTCAGCCCCGACAGGACGGTTGTTGACCAAAAATTCATGTCGGGGCTGAAGCCGCCGACCTACAAGCAGAGGTTCAAGCCTGCGGCGGTGCGCAAGGCTTGCCCCGCGTGCTGCGCGCGAGGTGGATGCCGAAAATCAAAACCTGGATGGACATGAACCGATGGTCGTCGCCTGCGCATCAAATGTCAAGCGACGAACCCGTGTGCCTTATTGCGGCTCGATGCCCACTTTCTTGACCAATGTCGCAAAGCGCTCTTTTTCACTGCGGAAAGATTTTTGCGCCTGCTCGACAGAGCTGATGGCGATGGTGTTGCCTTGTTTGGCCATGGTTTCCTTGACGGCCGGATCGTTGAAGGCTGCCTGCAAGGCGTCATGCACCTTTTTGACCGCTGCAGGGCTCATGCCTTTTGGTCCCAAAACACCAAACCAGGCATCGATCACATACCCTGGCAAACCTTGTTCGACAAATGTCGGAATGTCCGCTGCAGCGGCATTGCGCTTGTCGCCACACATGCCCACCGCCTTGAGTGCGCCACTCTTGATGTGCTGTTGAACGCTGGGCAAGGCCAAAACGGCAAAGTCAATCTGTCCGCCCAGCAAATCGGTGACCATGGGGCCCACGCCTTTGTAGGGGATGTGACGGGCTTTGACACCCGCCTCGTCCACGAACATTTCTGCGGCCAAATGCAAGATGGTGCCGGTGCCACCCGAGCCAAAATTGAAGCCGTCAGGCTTGGCCTTCAGTGCTGCGATGAAATCACGCGCGTTGCCAGAGGGCACGCGCTGTGGGTTGGCCACCAAGACCAAGGGCGTAGCACCCAAGACGGCAATGGGTGTGAAATCACCGGGCATGTCAAAGGGCAGGTTCTTGATGACGCTCGGAAAAATGACCACGTTGTTGGACACCACCGACAGGGTGTAACCATCGGGCGGGTTCTTGGCCAGGGCCTGCAAGCCGATCACGCCGCTGGCACCGGCTTGGTTTTCGACCACGACGCTGGTGCCCAGGGCCTTGCCCAAGGCCGGTGCGGCAGCGCGTGTGATGGCGTCGACCCCAGAGCCGGTGGCGTTGGGCAAGATGAACTTGACCGGGCGATCGGCTTGCGCCAGTGACAAGCCTGGCCACGCCACTGCAGAGGAAGCCAAAGCCGCCAAAACGGTGCGGCGGTTGAGGGTGAGTTGTGTCATGGTGTCTCTTTCTTCGGTTGAATCAATGGATCGATGTGTCAATGAGTGAATTGGGCATGGGTTGAGCGCTGTCCGTCATGGGGTCAGGCCACGGCTTGGCGTT
Organism: Limnohabitans sp. WS1; assembly: GCF_003063265.1. GTDB lineage: Bacteria > Pseudomonadota > Gammaproteobacteria > Burkholderiales > Burkholderiaceae_C > Limnohabitans_A. The sequence continues at coordinate 184,297 of NZ_NERU01000005.1, forward strand.
GGCGCAACTGGTCTATTTCGGCGTCACTCAGCCCCAAGCTTTGCAGCAGGGCATCGGTATTTTCACCTTGTTGCGGCGGCTGCTGGCGCACACCCAGGCGCTGTCCGTCCATGGTGAAGGGCAGCAACGCGGCGCGGGCAGTCTGACCGGCTTTGGGGCCGTCGGTCAGGCGTACATCGGCCAAGCCACCGGTCGCCTGAAGGTGCGGATCGTCGAACAGCTCTTCGGGTTTGACGATGGGCGCAAAGGGCAGGCCTGCTTTTTCAAAAATCGCGGTGAGCTCGGCGGCGGTGTAGGCCTCCAGACGGCGGCGCAGCTCGGGCATCATCACATCGCGCAATGACACGCGGGCGTTGTTGTTGCTGTAACGGGGGTCGGCCTTGAGGTCGGCAAAGCCCAGCACATCGCAAAAGGTGGCCCACTGCGCATCGCTCACCGCTGCCAAAAAGATTTGCTCGCCGTTTTTGACGGTGAACACGTCGTACACCGCCCAGGCCGAGATGCGGTTGGGCATGGGCTCGGCCGCTTTGCCGGTGATGGCGTACTGCAGCATGTGCTGGCCCACCAAAAACACGTTGTTCTCAAACAGAGCGGACTGAATTTCTTGCCCGCGCCCGGTGATGCCGCGCTGGATCAGCGCACCCAACACACCAATCGCGCCGAACATGCCGCCCATGATGTCGTTCACGCTGGTGCCTGCCCGCAGTGGGTCGCCCGGGCGGCCCGTCATGTAGGCCAGGCCGCCCATCATTTGCACCACCTCGTCGAGCGCGGTGCGGTGGTCATAAGGGCCGGGCAAAAAGCCCTTGAGGCTGGCGTAAATGATCTTGGGGTTAGCGGCCGACAGGCTGGCGTAGTCCAGGCCGTACTTGGCCATGGAGCCGGGCTTGAAGTTCTCGGCCACCACATCGGCTGTGGCACACAGGCGTCGCGCCACCTCGGCTCCTTCGGGGCTTTGCAGATTGATCTGGATGCTCTTTTTGTTGCGGTTGAACATGGGGAAAAAGCCCGCGCCCGAGCCCAACAAATGCCGGGTGCGGTCGCCCTCGATGGGCTCGACCTTGATGACCTCGGCACCCATGTCGGCCAGCACCATGCCGCAAGTCGGCCCCATGACCATGTGGGTGAACTCGACGACGCGCAGGCCTTCGAGGGGGAGTTTTTTGTCGGAGTTGTTCATGCCATCACTTCGGGGGTGCGCAGGGTCTTGGGCAAACCCGCCTGCGCGATCGAACCATGCAGGCATTCGCCCGCGAGCCACTGCGCCACTTGGGCGCGCAAAGCCATGAGCTTACCGAAGTCGATGCCGGTGTCGATGCCCATGCTCGCCATCAGATAGGCCAGGTCTTCGGTCGCCACATTGCCGCTGGCCCCGGGGGCATGTGGGCAGCCACCGATGCCGGCCATGCAGGCGTCAAAACGGGTCTCGCCTGCTTGCAGTGCAGCCATCACATTGGCCACACCCAAACCCCGCGTGTCGTGAAAATGCCCACAGGCCAGTGTGTCACCCGCCACTTCGCGGGCTTGGGCAAACAGCTCGCCCACCTGGCGTGGGTCGGCATAGCCCACCGTGTCGGCCAGGCCCACGCGGTCCACCCCCAAGGCCAGCACGACCTTCAAAAGGCGCAGCACTTCAGCGACCTCGACCCGGCCCTGAAGCGTGCAACCGAACGCGGTGCTCATGCCCACTTCGATGTGGATGTTCGATCCGCGTGCGCGGCGCGCTTCCACCATGGCGGCGATCTCGGCCAGCACCTCGTCGGGCGTTTTGCGCAGGTTGGCCAGGCTGTGCGCGTGGCTGGCCGACAGCGGCAACAGCATCCAGTCGGCACCGCTGTCCATGGCACGTTCGGCCCCTTTGAGGTTGGGCACCAGCACCGACACCACCAGGTCCGGCAGGGTTTTGGCAAAGGCCACCAGCTCGGCCGTGTCGGCCAGCTGGGGCAGCAGTTTGGGGGGCACGAAAGAGCCGACTTCGATCTCGCGGATGCCCGCCTCGTAAGCGGCTTGAATCCATTGCAGTTTGTGCGCAGTGGGCAGCGTGCGGGCGATGCTTTGCAAGCCGTCGCGCAGACCGACTTCGCGGATCGTCACGCGCTGGGGCCAATGAAATGGATGCATGAGGAATGTCCTTGGGGTGCGTGTGCTGCGAGTTTAATGTTTCCAATCGATCATACAATTCAATTTTGGAAGACTATTTGTTCCCAATGGGAATATTCAAATGCGCGACCTCGACCTGACAACGCTGCGACTGTTTGTGACCGTTTGCGACACGGGCAACATGAGCCGCGCCGCCGAACAGGCCCATATGGTCGCCTCGGCCGTGAGCAAACGGCTGGCCCAGCTCGAAACCACCGTGGGCACCAGCCTGCTGGTGCGCCGCAAGCAAGGTGTGGTGCCGACCGCCGCAGGCGAGACCTTGCTCGAACACGCCCGCAGCATGTTGCTGAGCGCTGGCCGCATCGAGCGCGACATGGCCAGCCACGCGGCGGGTATTCAGGGCCGAGTGAATGTGCTGGCCACCGCCTCGGTCATGGCCGAGTCGCTGGTCGACGAGATCGCCGAGTTCTTGAAAAAAGCCGAACACCAGAACATCCAAATCGATCTGGAAGAACGCATCAGCCCCGAGGTGGTGCGCGGCATCCGCGAAGGTGTGGCGTCCATCGGCATTTGCTGGGACGCGGCCGAAACCGGCCTGCTGCACACCCGCACCTACCGGCATGACCACCTGAGCGTGGTGGTGCCCCGAGGCCACCCGCTGTGCGATCTGCCAGAGCTGCGTTATGCCGACACGCTGGATTTTGAGCAGGTGATCATGCCCATCAATTCGGCGGTTGAGGTGATGTTGCAACGAGAAGCGGGTCTGCTGGGCAAGCGGCTGCATCACCGCGTGATCGTCACCAACTTTGAAGCCGCGCTGCGCGTGGTGCGGGCGGGTTTGGCCATTGCGCTGGTGCCACGCGAAGTCACCCGCCTGTATGCCGACGCCTACGGGCTGGCGGTGCTGCCGCTGCATGAGCGCTGGTCGCGCCGTCGCTTTGTCCTGTGTCACCGAGGATCGGATGCCCTCACGCCTGCGGCCTTGAAGTTGCTCGAATTTTTGTCAGCCGCCCACACACCATGAACACCACCGACTGGAAGATTCTTTACCTCACGCAGGCCCCGATGCGGATCCGCCGCCAACTGGCCGGTGAAACCCTGAGCCGCGAGCAGGCCGGGTCGTTGCGCGACGATGTCTCGACCGATGAAATCACCCCCGTGCACATCTTGAGCCATTACGACGACACGCTGGGCGACTTTGCCCACACCGGGCTGCGCTGCGAAGGGCTCAACCCCATTGGGCGGGGGGTGCTGCGCAAGGCTGGCTTTGCGGTGCTGGTGGCGGGCCGTCGCTATGGCAAAGGTTCATCGCGTGAACACAGCCCTGCTGCCGAAAAACTGGCCGGTGTGAAGCTGGTGTTTGCTGAAAGTTTTGAGCGCATTTACCGCCAAAACGCCGACAACATCGGCCTGTTCACCTCGACCGATTTCGGTTTGCTGGAGCGCATCGAACGGGGCGAACACATCACGCTGGCCGATCTGGTGCAGGGGCGCGAGGCCCTGGCGGCTTCGATTCTGGGTGCAGGGGGCTTGTTGCATTGGGGGCAGCGGTTTTTATCCAACCCTCCATCGCCCACGGGGGTGGGTACCAACAGGGAAAGGCGCGAGCCACCGCTGGCGAATGTCGCCCCGCAAACCCTGTTCCAAAAAATCCTGCACCGTCACCGTCTGTCTGCACCCCACACGCCAGAACAGCCGCAAGCGGGCGATGGTCTCTTCGTGCGGGCCGACTGGCGCTTCATTCACGAGTACTACACCGGCATGGCCGACACCTTGATGCGTGGTGCACTGGGCGAACACTTCAAGTTGCAACGCCCAGAGCAGATCGTCGTGTTTGAAGACCACACCTCGTACGTCGAAGAAAGTCCAGCCCATGTGCAGGCCGGTTTGATCGCCAACATGCACGCCATGTGCCAGGCGCAGCGCGATTTTGTGTCGCGTCACGGTCTGCGCATGCACCGCACCCTGACCGATGCCCAAGTGCTGCAAGACGACGGCAGCCATGTGGCGGGCATCTCGCACGCCATGATGACCGAGCATGACGCACTGCCCGGCCAGGTGGTGGTGGGCACCGACTCGCACACGCCGCACATTGGCGCTTTGGGCTGTGTGGCCTTTGGTGTGGGCTCCAGCGACATGGCCAATGCCTTTGTGACTGGCGCGGTGCGCATGATCTGGCCCGAATCTGTCAAGGTCCAGTTGCAGGGCCAACTGCCCACAGGCGTGACCGCCAAAGACCTGATGCTGCACCTGCTGGCCACCCCTTGGATTCGCCAAGGGCACGGTGTGGGCAAGGTGTTCGAATTCGCGGGCGATGGCATCGCCCAACTGAGCACGGACGAACGTGCCACGCTGACCAATATGTGCGCCGAGCTGGGTGGGCTTACGGGCATCGTGGCCCCGGACTGGGAGACTGTGCGCTTTTTGAAAGAACGCCGGGGTGTGGACTTTTTGATGGAAGACTGGATGCACAGCGACCCCGATGCCCACTTTGAGCATCAGATCGACATCGAACTCTCAAGCTTGAGTCCCATGGTGGCCAAACCGGGTGATCCGGGTCAAGGCTTGGTTTTGGCGGACATGCAAGAGCGCGTGCGCATCGACATCGCCTATGGCGGCTCATGCACCGCTGGCAAACGTGAAGACTTTGACCACTACCACGCGGTGCTGGCTTGGGGCCAAAAACACGGCCTGAAGGTGCCCGAAGGGGTGCAGGTGTTTTTGCAGTACGGCACCACGGCTGTGCGCGATTACTGCACAGCACGCGGTTATGACAAAACTTTTGCGTCCATGGGGGTGCGCATTTTGCAACCGTCTTGCGGGGCTTGTGCCAACTGCGGACCGGGCGCATCTACCGATCCATCGCAGGTCACGGTGAGCGCCATCAACCGCAACTTTCCAGGCCGCTCAGGCCCCGGTCAGGTCTGGCTGGCCAGCCCACTGACCGTGATGGCCAGCGCCTTGGCTGGAGAGTTGCTGTCGTTTGAGCGCTTGCAGCGGCGCGTGCACAAGGGTGAAAGCGGGCAGGCCACACCCGCTGAAGGGCTCAGCGGTAAAACGCTTCGACCTGGCCCTTGAGTTTGATGAGCAAGGGCTGGCCTTTGCGGTCCAGCGTTTTGCCTGCGGGCACTCGGACCCAGCCTTCGCTGATGCAGTACTCCTCGACATCGGTACGGTCTTTGCCATTGAAACGAATGCCAATGTCGTGCTCGAACACGGCACGCACATGGTGCGGGCTTCGGGCATCGATCGAGAGGCGGTCGGGCAGTGCGGGGCGAGACGATGTGTCAGTGGAGATGTCGGTCATGGGATTGAACAGGTTGGAAAGCCACCGAATCTATACCAAAACCCAAGCTCAACCGAGCATCCGCCGCAGGCTCGCGAAAAAGAGCTCTGACTGAAGCCGTTCACCGTTGCTCTGTTCCGCCACACGCGCTGCCAGTGCTGAGTCCACGGGCGTCAGCGGCACGCCTGTTGAAGCCGCCAGCACCTGCGCTTGGCAAGCACGCTCCAGGTAGTACAGGTCGTCGTAAGCGTAGTCCACGCGTTCACCGCAGACGATCACACCGTGGTTGCCCAAGAACACCACATCGGCGCCTTGCATGGCATGGGCAATGCGTTCACCCTCGCTCATGTCCAAGGCCAGGCCGTTGTAGTGCGCGTCCACCGCCACCCGGCCATGAAAGCGCATGGCCGTCTGCGACAGGGTGGTGTCCAAAGCACGCGCCGCCGTCAGGGTCAGCGCTGTGGCGTAAGGCATGTGGGTGTGCAGCACGACCGATTTGCGGGCAATGCGGTGCACCGCAGCATGGATAAACATGGCTGTGGGCTCCACCGGATGCCGTCCCGCCAGTTGCTCGCCCGCCGAGTTGCACATCACGATGTCCGCAGCTTGCACCTCACTCCAATGCAGGCCACGCGGGTTGAGCAAAAACCAGTCATCCCGTCCGGGCACCGCCACGCTGAAGTGGTTGCACACGCCCTCACTCAGTCCCTGAGTGGCGGCCGCCCGCAAGGCCAGAGCCAAATCTGCGCGCAGCGGCAAAATGGTTTCAAAGGTTTCATTGGTTTGCATGGGGCACCTCAAGACTCAGTGGGGATGGTGGGCATTATTGATCCGGTGCTGTGAAGTTTGAAGTAAAAGGCCTGTATTGGGCACACCGATCAGCACGGTGGTCCGTGTGACAGCCCCGCCCTCGTGGGAATGCCTGCATTTTGTAGGAGCCCCGCCCTCGGGGCGATGGGGGTGGTCTGCGGGGCTTGATCGCGACGGGGGCGTCGCTCCTACAAGGGGATGCCTGCATTTTGTAGGAGCCCCGCCCTCGGGGCGATGGGGGTGTGGTCTGCGAGGCTTGATCGCGACGGGGGCGTCGCTCCTACAAGGGAATGCTTGCATTTTGTGGGAGCCCCGCCCTCGGGGCGATGGGGGGTGGTCTGCGAGGCTTGATCGCGACGGGGGCGTCGCTCCTACAAGGGAATGCCTGCATTTTGTAGGAGCCCCGCCCTCGGGGCGATGCGTGGTGGTCTGCGGGGCTTGATCGCGACGGGGGCGTCGCTCCTACAAGGGGATGCCTGCATTTTGTAGGAGCCCCGCCCTCGGGGCGATGGGGTGGTCTGCGAGGCTTGATCTCGACGGGGGCGTCGCTCCTGCAAGGGAATGCTTGCATTTTGTGGGAGCCCCGCCCTCGGGGCGATGTGTGGTGGTCTGCGGGGCTTGATCGCGACGGGGGCGTCGCTCCTACAAGGGGATGCCTGCATTTTGTAGGAGCCCCGCCCTCGGGGCGATGCGAGGTGGTCTGCGGGGCTTGATCGCGACGGGGGCGTCGCTCCTACAAGGGAATGCCTGCATTTTGTGGGAGCCCCGCCCCCGGGGCGATTGGGTGGTGGTCTGCGAGGGTTTAAAAAAGCGGTGATGCAGGGTTCACATCGGATTCAAAAACTGGCCCCAGCCACCACACTCACAAAATCTCTGTCCAGCATCAGGTTGTATTGACCACCGCTGTAGCGGTGGTACTGGAGCTCGGCGAAATAGTTTTGCCCCATTTGGGCGCGAAGGGCAGGCCGAAACAGCATGCGCCCTTGTGAATAAGCACCATCATGGGAATAGCCCTTGACGTCCTTGGACACCAGCACCGAAGGGGTCCAAGTGATGCCACCTGCTGCGTTGGCGTAAGTGGCCGATGCCAACATTTTCAGACCCCAAGCGCGGGCTGTGACATAGCCATCGCTGGTGCATGTTTTTCCGGGCACGGCGTCCACACAAGCGGGACCACCGGTGTAGGCCGCTGCGTTGTAGGGCTGCGGCCGTCCATAACGCAAGACCGAGGTGTCGGGCAATCCCTTGATCTGGTTGATGCCCAACTCGGCCAGCAGCACCACCCGGTCTGCGCCCAAGGCTTTGGGAAAAATCGAGTCCACCCCCAAGCTGCCCGTGCCCACATCAAAACGGTCATACGCATCAAAGGTGCCACCGACAGGGATTGCGCCAATGCCCTTGTTCAGGGCCAGCACCGCCGTGGGCTGGCGCGACACAAATCCGTAAAGAACGTCGTAGGCATTCAAGGAAACCGGCTGATGCCGGCGATAAGCCACTTCACCCAACAAACGCACCGTGGGTGTCAGTTGTTTGTGCAAACTCAAACCCGTCAACGCCACATCTTCCGGATAAACCATGGCGTAATTGACCGAACGAGCACCGGGTGTCTTGGCGTTGACCGTCATGCGCAGGCTGGGCATATTGCTGTGCGTGTTCATGGCGAACACTTTGACATCGGCATTCCAAGGCTCGAGTTTGTAGCCGAAAGACACGCCATATTGGCCCGAATTCCTGGGCATGACATTGGCGTTGCGGTGCACGTAATCGCCGCTCGAGAGCAAAGCTTGTTCTGACGCGCCCGCCAGAGGCGCAAAATCGCAACCCTTGGGCGCCAAGGAGGCGATATCGAAATAAGTGCCACAGCCGGGAAAAACATGGCTGCGAGCCTCATAGGCAGCGAATGCCTCCAGACTCCACCGATTTCCGGCGGCCCACTTCCCACTCAACATGCCCAAGGGCAGTTTGCTCTCGGCGGGCAATGCCCCGGGGCGCTGAGCGGATGCCGCATCGTTCGGATGAATCCCCGCCTGGATGCCACCCGCGTGCAAGGCCGAAGCACCCCACTGCAATACCTGACGCCCCCAACGAAGGTCCAGTGTTTTGCCTTGCCCGCCAGAAAATTGACCATACAAGAAGGCCTCGTGAAACGCCATCCGGCTGAATTGAGCGCTGGGCGAGAAGCCTCGGTCGTCCAAGGGTTGGTCAGGCTGAAAGCCATTGGGGTAATGCCCATAGGGCACACTTTTTTCACCCAAAACAAAGTCTTGCCAAGCCCTGCCACGCAAGAACAGGCCCACACCGTCTTTTTTGACGTCAAGGTCCAGCACCGCCTTGAGCACCGTCGAAATCGGCTCGCCTTTGGCAAAATTCAAATTTGACCCACCCGATTGGCCCTGTAAAAGGCCTCGGGTCGTTCCTGGCACAGCACGAGATGGCCAGTCCGAATAAACCAGCGGGTTGGCTGATTCGCTGCGGATTTGGGTACCCCAGGTGAAGGTGCCATTGAATTTGCCTTCCAGACCCTGACCATCGCTGAAGTCGATGGCCGCCGCTGGGCAAGAGATCAAACCAGTGGCTGTCAGAGTCAGAAAGACTCGATTTTTTTTCACTTGACGATTCCTTTGAAGGGGGCCGAGTCTTTTTGTTTGGCCTTTTATGATCTCATATGCAGTGACATTGATTCGTTAAATTCACCAAAATTATGACTTTTTCGATTTGGGCGGGTGTCTACAAGACCCTTTGAGGCACCGCAATACTGAGAAAGTTCTTGTGGCCAGTCAAACGCCAAGCTTGGTGGCAGAATGCCCGGTCTTCTCGGCGTGTCCCCAATCACCAGACCGCCATCCTCGACCCCTGTCTGCAATCCCTCCCCATTCATGATGTCTTCCTCCGCCGGCACGCTCGGCATTGACTTTGGCACTTCCAATTCAGCCATGGCCTGGCTCGGCCCAGAGGGCCGCGCACGCCTGATCCCACTCGAAGGGGAGGCCCTGGCCATGCCCACGGCCGTGTTCTACAACGCCGAAGACGGCAGCACCCACTTTGGGCGCGACGCCATCGGGCATTACCTGGAGGGCACCGAGGGCCGCTTGATGCGCTCGCTCAAAAGCCTGCTGGGCAGCCCACTCCTGTTGGAGACAACGCAGATTGGCCACCAGCAAATCAGTTTTCAGGACATCATCGGCACCTTTTTGGCGAAGCTGCGCGAGCGTGCCACCCAAAGCCTGGGCAGCGCCCCCCGCCGTGTGGTGATGGGCCGCCCGGTGCACTTTGTCGACGATGACCCTGAGCGCGATGGCCAAGCCGAAGCCTCGTTGCGCCAGGCCGTCGAGGCCTTGGGCTTTGAAGAGGTGTCGTTTCAGCTCGAGCCCATTGCCGCTGCGCTGGACTATGAGCAGCGCTTGACCCAAGAAAGCACCGTGCTGGTGGTCGACTTGGGGGGCGGCACCTCGGACTTTACCGTGGTGCGCCTGGGGCCAGACCGCATGGCACGCACCGACCGAAGCCGCGACATTTTGGCCACCACGGGTGTGCATGTGGGTGGCACCGACTACGACCGACAGCTCAACTTGGCGCAGGTCATGCCACTGTTGGGCTACAAACACATGGGCCCGGAACACCGCGAGGTGCCCAGCGGCGTGTTTTTTGACTTGGCCACCTGGCACCTGATCCATTGGCAATACCAGCCCAAGGCCATGGCCCATGCCAAAACGCTGCGCAGCAACTACAGTGACCCTCGCCTGCACGAACGCCTGATGCGCGTGCTGACCGAACGCCATGGCCACCTCATGGCGCACGAGGTCGAACAGGCCAAAATCCGGTGCTCGGTCAAGCGGGCCGACACGGACATTGACCTGTCAGTGATGGAGCGAGACCTGCATGCCCGCCTGGGGGTGGCAGACATGCAAGCCCGTTTGCACGATTTGCTGGCCCGCACCGTGGCTTGTGCCCGAGAGTGTGTGCAGCGTGCGGGTTTGACCGATGCTTCGTTGGACGCGATTTACCTCACGGGCGGCTCTTCGGCCTTGAGCTCATTTCAGCAAGCCTTGCAGCGCGAATTTGTGGGCGTGCCGCTGGTCGAAGGTGATTTGTTTGGCGGTGTGGCGCTGGGCTTGGCCTACAGCCGTTGAGCGCTTTCGAAGTGGGCGACCCAATGGGCTTCAAGCCCAGTCTTCGCCCGCGTCCCAAGAGGCATCACCTGCATCCAATGCATCGTCTGCCGAAGCCTGTGGCGACACCAAGCCCGGCAAAGATTCCTCTTGGGCGTTGCTCAGTGGTGATGCGGTGTTGGACTCGGGCGAGGGCTTTTGGTGCCCCATGAGGCTTTGCACCCCTTGAAACAACAAGCCACCCGCCACCACGCCCGCTGCGGTGGTGGCCACTTGGGCCATCATGCCGCCGCCCCAGGCGCTGGTGGAGGCCGGAGCGGGCATGGCCGCTGGGCGTACCGCCGTGGGTGCGTGGGTGGCAAAACGGGACGTGGCGGCGTTGGCTGGGAAGGGCTGCACCGGTGTTTCTGGTCCACGCCCCCAAGCTTGGGCGCTCGACATCCACGACCCATTCGAGCTGGCAGTAGCGGCTGTTGCCTGGTTTTTTTGCAGCTGGGTCAACTCGTTCAACTGCTGGGCGCATTGCGCTTCCAATTGCGCCATGCGGGTCTGTGCCGCATCCAACGCCATGCCCAAACCCATGGCCCGCTGCACCAGCAAATAAGGGGCGTCCGCTTGTGCAGCGATCGCTTCGCGGATCAGGCCGTCGGCCGTGGGGTCTTTGGGGTCGGCACGGGTCTGGCGCAAAGCGCTCAAAAACTGCTGCAACTGGTCACGTTCTGCGGCGTTCATCAGGGAACCTTTCAGGCAATGAAGGGCTCATTATGGGCAAACACACGGCCAGTGAGTTGAGCGCTGGGCTCAAAGCCGCAGATTGAAAATGACTCTCCTGACAGGCGTTGTGGGCCCCGCCCCCGGGGCGATGGGTGGTGGTCCGCAAGGCTTCATCGCGGCGAGGGCGCCGCTCCTACAATTTCTGTGGGAGCCCCGCCCTCGGGGCGATGGGTGGTGGTCTGCGAGGCTTCATCGCGGCGAGGGTGCCAATCCTACAAAAACTGTTCATGCAAACATCATCGGGCCGGATTATCCGGTGCGCAGCTTCAAAGGCACAATGACCATCAACTGAAAAAATGAAGCGGAGACACCATGAAAGAGACCCCCTATGCCTGGGTGGTGGTTTGGGCCACATTTGCTTGCCTGGCGCTGATTTTCGGGGTGTCGTATTCGTTTGCGGCGTTTTTTGAGTCGTTTGCGGCCGAGTTCTCGGCGCAGCGCGCCGATGTGTCCTGGATCTTTGGCCTCTCGGGCTTTGTTTACTTTGTGCTGGGCGCGGGCGGCGGCATGCTGGCCGACCGCTTTGGACCGCGCATCGTGTGCTCGGCGGGCATGGCCCTCATTGCGCTGGGCTTGCTGGCCACCAGCTGGGCCACGTCCTTGTTGGCGGTGTATGTGAGCTACGGCTTGTTGGTGGGCCTGGGCATCGCCTTGGTTTACACCCCGTCCATTGCCAGCGTGCAGCCCTGGTTCACCACCCGGCGCGGCTTGGCCGGGGGCATTGCCAGTTCGGGGGTGGGCGCGGGCACTTTGCTGGTGCCGGTGCTGGTGGCCATGGCCATTGGCCCTATGCCCTGGCGCGAGGCCATGCAGCTGCTGGCCTTGGCGGTCTTGGTGCTGGGTTTGTTGGCGGCGGGTTTGCTGCGCCGCGCTCCTGCCGCACAGACGGCCCCCGGTGTGTCCCGTGCGGGGGGCTCGGCCTCCGGGCTGACTTTGCGCGAGACCTTGCGCAGCCCCACTTTTCGCTGGTTGTATTTGGCCACGGTGCTGGCCTCGCCGGTGATGTTCATTCCCTTTGCCCATGTGTCGGCCTCGGCGCGTGACCTGGGTTTGGGCGAAGCCTTTGCCGTGGGACTGGTGGGCCTGATTGGCGTGGGCAGTCTGGTCGGGCGCTTTGCCATTGGCCTCCTGGCCGACCGGCTGGGCCGGGCGCAGACGCTGGTGTTGATGCAACTGTCCATGGGTGCGTCGTATGTGCTGTGGGGCGCGGCGGGTGGGCAGGCCATGCTGGTGCTGTTTGCGCTGTGGTTCGGCCTGAGTTATGGCTCCATCGTGTCGCTCTTGCCCGCCATTTGCATGGATTATTTTGGGGGTCGGTCGGTGGCCAGTGTCGTGGGCACGCTCTACAGCGGCGCGGCCTTGGGCAACTTGCTGGGCCCGGTGCTGGCCGGGGCGGTGTTTGACCACAGCGGGCATTATCTGGGCGTGATGGCGGTGTGCGGCGTGCTGTCTCTGAGCGCCACTTGGGCCTCGCGGCAAATGAAGCTCAGCGGGCGGGCGCAGTATTGACGGTGTGAGCCCTATGAAGCAGATGCGCCCCGAGGGCGGGGCTCCCACAAAATGCAGGGCATCCCCCTGTAGGAGCGACGCCCTCGTCGCGAAAAGCCGTGCAGACCCCCAACAATCGCCCCGAGGGCGGGGCTCCCACAAAATGCAGGGCATCCCCCTGTAGGAGCGACGCCCTCGTCGCGATCACCCTCGCACACCACCCCATCGCGAAAAGCTTCGCAGATCACCCTTCACTTCAAACTTCACAGGGTTTGATCCATAAAAAACACCCTGCAACACTTAAGCTTGAGGCTTCAACAGAAAAACGCTGAAGAAAACAAGGGCCCCATGCACAACGATTTGCACGCGCTGCGGCGCATCCTTAAAAGTTATCCCACCATCGCCGTGGTGGGCTTGTCGGCTGAATGGCACCGGCCCAGCTATTTCGCGGCCAAGTACATGCAGTCGCACGGCTTCAAGATCGTGCCGGTCAACCCGCGCTATGCGGGCGGCGAGATCCTCGGTGAAACCTGTTACGCCAGCCTGAACGACATCCCTTTTCAAGTGGACATGGTCGATGTGTTTCGCCGCGCCGAAGACGTGCTGCCGATTGCCGAGCAGGCGGTGCAGATCGGCGCACGCTGCCTGTGGCAGCAGCTGGGCGTGGCCAACCCTGAGGCCGATGCCCTGGCCCGGCAGGCGGGTTTGGATTCGGTGAGCAACCGCTGCGTGAAGATCGAACACGCCCGGCTGTTCGGCGGCCTGAACTGGGTGGGCGTGAACACCGGCATCATTTCGGCGCGGCGGCTGGTGTGAGGGCTTCTCATTGATCAGGCCAGATGTTTGCATCTTTTGCACCGCGACCCCGTAGGTCGGTAGCTTTAGCTCCGACAGTGCTGGTTGGTCGCGGGCACTTGTCGGGGCTAAAGCCGCCGACCTACAAAATCATTGACCATTGAACTCTTGACAGGGCCGGATCAATAGTTCTGCTCTTGCCATTTTTGAACCCTCTTTTTCCACCCGAACACCATGACCGACCGCCAATTTCACCCCGAAACCCTGGCCATCCACGCCGGGCAAATCCCCGATGCAGCCACCGGCGCACGCGCCTTGCCCATCTACCAAACCAGCAGCTTTGTGTTTGACAGCGCCGAACATGCGGCCTCGCTCTTTAACTTGCAGACCTTTGGCAATGTGTATTCGCGCCTGAGCAACCCCACGGTGGCGGTCCTCGAAGAGCGTGTGGCCGCGCTCGAAGGCGGGCGTGCTGCCGTGGCCAGTGCCTCGGGCATGGCGGCCGAAACCATGGCGCTCATGACCATCTTGCAGTCGGGCGACCATGTGGTGGCGGCCGGGGCTTTGTATGGCGGCTCGGTCACGCTGCTGGCCGTGAGTCTGGCCAAGTTCGGTATCGAGACCACTTTTGTCGATGCGACAAAGCCTGAGGCTTTTGCCGCTGCCATGCGCCCCAACACCCGGGCGGTGTATGCCGAAAGCTTGGGCAACCCGAGCATGGTGGTGCTTGACATCGCCGCCGTGGCCGAGGTGGCCCATGCGCACGGCGTGCCGCTCATCATCGACAACACCGTGCCCAGCCCGCTGCTGTGCAACCCGCTGGCGCTGGGGGCCGACATCGTGGTGCATTCGGCCACCAAATACCTGGCGGGGCACGGCACCACCTTGGGTGGCGTGGTGGTGGAGGGCGGCAAATTTCCTTGGGACAACGGCAAGTTCCCCGGCATGACCGAGCCGTCCCAGGGCTACCACGGCGTGAAGTTTTACGAGACCTTTGGCGACTTTGGCTTTTCCATGCGCTGCCGCATGGAAAGCCTGCGCGTGTTTGGCGCATCGCTCAGCCCCACGAGCGCCTGGCAAATTCTGCAAGGCGTCGAAACCCTGCCGTTGCGCATGCAAAAGCACTGTGACAACGCGCTGGGTGTGGCGAAGTTTTTGCAGGCCGATGCGCGTGTGGCTTGGGTCAACTATCCCGGCCTGCCCGACCACCCGCAACACGCCCTGATGCAGCGCCAGATGCGTGGCGCGTCAGGCTTGCTGTCTTTTGGCGTGAAAGGCGGCCTGGCCCAGGGCGTGACCTTCATCGAGTCGGCCCAATTCATGAGCCACCTGGTGAATATCGGTGACACCCGCACCCTGATCAGCCACCCGGCCAGCACCACGCACCGCCAGCTCGACGACGCCCAGCAACTGGCCGCGGGCGTGCCGCCCGACATGGTGCGCATCTCGGTGGGCCTGGAAAATCTGGACGACATCCTGTGGGACATCGACCAGGCGCTGGACAAGGCCAGCCGATGAAAACACAGGAGTCTTCTTGTAGGTCGGCACCTTCAGGTCCGACATGACGCGTGGTGCACCGTTGCCGTTTGCAATGTCGCTTCGCGAAAAAATAGCTGTCGGACCATAAAGGCCCGACCTACGGGGATATCGGCCAGCAAAGGCCTGATGGGGGCGGTCATCAACGCGCCAGCAAGGCTTGTTTGCGCCTGCGCTCGGCCTGCAGCAGCCCCAAGCCAGCGGCCACCACCAGCGCAATGCCGCACCAGGCCAGCGGGTTGGGCACATCGCCCCACATCCAATATCCCAGCACCAAGGCCATCAGCAAGCCGCTGTAGCGGAAAGGCCCGATCACGCTCATGTCGCCCAGCCGCATGCTGAGTGTGAGCAGGTGGTAACCCGCCGCCAGGCACAGCGACGCGCCGAACAGCAGCCACAGGTGCTGCGTGGCCATGGGTTTCCAGGGCTCAAACAGGCTCCACATGCCCGACAGCAGCATCACCATGGTGGAGGTAGACAAGGTGATCAGCAGCGAAGGCACTTGGGCAGGCACCAAACGCGTCATGAAATCTCGCCCCGCATGCAGCACCGCCGCAAACAGGCACAACAAGGCATAGGCATTGAAGTCGCCCACGCGTGGCTGCACCACCAACAACACACCGGCAAAACCCAGCACGATCAAGCCCCAGCGGCCCAGGCTCACCCGTTCATGCAAAAAGAACACCGCCATCAGGGTCAGGAACAAGGGGCCTGCCAGGTTGATCGCGGTGGCGTTGCCCAGCGGCAAGTGAAACACCGCCGTAAGGTAAGTGAAGGACGCCAGGCTGTCGAGCACGGCGCGGGCAGGCACCGAGCGCGTGAGCACTGTGCGCCACTGCCGCAGCTGACCCATCCCACCTGCCAGTGCCAGCAGCAGTGCCGTGGTCATCACGCCGCGTACAAAAATCAGCTGCGGCGTGGACAGGTCGGCGCTGACCCATTTGACCAAGGCGTCGTTGACCACAAAAAACACCATCGCCCCGGTCATGGTGACGATGCCACGGCGGTTGTGTTGGCTCATGCTGGCAACCCTTGCAAAAATGGCAAAGCTTGGGCCAGCAGGGCGTCAGGCGCTTCTTCGGCGATGTAATGACCGCAGGGCAGCGCCTGGCCCGTGACCTGGGTGGCCACTTTTTGCCATTCCTTGAGCGGCTCAAAACAGCGCTGCACCACGCCTTGAGCGCCCCACAGCACTTGCAACGGCATCTCCAGCTTCCTGCCTTGGGCGATGTCCTCCCGGTCGTGCTCTAGGTCAATGCCTGCCGAGGCCCGGTAGTCTTCACACAGGCCATGCGCTGCGCCCGGCAGAGCCAGGCAGCGCTGGTATTCGGCCAGCGCCCGAGGGTCAAACGGGGCCAGTCCGGCGCTGCGGTTGCCCATGACATCGGTCACATAGGCGGCCGGGTTGGCCTGGATCAGGCGTTCGGGCAGGGGTTGTGGCTGGATCAAAAAGAACCAGTGCCAATAGGCACGGGCAAAGGCCTCGGTGGTTTGCGCGTACATGGCCAGGGTGGGGGCGATGTCGAGCAGGGCCATGCGGCTGACTGCATCCCCATGGTCCATGGCCAGGCGGTGCGCCACGCGAGCCCCCCGGTCGTGGGCCAGCACCACAAAGCGCGCAAAACCCAGCTGCTGCATCAAGCGCACTTGGTCTTGCGCCATGCTGCGTTTGGCGTAAGCCGCGTGGTCCGGCCCGCCTTTGGGCTTGGACGAATCGCCATAGCCGCGCAAGTCGGCGGCCACCACCGTGAAATGCTGGGCCAGCGTGGGGGCGACTTTGTGCCAGATGGCCAGGGTTTGGGGGTGGCCGTGCAAAAGCAACAAGCCGGGACCTTGTCCGCCCACCATGGCCGAAATCGAGATGCCGGGGCTGACCTCCAGCAGGTGGTGGGCAAAACCGGGAAACAAAGGCAAGGCAGGGTGGTTCATGGGCAAATCGGGGCTTCGGACACCGCCATGCTGAAGCCCTGCCGAATGGCGCGCTCGACCAGCGGAGTGTCAGACTGGCCATTATTGGGCCGCAGCGCGCCAGTGCCTGTGACCTGCGAGACCCGCCGCCGGTCAGTGAATCAGGCAGGCCAGCGCTTAAACTCCCCGCTTTCATCCCAAGACAAGGAAGACCCTATGGGCGCGCAGTGGAAAGCAAAAGGCAAGGCACAGGCAGCTGATGCCAGAGGCAAATTGTTTGGCCGTTTGGCCAAGGACATCATGATTGCGGCCCGCAACGGCGCCGACCCGGCGGCCAACTCGCGCCTGCGCCTGGTGGTGGAGCAAGCCCGCAAAGTCTCCATGCCCAAGGAAACGCTGGAACGCGCCATCAAAAAGGGCGCAGGCCTGCTGGGCGATGCCGTGAGCTTTGACCGCGTGATTTACGAAGGTTTTGCCCCACACCAGGTGCCCGTCATGATCGAGGTGCTGACCGACAACGTGAACCGCAGCGCGTCAGAAATGCGCGTGCTGTTCCGCAAGGGCCAACAAGGCACCTCGGGCTCTGTCTCGTGGGACTTTGACCATGTCGGTTTCATCGAAGCCGAACCTGCCCAAGCCGGTGCCGATGCTGAACTGGCCGCCATTGAAGCCGGTGCACAAGACTTTGAGCCGGCCGACGAAGACGGCGTGACGGTGTTCATCACCGAAGCCACCGACCTGGACCTGGTCAGCCGCGCCCTGCCCGAACACGGCTTCACCGTGGTGTCGGCCAAGCTGGGTTACAAGCCCAAAAACCCGGTGGACCCCGCCAACCTGAGCGCCGAGCAACTGGAAGAAGTCGAAGCCTTTTTGGGCGCGATCGACAACAACGACGACGTGCAAAACGTGTTTGTCGGCTTGGCAGGCTAAAAGTTCAAAGCTTTAAACAAGGGCCTGACGGGACGTTCCCGTCAGGCCCTTTTGCATGGGCGCAGGACCTCCGCACCCCTCAAATTGGTGCGCACCGACGCACCAAGCAAGGGAAATCCATGAGCCACAAGTGATTTGTGCACACCTATGATGCACAAATCTTGCATACAAGATGTCAAAACAAGTGGCACGGTATTCGCTAGAGATTCAGTCAAAGGAATCCCCCACCTGTGAACTCCAAAGACATTGCCGACCGGATCGTGCAAGCGATCCTGGCCCAAAAGCTGATGCCCGGCACACGCCTGGGCGAGCAGGCTTTGTCCATGCTGTTTGACTGCAGCCGCACCTTGGTGCGCGAAGCGTTGATGCAACTGGCCGCGCGTGGCATTGTGCAGGTCAGCTCGCGCCGGGGCTGGTTTGTGGTGCAACCGTCCAAAAGCGAAGCCCGCGAGGCCTTTGAAGCCCGCAGGGTGATCGAAACCGGTCTGATCCGCAGCGCAGGCGCGATGGACAAGACCACGCTCAAGCGCCTGAAGCAACACATCCAGCAAGAAAAAACCGCGCTCCAACAAGACGATGTGGGCCGTCGCAGCTTTTTGTTGGGCGATTTTCATGTGTGCCTGGCCGAGTGTCTGGGCAACCAATTGCTGGCCGACACGCTGCGCGACTTCACGGCCCGCACCACCCTGATCGCCATGCTTTACCAGTCCAGCCACGACGCGGTGAAGTCCTGCCAGGAACACATTGAGATCGTGCAGGCGCTGGAGCGCGGCGACAAGGAAAGCGCCGAGCGGCTCATGGCCGAACACATTGGTCAGGTGCAATCGGCGCTGCAAATCAACGCCTCCCCCGCAGACCCGCTGGCCGAATTGCGGCTGGCTCTGGCCCCCATGAGCACGCCGATGGCGGTCAAGAAAACCCGCTCGCGGTCACCACGTACAGCTTCACTTGACGCCTCGTCTTCCAACTCACCTTCCACTTACCTAGGAGCCTTGTTATGAAACTCTCGAAACGCCTTGCCTTGTCCGCTGCCGTGGCCGCCAGCCTGTTGACTCTGGCCGGTACCAGCCACGCCCAGGCCGCCTTGGACAACATCCAGAAAGCCAAGCTGATCAAGATCGCCATCCCCACCGACTTTCCACCCTACGGCTTTGTGGGCATTGACCTCAAACCCCAGGGTCTGGACATTGACATGGCCAATTTCATTGCCGCCAAGATGGGCGTGAAGATCGAGCTGATGCCCGTGACCAGCGCCAACCGCATCGCCTACCTGCAAACCAAAAAGGCCGACCTGGTCATCTCCACCTTGGGCAAGAACGCCGAGCGCGAAAAAGTGATCGACTTCACCTCGGCTTACTCGCCTTTCTTCCAAGGCATTTATGGCCCCAAAACCATCAGCATCAAATCGATGGCCGATCTGGCCGGCAAAACCGTGGCAGCCACCCGTGGCGCTTTGGAAGACCAGGAATTGACCAAGGTGGCCCCTGCAGGCACCGAGATCAAACGCTTTGAAGACAACAACGCCACCGTCTCGGCTTTCGTTGCAGGCCAAACCCAACTGCTGGCCACGGGCGTGTCGGTCGCGGGCGTGATGATGCAAAAGAACCCCCAGCTCAACACCGAATACAAGTTGCTGCTCAAAGACAGCCCCAACTTCATTGGCGTGGGCAAGGGTGAAGACGCATTGCGCACCAAGGTCAACGCCATCATTGCCGAAGGCAAAAAGTCCGGCGACATCGACAAGATGGCGCAAAAGTGGCTGGGCCGCCCTGCTGGCCAGTTGCCTGAATAAACCCTTGAAGGGCTGACACCATGGCCATTGAGCTGGACTTTGCGGCGGTTTTGACCGAGTGGCCCTTGCTGGTCAAGGGCGTGGCGTGGACGCTCGGCCTCACGGCCGTGTCGGCTGTGCTGGGCGTGCTGTTGGGCATTGGCTGCGCCTGGGTGCGCACCCAGGGGCCGAGCTGGAGCCGACCCGGCGTGGCCGCTTATGTGGAGCTGATCCGCAACACGCCCTTCATCGTCCAGCTCTTTTTCATCTTCTTTGGCCTGCCCGCCATGGGCGTGCGCCTGAGCCCCGAGTGGTCTTCGGTGATCGCCATGGTGATCAACCTGGGGGCCTATTCGGCCGAGATCGTGCGGGCCGGCATCCAGACCACGCCGGCAGGGCAAATCGAAGCGGCCATGAGCCTGGCGCTCTCGCGCATGCAAACCTTCATCCATGTGGTGCTGCCACCGGCCTTGCAACGGGTTTGGCCTGCGCTGGTCAGCCAAATCATCATCGTGATGCTGGGCTCGGCGGTGTGTGGACAAATCTCGACCGAGGAACTGAGCTTTGCCGCCAACCTGATCCAGAGCCGCAACTTCCGCGCCTTTGAAGCCTTCATCGTCGCCACCGCCATTTACCTGCTGTTGTCGATCGCCACCCGCGCCACGCTGAACTGGTTCGGCCAACGCTTCTTGTTCGGAGGCCGCGGTGGTTGAATTTTCTCTTTGGGACATCGTCAGCAACTTGTTGCTGGCCGCACGCTGGACCATCGTTTTGTCACTGATCGCTTTTGTGGGCGGCGGCTTGGTGGGCCTGGCCCTGCTGGTGGCCCGCACCACACCCAACCGCAGCTTGCAACAAGCGGTGGCCGTGTATGTGCAGGTGTTTCAGGGTACGCCTTTGCTGATGCAGCTGTTCCTGGCGTACTTTGGCATGGCCATGCTGGGCGTAGAAACCTCGGCCTGGACGGCTGCAGCCGTGGCCTTGACGCTGTACAGCAGCGCCTTTCTTGCCGAAATTTGGCACGGCTGCGTCAAGTCGATTGGCAAAGGCCAGTGGGAAGCGGCGCAAAGCCTGGCGCTCAATTTTGGCGAACAGTTGCGCTACGTGATATTTCCGCAAGCGGCACGCATTGCCGTCGCGCCCACCGTGGGCTTTTTGGTGCAAGTGGTCAAGGGCACCGCACTGGCGTCGGTCATTGGTTTTGTCGAGCTGACCAAGGCCGGCACCATGATCACCAATGCCACTTTCAAACCCTTTGTGGTCTACAGCTGTGTCGCTGTGTTGTATTTCTTGATCTGCTACCCGATCAGCCTGTATGCACGCTCTCTCGAAGGCAAATTCCATGTCCAACGCTAACCCCTCTGCTGCCGTTGCCATTGCAGGCCTGCGCAAGTCCTACGGCAACAACGAAGTCCTCAAGGGCATTGACCTGCAGGTGCAGCTGGGCGAAGTGATCGCCATCATCGGCAAAAGCGGCTCGGGCAAAAGCACGCTGCTGCGTTGCATCAACGGGTTGGAAACCTTTCAGCACGGCAGCTTGACCGTGCAAGGCCAGCCCTTGGTCTACACCGACCCCGCCGCCATGCGCAGCTTGCGTCAGCAAGTGGGCATGATCTTCCAGTCCTTCAACCTGTTCCCGCACCTCACGGTGGGCAAAAACATCCAGCTGGCCCCGGGCTTGGTCAAGCAGCTGCCCGCTGCCGAGACCGAAGTCACAGCACGCCGCCTGCTGGCCCGTGTGGGTTTGGCCGAAAAGTTTGACGCTTTCCCAGACCAGTTGTCGGGCGGGCAACAGCAGCGCGTGGCCATTGCCCGCGCCCTGGCCATGTCGCCGGGCATCTTGCTGTGCGACGAAATCACCTCGGCGCTCGACCCCGAGCTGGTGGGCGAAGTGCTGGCCGTGGTGGAGTCGCTCGCGCAAGAAGGCATGACGCTTTTGATGGTCACACACGAGATGAACTTTGCCCGCAAGGTGAGTGACCGCGTGATCTTCATGCACCAGGGCTTGGTGCATGAGCAAGGTGCCCCCGCCGATGTGTTTGCCCGGCCGAAGACGCCTGAACTGCAGCAGTTTTTGTCTTCGCTGCACTGAGCCTGCGCTGACACGTTTTGAACGAGACCCAGCCATGGGGGCCATGGGTGGTGGCCTGAACCATAAAACCAGCGAATACAGCATTCACAAAGGTTCTAATTGTTAATTGTGTATAAACCGTTATGCTTCGTATTTTCTAAATATGTCGCTGCAGTTGGTCATTTGCCGATGAATGTGACCCACGTCTTATGCACACACCGTCCCCATCCCTGCGTGAGTCCACCCTGGCCACCCTGTTGTTGTTGAGCTGGGCTTTGAGCCCCAGCGCCACGTTGGCGCAGGCCGATCCTGCCGCCGCCCAAAGAAACATTGAACAGCTGGGCCAACAGCTGCGCGAGCGCTCACAACCCAAGCCTTTGGTGCATGTGGACACCCTGGGCTTGGAGGCCAGCACCCCGATGACGCGCTTGGCATCACTCAAGGTGCAAAGTGCCATCTTGGCGCAGGCCATTGAGCGCTATTGGCAGCCGCGCATCGGCCAGCCCGTGTCGATTGAGCAAATCCAGGCATTTCATGCTTGGTTTTACGACAAAGCGGCCCGCGAGGGCTTCATGGCTTATGCCAAGACCGAGGTGGTCATGACCCCTGCGGGCGAGCAGTTGCAAGTTCAGGTGATGCAGCCCAAGATCAATGTGGTGCGCGTGCTGTCCCTCAATGGCCAGCCCGATGCGGCCCATTTGAAGCGGATTCAAGCGCGTTTTGCCGACAAGTTTCAAGCGGGTGTGGCGCTGGACACCTTGGCGCTGGACCAGTTGCTCGATTCGGCCAGCTTTGACCTGCCGGTCGAGCTCGAGGCCACCTTGCGAGCGGTGGGCCCCGAGTTGCTGGACTTGGTGATCACGGTGGCCCCGGCGCAGGCCCAGCCTGGACACTGGTTGTCGGGTGTGGCGCAGCTCAACAACCACGGTCTTCGGCAATATGGTCGCGCTCAGCTGATGGCTGCCAGCACCGTGGGCATGCCCGGCATCAAATCACAGCTGTCTTTGTTGGCCCAAGCCTCTGAGGGCATTGCCTATGGGCGGGCGGATGTCGAATTTTTGCTGCCTGCTGTCGGTGGCCGTGGCCAGGTGTTTGGTTCTTATTCGCGCAGCCGCTCGGTGTTGGGCGGATCGGCCAGCACGAAGGGCCAGTCCACCGAGCTGGGCTTGGGGCTGACACGCATTCTCGGGGGGTCTCGTGATGTCGTGTTCAAAGGTCAGATGGACGTTGTCACGCGCCAAAGCGAGAGCCGCTTACAGGCCACAGACGCGCCCATCTCCAACACCAAAGACCATCAATGGCGCTGGCGCTTGAGTGCGGACAACGAGCGCTTGTCCAATCAACCTGTGCGGGCCGAGATGGGCTTGACCCTGGGCCAGTACCCCGATGCGGTCAGCTTGGCCGTGCCCGCTGGCAGCTATGCCCGCGTGGACCTTGCGCTCAAAAGCCAGACACACATCAATGCCAGTGGCTCTTTGCGCCTGAATGCCCGTGTGCGGGGCCAATGGGCCAACCGCAACCTGGACGGTTACAACCAAATCACTTTGGGGGGTGTCAACGGCGTGCGGGCCTACACCAGCGCCGACGGCACAGGTGACCGGGGTGTGCTGGGCACCTTGGAGCTGAGCCAGTCCTTGCCCTTCAATACAACGGTGTCGGTCTTTTATGACGTGGGTCAAGTCGTGCCCCAAGTCCATCCTTTGGCCAGTGCCACTGTGCAGCGTTATGCGCTGCAGGGCTCGGGCTTGCAAGTGCAAGGGCGTTATTTTCAGGTGCATTACGCCCTGACTTGGGCCAAAGGGCACCGTGGCTACAAGGGCTGGGTGCCCAGCAACATCGAGTCTGAGCCCAACAACCAACGCGTCAATCTGTCTGTGAGCTATGCGTTTTGAACAAGAAGTCAAGCTTTTGGTGAATTTAAATATAAATCTATGTATTTAATAATTTCGGCAATAAAAGCAAAAAAGTTTCGTTAAAACTGCCTGAATACCCCAATTGGACAATGATAGAAGTTCCAAGGAAATCGAAAATTGACAAATAAGCACTCATAACTGATAGAGAAGCGTTTTTGGCTTTTCGCGTGTGGGTGCGTCACTTGACGAATTCCTGCCGTGAACCATCTTTGCTACAAAACCATCTTCTCTAAGCGCTTGGGCACCTTGGTGGCCGTGGGTGAACATGCTTGCAGCCAGTCCAAAGGACAAGGTGCCAGCGCAGCCTCGGGGGCAGCGGGTTTCTTCGATGCACGCTTTGTGGGCACGCTGGCGCTGGGCTTTGCTTCGGTGAGTCTGGGCTGGAGTCAAACCCTGCCCCAAGGGGCGCAAGTGGTGCAAGGGGTGGTCAGTGTCAGCCAGTCGGGTCACCAAATGGCCATCACCCAAAGCACGCCCAAAGCGGTGGTCAATTGGCAAAGCTTCGATATCGGCCAAAACGCCAAGGTCAACGTGCTGCAGCCCAGCAGCCAGTCGGTGCTGCTCAACCGCGTGCTGTCAGACAACCCCACCCAAATTCTGGGCCAGTTGCAAGCCAACGGTCAGGTGGTCCTGGTCAACCCCAAAGGCATCGTGGTGGGCAGCGATGGCAGTGTGAGTGCCAGCGCCTTCACGGCCTCCACCCTCAACATCAGCGACGCCGACTTCATGGCCGGCAACATGCGATACACCCGCGACGGCAGCACGGGCCAAGTCATCAACAAAGGCCGCATCGAAGTGGCCCCCGGCGGCTATGTGGCCTTGTTGGGCGCCGGTGTCAGCAACGAAGGCCAGATCATCGCGCCCCAAGGCGGCGTGGCTTTGGGTGCCGCCGACACCGTGACGGTGCCGCTGGGACGCACCGGCAAGATCAAATTGGCGCTGAGCCCCGCCAGCATCAACGCTGCAGTGGCCAACCAAAAAGACGGCGTGATTGTGGCCGAAGGCGGTCAGGTTTACCTGCAGGCCGCTGCACTGGGTCAAGCCGTGGCCAGCGTGCTGAACTCTGGCAGCATCGACACCAGCGGTGGACAAGCCGGTGCGGTGCATTTGTTGGCCGACGGCGGCCAGATCAAGGTGGACGGGCGCATCACGGCCAACAGCTCGGGGCAAGATGACCAGGGCCACACCCGCAAAGGCGGCGACATCGTCATCGGGCGCGACGAAGACACGGGTGTGTTGGCCAAGGCCACCGACGTGAGCGGTGCCAAGTTGGAAAGCCAGCGCGGCTTTGTCGAGACTTCGGGCGACCACCTGGTCACACGCGAGGTCTCTGTCAAAGCAGCAGAGTGGTTGCTGGACCCGTCCGACATCACCATATCGAGCGCCGCCGACAGCAATGTGACGGGCACCAGCCCTGCCGACACCACGCCCAACGGGGCGACGGGCACCAGCAGTGTGGTCAGCGTCAACACCATTCAAACGGCCATCAACGCGGGCACCAGCGTCACCATCAAAACCACCAATGACAGCAACACCACGGGCGCTGGCAACATCACCCTCGCCAACGCCTTGGTCTTCAACAACCAAGGGGCCACAGACGCCAGCTTGAACCTGGTGGCCGACAACGGCATCACGCAAAACGCGGGCGCATCGATCACCACCAACGCCGCAAGCGCCCAACGGGTCAACGTCAACTTGACGGCCAACGGCAACTACCAGGGCAACACAGCCGAACACGCCAGCAGCCAAGGCATTGTGCTGAGCAGCACCATCAACACCAATGGCGCGGTCACCTTGACGGGCACTAACAAAAATACGGGTGCAGGGGCTGGCGTCCAATTCGGTTCCGGTGCCAGCATCACCACCCCAGGCGCTGTCACGGTCACGGGCACATCGACTTCGGGAACAGGCTACGGTGTTGTCTTGAACAACACGCTCATCGATGCAGGCACCACAGGTGACATTTCGATCACGGGGACGTCCACAGGCAATCACGGCGTTTTCAACAATTTGACATACAGCAACGCCTACAACATGAAGTTGCTGGGCAAAAATGTCTCCATCCATGGCAGCACATCGGGTACGGGTTCATCGGGCTTTCTCAGCTACATCGGTGCATTCGCGGGCAACATCGTTACAGCAGCCGAGAATCTGTCGATCACCGGCATCGTGAATGGCGAAGGCTCCGGCAAAGCCATTGATCACGGCACGACCAGCTGGCAAAACCTGGTCAACGCTTACACAGCGGGTGGCACCCTCAGCATCACCGGCACCAACGCCTCTGCGGCCAACACCAGTCCCACCATCAGCATGGTGGGTGTTCAGGCCAGGGCCGGCGGGGACCTGACCGTCAGTGCCACCACCAACAACGCCGCCACAGACGCGATTTTCATCAATTCGTCCGCTTACTTTTCAGGTGTCCCTGCTCCAGGCTATATAGGCGGCGCATCTTCATTTGTCTCGACAGGTGGCAACACCACCCTCAAGAGCAATCAAGGTTCGATCTTGATTCAAGACGGGGTACCCAACTCGGTGACCTCAACGGCCATCACCGGCAAGAACGTGATCATCGACAACACGGGCGGCACGTTCGCTGGGGGCGTTTTCACGGCAGGCAGTGGTGTGTCCACAGCCGCTGGCCGCTCAGGCGTTCAAATCGCTGACAGCGTGCGAGTCAACGACCCGAATCTGGCCAGCAACCCAATGCTGCGCACCATCACTGCGACTGACGGGGGGCAGATCGTTTTGAGCGGCAAGAAGGCAAGCACTCTGGGCAGCGGTGTTGAAATCAGAAGTTCCGCCGCTTTGACGGCCGCGAACATCACCATCAACGGCGAAAACACCGGCGCATCTGGCGCGGCCATCAACATCAGCAATGGGGCTGCCAGGTTGACATCCACACAAGCCACCACATTGACTTCTGGCGGGGTGGGCTCCGGCACTTCTTTGGTGGCTGCTGGCAACATCTCTGTCGGCACCCAACTCACAGTCACCAACCCTGCGGCGGGCTCCATTTCGGGCACGATCAGCGGCACCGGCTCATTGCTGAAATCAGGCGCAGGTCAACTGACCTTGTCAGCCTATAACGCCACCACAGCGAACTACGAGACCAACACATTTTCGGGGGGCACCACCATCAGTCAAGGCGCACTGGTGATCGGGCATGGTGGTGGCAACTACAACAAAACGGCAGGCACCGGCGCGATCGTTGTGGGCGATCTCAATACCGGCAACAACAACGTGAGTTTGCTGGTCGAAAAAGGCACGCCTGGCAATGAATGGGGTTACCTGACCAGAGACATCACTTTCACCAACAATGGCACAGGCACAGCCACCTTGGGCACCACCTATGGACCTGCGGGAGAGACGGGGCGAGGCTGGTCGACGGTCAACAGCAAAATCACGTTGAATCGCGATGTGGTCATGAACGATGCCACCAACGACCGATTGACACTGGACGGTCAAATCACAGGCACGGGCAACATCAGCTTGACCGGCTCCCGCATCACGATGGGTGCCGTCAGCGGGACAGGAATTTCGGCCAATGATTTTGTGGGCAATGTCACCATTTCCTCGGGTACGGTGCTTCAAGCCAGCGCCAAGTACAACCTGCCCACCACGACGAATGTGATCAACAACGGCACACTGCGCATGCTGGATGGCAAACACCAATCGATCGATGGGCTTTCGGGTTCGGGCAAAGTCGAAACCACAAGCACTTCAGGCGGCTTGCTGACCACCTTCAGCGTGGGCAACAACAACAGCAGTGCAACGTACACCGGCACCATCGTCGGGACTTCATCACCCTTGAACTTGGTCAAAAACGGCACGGGCACACAAGTTCTGGCGGGCAACAACAATTACGCCGGCACCACCACCATCAATGCAGGCACCTTGCAAATTGGCAACGGTGGTACGTCGGGCACCATTGGTACAGGTGCCATCACCGACAACGGTGCCCTGGTTTTTAACCGCAGCGATAACGCTTTGGTGGTCAGTGCCAAAATTTCTGGCACGGGCACTGTGACCCAGGCGGGCACAGGCACCACCACGCTCACAGCCAACAACGACTGGAGCGGCTCTACCACCATCAGCGCAGGCACTTTGCAAATTGGCAATGGCGGCACCACAGGCACACTCGGAACATCGCCCACCGTCAACAACAACGGCACACTGGCGTTCAATCGCAGCGACAACATCACGGTGGACCAGCAAATCACCGGCACGGGTGGGTTGACCAAGGCTGGCACTGGCACGCTGACATTGATGGACTCGGCCAGCCTCAACGGTGCCAACAACTACAGCGGTGTGACCACCATCAGTGCTGGCACTTTGCAAGTGGGCGATGGTGGCACCTCGGGCCATTTGGGCACCGGCAACATTGTGAACAACGGCAAACTGGTGATCAAACATTCCGATGCGGTCACGATCAACCAGATCATCAGTGGATCAGGAAAATTGACGCAGTCAGGGACAGGCGTCACCACCTTGACCGGTGTCAACACCTACACAGGCGGCACCGATGTGGTGTCGAGCATGCTGCAAATTGGTGATGGAACCAACAACGGACAGATTGGATCTGGTACGACCAACATCGCTTCGGGTGCTACCCTGAATTTCAACGTCAAGACGGGAACGACGGCCAACTATTTATCAAGTAATACGTTCACAGGAACAGGCACGCTGCAAAAAACGGGTGCAGGTGGTTTAACTTGGAGCAGTGCTTCTGCTGTTTTTGGCATGACCGGCGGTTTGATCGATGTGCAAGCCGGTATATTTACTGGAGCGAGCGGTAACAATGAGATTTGGACCAACAACAAAGCTTCACTGAATGTTGCAACCGGCGCCACGTTTCAGGGCGTGGAAGGCAACATCATCGTGGATGCCTTGACCGGCGGTGGAGCGGTCAGCTCTGGATGGGGCGGACTTGCGTATGGCTTCACCGTTGGTGTCAACGGTGGCTCAGGCACATTTTCAGGGGCCATCCAGGATGCCAACGGACAAGCAGCCAAACTGACCAAACTAGGCACAGGCACACAGATCCTGACGGGCAACAACACCTACACCGGCACCACCACCATCAGTGCGGGTGTCTTGCAGGTCGGCAATGGTGGCACCACCGGCAATTTGGGCACAGGCGCGGTCATCGACAACGCCGCTTTGGTCTTTAACCGCAGCAATGCGCTGACCGTGGGCAACGCCATCAGCGGCACGGGCACGCTGACGCAATCCGGGACAGGCACCACCATCCTGACAGGCACGAACACTTATTCGGGCACCACCACCCTCAGCACAGGCATTTTGCAAGTGGGCAACGGTGGCACCTCTGGCACCTTGGGCACCGGCGCAGTGGTGAACA
The DNA here is from genome assembly GCF_003063265.1 of Limnohabitans sp. WS1. GTDB lineage: Bacteria > Pseudomonadota > Gammaproteobacteria > Burkholderiales > Burkholderiaceae_C > Limnohabitans_A. Next base: position 213,147 of record NZ_NERU01000005.1, read on the forward strand.
ACACCCATCTGGTGTTCAACCGTTCCAACGCCTTGCTGGTGAGCGGCGCCATCAGCGGTACAGGCACGTTGACCCAAATGGGTTCGGGCACAAGCACCTTGGCGGCAGACAACACGTATGCAGGCACCACCACCGTCAGTGGTGGCACCTTGCATGTGGGCAACGGTGGCAGCACAGGCACCTTGGGCGCAGGCGATGTCACGCTCAGCAACAACGCCACTTTGAGCTATGTGCGCTCCGCCAGCACCACCATCGCCAACACCATTTCTGGCGCAGGCAACGTGTCGGCCAACATCACGGGTGCAACCAGTGACCTGACGGTCAACAGCAGCATCAACCTGACGGGCGGTAAGGCGAACTTGGTCACGGATGGCAACCTGTTGGTGAAGCAAGCCATCAGCACGACAAACGCCACGGCGTCAGCCGTGTTTCTCGAATCCGGCAAATCCACGGCAGCGGGCACAGCCACAGGCGGCGACATTCAGATTTCGGGCAGCGGTGCGGTCACCGTGGGCAGCGGTGGACGCGCCACCTACATGACAGGCTCCATTGCAGGCAGCACCGGCATGGGCGTCTTGGCCGGCAACAACCGCTACAACAGCGATGAGACCACCACCAACTACACCGCCGCCCTGGGCTCTGGCGCTTATGCCATTTACCGCGAAAAACCCTTGGTCTCGGTGCAAGTCAACAGTGTCACCAAAACCTATGACGGCCTCGTTTTCTCTGGAGGCACGCTCAACACCACCTTGACGTCTGGCGCATTGCGCAATGGCGACACCTTCTCAGCGCTGACCGCCAACGCCTCGTTCGGCGGGACTTCGCAAGGCAGCAAAAATGCATCGACCACGCCTTATTCAATTTCTGTCACCGACACGGGTGGCAAAAATGCGTTGGGCTATGGGCTGACGTACAACGCCGGCAGCTTGACCATCAACAAGGCCAACCTCACGATCACCGCCAACCCGGTCACCAAAACCTATGACGGCACCGTCAACGCCACGGGCACAGGCACCGTTGCGGCCCTGGCGGGTGTGGCAGGCGGCGATGTGGTCAACAACGCGGGCAAGCAAGCCTTTTTGGATGCCAATGCAGGGTCCAACAAAACCGTGCGTGCCTCTGGTGTGACGATCAAAGATGCGGCCAATGCCGACATGACCGGCAACTACAACATCACCTACACCGACAACACCAGCAGCCTGATCAACAAGGCCAACCTGACGGTCACGGCGAACGACGATGCACGTTTTGTGGGCCGCACCGATGCCGCCGGTTTTGCGGGTGTGCACTACACCGGATTGGTCAATGGCGAAACCAGCAGCGTGCTGGGGGGCACCTTGGCCATCACACGCAGCAACGACTCGACGGGCACTGCCGGTGTTTACACAGGTGTTTTGTCGCCATCGGGTTTGACATCGGGCAACTACAACATTGCTTTTGCCACGGGCACTTACACCATCGTACCTGCCAATCAATTGCTGATTCGCAACGCAAACATCGATGCCACCTACGGCAGCAGCTGGACGTATGACCCCACAGCCCAGTACCTGGACGGCAACAACGACGCCATCATCACCCTGAGTCGCACTGGAACAGGCAACAACTTCACGTTCAGCGATGGCCTGGGCACATCGGTCAACGCCACGCTCAAGGCTTATGCGGGCACCAACCTGGCGGGGCTGAGCAGCTCTGGCCACACGGTGGTTGGCAACTACAGCATCAAAGACATCAGCCCCACGGTGGTGGGTGGCAACTTTGTGGGGGCCCCCGTGTTTGCGGGTCAGTTGAATGTGCTGGCCAAGGCCGTCACGCCCAATGCCACTGGCGTGAGCAAAGTCTACGACGGCACCACGGCCATGAACAACGTGGTGTTGGGCTTGACGGGGCAAGTGACAGGTGATGGCCTGACCATCAGTGGCACAGGGTCGTTCACCAACAAAAACGCGGGCACGGGCCTGGGTTACACGATTGCCAACATGGCCTTGAGTGGTGCCGATGCTGCCAATTACTACCTGAGCGGCAACACCTCCAGCCTTTCGGGCACAGACGGCATCATCACCCCGGCTACGTTGAAGCTGACCACCAGCAACGTGAGCAAAACCTACGACGGCACCACCAGTGCCATGGGCTCAGCGGTGGCCACACAAAGCACGCAACTGTTTGGCTCGGACACGGTCAGCGGTGGCACGTTTGCTTTCACCGACAAAAATGCAGGCACCGGCAACAAAGTGGTGCAAGTGTCTGGCGTCACCCTCAACGATGGCAACGGCGGCGGCAACTACATCGTCGAATATGTCAACAACACGACCAGCACCATCCACAAAGCCGACTTGGCGATCCAAGCAGTCACCGACACCAAGACCTATGATGGCACGGTTGTGTCGGGCAAAGTGCTTGAAGTGAACAACGCCAGTGGCAGCACCGACGTGGTGACGGCTTCGCAGGAATTTGCGAGCAAAAACGCTTTGGGCACCAGCGGCAGCACATTGCAGGTGAAGTCGGGTTACACGGTCAAAGACACGGGTGGTGCCGACATGAGCGGCAACTACAACATCAGCACGACCACCGCCGCAGGCACCATCGACAAGAAGAACGTCACCCTGGACAGCATCAGCGCAGACCACAAAACCTACGACGGCAGCGACCAAGCCAGCATCACCTCGGGGGCCATCAGCACAGGCGTGGGTTCCGAGACTTTGAGCGTCAGTGGCTTGGGCACGTTTGCAGACAAGCATGTCGCCAGTGGCAAGACGGTCACCGTGTCCGATGTGGCGACATTGTCCAAGACCGATGGCACAGGCAGTTGGGCCAACTACAACCTGACCACCACAGGCGCACTCACCACCACGGCCAATATTTCGGCCCGGACCTTGATCCTGGCAGCAGCCACCGACAGCAAAACCTACGATGGCACCACCAGCTCCTCGGCTGCGGTGCTCATCACCGGGGCGCAAACCGGTGACACCATTTCTGCCAACCAGGTGTTTGCCAGCAAGCATGCTTTGGGTGCAAACAACTCTGTTTTGAAAGTGGGCAGCTTCACCATCGAGGATGGCAACAACGGCAACAACTACGTGGTCAGCCAAAACACGGCCTCGGGCACCATCCAAAAAGCCAACTTGACCGTCACGGCCACGCAGCTTGAAAAAACCTACGACGGCACCACCACGGCCACGGGCTCGGGCACCGTGGGCACATTGGCAGGACAAGCCGCTGGAGAAAGCGTCAACGCGGCAGGCTCGCAAGCTTTCTTGAGCAAGAACGCAGGCCAGGCCAACAAATACGTTCGGGCATCGGGCGTGACCATCAAAGACAGTGCCAACGCCGATGTCACCAGCAACTACGACATCAGCTACATCGACAACACCAGCAGCACCATTCACAAGGCCGATCTGGTGGTGAGCTTGGCCGATCAGACCAAGGTGTACGACGGCACCACCACCGTGACCTTGGCCTCCAGTGCCTTCACGGTCACAGGCGTGACGGTCGGCGGTGTCACCGAAAGCGCCACGATCAAGTCAACAACGGGCACTTACAACGACAAAAACGTGGCCTCGGCCCACACGGTCATCGCCACCTTGTCCGGTGCCGATTTCAGCTCGGGCACGGCCGATGTGAGCAACTACAACTTGCCCGCTTCGGTCAGCAACACCAGCAGCACCATCACCAAAGCCAATCTTGCCGTGACCCTGGCCAACCAGACCAAGGTGTACGACGGCAACGCCAACGCCACCTTGGCCGCCGGTGCCATCACGGCCACAGGCGTGACGGTGGGCGGCGTGACCGAAACAGCCACCGTCACCCAAACTGTGGGCAGCTACAACAGCAAGAATGTCGCCAGCGCCAACACCGTGACCGCCCATTTGGCAGCGGGTCAGTTCACCGCAGGCACAGCAGATCTGGGCAATTACAACCTGCCCACCACGGTCAGCAACATCACCAGCACCATCACCCAGGCCGCGCTGACCCTGACGGCCAACAGCGACACCAGCAAGGTCTACAACGGCAGTGAACAAAGTGTGAGCGGCTTTGCCATCACCAGTGGCAGCCTGCAGGGAACAGACAGCTTGGCGGTGGACCTGGCCAGCATCACGGCAGGTGCCCAAGCCACCCACGCTGGCACACACACCAGCACAGTCAACGACAGTGCTTACACCAACGGCAACTACGCCATCACCAAAGTCAACGGTACGCTGTTCATTGACCAAAAAGAAGTCAGCCTGGCTGCCGCCAAAACCTATGACGGCAGCAAAACACTGACCGGTACACAGCTGAGCATCACCACGGGCGTGGGCAGTGAAACGCTGGGCTACACCTTGGCCACGATCCACAGCAAAAACGTGGGTGACAACAGCAGCAACTTTGTGGATGCCGTGAGCTTGAGCAACGGCAGCAACGGTGGTCTGGCCAGCAACTACAAATTGCCTGCCTTGTCCGCAAGCGTCAACAACTCGGTTGTTTTGACTGCCAAAGCCTTGACCGGTGCCATTGCCGATGTCACCACCACGTACGGCACGGCCACAGCCACCGGTGCTGTCAGCCTGAGCGGAAAAGTGGGCACAGACGACGTGTTGGCATCCAGCGCAGCAACCCTGGTGAGCGCCGACACCAGCACCAGCGGTCAAATCCGTGCAGGCAGCTATGTGCAAACGGTCAGCGCTGGCTTGACCGGCGCCGATGCGGGCAACTACAGCTTTGCAGGTTCCACGACCCCCACGGCCAACTACGTGGTCAACAAGTTGGCCTTGACCGGCGCGATTGCACAAGGCTTGAGCACTTACAGCAACACGCTGGTGGCCGGTGCTGTGAGCCTGACCAACACCGTGAGCGGTGACGATGTTTTGGCCAGCGGTGTGAACATCGACACCACCGGCAAGACCAGCACCAGCGGCCACCTCAAAGCCGGTGTGCACACGGGCATTCAAACACTCACGGGCCTGACGGGTGCTGACAAGGACAACTACAGTTTTGCCGATATCAAAGGTGATTACAAAGTCAACCAGCTCGCCTTGACTGGCACCATCGCCAAGGGTGAGACCGTTTACGGTGCCAGCTTGCTGACCGGTGCCGTCAATTTGACCAACAAAGTCGGCACCGACATGGTGGACGCCAGTGGCGTGAGCATTGACACCACAGGCAAGACCAGCACCAGTGGCAAGCTCAAGGCCGGAGAACACACGGGCATCCAGACCCTCAGCGGTTTGACGGGCACTGACAAAGACAACTACACATTCGCCGATGTCAAAGGCGACTACAAAGTCAACAAACTGGCCTTGACTGGCGGCATTGCTCAGGGCGAGAGCATTTACGGATCGACCTTGCAAACAGGTGCGGTGACGCTGACCAACAAGGTCGGCACCGACGTGGTGGATGCCAGTGGCGTGATCGTCGACACCACAGACAAGACCAGCACCAGCGGCAAGCTCAAAGCAGGCATGCACACCGGCGTTCAGACCCTCACGGGCATCACGGGCGCTGACATGGACAACTACACCTTTGCCGATATCAAAGGCGATTACAAAGTCAACAAACTGGCCTTGACGGGTTCGATTGCACAAGGCTTGACCACTTACGGCGACGCCTTGGTGGCCGGCACGGTGACGCTGAGCAACAAGGTCGGCACCGACATGGTGAATGCCAGTGGCGTGACCATCGACACGACAGGCAAGACCAGCACCAGTGGCAAGCTCAAGGCCGGTGAACACACGGGCATCCAGACCCTCACAGGCCTCACGGGTGTTGACATGGACAACTACACCTTCGCCGACGTTAAAGGCGATTACACCGTCAATAAGCTGGCCTTGTCTGGCACCATCGCCAAGGGTGAGACTGTTTACGGTGCCAACTTGCTGACCGGTGCCGTCAATTTGACCAACAAAGTCGGCACCGACATGGTGGACGCCAGTGGCGTGATCGTCGACACCAGAGGCAAGACCAGCACCAGCGGCAAGCTCAAGGCCGGTGAACACACGGGCATCCAGACCCTCACGGGCCTCACGGGTGCCGACATGGACAACTACACCTTCGCTGATGTCAAAGGCGATTACACCGTCAACAAACTGGCCTTGACGGGTTCGATTGCACAAGGCTTGACCACTTACGGCGACGCTTTGGTGGCCGGCACGGTGACGCTGAGCAACAAAGTCGGCACCGACGTGGTGGACGCCAGTGGCGTGAGCATCGCCACCACAGACAAGACAAGCACCAGCGGCCACCTCAAGGCGGGCGTGCACACAGGCATCCAGACCCTCACGGGCCTCACGGGTGCGGATACGGACAACTACACCTTTGCCGGCATCAAAGGCGATTACAAAGTCAACAAGCTGGCCTTGACCGTCGCTTCCATCGCAGACGTGTCGACGACTTACGCCACGGCAGCTGATGCAGGTGTTGTGAGCTTTGGCAACAAGCAAGGTGCTGACAAAGTCACCGCATCTGCTTCCATCGTGGGCGGCACCAACAGCACCAGCGGCCACCTCAAAGCAAGCAGCTACAAGCAAACCGTCACCGCCATCAGCGGTGACGATGCGGGCAACTACAGTTTTGAAAGTTTCACGACCACTGAAAACAACTACGTGGTCAACAAACTGGTCTTGACCGGCGCGGCCATTGCAGGCGTGAGCACCACTTACGCCACCGCGGCCAATACAGGTGCCGTGAGCTTTGCCAACGTCCAAGGTGGTGACAAAGTCACTGCTTCGGCTTCGATCGTTGGCGGTGAAAACAGTTCAAGCGGCCATCTCCAAGCAGGCAGCTACCAGCAAACCGCCACCACCATCGGTGGTGACGATTCAGCCAACTACAGCTTTGCAGGCTTCACCACCACTGACAACAACTATGTCGTCAACAAGCTGGCCTTGACCGGCGCAGCCATTGCAGGCGTGACCACCACTTACGCTACGGCGGCCAACGCAGGCACCGTGAGCTTTACCAACATCCAGGGTACTGACAAAGTCACTGCTTCCGCTTCGATTGTTGAAACCGCCACCAGCACCAGTGGCCACCTCAAAGCAGGCAGCTACCAACAAACCGCCACCGCCATCAGCGGTGACGATGCGGCCAACTACAGCTTTGCTGGCGTCACGACCACTGACAACAACTACGTGGTCAACAAGCTGGCTCTGACTGGCGCAGCCATTGCAGGCGTGAGCACCACCTACGCCACAGCGGCCAACACAGGCGCCGTGAGCTTTACCAACGTCCAGGGTGCCGACAAAGTGACGGCATCTGCTTCCATCGTGGGCGGCTCCAACAGCACCAGTGGCCACCTCAAAGCAGGCAGCTATCAACAAACAGCCACCGCCATCAACGGTGACGATGCGGCCAACTACAGCTTTGGTGGAGTCACCACGACTGACAACAACTATGCGGTCAACAAGCTGGCCTTGTCTGGCGCAGCCATTGCAGGTGTGACCACGACCTACGCTACGGCGGCCAACGCAGGTGCTGTGAGCTTTACCAACGTCCAGGGTACTGACAATGTCAATGCTTCGGCTTCGATCGTCGACGCCGTTACCAGCACCAGTGGCAAACTCAAAGCAGGCAGTTACAAGCAAACAGCCACTGCGATCACCGGTGACGATTCAGCCAACTACAGCTTTGCTGGCGTCACCACCACTGACAACAACTACGTGGTCAACAAGCTGGCCTTGTACGGCGCAGCCATTGCAGGTGTGACAACCACCTACGCCACAGCGGCCAACACAGGCGCCGTGAGCTTTACCAACGTCCAAGGTACTGACAAAGTCACTGCTTCGGCTTCGATTGTTGATACCGCCACCAGCACCAGTGGCCACCTCAAAGCAGGCAGCTACAAGCAGACCGCCACTGCGATCAGCGGTGACGATGCGGCCAACTACAGCTTTGGTGGCATCACGACCGCTGAGAACAACTACGTGGTCAACAAGCTGGCCTTGACCGACGCGGCCATTGCAGGTGTGACCACCACTTACGCGACGGCGGCCGATGCGGGCGCAGTGAGTTTTGGCAACGTGAAAGGTGCCGACCAAGTGACGGCTTCGGCTTCCATTGTGGGTGGCTCCAACAGCACCAGTGGAAACCTCAAAGCGGGTAGCTACCAGCAAACAGCCACTTCGATCAGCGGCGATGACGCGACCAACTACAGCTTTGCTGGCATCACGACCACTGACAACAACTATGTGGTTAACAAGCTGGCTCTGACTGGCGCAGCCATTGCAGGTGTAACCACGACTTACGCCACGGCGGCCGATGCGGGTGCTGTGAGCTTTACCAACGTCCAGGGTACTGACAAAGTCACGGCTTCGGCTTCCATTGTGAGCGGATCCAACAGCACCAGTGGCCACCTCAAAGCAGGCAGCTACAACCAGACCGCCACTGCGATCAGCGGTGACGATTCGGCCAACTACAGCTTTGCTGGCGTCACCACCACTGACAACAACTACGTGGTCAACAAGCTGGCCTTGTCAGGCGCGGCCATTGCAGGTGTAACCACGACTTACGCCACGGCGGCCGATGCGGGTGCTGTGAGCTTTACCAACGTCCAGGGTACTGACAAAGTCACGGCTTCGGCTTCCATCGTGGGTGGCTCCAACAGCACCAGCGGCCACCTCAAAGCAGGCAGCTATCAACAAACAGCCACCGCCATCAACGGTGACGATGCGGCCAACTACAGCTTTGGTGGCATCACGACCGCTGACAACAACTACGTGGTCAACAAGCTGGCCTTGACCGGCGCGGCCATTGCAGGTGTGACCACCACTTACGCGACGGCGGCCGATGCGGGCGCAGTGAGTTTTGGCAACGTCAAAGGTGCCGACCAAGTGACGGCTTCGGCTTCCATTGTGGGTGGCTCCAACAGCACCAGTGGAAACCTCAAAGCTGGTAGCTACCAGCAAACAGCCACTTCGGTCAGCGGTGAAGATGCTGCCAATTACAGCTTTGGAGGCCTCACCACCACGGACAACAACTACGTGGTCAACAAATTGGCCTTGACTGGCGCGGCCATCGCAGGCGTGAGCACCACCTACGCCACAGCGGCCAACACAGGCGCCGTGAGCTTTACCAACGTCAAAGGTGCCGACCAAGTGACGGCATCTGCTTCCATCGTGGGTGGTTCCAACAGCACCAGTGGCAACCTTAAAGCAGGCAGCTATCAACAAACAGCCACCGCCATCAACGGTGACGATGCTGCCAACTACAGCTTTGGTGGCATCACGACCGCTGACAACAACTACGTGGTTGATAAAAAATCCATCAGCTTGAGTGGCATCACTGCTGCCAGCAAGGTGTACGACGCCAGCAATGCTGCGACTGTTTCGGTGTCTGGAGCTCACTTCAATGGCCAGATCAGCAGCGATGAGTTGTCTGTGACCTCGACTGGCACATTCAGCGACAAGAATGCGGCTACTGGCAAAACGGTGACCTTGGTGAATACCTTGGGCGGTGCCGACCTGGGCAACTACACCATCACCGATCAAGTCACTACAACGGCCGACATCAGCAAGAAGTCCATCACACTGAGTGGCATCACTGCCTCTAACAAGACGTACGACGGCAACAACGTTGCTACTGTTTCTGTCACCAGCGCCAACTTCGGGGGTAAGGTCAGTGGTGACGATTTGTCCGTTGCCTCCACAGGCACGTTCAGCGACAAGAATGCGGCCACAGGTAAAACGGTCACTTTGGCCAACACCTTAAGTGGTGGCGATCTGGGCAACTACACCATCACCGACCAGGCCACGACCACGGCCGACATCAGCAAGAAGGCCATCACACTGAGTGGTATCACCGCCTCTAACAAGACGTATGACGGCAGCAACGTTGCTACTGCTTCTGTCACCAGCGCCAACTTCGGAGGTAAGGTCAGTGGCGATGATTTGTCCGTTGCTTCCACGGGCACGTTCAGCGACAAGAATGCGGCTACAGGTAAAACGGTCACTTTGGTGAATACCTTGGGAGGTGCTGATCTGGGCAACTACGCCATCACTGATCAGGCCACGACCACGGCCGACATCAACAAAAAGGCGATCAGCTTGAATGGCATCACTGCGGCCAGCAAGACGTATGACGGCAACAACATCGCGTCTGTTTCGGTGGATGAGGCCGTGTTCAAGGATATGGTCGCAGGTGATGATCTGAAAGTGACCTCGACGGGCACATTCAGCGACAAAAATGTGGCCACAGGTAAAACGGTCACTTTGGTGAATACCTTAGGCGGTGTCGATCTGGGCAACTACGCTATCACCGATCAAGTCAGTACCACGGCCGACATCAACAAGAGGGCGATCACACTGAGCGGCATCACCGCAGCAAGCAAGACCTATGACGGCAGCAAAGCTGCGACTGTTTCAGTTTTTGATGCCGTGTTCAACAACATGGTTGTGGGTGATGAGCTGAAAGTGACCTCGACTGGCACGTTCAGCGACAAGAATGCGGCCACCGGCAAAACGGTGACCTTGGTGAATACCTTGGGCGGTGCTGATCTGGGCAACTACGCGATCACAGACCAGGCTACGACCACGGCTGACATCAGCAAGAAAGCCATCACACTGAGTGGCATCACTGCGGCCAATAAGACGTATGACGGCAACAAGGTCGCTTCTGTTTCGGTGAATGGGGCCGTGTTCAAGGACATGGTCGCAGGTGATGAACTGACAGTGGCCTCCACTGGCAAGTTCGACGACAAGAATGTGGCCACGGGCAAAACGGTGACCCTGGTGAATACCTTGGGCGGTGCCGATCTGGGCAACTACAGCATCGCCGATCAAGCCAACACCACGGCCGACATCAGCAAGAAAGCCATCACACTGAGCGGCATCACTGCGGCCAACAAGACTTACGACGGCAACAACGTTGCGGTTGTTTCTGTCGTTGGTGCTGTTTTCAAGGACATGGTTGTTGGTGACGATTTGTCTGTCGCCTCCATCGGCACGTTCAGCGACAAGAATGTTGGCGAAAGCAAAACAGTCACGCTCAGCAACACCTTAACGGGTGCCGATCTGGGCAACTACACCATCACCGATCAATCCACCACCACCGCCAACATCTCCAAGAAAGACCTCCACATCAGCGGCCTGACGGCGGCCAACAAGGTCTATGACGGCAACACCCAAGCCAAAGTGGTCACCGGCGCAGCCATCTTTGACGGTTTGGTTCAGGATGATGTGGTGACCCTTTCTGCCACGGGCAGTTTTGATACGCGCCATGTGGGCCAGTCCAAACCGGTCGTCATCAGCACGACTTTGGATGGCCAGGATGTTGGCAACTACAACATCACTTCGCAGTCCCTGACGACGGCCAACATCACCCCGGCACCCTTGAAAATCAAGGCCACCGCCGTTCGCAAAACCTACGATGGCACCCCTTTGGCCAATGGCACGGGCGTGTTGGTGGGCGTGTTGGCCGGAGCTGAGGCAGGCGACAAAATCGATCAAGCGGGCGTTTTGAGCTTCACGGATAAAAATGCGGGCACAGGCAAAACCGTGACCGTCAAGGGCGTTCGCCTGATCGACGGCACCTTGGCCGATGTCACGGGCAACTACAGCATCGAGTACATCGACAGTGTGGAGGGGGTGATTGACCGGGCGCAAGCCAGCATCAGTGCCTCCGCCATGTCGGTGACCTACAACGGCCAAACCCAATCTCAAAGTGCAGCGGTGCTCAGCGGTTTTGTGTCGGGCGATGACGTGCAAGCCGGTGGTTTGGCCAGTGGTCGTCAGGTGGGCAGTTATGCCTCTGCGCTGACAGCCACAGGGCGCGATGTGGGCAACTACACCATCACCTTCAACAATGCGGCCCTGCAGATTGGCAAAAAAGCCGCGAGTTTGTCCTCACTGGACCAAAGTGTGGTTTACAACGGTCAGACGCAGAGTCTGGTGGGCACTCAGGGCAGCGGTTTTGTCGTGGGTGACGATTTGATCTTTGGCGGTTTGCCCAGTGCGCGTCAAGTGGGTCAATACACCTCAGCCCTGATGGTTTCCGGCGCCGATGCGGGCAACTACGACATCACCTATGGCCATGGAAAATTGACGATCACGCCCAAAGATGCCTGGGTCTCGGCGCAGGCTCAAAGCGTCATTTACAACGGCAGCACACAAATGCAAAGCGCCCCACGTCAAGAGGGCTTCATAGCCGGTGATGACGTTGTGGTGACGGGTGCGGCACAGGGGCGTGACGCGGGCAGCTATGCCTCCAATTTGTCGGTCAGCGGAGCCGATGTCAAAAATTACACGGTCCGTTTGCAGCAAGCTGATTTGCGCATTCAAAAAGCGATGCTGGGTTTTGTGGGCACCACGGTGTCTGACAAGTTGGCCGATGGCAACACCGTCGCGCAGGTCAAGGCGGGGCGCATCACCGGTTTGATGGGGGCGGAGTCGCTCAACATCAGCGCAGTGACAGGCCGTTTTGCCGATGCTGCGCCAGGCACAGACAAAGCGGTTGAAGTGGTTTACGGCCTGAGCAATGGCGATCACGGAGGTCGTGCCAGCAATTACGACTGGTCACCGGTGGTGCTCAAAGCCAACATCACGGCACCCACCGTGTCGAACTTGGTGGTGATGGACAGCCAGGCCGCCAAGCCGACATTCAGCCGACTTTACTTTCAAGGTTTTGGGGGCTTGGGTGGTGTGGGTGCGGCCATGGGACAAGTCAACTACAGCATTCGCACCCAGCCAGCTCAGGCGTGCACGCCCCAAAAACTGGAAGACTGCATTTGTGAGCGAGTCGTGGATTCGGCCATGGAAATTTGTTTCCCCGCTGATCAGGGTCGACAAGCCAAACGCTGAATCTTGCAAAAATTTGACCTGGCCATTTCTGGGTCAAATGGCTGCAAGGGCCACTGTGTACAGGACCCGGTCCTGCGTCAATCGGCTGCAGGCAATTGCAGCTCGATGCAGGCACCGCTGCCGGCATGCTCAGCCAAGACCAAGCGCCCGCCGTTGCGTTTGGCCAAGGATTGCGCCAGCGACAGGCCCAGGCCGACGCCTTGCGATGGGGCGCTGAAAAATGCCGAGCTCACTTGCCGATAAACCTCGGCCGTCATGCCGGGGCCGTTGTCGGTGATGGCCAAGTGCACCGTTGCGCCCGATCGCCAGGCTCGAAACTCGACACGGCGCGTGCTTTGCGGCAAGGTTGCTTGCAGGGCATTGCGCAGCACATGGGCCAGAATTTGCACCAATTGGGCGGCATCAGCGTGCACGAACAACGTGTCTTCAGGCCAGCTGACGTGCATTTGCACCCCCTCGGCCCATGTCCAGCTGCTGGCCAGTTGTTGTGCGTCCAGCATCACTTGCTGGATTTGGACACGGGGGTGAGGGCCGTTTTCTGAGCTGACAAAAGTCCGAATGCGGCCCACCAAGTCGCCCGCCTTTTGGGCGTTGCGCTGCAGATCCTGAATGTAGGGGGTCAGGGTGTCGGGGCCTTTGTCCTGAACTTCCATCTCCAGCCGATCGGTGATCAGGTACAGGTTGGTCAGGGGTTGGCTCAGTTCGTGGGCCAGTGATGCAGCCATGCCGCCCAAGCCATGGTGGCGGTCGATGTGTGCCATTTGCTCATTCAGACGGATCACCCGCGTTTGATGTGCTTGGTCGGTTCGCAGTGCATGAATTTGGCGGTTCAAGTCTTCGAGCTTCAAGCCCAAAAACCCCAGATGCGCCAACATCGTCACAAGCACCACCGCAGCGACCCACAGCCAGGTGTGGGGGGCGTGCCCGTTTGGCCAAGGCGAGTGCCCGGAGGCCAGCAACACCGACACAAGGACCAGCGCCAAGGCCGCCGTCAAGAACGCCAAGGCCATGCAAGTTGCTGCTGCACTGTCTTGGCGTCGCCGAATGTCACGGGCCAACAGCCCTGCCCAAAGGCAGCTGCCAGCCATGGCGATCAACAGCCCCGATGGCCCCAATGCCTGGTTGGGCAAACCCTGTGCGAGTGCGGCGGCAAGGCTGCTCAACACCGCGCAAGCGAGCCAGGCTTGTGCCATTTTGAGCGGGCGGTTCAAGACGTGGCGCAAGGCCAGCGCTTGGGTCCACACCCCCCACAGGCACATGCCAGCGATCCCCAAATTCAGCCAGCCGTGAACGCTGTTCCACCACAAGCCCGCCATGCACAGCCCCGCGCCCAATGCCGTGGTGCCGCTGCACCACAAGGCGGTGGCACGGGACCTTGTGGATTTCAGCAAGTACTTCACCACACCCGACAGCGCCATGCATGCCCCTCCTGCCAGAAGCAGCGCTGTGGGCAGTTGCAACACCATCAGTTTGGATGTTCAAGAGCGGGCGGCAGGCTCACTGCGGGGCTACAAAACTGCCGGACTTGCCACCGTGTTTTTCAAGCAGCTTGACGCCGTTGATGGTCATGCCCCGGTCCACGGCCTTGCACATGTCGTAAATGGTGAGCAAGGCGACCTGAACAGCCGTCAAGGCTTCCATCTCCACGCCGGTTTGCCCGGTGACTTCGGCTGTCGCGGTGCAGACCACACAAGCCGCGTCGGGGGGGATCTCGAACTCAACAGCCACGCGGGTCAACCCAATCGGGTGGCACAGCGGAATCAAGTCGCTGGTTTTCTTGGCCCCTTGGATGCCGGCAATGCGGGCAATGCCCAGGACATCGCCCTTTTTGGCGGTGCCGGACGTGACCAAGGCCAAGGTGCTGGGCAGCATGTCGATGCGGCCAGTGGCCACCGCCACCCGTCGGGTCAGGGCTTTGCTGCCCACATCGACCATGTGGGCTTGCCCTTGGGCATCAAAATGGGTCAGAACACCGGAATTCTCGCTCATGGCCATAGGGGTAACACCCGTTTACAAGTGGTTCACAACAATGGCGCATCATACGGGGATTGAACAAGACACGACCGACCTTGAAAAACAAATTGCGTCTCCATTTGTTGCTGGCTTCACTGGCTTGTGCCGTGACTTTTGCGCCTGTCCGGGCACAAACACTGGGCCTGCCTGCCCTGGGTGACGGGGAAAGCATCTCCTTGAGCGCCGAGAGGCAGTTGGGTGACCGGATCGCCCGTGAGTTGTACCGGGACCCCGATTTTCTGGAAGATGCCGTCCTGGACGAGTACATCCAGCAATTGTGGGCGCCTTTGATCAAATCGGCAGCGGCCCGAGGCGACTTGTCACCCGAATTGCAAGAACGGTTTGCCTGGCGCATTTTGCTGGGCCGCGACAGAACCGTGAACGCCTTTGCTCTGCCGGGCGGGTATTTGGGTGTCCACTTGGGTTTGATTGCCGTGGTCAGTTCGCATGACGAACTGGCCTCGGTCTTGGCGCATGAGTTGAGCCATGTGACCCAGCGCCACATTGCGCGGAGCATGGACGACCAAGCCAAAATGACCCCTTGGGTCATTGGCTCCATGATTTTGGGGGCTCTGGCCGCCAGCAAAAGTGCCCAAGGCGCTCAAGCCTTGATTGTGGGGGGACAGGCCGCAGCCGCGCAGTCTCAGCTGAGCTACTCACGCGACATGGAGCGCGAAGCCGACCGGGTGGGCTATGGCATTTTGGTGGATGCAGGCTATGACCCCAAAGGCTTTGTTGGCATGTTTGCCAAGTTGCAACAAGCCTCCGGTTTGAACGACAGCGGTGCCTTTCCTTATTTGCGCAGCCACCCGTTGACGACGGAGCGCTTGGCTGACATGCAAGCGCGGCAGCAGCTCAATGCCAGCGCGGCAGCTGCGCCCAGCGATGTGGCCCAAGCCATGCTGGCCGCCAGAGCGCGTGTTTTGGCGCAAAGCAGCCCGGACGCCCTGAGGGCCTGGACGCAGGACGAACGCCAGGCGGGTGCAGAGCGCTCTGAGGTCCAGCAAATCGGTGCTTTGTACGCCGCCACACTGGCCTATTTGCAGATGCGCAATATGGAGGGTGCTGACCGCACGCTCGCGTCTTTGACCGATCGGCTTGCCAAGGTTCAAGCCGACAAGGGCGGGCAAGGCCTGCAGGCCGCGCCCGAAATGGCGGCAAGCCGTTGGCTGCGTTTGTTGCGTGCGGAAGTGGCCTTCAAACAAAACCGCTTTGAAGCTGTGCTGACCACGCTGGTGCCCAATGGCCCGCAGGCCAACTTGCCCCGGCCTGAACTGATCGCGGTGGCACAAGCCTTGCAGCGTTTGCCCCAACACCCGTGGCTTGACGGGATCACTCGCCAGCTTCGCAGCACGGTGCAGCGCTCGCCCAACGACGCACAGGCTTGGCAAACCCTGGCCGGTTTGCTCTCGCTGCAAGGCGCTGCCCTGGGGGCTTTGCGTGCCGAAGGCGAAGCCCAAATTGCACGCCTGGACTGGACTGGCGCGGTGGACCGCTTGCGGGCGGCCCAAGATCGGGCCAGACAAGGCCGCTTGCTGCCGGGCGATCACATCGAAGCGTCCATTGTGGATGCCCGTTTGCGTTACGCACAAGACCGGCTGCGCGACATGCAGGTTCAGCGCAACTGAGCCAGCCCTGTGAAGTTTGAAATGAAATGCAGGTCTTGGGCACAGCGATCAGCTATGTAACCCCCTGTAGGAGCCCCGCCCTCGGGGCGATTCTTGGTGGTCTGCGAGGGTGATCGCGACGGGGGCGTCGCTCCTACAGGGGGAATCCCTGCATTTTGTAGGAGCCCCGCCCTCGGGGCGATGGGTCGTGGTTTGCGAGGGTGATCACGACGAGGGCGTCGCTCCTACAGGGGGACAATGCCCTGCATTTTGTGGGAGCCCCGCCCTCGGGGCGATGGGTCGTGGTCTGCGAGGGTGATCGCGACGGGGGCGTCGCTCCTACAAAAAAAGCGTCAATGCCCACATCATCGGGCTGGATCAATCAAGCCGGGCAGGATGTGCACGGTCCCGCTTGAGGCTATGATCGCCGACCTTTGGTACACACGCTATGGCTGGAATCCACATCACCGACATTGAAGCCGCCATCACCCATTGGCGCAGCAAGAACCCCTCGCCTGACGGGGTGTCGCTGCCGCCTGAGCTGCGGGCATTGGCCCAGGTGTATGGGCTGATGGTCTACCACCAGCAGGACTTGGCTGACGAATTCACCTTGCCTGTGAAAGCCGCCGAGGCTTGGCAAGACTGGTATGCCAGCACGCCCGATACGCCGTGCATTGCCATTTGCTCGACCAGCCAGGGCGACGAAACCTGCAAAGGTTGCGGCCGGAGTTTTGAAGAGGTGCAGCTGTGGATTGAGATGAGTCCCGGTGAAAAACGTGCCATTTGGCAGCGCATCACCGCAGAGGGCACCTCGTGGCGCTTTAACCGCTATGCCGAACGCGCCGCCGAAGACCGCCGTTGGGCCAAAGCGGCGGCCGATGCGCAAGTTCCGCTCGATTTGAAACCCTGACAACGTTGAGCGCCAGTCGGCTTCATGGCCGTGAGCGCTCATTCGTCCAAGTCACTGCCCTGAACCACGCGCCGCACCACGTCGGCGTTGAATCCCCGGGTCAGCAAGAAGCGCATTTGCTTGGCCCTGTCTTGCGGGTCTTGGGGGGGGTGTCCAAATTTCTTGCGCCACACTTCCGTCGCACGGTGCCATTCCGTTTCTTTCAGGCCCGCCATGGCTTCGGTCACCGCTTCGCCTGACAGTCCCTTGGCGGCGAGCTCTTGTTTGATGCGGGTGCTTCCTAATTTGGCAGACCGTCGGTTGACCAAGGAGTCCACGGCGCGGCCGTCGTTGATGAAGTCCCGCGCCTGCAACTCGTTGAGTGCCTTGGCCAATTCGCCGGGCACTTCTTCGTGGGGTCCCAGTTTGCGCTCCAACTCGGCACGGGAGTGTTCACGCTGGCTCAAAAGCCGCAGGGCGCGGCCTTTGAGCGAGGGCTGAAAACCGGGCTTGTTCAAGCGGCTTCGGCCTTGGGGGCGGCGATGGCCGATTCGAGCAAACGGATGCCCAGCGATTCGCGCACTTTGTTTTCGATCTCGCGAGCCAGCGCCGGGTTTTCACGCAGGAATTCACGGGCGTTGTCACGGCCTTGGCCGATTTTTTCGCCTTGGTAGGCATACCAAGCGCCCGACTTGTCCACAATTTTGGCGGTCACACCCATGTCAATCACCTCGCCTTCGCGGCTGATGCCCGCGCCAAACAGGATGTCGAATTCGGCGGTTTTGAAGGGCGGAGCCACTTTGTTCTTGACCACTTTGACCTTGGTCTCGTTGCCAATGGCGTCGTCGCCCTTTTTGATGGTGCCGGTGCGGCGGATGTCCAAACGCACCGAGGCGTAGAACTTGAGCGCGTTGCCGCCGGTGGTGGTTTCGGGGCTGCCGAACATGACACCGATCTTCATGCGGATCTGGTTGATGAAGATGACGGTGCAGTTGGTCTTTTTGATGGTGGCGGTCAGCTTGCGCAGGGCCTGGCTCATCAAACGCGCTTGCAGGCCGGGCAGGCTGTCGCCCATATCGCCTTCGATTTCGGCCTTGGGCGTGAGCGCTGCGACCGAGTCGATGACGACCAGATCCACCGCGCCAGAGCGCACCAGGCTGTCCACAATTTCCAGGGCTTGCTCGCCAGTGTCGGGCTGGCTGACCAGGAGTTCTTGCAGGTTGACACCCAGGTTTTGCGCGTATTGCACGTCCAGGGCGTGTTCAGCGTCCACAAAAGCACAGGTGCCGCCCAAGCGCTGCATTTCAGAGATGACTTGCAAAGTGAGGGTGGTTTTGCCCGAGGACTCAGGGCCGTAGATTTCGATCACGCGGCCACGGGGCAGGCCGCCCACGCCCAGTGCGATGTCCAGACCCAGAGAGCCGGTGGAGACGACTTGGATGTCGGCGATGACTTCGCCTTCGCCCAGACGCATGATGGTGCCTTTGCCGAATTGTTTTTCAATCTGAGCCAGGGCGGCTTGCAGGGCTTTGGACTTTTCGCTGTTCACGTCACTCATGAAAATCTCCTTGAATATCAATGGGTTGTGGCACCAGTGGGCTGGGTCATGTGCTGTTGACTGGATGCTTGAACAGTACTGTAAACGAGCTGTATAAACCTGTAAACTCAATTTTTAGTCAGTTTACCTTATCATTTACGACCATGGAACTCACCCCCATCACACCGCCTGAGGGCCTTGAAAAACACGATGACCGATGGCGGCAAACCCATTTGGGCCGATTGCTCGGACACGCCATGCGCCGCTTTGATGAGCGTGTGCTCTACCTCATGGCGGGCAACGAAGGTGTGCCTTTGGCTTTGGCCAATTTGGCAGCACGCGACCAGATCAGTGCAGCCCATGTGCACATCACGCGGCATTTGGCGTTGGAGGGCTCGCGCTTGACCGATCTGGCCCAAGCGGCGGGCATGAGCAAACAAGCCATGGGCGACTTGGTGGACCAGTGCACGGCCTGGGGTTTGGTGCGGCGTGAAGCGGACACAGCCGATGCCCGTGTGCGTCGGGTGGTGTTCACGCCCGTGGGATTGGCTTGGTTGCAGGCATTCAAGGACGCCGTGGCCCAAGCCGAAGCGGAGTTTCGAGCCGCCGTGGGCAAGGATGTGGCCACCGTGGTGGCCTTGGGCTTGGAGGCCTATGCGTCTTGAATTTTGCCCAAGGGCTGTGCACGGTGGAACTAGAATCAGACAGCCCGTACCGGCACACCCGAGAGCCTCACACAACAACAGGAGACAGCCATGCGTATTTTGATAGCCGAAGACGACCAGGTTCTGGCCGATGGTTTGTTGCGCACTTTGCGCAGTGCCGGTGCTGCCGTCGACCATGTGGCCAGTGGCAGCGAGGCCGATGCGGCCCTCATGACCAACAACGAATTCGACCTGTTGATCCTGGATTTGGGCTTGCCCAAAATGCATGGTTTGGACGTGCTCAAGCGTCTGCGATCGCGCGGTTCAGTCTTGCCTGTGCTGATTTTGACCGCAGCCGACAGCGTGGAAGAGCGCGTCAAAGGGCTGGATTACGGGGCCGACGATTACATGGCCAAGCCCTTCAGTTTGCAGGAGCTGGAAGCCCGGGTTCGTGCCTTGACCCGACGGGGCATGGGCGGGGCCACCTCCCAAATCAAGCACGGCCCGCTGGTCTATGACCAGTCCGGTCGGGTGGCCACCATCGACGGCAAAATGGTGGAGTTGTCGGCCCGTGAGTTGGGCTTGCTGGAAGTCCTGCTGCAACGCGCGGGGCGTTTGGTCAGCAAAGATCAGTTGGTGGAGCGTCTGTGCGAATGGGGCGAAGAGGTCAGCAACAATGCCATTGAGGTGTACATCCACCGCTTGCGCAAAAAAATCGAGAAAGGGCCCATCCGCATCGCCACGGTGCGCGGTTTGGGTTATTGCCTGGAAAAAATACCGGGTTAATTCATTTCGGTTTTGAGCACCGGTTTCGGCGCTGAAATACCTTTACCCATGAAATCCCAAGGCTGGAACGTGCGAATTTTCAAACGCGAGCAGCGTTCCTTGTTCGGGGAAATACTGGACTGGATGCTCACCCCTTTGCTCTTGCTTTGGCCCATCAGCCTGGCCTTGACCTGGCTGGTGGCGCAAGGCTTGGCCAACAAACCCTTTGACCGTGCGCTGGTCTACAACGTGCAGGCCTTGGCCCAGCAAGTCAGGCTGGGACCCGATAAAAAGATTGATTTCAGTTTGCCCCAGCCGGCCAGTGAGTTGTTGCGGGCGGACGAAACCGATTTGGTGTACTACCAAGTGCGTGGGGCAGCGGGTGAGCATTTGAGCGGTGAGCGTGATTTGCCTGCGCCACCGGCAGACCAGGACAAGGGCAGCAGCTACGAGGTCCACATTCGCGACGATGAGATGCGTGGATTGGAAGTGCGGGTGGCCTACACCTGGATTCGGCTGGATGCGAAAAACCAACCGCCCGCATTGGTGCAAGTGGCCGAAACCCGTGAAAAACGTTCGGTGCTGGCCGCTGAAATCATCAAAGGCGTGATGTTGCCCCAGTTTGCCTTGTTGCCTTTGGCGGTGCTGCTGGTGTGGCTGGCTTTGGTGCGGGGCATCAAGCCCTTGTCTGAGCTGGAAGAGCGCATCCGGGAACGCAAGCCCGACGACTTGAGCCCCTTGGACGACAAGGCCGTGCCCATGGAGGTCGCACCTTTGGTGGTCTCGGTCAACGAATTGCTGGAGCGCCTGAAAGACTCCATCGTGACCCAAAAACGATTTTTGGCCGATGCCGCACATCAGCTCAAAACCCCACTGGCCGGTCTGCGCATGCAGGCCGATTTGGCGCAGCGTTCGGGCTCCAGCGAAGAGGACCTGAAAAAATCCTTGCAGCAAATTGGCCGAGCCAGTGTTCAGGCCACCCACACCGTCAACCAGTTGCTGTCGCTCGCGCGTGCGGAAGGTGGGGGCACGCATGTGGCGCAGCAAAGTTGCGACATGGTGTTGCTGTCCAGTGAAGTCTTGCAAGACTGTTTGCCACGGGCGATGGACAAGGGCCTGGACCTGGGCTATGAGGGGGTTGACTCGGGCACTTTGGGCGCACAAGTGCAAGGCAATGCCACTTTGCTCAAAGAGATGCTGCGCAACTTGGTCGAAAACGCCATGCTTTACACGCCCAGCACCTCCGAGCGTCAGGGGGTCATCACGGTCAGGGTCTTGGTGGACCCGTACAGCCGTGCCCTGGTGATGCAGGTCGAGGACAACGGTCCCGGCATCCCCTTGCCTGAACGTGATTTGGTGTTTCAGCCCTTCTACCGTGCACTGGGAACCAATGTGGACGGTTCGGGTTTGGGGCTGCCCATCGTCAAGGAAATTGCACAACAGCACGGGGCCACGGTGAGCATTGACTATGCCCACCATGGGCCAACGCCGCATGGCGCGTGTTTTACCTTGCGCTTTGCAACGAGTTGAGACACCGCCTGCCAAGGCGTGCCCCGCCCACCAAGACCGGCTGGGTGGTCCTCGATGTCAGGCGGCGGGGCTCATGTTGAGCTGCAAACGCTCGCGGGCCATGACACGCGCCACGGCAGGGTGGGCGGCCACTTTGGCCACAAAAGCCCACAACTCGGGGTGTTCTTCGGGCGCAATGCCTGCGATCGTGCCCCAACGGGTCAGGGTCAAAGCATAGGCATCCAGCGGGCCAAAGTGTGCGCCACTCAACCAAGCTTGAGAAGAGTCAGAGGCCTGGCTCACCAAGCTTTGCAACTCCCCCAGCATGCCGCGAAACAGCTGGATGTTGTAGGGTTTCAGGGCCGCTTGGACTTCGGGTTGATCCGAGAATTTTTGCGGCATGAAGATGTGGGTGAACGTGGGGTGCACAGTGTTGTTCATCCACGCCAAGGTCGAGATGGCCCGTGCGCGAGCCAAGGGCTCTGTGGGCAAAAATCCCAGTTCGGGAAAGAGTTGGTCCAGGTGCAAAACAATGGCCACAATTTGTGTCACCGCTTGACCGTTGTTGACCAAAACCGGCACCTGGCCACGCGGGTTGATGGCTTTGTAGTCGTCGCTGTTTTGTTCACCCTTGTGCAGTTTGACCATGCAAGGCTCAAAGGGGGCACCGCTCATTTCCAGCAGCACATGGGGCACAAAAGAGCAAGCACCGGGGGCAAAGTAAAGTTGAAGGCTCATGGGGTGTTTAAAAAACTAAGGCTGAGAAGACGGTTGGGCCGCCGAGGCATCCGCCGCCACGGGGGGTAAAACGGGTTCGGCCACGAGGGCTGGCTTGCCAGGGGCTTGGGCACTCAGGGGGGAGACGGTCAGGGCTTCGGGCTGAATTTGTTGCGCAAGACGTGCCGGTTCCCGGTGACCATGGGGGTCAAAGCCCCAAGGCGCAAAAAGCCCCCACTGCCAAGCCAGCAGCACCGCGTTGAGCAGCACCAAAATGCCAACCCCGTATTTGAGCTTCAAAGGGAACCCCCTGATGAAAATGGACGCACACTGATTTCGGAACTGACGATGTCGTGCACCAGGCCATCGGTTTGGATGCGCAGCGCCCCGTTGGGGCCAACCCCCATGGCCAGACCTTGTTGGCCATCGCTGGTGTGCACCTGTCGACCTTTGAGCGTGTCGCGGGCTTCAAAAGCGGCCTCAAGAGGGGCAAAACCCTGTGACTCAAAACGCAGCAAGGCTTGGATGAGCGGGCTGGCAACGCGTGCAAGGCAAGAGGGTGCCGTCAATTCGGGCAGCAACTCTGACAAGCACGCGGGTGGCGTGCTCAGGCCTTCGGCCAAGCGCGGGCGGATGTTCAGGCCCACACCAACCACCACTTGGCTGCGCCCGCCCATGCTGGCCGCTTCGACCAAAATGCCGCCGAGTTTGCGGTCTTCAAACCACAAATCATTGGGCCATTTGAGTTGCACATCGGGGTGCAGGCTCTCAGCCAGGCTCAGGCCCACGGCCAGTGACAAACCGGACCAGTCTTGGGGGGTCAAAGACAGACTGAGAGAAAAGGTGAGCGAGTCGCCCGGCTGGCTTTGCCAGACCCGGCCCAAACGCCCCCGTCCTGCCGTTTGGCGTTCAACCACCAACAAGGTGGATTCCAGATGACCCGCCCTCGCACGGCGCATGAGTTCACTGTTGCTGGAATCCAATTCGGGCAACACCTCGACCGTGAAGTCGGGCAGCAGGGGAAAAATCTGTTCCCAGATTGTTTCGGCGGGCCAGGGTGTCATGGGCGTCAAGGGGCTCAGACGCCCCGCGCTGACTTTTTCTTCTGAGCTGGGATTTTGGGCGTGGCCGGGCGGCGTTTGGGGGAGAGCAAAGTGCCCCGGCAGTTGTCGCTGCCACACCAGCAGGGGTATTCGGCCTTGAGCTTCTTGGTGTAGGGCTCGTCAATGATCAGACCGTAGTCGTAGTTGAGCTCTTCACCGGCGGCAATGTCGCGAATGGCTTTGATGAAGATGCGGTCGTTGTCTTCGTCAGCTTCGCAGTTGGGATCGCAGCTGTGGTTGATCCAGCGCGAAGAGTTGCCACCATTGAGCGCATCAATCACCCGGTCTTCGTTCACATGGAAGTAAAAGGTGTGATTGGGGTCTTCGGGGTTGTGCGGGTGACGGTCTTGGGCTTCGTCCCAGCTGATGATCTCGCCCACATATTCAATGATGGTGTCGCCCTCGGCAATGTCTTGCAAGGCAAATACGCCCTTGCCATGCACGCCTGAGCGGCGGACCTGGATGCGCTTGCCGGTGGTGCGTGGCACAGAACGGCCAGGGGTCGGAGCAGGTGTTTTGGCCACAGCGTTGAAAAATTTGTTATGGTGAATTCATGTGGGCGTGCGCGTGAGCGCGTGCCCGGGCGCGTACACACACGCGAGACAACGGGATTGTAATGACATGAAGACCTTGGTAATTGCAGAAAAGCCTTCAGTGGCCCAAGACATTGTTCGGGCCCTCACACCGGTGGCGGGCAAGTTCGAAAAGCACGATGACCATTTTGAGAGCGACACCTATGTGGTGACCAGCGCCGTGGGCCACCTGGTGGAGATCCAGGCCCCTGAGCAATACGACGTTAAGCGCGGCAAGTGGAGCTTTGCCAACCTGCCCGTGATTCCGCCGCACTTTGACCTGAAGCCGGTGGACAAGACCAAGAGCCGCTTGACGGCCGTGGTCAGGCAAGCCAAACGAAAAGATGTGACGGCCATCATCAACGCCTGCGACGCGGGCCGCGAGGGTGAGTTGATCTTCCGCCTGATCGAGCAGTACGCAGGCGGCGCCAAGCCGCTGAACAAGCCCGTCAAGCGCCTGTGGTTGCAGTCCATGACGCCGCAAGCGATTCGCGACGGCTTCAACAGCCTGCGCAGCGAACAGCAAATGCAAGGCTTGGCCGACGCCGCCCGCAGCCGATCCGAGGCCGACTGGCTGGTGGGCATCAACGGCACGCGTGCCATGACCGCGTTCAATTCGCGCGATGGCGGTTTCTTCTTGACCACTGTGGGCCGGGTGCAAACGCCCACGCTGGCCGTGGTGGTCGAGCGTGAAGAGCAAATCCGCAAGTTCGTGAGCCGCGACTACTGGGAAATCCACGCCGAGTTTGGGGCTGCAGCGGGCACGTATCCGGGCAAGTGGTTTGACCCCAAGTGGCGTAAAGAAGAAGACGCCGAAAAGAAAGCCGACCGCAAGTGGACGGCTGCTGAGGCACAAGCCATTGTCGACGCCGTGCGCGGCCAAAAAGCCACGGTCACCGAAGAGGCCACGCCCACCACGCAGGCCAGCCCCGGCTTGTTTGACCTGACCAGCCTGCAGCGCGAGGCCAACGGCAAGTTTGGCTTCTCGGCCAAGACCACGCTGGCGCTGGCCCAAAGCCTGTACGAACGCCACAAGGCCCTGACCTACCCGCGTACCGATTCGCGCCACCTGCCCGAAGACTATGTGCCCGTGGCCAAGCAAACCTTTGAAATGCTGGCCGACAGCGGCATGCGCCACCTGGCCCCGCACGCGCTCACGGCCCTCAATAACAACTACGTGCGCAAGATCCCGCGCGTGTTCGACAACAAAAAAGTGTCGGACCACTTTGCCATCATCCCCACGTTGCAAGCGCCCAGTGGCTTGTCCGAGGCCGAGCAAAAGCTCTATGACCTGGTGGTGCGCCGCTTCATGGCGGTGTTCTTCCCCAGCGCCGAGTACCAGGTGACCACACGCATCAGCGTGGCCGCTGGCCACAGCTTCAAGACCGTGGGCAAGGTCTTGGTCAAACCCGGATGGCTCGCCATTTATGGCAAAGAAGCCGCCGCTGAAGTGGAAGACGCCAAAGACGGTGACAAAGGCCAGAACCTGGTGCCCGTGCAACCGGGCGAACAGGTCGGTGTGGAGTCGGTCGAGGCCAAGGGCCTGAAGACCCGGCCCCCTGCACGATATTCAGAAGCCACGCTGTTGGGTGCCATGGAAGGCGCGGGCAAGATGGTCGATGACGACGAGCTGCGCGAAGCCATGCAGGAAAAAGGCCTGGGCACGCCAGCCACCCGCGCCGCCATCATTGAAGGCCTGATCAACGAAAAGTACATGCTGCGCGAAGGCCGCGAGATGATCCCGACGGCCAAGGCCTTCCAGCTCATGACGTTGTTGCGCGGCCTGCAGGTCGAAGAACTCTCGCGCCCCGAACTCACGGGCGAGTGGGAATACAAGCTCGCGCAAATGGAGCAAGGCAAATTGAGCCGCGCCACCTTCATGGCTGAAATTGCGGCCATGACCGAGCACATCGTCAAAAAAGCCAAGGAATACGACCGCGACACCGTGCCCGGCGACTACGCCACGCTGAGTGCGCCGTGCCCCAACTGCGGCGGCGTGGTCAAGGAAAACTACCGCCGCTACACCTGCAATGGTGCCGATGGGGCCAGCGACGGCTGTGGCTTCTCGTTTGGCAAGTCGCCTGCCGGGCGCACCTTCGAGCCGGTGGAAGTCGAGCAGTTCATGCGCGACAAAAAAATCGGCCCCTTGGACGGCTTCCGCTCCAAGGCCGGCTGGCCCTTTGTGGCCGAGATGGCGCTCAAGTACAACGAAGAAGAAAAGAACTGGAAGCTCGAATTTGACTTCGGCGACGACAAGAAAAACGAAGACAGCGGCGAGATCGTCGAGTTCAGCGACGAAGCCTTGGGCGCATGCCCCAAGTGCGGCAGCCCGGTGCACGAGCATGGCAGCAACTATGTGTGCAGCAAAGCCCTGCCCACGAACGAGCAACCCACGCCCAGCTGCGACTTCAAGACCGGCAAGGTCATCTTGCAGCAACCCGTGGAACGCGAACAGGTCATGAAGCTGCTGAGCACGGGCAAGACAGATTTGCTCGACAAGTTCTTGAGCAACCGCACACGCCGCACCTTCAAGGCCATGCTGGCCTGGAACCCCGAAGAGGGCAAAGTGACGTTTGAATTTGAGCAGCGCGAAGGCGGCAAGAAATACCCGCCACGCAAGACGGCCGCCGCCAAAACGCCTTTTGGCAAAACAGCTGCGAAAAAAACCACGGTCAAGACCGCTGTAGCTAAAACCGCCAAAGCCCCAGCGGCCCAAAAAGTTGCCAAGCCCGCAGCCGAAAAAGCCCCGCGCAAAGCCGCTGTGGGCAGCTTGAAGCCCAGCCCCGCCTTGATGGCCGTGATTGGCGACGGTGCGTATGCCCGCACCGAAGTGGTCAAAAAAATCTGGGACTACATCAAGGCCAACAACCTGCAAGACCCGGCCGACAAGCGCTCCATCAAGGCCGACAGCAAGCTGCAAGCCGTGTTTGGCAAAGACCAGGCCACCATGTTCGAGCTGGCCGGCATCATTGGCAAGCATTTGAGCTGAGGCACGAAAGGGGCTGGACCCCATGCTGTGTCGGGCTTGTCATGTGCACAGCCATCAATCGCGAGCCCTGAAGGAGCCCCGCATTCGGGGGATTGCCCTGCATTTTGTAGGAGCCCCGCCCCCGGGGCGATTGTGGGTGGTCTGCGAGGCTTGATCGCGACGAGGGCGTCGCTCCTACGGGGGATTGCACTGCCTTTTGGAGGAGCCCCGCCCTCGGGGCGATGGGCGGTGGTCTGCGAGGCTTGATCGCGACGAGGGCGTCGCTCCTACGGGGGAGTGCCCCGCATTTTGTAGGAGCCCCGCCCTCGGGGCGATTGTGGGTGTTCTGCGAGGCTTGATCGCGACGGGGGCATCGCTCCTACGGGGGATAGTGCCCTGCATTTTGTAGGAGCCCCGCCCCCGGGGCGATTCTTGGTGTTCTGCGAAGCTTGATCGCGACGAGGGCGTCGCTCCTAGTGCGCCCGTGAAGGCGCGTACACAGCATGGTGAGAGTCCATGTCGGGGTAAGCCAAGGCCCCGTAGTCGAAGGTAACTGCGTCGCTGCGAAGCGGGGTGGAGAGCAACCGGA
>NZ_NERU01000006.1 GCF_003063265.1 Limnohabitans sp. WS1
GCCTGCTTTTGTCCACCGGTTTGGGGGAGTTGGGCCACCGATTGCGGCAGTTTTTTATGGGTCCCTCGGTCAAGTCCGGATCAATGAACTTGACCATGGTCTGAAAGTGAATTTTTCAGGTACGACTATTTAAATCAAAACTGCCGCATATACACGATTTCATGACTGGCAAGGACTGCTGGGCATTGAGATGCGCGCTTCTTCATCAGGGTATCTCTGATACAACTAAACAGAAGTCCAAGGACACCATCTCTAAGTTTTGTTTTACAACTTTGCCGATGCATAGATGTAAACATGATGGCGTGTTGGTGCTGAACACTAAAAATTTTTGCGAAGAAATGATTGGAGCTGTTGAAAAATGGCTTGAATATGTAGCTACACGGGGTGATGTTATGGAACGGATCAATTCATTAATGAAAATACATCAAGGTCCTGGTTTTTCATATGATTTGATTAAGTGACATTTTCTTAAGCAAATCTAAGGCGGTGTGGAGCGCAGCCAGGGCAAGGCCAAACGAGTAGTGGATTTGCGTAGTCAGTGAACCATTACCTCGCGGGTGATTGTTTGCATAAGCCCATCCCTGCAGACGATTGCACACACACCGCCAAGGCTTGCCATCGAACAGGGTCGCTGACTGCCGATGCAATGCCCGCAGGGCATGCCTGGCAGCCCTCACGCTGCGGGCCAGCCGCTTTGGCGGCCCTCGGCCGTGGCCAGTTTCCAGGTGCTGGACTCCTCGGGCATTTTCATGGGCAAGCGCAGCAGGCGTTTGTCGCGTGCGACCAAGGCGATGAATTGACGCTCTTGGCCAAGCAAAGCGCTCAGCTCATCGAGTTTGTTCAGACGCCAACTGCCGCCTTGGCCCTTGTTCCCCACATCCAGCCCCAACCACTCGTCACCTGCGGCCAGGCCTGCTGCCTCGGCAGCGCTGTGGCGCAGCACGCTTTTGACGTGCACATGGCCGCTGTTTTCATTCACGCGCAGGCCCAGGCGCTGTGCCAGGGAGCCGGCTTCGGACTTGATGTCAATGCCCTGACTTGACAGCAGTTCGCGCAGGGGCAGGTCATGGGTGCTGTGCACCCAAGCTTGGATTTCAGCTTGCCAACTGCGCCCGGTCAGGGCGTGCAACTCGTCGAGCAAATCCTGTTCGCGCATGGGCCCAGCTTTGCAGCGTTTCCACAGGCCGCGCATCACGCCGTCCAGGGTGTGGCCTTCTTTGCGCAGGCTCAAGTCCAGACACAAGGCGACCAAGGAACCTTTGGTGTAATAACTCACGGTGGCGTTGAGTGTGTTTTCGTCCTGGCGGTAGTACTTGACCCAGGCGTCAAAGCTGGCCTGTGCCACAGTCTGAACATGGCGGCCTGGCGTTTGCTGAACTTGGTTGATGGCTTGGCCCAAGAGCTTCAGGTAAGTGGCATCGTCAATCAGGCCCGCTCGGCGCAGCAGCAGATCGTCGTAATAACTGGTGAAGCCTTCAAAAAACCACAGCAATGGCGTGTAGTTTTCTTGGGTGTAGTCGTAGCTGGCCAAGGCATCTGGGCGCAGTTGCTTGACGTTCCAGGTGTGAAAGTACTCATGGCTGATCAGCCCCAACAAGGTGGTGTACCCGTCGCTGGCAAACGGGCGGCCCTGCTTGTGCACGAGGCGTGGCAGGTCGGCGCGGTTGCAGATCAGCGCAGTGCTGTTGACGTGTTCCAGCCCGCCGTAGCCGTCGTGCACAGCGTTGAGCATGAAGAGGTAACTTTGGTGAGGTGCTTTGGAGCCGGCCTGCGTGCCTTGTCCGTGCCAAAAGCGAATTTCAGCCTCGCAGATTTTTTGTGCATCGGCCAGCAGGCGGTCACCATCAAAAGAGGGCAGAGCACCGGCCACCACAAAGCGGTGCGCAATGCCGCAAGCCGAAAACTGACCGCTCCAAAACTCGCCCAACTCCACCGGACAATCCACCAGTTCGTCGTAGTTGACAGCTTGGTACAGGCCAAACCCTTTTTTGTCGGTTTTGACGGGTGTCAGGCCCGTGGCGGCTTGCCAGGTCGCTTGGCCTTTGACGGCGGGCAGCAGCAGCTGGTGCGGCGCATGCTCTTGACCATGCACCCGCAAGCAAAGACTGGTGCCATTGAAAAAACCGCGCTGGCTGTCGAGCCAAGCGGTGCGCACCGACGGGTCAAAGGCATAGACCTCGTAGCTGAGCACCAAAGCTTGATCGCGCTTGCAGCTCATCACCCATGTGCATTTGTCCTGTTGGATCAAGGCGATGCTGCGACGGCCTTGTTTGGCCGTGAGTTTTTGCAGGTTTTTTGCAAATTCGCGCACCATATAACTGCCGGGAATCCAGACTGGCAGTGACACGGTTTGAGTGGCTTGGGGCTCCGGGACGGTCAGCGTGACACGAAACAAGTGGGCGTGCAGGTCGGCGGCTTCAACGGTGTAGTGGATGGCGGTCATGGGTCAAGGCTGAAATGGGGGGGCTTGGGCTCAGGTGGCGCCTGCGGCCAAAAAACAGCTCAGGCTGGCCACGATGGTCAGCTGCAAGCGCATGGGCAGCCACGGTGCCAGGCCTGCGGCAGGCCATGTGCGCCGGTCCATCACGTAGCAGCCGATCAGCACAAATCCCAGCAAGGGCAAACCGGCAAAGGCGGGCATCATCACGCCCACCCAAGCCAGGATGGAAGGCACCACGCCCCAGGTGAAATGGATGCGCGGAGCGTTGGGCACGATCAAGGCATTGCGAAACCCCACACCCCAGTGAATGCCCCCCAAAAAGGACACGATCACTGCGCCATAGCCCTGCATGGCCAAGGCCACATAAGGGTGCAAGTCAGGACCCACCAACCACAGACACAGGGCCAAAAACACAAAAGGGATCAAGCCTGCATAACCCAGGCGTCGGATCCATTGCCAAGTAGGGTCTTCGGTTGTGTGCATGTTCATTTGATGTCAGCGAGCATTTTTTCGATCTGGGCCAAAGGCACAGCACCTGGCACGCGTGTGCCATCGGCCAACAAGATCATGGGTGTTCCGGTGATGCGGTTCTTCTTGCCAAACTCCACTACGGTGTCAATGGCGCTGGCATCGCAGTTGGCTGTCACCGGCACTGTCGCGTTGATCATCCAGTCGTTCCAGGTTTTGGCTTTGTCTTTGGCGCACCAGATGTTTTTGGACTTGGTCTTGGAGTCCTCGCCCAAGATGGGGTAGAGGAAGTGATAGATGGTCACGTTGTCCAACTTTTGCAGGTCTTTCTCGAAGCGCTTGCAGTAGCCGCAGTTGGGATCGGCGAACACCGCCAATTTGCGTTTGCCGTTGCCGCGCACCTGGGTGAAGGCGGTTTTCAGGGGCAACTGGTCAAAGGGGATGGCCGACAGTTTGTCCATGCGCTCTTCGGTCAGGTTGCGTTTTTGCTTGACGTCGATCAGCGCCCCTTGGATCAAAAAGTTGCCCTCGGCGTCGCTGTACATCACATCGTTGCCCATGCGGATTTCATAGAGGCCGTTCATCGGCGTTTTGCTGACCTCGTCAATTTTGGGCAGGTTGCTCAGGCGTTCGCTCAGGTTTTTGCGGATGGTGGCTTCCTGGGCCATCACGCTGCCCAAAGACAAAGCGGTGGTGGCCACAATCAAGGCCAATTTGGAGAGAACGAACTTCATAAAAACGCTTTCAGATGCAGAAAAACAAAAGGGCAGTTCAGCGCGAAGCTGAAGCTTCATGCGCACTTTGGCCCATGGCGCGTTGGGTCATCCAGTGCTTGAGGGGGCCGCTGCGGTCAAAGCCGCGCATCCCCCAATTGCGCAGGTTTTGCCAGACCGGACCGGGCTGCGCAAACAAGCGTTGCAGGCCATCGGTGACCAGGCCCATGGCCTGGACATCGGCTTGACGTGCGCGTTCGTAGCGGCGAAGCAGTTTAGGGTCATAAACTGGCCGCCAAAATTCTTTGGCACGGATCACCTGCACCAGTTCAGCCACATCGGCCAGGCCCACGTTCAGGCCTTGACCTGCCAGCGGGTGCATGGCGTGAGCGGCGTCACCGGCCAGCACAAAAGCCTGTTTCGTGGTGCCGGGCATCACGCCCATCCAGCGCGAGGCACGGGCCAGTTGCAGCGGCCACACAGCACGCTCTGCAGACAGCGTCATGTGACCCAAGGCCAGGCCACAGGCCTGTGCCAATTCGGCGGCAAAGGCTTCGGCAGTCAGACCCATCAGGTCAGCGGCGCGCAGAGGGTGGACGGACCAGACCAGCGCCACTTCACGGCCGCCTTCGCCGCCCAAGGGCAGCAGCGCCAAGATCTCGGCTTGGGCTTCAGTTCTGCCCGGCACTTGGCCCCATGTGAACCACTGGCGAGCCACGCCACCGTGCGGCCGTTCGCAGAGCAAACGGGTCGCCACGGCGTGCTGCTCATAGGCCTTGATGTCAAAAGCCACGCCCAGTTGTGCGCGGGTCAGGCTGTCGCGGCCTTCACAAATCACAGTGAGGGAAGCGGCCACGGGGGCCTGCACGACTTCGATCAACGGTTGAAACTGAACGGCTGCCGTCAAGCGTTCTTCCAGCACGGGCACGTCCACCATCCAGTTGAGTTCGCCTGTGCCCAGGTTGGGGGTGTCAAAAGTCAATTCACCGCCGTGGTCGCCAAAGACCTGCATCTGGTGCACAGGTGTGACGGCCGGGCTGTCAGGCCAGCAGCGCAGGTCTTGCAAAATGCGCTGCGAAGCCCCATTGAGCGAGTAGGCCCGCACGTCGGGGCTTGCGCCTTTGACAGGTACATCGACCAGCGCCACGCGCAGACGTTCGCGGGCCAGCAGCAGTGCCAAAGTGCGGCCCACAATGCCAGCGCCGCGGATGCATATATCGGAAGGGTTAGCCATGGCTGCATTGTAGGTGGCCGCCCCAGAGCACCAAGCGGTCACTGGACCACAAGACCCTGTCCATCCTGGGCATGTCCTGGAAGGGCACATCTCACCCGTGCAGGGCTGGGTGCTTGTGTTCTTTGGGTCAATTGACCGTAAAAAATATCTACTTTTATCAATTAAATGTGAAATATTGAATTAAATTCAGTCTTTTTGATGAGGTGTTCAGTGAGTTACAAAAGCAAAGTGGCCATGGTTTTGGGGTGCATCGGGCTGGTTTCATGCAGCGCCATTCCTGATGTGACGCATCAAGGTCAACCCACGGGCACCACCGCGCAGTCACGCCACAGTGGTGCGACCCCGTCCTTGGTTTGTGTCGTGCAACCCGGCGACCCCTCCAACGGACAAGAGAAAACGGCCGGAAGTGGCGCTGAAATCGGTCGTCGAATTCAGCAGTCGGTGCAACTAGCGGGATCGAAAACACTGATGATCCAGGGCGGCACGGGGCAGCCCTCGGAAGAGTGCCTGCGCCGAGGGGGCACGCATGTGCTTGAGACCCGAATCGCCCACTACGAAGACAACATGACAGGCTGGTCTGGCAAGCCGGACCGGATCGAGCTTCAGCTGCGCTTGAGCCTGGCATCTGAACCCGCATCGGTGCGGCAAATCAGCTACGAGGCCAAGTCCAATGTGGCGGCCAGTGCTTTCATGGAGTGGGGAAATGCCAAACCGGTCAGCCTTTTGAAAGGCGATTTTGACCATCTGGTCAGCCGTCTCTTGCGCGATATTCGCTGATCCATCGTTTCTTGGGTCCGTGCAGTCTGGATGGGGTGAGCGCTTTTGAAATCACCCCTGAAACGGATGGACGACAGCCACGACAGATGAGACTCGATCTTTTCAAAGTTCACAGGGCTGGATCCCTCAGTACAATCGTTGGCACACCCCCCAGGACAAAACCAGGACACAAAACCCGCATTTGGCGCAGTTTTGGATGAAACCCCCGGCACTTTGGCTACCACGGATCTGCGCAGGTCAGGCTGATTGACCACGCGGGTTTTGGACATGAACGCATGACTGGGGTCTTGATTTATAAGGACTTTTTCCATGAGCCTCAAATGCGGCATCGTGGGTTTGCCCAACGTTGGCAAATCCACCCTTTTCAACGCCCTGACCAAAGCCGGCATCGCCGCTGAGAACTACCCCTTTTGCACCATCGAGCCCAACACCGGCGTGGTCGAGGTGCCTGATCCGCGCTTGCAGCAATTGGCCGACATCATCACACCCGAACGCATCGTGCCGGCCATTGTGGAGTTTGTCGACATTGCCGGTTTGGTGGCCGGGGCCAGCACGGGCGAAGGCCTGGGCAACAAGTTTTTGGCCCACATCCGCGAGACCGACGCCATCGTCAACGTGGTGCGCTGCTTTGAAGACGACAACGTGATCCACGTCGCCAACAAGGTTGACCCGATTGCCGACATCGAGGTCATCCAGACCGAGTTGTGCCTGGCCGACCTGGCCGCTGTTGAAAAAGCCATCCATCGCGTGAGCAAAATCGCCCGTTCTGGCGATAAAGACGCGGTCAAGCAAATGGCGATCCTGGAAAAGTGCCAAGCGGCTCTGAACGACACCCAGCCGGTGCGCACCATCGACTTCAGCAAAGAAGAACGCGCCGAACTCAAGCAGTTCTTCTTCATCACCGCCAAACCCGCCATGTTTGTGGCCAACGTGTCGGAAGACGGCTTTGAGAACAACCCCTTCCTCGACCGCTTGAAGGCTTTTGCCGCCAAGCAAAACGCACCCGTGGTGGCCATTTGCGCCAAGATCGAAGCTGAGTTGTCCGAAATGGAAGATGCAGATCGTCTGGAATTCTTGAAGGAACTGGGCCAGGACGAGCCCGGCCTGAACCGCCTGATCCGCTCGGCTTACAGCTTGTTGGGCCTGCAAACCTACTTCACCGCGGGCGTGAAAGAAGTGCGCGCCTGGACCATCCATGTGGGCGACACCGGCCCGCAAGCGGCTGGCGTGATCCACACCGACTTTGAAAAAGGCTACATCCGCGCCCAGACCATCGCCTTTGACGACTTCATCACCTTCAAGGGCGAGCAAGGTGCCAAAGACGCGGGCAAGATGCGCGCCGAAGGCAAGGACTACGTCGTGAAAGATGGCGACGTGATGAACTTCTTGTTCAGCTCCTGATGCCGCGTCAAGGCGGTCAGTTCAAAAAACTTTTCACCGCCTGCACCGTGGCCTCGGGGTCCTCTTCGTGGGGCACATGGCCCAGGCCCTCAAAGACCTGGAGTTGGCTGCCTGCGATGTCCTTGTTAAAACCTTGCCCGTGCTCGGGCGGTATCAACCGGTCTTCGCTGCCCCACAAAATCAAGGTGGGTTGGCGCAGCTGAGAAATCTCCCCGGCCAGGGCGGCGTCGCTGCTGCGGTATTGGAAGCGTTTCGTCAAGCTGGCCCGGTTGCCTTCGCGCAGCGTCAACTCGTAGTAGCGATCCACCAGATCGGCGCTCACCCTTTCCGGCTGGCCATAGACGTTGCGCACGCTGGCGGCAATCATGGATCGGGGCAGGACTTTCTGGGTGACTGGCGCCAGCCATGACATCTGGGCCAGTCGAAAACCGATGGGCATGGACTGGGGTTGCAAGGGGTAACCCGTGGCATCGACCAGCACCAGTTGGCGCACCCGCGTTGGGTGGGCCAGCGCGGTTTGCCAGGCAATGCCGCCGCCCAGCGAGTTGCCCGCCAGCACGGCCTGGTCGATGTTCAGCAAGTCCAGCAAATCCCGCATGAAGCCGGTGTATCGCGCCATGCTGTAGTCGCCATCGGGTGCGGGGCCGGTCAGCCCGAAGCCGGGCAAATCCATGCGGACCACACGGCGGTGTGGGCTCAACGCGGCCACCCAGCCGTCCCAAGTGTGCAAACTGGCCGAGGTGCCGTGGATCAACACAATGGGGGTCGGGTCATCGCGTGGCCCCTCGTCGCGAACATGCACCTGCATGCCTTGCAGCGTCACAAAGCGCGATGGCGGTGCGGCCCAGCGTGCTTTGAGGGAGTCCACCGAGCGGTCGGGTGCCCAGCTCCAGGCCAAGACCCCAATGCAGGCCACCAGTAAAGACAAAAACAAAGTCCAAAATGTGTTGGCCATGTGCAAATCTCAGAAAGTGAACAACTGCACACTTGTTGTGTGATGTGCCTTGTTGGTGTGCAAGCGGGGGCAAAAGTGCATGCAATGGGGTCAGCAGTCAGGCTCAAAGCCTGGCCAGCGGAGAATGGCTGTCGATGTTGCTCAGCAAGCGCTCGCGCCCTTTGAGCACGTGCCGCTCGGCGGTGGTTTTGGCTTTGGCCTTCGAGCCTTTGACGATGGCTTCATACAGTGTGCGGTGCTCGGCATTGGACTGGCGCATGTTGCCCGGCGCATTGAAGTATTCACGCCGAAACAGGTGCATTTCTTTCACATAGTCGTCGTAAGCCGCCTGCGCCCGCCGGTTGTTGGCGAGCTGCAGAACCAGGGCGTGGAACTGCAGATTCAACTCGTAATAGAGGTTGGGGTTTTCAGTTTCACAGGCATGGTCCATGGCTTGCAGAAGTTCTTCGAATCTGGCTTTGTGACTCTCGGCCATGTGTTCCGTGGCGCGTTCGGCGGCAAAGCCAAACACCAGGGCCCGCAGGTCGTAAAGCTCCAGCATTTCGCGCACCGACATCTGGCGCACAAACACCCCCCGGTTGAGCACGGCCGTGACCAATCCCAAACCGGTGAGCATGCGAATGGCCTCGCGCACAGGGCCACGGCTGGTGCCCATGCGCAGGGCCAAAGCCGCTTCGTTCAGGCGCTCACCGGGTTTGAGCTCACCGCTGTAGATGAGTTGCTTGAGCTGGTCCGCCACAAAAACAGGCAAACCTTGCTCGGGCTTTTCGGGGGCTGCGTTCATGGGCTGAAGGTTGTGCTGTTCAGGGTTGGATGTTGCTGAAAAACGCAGCAGTTGCATGTCTTCATGCTAACTGATGATGTGACAAATCATCCCATTGGCGTCGCCAATGTGTCAACAATTCAGTCAAAGTGTTGACACTTTTTGGGCTGACGTTCACACTTTATGTGGTCAACAAGTGTCTGTTTTTGACCCGTTCGTGTTTTCCGTTTGGAACTTTTCATGCCGCACCAACCCGCATCTGCTGCGCTGTCGCGTTTTCGAGTGATCGACTTGACCCAAGTCCGCGCCGGCCCCACCGCTTGCCGCCAGCTGGCCGATTGGGGAGCCGATGTGGTGCAGGTGCAAATGCCCGAGCACATGCGAGGTGACGACACGCTGGGTGGGCAAGAGGGCTCGGACTACCAGTACACGCACCGCAACAAGCGCTCGATCACGCTCAACCTCAAAGAGCCCGAGGGCATTGCGCTGCTCAAAGACTTGATCGCCAGGGCCGATGTGGTGGTCGAAAACTTCCGCCCCGACGTCAAGTTCCGCTTGGGCATTGATTACGAGACCCTGAAAAAGGACAACCCTGGCTTGGTGTACGCCAGCATTTCGGGCTTTGGCCAGACCGGGCCTTTGGCTGCACGGCCGGGCTTTGACCAGATCGCGCAGGGCATGGGCGGACTGATGTCGGTCACGGGCTTGGCCGAGCAGGGACCCATGCGCGTGGGCATCCCCATTGCTGATTTGTGCGCGGGCATTTTTGCCGCCCAAGGCATTTTGGTGGCCTTGCTGGAGCGTGAAAAGTCTGGCCAAGGCCAGTGGCTGCACACCTCGCTGCTCGAGTCCATGGTCTACATGATGGATTTCCAGACTTCGCGCTGGCTGATCGACGAAGAAGTGGCCACACAGGCGGGCAACTTCCACCCCACCAGCATCCCCACCGGGGTGTACAAGGCCCGTGACGGCTACATGAACATCGCGGTGTTTGGCTCCAAAATTTGGGAGCGCTTTTGCGATATTTTGGAAGCGCCGCAATGGGTCACCGACCCGCGTTACCAAGACAAGCCCAGCCGCTCGGTCAACCGCGACGCCCTGAACGCCGAGATCAACGAACGCCTGGCCAAGCAAGACCGTGCTTATTGGATTGAGCGCCTGAACGATGGCGGTGTGGCCTGTGGCTTGATCAACAGCATGGACGAGGTGTTCAACGAACCCCAAGTGCAGCACTTGAAGATGGTCAAAGAAGTGGTGTCGGTGCACCAAGGGCCGCAGCGTTTGGTGGGCCAGCCGGTGCAACTCGAGCGCACGCCCAGCACCATCGCCCGCGCCGCACCCCGCCGTGGCGAGCACAGCGAAGAAATTTTGGGCGAACTCGGGCTCGATGCCCAGGTGCTTGCCCAACTCAAATCCAAAGGAGTGTTTTGAATGTCCGACGTCGTCTACACCTCACCCACCGAACGGGTCAACACCTGGCTGGAGGGCAGCACCCTGCACATCCAGTTCAACAATGTGGCGCGGCACAACGCCTTGTCGGTGGACATGTGGGAGGCCGTGCCTGCGCTGCTGAACCAGGCCGAACACGACCCGCGTGTGCGTTTGGTGGTGTTTTCGGGGGCAGGCGAGAAAGCCTTTGTGTCGGGGGCTGACATTTCGCAGTTTGAAGACATGCGTGCCGCGCGTGAGGCGGTGACCCGCTACGAGCACATGGCCGAGACCGCGCTCATGGGCATCTTCAATTTCCCCAAGCCCACACTGGCCTGCATTCGCGGTTTTTGCATCGGTGGCGGCATCAACGTGGCCATCAGCTGCGACATGCGCATTGCCGCCAGCGATGCGGTGTTCTCGGTGCCCGCCGCCCGACTGGGCCTGGGCTACCGTTATTCGGCCATGAAAAACCTGGTGGACTTGATTGGCCCGGGTGCGGCCAAAGACTTGTTTTTCACTGCTCGAAAAATCAAAGCGCCAGAGGCGCTCAGCCTGGGTTTGGTCACGCGGGTGTGTGCCCCCGAAGACTTGCCTGAGTTGCTGGCCGAATACACCTCGGCCCTGGCGGCCAACGCCCCCCTGACCATTCAGGCAGCCAAGGCCATCACCCGCGAAATCCTCAAGCCCTCACCCGAGCTGGACATGGACCTGTGCACCCAGCTCATTCGCGGCTGCTTTGACAGCGCCGACTACGCCGAAGGCCGCAAAGCCTTCATGGAAAAACGCCAACCCGTCTTCAAAGGCGAATGAGGTCTCACATGAAATCGTATTGGATGAACATCGCTGAAGGCCAAGCCAGCATGGCGCTGCGCGAAGTGGACAGGCCGGAGCCCGGCGCAGGCCAGGTGTTGGTCAAGCTGCACGCGGCGTCGCTGAACCGGGGTGAATTGATCGTGGGCCACGGGCTGCACGGCAAAGGCGGCAGCAAGCCTGCCGGCATGGAAGGGGCAGGACAAATCGTTCAGCTGGGCAGTGACGCCGGGGCCTGGCAAGTCGGTGATCGTGTCATGGGCCGCTGCCCGGGGGCGTTTGCCGAATACGCCTTGATGGATGTGCGCGAAATCATGCGTGTGCCGGACAACTTGAGTTTTGAGCAAGCCGCATCGATACCCCTGACGTTTTTGGTGACCTATGACCTTTTGGTTTTGCAAGGTCATTTGCAAGCCGGGCAATGGCTGTTGGTCAATGGTGTGTCTTCTGGTGTGGGGGTGGCCAGCCTGCAAATGGCCAAGGTGCTGGGGGCCAAGGTGATGGGCACCTCAGGCTCGCAGGCCAAGCTCGATCAATTGAAACCACTTGGCTTGGACGTGGGCTTGTGCACACGCGGTGCCGATTTTCACCAGGCCGTGTTGCAGGCCACCGATCAACAAGGCGTCAACCTGGTGGTGAACACCGTGGGCGGCACGGTGTTTGCCGAAAACATGCGCTGCATGGCCTTTCAAGGGCGCATGGGTTTTGTGGGGTATGTGGACGGCACGCTCAACGCCAACATTGACCTGGAAGCGCTGCACGCCAAACGCTTGTGCTTGTTTGGGGTGTCCAACAAATTGCGCACGCCCGCCCAGCGGGCGCAAGGCATTGCGCAGTTTGCCGCGCAGATTTTGCCGGCCTTTGCCGACGGTCGCATCCAGCCCTTGATCGACCGCGTGTTTGAGTTTGACCAGCTGGAGGCGGCCAAGCTGCACATGGAAAGCAACCAACACACGGGCAAGATCGTCTTGCGCATTGCCAGCAGCGCCTGAGACCGCGCTCA
The DNA here is from genome assembly GCF_003063265.1 of Limnohabitans sp. WS1. Lineage (GTDB taxonomy): Bacteria > Pseudomonadota > Gammaproteobacteria > Burkholderiales > Burkholderiaceae_C > Limnohabitans_A. The sequence goes on from NZ_NERU01000006.1 coordinate 11,996, forward strand.
GGCCACTGCCCATTTTGAAGCCATGGAGACAACAGCATGAACAAAAGAATCCTGATTTCCGCCTTGGTCCTGTCCTGTGTGACCTGGAGTGCGCAAGCGCAGGGGACGGCTTACCCGAACAAGCCCGTGCGTTTGGTGGTGGGCTTTGCGCCCGGTGGTGCGGCCGACTATGTGGCCCGCGCCATGAGCGACGCCATGGGCAAATCTTTGGGCCAAACGGTGATCGTGGAAAACCGGGCAGGTGCCGGCTCCAGCATCGCGGCCGAAAACGTGGCCAAGTCGGCAGCCGATGGCTACAGTGTGTTGCTGGCCAGTCCCAGCAGCATTTCGGTCAATCCTGCTTTGAACCCCAAGCTCAACTACACACCCAAAGACTTGGTGCCGGTGACCAAGGTGACCACGTCGCCCCTGGTCATTGCCGTCAACCCCGGCATCGGCATCAATTCGGTGCAAGAGTTGATCGCCCGCGCCAAACAGGCCCCAGGCAAGATCAATTACGCCACGTCGGGCAATGGCTCGGCACCGCATTTGGGTGCCGCTTTGTTCACCCAATTGACCGGGGTCGAGATGGTGCACATCCCGTTTCGGGGGGGCAGTCCAGCCATTCAGTCGGTCATTGCGGGCGACACCCAGGTCACCTTTGGCACACCGCCTTCGGTTTTGCCCATGATCCAAGCGGGTCGTTTGAAAGGCTTGGCCGTCAGTACCAAGAACAGCACGCCATTGGTGCCCGGCTTGCCGGGCATGCAGGAAGCCCGATTGCCCGAATACGGGATTGAGTTTTGGTATGGCTTGTTTGTGCCGGTGGGCACGCCACCTGCCGTGATCAAAAAGATTTTTGATGCAGCACAAACCGCCATGGCCCAGCCTGCTGTGAAAGCGGCTTTGGCCCGCGAAGGCACCGATGTTGCTGTGTCCACTTCGCCAGAACACTTCGGGACCTTCTTGACCGAAGATGCCAAATTTTGGGTGAATCTGGTCAAGAGCGCCGGCGTCAAACTCGATTGAAACACTGGAGTTGTCATGCTTGAAAACGGAATATTGAAAATCGAGTCGATGCAGGCTCGTTGTACACCCGAAGAGTGGCAGGCGCGTGTCGATCTGGCGGCTTGCTACCGGCTGTTGGCCATTTATGGCATGTCGGACATGATGGCCAACCACATCTCGTCGCGAGTGCCGGGCGAGGAGGGCGCTTTTCTCATCAACGCCTACGGCATGATGTACGAAGAGATCACAGCGTCGAGCTTGATCAAGATTGATCACGACGGCAACATCTTGGCCAAGCCCGATTTTGGTGACTTGAACTACGGCATCAACAAGGCCGGTTATGTGATCCACAGCGCGGTGCACGCGGCTCGTCCCGAGGTGGACTGCGTCATTCACACCCACAGCTGGGCCTCCATGGCGGTGTCCTCGCTCGAATGTGGCCTCTTGCCGATCACGCAAACGGCCATGCGCTTTTTGAAGATTGGCTACCACGACTACCAGGGTGTGGTGCTCGATCTGGCCGAACAGGCGTCCTTGGTCCAAGACCTGGGGCAGGGGGAGGCGCTCATCTTGCGCAACCACGGGGCCTTGACGGTCGGCCGCAGCGTGGGCGAGGCCTTCAACTGGATGCACCGCTTGGAGCTGGCTTGCCACGCTCAACTGGCGGCCATGGCCTGCAACACGCCCTTCGTGAAAGTGGCCCCTGAGGTGCTGGAAGAAACCTGGAACAACTACCAGCCCAGCACGCGCAGGCCTTACGGTTTGATGGAGTGGCCCGCCTTGCTGCGCAAACTCGACCGCATGGACCCCAGTTACAAGACCTGAGGTTTGTTTTGCCCCAGGGCTGTGATCACCATTGTTGAATAAACGGAGACACCCATGAAACTCAAAGCCATGACCTTGTTGGGCTGCCTGACGCTTGTGGCGTGGGTTGGAGCGCCGTTGGCCCAGGCGCAAACCTATCCCCAAAAGCCGGTCAAAGTCGTGGTGGCCTTTACCGCTGGGGGCACCACCGACATCCTGGCCCGCACCGTGGCGCAGCAATTGTCTGAAAAGCTCAAGCAGCCTTTTGTGATTGACAACAAGCCCGGCGCAGGGGGCAACTTGGGCACCGAAATGGTGGTGCGTGCAGCGCCCGATGGCTACACCCTGATTGTCAATTCGGTGGGGCCGATCGCGGTCAATCCTTCGCTGTATGCCAAGCTGCCCTATAACCCCTTGACCGATCTGGTGCCCATGGTGCAAATTGCCGATGTGCCCAATGTGCTGGTGATTCACCCGTCGGTGCCCGCAAGCAATATGGAGGAGCTGGTCGCCTACGCCAAAGCCAACCCGGGCAAGCTCAACTACGGCTCGACCGGCATTGGCACCTCTTCGCATTTGTCGAGTTTCATGCTGGCCAAACGGGTGGGTTTTGAGGCCACCCACATTCCCTACAAAGGGGCAGATGCCTTGAAGGACCTTTTGGCCGGGCGCATCCAGTTCATGTTTGCCACCATCCCGTCCGTCATGCCGCACATCACGGCGGGCAAACTCAAGCCCATGGCGGTCAGCTCGCTCAAGCGCTCCCGTTCCATGCCCGATGTGCCCACCGTGGTCGAAAAAGGTTTTCCCAATTTCGAGGCGGGTTCGTGGTTTGGTTTTTTTGCACCCAAAGGCACGCCCGAATCGGTGATCAACTTGGTCAACAAGGCGGTCAACGAGGTTCTGCAAGTGCCCGCGATCGAGCAGCAAATGATTGCGCAAGGGGCTGACCCTGCAGGTGGCACCCCCGCACAGTTTGGACAGTTTGTGCAGCGCGAACACGACAAGTGGCGCTTGATCGTGCGTGACTCGGGAGCGCGGGCCGAATGAACGCCCCCATACGCCCATTGCGCTTGCTGATGTCGCAGCCAAGCATCGAACAGTTGGGGCCGGCCATCTCAGCGCTCATGGGCCCGCGACCCCACGAGTTGCTGGCGCTGGACACGGCGGTGGCCACGCAGCGCACCGATGCCGATGTGGCCTTCATCTCGCGTGAAGTCACTGGCACCTCGACCAAGCACCAAATTCACCCCGCCTTGCAGCGGGTGTATGACTTGCTGCGCCAATCGCCGGGTTTGAAGTGGGTGCACATCCACTCGGCAGGGGCTGACCGGCAGATCTATCTGGACTTGAAGGCCCGGGGGGTGCAAATTGCCACCTCGTCCGGGGCCAATGCGCAGGTGGTGGCCACCGTGGCCTTGGCGGGCTTGTTGGCTTTGGCCCGGCGTTTTCCGGGTTTGTGGGCCGAGCAACAAGCACGCCAGTGGATCCCGCTGCTCGGTGAACGCATGCCGCGCGACTTGCCAGGCCAAACCGCCACCCTTGTGGGCTGGGGACCGATTGGTCAAAAGCTGGGCAGTTTGCTGCAGGCTTTGGGCTTGCATGTGGTGGCCGTGCGCCAGCACGCCGCATCACCTTGTCAGGCCACGCCCGATGCGGTCGAGCATGTCACATTTGAGCGCTTGCATGAGGTGCTGCCCCGCACCGATTGGCTGATTTTGGCCTGCCCCTTGACCGACAAGACCCGTCAATTGGTCAATGCGCACACCTTGGCCGCCTTGCCAGCGGGGGCTCACCTGATCAATGTGGCGCGAGGTGAGGTGGTGGATGAGCAAGCTTTGGTGTTCGCCCTGCAAAGTGGCCATTTGGGCGGTGCTTTTCTGGATGTGTTTGCGCACGAACCCTTGCCAACAGACTCCCCTTTGTGGGCCATGCCCCAGGTCATGGTCACGCCCCACGCGGCGGGTCATTCGGATGGCAACGAACAGCGCGTTCGTCAGATGTTTTTGGACAATCTGCGGCGCTACACGGCCGGGCAGTCTTTGTTGAACGTTGTGAGCTGAGTTGGGGATTCACTTGACAGCAGCAGCGTTGGTTTTGAGCCAGCAGGCCGACTGGCCAACTGGCAAGGCTCGCTCGGCCAAGCCTGGTCAATGCCAGGGAAACACCCAAAGCAACAAGGCGGTCATGACCAGGTAGCGCAAGAATTTGCCGATGGCCATGTACAAGGTGCAAGGCCAAAAAGGCATCTTCAGCCAGCCAGCCACCGCGCACAAGGGGTCGCCCACCACCGGCAACCAACTGAGTAAACAGGCTTTAGGACCCAGTTTTTCGAGCCAAGACAGGGCTCTGAGGTGCCCTGGCGTGTCGCGCCAGCGCTTCATGGCGTGCAAGGTGCCTCGGCCCATCCACCAGCTGAGCATGCCACCCAAGGTGTTGCCCGCCGTGGCGACCACCACCGCAGGCCAAAAAAGTTCAGGATTGAGTTTGACCAGCCCAAAAACAACGGGCTCAGAACCCATGGGCAACAAAGTGGCCGAGATGAAGGCCACCACAAACACCGTACTCAAACCGTGTTGCGGCAAAGCCAGCCATTGCAAGAGGTGATTCAACCAAACATCCATCGGGGCAGTGTAGCGGTGTCCGGTTTTGTGGTTTTTTTCCGGGTTACCCGAGGCCCTGAGGTCATGGAACAGTGGAAACAAAGACTGATTCGAATGAATACTTCAAATATAACAAATTGAATAAATGCAAGTTTTCTTTGGACATCAAAAAACAGGAAATATAAAATCTAATAACTGATCTTGAGGTGACAATAGATTCAAAAGGGAGCATGCCGATGAGGGAAAACAAAAACAAACGCCAAAATCTCTGGCGATGGACGCTGTTGGCATGCGCCATTCACGCCTCGTGTGCAGCAGCGGCCACGGGCAATGAGTTTTTGGACATGTCTTTGGAGGAGTTGGTCGATTACCGGCTCATGTCCATGTCGCGCAAAGAGCAGCGTGTGGCCGACATGGCGGCAGCCGCCTATGTGATCTCGGCAGAAGAAATTCGGCGCTCCGGTGCGCAATCCATCCCTGAAGCCTTGCGTTTGGTGCCGGGCCTGAACGTGGCGCAAATGGCGCGAAACCGTTGGGCAGTCAGCTCTCGCGGGTTCAATGAGCGTTTTTCCAGCAAATTGTTGGTGCAAGTCGACGGCCGCAGCGTTTATTCCCCCTTGTTTTCTGGCGTGTTGTGGGAAACGCAAGACCTGATCATGGACGACATCGAACGGATTGAAGTCATCCGTGGCCCAGGCGCAGCCTTGTGGGGCACCAACGCCATGAATGGCGTCATCAACATCGTCACGCGTTCGGCCAGCGCCAGCCAGGGCCAACGGGTAAGTGCTGTGCTGGGCAATGGTCAAACGGCCTCGGCCTCGCTGACTCAGGGTGGCGAGTTGACCCAAGGCGGGCACTACAAGGTGTATGGCAAAGCCAGCAGCATGGGGGGGTCTTTGGAGCGCGACACGGGTTTGACGGGTGTCGATGCGGCCAAGGGGCAGCGCTTGGGCATCCGGCTTGAGCCCAAGCTTGACGGTGGCTCTTTGAGCCTCAAGGCCGAGGTGTACCAAGACCGGTCGCACGATTACTGGGGCACGCCCTCGGTTTTGGCTTTGAGCGACCCGGCCACCCCATTTGCGCGTGACAGCCTCATGAACGAACGTGCCCAGGGCGGGGCCTTGCAAGCGCGTTATGCCTGGAAAGGCAGTGCCGGGGCCGAGAATGTCTTGCAAGCGTCGATTGACCGAGACCGGTCGATTCATGAGGGGCTTTGGGGCTCAGGTGCAGGCACTTCAATGCCCTTGGCAGAGTTGCCTCGATTTATGGACATGGGGGGCAGCAAAACAGATGCCGATGTGGATTTTCAGCAGCGTCAAATTTGGGGTGACCATGATTTCATTTGGGGACTGAACCTGCGCTACACCTCGGACAAGCTGATCTTGCCCACCTCGCCCTATCTTTTGCTGGATGGCGAAAGCCATCGACTGAGTTACAGCGCCTTTGTGCACGACGAAATCACCTTGGTGCCCGAACGCTTCAAGCTGATTGTGGGCTCCAAGTTCGAAAAAGATGGTTTGACAGGGTTCAACATCCAGCCCAATGTGCGCATGCTCTACACGCCGGGACAGAACGAAGCCTATTGGGGGGCCTTGTCGCGTTCGGTGCGTTCGTCGCGTCGCACCGAGAGCCTGGCCACGATTGACATCAGTGCTGCGGATGCTGCCAGTTTCAATGGCGTGACGGGCTTGAACCTGCCGGCCCAGATGCTCACGGCCATCACTCAGATCTCGCCGCGTGCGCAGGCGGGCTTAAAAGCCGAGCAGGCACTCAGTCTGGAGGCCGGTTGGCGCAAACAATTCTCCAATTTCCTGAGCGTCGACGTCTCTTTGTTTGCGTCCGATTACAGCCATTTGCGTGGTGCCCGCATGAACAGCCAACCGGTGGTGGGTTTGCCCGAGGCCCTGGGTTGCTTGGCGGTTTATGGTCCGGGCATGTGTTACTACACCATGTCTGGCTACAACACCAACCTGGACAAGGCCCGTTCATGGGGTGGGGAGCTGTCCCTGGAATGGCATCCCCGTGCCTGGTGGAAGGTGCAAGGTTCTTACAGCCTGTTGCGTGTCAAAGGGAAAATGTCTGGCGACTTGTTGGGTGATATCCAGGTCCGGGCCTTTGAAAACAGTGCGCCACGTCACCAGATTTTGCTGCGCAACAACTTCAACCTCGCCAGCGATCTGAACTTGGACGTGCGCCTGCGCTACAACTCGGGGACGGCCCACTACACCCTCAACACCGACACGCCCACCCCCTTGCCTGGCTATACCGGCCTGGACATGCGACTGGCATGGCAAGTCAACCGCAGCACCGAACTGTCCTTGATGGGGCGCAACCTGCTCAAAGACCGTCACACCGAATTCATCAACATTTTCCCCGTGACCCGGGCGTATGACGTACAGCGCAGCGCTCTGGTTCAAGCGGTGGTTCGTTTTTGAAGGACATGACCATGACCTTTCAAAATATGAACCGTCTCGCGTGCCTGCGACAAGTCTCTGTGCAGGTGGGGCAAGGCCTTCGCTGGGGTGCCATGTTGTGGTGCTGTTTGTCCTCTTGGACGGCTGCAGCCCAGCCCGCAGGGCAAACGGTGGACCGCATCAAAGCCGCTTATGTGTTCAACTTCGCCAAGTTTGTCGAGTTGCCCGCCTCCGAAGACAAAATTCTTCGGATGTGTGTCATGGGTCGCGATGACCTGAATGGGGCCATGCTCAGCTTGAATCGCCGCGTGGCTCAGGGCCGCGAAATCATGGTCCGCAAGGATGTGGCCATCGAGCAGGCCAAGGAGTGCAGCATGGTCTTTGTGGGCGAGAGTGATGCACGACTTTTGCCTTTGTTGGTGCGGCAATTGGGCTCAGCTTCGGTGCTTTTGGTCAGCGACGCCCGCCAAGCCATGGACCAGGGTGCGCACCTGTCCATGGTTTTCAACGACGACCGGGTGGAGTTTGATGTGAACCTGCTGAACTTGCAAAAATCCAGCATCAAAGCCAGCAGCCAGATGCTCAAGTTGGCCCGCGTGGTCGTTCGATAAGGGCTCGATGGTGCTGACCTTTTCCAATTGGCGTCGAGAAAAACTGCTGCATGCGCCCATGCGCGAGAAGCTCAACCATATTTTGGCTTTGGGCATCTGGTGCGTGCTGATCTTGTTTTTTGTGGTCATCACCTTGTGGCAAGCCAGTCAGACTTTGCAAGCCACACAGGCTGCGGCCAAAAGCCTGGCCGAGCTGGCCGCAGAAAGCAATGCAGCAGCAGTCCTTTTTGAAGACAGCGCTGGGGCCCACAAGCAACTGGAAATTTTCCGGCACATCAAAAATGTGGAAACCGTCGACATTTACACCAAAGCCTCGGGTTCGGTCGCTTTTGCGCATTACCCGTCACGGCTGGGCGACGTGAAGTCAACGCCAAGCACCACCCCAGCGGCCATGCTGGACGGGACCCAAATCTCGCAGCTCACACTCAGCCGCTATGCCATTCGCTTGCCCATTGTTCAAGATGGCGAGCGCATCGGCTTTGTGCTGGTCAAGATCCGGCTGGATGACTTTTGGTGGAACATCGCTATCACCTTGCTGGTGGCCGTGGTGGCCATGATGTTGGCCTATGCGGTGGTGCGCCAATTCATGGGCCAGTTGATCGTCATCATCAGCCAGCCCATTTTGGATTTGGCCGAGGTGATGCGGCGCATCACCTCGGTGCACGACTACAGCCAACGCGCCAAACGTCAAAGCCAGGACGAAATTGGCGAGTTGGTGGCCGGTTTCAATTCCATGCTCGACCAAATCGAGCACAAAGACAAAGCACTGGGTCAATACAGCCAGCAACTTGAATCCGAGGTGCAAGCCCGTACCGCCGAGCTGTTGTTGGCCAAAGAGCACGCCGATGCCGCCAACCAAGCCAAAAGCCAGTTTTTGGCCAACATGAGCCATGAGATCCGCACCCCTCTCAACGGCCTGATCGGTGTCTCTGAGTTGCTGGGCTCGACCGACCCGACTGAGCAGCAGAAAAAACTCATCAGCATGATCAGTTCCTCGTCGTCGACGCTGCTCTACCTGATCAACGACATCCTTGATTTTTCCAAGATCGAGGCGGGCATGCTGCACTTGGAAAAAGTGCCTTACAGCCCGGAACAGGCGGCGCGTCAGGTGGCTGCCTTGTTTGAGCCGCATGCCCAGGACAAAGGTCTGAAGCTGGTGTTTGAGCCACCCGCCGATGGGGTTCCCCTGATGCTGCTGGGCGACCCGCACCGATTCACCCAGGTGGCCAGCAATTTGGTGTCCAACGCCGTCAAGTTCACCGCCCAAGGCCAGGTGAGCGTGGGCTTGGTCTACATGACGCAAAACGACGGCATGACCCGTGTGCGCTGCACGGTGCGCGACACCGGCATTGGCATCAGCGAAGAAGAAGCCCACCGTTTGTTCAGTGCGTTTTCGCAAGCCGATATTTCCATGGCCCGGCGCTATGGAGGCAGCGGCCTGGGCTTGGTCATTTCGCGTCAGTTGTCCGAACTCATGGGCGGGCAAGTGGGTTTTTCCAGCCAACCCGGGCAAGGTTCAGAATTTTGGTTTGAGGTGTGTGGCCCCCGCCTGAAAGACCTGCCGCTGGAAGCCAGCCACACACAGGCCAAAACCCCGCAAACACTGGACTGCACCGTGTTGATCGCCGAAGACAACGATGTGAACCGTGAAATCTTGGTGACCATGCTCAAAACAGCGGGCTGCCGTGTGCTCCAGGCCCACAACGGCTTGGAGGCGGTGCACATCAGCGCGACCGAAGGACACGACATTGTGTTGATGGATGTGCAAATGCCCGAGATGGATGGCATCACCGCCACACGCGCCATCCGTGCTCGCGAAGTGGCGCTGGGCTTGCCCCGCAAGCCGATTTTGGCCTTGACGGCCAATGCCTTGGCCGACGACAAGGCCAATTGTCTGGCCGCAGGCATGGACGATTACCTCACCAAGCCCTTCATGCGCCGCCAGATCCTCGAATTGATGGGCAAGTGGCTCGACCGGGCAAGCGGTCATTGAAGCCATTCGACGGTCAAAACCGCCTCTGCATTGAGCCCATCAAGCTGCAGGGATGCCGCAAGCCCTGAAACGAAGACTGCGCTCGTGGAGCGCAAGTCGCCATCAAGCGGGTGCTGCTGCCCGCCGCAATGGCTAGCACACTTCGCTTTCATTTGCTGAAATATTAAGCAATTACAATCGTGCTTCCTTTTCAGGCCCCCCCACCAAATACCGACCCCCAGTCATGCAGATTGGCCCTTACCTATTGCCGAACAATTTGTTTGTCGCCCCCATGGCGGGGGTGACGGATCGGCCATTTCGCCAGCTGTGCAGGCAGTTTGGGGCGGGTTATGCCGTGAGCGAAATGGTGACTTCGCGGCCCGATTTGTGGGCCTCGCTCAAAACCTCGCGCCGCGCCAACCACGACGGCGAGCCCGGCCCGATTGCGGTGCAAATTGCGGGCACCGAGGCGCAGATGATGGCCGACGCTGCCCGCTACAACATCGACCGGGGCGCGCAAATCATCGACATCAACATGGGTTGCCCGGCCAAAAAAGTTTGCAACAAATGGGCTGGCTCGGCCCTGATGCAAGACGAGCCGCTGGCGCTGGAGATCATCAGCGCCGTGGTTGAAGCGGCTTTGCCTCACGGCGTGCCCGTCACACTCAAGATGCGCACAGGCTGGTGCGATGCCGAAAAAAACGCCCTGAGCTTGGCCCGCGCCGCTGAGAGCGCCGGGGTGCAAATGGTCACCGTGCATGGCCGCACCCGCGAGCAAGGCTACAAAGGCCTGGCCGAATACGACACTGTGGCCGCCGTCAAGGCCGCCTTGCGCATTCCTGTGGTGGCCAATGGTGATGTGGATTCGCCTGAAAAAGCCCGCGATGTGATGAAGTTCACCGGCGCAGATGCCGTGATGATCGGCCGCGCCGCGCAAGGCAGCCCCTGGATCTTCCGTGAGATCGACCACTTTTTGGCCACGGGCGAACACCTGGCCCCACCCCTGGTGGCCGAGGTGCGCCGCGCCTTGCTGGAACACCTGCAAGATCACTACGGTTTGTACGGCGAATACACCGGCGTGCGCTCGGCGCGCAAACACATCGGCTGGTATGTGCGCACGCTGCCCGGTGGCGACGCCTTTCGTGAACACATGAACACCCTGGAAACCGCAGACGGACAACTGGCCGCCGTGGCTGCTTATCTGGACGGCTTGGCCGAGCAGATGGAGCGTCTGCCCCAGCGCCAGGCCCAGCGCCCCGAGGCCTGCACCGATTTAGAGACCACGCCATGAGCGAACCCCAATCCATTGAAAACTGCATCCGGGACAACCTGGACATTTACTTCCGCGACCTGGACGGCACCGACCCCACGGGTCTTTACGACATGCTGGTCAAGCTGGTCGAAAAGCCACTGCTCGACGTGGTGATGAACCAGTCTGGGCAAAACCAGTCACGCGCCGCCGAATGGTTGGGCCTGAACCGCAACACCTTGCGCAAGAAACTGCTCGAACACGATTTGTTGAAATGAAGCTGGGGCGGCCTGCTCCCGCCCAGCCCACTTGAATACCTGCCGGAACCCTTTAGCCCGGCCCCACCTTAAATACTCTGAATTTTGAAGAAAGCCCCCATGAGAGCCCTCATCTCTGTCTCCGACAAAACCGGCATCGTCGAACTCGCGCGTGACCTGCACGCCTTGGGCGTGGGCCTGATCTCCACCGGCGGCACCGCCAAACTGCTGGCCGAGCAAGGCCTGCCCGTGACCGAGGTGGCCGAAGTCACCGGCTTCCCCGAAATGCTCGATGGCCGCGTCAAAACACTGCACCCCAAAGTGCACGGCGGCTTGCTGGCGCGCCGCGACACGCCCGAGCACATGGCGGCATTGCAAGCGCATGGCATCGAGACCATCGACCTGCTCATCGTCAACCTCTACCCCTTTGAGGCCACCGTGGCCAAGCCCGGTTGCACACTGGCCGACGCCATCGAGAACATCGACATCGGCGGCCCCGCCATGGTGCGCTCTGCCGCCAAAAACTGGAAAGACGTGGGCATCGTCACCGACGCCAGCCAATACGCCGACGTGATCGCCGAGCTCAAAGCCAGCGGCAAACTCAGCGACAAACTGCGTTTTGCCTTGTCGGTGGCCGCGTTCAACCGCATCAGCCAATACGACGGTGCGATCAGCAACTACCTCTCCAGCGTGAACTTTGAAGCTGAAAAACTGAGCGAAGACTACGTGCCCGAGCGCGCCCAGTTCTCAGACCAGTTCAACGAGCAATACGTCAAGGTGCAAGACCTGCGCTACGGCGAGAACAGCCACCAGCAAGCCGCTTGGTACCGTGACTTGGCTCCAGCGGCTGGGTCTCTGGCCACTGGCGTGCAGCTGCAAGGCAAAGAACTGTCTTACAACAACATCGCCGATGCCGATGCGGCTTGGGAATGTGTGAAGAGCTTCGAGAACACCGCGTGTGTGATCGTCAAACACGCCAATCCCTGCGGCGTGGCCGTGGGCGCGACCGCACTCGAGGCCTACAGCAAAGCCTTCCAAACCGACCCCACCAGCGCCTTCGGCGGCATCATCGCCTTCAACCGCCCTGTGGACAAAGCCGCTGCCGAGGCGGTGAGCAAGCAATTCGTCGAAGTGCTGATGGCCCCTGACTTCAGCGCCGAAGCGCTCGAAGTGTTCAAGAGCAAAGTGAACGTGCGCTTGATGAAAATTGCTTTGCCTGCCAACTATGGCGACGTGCGCAACGCACTCGAAACCAAACGCGTGGGCTCTGGCCTGTTGCTGCAAAGCGCCGACAACCACGAGTTGGCTTTGGCCGACATGAAAATCGTCACCGTCAAACAACCCACCCCCGAAGAACTGCACGACCTGCTGTTTGCCTGGAAAGTGGCCAAGTTCGTCAAATCCAACGCCATCGTGTTCTGCAAAAACGGCATGACCATGGGTGTGGGCGCCGGCCAAATGAGCCGCCTCGACTCCGCCCGCATCGCCAGCATCAAGGCCGAAGCCGCCAAGCTCAGCCTTCAACACACCGTGGTGGCCAGCGACGCCTTCTTCCCCTTCCGCGACGGCCTCGACGTGGTGGTGGACGCGGGTGCCACCTGCGTGGCCCAGCCCGGTGGCTCCATGCGGGACCAGGAGGTCATTGACGCCGCCAACGAGCGTGGTGTGGCGATGGTGTTTACGGGGGTGCGGCACTTCCGTCATTGACATCAACGGTCACGACGAACCAAATTTTCACGGCGAGTGCAGCGCAGCAGCGCAAACTTGGCTCGCCTTGTGCGCCGCGATCTCTGGTGCATCATTTCTGTGCACCCACGTCATTAGGCCCGATGCTGATTATTCGCTGATATCATTGGCAACATCATGAAAATCATGTTGCTGGACACCAACGTGCTGGTTGCAGGCTTGAGCAGCGCTCGGGGCGCGTCGTATGCACTGCTTCAAGCGGTGGCTTCGACGCGTTTGCGCGTGGTGGCGTCGCCTGCTTTGTGGCTTGAATACGAGTCGGTGCTCAAGCGCGATTCGATACGGGCCTTGCATGGTTTTTCTGTTGAGCAGGTCGATGCGTTTTTGTCCGCCTTGGCCCTTTGGGTGGAGCCGGTGAGCTTGCATTACATCTGGCGGCCACAGTTGCGCGACCCGGGTGATGAGATGGTGCTCGAGGCCGCTGTCAACGCGCGGGTACATGCCCTGGTCACCTTGAATGTGAAAGATTTTTCGATCGCCGCGCCACGCTTTGGCCTGGCTGTCAAAACACCAGCCCAGGCTTTGGCTTTTTTGGAGGATGCCGTATGAGTACTTTTGCGCTTCGTTTGCCCGATTCTTTGTATGCCCATGCACGCAAGTTGGCAGAACAAGATCAGGCTTCGCTCAACCAGTTCATTACTGTGGCTGTGGCCGAAAAGGTGTCCGCCCTCAACGCAGTGGCTTTTTTTGCCGAACGTGCTGGTGCGGCCAAGCCGGGCGATTTGGCCAGCTTTTTGGCGATGGTGCCCGAACGTTCTCCGCTGGAGGGTGATGAGCGATGAGCCGTTTCACCTTGATCCTTAACGGGCAGCATTTTTTTGAGGATCAAGCATGACCTTGAGTTTTGGCCCATTGGGCCTGTCCCCCGCGCTGCAACGCGCCGTGTCCGACATGGGCCTCTATGCCCCCACCCCCATCCAGGCCGAGGCGATTCCGGCTGCCCTGAAGTTGGCTGACGTGTGGGCCACCGCGCCCACCGGCTCGGGCAAAACGCTGGCTTTTGCGCTGCCGCTGCTCCAGCACCTGCTGGCCGCACCGCGCCAGACCAATTTTCGCCGCCCCGTGCGTACGCTGGTGCTGGTGCCCACGCGCGAGCTGGCGGTGCAGGTGGGCGATGTGTTGGCCAACCTGGCTTACAAGTTGCCGCAGTCGCTCAAGGTGAACACCGTGTTTGGCGGCGTTTCGGTCAACCCACAAATGATGGCGCTGCGCGGCGGTGCCGACATCGTGGTGGCCACACCCGGCCGTTTGCTCGATTTGATCGACCAGAACGCCGTGCGCCTGGCCGATGTGCAACACTTGGTGCTGGACGAAGCCGACCGCCTGCTGGATTTGGGCTTTGCCGATGAGCTGCAACGCGTGCTGGCGCTGCTGCCCGCCCAACGTCAAACCTTGTTGTTCTCGGCCACGTTTGCACCCGAGGTGGAAGCCTTGGCGGCCAAGCTGCTGCGTGATCCGGTGCGCATCACAGTAGAGGCTTTTGAAGGCCACAAGCCCGACATCACCCAGCGGGCCATTGCCGTGGACGAGAAAAGCCGCACCGCCTTGTTGCGCCACCTGATCACCGAAAACAGCTGGAAACAGGTGCTGGTGTTTGTGGCCACGCGTTACGCCTGCGAGCATGTGGCGAACAAGCTCTACAAGGCGGGTGTGTTTGCTACGCCTTTTCATGGCGAGATGAGCCAAGGGGCAAGGCAAGAGGTGCTGAGCGAGTTCAAGGCCGGACGCTGGGACGTGGTGGTCACCACCGACCTGGCCTCACGCGGCATCGACATCGCCATGCTGCCCGTGGTGGTCAACTACGACCTGCCGCGCTCGGCCACTGACTACACCCACCGCATCGGCCGCACCGGCAGGGCGGGTGCGCATGGCGACGCGGTGAGCTTTGTCACGGCTGCAGCGCTGGCGCACTGGCAGCTGATCCAGAAACGCGAAAGCTTGGAGCTGCCTTTGGAGCAGGTGCCAGGTTTTGAGCAAACCGAAACCCCACCGCCGCCATCACCCGGCAATGGTGGTATCAAGGGTTCACGGCCCAGCAAAAAAGACAAGCTGCGGGCGGCAGGTCTGCTCAAATCCAACGATTGATCAGACCGCAGGCTGTTGTCTGTATCTTTGTAGGAGCCCACCCCCGTGGGCGATGGCTTGCCCTGGCGGTTGGATGCAATCGCCCAGGGGTGGGCTCTTACAAGCAGCCCATCAGCCCATCCACCCGGGCAACCAGGTAGCGATGCCCGGCACCATGAAGACGGCCACCAGCAGCAACACGCTCATCGCCAAATAAGGCGTGACCGCCAAAAAGATGTGCGTCATGGTGACCGACGGTGGGGCCACGCCGCGCATGGTCATGAGCAGCAAACCATGGGGCGGCAAAAGCAGACCCATTTGCATGCAGATGAGGAACAACACACCAAACCACACCGGGTCGATGCCCAGGGCGTTCACGATGGGCATGAAGATGGGCAGGGTGATCATCATCATGCTGACCTGGTCCACAAAGATACCCAGAAAAATCAGGAAGAGCATCATGCCGATCAGGATCTGGTTGGCCGACAAACCTTGTTCGGTGATGAGCTGCACCAAACCTGAACTTGCACCCGAAAAAGACAAAATCTGTGCGAAGGTGGTGGCCCCCAAGATGATGAACAAAATCATGCCGGAGATGCCTGCCGTGCCCTTGAGGGCCTTGAGCACCGCCTCCCAGCGCAGGGCGCGGTAAAGCGCGGCCAGCAGCATGGTGGCAAAGGCACCGAGCGCTGCGCACTCGGTGGGCGTGGCCCAGCCCGCTGCCAGCGCGCCCACCACCACCCCAAAAATCGACAAGGTGGGCAAGACGTAGGCAAACAGCGGTTGCCAGCGGTCCCAGCCTTGGTGCTGCACGGCCTCGGTGTCGTTAGGCGCCAGATGGGGGCTGATGCGCACCCGCACAATGATCCAGGCCACAAACGCCACCGACAACAGCAGCCCGGGAACAACACCACCCAGCAGCAGCTTGGAAATCGAGATGCCTGAGAGCGAACCCAGCAAAACCGTCAGGGCCGAAGGCGGAATCAGCATGTCCACCGCGCCAATGGCCATGATCGGACCCGTGGCCATGGTGGGGTGGTAGCCGCGGGCCAGCATCACAGGCAGCATCAGGGCGCCCAGCATGGCCGTGGTGGCAATGGTGGAGCCCGAGATGGCCGAAAACACCGTGCCCGCCACCACCGCCACCACCGCCAAGCGCCCAGGCACCCGAACGATCAAGCGCTCGACCCCGTCGATCACTTTCACGGCCAAACCGGTATGGAACAAAATCTCGCCCATCAGCACAAACAGCGGAATGGGCGTGAGCGCAAAGGCCGTGACCGAACTGACGCTGTTGCGCACCAGCTGCACCAAGCCGGGCTCGCCACCCATGTAAAGCACGGCCCCGATGATGTTGACGCCCAAAAAAGTCAACGCCACGGGCATGCCCATGAACAGCAGCAAGGTGGAGCCGCCCAACATCAACCAGGCTGCGATGGGCCAACTGCTCATGTGCAGACTCCAGATGAGGAAAATAAAAACATTTGGAACCCGTTCAAGCGGCGCTCACCGCGTCCTGACGTGGTCCGCGCTCGGCGTGCAGCAGGCGGTGCATGCGAAACACCATCTCGATGGACAGCAGAACAAACACCACCGGCAAAGGCGCGAGCGACCACCACTCGGGTGTGACCAGGGTCTTGATGCTGAGTGACCCTGCGGCATAACTGGCCCAGGTGGCCAAAACGCCATACCAGGCAAGCACCAGGCAGCACAACAGGCCCAGCACATCGCCCACCCATTCCAGAGCCCAAGCCATGCGCGGTGGAATGGCCTGCAGAAAAATGTCCACCCGGATGTGCTGACCCTGACGCAGCAGCCAAGGGGCCACGCACATCGTGATCAGGTAGAGCATGAGTTCAGACACCTCGTTGCTCCACGACAGCCCCAGTGGCATCCCTGGAATGGCCAGATTGCGCAGGGCCACATCGGCCACGATGATGAGCATCATGGCCAGCAGCAGCAGGCAGCCCAGCAGGGCCAGACCCGACAGCCACCGGCCAAATCGCTCAGACAGCGCTTGCATCATTTGGAGAACAGCGCCTTGAACCGAGCGGCCACTTCAGGGCTTTGCTTGGCAGCACCGGCCCAGCCGATGTCGTAAGCCTTGTCGCGAAAGGCCTTGCTGGTGGCGGCATCAAAGGTGATGGTCTGGATACCCGCCTTGGTCTGGCGTGCGATTTCATCGGCCCCGTAGCGTGCCCAGAACGTGTTCTCGGCCTCCAGCGCCAGCAACTGTTTTTGCAGGTAGTTGCGCTGCGTGTCGTTGAGTTTTTTGTAGGCCGGCAGGTTCATGATCAGCGAGACCTCGGCGTCGTAAAAGCCCGGGTCGATGCGGAACTTGGTTTTTTCATGCCAGTTGAAGTCAAAAATACCGCCAATGGGCCAGCCATAACCGTCCACCACACCGCGCTCCAGGGCGGTGTAGACCTCGCCCGGAGGGGTGGTGATCACACTGGCGTTGAGGGACTGAAAGAAGTCGCGGTAAACCGGTGTGATGCGGATTTTTTGACCCGCCAGGTCGGGCTTGTCGACCTTCTTGTTGGTGTAGATGTGGAAGGGCTGGTTTTCGACCATGCGGGCCAAGTACTGCATGTTGCCTTTTTCGTTCCAGACCTTGTTGATCGCATCAAAAGCACCGTTCTTGCGCTGCTCGGCCACCGGGATCTGGGTGAGCTTCAAAAAGTCGGCCTCGGGCATCACGTTGGTGTAGAAAGCGCCGGTGTTGAGCGCCATGTCGACCACGCCGGTTTTGACCGCGTTGCCCAGCTCAAACGAGGGAATGGCACGGGGGCCGCCGATGAAGTTGATTTGCAACACGCCTTTGCCTTCGGCGTTGACCTTGTTGATCCAGGGCTGCAGGCGTTGCACGTAGATGCCGTTTTCGGCAAAGCCACTGATCAGGCGCAAAGTGACCTCTTGCGCCAGTGTGGCCGAGGTGGCACCGAGGGCCAGAACCAGTGCCGTGGCCTGGGTGAGTAAACGTCGTTTCATGGGCTTGTCTCCTGAGTGTGTGGAAGGTGGATGGGAAACTTGAAGGGTAGTCCTGCCTGGTCGGATGCATGCGTCACGCAGGTGCCAGCTGGCTCAGGGCTTGCTCCAGCGCCTGGCCGCTGTCGTCGGCCAGCGCCGCTTTGCGCAAGGCGCTCAACCGGTTGGCTGCATCGGGCAGCTTCTGCAGGCGCGGCAAGGCGGCCATGAGTTTTTCAAAATGTCGCCAGCCACGGGCATGGGTGTCGCCATAGCCCTTGACCAGCTGCTGGGCGCGCAGGACTTCCAATGCCAGATCGGCATGTTGCGGCAGCAGCGCCAAGGTCTGTGCCCACCAGACATTGATGCGTTGATGTTCGGTTTCGTAGCGCAGTGACAAGGGTCGAATGCGGCGCAAACTGGCCACGCCATAAAGCAGCAAAAAACCGCGTAAGGAACTGGTTTTCACCACGCGCCCTTTTTGCGTGAAACGGCCCACCACGGCGCGGGCTGTTTTTGAAGCCAGCAACCACCGCCCCAAACCTGCAGGCAAGGTGTCGGCGATTTCTTCGAGGCGCGGGTGCATGAACTCGTGGATGTCGATGAGCTGTTTGTCGCTCTGGTTGACCTCTTGGCTGACGCGGGCGAAACGTGAGCGGCGTGTTTTCAGATCGGCCACACGCACCGTGTCTTCGTAGGACATCCAAAGCGCCAAGTGCCGAGCACCGTCGCGCAAGAGGTCTTCGGCCAAAGACGGGGCCAATGTGGCCGAGGCCAAAGCTTGGGCCAGGTCTTGCAAGTACCCCGCATACAGGGTGGCATAGCCCACACTTTGGTAATCGGCCAGGCGCGTCAAACCCGAAGCGATGACGGAGTGCGCGGATGGGGCAAATGTGCCCTCCAAACTGTGCGCCAGGGCCTGCAGCTTGGGGCCGACTTGGCGGTGCAAGGGCAGGGCAAGCGGGGTGACATCGGCCACGCTTGTCGTCTGGGGATGCAACACCTGCATGGCAGCATCAAAGCCAGCGGCAAAAGCCTTCAGGCTGGTTTTGACACCCACGCCGCTGCGCTCAATCGTGGCTTCAAACTGCGCCCTGGAAAACGGCAGACGCTCACTGGCCGCCAGCGCCCCATACAAGGCGGGCGCAATCAGGCTGCCGGTTTGCTCGGCCAGTTGGGCAAAGTCGGCGCTGATGAACAACTTGGCAGCCGCTTGTGCACCGGCGAGCAGCTTGGCCTCGTCCACCCGACCATCGCCCATGGCGGTGCGCTCGGTCATGGAGTAGACGCGGTGCGAGGACGCGATGAAGGTGGTTTTGTGGGCATCCACCAGGCCGCGCTGCAGAGCGCGGCCTGCTTCCATGAGCTCGGAGGCCAGCACGATGTCCACTTCGCCTGGAAAGGGGCTGAGCGCCATCACCGGCAGCTGCCCTGTGGGGGAGGCCGCTTGCGGGTACATCTCGATGTAATAGATGGTGGCCCCGGTGCGTTGCGCCACGCCGGGCACCGAGGTGGTCTGGGCCCAATGGCCGTTGTGCTCGGCCAAGTCCACCAGCCAGTCGGCCAGCACACCGCCGCCTTCACCGCCCATGGCCAAAATGGCCAGGCTGATGATGCCTTGGGTTTGGGGAGAGTCGTTCATGCGGCAATGCCTTCCAGGCGGCGCTCGATGCGGTTTTGCAGCCAGCCAATCACGCGCTGGCGCAGGCCTTGTTTGAAGCGGTCCCAGCCGCTGGGGTTGTTGATGATCTCGGCCCGGTAAAACGAGGGGCAGAGCACTGCAGCGTGCGCGACCTCGCCGCACAGGCCGCAGCCCACGCAGCTGTCGGCCACGGCCGCCACCGGGTCCAGGCGCAGCGGATCGGGGTTGGGCTTGATGCTGAGCGATGGGCAGCCCGACAGGCGAATGCACGAGTGGTCGCCGGTGCAGGTGTCGGGGTCGATGCCAAAGCGCTCGCGCACCACGCGCTCGCCTTTCTGGATGCGCTGGCGGATCAGTGGTTTGACGCGGCGCTGGCGGTTGAGCATGCATTCGCTTTGCGCCACGATGACCTTGGGGCCTTGCTGCTTCGTGGTCAGGGCCTCACGCAAGGTCTGGCGCATCTGGTCCAGGCTGTAGGTGTGGGTCACGGTCTTGACCCACTCCACGCCCACGCCGCGCACCGCTTTTTCAATCGGGTTGTTGGTGCTGCGGATCGGGTTGATGGCTTTGGACGAGAGCACGTCTTGCCCACCGGTCGCTGCCGAATAACCGTTGTCCACCACCAGCAACAAGTTGTCGGACTGGTTGAACACCGCGTTGCCCACGCCGCTGGTCAGGCCGTTGTGCCAAAAGCCCCCGTCGCCCATGATCGAGACGGTGCGCTTGCTCGTCTCGTTGGTGTTGAAGGCCGAAGCGCCCGCCCAGCCCAGGCCATAGCCCATGGTGGTGGCGCCAATGTTGAAAGGCGGCAGGATCGAAAACAAATGGCAGCCGATGTCGCAGCTGACATGGTGTTGACCCAGCTCTTTTTCGATCATCTTGATGGCCGTGAAGATGGGCCGCTCCGGGCAACCGGTGCAAAACGAGGGCGGACGCGGGTGCACCTGGGCCACGGCTTCGCTGATCGCCAGTTGGTTGCTCGCTTGAACTGCGGGCACCGTTGCTGGCAGCAAGTGCGCCGCGTATTGCGCGATGAACGCCCGGATACCTTTCAGCACCACCCCACCGGTGTATTCACCGCCCATGGGCAGCACGTCTTTGCCGTGGATTTGGTTGCTCAGACCCGCTTTGTGCAAGATGCTGTGGATGTTTTGCTCGATGAAGTCGGGCTGGCCTTCTTCCACCACCAGCAGGCCGCGCTTGCCTGTACAAAAGCGTTTGAATTCATCGTCGACCAGGGGGTAAGTGATGTTCAGCACATACAGCGGGATGTCGGTCTTGCCAAAGTCATCGGCCAGGCCCAGCAGCTGCAGTGCACGCACCACACCGTTGTACAGGCCGCCCTGCATGACGATGCCAAAGTCTTGCGCGTCTTCGGAGAAAAACTCGTTGAGCTGGTGTTCCTGAATGAATTGGACCGCAGCGGGCCAGCGCTTGTGTGTTTTTTCTTGCTCGTGCAGGTAGCTGGCGGGCGGCAACACGATGCGGTTGACATCGCGTTTGGGGTTTTCGATGGCGTCTTTCAGCGTGAAGCTGGGGCGCACGTTGTCCCGGGTGGGAAAACGGCCGTGTACATGGCAGGCGCGGATGCGCAACTCCAGCATCACCGGCGTGTTGCTGGCCTCGGACAACTCAAAGCCTTTTTCCACCGCGTGCACGATGCTGGGCAGGTTGGGACGGGGGTCGATCAGCCAGACCTGCGATTTCATGGCAAAGGCGTGCGAGCGCTCTTGCATGATGCTGGAACCTTCGCCGTAGTCCTCGCCCACGATCAGCATGGCCCCGCCGGTGACGCCGCCTGAGGCCAGATTGGCCAGTGCGTCCGACGCCACATTGGTACCCACAGTGGATTTGAAGGTGACCGCGCCGCGCAGAGGGTAGTTGACCGAGGCGGCCAAAGTGGCGGCGGCCGTGGCTTCGGAGGCGCTGTGTTCAAAATGCACACCCAGTTCTTGCAGGATGTCGTTGGCGTCGGTCAGCACATCCATCAGGTGCGAGATCGGCGCACCCTGGTAGCCCGCCACATACGACACGCCCGATTGCAGCAAAGCCTTGGTGACGGCCAAAATGCCTTCGCCATGGAATTCGTCGCCATCGCCCAAGCGCAGTTTTTGCACCTCTTGCACAAACGAGCGTTCAGCCATGCCCAAAACCTTTCATGGGGCCTTGCCCCGTGGTGTTGCCTGATCAAGTGAGGGCAATTTAGGCCAGCTGAGGCCTTGTCGCAAATGGATTCTTTCAATGCAGTACATTGATCGTGTGAATAATTAGGGGCAACCCTTATTCACATGAACCATGGGCAAAGCATGAATTTCCGACAACTCGACCTGAACCTCTTGCGGGTGCTGGTGGCCATCCACCGCAGCCGCTCGGTCACGGCGGCGGGCAAGGCGTTGGCCTTGTCGCAGCCCGCCACCAGCAACGCCTTGGCCCGTTTGCGCGAATTTTTTGGCGATGAATTGTTTGTGCGCTCGCCCGCTGGTTTGCAGCCCACGCGGCTGTGCGAACAATTGGCACCCGCCATGCAATCGCAGTTGCTGGCCATGGAAAGCCTGGTGCTCAACCACCAGCCTTTTGACGCATCCAGCAGCCACCGCCATTGGCGTTTGTCTTTGTCCGACTTGGGCGAAATTTTGTTCTTGCCGCGCCTGGCTTCGGCGTTGCGCAAAGTCTCGCCCCATGCGAGTTTGTCCAACGTGTCGGTGGATGCGTCCCAAGTGGCTGCTGCCCTGGAATCGCGTGACATCGACATGGCCATCGGCATCCTCAAGCCGCAGCACCGGGGCATACGCAGCCAGCTGTTGTTCAAGGAACGCTATATGGCCATCTCTTCCAAAGACTGGTCACCCAGCCCACCAGGGCGCAGCAAGACGCTCAGCCCAAGCCAACTGGCGCAAGCGAATTTTGTGGTGGTCTCGCCCACGGCGACCTTCCATGGGAGCGTGGAAAAAATGCTGGCGGGCATGAAACTCCAAGACCGCATCTTGGTGCGTCCACGCCACTTTGGCGCGATCGCCGAGCTGGCGCAAAACACCGATTTGCTGTGCATCGTGCCCGAGATGTACGCCCGCGAACTGAGCCAGCGCGTGCAGCTGCAGATGTGGGCCTTTGAGGATGCACCTGTTTATGAGGTGCACATGCTGTGGCACAGCAGCACCGAGCAGGACTCGGATCAGCAATGGCTGCGGGCAGAGGTGGAGCGCTTGTTCACGCGGGGTTGAGGAGTGAATCTTTGCTGCAGGTGGTCGTGGTGTGCGGGTGGCCATCGGCCGCATCCGCATTGGTAATCCCGCGAAAAGTGTATTGATGGTGGGTTTGCGCGGCGTAGGCAAAACCGTGTTGCTGGACAGAATGCGTCAGGACGCCGAAGCCAGTGGGGTCTACACCCTGAAGCTGGAGGCTCCCGAAGACCGCTCTTTGCCAGCCTTGTTGGCACCTCAGTTGCGCTTGATTTTGCTCAAACTCAGCGCTGTCGAATCGGCCAAAGCCTATGCGACGCGCGGGCTGCGTGCTTTGGCTGGTTTTGCCAAAGCCCTCAAGGTCAAATTCAACGACATCGAGGTTGGGCTCGACTTGGAGCCCGAGTTGGGCTTGGCCGACAACGGCGACTTGGAGGGCGATCTGGCTGTGTTGTTGGAGCAGGTGGGCTTGGCGGCTCAAAGTGCCAAAACTGTCGTGGTCACGTTCATCGATGAACTGCAATTCGTGAAAGAGGCCGAGCTTGCCGCGCTCATCACCGCATTGCACCGATGTGCCCAAGCCAAGTTGCCCGTGACCGTGATTGGGGCCGGCTTGCCTCAATTGTTGGCGCGGGCGGGACAAGCCAAATCTTATTCTGAGCGCTTGTTTGATTACCCCATGGTCGGCCCTTTGTCACTGGCCGACGCCAGCCAGGCCATCACCCGTCCAGCGGAAGAACTCAACGTGGTGTTTGAGCCCGAAGCCATCGATGAAATTTACAAAGACACCGACGGCTATCCATACTTTTTGCAAATGTGGAGCAAGTACGCCTGGGATGTGGCGACGATCAGCCCCAACTCGCGTACGGATGTCCAGCGGGCCAGGTTGTTGACCGAAGCAGACTTGGATGAAAGCTTTTTCAAAACCCGTTTTGAACGCTGCACTCCCAGCGAACGGCGCTACCTGCGGGCCATGGCATCGCTGGGCTCTGGTCCGCACCGCTCGGGTGATATCGCTGCGGCGCTGGGACGATCCATCAACACCTTGGGCATGGTGCGAAGCAGCCTCATCAACAAAGGCATGGTCTGGAGCCCCAGCCACGGAGATACGGCGTTCACCGTGCCCTTGTTCGACCAGTTCATGCTGCGCGCCATGCTGGGCGACGGTTGGCGGCAGGTGTGATGCTGGGGCTGATGCGCCCCCTGAATGGCAACACAAGGACCTGAATTGACACCGTCAATTCAGTGACTGCTCAAATTAAGGTCTTAAAATAACCTTGCATTTTGATAAATCACCTATCAAAATGCAAGGATGATTGATCGTATTTTCATGGCCGATTTGTCGGACCGATTGTCTTTTTATCCGGGTGTTGTTTTGCTAGGCGCTCGCCAAGTGGGCAAGTCCACCTTGGCGCGGCAGGTGGCGGCGCAAACGCCAGGCGCGGTATTTCTGGATCTGGAACTTCCGGCTGACCGGGCCAAACTTGACAACCCCGCTGCATTTTTTGCTGCGCACCGTGACCACTTGGTGGTCATTGACGAAGTGCAAACCATGCCCGACTTGTTTGTGCAGCTGCGCCCCGAAATCGACGCGGACCGACGGCCTGGACGTTTCTTGTTGCTGGGTTCTGCCAGTGGGGTGTTGCTCAGGCAAACAGCTGAATCGTTGGCTGGGCGGGTCAGTTACCTGGAGTTGCCGCCTTTGCTGTGGTCCGAAGTCCAGGCCAAAGTTCAACCTGGAGGGGCTGCCCATCAAGAAGCCACCAGCGACCCTGCACACAAGGACACGCAGCAGTTGTTGGCCCTGCAATCGCATTGGCAACGCGGGGGCATGCCCCTGAGTTGTTTGGCCAAAACGGACGCGCAATCGCTGCGCTGGCGCAACGATTACTTGCAATCGGTGGTTCGACGAGATTTACCCAGCTTGGGCATTCACATTCCCAGCGAAACCTTGTGGCGTTTTTTGCGCATGCTGGCGCACCAGCATGGGCAACTTTTTAATGCTTCGGCGCTGGCCGTGGCCATGGGCGGCATCTCACCCATCACTGTGGGCCGCTACCTCGACATCTTTTGTGATGCCCTGATCGTGCGCAAAGTTGAGCCCTATTTCGTGAACCTGGGCAAGCGTCTGGTCAAGTCGCCCAAGGTGTATTTCCGCGACACGGGCTTGCTGCACGCCCTGCTGGGCATAGGCAACGCGCAAGACCTGCAAGGCCATCCTATGTCGGGATTTTCGTGGGAGGGGTTGGTGGTCAACCACATCGCCGCATTGTTGCCCTTGATCGCGGGTGGCAACGCGAGTCTGCACTTTTTCCGAACCGCCGCTGGGGCCGAACTCGACGCCGTGGTCGACACGGGGCAAGAGCGCTTGGGGTTTGAAATCAAGCTCTCCGACGCCCCCCGCGTGACCAAAGGCTTCTGGAACGCCTGCGCCGACCTGCAAGTCAGCCGCGCTTATGTGGTGGCCCCCGTGTCGAGTAGCTGGCCGCTGTCAGACAAGGCGCAGGTGATTGGGCTTTTGGATGTGGGGCGGGTCTTGGGGATTGTTGAGCCTTGACGCCGCAGCTGGCCAGGGGCGGCGACTTTGCCGACGGTGTGATTGCAGCCGATCGTGAGCTGCTGGGCGGCACCGAGTTTGTGTCATTTGAGCAGCAGGCCATTCAGCTGCTGAAGGCACAAAAACGCAAGGCGCGGTTGTTGGTTGCGTAGCTTTGAATTGGTTTCTCCAAATAACCACCAGTTTTTTCGGCGACTTTCACTGTTGTTCTGGTCTCGCTCAGGCTTCACCCTTTCCATCGCCCTTGTCACTGGCGGGCAGCAGGCCCACGTCTTCGGCAAACATGCTGAACAGGCAGCGCGTCAGGAAGGCGCCGACCTGGTGAGCGGGGTGTCCATCGGCCTCCAGGCTTTTGGCCAAGGTGGCCAGTTGTTTGGCCACTTCGCGGGTCACTTGGGCGTTGGCGTAGCAGGGGTCCAGCGCCATGGGGTCGGTCCAAATTTGGCGCAGGCGGTGGCGGATTTTTTCGTCGCGCAGGTCTTGCAGCTTGATCTGGTAACTGCGCGGATCAGGAAAGGGAATGTAGTTGCCGCCGGTGCGGCTGAACTCGGCGAACAGCTGGATGACTTGGCCCACGTCGATCAACAGGAGTGGCCGCGTTTGTAGCAGTCCACGTACCGGTCTGATTCTTGGCCGTCAGCATGGGCTTCTTTCAAAGCGCGTTCAAACATGTAGTCCCGGTCTGCGGTGGCTTGCGGCCTGGGCACGTCCAGCAGTTCGCACAGTTCAATGATGAAGCTTTGCGATGTGGCGAGTTCGCTGGCGGTGCTGATTGCCCAGCGCTGGATGAAGTTTTCGGCGCGCTCGTCTTGAGTATTTATGGGGTCCATGATTTATATCATGGACCAAAAAGAAAACTTTTTATTCAATATTTAGCGTCTTCCTGCGGATCTTCGTAGTCGTCTTGTGCCTTGATCACACGCACACCGTGCTTGCTCAAAATCTCCACATACACCGATGTGGCCCCTGTTTTGGCGGCGGCGTCCACGGCTTCGATCACGGCGCTCACGCGAACCACTTCGGCGGTGTCGGCGGTCAGGCCCACTTTGCAGTCAAAGTCCCAAAAGTCCACGCCTTTGGGCACGTCGCGGTTGCGTTCGCGTTTGAAGTATTTGCGGATGTCGTGCTTGACGGCTTCGAGCACGCGGTCGGGGTGCTTGCCTTCGGCTTGCAGAGGGAAGTTCTTTTTCATGGGGGGTCCTGAGGGGTGGGCAAGCGCCCGGTCTGGACGTGAATGCAGTGGCGAATTATCGCTGGTTTGCTTGGGCGCACGGGGCAATACGGTGGTGCACATCAAGACGGCTTGTGCATATTGATGCATTCATGCAAAAATGCAGACATGCGAACTTCACTTGATTTTCCCGACGCGCTGTTCAAGCACCTCAAAACCCGTGCAGCCCAAGAGGGCCGGACCCTGCGCGACCTGGTCATTGAGCTGGTGGAGCGGGGCTTGACCGCCCGCGAGGTGGTGGACCCGCAAAAGCGGTTTGAGGCCAGGCCACTGATCATTCCAAACCAAGGCCCATTGCCGCTGCATCTGAGCAAATTGACCAATGCCGATTTGTATGAATTGATCAACGAGGAAGACGATGAGCGAACCATCCAGCTCTTGGGGCGTGGCTGAGGCCTCGGCCAACTGGCGATTGGCAGCGGGTGATTTGCTCGATGTGAATGTGTGGGTGGGGCTGTGCAGTGCCGCTCACCCGTTTCATTCGCAGGCCATGCGCTACTGGAAATCGGCATGCGAAGCAGCAACGCCTTTGTGGTTTTGCCGCAGCACCATGATGGGTTTGGTGCGCGTGCTGTCGCAGCCCCGGGCGATGGGCCCCAATGTGTTGAATCTGACGCAGGCCATGGCCATGTACCGCCAATGGCTGGAAACGCCAGCCGTGGGATTGTTGGCCGACCCGCCTGGTTTGGATGACGCCATTGCGCAGTTACTGGGGCGTCGCGGTGAGCCCCAGCCCATTCGCTTGTGGACCGACATGTGCTTGGCGGCCACAGCCCAAAGCGCAGGCCTGCGCATGGTCACCTTCGACCGTGACTTTGAGCGTTTTGGGCTGACGCGTTGCCTGGTGTTGCCAACCGACGCCAAGCCCCACACCAACTCAGACACCGCGCTCTGAGCGCATTCACATCAGTCGGCCTTGATGCCTTGGTCCTTGATCAGGCGGGCCCAGCGCTCGGCGTCGCGCTCGACCAGTTGGGCAAAGGCTTGTGGGGTGCTGCCGCTGGGGTCCATGCCTTGTGAAACAAATGCTTTTTGCACGTCTTCACCGCCGAGCAGTTGGTTGATCTCGCGGTTGTAGAGGTTGACGATGTCGGCTGGTGTGCCTTTGGGGGCAAAAAAGCCATACCACATGTCCACGTTGACATTGCCTGCTTTGGCCTCGGCCAAGGTGGGCAGATCGGGCAGCAGGGCGTGGCGCTTGTCACTGCCAATGCCCAGCGCCACCAGTCGGCCAGATCGGATGTGCGGCAAGGCCACATGAATGGGCAAGAACATCGCGTCCACCTGGCCGCCGAGCAAATCGGTCACGGCCGGGCCGGTGCCCCGGTAGGGAATGTGGGTCAGAAACACCCGGGCGGTGTTTTTAAACAGCTCCATCGACAAATGGTGTGGCGTGCCCACGCCGGGTGATGCGTAATTGATGCGGCCTGGCGACTGGCGTGCACCTTGCACCAATTCGCCTGCGGTTTTGTAGCCGGTTTTGGGGTGCGTCACCAGCAGCAGTTGCCCCCAGCTGGTTTGCGAGACGGCCGTCAGGTCTTTCACCGCATCAAAACTCAGGCCCGGGTACAGCGCCCGGTTCATGACCAAAGTATTGACGCTCACCAGCAAGGTGGCACCATCGGGCGCGGCGCGGACCACGGCTTCGGTGCCGATGTTGCCGGATGCACCTACACGGTTTTCGACCACCACCGGGCGGTTCAGGCGCTGCGAGAGTTTGGGCCCCAAGGTGCGGGCGATCAGGTCAATGCCGGTGCCGGGGGTGAAGGGCACGATCAGTTTCAGGGGCGCTTGGCTGGCTGCAGATTGAGCCCAAGCCAAGGGGGCAGCGCCCAAACTCAAAAGGCTGGCACCCAGCAAGGTGCTCAGTTGGCGGCGTGACGGGTTCATGGGGCGATCTCCAAGTGTTTTTGGTCAATGGTCATTATTGAAGAGCCCAGCTGTGCCTTGTACCTCTGGAGTCCCTTCACCTGTCGTGTGCCGGACAGTGCCGTGTCAGCGTAAACGGTATTTGAGTTGAAAACTGACCGCACCATACAGCCGGTCTTTGAGGGGCGGCACCAGCGCCACGTTCAGGCCCCAGTGCTGGCCTTCCAGGCTGGCGGTGGGAATGAGGGCTGGAAACCAGCCACCCTCGTAAGCATTGGGGTAACCGTTGAAAGCCCCGGCCACCATGCCCAGCTTCACGCCGGCCCAAGTCCAGGGTTGGTAGTAGGCACCCACATAGTTGGAGTTGGCGTTGTTGCTGTTGCGAAAGCGCCCCGCTGTGGCTGACCAGGTGTCGTCAATGCGGTATTCGAAGCCGATGCCGGGGTTGGCGTTGCGCAGGCCTTGGTTGGTGTCAAAGTGGGCCGAGTAAAACCCGGCGTTGACCCACAGGCGGCTGGCGTCGAACTCTGCTTTTGCTGCGCTGCCTAATGTGCACAGCAAAACCAAGCTGAGGGCTTTGAGGGAAGAGCCCAAGACCAGATCAGGTGGAACTGGCAATTTCATCGGTGTCTCTCCATACAAGCCCAAGTTGCAGGCGGCGTTTTTGGGGCGTGTGCCACGCCCATCGCCCACAGGGCTCCCACAAAGTCAGAGGGTTTTGAATACCTCGCCTGCCACCCGTACCGTCTCGGCGATGTCGGCTTCAGTGTGGGCGGCGCTCACAAAACCGGCTTCGTACAAAGCGGGCGCGATGTAGACACCGCCGTCCAGCAGGCCGTGGAACAGTTTGTTGAACTTGGGGCTGTCGCTGGTCATGACCTGGGCGTAGTTTTGCGCCAACTCGGGCAGCAAGAAAAAGCCAAACATGCCGCCTTGGCAGTCGGCGCTGAAGGGCACGCCCGCATGGGCCGCAACACCTTTGAGACCGTCGACCAAACTTTGCGTGCGAGCACTCAACGCATCCCAAAAGCCGGGCTTGGCGATCTCGCGCAGTGTGGCCAAGCCGCAGGCGGTGGCCACCGGGTTGCCGCTGAGCGTGCCCGCCTGGTAGACCGGGCCGGTGGGGGCCAACTCGCGCATGATCTCGCGCGGGCCGCCAAAGGCCGCCAGTGGCATGCCGCCGCCAATGACCTTGCCCAGCACCGTCATGTCGGGCTTGAAGCCGGGGATCAATTTGGCGTACACGCTTTGTGCGCTGCCCAGGGCCACGCGAAAGCCCGACATGACTTCGTCAAACACCAGCAAGGCACCGTGTTCGGTGCACAGCTCGCGGCAGCGCGTCATGAAGGGCACGCTGGCGCGCACAAAGTTCATGTTGCCTGCAATGGGCTCGATCATCACGCAGGCCAGTTCCTTGCCGTGCAGGGCAAAGGCTTCTTCCAGCGCTGTGATGTTGTTGTACTCCAGCACCAGGGTGTCGCGCACCACTTCGGGTGGCACACCGGCGCTGGTGGGGTTGCCAAAGGTGGCCAGGCCCGAGCCGGCCTTGACGAGCAGCGCGTCGGCGTGGCCGTGGTAACAGCCTTCGAACTTGATGAACTTGGTGCGGCCGGTGGCGCCCCGTGCTAGGCGCAGCGCGCTCATGCCCGCTTCGGTGCCCGAGCTGACCAGGCGCACCATCTCCATGGACGGTACATGCTTGAGGATTTCTTCGGCCAGTTCGATCTCGCGCTCGGTCGGGGCACCAAACGAGAAGCCGTCCAGTGCCGCTTTTTGAACGGCTTCAAGCACGGCGGGGTGACCGTGGCCCAGGATCATCGGGCCCCAGGAGCCGATGTAATCGATGTATTTTTGGCCGTTGGCGTCCCAAAAATAGGCGCCCTGGGCACGTTGCACAAAGCGGGGTGTTCCGCCCACGGCGCGAAATGCGCGAACGGGAGAATTCACCCCCCCGGGGATCACCTGGGCGGCGCGGTCAAAAAGGGTTTGGTTGCGATCAGTCATGGGGTGTGTCTCCGGCTTCAGTGTTTGGTTTCGTTGAAAGGCACTTCAAAATAATCGGCCCCTGGGTGCCCTTCGGGGTCGGCTTCGTCGTCGGTCTCTTCGTCATCGGGCAGGGCCCAAAACAAGCGATCCGGGATGACCTGACCCATGCCGGGGCGAAAGCCTTCGCTCAGGCAGCGGTCCAGATAATGCAGGGCTTCGCTGGTGGCTTCAGGCAGGTCCATGCCGGTGGCCAGCAATGCGGCCAAAGCCGCGGTGAGCGTGTCACCCGCACCGGCAAATACAGCTTCAATGTGCTCGAATTTCTCGTGGGCCATGACCGACTCAGGTGACGTCAACACGTTGTCGATGTGCTGCTCGGGCAAGGGCAAGCCGGTCACCAGGGTGTAGGGCACCCCCCATTCGCTGGCGGCCTTGGCAATGTCGCGTGGACCGGGGTTGCGCTGCCCTGTCCATTCGGGCAAGAGCCAGCGTCGCAGCGTGCTGTGGTGGCCGATCAAGACGCTGGTCTGCGGCAACAGCAGTTCGCGAAAGGCGTCCAGGTAAGCGTCGATTTTGTCTTCGTCCCACCACGACAAGTTGGGCATGTAGGCCACCACCGGCACACCTTCGTAGTCATCGGCCAACTCGGCAATCGCACTCAAGTTTTCAGGGGTGCCCACAAAACCAACCTTGATGACCTGCACCGGAACGTCTTCGGCCATGGTGCGGGCCTGGTCGTTCACGGCTTCGCTGTCCAAGGGATAAAAGTCGGTGATGCTGGTGGTGTCTCGCACGTAGGCACCGGTGCACACGGGCAGGCAATGCGCCCCCACTGACGCCATGGCGACCGCATCGCAGCTCAAGCCCCCGGCACCACTGGGATCGTTGGCATTGAAGGACAGGACACAGGCCATGAGGGCAGGCTCTTGGTCGGCAAACAGCTGTTCAAGGTCGGGGTCGTGGCTGAAGTCGGTCATTAAAAGGGCGAATCTCAGGTGCTTCAGAATGATGTACGGGGCGATCGTTGAACGGCCCGATACAATCAATTCATTCTATTCGACTCTCTGATTGCGACACTGTGATGGAACTCAAAACTTGGATGTGCCTGATTTGCGGCTGGATCTACGACGAAGCCGAGGGCGATCCCGAGCATGGCATTGCTCCCGGCACCAAATGGGAAGACGTGCCCATGAACTGGACTTGCCCCGAATGCGCCGCCCGCAAAGAAGACTTTGAGATGGTCGCGATCTGATCGGCATTCGCATGCCGTAGGTCGGTGGCTTCAGCCCCGACAAATCCGGTGGGCCAAGTGTCGGAGCCGAAGCTCCGACCTACAACGAGCACCCGTATCGCAGCCTTATTCAGACAGTGTTTTCTTGACCAAGGCATAGCGGGCCAGCGTTTTTTCGCGGGCTTGGGCGTGGTCCACGATGGGGGCCGGGTAGGTTTTGCCGATCACAACCCCTGCCGCTTGCAATTCCATGGGTTTGGCCAGCCAAGGCGCGTGCAACGCGGCCGTGGGCAAGTCCGCCAATTCCGGCACATAGCGGCGGATGAACTTGCCATCTGGGTCGAACTTTTCGCTTTGGCTGATCGGGTTGAAGATGCGAAAGTAGGGCTGCGCGTCACAGCCGCTGGAGCTGGCCCACTGCCAACCGCCGTTGTTGGCCGATAAATCAAAGTCGTTCAGGTGGGTGGCGAAGTACTTTTCGCCCCAGCGCCAGTCAATGCCCAAGTCCTTCACCAAAAAGCTCGCGACCACCATGCGCAAGCGGTTGTGCATGTAGCCCGTCTGGTTGATCTGGCGCATGGCCGCGTCGACCAGCGGGTAGCCGGTGCGCGCTTCGCACCAGGCGTCAAACAACTTGTGGGCGTGCGGGCCGTGCTCCCAGTGGATGGCGTCGTAGTCGGGCTTGAAGCTTTGGCCTTGGCCCACATGCGCAAAGTTGTGCAGCACCTGCACATAAAAGTCGCGCCAAATCAGCTCCGACAGCCAAACACTGGCCCCCACGCTGCCGGCCAGCATGCGCGGGTGCGCCTCGCGGGCCAGTTGGCGGATCGACACCGTGCCAAAGCGCAAATGCACACTCAAATAACTGGGGCCTTTGACAGCCGGAAAGTTGCGTGTGTCCTCGTACTGGTCGATGCGGGTCAAAAAGTCTTGCAGCAAAGCCTGGGCACCCGATTCGCCGGTGGGGATTTTCAGGGCTTTGAGGTTGGTGATTTCAAAATCAAGGTCCTGCAGCGCAGGCACGGCTTGGGCCAAGTCATCCGGCCTTGGGGCCAGCCGCTGGGCCATGGATGCCACGTCAAAGGCCTGCAGGTCCTCCGGCCTGACTTTTTTCAGCCAAGCGTTTTTGTAGGGCGTGAACACGCTGAAGGGCTTGGCCATCTGGGTCAGCACCTCGTTGCGCTCAAACACCACATGGTCCTTGAAGGTGTGCAGCACGATGCCATGGTCCGCCAGGTGGCCGCGCACCTGGATGTCGCGGACCAGCGCCAGGGGCTCGTCGTCGTGGTTGGCAAACACGGCCTGGGCCTGCAGGTGCTGGGCCAGTTTGACGATTTTGTCTTTGGCCACGCCGTGGCGCACGATGAGGCCCGCCTGCGGGTGACCCGACATTTCCCGCAAACGGGCATCGACTTCGACCAGTGACTCACGGATGAACTCGACCCGGCGGTCGGCGCGGGGCAGGGTGTCCAGGATCTCGGTGTCGAAAACAAACACCACATGCACCCGCTGGCAGTGCTTCAGGGCTTGATGCAGGGCTGCGTGGTCACTCACGCGCAGGTCGCGCCGCAGCCAGACCAGGCCGCAAGAAAAAGGGGTTTGCATGGGGTAAGCCGGGTTGTATCAAACAATGCACATCTGGCCCAAACAGAGGAGACGGGGCCGCTAAAATCGGTGCATGACCGCCGATTCTGCCTCCATTGACCTCAAGCATCATTTCCTGATCGCCATGCCCGGGTTGGAGGACGAGACATTTGCCCGCAGCGTCATCTACATGTGCGAGCACAGCCCCCGCGGTGCCATGGGCTTGATCATCAACAAACCCTCTGACATCAGCATGCGCCTTTTGTTTGACAAGGTGGAGCTGCCCTTGCGCCGGGAAGACCTGATGCAAAACCCGGTGGGCCACGGCGGCCCGGTACAAACCGAGCGCGGCTTTGTGCTGCACGACCCTTTGCGCCCCCTCGTGCACGATCCACTGCGCATGGATAAACCCGAACAAGAAGGCTCGGCCTACGCCTCCACCCTCACCGTGCCTGGGGGTCTGGAGATGACGACCTCGCGCGACGTGCTCGAAGCCCTGTCGTCTGGCGCTGGACCGCGCCGTGTGCTGGTCACGCTGGGTTATTCGTCCTGGGGCGAAGGTCAACTCGAATCCGAGCTGGGTGAAAACACCTGGCTCACGGTGCCCGCCTCGGCCGAGGTGATTTTTGATGTACCCATGGCCGAGCGCTACGACCGAGCCCTGGACTTGCTGGGCCTCAAAAGCTGGATGCTCTCGCCAGACGCGGGGCACGCATGAGCAGCACGCCCGAGAGCACCGTCCCCGCCAATCACCAGAGTTTTCTGGCCTTTGACTACGGTCTCAAGCGCACCGGCGTGGCCGTGGGCAACCGCCTGATGAAGTCGGCCACGCCCCAAGGCACCATCGCCGCCGAGGGTGATGCCCGGTTTGAACACATCGCCAAACGCATCAAAGAATGGCAACCCGATGCGCTGGTGATCGGTGTGCCTCTCCATCCCGACGGCGGTGAGCACGAGAACACCTTGCGCGCCCGCAAGTTCGGCCGTCAACTGCGCGGCCGCTTTGGCCTGGTGGTGTACGAAGTGGATGAGCGGTACACCACCACCGAAGCCCACTCTTACGGGGCCAAAGACGCCGATGCGGCGGCGGCGGCGATCATTCTTGACCAATTCTTAAGGAGCCTGCCATGAGTGCTTTGGCGTTGAATGCAGAAGCCCTGTACCTGGAGCTGCTGCGCGGCGTGCGCAGCCTGTGTCAGGCCAATACCCGCTTGGTCGGCATTACCTCGGGTGGGGCCTGGCTGGCCCAGCGCCTGCAACGTGACTTGGGCTTGCCCGGTGAGTCGGGTCAGGTGTCTTCGGTCATGCACCGCGACGACTTTGCCCAACGCGGCTTGTCGGCTGGTGGTCAGACCAGCTTGCCGTTCGAGGTCGACGGTGCCGACATCCTGGTGCTGGACGATGTGCTCTACACCGGCCGCACCATCCGCGCCGTGCTGAACGAAATTTTTGACTACGGCCGCCCCGCCCGCGTGCAGCTGGCCGTGTTGGTGGACCGGGGTGGACGGCAGCTGCCCATTCAGGCCGACTTTGCCGCCGCCCGCGTGGCCTTGCCCGAGACGCAATCGCTGGCGCTGGCCCGCGATGCGGCGGGCAATTTCAGTTTTGACGTGGAGATCAAAGCCGCGCTTTCTTGAAGGCACTTCAACAGGCCACGAGGTGAAAAAAACATGCTCTACAAACGCAACAACCCCCAACTCAACAAAAACGGCGAGCTGATCCACCTGCTCTCCACCGAGGGCCTGTCCAAGGACATCCTGACCCACATTCTGGACACGGCGGCCAGCTTCGTCAGCGTAAGCGACCGCGAGGTGAAAAAGGTGCCTCTTTTGCGCGGCAAAAGCGTGTTCAACCTGTTTTTTGAAAACAGCACCCGCACCCGCACCACCTTCGACATCGCCGCCACCCGCCTGTCGGCTGATGTCTACACGCTCGACATTGCGCGCTCGTCGGCCAGCAAAGGTGAGTCCTTGCTGGACACCATCGCCAACCTGAGCGCCATGGCGGCCGATATCTTTGTGGTTCGCCACAGCGAGTCGGGTGCGCCGTATTTGATCGCGCAACACGTCGCGCCCCATGTGCATGTGGTCAACGCGGGCGATGGGCGTCACGCCCACCCCACCCAGGGCCTGCTGGACATGTACACCATCCGGCACTACAAAAAAGATTTCACCAACCTCACCGTGGCCATCGTGGGTGACGTGTTGCATTCGCGTGTGGCCCGCTCCGACATCCACGCGTTGACCACCTTGGGTTGCGCCGAAGTGCGTGTGGTCGGCCCCAAAACCCTGGTGCCCGCCGACATGGCGCAAATGGGTGTGCGCGTCTTCAACAACCTCGAAGAAGGCATCAAGGGCTGCGACGTGGTCATCATGCTGCGCCTGCAAAACGAGCGCATGAGCGGGGCACTGCTGCCCTCCAGCCAGGAGTACTTTGAGAGCTTTGGCCTCACCCCCGAAAAACTGCAATTGGCCAAGCCCGACGCCATCGTCATGCACCCCGGCCCCATCAACCGCGGGGTCGAGATCGACTCGGCTGTGGTCGACGGCCAGCAAAGCGTGATCCTGCCGCAAGTGACCTTCGGCATCGCGGTGCGCATGGCGGTGATGAGCATCGTCGCGGGCAACGAGGCGTGAGGACAGACAACATGAAATTACTCATTCAAAACGGCCGTGTGATCGACCCCGCCAGCGGCTTTGACCAAAAGGTGGACTTGGCCATTGCGGCGGGTCGCATTGTGGCCATGGGCAAGGCCCCGACAGACTTCACGCCCAACCGGGTGATCGATGCCCAGGGCTGCATCGTCGCTCCTGGCTTGGTGGACTTGGCGGCTCGCCTGCGCGAACCCGGCCAGGAACACGCCGGCATGCTGGAGAGCGAAATGGCCGCTGCCGTGGCCGGTGGCGTGACCAGCCTGGTGTGCCCGCCCGATACCGAGCCGGTGCTCGACGAACCCGGTCTGGTCGAGATGCTGCGCTACCGCGCCGAAAAACTGCACCAGGCCCGTGTACTGCCCTTGGGCGCGCTCACCGTGGGCCTCAAGGGTGATGTGCTGACCGAGATGGGCCAGCTCACGGCCGCCGGTTGTGTAGGCTTTTCTCAGGCTGAGGTGCCGATTCCCAGCACCCAGGTGCTGCAACGCGCTTTGCAATACGCCAGCACTTTTGGCTTCACGGTCTGGCTGCGTCCGCAAGAGCTGCACCTGGGCAAGGGCGTTGCTGCCAGCGGCGCTTTGGCCACACGCATGGGCCTGTCGGGCGTGTCGGTGGCGGCTGAAACCATTGCCCTGCACACGATTTTTGAGCTGGTGCGCAGCACCCAAGCCCGTGTGCACCTGTGCCGCATCAGCAGTGCCCAAGGGGTGGATCTCATTCGCAAGGCCAAGGCCGAGGGCCTGCCCATCACGGCTGACGTGAGCATCAACTCGCTGCACCTGACCGATGCCGACATGGGCTACTTTGACAGCCGTGCTCGCCTGGTGCCCGTGCTGCGCCAGCAGCGCGACCGCGATGCCTTGCGCGCAGGCCTGGCCGACGGCACGCTGGACGTGCTGGTGTCTGACCACACCCCAGTCGATGCCGATGCCAAGGCCTTGCCCTT
Source organism: Limnohabitans sp. WS1 (assembly GCF_003063265.1). Classification (GTDB taxonomy): domain Bacteria; phylum Pseudomonadota; class Gammaproteobacteria; order Burkholderiales; family Burkholderiaceae_C; genus Limnohabitans_A. The sequence goes on from NZ_NERU01000006.1 coordinate 48,549, forward strand.
TGCCGAAGCCGAACCCGGCGCGACCGGCATGGAGCTGCTGTGGAGCCTGGCCCTCAAGTGGGGACAAGAGGCCGGTCTACCCGTGACCCAAGTGCTCTCGCGCATCACCGCCGACCCGTCCCGCGTGCTGGGTGCCACTTTGGGCAGCTTGCAAGATTCGGTGGGCCATCTGGCGGTGGGCGGCGTGGCCGATGTGTGTGTGCTGTCCACCGAAGGCCACTGGCTGGTGCGCGACGCTGCCCTGCGCAGCCAAGGCAAGAGCACCCCGTTTTCTGGCTACGAGTTGCCCGGTCGTGTGCTGGCCACGGTGGTGGGCGGGCAAGTGGCGTTCGAGGCCCGGTGAGCCTCGCCTGCGTGAAGCGCCCTTTGTGTGCCATCCCCGGTGCACTCTTGGGGGTGCCCTTCATTCATACACCGTGCTGCTAAGCCATGAACTCTGCAAAAGCCATCTGGAAATTCCTGCGGGGACTGTGGCATGTCTTCGTGGGCATGTGGACGATTTACTTTCGTTTTCCTCAGCTCTCACCAGAGCAAAGGGAAATGCATGTGCAAGCCTGGGCCTTGCAGTTTTTGGCGCTCTGGGGCATTCACCTCAAAGTGCTGGGCCAGCCTGTGGTCAGTGGGCCAGCGCTCATGGTGGCCAACCACATTTCGTGGCTCGACATTTTGGTCATCCACGCAGCGCGGCATTGCCGTTTTGTCTCCAAATCGGATGTGCGCGACTGGCCTTTGGTCGGCATGCTGGCCACGGGCGCGGGCACGTTGTACATTGAACGCACCAGCCGCAAAGACGCGCTGCGCATGGTCAAAGACATGGCCGATGCCATGCGAAACGGCGATGTGGTGGCCATTTTTCCTGAAGGCACCACCAGCGATGGCCGCGATCTGTTGCCCTTTCATGCCAACTTGATCCAGGCGGCCATTCAGGCCAATGCCCCGGTGCAGCCCATGTCGATTCAATTCGTGGATGCGCAAACAGGTCAAATCAGTTGGGGGCCTTGCTACATCGGTGACGATACATTGCTGGGCTCCATGTGGCGCACCCTCAAGTCGCCCCCCATTTTGGCGGTGGTTCATTTTGGTGAACTTCAGCAAGCGCATGGGCGCGACCGCCGCGCCTGGGCTCATGACTTGCGCGAACAAGTGATTCGATTGCGCGACGTCTGAACGTCAACGCCCAACGTCAACGCCCGTTCGCCCAGCCAGGCTTGCAGCGCCTTGGGCTGAGCGTTCAGCCTGCAAGCCCATGAATGGGGTATTGATCAAAGACCTGAAACCACAACATCCATGGCTGCGATCAGCAAGCCCGCTTGGGGTGCCAAATGGCCAACCCGCTGGCGCAAGCTGCGAGTGGGCAAGGGTGCCGCGTAGTGGGCCAATGCTCGACGTGCTAGGCCATTGATCATGACCATCGGGCAGAGCTTGTCCGGCGACTTTTCAGAAAATTCAATGGAAGCCAAAGGGATGCTCATGCGCGTGGCCAAGGCATCGAGCAAGTCGGTTTGAACGACAACCACAAAAGGGATGCCTTGAGCAGCGGTGTCACTGGGGTTCACATGAACGTCAAACTGAGCCATCGCGCTTTACCAAGGACGCAGGTCTGAACCCGGCCAAAGCGCAGCAAGGACGGGCGCAACGCCGATTCAAGTCTTTTGCCCGCGGCACTTGGGTATGGCCATCTGGCATCTTCGGCATGTGCATTGGCGCGATCCGATGGTGACGCTTCGCGCCCCAGCGGCGACCATCAGTTCATTCGCAACACAAGCACGAACGGAGTTTTTCATGGCATCCACATCCCCCGCAAAACAAGTGGTCCTCGTCACCGGCGCATCGTCTGGCATGGGCAAAGAAACGGCCAAGCGGCTGCTGCAAGAGGGCTTGGTGGTTTACGTCGCGGCCCGGCGTGTGGCGCAAATGGAAGACCTGCGGGCCTTGGGCGCGATACCGCTGCAGATGGACATTTCGGTGGACGCTGACATCGTCGCGGCCGTGAACACCATCACCCAGGGTCATGGGGGCATCGACGTGCTGGTGAACAACGCGGGCTTTGGCATGTACGGCGCGATGGAAGATTCAACCCTGGCCGATGCCCGCTACCAGTTTGAAGTCAACCTGTTTGGCATGGCGCGGCTCACGCAGTTGGCACTCCCCCACATGCGCCGCCAACAGGCGGGCAAGGTCATCAACATCTCGTCCATGGGCGGCAAGATGTACACGCCCTTGGGCTCGTGGTACCACGCCACCAAGCACGCGGTGGAAGGCTGGAGCGATTGCTTGCGCCTCGAGTTGACGCCCTTTGGCATTCAGGTGGTGATCATTGAGCCCGGTGTGATTGCCACCGAATGGGGCGGCGTGATGCTCGAGCCCATGCTGGCGCGTTCGGGCCAAGGCCCTTACCACGCCATGGCGCAGGGCATGGCCAAGGCGATGCGCAGCACCTACGCCAAAGCGGGTGCCGCCTCGCCGCCTTCGGTGGTGGCCGATGCCATACTGCAGGCGGTGCGTTCGCGCCGACCCAAAACCCGTTACGTCATCGGCAAAATGGCCAAGCCCCTGATGTTCATCCGCAAGTATTTCGGGGACCGCCTCTTTGACATGGCCATCATGAGCCAAGCCAAATAGTCCGACCCTCGAAACGCTCCACACGTCAGAAAGCCCCCCACCGTGAAACAGGCCACACGCTTTGCCCTGCAGATGGGTTGGAAACTGCTCATCCTCGACATGGGCTACGCCCCCGCCGATGTGCTGAGCCTGGCGCGGCTGCCGGGTGACCTGTTTGCACGCCCGGGCGGCGCGAGCTTGTCGCCCGCGCAGTACTTTGACCTGTGGCGAGGACTGGAGCAGGCCGCCGGCAAAGACGAGCTGGCACTCAAACTCGCGCAAGCCATGTCGGTAGAGGCCTTTGACCCGGCCATGTTCGCCTGCCTGTGCAGCCCCGACCTGAACACCGCGCTGCAGCGGCTGGCGCATTACAAACGCCTGATGTGCCCTTTGCACATGGTGGTCGACATCCGCGCAGACCGCACGCAAGTCACGCTCAGCTGCTATGGCAGCACCGAGCCGATTCCCCGCAGCTTGGGCGTGTCGGAGCTGGTGTTCTTCACCCAACTGGCGCGCTTGGGCACACGCGAACGCATCGAACCCTTGGCGGCTTCGGTGCCCGATTTGCCTTTGAACCTTGTGCCCTACCAGGCTTACCTGGGCTGTGCTTTGGGCACTTCTGAACAGATCCAAATGACGTTCTCGGCGCAAGATGCGCGGCGTCCTTTCTTGACCGACAACATGGCCATGTGGGCAGCGTTTGAACCTGCCCTCAACAGTCGGCTCTCTGAGTTGGATGCACAAGCGAGCCTGCGCGAGCGGGTGCGGGCCGTTTTGCTGGAGACGCTGCCCGCAGGCATCAGCAGCATCGACGCCGTGGCCCAGCGCTTGGCCATCAGCAAACGCTCTTTGCAGCGACAGTTGGCCGACGAATCGGTGGGGTTTCAAGAACTGCTCAGCGAGGTGCGCCATGAACTGGCGCGGCATTACCTGAGCCGCACCGACATTTCAGCCGGCGAGATTTCGTGGCTGCTGGGCTTTCAGGAAAGCAATTCCTTCATCCGCGCCTTCAGAAGCTGGACCGGCACCACACCTGCAGCCTATCGGCAAGGGCGCGTGGGCATGGATGCCCAGTGGCATTGAGCGGCACAGAACATGAACACAGGAGACCTGCACATGGTGAAAGACATGACGGATTATTTTGTCGGGGAAAAGCAGGAAAGCGTGCTTTTCATGCTGGCGGCCTTGATGGCGATAGGCCTGGCGGTTTGGCTGTGGTCCCACGGCCATCGCCTGCGCTGGATGGCGCTGCCTTTGGTGGTGGTGGCGCTGATGCAGCTGGTGGTGGGCGTCACCATTTTTGCGCGCACCGATGCCCAACTGGCCAAACTCAGCACGCAACTCGTGAGCGCACCAGCCGAGTTCAAACAAGCCGAAACCGCGCGCATGCAAACGGTGATGGCCAATTTCAAGCTGTACAAAAGCGTCGAGTTGGCGCTGCTCGTGCTCGGGGCCTGTCTGATCGCGTTCTTCTCCAAATGGGATGCGGCCACCGCCATCGGCATCGGCTTGGTGGTGCAGGCGGGCTTCACGCTGGCGCTGGACTTGTTTGCCGAGGCGCGTGGGGAGGCTTATTTGAGGGCGCTGGCGGGTATGGCCACTTAGAGCAGGCAAAAAGCCAAGCCAAAAAGCCGAGCAAAAAACATGGCCATGGCTATAATTTCCGCTTCGAGAGACAAAAATCGGCTCCATGCCGTGAGGTGATTCGGTTCATCCTATATCTCTCGATCCATCTTCCCAACACCCGCTCGACTTTCCAAAGTCAGCGGGTGTTCTTGATTGAAGACGGTGCTTTGTTGCTTGAATTGGCTGGCTCCTTGAGGCAAATCCAGATCCAGAACTTCCAGAATCTGGGGCCACACAAAATTCAGATACCGGACCTCGCTGCGTTCATAAAACCGTTGAAGCGCCCACAGGTAGTAGTCAACTGCTTGCAGACCCGCGTGGTCTTTGGGGAATGAGCACAGGACTTCAGTGGGTTTGGGGCGTGCTAAGCCAGATTTCTCGGGAATGGTGTCGTGCTCGATAGCGTCCACAAACGCCTTGGTGCGCGGTTTGTGTCCGCGCTGAGCGAACACAATTTTGTGGTGATTCAAGCCGTGCATCCGCGAAAAAAGGTGCCGAGTCAATTCGTCATACAGCTCGTGGCCGTCGGGGTCATAGCGGTACGCGGGGTCTATCCGGCGGCGTTGTTGGGCATAGTCAAGCAAACGCAATTTATCGCGAACCACGGCGACAAAACGCAGGTCGTGTTTCGCCAATAACTTGTAGACCAAAAACCGCACCTCAGGCGGATCGTCTTTCGCATGAAAGTGCACTGCCGTGCGTTTGCGTGCAGGGTCCAGCGAAGGCACATCCTTGAAAAAAGGGTCAGACAACAGGTCGCTGCGCAAGCGATCCAGATCTGAGGTCAGGGCCTGCACATCGCGGCATTCCAGTTTTCCAGCAATAAAAAAACGTGAACAGCCATCGGTGGCTGCTACGACTTTGCCACCTTTGCCAAACAGCGTCGGATCACCCGCCTCGTCGACAAACCAGGTCACATGCGCGGTGTGCTTGTCTTGGGTTGTCATATCTTTTTGCTCAGGTCGCATGGCCAGGCCGTTGAATTTTTTGGCGTTAACTTTGATGTCAAAAAATGGAGTTCAAATCTCTTTCGGAACTCAAGCCGTTGATTGGATCATGCGTTCATCAACTTGCCAAGGCCAGCTGCAAAGCCAGCTGGTTGTGCCGCTCGATCAGCGGCCCCATGTCCACCGTGGTGATCTGCCCTTGGCGAACCACCACGCGGCCATTCACGAGGGTGTAGTCGGCGTTGTCACTGGCGCACAGCAAGAGCGCCCCCACCGGGTCGTGCACCGCACCGCCCGCCATGCTGAGCGTGTCGGTGCGGAACAGGGCGATGTCGGCGCAATAGCCCGCTTTGATTTGCCCCAGCTCGTGGGCGCGGCCCAGCACTTCGGCGCCGCCGCGTGTGGCCAAGCGCAGGGCATCGCGGGGTGTCATGTCTGACGGACCCAAGTCACAGCCAAACACAGTGCGTCCGTTTTCGACGCGCGGTGGCTCCATCGCTCTGCCTACTCGCGCCAGCAGCATGGCTTGACGCGCTTCGTTCAGCAGGTGCGCCGCGTCGTTGCTGGCACTGCCGTCCACACCCAGGCCAATGGGCACCCCCGCGTCGAGCATTTTGCGCAGCGGCAAGATGCCGCTGGCCAGGCGCATGTTGCTGCACGGGCAGTGGGCAATGCCGGTGCGCGTGCGTGCAAACAAATACGTGCCTTCTTCGTCGAGCTTCACGCCATGGGCGTGCCACACATCGTGACCCACCCAGCCCAAGTCCTCGGCGTATTGCGCGGGGGTGCAGTTGAACTTCTCACGGGTGTACGCGATGTCGTGGTCGTTTTCTGCCAAGTGGGTGTGCAGGCGCACGCCGTGGGCGCGGGCGAGTTTTGCCGATTCACGCATCAAGTCCTGGCTCACGCTGAAGGGCGAGCAGGGCGCCACGGCCACATGCGTCATGGACCCGAAACTCGCGTCATGCCAGGTCTCGATCAGGCGCTGGGTTTCTTTCAGGATGGCGGGTTCTTTTTCGACCACGCTGTCGGGCGGCAAACCGCCTTGGCTCTCGCCCACACTCATGCTGCCGCGTGTGGCGGTGAAGCGCATGCCGATGGTGTGCGCGGCTTCAATGCTGTCGTCCAGCCGCACGCCGTTGGGGTAAATATAGAGGTGGTCACTGCTGGTGGTGCAGCCGCTCAGCAGCAGCTCGGCCATGGCCACCTGGCCAGAGACACGCACCATCTCGGGCGTCAGACCCACCCAGATGGGGTAGAGGCCCTTCAGCCAACTGAATAGCTCGGCGTTTTGCACTGACGGAATCGCCCGCGTGAGCGATTGGTACATGTGGTGGTGGGTGTTGATCAGGCCCGGCACCACCACATGGTGGCGGGCGTCGATCACTTCATCGACTTGCGTGAGCAACTCGTCGGTGTTTTCAGTGGCGGGAATGATGCGTTCGATGCGGCCGTCGCGGATCAGGAGCGAGGCGTCTTTCAGTTCGGTGTTCGCATCGTCTTGTGTGGCGATGCAACGGGCGCGGTGGATGAGCAGCGTGGTCATGGACTTGTCCTGGGCAAGGGGTGAAACAAGTCGCGGCCGAATCCCCAGGCCCCTGACTTGCAGGGGGAGGGCGAGCACCACGTTGCCGCGCGTCCCGGGCTGTGCAGTGGGGCGATTTTAAGCAGATGAGCGTTCGTGAAGCGCTGGCGCGTTGGCGTTTTCGCAAGACCTGAAGATGAACGGGCCTATTCTTCTGAAGCCCATCAATTGGCAAAACCCACCGGAATCAACAAGGCTTGAACGCGCCACAAAATCGCGTCCCCACCGACAGGTACACCCGGGGTGTGAGTGCCATGCTGGAGCGGTCATGCCAGACTTCGCCTGTCCCGTCGGCGTAGTGGCGATCGCGGTTAAAGCGGGCGTTGCCGATGTTGTACACCCCCACGCGCCAGTAACCCCAGGTCGGCTGCACGCGTCCGATGTAAACATCCAGCGCCGCACGGGCGTGGTCTCGTCCGGTGATGCCGGCAGAGGTGTTGAGTTGGGTCGGTCCCGTCAGCGATAAGGTGACGCCACCAAACAAACCGCCTGTGCTGCGCAGGGGTTTGGCCACGTTCACGCTGGCGGTGTAGCGGGCTTGGCCAGGAATGCGGTTGCCTTCGCTGGGGCCACTGGTCATCCGCGACTGCAACACACTGGCGTTGCTCGACAGCGTCCAGTCCCGCCCCAAACCCGCCCAGGCCAGTCCGGTTTTGACATCGGCCTCCAAGCCCCAGACTGTCGCATCACCCACATTGGCGCGGGTTTGTAACCAGCGGCCATTGATCGGCGTCACCAAGGTGGCCAGTGTGTCGCTGAGCTGGCGCACAAACAGGTTCAAGCCCAAATGACCTTGCTCACTCAGGCGTTGGTCCAGCCCGGTGTCCAGACTCCATGCCACTTCGGGACGCAGGTCGGGGTTGCCTGCGTTGTCAGGGTTGGTGATGCTGTTGCCCCCCACACTGGGACTGGTGCGGTTGAACAAATCGCGAACAGCGGGGTTGCGTGTGACCCGGGCAAGGTTCCAACGCCACTGCATGTCTTTGCCAATGGCGGTGCGTGTGTGCAGCGAGGGTTGGATGAAGTGCATGCGCCGCTCAGGGATGACGCTGGCATCGGCACTGGTCAGGATCATCGTTTCGGCGCGCAAACCGCCCGTCAGGGTGCTTTTGCCCGGTAACGCCCATTCGTTTTGCCCCCAGATGATCTGGCGTTGCAGCTTTGCGCCCATCTCCACGCGCTTGCTGCCGCGCAGGGTGTCGGTGTTCTGGGTCAATGCGTCCAGGCTCAGCGTATCCAGCTCCACCCCGGTCGACCACAGCAAGGGGCTGTCGGTGCCTGTGAGTTTGGATTTGAGCGTCCATTGCCTGTCGCGCTGCTCGTCAGACAAGGCGTAGTCGGAATTGGGGCTGCCCTGGGACTGCACGATGCCCTGGCGGTTCAGGCGGTAGTTGCTGCGTGCGCCATGCAGTGTGGTGTCGAGCTTGCTGCGGTCAAAACGGTGTGTCCAGTCCGCTGCCACTTGCAGGTATTGGCGCTGGTAGTCGTTCATGTCCTGGCTGTTGAGCGCATAGGGCGTGCCGTCGCGCCACAGGCTTCCAGAGGCCAGGGCGGTGCCGTCAAATTCGGTCTGGCTCAAGGTCGCGCGCAAGGTGAGCTGGTCACTGGCACCCATGCGCCCACTCACCTTGGGAAGCAGCATGGACTCGCTGCGGCGGTAGCGGCCCGCGGTATCGGTTGTCGACGTGAGCCGCCCATCGGACTGAGTTTGCCGCTGGGTATCGGAGCCAATCAAGTAATCGATGCGGCTGGCCGCGACAAAGTAAGTCCAGGGTTTGACGGGTGGCGTGTCCGACGCCGCATCGGCTTTGAGGGCAGCGGGGTCGGTGCCCAAGGGCCCTGACTGCGAGAAGTACAGCTGCCCCGCATTTTGACCCCAGACATGGTTGTCGGTCAGTTGCAAGGTGGTTTCGCGCTTCACGGTGGCAGCACGCAAGACGATGTTCAGTGTGCCCCCGGTGGCCCCAGCAAATTCAGCCGTTGGTGCGCGCACCACCTCAATGCGCTCGATCAGCTCAGAGGGCAGCTGGTCCAGTGGCAGGGAACTCTTGCCGCTGCTGACTCGCTGACCGTCAATCAGCAATTGCGTTGCACTGGCCTCCATGCCGCGCATGCGAATCTCAACGCCCCCTTGCCCGTTGGGCGTGACCTGCACACTCGGCAGCTGCCGCAGCACATCCACGACAGAAAATGCGCCCAAGGCGGCAATGTCTTTGCGCTCCACCACCACCAGTGATCCTGTTGCCTCAAAACGCTGCTCGATCGCACGCCGGGCAGACACTGTGACCGTCTCCGTTGACTGCTCCTGCGGCGTTGCCCGCTCATCGGGCAGGGTTTGAGCGATGACGAGCAGGGGCGCACCGATCAGGGAAAGCACTGAAATATGCAGAAAAAGAGGAGGAGTTCTCATGACACTTGGCGTTGACCTGCCACGCCAACAAGGCATGTAGAGGTTATTGACTTTAATGGCGGCAAATGGACCCTTTTGATCTGCACCGCTGTGGATTTGAATTTAACCATAATGGATTAATTTTTTACAAACTCACGCGACGCGATGCAGGGTTGGATTTGCTTGTTATTGCCCATGACAAGAAGTCTGAACGCCTTGGCCACAAAGTCCACAAACGCCCTGACCCCCAGTTTTCAGGGGGCGGGCGAGCACCCCGTTGCCGCGTGTTCCGGGCTGTGCAGTGGGGCGAATTGAAGCAGACGATTGGATCGCTTCACACCTTGGCCAGCCAGCGCTCCACCAGTTTGACCCAGTAAGTGGCACCGGTCGACAAGATGCGGTCGTTGAAGTCATAACCTGCGTTGTGCACCATGCAGCCGCCCACGCTGCCCACGCCGTTGCCGATGTTGATGAAGCAGCCGGGCACCTTTTCCAGGAAAAAGGCGAAGTCTTCGCTGGCCGGCACGGGCTCGGGCTTGGGCACCAGGCCGGTCTCGCCCAGCCAGTCGCGCACCAGGTCCAGACAGAAGGCGGTTTGGGTGGGGTCGTTCATGAGGACCGGGTAGCGACGCATGTAGTTCACATCGGCCGTGGCACCGTAGGTTTGCGCCACGGCGCTGGCGATTTCGTGGATGCGCCGCTCCAGCAGGTCGCGAATTTCGGGTTGCATGGCCCGCACGCTCAGCCGCAGCTCGGCTGTGCCCGGGATCACGTTGGGTGCGTCGCCTGCCAAAAATGCCCCCAGCGAAATGATGCCGGTTTGCAGGGGTGGCACGTTGCGCGAGACCACACTTTGCAAGGCCATGACCATGGCCGAGCCCACGAGGATGGGGTCGACCGCGTTGTGCGGAAAGGCTGCATGGCCGCCCACCCCCTTGACGGTGATGATGCAGGTGTCTGCGCTGGCCATGGCACAACCGGGCACGGCCATGAATTGGCCTTCAGGAATGCCGGGGCCGTTGTGCATGCCAAACATGGCATCGCAGGGGAACAAGTCCAGAAAACCGTCTTCGAGCATCTTGCGGGCACCGCCCAGGCCCTCTTCGGCGGGCTGGAACACGGCGTGCACAATGCCGTCGAACTGGCGCGTGGCCGCCAGATGGCGTGCCGCAGACAGCAGCATGGCGGTGTGGCCGTCATGGCCACAGGCGTGCATCTTGCCAAACACCTTGCTGGCCCAGGCCTTGCCCGAGGTTTCGGCGATCGGCAAGGCGTCCATGTCGGCACGCAGGCCGATGCGGCGTGTGCTGGTGCCCGCACGCAAGGTGCCGACCACGCCCGTGCCGCCCAAACCCCGGTGCACCTCCCAGCCCCAGCGTTCCAGCCGTGCGGCCACCAGATCACTGGTGTCGTTTTCTTGAAATCCCAGCTCGGGATTGGCATGAATTTGGTGGCGTATGTCCACCATCTCGGCTTCGTGCGCACGGATGGCTTCTAGGGCAGGTGGGAGGAGGGCGGTGTCGTTCATGGCGTGTCTTGGTCGTGGGCATCGGTGAGAGGGTCAGGTGCTACTTTGCCTTGTTCAGAGTTTCATGGCTGTCATGTTTGCGCCTTGGAGTGCACCACACAGTGGCCATCCATCGAGTCGGCGTTGTGTGGGTTGAACCCGACTTTGCCTCAGACAATGAGTGCGACGGATTTCACCTGGCACCAAACCGAAGCACCTTGTCGAAGCGCCAGATGGCGCAGCGATCTGCGTGTGACACGTCCAAGAATCAATGCTTGACCGCAACGCACGCGCACGACAACTTGCGAAGGATGGGCGTCTGAATCTATCGATTCGATGAGGCCCTGCAGACGGTTTTGTATGGTGGAGTCCTCGTGATTGGAGAGTGCGAGGCTGACATCGCGGGCCAGGATGCGGACACGAACGGTTTGACCCACTGCAACGCCCTGGTCGCGCACCCAAAGGGTTCCGCCGCCCCATTGAATTTGTGCCATGTGGTCCTCTGGGTTGCGCTCCATGACCCGGCCCAAGGTCACCATACCCGCCTCTTCGCCGATGGCCAGGGCCATGTCCTGCGACACCATGGCTTCGGTCATCGGTGCGCAAGATCGGACGTTGCCACCATCGAGCATGACCACTTGATCGGCCAAGCGAGCGAGTTCGTCCACCGAGTGGGTGACATACAGCATCGGGATCTTCAGTTCTGCGTGCAACCTCTCCAGCCAGGGCAAGACTTCTTTGCGCCGAGCGACATCCAGTGAGGCCAGCGGTTCGTCCAGCAAGAGCAGCTGAGGTTGTGTGGCCAAGGCCCTGGCGATCGCCACACGCTGACGCTCACCGCCTGACAGCGTGGTGACGCCACGCTCGAGCAGGTGGCCAATGCCCAGCAGCTCCAACGCCGCGTCAAGAACCTGCGTTTGTTTGGTTTTACCAGCCCTGCGCAGACCAAAGTGCAGGTTTTGCTTGACATTCAGGTGTTCAAAAAGGCTGGCTTCCTGAAAGACATAACCCATTTGACGCTGCCATGTGGGCTTGAAAAGTCGTTTTTCACTGTCTTGCCATATTTCATGGCCGAATGAGATGAGACCCTGGGCCTTCTCCAAACCGGCCACACAGCGCAACAGGGTGGTTTTGCCTGAACCGGACGGCCCAAACAAGACCGTGATGCCGTTGACTGGCAGGGTGAGGTCCACCTTCAGTGCGAAGTCGCTGCGGTCGAGCTGAACTTGGATGCGAAGCTGGGGTGAAGTGGTCATGACAGGACTTTGTCACTGCGTCTTTTCAGTCGCGCCAATGTGATCAAAACGGCAAATGAAAAGACGACCATGCCCGCAGCCAAGCCATGAGCTTGGGCATATTCCATCGCTTCAACATGGCCGTAGATTTGTGTGGACACCACGCGGGTTTGCCCCGGAATGTTGCCGCCGATCATCAGCACCACCCCAAACTCGCCAACCGTGTGCGCAAAGCTCAGCACAGTCGCGGTCAACAGACCGGGCTTGGCCAATGGCAGCGCCACTGAAAAAAAGGCGTCGATGGGTCTGGCCCGCAGTGTGGCTGCAACCTCCATGGGTCTTGTGCCCATGGCTTCAAATGCAGACTGAATGGGCTGCACCGCAAAGGGCAGAGAAAAGATGATCGAGCCGATCAGCAGTCCGGTGAATGAAAATGACAGAAGGCCCCAACCCACCGCTTGTGTGAGCTGTCCCACCCAACCGTGTGGACCCAGCAGCACCAAGATGTAAAACCCCAGCACGGTAGGCGGCAACACCAAGGGGAGCATGACCAAGGCGCTGATCGGGGAGCGCCAGCGCGACGGTGTCTGGGACAACCACCAGGCCAGTGGCGTGGCGATCAACAGCAGCAAAGCCGAGGACAGCGCTGCCAGTTTGAGCGTCAAACCGATGGCCTGCCAAGCTTCAGGGGTGAGGGCACCGTTCATTGGCTTGAGGGCTTCATGGATGATTGAAGTTCGTACCCGAATGAACGGATGACCGCCTTGGCCTGGTCACCCTGGAGGTATTGGAGGAGTGCGGCGGCAGCGGCATTGTCCTTGCCTGGGTTCAGCAAAACAGCATCCTGCTGGATCGGGGCATGCATGGAAGAGGGCACCACCCACCCAGAGCCTTCCTTGATCCTGCCGTTTTCGTAAACCTGAGACAGGGCGATGAATCCCAGTTGCGCATTCTCCGACGAGACGAATTGGAAGGTCTGGGTGATGTTGGACCCCTCTGCGATCTTGGGTGCGATGCGCTCGCGCAAGCCCATCTTGTCCAGTGCCGCGATGGCCGCTGCGCCATAAGGAGCAAGTTTGGGGTTGGAGATGGCGATTTTGTCGAACCGCCCGCTGCGAAGCACCTCTCCATGGGCATCGACGAATCCCGGCTTTTTGCTCCACAAGACCAACTTGCCAATGGCATAGGTGAACCGCGCGCCTAGCACCCCCAGCCCTTCCTTCTCCAGTTTGAGAGGCGTCGTGTCGTCGGCCGACAGCAGGATCGAAAACGGCGCACCATTCCGGATTTGCGTGTAGAACAGGCCTGTGGCCCCAAATGCCAATGTCAGCTTGTGGCCTGTGTCACGCTCAAAGTCTTGCGCGATGCGCTTCATAGGGGCCGTAAAGTTCGCCGCGACCGCCACACTGGCTTCGGCGGCCAGAAGGGTCACAGGCATGACCATTGCGATCAGGGCGATCACGAGTCGCCCCCATTCTTGTTTTTTCATGATGCCCTTCGCTATGGGAAAATATGAAATCAATTGCGTTTCGTTATTCTACATAGGAATAGCGGTGCCATCACCTTGAGGGACTGAGCATGTCTGCTCCAAAAATTCAATTTGACGACGTCCTGGGAGCCCCTGCTGTAGACAAGCGCCTGGAAGTGTTGAGATCCATGCACCATGCGGGGTCCATCTCTGAGGCTGCACGAGCCAATGGCGTGAGCTACAAAGCGGCTTGGCAGGCCCTTGAGACGCTGAGTAATCTGGCCGGGGTTCCTCTGGTGGAGAAAGCCGTGGGCGGTTCGGGCGGAGGAGGCGCCAAACTCACGCCTGCCGGCCTTCAGGTGTTGGAGGCCGCTGACCTGCTGAGTTCGGCTCGCGAAAATGCGCTCGCCCAATTTGTTCGCTCTGCCGACGGCTTGGGACTGAATTTGCGCGGTATCGCTGGCATGGGCCTTCGAACCAGCATGCGCAACCAGATGCCGTGTCAGGTTCAGGACATACGTGTGTCAAAAGGCGCAGCAACCGTCGTTCTTGAACTGCCCGATGGGCAAGGATTGACGTCGAAAATCACGCTGGAGAGTCTGCAACTGCTGAGTCTTCAACCCGGGCAGAAGGTGTTGGCCATGTTCAAAGCCACTGCTGTGACGGTGGCACCCACCATCGTGGGCGCTGGCGAAGTCAATCTGCTGCGTGGCAAAGTGGTGCGCCGAGGAACGGGTGCTGCAGGGCTAGAGGTCTCATTGCAACTCACGCCAGGATTGGTCCTGGTGGGGTTCGCTGATGCCGAGTCACCCCTCAAACTTCGGCAAAACGCGATGGCCGCTCTAGAGCCCAATGCGGTGGTGATCGGGCTTGCAGGGTGATGTTTTGAATTCGTCCGGAAAGGAAGAAATCAAAACACCAGGCTATTTTTCAGGCAAAAAGCAAACAGCTTCTGATCGAGGGCTGGGCAGCAGTTGTTCTTTGGCGGGCCCCACTTGCATATCGCGTGGCAGTGGCACCGCATTTTTCACGGCCAGCACTTCCGCCATCACGCTGACTGCAATTTCAGGCGGTGTTTTGCTGCCAATGAAAATGCCAATCGGTCCGCGCAGAGGCGCAAGACTTTCCTGAGTTTGATCAAAGTGTTCAACCATGCGTGAGCGCCTGGCCTCATCGTTGCGTCGAGAGCCAATCGCGCCAACGTACAGTGCATCACAGCTCAAAGCTTCCAACAAGGCCAGATCATCGAGTTTGGGGTCGTGTGTCAGAGCAATCACGCAAGTGCGTTTGTCGACGTGGAAAACTTTGACCACATCGTCGGGCATGTCAGACAGCAGAGTCACCCCGGCCACCTGCCAGCCACTGCGGTACTCTTCGCGGGGATCACAGACCGTCACTGCAAAGCCGCAAAACAAGGCCATCGTCGCCAAGTATTCCGTCAATTGACCGGCACCAATCAGCAACATGCGGTATTCAGGGCCGAAACAATTGCAAAGGTCCTTGCCATCGTCACTCAACGCTTGGGGTTGCAACGCCCGCAACAAGGTCACCTTTCCGGTGGACATGTCAGTGCGCCGATGAACCATTTGACCTTGGGTGAGCATGTCCACCAGTTGTTGGAGTTCAGCCACTTCGGGATTGAATTCGAGCACAAGCTCCAGCGTTCCGCCACAGGGCAAACCAAAACGGTGCGCTTCATCAGCGGTGACACCGTAGGTCACCCGCTCAGGGGGACTGTCTGGGATGTCATGTGTCAGATTTTCTGAGGGATGGGCAGCGGTCGGCTGACTGATGCGCTTGTAGCGATAAATCAGATCGTCTTCGATGCAACCACCAGAAACCGAGCCCACCACGGACCCGGTTTCACAAAGCGCCATGATGGAGCCCACGGGGCGAGGTGAAGAGCCCCATGTTCGCACCACAGTGGCCAACAAGGCTTTTTGGCCCTGTGCACGCCAGCCCAACAGCTGGTTCAACACCATGAGGTCGAGATTTTCCATCGTCTGGGGCTGTCAATCAGCGGGTCACCATGACCACCACGGCCAGGGCAACAGCTGCGCCCGCAGCCCACATCCAAACAGGCACGCCAGCGGATGTCTGTGCAGGCGCAGATTGTTGGGGAATCGGTTCTTCGGCGGGCGGGTAGCGTTTTTCGAGTTCAGCTTCAAACCGTTTGAAAAAGTCTTCGGCCATGTTTTTGGCCACGCCATCGATCAAGCGTTGGCCCAACTGTGCGATTTTTCCACCCACCGAGGAGTGCACGGTGTAATGCAATTCGCAGCCCTTTTCCAGTGGCTTGATTTCGACGGAAGACTCCCCTTTGCCAAAACCGGCCACCCCACCTTGGGCATCGAAGTTGAGTTTGTAACTTTGGGGGGCCACGATGTCCGTGAGCTGGACACTGCCATTGAACATGGCCGAGACCGGACCCATTTTGATGCCTGCTGCGACGGCGAATTTTTGATCACCCGAGGGCTCGAATCTTTGACAGCCGGGAATGCAGGCCTTCAGTATGTCGGGGTCATTCAGCGCCTCCCAGGCTTGCTGCTGCGTCACTTGTAAGGTGCGTTGTCCAGTCATGTCCATGATGAGTTTCTCCTGTCAAATGAAATGGGGGAATGGTTTGAACGTTTCATGAGCTTGCTGATGGCTTGTGCAAGGTCTTCAAGTTTGCTGAGATTGTGAACAGCCAGCATGCCATCTGCGTGTTGATGCAAGACTTGAGCACCGCTGGCCAGCGGCGCGTAGCCATCAAAGCGCAAGAGGGGATTGAGCCAAAACAGTTGGCGGCAATGCCTTTTGAGCCACTGCACTTCAGACTGCAATTGTTCAGGTGCGCCTGTGTCCAAGCCATCGCTGATGAGCAGCACCATGGTTCTGCGCCCAACCAGGCAACGCGCATGACGCTCGCGCAAAGTGGTCAAGGACGCGCCCAAGCGGGTGCCACCGGCGAAATCAGAGATCCGTGTGTTGGCCTCCTCCAGCATGCGATCGGTGTCTTTGTGCTTGAAAGCAGGACGCAGGTCCGACAGGTCAGTGCCAAAGGCAAAAACAGAGCGCGGGTGGGCCCGGGTGGCCTGGTGCAAGAAGGCCAAAAGCAATCGGGCATAGCGTTCCATCGATCCCGAGATGTCGACCAGCACCAGCAAGGGCAAAACCTGCGGGCGACGCGCCCGTTGAGGCAGCCACAACAATTCTCCCTCTGAGCGACCTGCTTGCTGCATGGCGGCAGGCCAATGGGGGCGTTGGCCGCGTGTGCCAGCGCGTGTGCGGCGACCGGGCACCGGTGCCAAAGACAAGGGAATGTCTCGAACCAAGCGTTCAATCAGGCGGAACTCACTGGCGTTCAGTGTCGCGAAATCGGCATGCTGCAGGCGATGGCGGTCACTGGCGGTCATGGCCGCATCCAGTTGGATTTCACTTTCTTGGCGTGGGCCGCCTTCTTTTTTGGAGGTGGCAGCCAAGGCTTCTTGCACCCTGGCTTTGCGTGATGGGGGCTGACCTTGACGCACCTTGGGCAACATTTGCGCCAACAGTTGCTGGGCCAGTTCGGGGTTTCTGAACAAGGCCGAAAACAACTGGTCAAAGACCTCCATGTCCTGCTGACGATGGATCAAAACCGTGCCAAGTGCTGCGTGCAGATCGTCTTTTCGTTCAAGACCCACGATGCTGGCCGCTTCAATGGCCAGCGCCATGCCTTGGCTGTCAATGGGCACACCCGCTCGCCGCAAGGCCCGACCCAAGCCCACGATGTTCTGAGGCAGTTTGCCACTTCGGGCGTCACCCAGTTTCATGGCATCAAGCCGACTGCGGCTCAGGTCGCAAAAGCTCGTCGATCATGGGGATCAAAGCTGCCACATCCTCACGCTGCTTGAACAAGATACCGGCCGTGTCCTGGATCACTTCCGGGTCAAGCTCCAGTGTGTCCAGTGCCACCAGTGCCTTGGCCCATTCCACACTCTCGGCGATGCCCGGGGAGCGCTGGAATGCATTGGCAAATGGCATCGCACGCAGCCGAGACACAAATTGTGTGACGGCTTCGGTCAACATCGGTGCGGCCTCAGGCACTTGACTTTGCACAATGGCCAGTTCCCGTTCACGCTCAGGGTAATCCAACCACTGGTAAAGACAACGCCGTTTCACGGCATCGTTCAGGTCGCGCGTGCGGTTGCTGGTGAGGATGGTGATCGGTGCCACTTGGGCCTTGATCGTGCCCAACTCTGGAATGCTCACTTGGTATTCGCCAAGGTATTCCAGCAAGAAGGCCTCAAACGGTTCATCGGCACGGTCGACCTCATCGATCAGCAAAACGGCACCCGGAGCCGGTGCTTGCAAGGCCTGCAACAAAGGCCGACGAATCAGGTAGCGCTCTTGATAGACCTCTTGCTCGATTTCGGCCACGGTGTGGGTGGCTTGCGCCGCACGCATGTGCAGCAGCTGCGCTGTATGGTTCCACTCGTACAAGGCTTCGCGCTGCTCCATGCCGTCGTAACACTGCAGGCGCAGCATGGGCCGCCCCAACACCTTGGCCAGTGCTTTGGCCAATTCTGTTTTGCCAACACCAGGTTCGCCTTCGAGCAACAAAGGCCTTTTGAGCTTCATGGCCAAAAAGACCGATGTCGCCAGACGACGAGGCGCGTGATAACCCACACCCTCCAGGGCGTGGGTCAATGCATCGATGCTCACAAAATCGTGAATGGTTTCACGCATTGGCTTGTTGCACCGCCCGCTGTGTTTGCACCTTGATCAATTGGGCACGGAACGCAGCGCTGGCATGCAAGTCGCCATTGAGTTCATTCGCATCAATCGACACACCTTCGACAGCCTCGGCCGTGAAGCTTTTCGACAAGGCCGCTTCCAAGCCAGCATGGCGAAACACGCCATTGCCCGCACCGGTGATGGCCACGCGAACGCCTTGATCGGTTTGTGCCACAAACACGCCCACCAACGCAAAGCGCGAAGCTGCTTGGCGGAACTTGGCATAGGCCGCTTTTTGGGGCACAGGGAAATGAATCGCGGTGATCAATTCACCTTCTTCCAGCGCCGTGGTGTACATGCCCTGAAAGAAATCGTCAGCCGCGATTTTCCGCTTGTTCGTTTGCACTGTGGCACCCAATGCCAAAACGGCGCTGGGGTAGCAAGCTGCGGGGTCGTTGTTGGCCACCGAGCCGCCCATGGTGCCCATGGCACGGACTTGGCGGTCACCGATTTGGCCCGCCAGTGCGGCCAATCCCGGGATCGTGGCTTTCACTTCGGCGCTGTCGGCCACAAACTCATGGCGTGTCATGGCACCAATGACCAATGTGTTGCCTTCTTTTTTGATCCCGCTCAGTTCACCGACACCTGCCAAGTCAACCAAACTGCCGGGCTGGGCCAGGCGCTGCTTGAGGGAGGCGATCAGGGTTTGGCCCCCTGCCAGAGCTTGACCTCCGGCAGAGATTTTGGCCAGTGCGTCTGCCAATGCGGCGGGACGTTCGTATGCGAATGCGTACATGTTGTGGTTCCTCAGGCTTTGGCTTGTTGAATGGCGGTCCATACCCGGTTCGGGCTGGCGGGCATGTCCAGGTCTTTCACGCCCAGGGGGGCCAAGGCGTCGAGCACAGCGTTCATCACCGCAGGCGGCGAGCCGATGGCACCGGCTTCACCGCAACCTTTGGTGCCCAAAGGGTTGGTGGTGCAAGGCGTGCACACATGGCCAATCGTGAAGGAAGGGAAATCGTCGGCGCGGGGCATGGCGTAGTCCATGAACGAACCTGTGACCAGTTGCCCGGTTTCGCGGTCGTACACGCAGTGCTCCAGCAGCGCTTGACCGATGCCCTGAACCAAGCCACCGTGGACCTGGCCTTCCACAATCATCGGGTTGATGATGGTGCCAAAGTCATCCACCGCAGTGAACCGGTCCACACGAACTTGGCCTGTGGCCGGATCGACTTCGACCTCGCAAATGTAGGTGCCGGCCGGGAAGGTGAAGTTGGTCGGGTCATAGAAGGCTGTTTCATTGAGACCGGGCTCCAACTTGTCCAGCGGGTAGTTGTGGGGCACATAGGCGGTCAGGGCCACTTGGCCAAATGTGACCATTTTGTCCGTGCCCTTGACCTTGAATTCACCACCGGCAAAGTCCACATCGGCATCGCTGGCTTCCATCAGGTGCGCCGCAATTTTCTTGGCTTTGGCCTCAATTTTGTCCAACGCCCGCATGATGGCTGCACCGCCCACCGAGATGGAGCGCGAACCATAAGTGCCCATGCCAAAGGGCACCCGACCCGTGTCTCCGTGCACGATGTCCACTTGCTCGGGCGAGAGGCCCAAGCGAGCGGCCACCACCTGTGCAAACGTGGTTTCGTGGCCTTGGCCGTGGCTGTGCGAACCGGTGAAAACGGTCACGCTGCCCGTGGGGTGCACACGCACTTCACCGCACTCAAACAGGCCTGCACGCGCACCCAGAGCACCTGCCACATTGGAAGGGGCCAGGCCGCAAGCCTCGATGTAGCTGGAATAACCCAAGCCACGCAACAAGCCTTTGGCTTTGGATTGCGCTTTGCGTTGCTCAAGACCTGCCACATCGGCCAATTCATTGGCTTGTTTCAGGCAGGCGTGGAAGTCACCGGTGTCGTACTGCAAGGCAACCGGTGTCTGGTAGGGGAACTCGGTGATGAAATTGCGACGGCGAATTTCGTCTTGAGACAGACCCATTTCCCAAGCCGCGCGAGACACGATGCGCTCCAGCAAGTAGGTCGCCTCGGGTCGACCTGCGCCTCGGTAGGCATCCACGGGCGCTGTGTTGGTGAACCATGCGTCGACCTCCACATAGACCTGTGGCGTTTTGTACTGACCGGCCAGCAATGTGGCGTAAAGGATGGTCGGAACGGCCGTTGAGAACGTCGACAGGTACGCGCCCAGGTTGGCATCGGTGTGGACGCGGAAACCCAAGAACTTGCCATCCTTGTCCATGGCCAACTCTGCATGGCTGACGTGGTCACGGCCATGGGCGTCAGACAGGAACGCTTCAGAACGGTCGCAGTTCCACTTGATGGGGCGGTTGAGCTTTTTGGAGGCCCAAGTCAGGCAAACATCTTCTGCGTACAGATAAATCTTGGCACCAAAGCCGCCGCCCACATCGGGGGCAATCACACGAACTTTGTGTTCGGGCAGGCCCATCACAAATGCCGTCAAAAGCAATCGCTCGACGTGCGGGTTCTGGTTGGAGACATACAGGGTGTAATCGTCACCGGCCCGGTTGTAGTGCCCGATGGCCGCACGCGGCTCCATGGGGTTGGGGGCCAAACGGTTGTTGACCAGGTCAAGCTTGGTCACATGCGCAGCATTGGCAAATGTGGCATCGACGGTCGCCTTGTCACCAATGGCCCATTTGTAGCACTGGTTGTTGGAGGCAATGTCGTGGATCACAGGTGCGCCCGGGGCTTGCGCATCACGCACATCCACCACCGCAGCCAAGGGTTCGTAATCCACCACCACCAATTCGGCGGCATTGCGGGCTTGTTCGTAGGTTTCTGCCACGACCATGGCGACGTGGTCGCCCACATAACGCACTTTTTCGAAGGCCAAAATGGGGTGTGGCGGCTCTTTCATGGGTTCGCCGTTGGTGCTGGTGATCAACCAGCCGCAAGGCAAACCATTGATCTTGTCAGCGGCCACGTCCTGGCCATCCAAAATACCGATGACACCCGGCGCTGCCAGAGCTGCCGATTTATCGATGCTGCGGATTTTGGCGTGTGCGTGGGGCGAACGGACAAAGTAGCACTGGGCCATATTGGCCAGCACGATGTCGTCGGTGTACTGGCCCGCCCCGGTCAGGAAACGGTAGTCCTCCTTGCGGCGGAGGGATTCCCCAATGTGGGGCAGGTTGGCGAAATCGGAAGCACCCATGTTCGATCTCCTTAAGATTTCATGGCCGCTGCACCCTGCAGCACGGACTTGACAATGTTTTGATAACCGGTGCAGCGGCAAATATTGCCTTCCAGCGCCTCACGGACTTCGTGTTCACCCGCATTCGGTTGACGTTTGCACAAATCCAGTGCGCTCATGACCATGCCTGGGGTGCAAAAACCGCATTGCAATCCATGGCACTCCTTGAAGGCTGCTTGCATGGGGTGCATGGTCCCATCGGCCGCCGCAAGGCCTTCGATGGTTTCGACCTCGGAGCCAGCAGCTTGCGCCAACAGCATGTTGCAGGACTTGACGGCCCGGCCATTCATGAGAACGGTACAGGCACCACATTGGGCCGTGTCGCAGCCCACATGTGTGCCCGTGAGTTTGAGATGCTCGCGCAATGCTTGCACCAGCAAAGTATGGGGCGCTGCCTCCACCGCAACGGCCTTGCCGTTGACCTTGAGTTGAACCTGCATTCCTGTCTCCTTTTTGAGGGTTTCACTTTTCATTTCAACGCACAAACACCCCAGATCCCGAGGACCCAAGTCCTTGGCGTGCATCCAGTTTCAGGCCGATCTTCAACCGATGGGCTCACGACCCGCAAAGCAGGACCGCAGTGAGGCGAGCCACAGCACAACCGTCTGGAAATGGCCTGACAAGGTGTTCTTGTTTGTGCAGTCATCCTAAGGGACGAAAGCTCATTTTTGGCTCAGGGATATCCGCTATGAAATGCGTTGCATACATCCCGGGCACGCGATGGACTGTCACCGTTCGCAATGAGGCACACTTCTGCCCGTGCAACACATCAACCTCTCTTACAGCTGGACCCCGCATCAAGCGCAGGCGCAGCAGCGTGACCAAATCAGCCCCCTGCGCAATCCTTTGATGGACATGCTGCAAGCCGTGCGGGCAACCGGCTCCATTGCGGGCGCTGCCCGCGTTTTGGATTTGTCCTATCGCCATGTCTGGGGCGAACTCAAGCGCTGGGAACAAGTGCTCGGCCAGCCATTGATTCTTTGGGAAAAAGGCCAAGCCGCCCGCCTGACGGAATTTGCCGACAAGCTGCTGTGGGCCGAGCGCCAAGCCCAAGCCAGGCTGGTCCCCCAGATCAGCGCTTTGCAAGCCGAACTGGAAAAAACATTTGCCGTGGCCTTTGACCCTGGCAGCCATTTGTTGACGGTCTATGCCAGCCACGACGATGCGCTGGTCAAACTCAGGGAACACAGTGCCCGGCAATCCCTGCACTTGGACATGCGCTTTTGTGGCAGCGTGGATGCGATCCGCGCTTTGAACGAAGGCCGCTGCACCGTCGCAGGGTTTCATGCCCCTTTGCAACCCGATGCCAGTACCTTGACGGCCCGCACATACAAGCCTTTGCTGAAAACCGGGCACCACAAACTGATCGGATTTGCCAGCCGCGAGCAAGGCTGGATGGTGGCCCCAGGCAACCCCAAGAACATCTCGGGCTGGCACGACCTGACGCGGGCAGACCTGCGCTTGGTCAACCGGACACTGGGCACCGGCACCCGTCTGCTTTTGGACCAATGGCTGCAAACCCACAAGCCTGCAAGCTTGCCCACTGGCTACGACAACGAGGAGCCCTCACACTCTGCCGTGGCCACCCGCATCGCCTCGGGCCACGCTGATTTGGGGCTGGGCATTGCATCCGCTGCACAAGCCCAAAAACTGGATTTTGTGCCCCTGACCCAAGAGAACTACTGGCTCGTGTGCCTGAAATCGGCCTTGAACAACCCGGCCGTGATCGCTTTACGGCAAGTGTTGCAAAGTCCCGAATGGCAGCAAGTGCTGGGGCAACAAACCGGCTACCGCCTGCATGATGAAGCTGGGCAAATTCAATCGCTCAAACAATGCCTGCCTTGGTGGCCAAATCGATGAAGTCTCCGACTTGAGTGAAGCAACATGGACACAAAAACTGCGTCCAGAAAAAATCAGGCCTTGATCCCTCAAGGCCTGGCGGGCCTGAACGCCTCGGCCACAAAGTCCACAAACGCCCGCACCCGCGCCGCCGATTTGTGCTGCGCGGGGTAGACCGCATAAATGTCGGCATCGGGTGTGTGGTGCTGCGGCAGCACTTGCACCAGCTGGCCCTTGGCCAGGTGCTGGCGGACGTCCCATTCGGCCCGCAGCAAGAGGCCGTGGCCGTCCAGCGCCCATTGCACCGCGATGCTGCCGTCGTTGGTGGTCAGGTTGCCGCGGGTTTTGATGGTCTCGGTGGGGCCTTGTTTGCCGCGTGTGAGTTTGACCACGCCATAGGCTTCGCCCCCTTGGCGGATGCTGATGAAGTTGTGCCGGGCCAGCTCGGCTGGGGTTTTGGGCTCGCCATGTGCCTGGAGGTAGGCGGGCGATGCACACAGCAAGCGTTGGTTGTCGGCGATCTTGCGTGCAATGACGCGGGTGTCGGGCGGCGGGCCAAAGCGGATGCACACGTCAAACGCGTCGTCGGTCAGCGAGGGCGGGTCCACCGACAGCTGCAGCTGTGCATCGACTTGCGGGTATTGCCGCACAAAGCGGCTGATCAGCGGGCCGATGTGGCTGCGCCCAAAGCCCAGCGTGGCGTTGATGCGCAGCAGGCCGCTGGGCGTGGAGCGGCTGGCGCCCAACTGCTGTTCCAGATCGGCCATCTCGGCCAGGATGCTGCGGGCGTGGCGCAGCATGGTTTCGCCTTCCACCGTCAGGCTCATGCGGCGGGTGGTGCGGTTGACCAGGGGCACCCCCAGGCGCGACTCCATGTGCGACAGGCGCTTGCTCACGGCGGCCGTGGTGATGCGCAGCTCACGCGCAGCGGCGCTCAGGCTGCCCGCCATGGCCAGTGCAGAAAAAAAGCCGAGATCGGCCGCTTGCAGGCGTGGTTCCATTGTTGATATCAGGTTAACAATGGATTGAATTTTAGGGTGTTTGTTGATCTGTTCCGGCTCCAGAATGTCTGCACCTTTCAACACCCATCCCGCATTCATATGAAAACCTACCGCATCGCCACCATCCCCGGAGACGGCATTGGCAAAGAAGTCATCCCCGCAGGCCAGCAAGTCATGCAGGCCTTGGCGCAAGCCTGTGGCACTTTTGCTTTTGAGTTTGAGAACTTTGGCTGGGGTGGCGACTACTACCGCCAGCACGGCGTGATGATGCCCGCCGATGGCCTGGACGCCTTGCGTGACAAAGACGCGATTTTGTTTGGCTCGGCCGGTGACCCGGACATTGCGGACCACATCACCTTGTGGGGCCTGCGCCTGAAGATCTGCCAGGGCTTTGACCAGTACGCCAACGTGCGGCCCACGCGCATCCTGCCGGGTATCGATGCGCCCTTGAAGCGCTGCACGCCCCAAGACCTGGACTGGGTCATCGTGCGCGAAAACTCCGAGGGCGAATATTCGGGCGTGGGCGGCCGTGTGCACCAAGGCCACCCGATCGAGGCCGCTACCGATGTGTCCATCATGACCCGCGCAGGCGTGGAACGCATCTTGCGCTACGCCTTCAAGCTGGCGCAGTCGCGCCCGCGCAAGCTGCTCACGGTGGTGACCAAGAGCAATGCCCAGCGCCACGCCATGGTCATGTGGGACGAGATCGCGGTGCAGGTCTCCAAAGAGTTTCCCGATGTGAAGTGGGACAAAGAGCTGGTCGACGCCGCCACGGCCCGCATGGTCAACCGCCCGGCCACACTGGACACCCTGGTCGCCACCAATTTGCATGCCGACATCCTGAGCGATCTGGCCGCTGCGCTGGCGGGCAGCTTGGGCATTGCGCCCACGGGCAACATCGACCCCGAGCGCCGTTACCCCAGCATGTTCGAGCCCATCCACGGCTCCGCCTTTGACATCATGGGCAAGGGCTTGGCCAACCCGGTGGGCACCTTCTGGTCGGTGGTCATGCTGCTCGAGCACATTGGCGAGCCCGCTGCGGCCCAGCGCCTGATGGCGGTCATCGAAAGCGTGACGGCCAATCCGGCCTTGCACACCGGTGACCTGGGCGGGAAAGCCCTGACAGCCGATGTCACCCAGGCTGTATGCAAAGCCTTGGCTTGACGTCATGATGCAGGGCTGGATGCAGTCTGTCCTTTACCTGATCAATGAATCTTGATCCCCCTCTCTTTGAAAGGTTTGACCATGCGCTTCCCATTTTTGCCCGTGTCCGTAGCTTGTGCCTTGCTCTTGTCTGCGAACGCCTTCGCACAAGACTACCCCGCATCGAACAAGTCCATCACCTTCGTGCTGCCTTATGCCGCAGGCGGGCCGACCGATAAAGCTGCACGCGACCTGGCCCAGGCCATGAGCAAGGCCATGGGCGGGCACAGCATCGTGATCGACAACTCGGCCGGCGCTTCGGGCTCGATTGGGGCCAACAAAGTGGCCAAGGCCTCAGCCGACGGTTACACGCTTTTGTTCACGCACATTGCGCAAGCGACCTTGCCGACTTTTTTCCGCAACTTGCCTTACAACGTGGAAAAAGACTTTGAGTACATCGGTTTGGTCAGCGAAAACCCGATGAACCTGATTGGCCGCCCCAGTTTGCCCGTCAACACCATGGGTGAGTTGGTCACCTGGATTCAGGGCAACAAGGGCAAGATCAACATCGCCAACGCAGGCCCCGGTTCAGCCTCGCACCTGTGCGGCATGTTGTTCCAGTCCACGCTCAAGGTGGACATGACCTCGGTGCCCTACAAAGGCACGGCCCCCGCCATGACCGACCTGATCGGCGGCCAGGTGGATTTGATGTGCGACCAGACCACGACCACGATCCCGCAGATCGAGGGCAAGAAGGTCAAGTCATTTGCCGTGACCACGCCAGCGCGTTTGTCCTCGCCCGTGCTCAAGGACATGCCCACCATGCGTGAAGCCGGTCTCAAGGATTTCACCGTCACGATCTGGCAAGGCCTGTATGCCCCCAAGGGCACGCCCGCAGCGGTGCTCAAAAAGCTCAATGACGCCCTGAAGGTGGCCGTCAAAGACCCGGATTTCATCCGCAAGCAAGACGCTGGTGGTGCCTCGGTCATCAACGACGCCCGCAACGATCCGGCAGGGCACAAGGCTTTTGTGCTGGCTGAGGTTGCCAAGTGGGCGCCTGTGATCAAGGCGGCGGGCGTTTACGCGGATTGACGATCTCCAGAGGGGATCGTTTTCGGATTCAGCACAATACGCCAGAACAAGACCTTCTGGAGATGTGCTGATGTCCAAGCCCGGATACAACCTGGCGCGATTTGATTTTGTGTCGATACGACTGGCGGTTTTATGCGCCCAAACCGGTAGTTTGACCACGGCTGCACGGGAATGCAATCTGGTTTTGCCTGCGGCCAGTCGACGTTTGAAAGAGTTGGAAACCGCCACCGGTTGTCAGTTGTTTGTGAGGCACTCGCGTGGTTTGGACATCACCCCGGCGGGTAGAGTTTTCATGCGCAGGGGCTTGGCTCTGCTCCAAGAGATGGATGGCTTGGTGAGCGAGTTGACCGATCTGCGGCAGGGCATTGCACGACATGTGCGCTTGTTTGCAGGGACAGCGGCCATCAACCAGTTTTTGCCGCCGTTGATGGCCGAGTTCACCCATTTGCATCCTGAGGTCCAGATCGATCTGGAGGAACAGGTTTCAGAGCATGTGGTGCAGGCTCTGCGCGAGGGACGTGCGGACTTGGGGGTATTTGTGGAAGGCCCCGACACCGAAGGCTTGGACGTGAAGGACTTTCGCCAGGATGAGTTGGTCTTGATATTGCCAAGGCATCACGCCTTGGTGGGTAAATCCCCTTTGGCTTTTGCCGATGCACTGGACGAGTCTTGGGTCAGTCTCAATCCCGGTGCGGCCCTGTTGCAGCAGCAGCAAAGTGCGGCCATGGCAGCAGGTCGAACATTGAAGCTGCGCATGCAGGTGCGTAGTTTCGACGCCGTGGGGCACTTGGTGGCTTCGGGGTTGGGAATCGCCTTGTTGCCCAAAGTGGCGGCATTGCCAATTGTCCGGGCGATGCAACTCAGCTGGCGTCCGTTAAAGGACGAATGGGCTCACCGACGGCTGAAAGTGGGTATTTGCAAAGAGGCCGATTCTCTGGTTGTCAACTTCAGGGATTTCCTGAATTCGCCTTCGCAAAACGCGAAGGCTGCCTGAGCGATTCACCAATAGACGTATTGGGGCATCCGCAAGACACTGTGGAGCATGAATGCCACAAGTACTGCCCATCACATCCAAGATCTCAATGCACTTTCGGGTTTGAAGGTGCTGGAGTTGGGCCAGCTGATTGCGGGACCCTTTGCCGCCAAAACTTTGGCTGATTTTGGCGCCGAAGTGATCAAGATCGAGCCGCCCAGCAGTGGTGACGCGCTGCGCAAATGGCGCATGCTCATGGAAGGCACCTCGGTTTGGTGGCAGGTGCAGTCGCGTAACAAACGTTCGCTTGCACTGGATTTGCGCACACCCGAGGGGCAAGACCTGGTTCGCCAATTGGCCACCGAGGCCGATGTGTTGATTGAAAATTTCCGACCGGGTGCACTCGAGGACTGGGGCCTGTCGCCCGAAGTGCTGATGGCCAGCAATCCGCGATTGATCGTGCTTCGCATCAGCGGCTATGGCCAAACCGGGCCATACCGCAACCGACCTGGCTTTGGTGTGATTGGAGAGGCCATGGGTGGTTTGCGGCACCTCACCGCAGAGCCCGGACGCGTGCCGGTGCGTGTGGGCGTCAGCATTGGTGACACCTTGTCGGCCTTGCATGGTGTCATTGGCATTTTGATCGCCTTGCAGCACAGACATGCCACCGGGAATGGACAGGTGATCGATGTCGCTTTATACGAGGCGGTGTTCAACTGCATGGAAAGTTTGCTGCCCGAATACAGCGCTTTTGGGGCGGTTCGTGAACCTGCTGGCAGTGCTTTGCCAGGCATTGCGCCAACCAATGCCTACTTGTGCAAAGACGGGGGGTACGCCTTGATAGCTGGCAATGGTGATAGCATTTTTCGCCGCTTGATGACTTTGCTGGGTCGTGACGATTTGGCCAACGATCCGACGCTGGCTGATAACGCCGGTCGTGTAGCGCGTGTGTCTGAATTGGACGAGGTGGTTGGGGCCTGGACTGCCGAACGCACGGTCGAAGAGGTGCTGTTGGCCTTGGAGACGGTCTCTGTACCTGCCGGTCGAATTTATACCGTGGCGGACATTGCTGCTGATCCGCACTACCAGGCCCGCGGCATGTTGCAAAAAATCATCATGGACGATGGCACAGCCCTGAGCGTTCCAGGCATTGTTCCCAAACTGACCACTACGCCGGGAACTCATCGTCGTCATGCACCGAAATTGGGTCAGGATACCGATCAGGTCCTGAAAGAGTTGGGTTTGACGCCCAGTCAAATTCAGGCATTGAAAGACCGTGGCATTGTAGAGAGCGCATCATGAAACAGCTTATTCATTTCAACGAAGTGGTGACGCGTGACGGTTTCCAGATGGAGCCCGAGTATGTGCCCACCGACACCAAAGTGGCCTTGATCAATGCGCTCAGTGGATGTGGTTACGCCAAGATCGAGGTGACATCTTTCACTTCCGCCAAATCGATCCCAATGCTGCGTGATGCAGAAGAGGTGATGGGGCGCATTGAGCGCGTGCCTGGTGTTGAGTACACCGTGTTGGTGCCCAATTTGCGTGGCGCCGAGCGGGCCCTGGGATCCCGACCCGATGAGTTTAATCTGGTCATGTCCACCTCTGAAACCCACAACTTGGCCAATTTGCGCATGCCACGCGAGAACAGCTTTGCGGCCCTTCGCGAAGTGGTGCAGCGCTACGGCGGGCAAGTGCCGATCAATGTGTCTTTGTCAGCTTGTTTTGGTTGCCCCATGGAGGGTGATGTTCCCCAGCAGGAGGTCTTGCAATGGGCTCAGCGCTTTGCTGATCTGGGTGTGCGTGGTTTGACCATTTGCGATACCACTGGCATGGCGCAGCCTGCGCAAGTGGCGAAGATGTGCGACGTGTTGCTAAACCTTTTTCCGAGTTTGCAGTTGACGCTGCACTTTCACAACACCCGGGGCATGGGGCTGGCCAACGTGCTGGCTGCGGTCCAGTCGGGTATTGACCGATTCGATGGCTCATTGGGAGGCTTGGGTGGTTGTCCATATGCGCCTGGTGCGAGTGGCAACATCTGCAGTGAAGATGCGATTCATATGTTGGAGGCCATGGGCTACGACACGGGCGTAGACCTGCAGCGCTTGTTGTTAATCGCCGCGCAGTTGCCTTCTGTCGTTGGCCATGAGGTACCAGGACAAGTTGCCAAAAGTGGTCGCATCACCGATTTGCACCCCGCGCCACCTTCGGTGGCCGAACTGAAAAAGGCGTTTTCATGATTGATCATCTTGACCATCTTGTGTTGACCACGGCCCGTGAGACTGCGTGTGTCGATTTTTACACCCGCGTCCTGGGCATGCAACTTGAAAGTTTCGTCGGTGGTACGCCACCGGTGGAGCGTCGCGCCTTCAAGTTCGGCAACCAGAAGATCAACTTGCATGTGCAGGGTTCAGAGTTCGAGCCCAAAGCGCATCTGCCTGTTCCGGGTGCACTGGATCTGTGCTTCATCGCCTCGGTTCCGCTGGCCCAGGTGATCGAACGCTTGAGCGCCGCAGCTTGGCCCATCATTGAAGGGCCAGTGATGCGCACGGGGGCGACACAAAAGATACGTTCGGTTTACGTGCGTGACCCGGACTTGAACCTGATCGAAATTTCCGAGTTGGCTTGAGCAACTGACGCATCTAAGAGAGCACACCATGACCACTCGACCCGCGTTGGCTTTCGCCTGCGCCCACATGACTGACGAACGGTTGTATGCGCACCAGATTGCTGCGCTGCAGCCAGCTTACGACTGCAGGGTGTTTGTCTTTCGCGAGCACGATTCGATGGCAGGCATGGCTCAGCAGGTGTTGTCTGCGATGCCGCAGCGCTTTACCTGGATTGGTTTGTCACTGGGAGGCTATGTAGCCTTTGAAGCGATCCGCTGCGCACTCCCTCGTCTTAAGCGTTTGGTACTCATCGATACCACGGCGGTGGCCGATCACCCGGCGCGTCGTCAAGGCAGACAAAAGGACATCGCCACAGTTCAGCATGGTGGCATTGAGGCCCTCATACCTGAGTTGCCTTCACGCTGGCTATTGCCTGACCATCTGGAAGATGTTGCGCTACAGGAACTGATGTCTGACATGGCACGCAGTGTGGGTGCGATGGGGCAGTTCAACCAGCAGACGGCCATGCTGGGAAGGCCTGATTCGCATGTCGACCTGGCGCAGGTGCGTGTACCAACACTGGTCATGTGTGGCAGGCAGGACCCTGTGACCCCACTGGCTGACCATGAAGCCATGGCCGCCTGCGTTCCAGGGGCTCAACTCACGGTGATCGAGCGCTGCGGGCATCTCGCGACGATCGAACAACCAGAGCTTGTGACAAACGAGCTGACGCAGTGGCTGCGATCAAACAATTGATGGACGTTTACCAAACAGATGACGCCCCTTTCCAATCTGAAATTATGAACAAGGAGATACCCATGCAAAGACGTCAATGGATCAGCATTTTTGGAAGCGTTACTGCTTTGGTTTGTGCCCACAACGTAGGGGCTCAGGGCAAGTTTCCGGATCGCCCTGTCACCATCGTCGTGCCCAGTGCGCCAGGCGGTACGACCGACTTCACTGCGCGTTTGATTGCAGAGCCATTGTCACGGGCGCTGGGGCAACCGGTCGTGATCGATAACAAGGCGGGGGCCTCTGGCAACATCGGCAACCAAATGGTGGCCAAAGCCAAGCCCGATGGTTACACACTGCTGTTGGCCTACAGTGGCTATCAAGTCGGTAACCCGCACTTGTTCAAAAAAGCAGGTTGGGATCCCATCAAAGATTTTGCACCAGTGTCCATGCTGACCCGAGCGCCACAAATCTTGGCAGCAAAGGCCAGTTTGCCGGTCAACAATCTGCGTGAGCTGATCGCTTATGCCAAAGCCAACCCCGGCAAGCTGAACTATGCCTCTTCAGGCAATGGTTCCATTCAACACATTGCCGGTGAGTTGTTCAAACAACTGTCTGGGACATCGATCACGCATATCCCTTACAAGGGCGCAGGCCCCGCGGTACAGGACTTGCTGGGAGGGCAAGTGGACTTGTTTTTTACCACGCCTGCTTCGGTCGTGAACCATATCAAAGCCGACAAACTCAAAGGTCTGGCTGTGACCAGCAATGCACGCTTGACATCTTTGCCCCAAGTGCCCACGACCAATGAAGCTGATTTCAAGGGATTTGCATTGGATTCCTGGTTTGCACTGTATGCACCCGCAGGGACTCCACAGGAAGTGGTGCTGCAGCTCAACAACGAATTGGCAAAAATTCTGAATACAGCCGATGTCAAGAAAAAGGCAGAGGAGGCGGGAACCCAGGTGGATCACATGGGGCCGGCTCAGTTGGCTGACTACACTCGCAAAGAATTGGAGTATTGGGGGCGAGTGATCCAGTCCGCCAAGATTTCGGCTGAATGAGTCATCCCTGAGAGATCGAAAATCCTCCATTGAACGCCCGTCTTCCGAGGTAAAACCTTTATGCTCAGGTTTTCTCGATTGCTCCGATGTCTCTGCTTATGATCGATCCCTCGGATTTCCTGCGCCACCTCTACGATGTGGCCGTGCAACGCGCCTTGCCCCTGCACAACACCGCAGCCCATTTGCCCACCCCGCCAGATTCTGCGAAGGGCCGCACCCTGGTGCTGGGTGCTGGCAAAGCCGGGGGTGCCATGGCGCAGGCGGTCGAGGCTTTGTGGCCCGCTGACGCGCCACTGTCGGGCCTGGTGGTCACGCGCTATGGCCACACGCCACCGCGCCCGGCGGGATTGCCCGAGCGCATCGAGGTGGTCGAGGCCGCCCACCCCGTGCCCGATGCGGCGGGCTTGCAAGCGGCCGAGCGCATTTTGGAATTGACGCAAGGTTTGACGGCCGACGACCTGGTGCTGTGCCTGATCTCGGGCGGCGGCTCGTCGCTGCTGACCTTGCCTGCCGAGGGCATCGATTTGCAGCTCAAGCAAGACATCAACCGCCAGCTGCTGGCCAGCGGGGCCAATATTTCCGAGATGAACTGCCTGCGCAAGCACCTCTCGCGCATCAAAGGTGGGCGGCTGGCGGCGGCCTGTAGCCCTGCGCAGGTGGTCACGCTCACCATCAGCGACGTGCCGGGCGATGACCCGTCCATCATCGCCAGTGGCCCCACCGTGCCCGATGCCAGCAGCTGCGCTGATGCACTGGCCATCCTCAAGCGCTACGCGATCACGGTGCCTGATTCGGTGCTGCAGGCTTTGCAGTCGGGTGTTTGGGAAACACCCAAGCCCGGCTCGCCCGTGTTTGCGGGGCACAGTGTGCACATGATCGCCACGCCCCAGCAATCGCTGGAGGCCGCAGCTGCTGCTGCTGCTCGTGCCATGGGGCTGAACGCCTACATCCTGAGCGACGAGATTGAGGGCGAGTCGCGCGAAGTAGGCAAGGTGCACGCGGCGCTGGCCCGTGCGGCGGCCAAGGGTCTGGGGCCCTTCACCAAGCCCTGTGTGATTTTGAGCGGTGGCGAAACCACCGTGACGATCAAGCCCCAAGCCGCCGGTGTGCCCAAGGGGCGCGGGGGCCGGGCGGGCGAGTTTTGCATGGGGCTGGCGCAAGCGTTGCAAGGCCAAGCGGGCGTGTGGGCCTTGGCCGCCGACACCGACGGTATTGACGGCATTGAAGACAACGCCGGGGCGCAAGTGAGCCCCGACACGCTGACCCGCGCCCTGGCGTTGGGCCACAAGGTGGACGAGCACCTGCAGCGCAACGATGCTTATGGCTTCTTTGAACCCTTGGGCGATCTGGTCATCACCGGACCCACACACACCAATGTGAATGACTTCAGGGCCATGCTGGTGCTGTGATGCAGCTCGATGGGTTAAGGCGCTGATGGGCCAGGTTTGCTTGGTTAATGCTTCAATGACGGCTTGTGATTGTTTTCTTGAAAATAAAAAAAAAGATCAAAATTCAATCCTATTTAGAATTCCTTGGTGGTTTTTTAAAAACGTGTGTCAGGGATACAAGTCAGGGTTTTCATGATCTTTCAAGTTTTTCGTCGTGGCGCTCAAATCATGGGCGCAAGCTGTGTGGTGATGGGTTTGTCTGCCTGTGGTGGTGGGGGATCAGGCCAGGCAACCGTGGGTGTTCCTGGTGCACCCACCGTGGACGCCGCTACGCCAGACCGTGCCAGCGCCAGTGTCCGCTTAAATGTCACACCCCCCGCATCTGACGGGGGTGCTGCCATCACTGGCTACAAAGCCACCTGCGCCGAAGCCCTTGAAGTGCCCCTGGGTGCTGCGGCCACCAGTCCCGTCGTTCTGTGGTTTGGCGAGTCTGCCAGCAGCCCTGTCACCGTCACGGGGCTGACCCGAGGTGCTTCTTACGTCTGCTCGGTCAGCGCCAGCAACAGCGCAGGCACCAGTCCTTCGTCTGCGTCGGTGAGTGTGTCCCTGGCAGGGCTGTGATCCATCTCGCCGGGGAAGGGTTGTCGGCGGCTGGGCCACAGCCATGACGGACAAAGTCGGCCTGCTGCCATGACCCAAGAGGTTTGGCCGCTGGAATTCCTGCGGGGTCAATCGCGCTGATTTGATGTGTGTCAAAGCCAAACACCGCCCGCTCTGGCACATTCAGGGTCATCATGTTGGATACTTCTTTGCACATTTTGTCCGAGCCCATCGTCACCCATGGGGCCGGTACCGCATTGCTGCGTCGCGGGGACCGGGTGGACCGCATCGTGCATGTCATGCAAGGGCGTGTGGTCTTGGGGGTGGTGATGGACGGCCAAATGGCGCATCAGTTGGGCGTGGTGGAAGGGCCTTTTTGGCTTGAAGCCGCTTCGGGCTTGTTGGACCTTCCACATGTGGTGGATGCCGTCGCCGAAACTCAGGTGAGCTTGCAGTACGTGAGCGTTTCCGATTTTGTGGCACAAGTGCATGCCTTGCCCGAGGCTTCGCAAAACCTGCTCATGGACATGGCGCGGTCACAGCGCCAACAAACCGAACTCGCCGTCAGCCGCGTGGCCAAAGACGCCGATGCGCGATGCGCCGAATGGCTGCTGCGCCATGCCGAACCCACTGACCCGTCGGGCGGTCTGGCCGTGAAGCTGACCGAACGCAAACGCACCATCGCCGCCCAGTTGGGCATCGCGCCCGAAACCTTTTCGCGGGTTTTGCGCCATTTGCGCGAACGCCAGCTGATCAGTGGCGGCGGTCGTGTGCTGGGCCTGCCCAACCCGCAGGCGCTGCGCGAGTTGGCCGGGGTTTGAGCTTTTTTTAATCTCCGCTGATCTTGCGTTCGCGGATGATGGCACCAAAGCGTTTGGAATCGTCCGCAGCGCGGGCACCGAACTCGGCGGGGGTCAAGGGTAGGGCCTCACCGCCCAAATTCTGGATGCGGTCCTTCAAGGCTTGTGTGCCCAAAATGCGGTTGATCTCGCGGTTCACACGGTTGACCACATCGGCGGGCGTGCCCGCAGGCGCGTAAAAGCCGAACACCGAATCGGCATCAAACCCTTTCAGGCCTGCTTCGTCCAATGTGGGTACGTTCGGGAACAGGGGAGAGCGCTTCATGCTGCCCACGGCCAGCAGCTTGAGCTTGCCCGCACGCACTTGGCCCAGACCAATGCCGGGGTCAAAGTAAAAATCCAACTGACCCGCCAACACGTCTTGCAGCGCGGGTGCTGCACCCCGGTAGGGCACATGCACGGCAAACAGGCCCGCCTGGCTTTTCATCATTTCGCCAGCCAAGTGGGGTGAGCTGCCGTTGCCTGCCGAGCCATACGACAAGCGGCCGGGGTTGGCCTTCACATGGGTCAGAAATTCTTGGATGGTGTTGGCCGGAAAGTTGGGTTTGGCGACCAGAAACACCAGCACGCGGGCGGCCGAGGCCACGGGCACCAGGTCTTTGGCGGGGTCAAAGGGCATGCGGGCGTAGATATGGGGGTTGACCGACACCATGCCGCCGGAGCTCATGAGCAGGGTGTAGCCGTCGGCGGGTGATTTGGCGACCATTTCACCGCCGAGGTTGCCGTTGGCACCGCCCCGGTTTTCGACCACCACAGGCTGGCCCAGCGCCTCGCCCAAGGGCACGCCAATGGCACGGGCAATCTGGTCAGCCGCGCCACCCGGTGGAAAGTTCACCACGATTTTGATGGGCTTGGTGGGCCAGCTTTGCGCGGCGGCGCTCAGGCACAGGGCAGGGCCTGCAGCGATGGCGAGCAGGGCGGTGCCGATGGCTCGGCGTGAGAAAAATTGGGTTTTTGTCATGCTTGTCTCCTTGTTTTTGGATGGGCTCAGTGTCGTTGATGAGGTCAGGATTTTTGCAGTCTCGGATTCTTCATCCAAAGCACCGGTTGTTCCTTGACCGGACGGGCTGGCGCACCATGTTGCAGCAAAGCCTGATCAAGCGCTTGACCGGCCTCGTCTTGCAAGGCCGCTTGGCGGATGCGGGCCACCGCCTCAGCTTGCTCGGCCACAGGTACTTGGGAGGCTGGTCCGCACACATGGCGCAGGATGTGCAGCAGGTTGTCCTTACCGCGCTCGTTGGTGCTGCCGTAGCCTTTGATGAGCTGCCCGCAACGCGCCAACTCCAGACCCAGCGCGGGGGACAGGCGCGTGGCCGCTTCGATGCCGCCCAGCCATTCTTCGATCAGGGTTTGTTCGGTGGCATAGCGGCTGCCCAGGGGGCGCAGCACGCGCAGGCTGGCCAAGAAGCGCAAGCTGGCCATGCCCCACAGCGCATGCCGCGCCACCTTGAGCGGCATGGACCATGGCGCAAGGCCTCGGGCCACGCGGGCGCGGTCCCAGCGCAGCAGCCGGTTGGCCAAGCCTTGTGGCAGCAGAGCCGCCAGCTCGGGCACGCCGGGTTTGAAGTGGTCGTACACCTTGAGCACATCGCCCTCTTTGGCTTTGACTTCTTGTGTGACGCGGTCCCAGCGGCTGGCGCGGCTTTTCAGGTCGGCCACGCGGATGATGTCGTCAAACGCCATCCACAGGGCCAGCCAGCGGGTGGCTTCAAAGGTCACTGGGCGGGTGCTGTCGGGTGAATTGGCTTCTGCACTGAGCAAGCGTTCGAGCCGCTGCACATACAGGCGGGCATAAGCGGGGCCTTGGTATTCCACCAAGCGTTGGTGCGCCAAGCCCATGAGGGGGTGCAGCTCGGCTGGAAACTTGGTGGCCACATCTGAAGGCAAAGCCGCCGCTGAAGATTCAGATGCAGAGGGCGCAGGCACAGCAGGTTTCATCACATGCTCAACATACTGCGCCTGCTCGCGCTGGCGCGTGACCAAGTCAAAAGCCGACGCAAAGCCACGCAAGCTGGCTTGCGCCGCCTTGCTCGGGCCTGCCAACACCGCTTCGTAATGTTCGCGTGTGAAAGGCAGCAAGCCACTGCCCGCAATGGCTCCCAACATGACCGCGCTGACCAGGGTGCCGCTTTCCTGACACAGGCGGGCCATGTCCATCACATGGTGACGCTGGCTGTGCGCAGCCACCACGTCGAGCAGGGGGCCTTCGGGGCGGCGGCCATCGCCCATGGTCATCTTCTCGGCGGTGGTGAGTGCCCGCGATGAGGCGCTGATCACCAGTGTGCGGTCGCTTGAAGCCAGGCCGTTGCCAATTTGGCGTGCGGTCTCCAGCAACTCGGACGACACCAGCGCATCGAGCCGCCCAGGCAGCGGGTTCAGGCCCAACACCGGCAAGCGGCCTTGCAGCTGGCTGTGGGGCAGGGGGTAAATTTCCAGGTAATAGGTGGTGGCCCCGGTGCGTTGCGCCACGCCGGGAATGGAGGTGGCTTGTGCCGGGTGGCCTGCGTGGCGGGCCACGTCGACCAGCCAGTCGGCCAGCACGCCGCCACCTTCGCCACCCAGGGCGCACAGCAAAATGGAAATCGGTTGGGTCATGATCTGTCTCTGGAATGGGCGTTTCAAGCGGGTTGCAACCAGCGTGTGGCCAGGCTTTGCCAGCGGGCCCACAGGCGCTCGTGCAGCTTGGGGTTTTGCACCACTTCGGCGCGGTAGAAGGATGGGCACAGCGTGGCTGCATGCGCGTTTTCGCCGCACAGGCCGCAGCCCACACAGCCGTCGATCACGGTGGCCACCGGGTCCACTTTCAGCGGGTCAGGGTTGTCTTTGAGCGTGAGGGTTGGGCAGCCCGAGAGGCGGATGCAGGCGTGGTCGCCGTTGCACACGTCTTCGTCCACGCCGTACTTCACGCGTTCCACCCGCTCGCCTTTGGACAGCAACGAGGCCAGCCAGGGCTTGATGCGGCGCTGGCGCTCCAGCTGGCATTCGCCTTCGGCCACGATCACTTTCAGGCCCTGAAACTCGGTGGTGAAGGCTTCGGTCAGCGTGGCTTGCATGTGGCTCACCTCGTAGGTGTGCACCGTGCGCAGCCATTGCACGCCCAGGCCTTTGAGCGTGGACTCGATGGTCTGGTTGGTGTGCACCATGCTCTGGCGCTTGTCCCCCGCCAGCTCTTTGGCGATGTCGGTGGGCGTGTTGATGATGTCCTGCGTGCCGGTGGCCGAGGTGTAGCCGTTCTTGAAGATCAGCAGCACCGCATCGTCGCCATTGAACAGCGCACTTTGCACGCCCGTGAGCAGGCCGTTGTGCCAAAAACCGCCGTCGCCCATGACCGACAAGACCCGCCGCTTCATGACAGGCGAAACGCCCGCCCGACTGGCCAAGCTCATGCCGTAACCCAAGATCGAGTGGCCCACCGAAAACGGCTCGAAAGTGGCCAGGGCATGGCAGCCGATATCCCCAGAAATGTGCACCGGGCCGACATCTTGCTGGGCCAGCTTGAGGGCCGAGAAAACGGGCCGCTCGGGGCAGCCAATGCACATGCTCGGTGGCCGCGCTGGCAACGGGGTGCCCAAGAGGGCTTGCACTTGTTGGCGGCGCTCGCCATTGGTGGTCAGCCATTGGCGTGTGGCTTCGGGCACGGCTTCGGCTTGGTGACGGTCCAAAAACTTCAGCAGGCCCTGGGCCATGACCTCGGCGGTGTATTCACCACCCGAGGGCAGCATGTCTTTGCCGTGCAGCGGGGTTTGCAGGTCCAGGCGGCGCAGCATCAGCGCGAGTTCTTGCTCGATGTATTCGGGCTGGCCTTCTTCGAGCAGCAGCACGGCCGATTTGTCTTTGCAGAAATTCACCAGCTCGTCAGGCACCAGCGGATACGTCACGTTCAGCACCAGCACCGACAGGCTGGTCACCCCAAAGGCATCGGCCAAGTCGAACTGTTGCAAAGCGCGGATCAGCGTGTTGTACAGACCCCCTTGCACGATCAGGCCCAGGTGGCGATGTGTTGTGCCTTCAAAGTGCTCGTTCAGGCGCTGCTCGGCAATGTATTGGCGGGCGGCGGGCAAGCGGTGCTCGACTTTGCGTTTTTCTTGCGCAAAGGTCACAGGCGGGTGCGCCAGCCGCATGTAGTTGAAGCCTGCGGGTTCGTCGATCAGGTGTTTTTTGGACAGCTTGGGGGCTTGGTTGTCCTTGGCCACAAACTGGCCGCGCACATGACAGGCGCGGATGCGCAGCTCCATCATCACTGGCATGTTGGACGCTTCGGACAGCCTGAAACCGTGCTCCACCATGTTGACCATCTGGCCCAGCTCGGGCCGGGGGTCCAGCAGGCACATGCCCGACTTCAGCGCATAGGCGTGTGTGCGCTCTTGAATGACGCTCGCGCCTTCGCCGTAGTCTTCGCCCACCACGATCAGCACGCCGCCGGTCACGCCGGGCGAGGACAAATTGGACAGCGCGTCAGCCGCCACGTTGGTGCCCACAATCGACTTCCAGGTCACCGCACCGCGAATCGGGTAATGGATGGACGCGCCCAGCATGGCCGCAGCAGACGCTTCGTTGGAACACGCCTCCACATGCACGCCCAGCTCGTCCATGTAGGGCTTGGCCTGCACCATGACATCCAGCAGGTGCGAGACTGGCGCGCCCTGGTAGCCGCCCACATAACTCACGCCCGACTGCAGCAGCCCCTTGGTGATGGCCAAAATGCCTTCGCCATGAAAGACCTCGCCCTCGCCCATGCGCAGGGCCTTGATTTCTTCGTGAAATGAAACTTCCAAAGCACGCTCCTTGCGTTGTTGTGCCCGCGTTCGAAGGGCCAGACCATCTTACATATCAGTTCATTCAATGCGTTGAATAAAGTTCATGCATCAAACGCATGTGCTGTGGCCAGTCATCTTGGTTACAGCCGAGCCGCAGGCAAGACGCCACCATGCGCCATCCCCCCAACCAACAGGAGTCGAGACATGAGCAGCAGACGACAGTGGATTCAATGGGCCGGCCTGGGTGCCGCTTCGCTGGGTGTGATGGGCCGAGCGTGGGCCGGGCCATTTCCTGAAAAGCCGATCAAAATGATCGTGCCCTATCCCGCAGGCGGCGGTGCCGATCAGTGGGCCAGGATTGTGGCGGGCAAGGCTGAGAAATTGTTGGGGCAGCCCATCGTGATGGATTACAAGCCCGGTGCCAGCACCACGATTGGTGCGGATGCTGCCGCCAAAGCGCCCGCCGATGGCTACACCGTCCATTTGATTGACAGCACCGCTTTTGCCTATGTGCCCAACATGCGCAAAGTGTCGTATGACCCGCTCAAGGCCTTCACGCCCTTGGTCCATTTGGGCGATTTGCCCTTTGTGTTGGTGGCCCACCCTTCGGTGCCGGTTCGCAATTTGCAAGAGCTGATCGCCTTTGCCAAAGCCAATCCCAACAAACTCAATTGCGCCAGCGCGGGGGTGGGCTCACCGCACCATTTGATTGCCGAGATTTTCAAGCAGCGAGCAGGCATCTCCATGAACCATGTGCCCTACAAGGGGGCGGCCCAGTACATCGCCGATTTGTTGGGCGGTCAGGTGGATTTGGCCGTCTCCACCCTGGGGCCGGCCATGCCGCACATCCAAACAGGCCGCATGCGTCCTTTGGCCGTGTCATCTGGCAAGCGTTCAAGCACCATGCCCGATGTCCCCACCATTGCCGAGCAAGGGTTTGAGGGCTTTGATGAAAAACCCTGGAACTGTTTTGTGACCAACGCGGGGGTGCCTGCCGAGGCGCTGGAGCGCTTGCGTTCAGCGTTTCGCGCCACCATGGATGACCCCGAGGTGCTGCAGGCTTTGCGCAAGACGGGGGTGGAAGAAGTGGGCCGCATGCCACTGGCCCAGATCAGCGAGCAAATGCGCCTGGACAACCTGAAGTGGGGCGATGTAATCCGCCGCGCCAAGATCACCATGGACAGTTGAGCGCCGCAGGCCCTGAAGTGGGGCCCGGGGCCGGCCCTTATGCTGCGGGGCGGGCCTTGTCCGGGTGCTGGTCAAACACGGTGCCCTGGGCGAACAGGGCTTCCATGTCTTGGGCCGAATAACCCAGTTGGCTGAGCACCGACCTGGAGTGCTGACCCAGCCAGGGGGCCGGCTGCCGAATGCTGCCCAAGGCCCCACTTGATTTGATGGGCAAACCCAAGGTCTTCATGGGGCCAATGATGGGGTGATCCAGGTCGTGCACCATTTGCCGGGCCAGCACATGCGGGTCGTGCAGGGCTTGCTCGTAGCCAAAAACAGGCCCGCCCGGTATGCCCACCGCATCCAGCAGGGCCACCCAGTGCGCCGTCGTGGCTTGTGTTGTCACCGATTCAATGTCGCGTTCGAGCGCGTCCACGTTTTTGACGCGCAGCGCCTGGGTCAGGTATTCGGGACGCTCAAGCCAGTCGGGTTGGCCGATGACTTTTTCACAAAAGTTGACCCACATTTTTTGGGTGCCCGCACCCACCGTGACATAACCATCGCATGTGCGGTAGGCCTGGTAGGGGGCCGAACGCCTGTGGCGGGTGCCAGTGGCGGTGGGGATTTCACCTGAGCCAAAGTAAGCCCCGAATTCCCAAGGGGTCCAGGCCAGCCCTGCTTCCAGCAGCGAAGTCTCGATGTACTGACCTTCGCCAAAACGCAGCTTGCCAATCAGGGCCCCCAAAATGCCCGACAGGGCCGTGACACCACTGGCAATGTCGTTCATGGCAATGCCCACTTTGGCCGGACGCCCACCCGGCTCACCGGTCATCATCATGATGCCGGACATGCCTTGGGCAATGATGTCAAATCCGCCTTTTTGGCCATAGGGACCGGTCTGGCCAAAGCCCGACATGGAGGCGTAAATCACGCCGGGGTTGTGTGCGCGAATGCGCTCGTAGTCCAGCCCCATGCGCTTGACCACACCGGGGCGGAAGTTTTCCATCACGATGTCTGCCTGGGCAGCCAGCTGTTGGGCGATCTTCAGACCCGCTGGGTCTTTCAGGTTCAGGGCGATGCTTTGTTTGTTGCGGTTGAGCACCGCAAAACAATAGGACTCGCCATTGACTTTGGGCTCAAACTGACGCGATGTATCGCCTTTGTCGGCGTTTTCGAGTTTGATGACCTCGGCCCCCATGTCCGCCAGGACCATGCTGCAGTAAGGGCCAGCCAAGACGTTGGTCAAATCCAGGACACGCAGGCCAGTCAAAGGGAGTTTCATGGTGAGGACTTTCTTGGATCAGCGTGGACGTTTCAGCGGCCGGTGAACACCGGTTTGCGTTTTTCCATGAAGGCGGTGCGACCTTCGGTGAAGTCGACGCTGTTGAAGCACTGCGCCACCAATTGGTCGCACAGGGCCACATTGCGCAAAGACGGGTCTTTGACGATTTCACCCACAATGGTTTTGATCGATGCCACGGTCATCGGCGCGTTGGCTGCGATGGTGTCGGCATATTGGGTCACATAAGCCAGCAGATCTTCCTGGGGCACCATGCGGTTGATCAGGCCCATGGCCAGGGCCTCGGGTGCACTGAACTGCCGCGCAGTAAAAAAGATTTCTTGCGCAAAGGACGGCCCCACCACGTCCACCAGTTTGCGCACACCGTCGAATTCGTAGCCCAGCCCCAGTTTGGCGGCAGGGACGGCAAAACGCGAATGGTCCGCGGCAATCCGGATGTCGCAGTTCAGCGCCACACCCACACCACCACCAATGCAATAGCCCTGGATCATGGCCAAGGTGGGTTTGTTGAGGTTTTTCAGGGCCTGCATGCCTTCTTGAGCCACCGCGTCGTAGCGCTGGGTGGCCTCGGCCGAGTCACGTTGTTCGGCAAATTCTGAAATGTCAGCACCCGAGACAAATGCTTTTTCGCCAGCCCCGTGCACCACCACCACGCGGATGTCGTCATCACGGGCAAATTCGTGGGCAATGTCTGCCAGTCCCTGCCACATCTCCAGTGACACGGCGTTGTGTCGGGCGGGGTTGTTGAAGGTGATCCAGCCCACATGCTTGTCTTTGCGGGCGGCCATTTTGTCGGTTTTCAAAAAGCTCATCGAGTGACTCCAAGGGAATGGCCAATCAGTATGTGGTCCATTGGGGTGCGCCCGCGTTACCCGCGCGACAGACGCTCTCTGAGGCTGTATGGGCCACCCTGCCAAAGCGCTCAACGCCCAACAGGGCTTGTATCCGTGCAAAATATCAGGTCTAGGCGGTATGCATTCCATGAATATCAAAGATTTGGACCTGAACCTCTTGCGCTTGTTCGATGCGGTCTGGCGCACGCGCAGCGTGAGCCTGGCTGCCCAACAGTTGGGCATGTCGCAGCCTGCGGCCAGTCAAGGGCTGGCGCGTTTGCGGGCGGTGTTGGGGGACGCCCTGTTTGAGCGCAGTGGCTCGGGTGTGCGGCCCACACCCCGTGCCGACCGGCTGGCGCAGGGGGTGCAAAGTGCACTCGCCACGATTGAGCAGGCGCTCAACGCTTCTCAAATGTTTGACCCTCAACGCTCGACCCGGGTGCTTCGGCTGCACCTGAGCGACATTGGTGAGGCGCGTTTTTTGCCAGAACTGGTGCTGGCCTTGCAAGGCTTGGCACCGGGCATGCGCCTGGAGGCTTTGCCGCTGCCACACGCTCAGATCGGCGCAGCCTTGGACAACGGGCAGCTGGACTTGGCCATCGGTTTTTTGCCCGAGGTGGTGCAGACCTTGCAGCAGCCATTGCTGAGCGACCGTTATGTGCTGCTCATGCGCAAAGAGCACCCTGTGGCCCTGCGCTGGGGGCGCATGAATGCTTCGATGTCGGAGCCCTTGGTCTGTGCGGACTCTTCAGCCTCCCCTGGTTCTTTGGCCCCAGCGCTGTTGGCCGAGCTGGAGTTTGCTGCCGTGCGCACCCATTCGGACACGCTGCGCATTTTGGAGTTGATGCATTGGCAGCACCGCCTGCGCCTGACGGTGAGCCACTTTTTGTCGCTGCCCGGCATTGTGCGCAGCAGCGATCTGGCGGTCTTGATGCCTCGCAATTTTGCGCAAGGCTTTGCCGAGACCGGGGCACTGGCCCTGATCGAGCCCGATTTGCCCCTGCGCGACTTCACGGTGTCCATGCACTGGAGCGCCCGCTTTGACAAAGACCCCTGCCTGCAATGGCTGCGCAGCACGGTGTCTCGTTTGTTCAGTACCCCCGAGGTGAATTCATGAGCAGTTTCAAACCCTACCTGAGCGCCATTGAAGCGCCCAACCTGGCCGAGGTGCAGGCACTGCCCGGCTTGACTCTGCTGGAATTTGGCACCGAATGGTGTGGCCACTGCCGCGCCGCCCAGCCCTTGATGGCACAGGCCCTGGCTAGCCCAACGCCGTGGCAGCACCTCAAAATCGAAGACGGACCGGGCCGTGCGCTGGGCCGCCACTACCGGGTCAAGCTCTGGCCCACGCTGGTGCTGTTGCGCGATGGGCAGGAAGTAGGGCGGCTGGTGCGGCCTACAAGCGAGCAGGACATTCAAACCGCCATGTCCAAGGCCTGAGTTGTGAGCAAAAGCTTGGTTTCAAGGTGCTTGCCGCCCATCGAACCGGCTTTCCGAATTTTTTGTAGGAGCGACGCCCTCGTCGCGAAAAGCCCCGCCGACCACCAAGAATCGCCCCGAGGGCTGGGCTCCCACAAGCAAAAGAATGCCCACAAACACAGGCATCCCCTTGTAGGAGCGACGCCCTCGTCGCGAAAAGCCCCGCAGACCACGAAGAATCGCCCCGAGGGCGGGGCTCCCACAAGCAAAAGAGTGCCCACAAACACACGCATTCCCTTGTACGGGCATTCCCTTGTAGGAGCGACGCCCTCGTCGCGATCAAGCCCCGCAGACCACTCCCCATCGACTGGGCATCACGCCCACACTGATCGCCCAGGTTTTTGCCTACAGTCGACAGTCGCCAGGCTTCAGCAGGCGGCCAGCGCTTGCTCCAGATCGGCCATCAGGTCGTCGATGTGCTCGATGCCCACCGACAAACGCACCATGTCTTCGCTCACGCCCGCCTTGGCCAGTTCCGCCGCGTCCAGTTGGCGGTGTGTGGTCGACGCAGGGTGTGTGGCCAGCGAACGGGCGTCGCCAATGTTGACCAAGCGGGTGAACAATTGCAGCGCGTCCAAGAAGCGTGCGCCTGCGGCGCGAGGATCGGCGTCTTGGCTCTTCAGGCCAAAGGAGACGATG
Source organism: Limnohabitans sp. WS1 (assembly GCF_003063265.1). Lineage (GTDB taxonomy): Bacteria > Pseudomonadota > Gammaproteobacteria > Burkholderiales > Burkholderiaceae_C > Limnohabitans_A. The sequence goes on from NZ_NERU01000006.1 coordinate 93,309, forward strand.
CCCGAGGCTTTGCCGTTCATGTACTTTTGCACCAGCGCATGCTCAGGGTGATCGGGCAGACCGGCATAGTTGACCCAAGCCACTTTGGGGTGTTTTTGCAGGTGAGTGGCCACTGAGAGCGCGTTGTCGCAGATGCGGTCCATGCGCAGCGCCAGGGTTTCGATGCCTTGCAAAATCAAAAAAGCATTCATGGGCGAAATGGCTGCGCCCATGTTGCGCAGTGGCACCACGCGGGCACGGCCAATGAACGCCGCCGGGCCCAGTGCTTCGGTATAGACCACACCGTGGTAAGACACATCGGGTTCGTTCAGCCGTTTGAAGCGGACTTTGTGTTCAGCCCAAGGGAATTTGCCCGAATCGACAATCGCACCGCCGACGCTGTTGCCGTGGCCACCCAGGTATTTGGTGAGCGAATGCACCACGATGTCGGCCCCGTGCTCGATCGGGCGGCACAGGTAGGGGCTGGGCACCGTGTTGTCCACGATCAGCGGCACGCCATGGGCGTGGGCGATGTCGGCGAGTTTGGCGAAATCGGTCACGTTGCCCAGCGGGTTGCCCACCGATTCGCAAAAGACGGCCTTGGTGCGCTCATCGATCAGGGCGGCAAAGCTCTCGGGCTGGCGCGGATCGGCAAAGCGCACCGTGATGCCCATTTGCGGCAAGGTGTGGGCAAACAGGTTGTAGGTTCCGCCATACAAGGTGCTGGCCGAGACGATGTTGTCGCCGCTTTCGGCCACGGTCTGGATGGCGTAGGTGATTGCGGCCATGCCCGAGGCCACGGCCAGCGCGGCGATGCCGCCTTCGAGGGCGGCGACCCGCTTTTCCAACACGTCTTGTGTCGGGTTCATGATGCGGGTGTAGATGTTTCCGGGCACTTTCAGGTCAAACAGGTCAGCGCCATGTTGAGCGCTGTCAAACGCATAGGCCACCGTTTGGTAGATGGGCGTGGCCACGGCTTTGGTGGTCGGGTCGGGCATTTGGCCGGCGTGTACGGCCAGGGTTTCGATCTTCATGCAGAGTCTCCTTGGGGTTGGATGGGTCAGTTTATGCAATTGCCTTGCATGGAGCTGAAGTGAAGGCTGTTTTCATGAAACAGCTGGCTGTATGAAAAACAGGTCATGACGCCCTACCGAATTCCGATCCCAATTTTCAGAACCGAAACGGCTGTCCTAGGCAGATAAACTGTTTTTTTTGGCGTGAAATGCGCAGAACCACCACGGAGTCCTCCGACCATGATTCAAGACAACATCCACATTGCCATCGCTCGCTTGATGGAGGGCGAATCCCTGAATGATTTTTGCGACTGGTTTGTTCAGGCTCAAATGACAGACGCACAAGCCATGAACGCGATGCCGCCTGTCGCTGCCTCGGATGTGGCGCGCAGCTTGCGACATGTGGCCCGCCAACTGTGGGGCCAGCTGCCGTATCCACCTCTCCGCTGGCGTGCGCGTGGTTTGCCCAAAAGCGATCGCAATGCCCCTTGCCATTGCGGCTCAGGGCTCAAATTCAAGCAATGCTGCGCCGAGTTTGAGCACATGCCTTTTCCCCTGGAACCCGAGTCCTTGCAAATGCTGGCGCTGGAATATGCGGACCCCCAATGGTTGACGGGGGACAAGCTCAAAGAGGTGCCTGCCGTGGCCTTGGGGCATGCCGCCATGGCTTGGAACGATGCAGGCGAGCAAGACCGCACACTCCGTATTTTGAGCCCATGGTTTGCCGACCTGAAATCGCTGAACGAGCGCCACGAAATGGCCTTTGACGCCTTTGTGGATGCCTTGCAGCAGCACGGTCAAGAGCTTGAGCGGCGGGACTTGATCGACCGCATGGCGCAGCACCCCAACAAGGCGCTGGCCACTGCGGCTCGTACTCGTCTGGTGAGCATCCTGGCCAATCAAGGTGAGATGGACAAGGCTTGGCAGCTGTTTCAGGAGACCAGCCGCTTCAACCCCAATGACCCGCAGCTGTGGCACCTGGAGTTGAGTTTGCTGATGACTCAGGGGCGGCAAGAAGAGGCCCGTTTGCGAGCCCCCTTGCTCGCTGCCCGTGCGCGCAAGGTGGGCATGGATGATTTGGCCGAGGTGCTGGTAGGCATGGCCGAGGAAGGCATGGGTTTCTTGCGCGATGCGGCTTTTGATGAGGTTGACGACCCCTTTGAGGAGTCGCTGATCGATTTGGCGAACGCGGTGCCCGAGCCGCTGGATGTCCAAACCTTGCACAGCCTGTACACAGTCAAACGCTCACCGCAAGGAGAGGGCGACGCGCGTGTGAATGTCGCTTGGGTGGAGCCCGTCAAAAAAATGGCCGACCTGAACCGGCGCTGGCAACGAACATTCGCGGTGGTCAAGCCGGAAATGACCTGGTTCAACGGCGATGTTGACAACTTGATCGAAGCCTTGCCAGAAGCCCAGGAATTTTTGCAAAAGCACCCACAAGCCTGGTTCAGTGCAGAGGTGCTGGACGATGTGTTGATGACGGCCTATGCGCTGTGCGACGACGAATCGCCAGCCCCCGTGCTGGACGCTGCACAACGTTTGGCTGATCACGCTGTGGCTGTGCTGCAAAGTCTGGCGGGGGATGCGCAGCTGCACTGGACAGTCCAGGCGCATCGCCCCTTATTGCGCTGCTTGGCCATCGCCGTGGAGCTGGCGCAGATGCAGATTGACGAAGAATCGGCCCTTCAATACCTGACTTTGGGTCTGGCTCTGAACCCCAACGACAACCATGGCTGGCGCACCACGCTGGCAACTTTGTACATGGAGAGGGGCGACTACCAGCACGCCTTGAACTTGATGGCGAGTTACCCGCAGGACATGCCGCCTGCTGAACATCGCCGTGCCTTGGCTTTGTTCAACCTGGACCGCAAGCCTGAAGCCGAGGTCGTTTTGCGCGAAGCCCACCAGGCGCACCCCCTTTACTTCAAGGCCTTGCTGCCCAAGGTCATGGATGCCCCGCCGTCTACGGACGAGCGGGGGTATTTGCTGGGCAGCGAGGAAGCGGCTTGGCATTTTCGAATCGAATCCCGTCACTTGTGGGTGAGTACTGGGGCACTGGCTTGGGCGCAAGGTCTGCAGTTGCCAGACCCCAAGCCTGCCCAGGCGTCCTAACCTGCCCCCCGCCAAAAAGGCTGCGAAAAAGACGTCCTCTCCTTCCATGGGCATGATGGATGTGTCGCCCACTTTTGGCAGCCAACAAGAAAAGTAGCTGCGCAAAATTTGCAGCGATTACCCGCGTTTGCATGGTTTTTTGCAAGCGGTGGCCTGGTCTCCCCAGCTCATCATGCCCAACACCTGGCTGGGCACCGTCATGCCCACAAAGTGAACGCATCAAGTGGCACCTTCGGGCGTTTGCGTGGCTTGGCTGCGCGTGCAGCGCTGTGGCGTGTGCATTCGCGCGTGACCGACGACGAAGGCAAGCCCATCTTGCAGGCGCTGTCTGAGCAGCCTGTGGCTGGGTCGGAACTGGAGGCCGTTTTGCAAGACCTGTGGTCAACGGTGAACAAAGTGCGTTCAGCGGGAATGCATACCAATTGACGGCCTGAGGGCGAAGCCCTTGACGTTCGAAGTGCGCGTCTGCTGTGGCCAGAGCACCTGCCGACCGTCAAGCCAGCAAGGCCCCTGCATCCTCGTACCAGAACATCAACGCGGCGTCGTAACTTTCCCACACACAACCGTTGCAGCCCCGCCCGCAGCACGAGGTGGGCTCGGGGGGCGGCTCCCGGAAGTCGTGGCCTGCGGCCTGCAGGCGCTCCTGAAATTGCGCAATCCCCCGGCGCACGGAGGCGCGCTGGGATGCGTAGGGGTCGATGATGGGGTGATCGTTGTTTTCGGTCATGCCGTATTGTCGATCAGCTCTTGCATGGTTTTTTGCAAGTCGGTGGCTCCCTGTAGGTCGGTGGCTTCAGCTCCGACGTTGCGCGCTTCGGCGCAGGTCCTCTGTCGGGGCTGAAGCCACCGACCTACAAATACATGTCCCCGTAGGTCTGCACCGTCAGGTTCGACGCTTGTCTGCTTCGGCGCAGGCCCATGTCGGCGCTATTGCCGCCGACCTGAAAATGCATGGTTCCCTGTAGGTCGGTAGCTTCAGCTCCGACATGGCGTGTGTCGGCGAAGACTCATGTCGGGGCTGAAGCCACCGACCTACCCGATGTTCACGGGCTGCCCCTGCACCACCGTGTGCGCAATCAAGCGCTCGTCGCCCAGCACGATCATGGCAAACAGCCACTCGGCCAGCGTCTCGGTTTGCGCGGTGCGCCGGGCCAGCAGGGGCGTGGCTTGGGGGTTGAGCACCACAAAGTCGGCTTCGCAGCCGGGCAGCAAGTTGCCCACTTTGCCGCCCAGGTCCAGCGCGGCGGCGGCACCTGCCGTGTGTTGCCACCACAGGTGTTCGGGTGCCAGGCTGATGCCCGGACGGCCCACCCTTTGCCGGGCCACGGTGTAGGCCGCGTGCATGGTGTGAAAGGGGCTGAAGCTGGTGCCTCCGCCCACGTCGCTGGCCAGGCCGTAACGCAGACCGGCTGCGTTCGAGGCGGTGTAGTCGAAGAAGCCGCTGCCCAAAAAAAGGTTGCTGGTGGGGCTGACGGCGGCTGTTGCGCCCACCTCGGCCATGCGTCTGCGGTCGGCATCGTCGAGGTAAATGCAATGTGCGTACACCGAGCGCTGGCGCAAAAGGCCTGCGCGGTCGTACACATCCAGATAACTGCGGGCTTCGGGAAAGAGTTCGTGCACCCAGCGGATTTCATCCAGGTTTTCGGCCACATGCGACTGAATCCACACATCGGGGAACTGCTGCGCGATCTCGCCCGCGCCGTGCAGTTGAGCCTGTGTGCTGGTGGGGGCAAAGCGCGGTGTGATGGCGTAGCCCAGGCGGTCCACGCCGTGCCAGCGGCGAATCAGGTCTTCCGTTTGGCGCAGGCTCAAGTCGGTGTCGGTGTCGCGCAGGCCGTCGGGGCTGTGGCGGTCTTGAAGCACCTTGCCGGTGATCATGCGCAGGTGGCGCTTTTGCGCCTCGGCCATGAACACATCCACCGACTCGGGGTGGGCGGTGGCAAAACACAGCGCGGTGGTCACACCGTGGCGCATCAGCTCGTCCATGAAAAACGCGGTCACTTCATGGGCGTAGGCGGGCTCTGAAAAATGCTTTTCGTGCGGGAAGGTGTAGTGCTCCAGCCAAGGCAGCAGCCCGTCGGCGGGCGAGCCGATCACATCGGTTTGCGGGTAATGGATGTGCAAATCGACAAAGCCCGGCGCGATGCACAGACCGGACCATTGGGTCACAGGCAGGTCGGGGAATTGCGGGGCGAGATCGCGGTAGGGGCCCATGGCCTGGATGCGCACGATGCCACCGGCCTCGCGGGCGGTGACCAGCAGGCCGTCGGTTTCGTGCTGGGCTTGCGGCTGTGTCGGGTCGGGAAACCACAGCAGGCCAGCTCGCCAGCCTTGGAAAAAGGAAGGAGAGGTCATGGGTTTAATAAGCTGGAATCAAACGGTCAAAGTTGTTGAAGATCGAAGCCACGGCCTCGACAGGGAGCTGCGCTCAGGCCACAAATGTCGGAGCTGAAGCTCCGACCTGCGAGGACGGTCTCTTGTAGGTCGGTGGCTTTAGCCCCGACATGGACCGGTGCCAAGCCCACGAACGTCGGACCTGAAGGTGCCGACCTAAGGGGTAATGTCTCCTGCATCATTGGGATCTGACCCCTCGTTCAAAAGCGTTGTCATGGGGCAAGGATAGCGCCCAGCACGCGCTCGGGGGTGGCGGGGGTGTCGAGGCGGATGGGGGCGTGGCCAGGGCGGGTGGCACCGATCGCGTCGCGCAGCGCTTCGAAAACGCTGATGGCGAGCATGAAGGGCGGCTCGCCCACGGCCTTGCTGCCGCCCACGTTGTCTTCACGGTTGGCTTCGTGCCACAGGTCGATGTTGAGTTGCGCGGGCATGTCGGCGGCGGTGGGGATTTTGTAGGTGCTGGCGCCCTTGGTGAGCAGCTCGCCTTGGGCGTTCCAGACCAGCTCTTCGGTGGTGAGCCAGCCCAGGCCTTGGGCGAAGCCGCCTTCGATCTGGCCGATGTCGATTTCCGGGTGCAGCGAATGGCCCACGTCGTGCAGGATGTCGGTGCGCAGCACGCGGTATTCGCCCGTCAGCGTGTCGATGGCCACTTCGCTGCACGCTGCCCCATAGGCAAAGTAATAGAACGGCCTGCCGGTCAGGGTGCTGCGGTCGTAGTGGATTTTGGGCGTGGCGTAAAAGCCGTCGCTCCACAGCTGCACGCGCTGGCCATAGGCGTGTTGCACGGCCTCGGTGAAGCTGCGCTGGCGCAGGGGTGTGATGACTTGGCCGTTTTCAAAACGCACCTCGTCTGCCGAGCAAGCATCGGCTTTGGCGATACAGGCAGCGATGTTGTGGCGCACCTGCAGCGCAGCATTTTCGGCGGCGCGGCCATTGAGGTCGGTGCCGCTGGACGCCGCCGTGGCGCTGGCGTTGGCCACTTGGTCGGTGTCGCTGGCGCTGGCTTGCACTTGAGCTGCGGGCAAGCCCAACACACGGGCCACCAAGCCACACACCTTGGTGTGCAGGCCTTGTCCCATTTCGGTGCCGCCGTGGTTCACGCGAACGCTGCCGTCGGTGTAGACCGAAACCACCGCCCCGGCCTGGTTGAACTGCGTGGCGGTGAAGCTGATGCCGAACTTGACTGGCGACAGCGCCAGGCCTTTTTTGATCACTCTGTGCTGGGCGTTCCAGTCGGTGATGCTTTGCCGCCGCGCACGGTAGTTGCAGCGCTCGGCCAGTTGTGTCATCAGCGGGTGCAGGATGTTGTCTTCGACCTTCATGCCGTAGGGCGTGGTGTCTCGTTCGCCCATACCGTACAGGTTGGCCAAGCGCACATCGAGCGCGTCCAGCCCCAAGTGCCTGGCGATGTCACCCATGACGGTTTCGATCAACAGCACGCCCTGCGGCCCGCCAAAACCGCGAAACGCGGTGTGGCTTTGGGTGTGGGTTTTGCAGCGGTGCGAGGTGATGTGCAGGTCGCTCAAGAAGTAAGCGTTGTCGGTGTGGAAAATCGCCCGGTCGGCCACCGGGCCGCTCAGGTCGGCGCTGTGACCGCAATGGACCAGTTGCACCGAATCGAGCCCCAGCACGCGGCCATCTGCATCAAAGCCCACTTGCCAGTCGTGGCTGAAGGGGTGACGTTTGCCGGTGATCAGGATGTCGTCGCCTCGGTCCAGCCGCATCTTGACCGGTCGACCGAACTTGTGCGCGGCTAGCGCCGCCCACACAGCCAAATGCCCGGCCTGCGTTTCTTTGCCGCCAAAGCCGCCGCCCATGCGCCGGCACACCACCCGCACCTGCGACAGCGGGATGTGCAGCGCATGCGCCACCCAGTGCTGCACCTCGCCGGGGTGCTGCGTGCCGCTGTGGATCAGCCATTGACCGTTGTCTTGCGGAATTGCATAGGCGATCTGGCTTTCCAAATAAAAGTGTTCTTGTCCGCCGATCTCCAGCGAACCTTGCAGGCGGTGCGGGGCTTGGTCCAGCCCCTGCGCCGCATCGCCGCGCTGCACCGTGACTTGGGGCAACACAAAGCTGCCCGCTTGCAGGGCCTCGCGGGCATGCAGCAGCGGTGGTTCTTGTGTGGTTTGCAGCCGCATCTGGCGGGCGGCTTGCCGTGCTTGCGTGTGGCTGTGCCCCACCACCAAGCCCATCACCTGGCCCACATGCATGAGCTGCGGCCCGGCAAAAATGGTTTCGTCGTGCACAAAGGTCGCCAGCAGTGGGTCACCGGGAATGTCTTGCGTGGTGACCACCCCTGCCACACCGGGCGCGGCCAGCACCGGCTGCAAGTCCATGGCGATCAGTTGGGCATTGGCCAAGGGGCTCATCAGCGGCGCGGCGTGCAGCGTGCCTTCTACCAAGGGCAGGTCGTCGATGTAGCTGGCGCGGCCTTGCACTTGTGCGGTGGCGCTTTCGTGGAAGCGGTGGGTGCTGCTTTGGGTGTTGGATGGCGTGTTCATGCGAGTGCCTCCAGTCGAATGGTCTTGTACCCTGTGCTCTCCAGCCAGGCGCGGCGCAGCAGTTGGCCCAAGATGGTTCTGCGGTAATCGGCGCTGGCGCGCAAATCGCTGAGCGGTGAAAACTCTTGTGCGATGGCTTGTTGTGCCGCTGCCAGAGTGGCTTCGTTCCAAGGCTGGCCGATCAGCGCGGCCTCGGTCTGCACCGCCCGTGCGGGCGTGGCGGCCACACCGCCTGCGCCGATGCGTGCTGCGGTGATGTGCCCATCTTGCACATGCAGCTGCACCGCCAAGCACACGGCCGAGATGTCGTCTTCTTGCCGTTTGGACACCTTGTAAGCGCCCAGCCATTCGCCGGGGGCAGGGCGGGGGACCGCCACCCAGGCCAGCACCTCGTCCGGGGCCAGCAGGCTTTGGCGGTAGCCGGTGTAGAACTGGTCCAGTGGCACATGGCGGTGCACAACTCGCCCTTTTCTCGAAGCCATCAGCACCAACTGCGCGCCCAGCGCGATCAAGAGCGGCATGCTGTCGCCGATCGGCGAGCCGTTGGCCACGTTGCCGCCCAGCGTGCCCGACTGGCGCACCGGCCAGCCCGCAAAGCGTTCACCAAAGGGCGCTATCACGGGACGGTCGGCGGCCAGCGCCTCAAACGCGTCTTGCAAATTCACGGCTGCGCCAATGGCGATGTGCTGTGGGTAACGCTCCACCCGTCGCAGCTCGGCCACGCGGGTCAGGTCAATGATCTGCGGCATGCGGCGCAGGCCCTGGGTGATCCACAACCCGGCGTCGGTGGCTCCGGCGATCAATTGCGCTTGAGGGTGCTGGGCGCGGGCTTGCAGCAAAGCGTGCAAGGTGCTGGGGCGCAGGTAATCGCCAGTGGTTTGGGGGTAGGCCGCTAGCTGGTGCAGCGCCGCCACGATGGGCGTCTCATCCACGGCCTGCGCGGCATCGGCTTGCAAGCTGCACGCCGCCTGCACGATGGGCCGGTAGCCGGTGCAGCGGCACAGATTGCCCGACAAGGCCTCATGGGCGCGGTGCCTGTCCACGGCTTGGCCTTGGGCCACCGTGCGCTGGTACAGCGCAAACAGGCTCATCACAAAACCCGGCGTGCAAAAGCCGCACTGCGAGCCATGGCACGCGACCATGGCTTGCTGCACCGGGTGCAGCGTGCCGTCTGCTTGCGCCAGATCGGCGGCAGTCCAAAGCGCCAGGCCGTCCATCGCGTGCGCGGGCTTGATGCAGCTGTTGACGGTGCGGTACTGCAAGCGCCCGTTCACGGCTTCTGCAACCACCACGGTGCAAGCCCCGCAGTCGCCCGCAGCGCAGCCCTCTTTGGTGGCCGTCAGGCGCAGGTCTTCGCGCAGCAGATCCAGCAGGGTGCGGTCGGGGGGGATGTGATGGCGCGCAACCACAGCATCGCGGTGCCAAAAGCGCAGGGGCGTTTCAGTAACTGGGTGAAGAGTTCGGTTCATGGGCATCGTCCAAGGAGTGCTGCATGCTAGACCAAACCCTTTGGGGTGCTATGCCCAAATCGTGATACAAGCTATGGGGTTTTGGGTATGGGTTGGGTACGTTCTTGCCATACAGCCGAAGCAAGTCAATCATGATCTCAGCTATGGAGTGCGGAACTTGGGGTTCGGTACGTGTGAGGGAACGCGTGTTTTGATGGGGAAACACCCTAGAATCGCCCCTTGTCATGAAAAAAAATCCATCACTAGCTGCAATAAACACTGAACATGGGATCGGCTCAATGCCTAAAGCGGTGTCACTTTTTTCTGGTTGTGGTGGTTCTGACGCGGGTGTAACCGCTGCTGGCTTTGATGTGGTTATGGCTAACGATGTGTTGGCATATGCGAGAGATGTCTATCTCTCCAACCACCCAGAAACTGACTATGTGTTGGGTGATGTTGCTCAAATCGAGAGTTTTCCAGGAGCTCAACTGCTTGTTGGCTGCTACCCTTGCCAAGGCTTCAGCCAAGGGGGTGTCAGAGACCCAGGTCGGAAAATCAATACCTTGTATTTGGAGTTCGCGCGAGCACTGACTCAAATTAAGCCAAAAGCATTTATTGTTGAGAACGTCTCGGGTATGGTTCGAAAAAATTTCAGCCATTTGCTGACTGACCAAATTAAAGTTTTTAGCGAGGCAGGTTATTCGGTCAAATACCAAGTGCTTAACGCTGCTGATTATGGGGTAGCTCAAGAGCGGAAACGTATTTTTATCGTAGGCACCCGTTCTGACCTTGGCATTGAATACCAATTCCCAGCGCCTACTCACGCACCAGATGCACGGACCACTATTGCCCAAGCTTTACATGGAATGGAAGAATGGCCAGAGGGCGAGTTTTATGACCGTGAATTTCACTGGTACTACCTCAGCCGGGATCGCCGTCGCGACTGGCATGAGGTTAGCAAAACTATTGTAGCAAATCCAAGGCATATGCCGCTGCACCCGATGAGCCCAAAGCTCATCAAGCGTGAGCATAATGTTTGGGAGTTTGAGCATGACGATGCTCGGAAACGCCGCTTCAGCTACAAAGAAGCTGCGAGATTGCAAGGGTTTGTGCCAGGTATGATTTTCCCAGACACCCCGGCGGGCAGTTTGGACATGCGCTACAAAGTGGTGGGAAATGCTGTACCACCACCTTTGTTTGAAGCCGTTGCCAAAGCCCTACCTGATGTATGGGACTGACCTTTCACGTTGCCAAAGCCATTTGTATTTTGGTAGGTTCCTGCACAAAAGGCCAGTCGGGAATTCCGTTCCAAGATTGAGTTTCACGGAATAAATGCAGGATTCGGGCACGGTCGATCACCACTGTTCGTAAGACGTGTGAAGCACGTTGCCAAGCTGTATCGTTGCGGTGTAAGTCGTGCGGTACAAAACAGTAGGCTGCAGCTGGATGCTGAACATGAATCCGAGCCCCCACCGAAGCCTGTGTTACGCTGAGTTGTTTATATTCCCAGTCCTTTGGCGAACAAGCACATTGTCCAAATATGACTGGCAAGTTGCCTCGTTGATCACCCATTTTCATCCAGGCCACCAAGTCAATGCCACCATCTCCAGTGTTCCTTGTGTCGTCATCGTCGGCATTGGGTATTAAGGTTGCTTGTATATCGTTTGAAAGGGCTTCCAATTTCGCTTTAAGTGTCCCTTTGTATGACCCTGGCAATCTTTGATGTGCCCCAAATGGTCTGACTTCCCAATGCGAACTTAAGGAGCGTTGTAACCAGTGAAACGATATTTCCTCAAATGCACTGGTGATTTCGCCACTTCGCGTTTTTTCACACAAACGCAAAGATGATGCAATGAGCAGGGCGACGTATAAACGATGTTCTGGATTGGTCTCATCGAATTTACTGGTGAGCACTGCGCCTTCGAGATGAAATGGCCAACTTGCCCATGATTGGGTGCGAGCTTGCAAGCGTCGATAAATATCATCCCAATGCTTCGCTATTTGGTCATCCAGCACCTCAGGGTCGGCTTTCACCCCCTCCATGTCTTCATCATCTGATTGAAAATCGGCTTGGGTGTCAAATGCCTCTTGAGTGTAAGTTTGAATATTGGCACTGGACACGCAACCATTTTGACTGCACAGGCAAAGCAGCTCAACGTAATCCGCCCATAAAAAGTCATATCCCCAACTCGGAACACGATCCAAATTTTTGAAGAGAGCGGGCATTTCAATAACCTTCCGCTTGTCTGGCTGTTTTCTTAATTTCTTTTTGAATAAGAAGCTGAAGATTTTCTGCGTTATCGATGATTCGTTCGACTTGCTTTAAATGTCCTGTGTCAGGAACCAATGATGATCCTAATAAGCCAATACAGTCGGCAATAGCCCGCTCTGCTGCTGATAAGCGTTGTTCAAAAGCTTCACCAGGACCACTCGTGAAAACATAGGCTTGTTCCAAGTTATTGGATTTGCGAAGTTCTAGGACAGCCCTCTCAGATGCAACAACGGCAGCCAGTTGTTTTAGGCGACGCGATTCACCCAACACCGTTTCGCCGCTTTGGTCTTGAACAAACATCCAAGCCAATAATTCTTTGGCGTGACCATCATTAACGGACTTCACTGTGACAGCATCACGTCCAGGCAGCTCAAGAAATTTCACAATGTCGGCGTAGGACAAGGCCGTACTCAATAGTGAAAAACTAATGTCTTCTTCACCAATTTTTTGAAGACCGTAAAAATCGGTATCTCTTGCGCGGTCGTATAAATTCAATGCTGTTAGCAACTGCGCCACGTAATCACGACGACTGCCAATATCTCTTGCAACCGCACGCAATTGCTCTTGCAAATCCAGATCATCGTAAAAATTTCGAATCAAATCGGCTAAATACCGTGCTTTGGCCAGTGGACCCCAACGACGTGGGCCAGAGATATGACGGAACCCTAGGTATTTGAGAACATCCTTGCGGGCAGAAAATACAAAACAAGGTACTTCGCTTGGGATGCTGATTGCGTTGTCCTTGATGTCACGAAGACTAGGCGGCAGTGAGTCATTCGAAACCAATCCAGATAGCACGCGCAATGCCGCCAAGCGCCGATTGCCTTCCACCACGATGAATCGGCCCGGTGCCTCCAAATTGGCTGTAATTAACAAAGGCTCACCCGGGAAATATCCTTGCTGCCCGATGGAGCCCATCAGCTCTTCAATGTTTTCTTCTCGGAGCATCCGCGCTGTGGCTTGCTCATCGGTGCTCCCACTACCGCTCGCAATGTCAAAAAAACGAGGGTTTTGAGGGTCAAAGTCAAGATCCTTGATTGCTACGGTTTCCGGCGAACGGGTGGTTGGAGCGGAAGTTTTTTTCATAAATGAGTCCCTTAAGCAGGAGCAACATCAGCAAATGGTGCATTGTGCTGGTGGAATTTGTGGATCAACAAATTGATCATAAGTCAATAGAACTTATTTCCTGCAGTCACAGCGTGTGTCGTTAAGCTAAAAATTTTAGCTTTGTCAATTGCGCAGACGGTGTCTGCGCAATTGACAAAGTAAGGGACTTCTTCGGCTCATGTCGCGACAAGTGCTGGTGTTACATTCGCCTGCAATCCATCGAAGTCCCGGGTTGACCACGGGGTAGACCAACACTGAAAAAAACACAGAGACAAAGGCATGGGTGTGATCGATTCATTAGCACGTACGGCATTCAAAAGTTTCGTGGTTAACCCTGAAATGCGCGTGCATCAAACCATAAGCTGTATCGGGAATCTGATATGAAGCAGCCGCATCTTTTCGACAAGATCGACCTTCAACTCATTCGCACCCTTCACACCTTGCTCACCGAACGCAGTGTCTCCAAAACCGCCATGCGCCTGGGCCAGCAGCAGCCGGCTGTGTCGGTGGCGCTCAAGCGCCTGCGCGAGCTGACGGGCGACCCGATTTTGGTGCGTTCGGGCACCGGCATGGTGCCCACCGATGTGGGCTTGCGCATGCTGGGGCCTGTCACACAGATCTTGCAATCGGCCGAAAATTTGTTTTCGCCCGCTCGGGCGTTTGATCCGGCCCACGCGCAAGAGACATTTCGCATTGCCGCCAGCGACACGCTGGACCCGCTGTTTTTGCCCTCGGTCATGGCCCGCATCAAGTCATTGGCGCCGGGCTGCCGGGTCGAGGTGCATGCCTTGTCGGCGCAGGCGCAATACGCGCACGATCTGGGCCAAGGCCTGATCGACGTGGTGATTGGCAACTGGGCTCAGCCCAGCGAGGAGCTGCACCGCGCCCAGTTGTTTGAAGACGACATCATGTGTCTCGTCAGCAGCAAACACCCGGCGGTGCGCCGGGGCTGGACGCAAGAAGACTGGTTGGCCTGCGAGCACATTGCGCCCATGCCGGCCTATCCGGGTTGGCGCGGCGTGATCGACGAACACCTGGACCGTCTGAACCTGTCGCGCCACATTGCCGCACGCTGCGCCCACTTTGGCCTGATGCCGCGCATGGTGGCATCGAGTTTGCTTGTGCTGACCACAGGGCGACACTACTGCCAGCGCTTTCTCGAGGGCGACCTGCCTTCGGGCTTGGCCTTGCTGCCGTGCCCGGTGCCTTTTCCCAAGATGGTCTATTACCAGCTTTGGCACGAACGCAGCCACAACGCCGAGGCGGCCCGGTGGCTGCGAGAACAGGTGAAAATCAGCGCTTTGCAGTTGTCGCCCCCGACAGCTGCCTGAACTCTCCTGACGATAAAACCAACTAGAACACCCACAGACATGACCACACCCCTTTTGTCTTTGCAAGGCATCACCAAGCGCTACCCGGGCGTGGTGGCCAACCAGGACGTGTCGCTGACCGTGATGCCCGGCCAGGCCCATGCCGTGCTGGGCGAGAACGGCGCGGGCAAATCCACGCTCATGAAAATCATTTACGGCTCGGTCAAACCCGACGAAGGCCAGGTGGTGTTCAACGGCCAGCCGGTCAACATCCGCAACCCGCAAGAAGCCCGCAAGCTGGGCATCAGCATGGTGTTCCAGCACTTCAGCTTGTTTGACACGCTCACCGTGGCAGAAAACGTGTGGCTGGGCCTGGACAAGTCGCTGAGCCTGGCCGAAGTGACCGAGCGCATTGTGGCCAAGGCCAGCGAATACGGCCTGGACCTGGAGCCCGAGCGCCCGGTGCACACCCTGAGCGTGGGCGAAATGCAGCGGGTGGAAATCATCCGCGCCTTGCTGACCGAGCCCAAGCTCTTGATTTTGGACGAGCCCACTTCAGTGCTGACACCGCAGGCGGTCGAGAAATTGTTTGTGGTCTTGCACAAGCTGGTCAGCCAGGGCGTGAGCATTTTGTACATCTCGCACAAGCTGCACGAAATTCGGGCGCTGTGCAGTGCCTGCACCGTGCTGCGTGGTGGCAAGCTCACGGGTGTGTGCGACCCGCGCGAAGAAACCAACGCCTCACTCAGCCGCTTGATGATCGGTGCCGAGCCACCGGCTTTGCAGCATGTGGCGCGTGCGCCGGGCGAGGTGGTGTTGTCGGTGCAGGGCCTGAGCCTGACGCGGCAAGACCCGTTTGGCGTGGACCTGGACGGCATCAGCCTGCAGGTGCGTGCAGGTGAGGTAGTCGGCCTGGCCGGGGTGTCGGGCAATGGCCAGAAAGAATTGATGTGGGCCTTGTCGGGCGAAGACACCCGCTCGGGCGTGCAGTGCGGCGCGGCCAGTGTGAGCCTGTCTGGTCAAGCGGTGTCGGCTTTGGGGCCGGTGCCGCGCAGGCAAATGGGCTTGCATTTTGTGCCCGAAGAGCGCTTGGGTCGGGGCGCTGTGCCCTCGCTCAGCTTGTCGCAAAACCTGCTGCTCACGCGCAGCGAGGCCGTGGGCGCGGGTGGTTGGGTGCGCATGGGGGCGCTGGCCGATCAGGCGCGCAGCATCATCGATCGCTTCAAGGTCAAGGCCTCTGGGCCGGATGCCGCCGCGCAGTCGCTGTCGGGTGGCAATTTGCAAAAGTTCATTGTGGGGCGCGAAATCAGCGCGGCCCCGAAGTTGCTCATCGTCTCGCAACCCACTTGGGGCGTGGACGTGGGCGCGGCGGCGCAGATTCGCGCCGAGATTTTGGCGCTGCGCGACGCAGGTTGTGCGGTGCTGGTGGTGAGTGAGGAGTTGGAAGAATTGTTCGAGTTGTCTGACCGATTGCATGTGATTGCCAAGGGGCGCTTGTCGCCGTCTGTGGCGCGTACCGAGGCCACGGTGGAGCGCATTGGTGAGTGGATGAGCGGCTTGTGGCCTGTCTCCCAGAACGACAAGGCACAGGAGGCGCAACATGCTCAAGCTTGAACCCCGTCCCCAGGCCTCGCGCCTGTGGACTTACGCCTCGCCCTTGCTGGCGCTGGTGCTCACTGTGCTGCTGGGCGTGGCGCTGTTCATGGCGCTGGGCAAAGACCCGGTGCGCGGGCTGCAGATGTTCTTTTGGGAGCCCATCAAAACCAGCTACGCGCTGGGCGAGTTGATGGTCAAGGCCACGCCGCTCTTGGTCATTGCTTTGGGTTTGTCGGTGTGTTTCCGGTCCAACGTCTGGAACATCGGGGCCGAGGGGCAGTTTGTCATTGGCGCAGTGTGCGCCGGGGGCGTGGCGCTCTTGGCCGACAAAGACACGGGTCGCTGGATCGTGTTGGCCGTGTTGCTGGCGGGTGTGCTCGGCGGCATGTTGTGGGCGGGCATCACGGCGTTGCTGCGCGACCGGTTCAACGCCAGTGAAATTTTGGTCAGCCTGATGCTGGTGTATGTGGCCGACATGGTGCTGAGCTATCTGGTGTATGGCCCTTGGAAAGACCCGGCGGGTTTCAATTTTCCGCAGTCCAAAACCTTTGAGGCGGTCACGCAGATTCCGCGTTTGATGGCCGGTTCGCGCGTGAGCGTGGGCTTGCTCTTGGCGCTGGTCGGTGCCGGCTTGCTGTGGGTGTTCTTGTTCCGCACGCGGGCGGGCTTTGCCCAGCAAGTGGGTGGTCTGGCCCCAGCAGCGGCGCGTTATGCGGGCTTTTCTTCGCGCAAAGCGCTGTGGGTGGCGTTGCTCACATCGGGTGGGGCAGCGGGTTTGGCCGGTGCTTTGGAGGTGGCGGGGCCCATCGGGCAGCTGACGCCTTATGTGCCAGCGGGTTATGGTTTTGCCGCCATCATCGTGGCCTTTGTCGGGCGCTTGCACCCGGCGGGCATGGTGCTGTCGGCCGTGCTGATGAGCATGTTCTACATCGGGGGCGAACTCGCGCAGTCGCGCTTGGGTCTGCCCAAGTCGATCACGGGTGTGTTCCAGGGTTTGCTGCTGTTTTGTTTGTTGGCGTGTGACACGCTGGTGGCCTACCGTTTGCGCTGGGTGGCGGTCAAGAAAGGAGGCGTGTGATGGAGTCTTATGCATTGCTGATGGCAGCCACCCTGAATGCGGGCACGGTGTTGGCACTGGCCGCTTTGGGTTTGCTCATCAATGAAAAAGCGGGCGTGGTCAACTTGGGGGCCGAGGGCATGATGCTGTGCGCGGCCATCGCGGGCTTTGCCTGCGTGGTGCACACCGGCAACGATTGGCTCGGCTTTGCTGCGGGCATGGGCGCAGGTGCGGTGCTGGCAGCCATTTTTGGGGTGCTGGTCATTTGGCTGGGCACCAACCAATACGCCACTGGGCTGGCGCTGAGTCTGTTTGGCGTGGGTTTTTCGGCTTTTGTGGGCATTGGCTATGTGCAAGAGAAGTTGCCCGAGCGCCCCAACTACGCCATTCCAGGTTTGGCCGACATCCCCCTGGTGGGGCCCGCCTTGTTCAAGCAGCACCCACTCGTGTATGGGGCGATGGCGCTGGTCTTGGTCTTGATCTGGTTTTTGTACAAAACCCGCACCGGTTTGGTGCTGCGGGCGGTGGGCGAGTCGCCTGCTTCGGCCCACGCTTTGGGCTACCCGGTGCGCCGCATCCGTTTGGCGGCCGTGGTGCTTGGTGGCGCTTTGTGCGGGCTGGCCGGGGCCTACATCTCGGTGAGTTATACCCCTCTGTGGGTCGAGGGCATGGTGGCGGGCAAGGGCTGGATCGCGCTGGCGCTGACCACCTTTGCCACCTGGCGTCCGGCACGGGTCTTGCTGGGTGCTTACCTGTTTGGCGGCGTGACCATGCTGCAGTTTCATTTGCAGGGCGTGGGCGTGCAAGTGCCCAGCCAGTTGCTCACGGCGCTGCCCTACATCGCCACCATCGTGGTCTTGGCATTGATTTCGCGCAACCCGACCTGGATTCGCGTGAACATGCCGGCCTCGCTGGGTAAGCCCTTTTATCCCGGTTCATAATTGTGTTTTTTCAACCCCTGTAACCCTGTTCCAAAGGACCTGACATGACAGACATCTCCAAGCGCTCCATCGTCAAGATGGTGGCCCTGACCGCTGTGGCCGCCGCCGCACTGGTTGGCTGTGGCAAAAAAGAAGAAGCCCCCAAGGCTGAAGCCCCGGCTGCTGCGCCTGCCAAGGCCGAGCCCCTGAAGATCGCGTTTGCCTACGTCGGCCCTGTGGGCGACGGCGGTTGGACCTTTGCGCACGACAACGGCCGCAAAGAAGTCGAAAAAGCCTTCGGCGACAAAGTCGTCACCACCTTCGTTGAAAAAGTGCCAGAAAGCGCTGACGCCGAGCGCGTGATCCGCGACATGGTGGGCCAAGGCAACAAGCTGATTTTTGGGACCACTTTTGGTTACATGGAGCCCATGCTCAAAGTGGCCGCCGACAGCAAAGACGTGAAGTTTGAGCACGCCACCGGCTACAAAACTGCCGAGAACCTGCGCACTTACGACAGCCGCACCTACGAAGGCGCGTACATGGCCGGCGTGATCGCGGGCAAGATGACCAAGACCAACACCCTGGGTGTGGTCGCCTCCATCCCAATCCCTGAAGTGGTGCGCAACATCAACAGCTTCACCATGGGTGCGCAGTCGGTCAACCCCAAGATCAAGACCAAAGTGGTCTGGGTGAACGAGTGGTTCAACCCACCGAAAGAAACCGAAGCCGCCACTTCGCTGATCAACGGCGGCGCGGACGTGCTGATGCAAAACACCGACTCGTCGGCTGTGTTGCAGACTGCCGAAAAAATGGGCAAGCGTGCCTTCGGTTGGGACTCTGACATGACCGCCTACGGCCCTAAGGCCCACCTGGGTTCGGCCGTGATCAACTGGGGCCCTTACTACGTCAAAGCCGTGGGTGAAGCCCTGGAAGGCAAGTGGAGCACTGGCCAAAGCTGGTGGGGCGTGAAAGAAGGCGCGATCGACATGGTCAACGTGGCCGCTGACGTGCCAGAAGACACCCAAAAGAAAATCACTGAGATCAAAGCCGGTCTGAAAGACGGCAGCTTCTCCATCTGGAAAGGCCCGATCGTGGACCAAGCCGGTAAAGAAGTGCTGGCCAAAGACGCTGTTGCCGACGACAAATTCCTGGGTGGCGTGATGTTCTACGTCAAGGGCGTGGAAGGCAAGATCCCAGGCAAGTGATCTGATCTTTTTTTGCGGCGGCATGGTCCGCCCAGTTCAAC
Organism: Limnohabitans sp. WS1; assembly: GCF_003063265.1. Lineage (GTDB taxonomy): Bacteria > Pseudomonadota > Gammaproteobacteria > Burkholderiales > Burkholderiaceae_C > Limnohabitans_A. Next base: position 112,267 of record NZ_NERU01000006.1, read on the forward strand.
CGCCCGATGTTCATCGGGCGGTTTTTTTTTGAGTGCGCGAGCGCAGAAGGGGGGCTTCATCTTGGATGCTCTGAATTGTTAAAACTGCAAAAAATCATTGTTATTAATATTTCTTTGATATACAATAAAAACATCAATTGATTAAAAAGTACCAACAAAATTGGTATTTGATGTTTTCAAGGAAGTTGTCCATGTCCTCCCCGATCGGATCCATTCAAAAATGGGTGTTGTCTGACACTTCATGGCCCCAATGGGGCAGGCCTCAATGGCGCCTGACATGGCCCTTCACACGACGGGCCTTGAAGGGGTCTTCCCGCAGAAACCGTTACTTTTTTTCCATCGTCTGCATCTGGGTGCTGGCGCTTCACTTGACGCACTTGATGGCCAAAAGCGATCACGGGCCCATCGTCTGGGGGCCGCCTGTGGAGCCGCCTGGCTCGGTCATCGTGACAAACGGTCAGACCGAGCTGACATCGGCCGCATTGCAAGGGCAAGACCGTGCGGACGATGAAAAAAGCGAACTGGCCGATGGTGAAGTACCGCCCCATGGCTTGAGAGCCACATTGCGTCAGTGGAGTGAGGCATGGCAGCGGCAGGACGTTCCCGCGTATTTGGACATGTACACCCCTGAGTTTGTGCCCTCAACGGGTTTCAGTCGGGACGCCTGGGTGCAGTCACGAACCCAAAGAATCAGGGAAAAACGCAGCATCCGCCACGAGATGCGCGATCTGGACATTCAAATGAGCACCTCAACAGCGGTGGTCAAATTCACCCAAATTTACCAAGATGAAAAGGTCAAGCTGATCGATCAAAAAACCATGCATTGGGTCTATCGCGATGGTCTTTGGATGATTTCCTTGGAAAAGACGAACTGAGCCATGGGTGACAAGGCCGCGAAGGCCTGGTGGGACAATTTACCGATCCGCTCTGAATGGGCGAACGATGGAAGGATCTGATCTTGTTCAAACACCTCGAATTACCTGGGAGTCCTTGGCGTTCGCTGCGGCAAATTCAGGCCGACTTTGGCGCGACTTATTTTGGCAATGCCTTGATCGGCTTCATCTTTGCAGCCACCGGTCCGGTGGCCATCATTTTGTCGGTCGGATCACGGGGTGGTTTGTCGCCACAAGAGCTGGCCTCTTGGGTGTTTGGTGTGTTTTTTGTCAACGGTTGGGTGACCTTGTTCATGAGCTGGCGCTACGCCACCCCTTTGGCATTTGGCTGGACCATTCCAGGCACGGTGCTGGTAGGGCCTGCCTTGCAACACCTGAGTTTTCCGCAGGTGATGGGGGCGTTTTATGTCACGAGTGTGCTGATCTTGTTGCTGGGCCTGAGTGGCTGGGTCAAGCGGGTCATGGCGGTGTTGCCCATGCCCATTGTCATGGGCATGGTGGCCGGGGTGTTTTTGAGATTTGGTCTCGACATTGTGCGTGCGCTGCACAGCGATGTGGCCATTGCCGCCCCCATGGTGGCCGTGTTTTTGCTGCTCTCGGCCCACGCCAGTTGGGGCAAGCGTCTGCCGCCGGTGATTGGCGCTTTGCTGGTGGGGGCCGTGGCGGTGGGCTTGTCGGGCAGACTGGACGGTTCGGCGCTGGGGCAGTTGAGCCTGGCGCAGCCCCTCATTCAGGCGCCGGTCTGGTCATGGGCGGCCATGCTGGAGTTGGTGGTGCCGCTGACCATCACCGTGCTGGTGGTGCAAAACGGTCAAGGTGTGGCGGTGCTTAAAAACGCGGGGCACGAGCCGCCGGTCAACATGATTGCTGTGGCCTGCGGTCTGGGCGCGGCCGTGAGTGCGGTTTTTGGTGCCGTCAGCACTTGCCTGACCGGTCCCACCAACGGCTTGTTGACCTCGACTGGTGAAAAAAAACGCCATTACAGCGGTGCTTTGGTGTTTGGCGTCTTGGCTTTGATGTTTGGTTTGATGGCCCCCACCTTCACCAACTTGATGCTCGCCTGCCCCAAGGAATTCATCATGGTGCTGGGGGGCTTGGCCATGTTGCGGGTCTTGCAGGGGGCTTTTGTGGCCTCGTTTGGAGCGGGCAAGTTTTCACTGGGTGCCTTGGTCAGCCTGTTGGTCACAGTGGCTGACTTGGGCTTGTTCAACATTGGTGCAGCCTTCTGGGGCCTGGTGGCCGGCTTCGCCGTGTCTTGGTGGATGGAGCGAGGCGACTTCCAGAAGGCCTGAGGCCCGCTTCAGACTTCCTGAACAATGGTGTTGGACAAAACGCCAATGCCCTCGATCTCGATTTCGCACACGTCACCCGGCACCATCCACACAGGCGGTGTGCGGGCATAACCCACACCAGCGGGGGTGCCGGTGATGATCACGTCACCGGGCTCCAGCGTCATGCATTCGGTGATGATGACCAGGGCCTCGCGCACGTTCCACAAAAAATCACGCGTGTTGGCGTCTTGCATGACCTGGCCATTCAGGCGGCTTTGGATGCGCAAGCCCTCTGCACCCACAGGCAATTCATCGGGTGTGACGATCCAAGGGCCAAAGCCTCCGGTGGCATCGAAATTTTTGCCAATCGTCCATTGCGCCGATTTGCGTTGGTAGTCGCGCAGGCTGCCATCGTTGAAGCAGGCGTAACCAAACACACAGTCCAGGGCATTGTCGGCATGCAGGTGGCGGGCTTTTTGTCCAATGATGACGGCCAATTCGGCTTCGTAATCCAGTTTGGTGGACACTTTGGGGCGCACGATGGGGCCGTTGTGCGGCGTCATGGAGGTGGCCACGCGCATGAAAAAGCTGGGGTATTCGGGACGGGCGTTGCCGCCTTCCTTGGCGTGATCGGCGTAATTCAAGCCCATGCACACAATTTTGGGCGGTTGAGCGATCGGCACTTCAAATTGCACATGGGCCAAAGACTGAAAGGTATCGGCCGGGGTTTGGCTCAGCTTGTGTGCCACGCGTTCGCGCACCACCGGGTCAAACAAGGCGGAAATTTCGGGGCTGGCGGTGGCATCGAGCATGGCCAAGTCAACGAACTGGTGGGACGTGCCCGAGGGCATGACGCCCACGCGTGCTTGACCTTGCTGCACGTAACGAAATAATTTCATGGTGAGTCTTTCCTGAAGGTGCTGTGTCGGGGCGCGAGGGTGCGCAAATGCGAAGGCTGCATTATCCGAACAGGACGGGTTTGAAGGTGTAAGCTTGGCTACAGCGCTTGCAGCTCGCGGATTGCACCGCCACACACATCGCGCCTGAAGGGGGCACCATGCTCGAACGCTTCATCCAAAACAAGAAACTCGATGCCGCCAAACTGACGGCCAAAAAATTGTTGAGTGCGCGAGGTGAGGCCAACGCCCAAAGCATGGCCATGAAACTCATTGAGAGTTACGAGCACCTCGATCCACGCAGCCAGACCGATTTTTTCCACCACCTGTCGAGCCAATTCAATCCCGATCCGGCTTTGGTCTTGGCCGCAGCCCAGCGCTACCACTCCGAACGCAATGAATCCAGCTTGATCCAGCTGTGTCAGGTGGTGGAGCCCCCTCGGCAAGAGTTGCTGCGTCGTGTGAACAGGGCTCCTTCGGGCACGGCCACTTTGTTGAAAATGCGCCGCAACCTCTTGTCTTGCCTCAAAGAGCATCCGGCGTTCGAAGCCGCCGACGCGGACTTGCACCATTTGCTGAGTTCCTGGTTCAACCCCGGTTTTTTGGAGTTGCACCAGATCACATGGAATTCACCGGCGCAGTTGCTCGAAAAAATCATCGAACACGAGTCCGTTCACGCCATTGACGGGTGGGACGACTTGCGCCGCCGTTTGCAACCCGACCGTCGGTGCTTTGCATTTTTTCATCCCCAACTGCCAGGCGAGCCGCTGATTTTTGTCGAGGTGGCCTTGGTGTCCCACATGGCCAAAAATGTGGCGGATTTGATCAACAAGCAGGCCCCGGTGGGCGACCCCAAAAGTTTCAAAGCGGCTATTTTTTACTCCATCAGCAATTGCCAGCCAGGGTTGAGGGGCGTGTCTTTGGGCAACTTCCTGATCAAACGGGTGGCTCAAAAACTGATTGAGGACATCCCGACCCTGAAAATGTTCTCGACCCTCTCGCCCATTCCGGGTTTCACCCAGTGGCTGGATGCTGGCGCTGCCTTGCCCGAAGAAAAGCTCAGTTCGGCTCAGCAGCGCAAATGGCATGAGGCTAAAAATAGCTTGTCGATTGGCAGCCTGAGCTGGGCAGAACGATTGAAAAATGGCTGGCATCCCGAGCGCAGCGATCCGCATGAAAAAACGCCACTCATGCGTCTGTGTGCCCTGTACCTGATGCACAAAACCCCTGAGCCTCAAGGCGACGCCGTGGGTAAATTTCACTTGAGCAACGGAGCCACCCTGCACCAGATCAATTGGGCTGCCGATCTGTCCTCAAAGGGGCTGCAACAATCGGCCGGGCTGATGGTCAATTACCTTTATGAGCTGGACAAAGTCGAAGAGCAGCATGAAGCCTTCAGCCACAAGAAGGTCTGCTGGTCACGCGGTGTGGAAAAGCTGGTTTAGTCGCGACGTGCCGCCTGGTGGCTGCCATGTCAAACACACGACAGGCTTTCAATGCGATTCTGATAGCCTGAGTTGATTTGCCACATTGATCAGGAAATTAGCTGTGAACACTCTGTCCTTGAACCAAGCCAACCTCATCTTGCAAGGTGCCATCGCGGCTGCGCGAGCCGCCTCCTACAAACCCATGGGCATTGTGGTGCTTGATGCCTCCGGGCAGTTGGTGGCTTTTGCGCGTGAAGATGGTGCCAGCATGTTCCGCTTTGACATCGCCCGGGGCAAAGCCTGGGGCGCTGTCGGCATGGGCTCGTCCAGCCGTGCTTTGGCCGAACGGGCCAAAGACAACCCCAACTTTTTTGTGGCCTTGGCCGCCACGGCAGAGGGCAAGTTTTTGCCACAACCGGGCGCTGTCCTCATCAAGGATGCCCAAGGCCAGATCTTGGGATCTGCAGGCGCCAGTGGCGGCACCGGTGATGAGGATGAGTTGATTTGCATCGCAGGCATTCAGGCCGCTGGCTTGGTGGCGGGTTGAGGCCATGGCCACGGCAGGAAAAACCAAGCCCGCTTTGCCTCGGGTGGGTGTTGTGGGTCTGGGCATCATGGGCGGCACCATGGCCGAAGCTTTGCTGCAGCAGGGTTACACGGTGTGTGGCTGCGACATCAATGCGAAAGCCTTGGCACGCCTCAAGCGTGCCGGTGGTCAGTGCCTGGGCAGTGCGGCCGATGTGGCCAGCCAGTCGGACGTGGTGATCGTCTCCTTGTCCACCTCACAAGCCTTGGCCCAAGTGACCCAATCGATCGCGGCCCTGCCCAAGTCGCAATGGGCACACAAGCCCATCGTCATCGAGACCAGCACCTTGCCCATGGCGGACAAAGACGCGTGTGCCAATGCCTTGGGCAAGTTGGGCATCGTCACTTTGGACGCGCCCATCAGCGGCACCGCCGTGCGCATCAAAGAGCGGGCCTGGACGTTTTTTGTCAGTGGCAAAGAAACGGCGCACCGAAAGGTCTTGCCCGTGCTGCAGGTGTTCACGGACAAGGTGTCTTTTGTGGGGCCTTACGGCAACGGCACCAAGATGAAGTTTGCGGCCAACCATTTGGTGGCCATTTACAACGTGGCTTATGCAGAATCCGTGACGCTGGCCCGCAAAATGGGGCTGAACCCTCAGGACGTCCTGGATCTCTTTGGCAACAGTCCCGTGCTGGGCACAGGCGTCATGCGCTTGCGCATGCCCATGATGCTGGAACGCCAATACAGCCCACCCACCATGAAGGTTGAGGTCTGGCAAAAAGACATGCAGGTCATTGGCGACATGGCCAAGTCGGTGGATTGTCCGACCCCTTTGTTCTCGACCTGCGCCGCGATCTACACCAGTGCCATGGCCCAGGGGCTGGCCCTGGAAGACACGGCGTCGACGGCCGAGGTCATGTCGGCCATGGCAGGTATTGCACCCGCCAAGGGGCGAAGCAAAAAACCGGTCAAGCCTTGATCTTGGATGTTGATTTGGCCTTGGCTGTCGATTTGGTTGAGGCCTTGGCGGGACTTTTGGCAGGTTTTGTTTTGGCGGGTTTTGTTTTTGCCGTGGTGGCCAGTTTTTTGGCCGCTTTTTCCGCTGCTTCGATCAAGGGCAATTCGTCGCGCACCGCCTTGTAGGCGTCCAGCGCGGCAGGACCGCCGCAGTAAAGGAAGGAGTGCAAAATCAGCTCGCGCAATTCTTCGCGCGACACGCCATTGCGCACAGCCCCTCTGAGGTGAATTTTGATTTCGGCGGGCCGGTTCAAGGCAATGCACATCGACAGCGTGGACAAGCTGCGCTCTTTCAGGGTCAGGCCCGGACGTGTCCAGACCTTGCCCCAAGCGAATTCGGTGGCCAGTTCCTGAAAAGGCATATTCAGGTCATCGGCGTTGGCAAATGAGCGTTCGACGTAATCATCGCCCAACACTTTTTTGCGCATGGCCAAGCCGGCTTTGTAGCCCTCGGACTTGGGTGGGTTGTCAGACTTCTTGTTGGTGGCGGTTTTCATGGCAAGGGTTCTTTCAATCTGCTTTGATGTTGGCCGAGCGCACCACAGCGCCCCACTTGACGATTTCGTCTTTGATGTAGCTCGCAAATTGCTCAGGCGTGTCCCCCACAGGCAAGGCACCTTGTTGGTTCAGTTTTTCGGCCACGTCGGGCAGTTTGAGAATGTCCACAATTTCGCGGTTGAGCCGCGTCACGATTTCTTTGGGTGTTTTGGCGGGTGCCACAATGCCCACCCAAGAGTAAGCCTCATAGCCTGGTAATCCACTTTCAGAAATGGTGGGGATGTCGGCCAGTGAGGGTACGCGTTTGGCGCTGCCCACGGCAATGGCTTTGAGCTGGCCGGATTTCACCTGGTTGATCACAGACGGAATGCTGCTGTAAAGCATCTGGACTTGGCCCGCCAACAAATCGGACAAAGCCGGGCCTTGGCCTTTGTACGGCACATGCACCGTTTGCACGTTGGCCATGGAGTTGAACAACTCGCCCGCCAAATGGCCTGAGTTGCCGCTGCCAGGGGATGCGAAGAACAACTGCTTGGGTTTGGACTTGGCAAGGGTGATCAATTCCAGCGTTGTTTTGGCGGGCACCGAAGGGTGCGTGACCAAGAGCAAAGGAAAATTCACCATGTTGGTAATGGGCGCGAAATCCTTCAGTGGGTCATAGGGCAATTTGTCGTACAGACTGGGGTTCACCGCCATGGGCCCAGCGGCCGCCACGGCCAAGGTGTAGCCGTCTGCTGGGGATTGCATCAAGGCCTGCAGGCCCACAATGCCGTTGGCTCCGGCCCGGTTGTCGATCACCACTTGTTGACCCAGACGTTCATTGAGCTTTTGGGCGACCACGCGGGCGATCACATCGTTGCCGCCACCTGGTGGAAAGGGCACGATGATGCGGATAGGCTTGTTGGGGAAGGTTTGCGCTATGACTGGCGCAGCAAAGGCCAGCAAAACGGTGGACACAACAGCGATCAGAGGCTTGGCAACGCGGAACATGGAGTCTCCAGAGGTATTGAACCGATCTAAAACGAGCATGCTCATGCTTGCACAAAGTGGCCAATGTCCTGTAATTTGGGCGACAAACCATGGAGCCAGCCCTGTCTTCTTAGGAAGCCTTGGTGGTGGACGCGGCACCCATCACCACAATGGAGTCAGGCAGACCGCTGCCTTGGTGGCGAATTCAAGGGTGTGGAGCGTCAAGCCGTGCAAAATAGCCCATGCTCAATTCTTTGCTTCAACCCATCAACGATGGCGTGTGTGCCCTGCATGACCCTTCGGGCCTGCATGTGGGCAACTTCAAGTGGGTCCATGGCCAATGGAAGTTCAAGGCCGTGGGCTATGGCCCTGCAGGCCAAGTGATGCCGGGCCATGGGCCTTTGACCGACCGACACAACAGCTGTTTCGCGCAATTGGACGAAGCCACCATCCGCGCCCAATTTTTCAAGGATTGACCATGTTCAAAGTCCACGCCATCCCCCCAAGCCGCCTGCCCGAGTTGCTGCGCCGCATGCCCAAGGCCGAGCTGCACATCCACATTGAAGGATCACTGGAGCCCGAGTTGATCTTTGCCCTGGCCCAGCGCAACGACGTGTCGCTGCCCTATGCCGATGTAGCAGCCTTGCGCAGCGCCTATGCTTTCACCAACCTGCAAAGTTTTCTGGACCTGTACTACGCCGGGGCCAGCGTGCTGCTGCACGAGCAAGACTTCTACGACATGGCCTGGGCGTATTTTGAAAAAGCCGCCGCCGACCATGTGGTGCGGGCCGAGCTGTTTTTTGACCCGCAGACCCACACAGCCCGGGGTGTGGCCATGGGCGCGGTCATCGATGGCCTGAGCCGCGCCTGCCGCGATGCACAAACCCATCTGAACATCAGCGCCGATCTGATCCTGTGCTTTTTGCGCCACTTGTCTGAAGACGATGCGCTGGCCACGCTGGAGGAAGCCATGCCCTGGCGCGAACACTTCATCGGCGTGGGTCTCGATTCGAGCGAGCTGGGCCACCCGCCCGAAAAGTTTGCCCGCGTCTTTGCCCGCGCCCGCGAGCTGGGCTTGCACTGCGTGGCCCACGCGGGCGAAGAGGGGCCACCCGCCTACATTTGGGGCGCACTCGACGTGTTGCAGGTCGAGCGCATCGACCACGGCGTGCAAGCCATCCACGATGCCGCGTTGATGAAGCGCTTGGCCGACAGCCACATGCCGCTCACCGTGTGCCCGCTGTCCAACCTCAAACTGTGCGTGTTCAAAAACCTGGCTGACCACAACCTGGGTCAGATGCTGGATGCAGGCCTGTGCATCACCCTCAACTCGGACGACCCGGCCTACTTTGGCGGCTACCTGAACGACAACTACCTGCAAACCTTTGCGGCCCTGCACCTGAATGCGCAACAGGCCTACAAACTGGCCGCCAACAGCATCGAAGCGAGCTTTGCCCCCGAGGCGGACAAGCACCGCTGGATGCATGAACTGAAGGCTTGTTTTCAGGGGTTTGCGGAGCAGGATTGAGGGCTTTGCCTGTCAAAATGGCGCGATGCTCAAGCAAGAATCCCAGCACACCGAATGGAAAGAAACCTGGCGCGATGACTACCTGCGCTGGGTTTGCGGCTTTGCCAATGCGCAAGGCGGGCGTTTGCTGCTGGGGGTGAATGACAAGGGCCAAGTGGTGGGTCTGCCCGAAGCGGCCAAGCTTTTGGAAGATTTGCCCAACAAGGTGCGCGATCTGTTGGGCATTGTGGTGGACGTGAACCTGCACACCGAGGGCGAGTTGCACTACATTGAGGTGGTGGTGCAAGCCTATCCCAACCCGATCAGCTACCGGGGCCATTACTACATGCGCAGCGGCAGCACGCTGCAAGAACTCAAGGGCGCGGCGCTGGACCGCTTTCTGTTGGGTCGCCATGGGCGCACTTGGGACGGTGTACCTCTGCCCCAGTTCAGTTTGGCCGATGTGTCGGCACCGGCCATGGCGCGGTTTCGCCAGCTGGCCCAGCGCAGCGGTCGGCTCGATGCCGAGACCCTGGCCGAGAGCGATGCCAACTTGCTGGACAAGTTGCGTCTGAAAGAGGGGCCGTATTACCAACGGGCCACAGCCTTGTTGTTTGCTGCAGATCCCCAGCGTTTTGTGACGGGTGCGTTTGTGAAGGTGGGTTATTTCGAGTCAGAGACCGAGTTGCTGTACCACGACGAGGTCGAAGGCGATTTGTTCCACCAAGTCAAGAACACGCTGGACCTGTTGCTGACCAAATACCTGAAGGCAGTCATTTCATACGATGGCATTGTGCGGGTGGAGACTTTTCCTGTCCCGCGTGCGGCGCTTCGTGAGGCACTGCTGAATGCGCTGGTGCACCGCGACTATGCGGTCACCGCGCCGGTCCAGATCCGTGTGTACGAAAACCGCTTGCGCATCTGGAACCCTGCGGTCTTGCCCGAGGGCTGGACCCTGGACACGCTGCTGGGCGCGCATTCCTCCAGTCCGTACAACCCGGCCATTGCGAATGCCTTTTTCAGGGCTGGCGAGATCGAGGCCTGGGGCCGTGGGGTGGAGCGGATTTTTGCGGCTTGCGCGGCGGCGGGCACGCCCAAACCCCTGCTGCGCTACCAACCGTTCGACATGTGGCTGGAATTCCCATTTGACCCCGCGTATTTGAAGGTGCTCAGAGCGGGGCAAGGGCAGAGCGAACAAGTCACCCCCGAAGTCACCGAACAAGTCACCGAACAAGTCACCGAACAAGTCGCGCGCCTGATTGTTGCGCTGGGCGATCAGACATTGAGCCTGCAGGAGTTGATGCAGGCCTTGGGTTTGTCCCATCGGCCCAATTTTTTGGCGCTGCATTTGCGCCCAGCTTTGGTGGCCCAACTGATACAGATGACGGTGCCAGATAAGCCCCAGAGTCGTCTTCAAAAATACCGACTGACGCCAGCAGGTCGACGCTGGCTTGCCAGACAAGCTTAAAACATACCCAAAGGGGGCGTGATGCGATTGTCATTTGTTTCAGATATTCATGGCAATTTGCCTGCTTACGACGACGATCACCCTTACCCTTTGTCCAAGTTCCATCGCATAGAGAACGGCAGCCCCGATGCACGTTATGCGGTGGTCGAAAAATCGGGAGGGGACTGGTGTTGTGAGTTGATCAGCGTGCCCTATGACCATGAATCCATGGCGATTTTGGCCGATAAGCGTGGCCGTGATGATTGGGCGCATGCCTTGAGAACCGGGTGGATGCCCGGAGTTTGAATCAAGGAGGATTGACCATGTTGTTTGCCGTTTTGTTCACCGACCGACCCGATCAAGGCGCTTTGCGTGCCACCCATTTGCAAGCCCACATTGACTGGGTGGCTTCACATCAGGCGCAAGTGCGCGTGGCCGGCAGTTTGCGCGAGCAGCTTGGGCAGGTGCCCAAAGGTGCTTTATGGATCGTTGAGTCCGAGTCCAAAGAAAGCGTCCATCAATTGATGCAGACCGACCCCTTCTGGACTTGCGGGCTGCGCCAGAGCGTGGAAGTTTTGCATTGGAGCAAAGCGCTGGACCAGCAGGTGTTGGTTTGAGGCTTTTTACGCACACTGGTCTGCTTTCAGTCTTTGCCGTGGGCTTTTGATGAAGCGAATGGACGGTATGGACAGATACCCCATGTAAAATCCACCCCCGAAGCCCGCCGCCCCGGCGGGCTTTGTTTTGTTCAATCTCGGGGCCATGTAGAGGACTACCATGTATAAAAACCTCGCTGCCACGCTCGTGGCCGCCTGCTTTTTTCTTCCTGCCGTTCAGGCACAAAACTCCAAACCAGCGACCGAGCCCATCAAGGCCGGTTTTGTCTATGTCTCGCCCATCACCGAGGCGGGCTGGACGCGTCAGCACGACGAGGGCCGCAAGGCCGTTGAGCGGGCTTTGGGCGATCAGGTCAAGACCACCTTTGTGGCCGATGTGGCCGAGGGCGCTGACGCCGAGCGTGTGATCCGCGACTTGGCCAGCCAAGGCCACCAAATCATCTTCACACCCAGCTTTGGCTACATGGAGCCGACACTGCGGGTGGCCAAAGACTTTCCGAATGTGAAGTTCGAGTCGGTGACCGGTTTCAAGACCGCGCCCAACGTGGCGGCCTCCAATGCCCGTTATTACGAAGGCCGCTATTTGGCGGGCATCGCAGCCGGGCGCATGACACAAACGAATGTGGCCGGTTATGTGGCGGGCTTTCCAATTCCCGAAGTCCTGCAGGGCATCAACGCCTTCACTTTGGGCATGCGCTCGGTCAACCCCAAGGCCCAAGTCAAAGTGGTCTGGCTCAACGCCTGGTTTGACCCACCCAAAGAGCGTGAAGCGGCCATGGCCTTGTTCAACCAGGATGTCGATGTGATCGCCTTCCACACGGGATCAACCGCCGTGATGGCCGCTGCGCAAGAGCGCGGCAAGATGGCTGTGGCCTACCACTCCGACATGCGCAAGACCGGGCCGGATGCGCAGATCATCGCCGTGACCCACCAGTGGGGCGACTACTACACGGCACGCGTCAAGGCGGCCATGAATGGCACATGGACTTCGGGCAGTGTGTGGGGCGGCGTCAAGGACGGCATGATCCGCGTGGGCGACTTTGGCCCCAAGGTGCCCAAGAAGGTTCAGGACGAAATCCTGGCCAAGCAAAAACGTGTGGGTTCTGGGCAGCTCAAGCCTTTTGTCGGGCCCATCTCCGACAACGAGGGCAAAGAAGTAGTTCCTGCCGGGCAGGCCTTGAGCGATGCACAGATTTTGCAGATGAATTATTTGGTGCAAGGCGTGCTGGGGCGCGTCACACGCTGAGCGCGTGCCCGCTTTGGGCGGGCCGATGACACGCTGTCAGGGCCCAGCCGCTTTGCACCCTGGGGCCTGGGATCAAGCGGCATCCAGGTTGATTTGCCGTTCTTTGGCCAAGTCTGTCCAGCGAGCCAGGTCTTTTTTCATGAAGTCGGCAAATTGCGTGGGATTCATGGGCATGAGTTCAACCGCTTCGGCACTCAGTTTGTCGCGAAAGTCGGGCTGGGCCAAGACGGTGGCCATGGCGTCGTTGAGTTGTTTGACCACCGCCGCAGGCATGCCCGCCGGGCCCACCACGCCGTACCACTGCTGCGCATCAAAACCTTTGAGTCCCGATTCCTCCATCGTGGGCACGTCTTTCAGGGCCGGGTGGCGTTGTGTGCCTGTGACCGCCAAAGCCCGAATGCGACCGCTGCGAATGTGGGGCAGGGCGGCCGCCAATCCCGGAAACATGGCTTGGGTTTGACCGGCAATCACATCATTGGTGGCGGGCGCGATGCCTCGGTAGGGAATATGGACCATGAAAGCGCTGGTTTGTGCCTTGAACAACTCCGCCGTGAGGTGGGTCAGCGAGCCCGCGCCTGCCGAGCCGTAGGACACCCGACCGGGGTTCTTTTTGACGTAGTCGATGAAGGCTTTGACGTCCTTGATGGGCAAGTTGGCGTTGACCACCAGCACATTGGGGGTGCTGCCAATCATGCCGATGGGGCTGAAGTCTTTGATCGGGTCGTAGGGCAGTTTGCGTGTGGCGGGGGATGTGCCGTGTGTGGCAACGTAACCCTGCATCAGGGTGTAGCCATCGGGGCTGGCTTTGGCGGCCATTTGCGAGGCGATCACGCCCCCGCCACCGCCGTGGTTTTCAACCACCATGGCTTGCCCCAGCACTTTGCCAAACCGATCGCAAAATTGACGGCCCACCATGTCCGAGCCCCCGCCTGCAGCCACCGGCACAATGTATTTGATGGGACGGTTGGGGTACCCTGTCTGGGCGCTTGCCAGCCCGGGCAGTCCAAACCACAAGGGGCTGGCCTGAATGAAGGTGCGTCTTTGCATATCGGTCTCCACAAAAGGTGTTGTTTTGCCGTTTATTTTGTTGGCAAATCATGTCCTGAGCAGTTGCTGGGGAGACTCTGGCTTGCCGGCCTTGCACCAGGTCAAGGCCTTGAATGGGCAAGAGGCCTAAAATGCAGGCCTTCTTCAAAGGGTGAGCGATGAGCATCAAAAGCGACAAATGGATCCGCCGCATGGCCGAAGAGCACGGCATGATCTCGCCGTTTGAACCGGGGCAAATACGCAAAGACGCCGCAGGCCAAAAAATCGTCAGCTATGGCACCAGCAGCTATGGCTATGACATCCGTTGTGCCCCTGAGTTCAAGGTATTCACCAACATTTACAGCACGGTGGTGGACCCGAAGAATTTTGATGAACGCAGTTTTGTGGACATCGAAAGCGATGTTTGCATCATTCCCCCCAACAGTTTTGCGCTGGCCCGCACGGTGGAATATTTCCGCATACCGCGCAATGTGCTGACCATTTGCCTGGGCAAAAGCACCTACGCCCGCTGCGGCATCATCGTCAACGTGACCCCCTTCGAGCCCGAGTGGGAGGGCTATGTGACCCTGGAATTCAGCAACACCACCCCTTTGCCGGCCAAGATTTACGCGGGTGAAGGTTGTGCGCAGGTGCTGTTTTTTGAGAGCGATGAAGTCTGCGAAACCAGCTACAAAGACCGGGGCGGCAAGTACCAAGGCCAAGTGGGCGTGACACTGCCCAAAACCTGAACCTGCATGCCAGTTTTGGGGGTGTCACCCCAAAATGCGACAATAGCGGGTTAATGACCGACTCTTTTTCCAATTTATCGCTGGCGCCCACGCTGGCACGAGCCGTGGCCGAAATGGGCTACGAATCCATGACCCCTATCCAGGCCCAAGCCATTCCGGTGGTGTTGACGGGTCAGGACGTGATGGGCGCGGCCCAGACCGGCACCGGTAAAACGGCGGCGTTTTCGCTGCCTTTGCTGCAGCGGCTGCTCAAACACGAAAACCCCTCCACCTCGCCTGCGCGTCACCCGGTGCGGGCTTTGGTGCTGTTGCCCACGCGTGAGCTGGCCGACCAGGTGGCCCAACAGATCAAGTTGTACGCCAAGTACACCCAGCTGCGCAGTGCGGTGGTGTTTGGCGGCATGGACATGAAGCCCCAGACCTTGGAGCTCAAACAAGGGGTTGAGGTTCTGGTGGCGACCCCCGGCCGTTTGCTCGACCACATCGAAGCCAAAAACGCGGTGCTCAACCAAGTGGAATATGTGGTGCTGGACGAAGCCGACCGCATGTTGGACATTGGCTTTTTGCCCGACTTGCAGCGCATCCTGAGTTATTTGCCCAAGCAGCGCACCACACTGTTGTTTTCGGCCACCTTCTCGCCCGAAATCAAGCGCCTGGCCGGCAGCTACCTGCAAAACCCCATCACCATCGAGGTGGCCCGGCCCAACGAAACCGCCTCCACCGTCGAGCAGCGTTTTTACGCCGCGCAAGATGACGACAAGCGCCGCGTGATCCGCAAGGTGCTCGACGACCGGGGCATCAAGCAGGCCTTTATCTTTGTCAACAGCAAGCTCGGCTGCGGCCGCTTGGCCCGCTCTTTGGAGCGCGAAGGCCTGCGCACTGCCGCCTTGCACGGCGACAAAAGCCAGGACGAGCGCCTGAAGGCCCTGGAAGCCTTCAAGCAAGGCGAGGTCGATTTGCTGGTGTGTACCGACGTGGCCGCCCGTGGCCTGGACATCAAAGACGTGCCTGCCGTATTCAACTTCGATGTTCCTTTCAACGCCGAAGACTATGTGCACCGCATTGGCCGCACTGGCCGCGCCGGGGCGTCGGGTCTGGCCGTGACCTTGGTCAGCCCGTCCGATGCGCGTTTGGTCGGTGACATTGAAAAGCTGATCAAGAAAAAGCTGGAAGTCGAAACACTGCAACTGGACGTCCGCCCAGCAGGCCCCGTGCCAGAAAAATGGGGCACCCGCGCCGAAGACCGTCCCCGTGCACGGCCCTACGAAGGTCGTCGACGCGAAGAATTTGATCCACGCGATGGCCTGGATGCCCCACGCCGTGGTGGTTTTCGCCCTGCACCCATCAACCGCGACCCGTTTTTTGAAAAGCCTTACGAAGCAGCTTCCAGCGACGCTTCTCCCAGCTGGGAAGCCGCCACGCCCAAAACAGCCCGCTCGTCGATTTCGGCCAACATCAAACCCAAGCGCAAAGTGGCCGCTTTGTTCAAATCGGACGAGTGAGGTCATGCGACGGTGGCCCGGCGTTGGGCTCGGGTGGGATTGATCGGGCTTGAGTCCCGGTCTTTGCCAGAGCTCGGCACCGGTGTCGTGGGAGGCTGTCAAAATGGGTCCATGCGCGATCCCCACACCCTTTCCCCAATTTCTTTGGTTTTACAGCCTTTGACCGGCCAGCGTTCAGCCTCTTCTGGTGGCCTGCTGGCAAGGACTGCCGTTTTGTTGTCTGTGCCTGGCCTGCTCATGGCGCAAACGACGGCAATTCCGCCTGCTGCAACGGACCTCGGCCGTGTCGAAATTCGCAGCAACCGCAACAACGACGCCGAAGCGCGTCAAGAATCCACCGCTTCCAAAATCGTGATCGGCCGCGAAGAGATCGAGAAACAGGGCGATTCAACCCTGGGCGATGTGCTCAAGCGTTTGCCGGGCGTGACGGTGCAAGGTGCACCGGGCCGTGGCGGTGCCATTCGCATGCGGGGCTTGGGTGGTGGTTACACCCAAATATTGCTGGACGGCGAACGCATGCCCCCGGGTTTTTCGGTGGACTCTTTGACCCCGGAGCAGGTCGAGCGCATCGAAATTTTGCGTGCTCCGACGGCCGAAACCGGAGCCCGTGCGATTGCAGGCACCATCAACATCGTGCTGCGCGAGGGCAGAAAAGCCACCCCAGACGATTTGAAAATCACCGGCAGCCAAGAGCATGGCCAAGGCTCCAGCATGGTCAATTGGGTGCACAACCTCAAAACCGAACCCTTGGCGGGCACCTTCACGCTGTCGGCCATGGACAACCACCGTGACGACCAAAGCCTGACCGAGATCGACTCGGACTACCGCGATGATCAGTTACGGGTGTCCGAGTCTTCAGGCCGCAGGCAGGGGGTGTACGCCAATGCCCGCTTGCAATGGAAAGGTGAGCAGGGCAAGACCCTCACCTTGATGCCGTTTTTGATTTATTCCGAATACGCCGCCCAAGGGCGCATCGATGCCCGGCGCTTGACCTCACCGGGCATCACCGACACCGCGCTGACCGACAACCACAGCCGCTACGCTGCAGCCCGGCTGAACGGCCAGTGGGGCCAACGCTTGTCGGCCGATGACCGTTTGGAAGCGCGTTTTGGTTTAGGCCAGGCCAGGTACAACCAGCACATCACCCAGACGGCTGTCACCAGCACCGGGCTTTTGTCCAATGCCTTGGATGAGCAACGCTTTACCGACCGCAACACCAGCTTGAACGCCAAGTGGACCCGGGTGCTGGACAACGGCCACCAATGGGTCAGCGGCCTGGAGCACGAAGGCGTGCGCCGCGTCGAAGAAGCCAGTGCGGGTGCGGGCGACGACAGCGGCAACCTCAAGGCCAGCACGGCCCGTTGGGCGACCTATACCCAAGACGAGTTCAAGATCAACCCGAATTGGTCGGCCTATACGGGCATTCGCTACGAAAGCATCCTGACCGAAGGGCAGGTGGGCGAGGACCTCAAACGCAACAAAAGTCAGGTGTGGACCCCGTTGCTTCACGCGATGTGGAAGCCCGACCCGGCCAAGCGCGACCAGGTGCGCATGAGCCTCACGCGCAGCTACAAAACGCCCACCCTCTACAACATGGTGGCACCGCTGCGTTACTCGCGCGATTACCAGCCGGACGTGTTTCCCAGCAACGTGCCCACCCAGCCCGACCGTGTGGGCAACCCTGACCTGAGGGCCGAGTTGGCAACCGGCATTGACTTGGGTTTTGAACGCCATCTCGAAGGCGGTGGTGTGCTCAGCGCCAATGTGTTCCGTCGCAACATCAGCGATCTGATCCGTTACCAGACCCGTTTGCAGACCGTGCCTTGGTCAAGCCAACAGCGTTGGGTGTCCAGCCCTCAAAACGTGGGCGATGCCCTCACCCAAGGTGTAGAGCTGGAGGCCAAGTTTCGCTTGAACCAGGCCTGGGCCGCGGCCTGGCCTGTGGACATCCGCAGCAACGTCAGCTTTTTCCGATCCAAAGTCAAGGATGTGCCCGGCCCCGACAACCGTCTGGACCAGCAACCCAGCATGACCGCCAACTTAGGGGGCGACTACCGCCTGCGTGGCATGCCTTTGACCTTGGGCGGCAACGTCAACTGGAACCCCGACTACGACACGCGGCGCAGCCAAGAGCAGTGGTCGTACCAAGGCCTCAAGCGCGTGGTCGATGTGTATGGGCAGTGGCGTTTTTCGGCAGCGACCGCTTTGCGGTTGACCGTCAGCAACTTGCTGCCGCGTGACTACGAAACCGCCACCACATTCAACACGGGCACGCAGCAGGAGACAGCCCGCACCACCGATCGCAATTGGCGCAACGTCCAACTGCGCCTGGAAATGAAAATTTAAAGAGGAGACCGCCATGCCCACCAAAGACGCCGACTGGCACGACCGCATGTACAACAATCGGGCGCTGGTGCCCGACTTTGCGGACCATTTTGCGCATTGGACCCATGCCTCCGAGCAGGCGCGTGAATCGCTCAAGCCAGTGCGGGATCTGCCCTATGGTGATGGACCCAACGAAACCTTGGACGTCTTTCCTGCTGCCACCCCACATGCACCCGTGGTGATCTTTATCCATGGCGGTTACTGGCGCAGCCTGGACAAGTCAGACCACTCCTTTGTGGCACCGGCGTTGAACGACATGGGCGCTTGTGCGGTGGTGGTCAATTACGCCTTGTGCCCAGGCACGCCCGAGCAGCCCATCACCATTCCCGATATCGCTTTGCAAATGGCCCGTGCCTGTGCTTGGGTCTGGCGTCACATTGCTGAGCATGGCGGTGACCCTGGCAACATCACCGTGGTCGGGCATTCTGCAGGTGGGCATTTGGCCACCATGCTGCTGGGCTGTGACTGGCCACAAGTCGGCCATGATTTGCCCTCGGGTCTGTTGCGCAAAGCGCTGTCCATTTCTGGCCTGTTTGATCTGGAGCCCATTCGCAAAACGCCGTTTCTCCAAGGTGATTTGCGACTCACACCCGCGCAGGTGCGCAAGGCCAGCCCCGCCAAATGGAAGCGTCCCACCCAAGGCGTTTTGTACGCCGTGGCCGGGGGAGACGAAAGCGCTGAATTCCTGCGCCACATCCGCTTGATTCACCAAGCCTGGGGGCCTCAAACCGTGCCGGTGTGCGAAGCTTTGTTGGGCCTGAACCACTTCAGCATCGTGACCGACATGACGCGAGCGGGAACGCGCTTGAATGGTTTGGCCAAGGCGCTGATCCATCAGCGCTGACTGAACCGTTGCCGTACACAAGTCTGTCAGCTTCCACCCCCAAAACGAGGGTGGCCCCCACGGTGCTCAATGGGCCATCAACCTGGCGTGGACATCCGTGGCCAACCGCTTGGGCAGTTTGAAGGTGCTGCACATGGGCGGGTATTTGCCGTGGACAGATTCATGACAAGGCATACAAGTCAAGCAGGCGTGCACTTGGGTCAGCACATGTGCGCTGGACGATTGGGTTTGTGGGCCTTGCTCCACGGTGGCAGGCTGATTTGCTGGACTGCCTAAGCGTCAAGAGCTTGCGTAAAATGAGCTTTGGATCTGTTCAAACTCACTGGGCCCATTCACCCGCCACTGTACACAGCCCCGCCGTTCAGCCGCTAAAAAGGAATCCTCATGACCACCGTTCAAGTTGAATTGCCCGATGTCTTGGCACAAAGCGCACAAGCCGCTGGCCTTCTCACACCGCAAGCCCTGGAGGCGATGCTGCGCGAGCAGCTCAAACGCCAGGCAGGCAATGCGTTGCGCACCATGTGGGCCAGCGCACCACCCGAGGAGCTGTCGCCAGAGATGGAACAGATGATTGATGAACAGGTACAAGCAGTGCGCGCTCAGCGCCGAAAGCAGGCGACCCATTGAGCAGCAGCAGCCTTAGCGGCACCCGACTGCGTTTGGTACTTGATACCAATGTGGTGGTGTCTGGTTTGTTGTGGGGCGGCCATTCGCGCCGTTTGCTGGAGCTGGCGCTAACCGACACCATTGTGCTGTACAGCAGTCCATTGCTAATCGATGAGTTGAGCCAGACGCTGCACTATGCCAAGTTGACCAAGCGCATCGCGGCTCTGCACACAACAGCGCAAGCGTTGATGGAGCACTACAGCGCCATGGTCACGCTGGTGGTGCCACAGCAGGTGCCGCGTGTGATTGCCCAAGATGCCGATGATGACCAGGTGCTGGCGTGTGCATTAGAAGCGTGCGCTCATTTGATTGCCTCGGGCGATCAGCATTTACACAGTTTGGGCGGCAACTACCTGGGGGTCCGCATCGTGACACCTGCCGAAGCAACAGGGTTGCTGGACGCTCTGTAACGGTTGAGCCGTCCTGCTCACCCAAGTTGTCGCTGTCTTTGACCACCTAAAGAATTCCAGCAGCACGACGCAGGAGTTGGGCGGTTGTCTTTCGACCCACCGCGCCAGCCTCAAGCACTGAAAGCGTCAATCGAGCTTGATGTTCGCCGCCTTGATGGCCTGCGTCCAGTCGGCGATGTCGCGGTCCAGGATTTTGGTCATCTCGGCCGGTGCCACAAAGCGCACTTCAATGCCAGCGGCATCCGCGCGTTGTTTGCTTTCGGGCAGGTCCAGGCTGCGCTTGACGGCGTCGGCCAGTTGGTTGATGGCCGCAGCAGGCGTGCCCGCTGGGGCGTACAAAGCCACCCACGATTCGAGGTCAAAGTTGGGGTAACCGGCTTCGGCCATGGTGGGCACTTGCGGCATGCCCGCGTGGCGTTTTTTGCCGGTGACGGCCAGCGCCTTGAGCTTGCCGCCTTGGATGTGCTGCATCACCGAGGGCGGCGTGGTCATGAACACCTGCACCTGGCCGGCCAGCACGTCGGCAATGGCTTGGCCCGAGCCTTTGTAGGGCACATGCACCAAGCTCACGCCGGTTTGCTGTTTGAAGATTTCGGTGCCGATGTGCGAGACCGAGCCATTGCCTTGCGAGGCGTAGTTCAGCTTGCCCGGGTTTTGCTTGGCGTAGGCGATGAACTCCTTCATGTTGTTCACCGGCACCGAGGGGTGCACCGCCACCACGTTGGTGGCCACGGTGATCAGGCCCACGGGCGTCAGGTCCTTCAGCTCCCAAGGCAGCTTGCTCATGAGGATCGGGTTGGCAACGTGGTAACCCGAGTACGACACCAGCAAGGTGTGGCCGTCTTTGGCGCTGCGGGCCACTTGCTGGTAGGCCAGGTTGCCACTCGCACCGCCCTTGTTTTCCACCACGATGGACTGGCCAATCAAGCGGCCCAGGGGCTCAGAAATCAGACGGGCCGAGGTGTCGACCAAGCCACCCGGTGGCACGGGCACGACCAAGGTAATGGGCTTGCTGGGGAAGGCTTGCGCCATCAGGGCCATGGGTGCGCACAGGCTGGCCACAGCCAGCAGTTTGGAAATTTTGCGACGGGTGTTCATGGTTGTCTCTCTTTAAAGGGTGTGTAAATCAGCGCATGCCAATCTTGGCGTCGTTGAAAATGTTTTTGGCTTCGCGGGGCAGGCTGCGCCAGTACTGGTGTTGTGAGTCGACCGTGCCGCCCAAGGCCACCGCCGCTTCCCAGCCCCAGCGCGGCTTGTACAAAAAGCTGCGGGCCAGCGCCACCAAGTCGGCGTCGCCACGTTGCAGCACAGCCTCGGCCTGCGCGGGCTCGGTGATCAGGCCCACGGCGATGGTGGTCAGGTCCGATGCGTCTTTCACGGCTTTGGCCAAGTGCACTTGGTACTCTGGGCCCAGGGTGATTTTTTGCAAAGGCGACACGCCGCCCGACGAGATGTGCACAAACTGCGCCCCGGCTTGTTTGAGCTGCACCGACAAAGCGGCGGTTTCTTCGACCGTCCAGCCGCCGTCCACCCAATCGGTGCCCGAAATGCGCATGCCCAGCGTGCCGCCAAAGGCTTCACGCACGGCAGTGAACACTTCCATCGGAAAGCGGATGCGGTTTTCAAACGAGCCGCCATAGGCGTCAGTACGCTGGTTGGAAATCGGCGACAAAAACTGGTGCAGCAAATAGCCGTGTGCGGCGTGCAGTTCCACCGCCTCAATGCCCAGTTCGTGGCTGCGTCGGGCGGTGTTCACAAAGTCGGCCTTGATCTGCGCGATGTCTGCCAAGCTCAATTCGGTAGGCGCAGCTTCTTGCGGCAAGTGGGGCAGGGCGCTGGGCGCCACGGTCTGCCAGCCACCGTTTTCCGGGGCGATTAACATGCCGCCGTCCCAAGGTGCGGCGCTCGATGCCTTGCGGCCCGCGTGGCTGATTTGGATGCACACCGGCATGTGCGGTGCCAAGCGGCGGGCGCGGTGCAGTTTGTCACCCAGCGCCGCTTGCGTCGCGTCGTCCCACAGGCCCAAACAACCGGGGCTGATGCGGCCCACGGCCGAGACCGCAGTGGCCTCGATGGTGAACAAGCCTGCGCCGCTGTTGAGCAAGTTGGTCCAGTGCGTCAGGTGCCAGTCGGTGGCTTGGCCGTGGTCGGCCGAGTACTGGCACATGGGCGCGATCACGATGCGGTTGGGCAAGGTGAGGGGGCCAGAAGGGGCGTCGAAAGTGAAAGGCGTGAAAAGCAGGCTCATGAAATGGGTCGTCGCGGTGTGTGGAAGCTTGGCGCACGATGGCGGCTGAGATCGGCATCTTATGGAAAACCGGGCCGATCGTTATCCGTTGGGTGACAACCGCCCCCGCTGTGAGGATATCCCCCCTGTGGGAGCGACGCCTCCGTCGCGAAAACCCCTTGCAAACCACCAAAAATCACCCCGATGGCGGACATCACAGACAAACTGCGGCTTGCCTCCTTTCATCACTCAATACCCCCGCATCAACCGTGGGCAATCACCCCTCAGGCTTGGCATCGGCAAGGGCCGCGTATTCTGAGCACCCCATTGTTGAAGGATGCAAAGCATGTTGAACCGTCGTCATTTTTTGGGTGCTGGCATGGCCGGTGCCTCTGCGCTGACTTTTTCTTCGGTCTGGTCGCAAAACACCCCACAGTTTGGCGCACCCGAATTGCCTGCGGTGGGCTTTCGCCGCATGAAGCTGGGAGCGATGGAAATCATTGCCCTCAACGATGGCGCGGTGCGTCGCCCCTTGGGTCAAGAATTCGTCCCCGCCGTGCCGCTGGACCAGGTCAAAGCCCTGTTGGCTTCGCAAAACCTGCCCACCGATTACATCGACGTGCCCTACACCCCGTTTTTGCTGGTCAACGGCAACCAGCGCTACCTGTTTGACACCGGTTTTGCCGACAACGGCCCACCCACGACCGGCAAACTGCTGGGCAACTTGGCCGCAGCGGGTTTCAAACCCGAAGACATCAACAACGTGGTGCTGAGCCATTTTCATGGCGACCACATCAATGGCTTGCGCTTCAAAAACGGCAACTTGGTCTACCCCAATGCCCGCGTGCATGTGCCAGCCCCCGAGCACGCCTTTTGGACAGACGAAGCCCGCATCGCAGCGGCACCCGCGCAGATGCAAGGCGCTTTTGGGGCTGTCAAACGTGCCTTGACGGGTTTGACCGCAGACCAATTGGTCAAGTTCGAGCCCGGCAGCACCGTGGCCCCTGGCATCCAGTCGGTGGCCGCCTTTGGCCACACACCTGGCCACACCTTGTTTGCCGTGCGCTCCGAGGGCCAGTCATTTGCCTACGTGGCCGACATCACCAACGTGCCTTCATTGTTTGCCCGCAACCCCGACTGGGCCGTGCTGTTTGACATGAACCCCGAAATGGCCCGTCAAACCCGCCGCCGTGTTTTTGACATGTTGGTCAAAGAAAAAATGATGGCCGGTGGTTTCCACTTCCCCTTCCCGGCCTTTGGCTCCATCACGCCCTCAGGCAACGGCTACCAGTTTGTGCCCGTCGCCTGATGCTTGAATCGGCCCTGCGAATTTTGCAGGGCCCCTGTCCCCTGTAGGAGCGATGCCACCATCTCTTGTAGGAGCGACGCCCCCATCTCTTGTAGGAGCGACGCCCTCGTCGCGATAAGCCTCGCAGACCACAAACAATCGCCCCGAGGGCGGGGCTCCCACAAAATCCTGCAGGCCCCTGTCCCACAAAATGCAGGGCAATGTCCCCTGTAGGAGCGACGCCCTCGTCGCGATAAGCCTTGCAGACCACAACCCATCGCCCCGAGGGCGGGGCTCCCACAAAATCCTGCAGGCCCCTGTCCCACAAAATGCAGGGCAATGAATGTCCCCTGTAGGAGCGACGCCCTCGTCGCGATAGGCCTCGCAGACCACAACCCATCGCCCCGGGGGCGGGGCTCCCACAAAATCCATATCAAGCCTCGCAGACCACCACCCATCGCCCCGAGGGCGGGGCTCCTACAAAATCGCGGTAAGCCTCGCAGACCACCACCCATCGCCCCGGGGGCGGGGCTCCACTCAGGGGGGTTGACGCGTGCGTTTGAACAGCGCCCTTATGCCGCTTTCAGGGCCTCGCGCAACTCACGTTTGATGATTTTTCCGTTGGTGTTTCGCGGCAGCGCTTGCCTGCGGATGTCCAGGGTTTCGGGGACTTTGTAGTCTGCAAGCTGGTCTTTGCAAAACGATTGCAATCCCCGCAAACTGAAATCTTCTTGCAGCGTGTGCACAACGGCATGAACCCGTTCGCCGAGAACGGGGCAAGGTCGTCCGATGATGGCCGCCTCCAACACACCCGGAATTTGCTGCAACACGTTTTCGACCTCGACGCTGTAGATCTTGTAGCCGCCTCGGTTGAGCATGTCCTTTTTGCGGTCAAAAATGCGCAAATAACCCTCAGCGTCCAGTGAGCCCAAGTCGCCAGAATGCCACCAACCCGACGTGAATTCTCGAGCGCTTGCGGCCGGGTCGTTCCAGTAGCCTTTGACCACCATCGGCCCGGATATCCAAATTTCACCCACCTCCCCGGCGGGCAGGGCTTGGCCCTCATCGTTCATCACCAAAACGTCAGCGCAGGGCAGGGGCATGCCCACAGAGTCGCGGGGGGCGTGAGCCAGGCCCATGGGCATGAGGGTGGTCGGTGAGGTGGTTTCCGTGGACCCATAAGCGTTCAGAAGTTGAAGCTTGGGGAGTTTTTTGGCCATCTCTTCAATGGTCGAAGTCGGCATGGGGGCGCCACCAAAACCACCAATGCGCCAAGCCGATAAATCGAAGGTTTCAAAGTCGGGGGCCATCAATAAAAGTTTGTACATGGCCGGCACCATCAAGGTGTGTGTCATGCCCTCTTGCTGCGCCATTTGCAAGAAATGATCAGCCTTGAAAACCGGCAGCATCAACAAGGTGCCACCCACCGCCACCATGCACATCATGTTCGCGATCAAGCCAGTGACATGCGTTACCGGCACCCCGAGCATGGATTTGTCCGTGCATCCCAAACCCATGCAACTGACATAGTGCTGCACTGAATGCACCACATTGAAATGGGTCAACATCGCGCCCTTGGGTCGTCCCGTCGTGCCCGAGGTGTAGAGGATGATGGCCGTGTCCTCTTCATTGGCCAAATGCACACTGCCGCACGGCGGCAAAGTAAGCCAGTCACGCCAAGCCACGGTGCGGTCGCTGCGCAAGGCTTCAGGGCAGTGTCCTGCCACAAGAATCCATTGCAAATCCGGGGTGTGCGCGGGCTCAGGCACACGATCCAGCAGATCCGCATCACACACCAAAGCTTTGGCCCCGCAATGCTGCAAAATCCATGTCAGGCCCGCTCGCTGCTCCCGCAGGCCCACCGCCACCGCAATGGCCCCCAATTGCTGAATGGCCAAAAAAGAGATCACAAACGCTGGGTTGTTGCCTTGAAACAAGGCGACCCTGTCCCCGGGCAAAATACCCGCCTGCTGAAACCCTGTGGCCACGCTGGCAACTTGGGCATGCAGTTCACGCCAAGTCAAGCGTTGTGATTCGCACACCAAAGCCAAATCGTCGGCACGGTGCAAGACCGTGTGGGCCAGCAAGTCGTGAATGCGGCGTGCTCGGGGCTCAAATGAGCGCACCAGCCGGTCGCCAAAGTGGGCCTCAACACGCACGCCCGGCAAGTTGCAGCTCAGCCAGGGTGAAGGTGCAGCAGAGCTGTCGGTTTTCATGGGTGTTGTCATTCAGTCTGCAACGGCCACGGCATTCGAGCCGCGTTCAATCAGCACCTTTTGGTCCAGCATCGAGGCCGCATGGTTCAGTTCAGATTGGGCGATGACCACGGTCATGTCTTTGCCCCGCAGTCCAAAAATCACATCTGACAAACGTTGCGAAAGCGCTGGTGCAACGCCTTCAAAAGGCTCGTCCAGCAACAGCAAACGGGTCCCCACGGCCAGGGCACGCGCCAGCGCCACCAATTTTTGTTGACCGCCCGACAGCAACAAAGCGCGGCGGTCCTTCATGGTGTGCAACTCGGGCAGCACGCTGTAAACCATCTCCAAGCGTTCTTTGGGCTGCAGTGTTGCCGAAACCCAGACAGGAATCAGGATGTTTTCTTCCACTGTCAACTCTGGCACAAGCCCACGGTCCTCGGGCATGTAGCCAATGCCCAGCGCGGCCCGCGTGTGGGTGGCTTGCGAGTTCAGACGAACCCCCGCCCATTCAACGTGGCCTGCTGTGGGCTGAAGGTGGCCCATCACGGTGCGCAGCAGCGTTGTTTTGCCCGCGCCATTTCGCCCCACAAGACCCACCATTTGGCCAGGCTGAACGTTCAATGAAAAACCCCGCAGGGCTTGAACCGACTGGATGGTGACATTCACCGAATCAATTTTCAACATGATTAATGGCCTTGTTTGACGGTGCCGGTGACGTAACGTTGAACCTCGACGTTGCTCAGCACAGACTCTGGCTGATCGTCGGCAATGACACGACCGCTGTAAAAAGCGATCACGCGGTCTGAATAATGGGTCACGATTTCCATGTCATGCTCCACAAACAAGACCGTGACCTTTTCGCTCGACAAGGCCGCCGAAATCGTGTCCATCATCGGGAATTTTTCATCCACCGACACGCCGCTGGTTGGCTCATCCAACAACAAAAGTTTGGGTTTTCCGGTCAAGGCCATGGCAATGTCCAACAGCTTTCGCACGCCACCGGGCAACTCGGCCACCCGCCGATGAATGTGGGCGGTCAACTCAAACTTTTCCAGCAAGGCTTCGGCCCGAGCGATGCGATCGCCAGCGTGTGCCGGACGCCAAAATGACTGATGGCCATCGTTGCAAGCGGCGGCCACCAGCATGTTGTCCAAGGCCGTCATGTCCAAGGCCAATTGTGGGATCTGGAACGACCGGGCGATGCCCATGCCCGTGATTTGGCGCGGCCCCAAGCCCTCGATGGATTTGCCATCCAGTTCAATGCGGCCCGCATCGGGTTTGAGGTAACCCGTCACCATGTTCACAAACGTGGTTTTACCCGCGCCGTTGCTGCCGATCAGACTCACACGCTGGCCAATGGGGATGTCGATGTTGACATCGTCTGCAGCGGTCACAGCGCCAAATGATTTTTTCAAACCCTTGGCCGACAGCATGTAGGGCATGTGTTGGGCGCTCATGACTTATCTCCTTTGTTTTGGCGGCGGTCCATCCACAAACTGCCCAAACCACGCGGCAGAAAACGGATCACGACCAGCAAAAACAGGCCCATGGCCAATTGCCAGGTGTTGGGGAAATACAAGTTCGAAAACGACCGAACCACCTCCACCAAAAATGAGCCGATGAACACGGCCAACATGCTGTGGTGCCCCGCCAAAATGGCAACGAACACAAACTCACCCGACGTGGTCCAGTAACTGAAATTCGGTTCGATGTGGCCCAAAGACATCAGCGTCAGTGCACCACCTACACCGCCCATGAAAGCCGCAATCAGGTAATTGGATGCAATGGACTGCGACACCGAGGCCCCCAAATACTCGACGCGCAATTCATTTTCTCGAATCGCCAATGACACCAAACCCCTGACAGAGTCTGCATAAATGCGGGCCATGGTCGCGATCACACCCACCACAACGACCGCCAGGTTGTACAACACCCAATTGGAGTTTTCGGATGCGATGGATTGGCCAAAAAGTGTTGGCTTGCTGACGTTGAAACCATCAGATCCGCCCAGGCTTTCTGTTTTGACCAAGATGCCATACAGCACCATCGAAATGGCCAAGGTCAACATGGCAAAAAAGATGCTGCGGTAACGGGACAGCAAGGGGGCAAAAGGCAGCGCACACAGTGTGGCTGCCAAGCCGCCGACCAGCACCATCAAAATCGCATCGGTGATGCCCAAGTGGTTGGCGGCCAAGGCCGTGGCGTACCCCCCGGCTGCAAAAACAAAACCTTGTCCAAACGAGACCACCCCGCTTCGCATTTGAATGACGATGCCCAGGGAGACCATGCCGTGAGACAAAGCCATGGTGGACAGGAACAGCAGCCACTTGGGCATGACCAGACCTGCCAGCAAAAATACAACGACCAACAGCGCACCCATGCGCACTGTTTTGCTCAGACTTGCGTGCATCAGATCTTCCTCGCTTGAATCCGTTGGAACAAACCTTCGGGCTTGAACACCAGAACAATCGCCATCGCGATGTAAATGCTGAAGAGTTCAGCGGCAGGCCATGTGTGAACGGCCAAGGCGCGGGCCAAGCCAACAATGATGGCCCCAATGGCGGCGCCTTGAATACTGCCCAATCCACCGATGATCACCACCGCAAAAGACACAATGATCACCCCCGAGGCCAAGCCCGGCTGCACCGAAATCATGGGGGCTGTCATGGCACCCGCCAGTGAGGCCAAGAACACACCAAAGACAAAGGCCCATGTGCACACCCGTGCCACATTGATGCCCATGCTCGCTGCAATTTCATTGCTGTGAATCACGGCCAGCACAATTTTTCCGGTTCGAGTCCGATTCAGGCCCCACCACACGCCGATGCCACAAACGATGGCAAACGCGATCAAAGTGAAGTCATAGCCCACGTAGGACAGTGGCCCCATCTCCAGAACCCCGAACAGCATGTAGGGCTCGGTCACGTAATAGGGCACCGCCCCCCAAATCAGCTTGGTCACATCTTCCAAAATCAGAAAAAGTGCATAGGTCACCAACACCAGCAAGACTTCATCGCGACCATAAAAAGACCGCAACAAAACGCGCTCCACAAAGGGCGCAAGAATCAGCGCAACGGCCGATGCCGCAAGCACCATGGCCAGCAGCGACCACGCGGGCGACAGTCCCCAAGCCACAGACCAGGCCACAAACGAGGCGGTCACGTAGGCCCCCACAGCATAGAAGCTGCCATGGGCAATGTTCAGGATTTTGAGAACACCAAAAACCAAGGTCAGACCCAAGGCAACGATGAACAGCCATGAGGCGTAAATGATGCCGTCAAAAAGAATCGTCAGTGCGAGCATCGGTCAATTTCCACCAGATTAAAGAACTTCAGGGTCGCGCAGGGCCAAGCCCCATGGGGCTGACCTGCGCAAATGTGACGTGGCCAGCGACCCTGCCTCATGAAAAAATGAGGCAGGGTCGAGTGAGCTGATTCAGCTCAGCACTTGGCACCTTTGAAGCCGCTCTTGATCCACTCTTCTGAACTCATGTTCGAAGGCGGGTTCACGCATTCGGCGGGAAAGCGAAGGATGTCCACAATGTCCACCCGTTTTTTGGCGGGGTTGTACTTGGTCCGACCGATCGCGGTTTCTTGAATGGCCTGGTGACCATTGCCGTTGACCATTCGGATCGTGCCCGCAGGCGATTCCCAGCTCAAGCCCTTCATGGCGGCGGCCAACTGCTCGTGGTTGGGCTTTTTGCCACCGTTGGCTTCCATGGCTTTTTCTGTGGCCAGTTTCAGGCCCAGCAAAGCCTGCACCATGCGGTAGGGGGCTTGCACGGGGATGGTGTTGTACTTGTCTTCGTACAGTTTGAACCACCAACGGTTGAGCGCCGTGTCTGGCGACATCAGCCCATACGCACCACGAGCACCCAAAATCACACCATCGGGCATTTTGTCGCCTAGGCCCGGCAGAACGTGGTCACCCGCAGAAAGGATCAGCTGAGAACGGCGCATCACGCCGCGTGGTGCTGCCTGCAAAATGAAGGACTGCAAATCACCACCCCACAAACTCGAGTGGGTGATGCTGGCTGGCTTGGACAAAAGCGAAGAGATTTCGGTGCCATATTGACCGGCGCCGAACTTGGGGCGCAAGTCTTGCTGGGTTTTGGAATCAGGAAACAACTGCTCTGCGGTCAGCTGAAAATCCTTCAATGAATCATGTCCCCAAGCGTAGTCCTGGTTGATGTAATTGATGTTGTCGACCTTGATGTTTTTCGCTTTGAGGTACCGACCCAAAGACACGTTGTCCATGGTGGCGTGGGCTGCGGTTCTGAAGACGTAGTTGTAGGACTTTTCTTCAAAAATCCGAGGTGTTCCGCAGTCGTACAAAATCAGAAACTTTTTCATTTCTTCGGCCACAGGCGCCACGGCCAGACAGTCGCCTGAACCCACATAGCCCACGACCGCATCGACTTTTTCGCGGTCATACAAATTGCGCAGTTCTTGCACTTGTTTGGTCGCACCGCCTGCTTCGTCGACATACACGGCTTCAAACTTCATGCCGCCAAAACCCTTTTTGTTGAAGGGCGCAGGTGCCTGACCATTGTTGAAAGCGTCGACCAGAACTTTTGCACCATTGACGGCGGGAATGCCAAAACTGTCGGCGGCTTGGCCGG
The DNA here is from genome assembly GCF_003063265.1 of Limnohabitans sp. WS1. Lineage (GTDB taxonomy): Bacteria > Pseudomonadota > Gammaproteobacteria > Burkholderiales > Burkholderiaceae_C > Limnohabitans_A. Next base: position 142,497 of record NZ_NERU01000006.1, read on the forward strand.
ATAAAAAACTCACAATGCCCACGCGAAATGTCTCTTGGGCCAAGGCCGTGCCCGATGCTGCATACATCAAGCCCAACGATGCAACCACACGCGAAAGTTTCATGACAAGGTTCTTGCGACTCATTGTTTTGTCTCCTGATAATTGGATGAAGAAAATCGACTGCGCACACGATGAACGGTATGGATGTCGCTCGATATCCCAAATCGACACCGCATGAATTCACCGATTCCACATCCTAATTTCTTCACGATGGCCTTCCATGTCCCAGCAGAGACAGCTTGGCGTAAGCCTTTTACCGCCCCCCGCAGGAGCAACACCCCCGCCCCGTTTTTGTAGGAGCGACGCCCTCGTCGCGATTTTGTAGGAGCGACGCCCCCGTCGCGATAAGCCTCGCACACCACAACCCATCGCCCCGAGGGCGGGGCTCCCACAAAATGCAAAGCAATGCCCCCTGTAGGAGCGACGCCCCCGTCGCGATAAGCCCCGCACACCACAACCCATCGCCCCGAGGGCAGGGCTCCCACAAAATGCAGAGCAATGTCCCCTATAGGAGCGACGCCCCCGTCGCGATAAGCCTCGCAGACCACAACCCATCGCCCCGAGGGCAGGGCTCCCACAAAATCATGCAGGCCCCTGTCCCACAAAATGCAGAGCAATGTCCCTGTAGGAGCGACGCCCCCGTCGCGATAAGCCTCGCAGACCACAACCCATCGCCCCGAGGGCGGGGCTCCCACAAAGTCGCGATAAGCCTCGCAGACCACAACCCATCGCCCCGAGGGCAGGGCTCCCACAAAATCGCGATAAGCCTTGCACACCACAACCCATCGCCCCGAGGGCAGGGCTCCCACAAAATCATGCAGGCCCCTGTCCCACAAAAACATGCCACAACACTCTGCACAGGTGACAGCATCCGCCATGCATTCGGATTAGCCTTTCACATCCGACTCCCTATGCCAAGGACCCCAACATGAAAACCACCACCCTGGGCAAAAGCCCATTGATCGTCTCCCGCCTGTGCCTGGGCACCATGATGTTCGGTGACCAGACCCCGCTCGAAGACGCGAGATCCATCGTGGCCGATGCGCAAGAAAAAGGCTGCAACTTCATCGACACCGCCGACGTCTACACACTGGGCAAATCCGAAGAGATCGTCGGCCAAGTGCTCAAGGGTCAACGCCATCGATGGGTCTTGGCCAGCAAGGTGGGCAATGCCATGTCGTCCTTGCCGAACGAAAGCCGTTATTCGCGCAGCTGGATGCTGCGGGCCTGCGAAGACAGCTTGCGTCGGCTGGACACCGATCACCTCGACATCTATTACTTGCATCGCGACTACAACGGCATGAACCTCGAAGAGCCCTTGCGGGCCATCGAAGCCTTGCTGCGCGACGGCAAGATCCGCTATTGGGGCGTGTCCAATTTCCGGGGCTGGCGCATTGCCGAGATGGTCAACATGGCCCGCCAGATGAACATGCCCGGCCCCGTGGTGTGCCAGCCTTATTACAACCTGCTCAACCGCTTGCCCGAGGTGGAAATTCTGGAGGCCTGCGGGCATTACGGTCTGGGCGTGGTGCCCTACAGCCCGATTGCACGCGGCGTGCTTACAGGCAAATATGCGCCCGGCCAAACACCCGCCGAAGGCAGTCGTGCCGCGCGGGGTGACAAGCGCATTTTGGAGACCGAGTTCCGCGAAGAGTCGCTGCAGATTGCGCAAACGCTGCGTCAACATTGCGAGGCCAAAGGCGTTTCATTGGCGCACTTTGCCACCGCTTGGGTGCTGGCCAACCGCCATGTCAGCGCCGTCATTGCCGGCCCCCGCACGCTGGCGCAGTGGCAAGACTACGCAGGCGCTCTGGAGGTGAGCATCACCGCCGAAGACGAAGCCCTGGTCAACAGCTTGGTGACCCCAGGCCATCCATCCACGCCGGGTTACAACGACCCGTCTTATCCTTTGAATGGGCGCTGAAAGCAGGGGCTCCCTGTGGTCAGGGCACCTACAGTGAGCAAGCTTTCCCCTGTAGGAGCGACGCCCTCGTCGCGAAAAGCCTCGCAGACCACCACCCATCGCCCCGAGGGCGGGGCTCCTACAAAATGCGGTGCATTGTCCCCTGTAGGAGCGACGCCCTCGTCGCGAAAAGCCGCGCAGACCACCACCCATCGCCCCGGGGGCGGGGCTCCTACAAAATGCGGCGCATTGTCCCCTGTAGGAGCGACGCCCTCGTCGCGATAAGCCCCGCAGACCACCACCCATCGCCCCGGGGGCGGGGCTCCCACAAAATGCAGAGCAATGTCCCCTGTAGGAGCGACGCCCTCGTCGCGATAAGCCCCGCAGACCACCACCCATCGCCCCGGGGGCGGGGCTCCTACAAAATGCGGTGCATTGTCCCCTGTAGGAGCGACGCCCTCGTCGCGATAAGCCTCGCAGACCACCACCCATCGCCCCGGGGGCGGGGCTCCTACAAAATGCGGTGCATTGTCCCCTGTAGGAGCGACGCCCTCGTCGCGAAAAGCCTCGCAGACCATCACCCATCGCCCCGGGGGCGGGGCTCCCACAAAATGCGGTGCATTGTCCCCTGTAGGAGCGACGCCCTCGTCGCGAAAAGCCCCGCAGACCACCACCCATCGCCCCGGGGGCGGGGCTCCTACAAAATGCGGTGCATTATCCCCTGTAGGAGCGACGCCCTCGTCGCGAAAAGCCTCGCAGACCACCACCCATCGCCCCGGGGGCGGGGCTCCTACAAAATGCGGTTCATTGTCCCTTGTAGGAGCGACGCCCTCGTCGCGAAAAGCCTCGCAGACCACCACCCATCGCCCCGGGGGTGGGGCTCCTACAAAATGCAGTGCATTGTCCCCTGTAGGAGCGACGCCCTCGTCGCGAAAAGCCTCGCAGACCACCACCCATCGCCCCGGGGGTGGGGCTCCTACAAAATGCAGTGCATTGTCCCCTGTAGGAGCGACGCCATCGTCGCGATCAGCCTCGCAGACCACCAAAAATCGCCCCGGGGGCGGGGCTCCCACAAAATGCGGTGCATTGTCCCCTGTAGGAGCGACGCCCTCGTCGCGAAAAGCCTCGCAGACCACCACCCATCGCCCCGGGGACGGAGCTCCTACAAAAGGCAGGCACGGCCCAATGGGGCGTTTGACAAGGCATGTGTTATTTCTGTACAGTCTGTACATAAATCAAGGAGTTGGCCATGTCAGACACCCCGCAATACGGACTCGAACAAGCCCGGGCGCAGTTGCCACTCATCGCCTCAGAGGCGGTGGCGGGTTACAGCAGCGTGATCACGCGCCACGGCAAGCCGGTGGCGGTGGTGGTGCCGGTCGAGCAGTGGCGCGATCAACAGATCCGTGCGCTCAAGCAGGGTGGTGTGCTGGCCTTGCGGGGTTCCGGGCGCGGCCTGTGGCCTGAGGGTGCGGCCTCGGCGGTGTCGCAGCTGCGCGATGAATGGGTTTGAGCAATGGCCACCCGCGTCCGTCCATCGGCGTCGCTTTGGTGCGGCCTGAATGAGGGGGCCACCGTGCTGGTGGACACCGCGCCCTGGATTTACCTGCTCGAAGACCATGTCGAATTCGCCCCCCGTTTTGTGGGCCTGTTTGAGGCCGCTGAACGGGGCCAAATTCAGTTGGCCCTTAGCACCATCACTTTGGCCGAAGTGCTGACCGGACCCTTCAAGGCAGGCCAAACGGCCTTGGCCAAACGCTACGAAAACGCCTTGAACCAATACCAAGTTGTGCCCATGACGCCCGCCGTGGCCAGTCTGGCGGCCCAGTTGCGCGTGGAGTACCGCCTCAAATTGCCCGATGCGGTGCAACTGGCCTCGGCGCTCGACATCGGCGCGGCAGCCTTGGTCACACACGATCGTGACTTTTCGGCGGTGCAAGGCCTGCCGGTGCTGATGGGGGCGTGATGGGCGTGGCTGATGTGATCACCCCGTTTCCCTACAGAAAGCCGGCGTTTTGAACCCCGACATGGTGTCTGCGTGCTTGTTGCGAACTCGCAGGTCATCAAACTTCAAGAGAGTTGATCGTGGTCATGGTTTTCAATTGCCCGATTTTTTGAGCACTTCAAGCTCAAGGCACAATGGAGCCATGACAAGAATGCATCCATAACGGCTTCGCAAGCAGGTACTCCGCTTCAAGCCCAAGACAAAATTAACCCATGTCAATAATTGATCGTGAAAAGCTCGTGGTGGTAGGCGGCGGCATTGGCGGACTGGCCACTGCCATTGCATGCATCCAAAAAGGCATGGCTATACAGCTGATCGAGAGAACCCCGCAATACTCGCATGTGGGGGCGGGCATCCAGCTGGGGCCCAATGTGACGCGCATTTTGCAGGCCTGGGGTCTGGGCGACGCTCTGGCGAAGGTGGCCGCTTACCCCAAGCAACTGCAAGCGCGTGATGCCCGAAGCGGCAAGGTACTGGGCACCTTGCCACTGGCGGGACGGGCTGAAACCTTGTACGGCGCGCCTTACGTCACCGTGCACCGGGCCGACTTGCACCGTGTGCTACACAAAGGGGCTCAAGTCGACGGCGTCGGCTTGTGGTTGGGCCAGAACATCCGAGGCTGGTACGAAAAGCCCGAAAGGGTGTACGTGCAAACCGATGGGCCCCAGTCCATTTACGCCAGCGCGCTCATCGCTGCCGATGGTTTGTGGAGCGTCTTGCGTCGCCAAATGCTGGTCACCGACCGACCCAGTTTTTCTGGGCATCTGGCTTACCGGGCCATGGTGTCGCAGGCCGATTTGCCTGCGCACCTGCGCAGCGACCAAGTCACCGTGTGGATGGGGCACCGGCTGCATGTGGTGCATTACCCGGTGCGCGGGGGTGAATCGCTCAATCTGGTGGCCATCGTGCACGGTAAAAAGCCCGAGCAATTTCAAAATTGGGACCAGGACGCAGACACCCGGGAACTGATGCAGTCCATGGGCAAAGTGGGCCGTGATTTGCACGAACGATTGGCCTCGGTGCCCGCCTGGCGCAAGTGGGCGCTGCACAACAGCCCCCCCCTAAGCTCCGCGAGTGAAATGGTCCAAGGCCGCGTGGCCCTGCTGGGCGACGCGGCCCACGCCATGCTGCCCTATCTGGCACAAGGCGCAGGCATGGCCATCGAAGACGCGCATGTGGTGGCGCAATGCCTCAGCACAGATGGCCAAACGGTGCAAGAGCAACTTCAGGCCTATGCCGAACAGCGCTGGGAACGCAATGCCCGCGTGCAAGCGCGAGCCGTGCGTAACGGCCAAATCTTCCACGCCCGAGGCCTCGAAGCCATCGGCCGCAACCTGACCATGCGCTTCATGGGCGAGCGGGTGATGGATGTGCCTTGGTTGTACGGCGAAGGTCCTAACCCCTAAAAAACCTCGTTGCGTGGCGCTAGCTGGCATTTGTGCGAGCCCCGCCCCGGGGTGAGGGGTGGTGGTCTGCGAGGATTTTTCGCGACGAGGGCGTCGCTCCTACAAGGGAAGCGCCCTGCATTTTGTAGGAGCCCCGCCCACGGGGCGATGGGTGGTGGTCTGCGAGGCTTAAAAATTGGGGTCAGATCCCCATTCTTTGTTCGGGTTCTCGATGTTATTTGCTTTTACAAAAAATGTGAATCTGAGTTTTTAAATGAAATATAGGTTTCAAATAAATTAATTGAAATTTAAATCAGTAAATTCAAAACAAAATTTACATTAAATAAAACGTAATTTAAATTTACAAAATTTCCACCAAGTTCAAGCCTTTGACCGTTCATTTGCATGACGCTGTACATTGGCAGCCGCGCATTCAGACGCCTACAAAACTTCAGGGAATTTTCAACATGACAACACCTTCAAAAACGCCCAGCCCCCAGGCCATGCTGCGGTTGGCCGGCATGACTGCGTTGCTGGTCACCGCTTGGTTGGCCCCCAATGCTTGGGCGCAAAGCACCGATTTATCGGCCTGCATGGCCGAGTTGCGCCCAGCTGCCCGCAGCGGCAAAGTCAGCGACGCCACCTGGTCGCGCCACACCACGGGCTTGCAAGCCGACTTCAGCGTCATCGACAAACTCAACTTTCAGCCCGAATTTCGCAACGCCATATGGGACTACATGTCGGCCTTGGTCGACGAAGAGCGGGTGGCCGACGGTGTTGCCCGCCTGAGCGAGCACCGCCAAGCGCTCGAAAAAGCCGAGCAACGCTTTGGTGTGGATGCCGCCACGGTCGTCGCGGTTTGGGGTGTCGAAAGCAATTTTGGCCAGACCTTCGGCAAATACCCGCTGGTTCAGGCGCTGGGCACACTGTCTTGTCACGGGCGGCGGCAAAGCTATTTTCGGGGTGAGTTTTTTGCGTCGCTGCGCATCTTGCAGGCTGGCCACATCGCGCCCGAGCGTTTGATCGGTTCGTGGGCGGGAGCGTTTGGCCACACCCAGTTCATGCCCAGCACTTTCGAGCGCCTGGCGGTGGACTTTGACGGCGACGGCCGCGCCGACCTGATGGACAGCAGCGTGGACGCGCTCGGATCGACCGCCAACTTTTTGGCCCGTGCGGGCTGGCAAAGTGGCTTGCCCTGGGGCATCGAAGTGAAGCTGCCCGCTGGCATCTCATTGGCGGGAGAGGGCCGCCGCAGCAAACGCCCGGTGGCCGACTGGGCGGCGCGGGGCGTGCGCCGGGTAGACGGCTCAGCCTTGCCTGCCAGTTTGGGCTCGGTCGGCCTGCTCACATTGGCGGGGCCCAACGGCCCAGCGTTTTTGGTCACCCGCAACTTCGACGCGCTCTACAGCTACAACGCGGCCGAAAGCTACGGCCTGGCCATTGCCCACCTGAGCGACCGCCTGCGCGGTGCGGGCCCCTTCGTCACCCCCTGGCCAACCGATGACGCCGGCCTGTCACGCGCCGAGCGGCGCGAGCTGCAAGGCCTGCTGGCGATGCGCGGTCACGACATCGGCCCGGTCGACGGCATGTTGGGCGACAAATCCCGCGAGGCCATCCGCGCCGAACAACAACGTCTGGGCATGGAACCCAACGGCCGCGGCGGCCAAAAAATCCTCAAAGCCATGCGCGCCCGCTGACCCCTCAACGCCTTGCCCCCCTGTAGGAGCGACGCCCCCGTCGCGATAAGCCCCACAGACCATTAAGAATCGCCCCGAGGGCGGGGCTCCCACAAAAGGCAGGGCAATGTCCCTGTGGGAGCGACGCCCTCGTCGCGAAAAGCCTTGCAGACCACCAAGAATCGCCCCGAGGGCGGGGCTCCCACAAGGGGCAAAAAACCATCGCCCCGAGGGCAGGGCTCCCACAAATGGCAGGGCAATGTCCCTGTAGGAGCGACGCCCTCGTAGCGATAATCCTCGCAGACCACCACCCATCGCCCCGAGGGCGGGGCTCCTACAAATGGCAGGGCAATGTCCCTGTAGGAGCGACGCCCCCGTCGCGAAAAGCCCCGCAAACCACCAAGAATCGCCCCGAGGGCGGAGCTCCCACAAGGTGCAAAAAACCATCGCCCCGAGGGCAGGGCTCCTACAAAAGGCAGGGCAATGTCCCTGTAGGAGCGACGCCCCCGTCGCGATAAGCCCCGCAGACCACCAAGAATCGCCCCGAGGGCGGGGCTCCCACAAGGGGAAAAAACCATCGCCCCGAGGGCGGGGCTCCCACAAAACGCAGGGCATTCCCCCTGTAGGAGCGACGCCCCCGTCGCGATAAGCCTCGCAGACCACCAAGAATCGCCCCGAGGGCGGGGCTCCCACAAAAGACACACAACAGATCGCAACCGTGTGTGCCGCGCCCGGTTAATGAACAAACTTTTACAAATTCATAAACTATTGATTTAAATTCACCTTGCATGCCCTACACCCCCACTCCAATAATTTAAAAAAGAGGGAGGTGCAAGATGGATAACAAGCCACGTTCGAGCAACTTGCGGACAGGTCGGTACACGCTGACGGGGCAAATCTATTTGCTCACAACGGTCACGGTGGATCGACAGCCGGTGTTTGCAGATTTCCAGGCCGCACGTTGCGTGATTCATTGCCTTCAACAAGCCCAGCAGTTGCAGCACGCCGACACCTTGGCGTTTGTGGTCATGCCTGACCACTTGCATTGGCTCATGCAACTGGGGCCAAACAACGATTTGTCGAAATGCATGTCGGGTGTCAAATCCATCAGCGCCAGGCAGCTTGGAAGTCCTGTCTGGCAAAAAGGATTTCACGACCATGCCGTTCGCAAAGAGGAAGACCTGCCCGCTTTGGCTCGGTATGTGGTTGCCAATCCCGTCCGTGCAGGTTTGGTGCCGCGTGTAGGCCTCTACCCACATTGGGATGCCATCTGGGTTTGATCCACATCGCTCAGGGGGGGTGTTTGTAGGAGCGACGCCCTCGTCGCGATAAGCGTTGCGGACCACCAAGAATCGCCCCGGGGGCGGGGCTCCTACAAAAGGCAGAGCATCTCCGGGGTCCACAAAAGGCAGGGGCATACCCGGGTTCACAAATGCAGGGGCATGTCCCTGTAGGAGCGACGCCCTCGTCGCGATAAGCGTTGCGGATCACCAAGAATCGCCCCGGGGGCGGGGCTCCCACAACGGGAAAAAACCAATCGCCCAAGGGGCGGGGCTCCTACAAGGGGAAAAAACCAATCGCCCCGGGGGCGGGGCTCCCACAAGGGGAAAAAACCAATCGCCCCGGGGGCGGGGCTCCCACAACGGGAAAAAACCAATCGCCCCGGGGGCGGGGCTCCCACAAGGGGAAAAAAACCATCGCCCCGGGGGCGGGGCTCCCACAAGGGGGAAAAACCAATCGCCTCGGGGGCGGGGCTCCCACAAGGGGGAAAAACCAATCGCCCCGGGGGCGGGGCTCCCACAAGGGGCAAAAAACAATCGCCCCGGGGGCGGGGCTCCTACAAGGGGGAAAAAACAATCGCCCCGGGGGCGGGGCTCCTACAAGGGGCGAAATCCGAAGGCCGATGTGTTCGTTGGCACACCCTCCAACACCCAACATAACGATCAACTTTTACAAATTTCATCAATCGTTATTCCACTTTGAACCGATCAAGCAAAGCCCCAACGTCCGTGAAATTTTTACATTTGGGCACAAAAAATTTTAAATGAACTATTTATATCTCAATAACTATAAATATCTACAAATTTATCAATATTATTCAACACAAGGCACAAAAAATTAAACTATGTGTAAATTGTTACTTTCACAGCCTTGCAATGATTCTCAAATATACTAACCCTCACAGATTTATTGTTTTTAACATTGAATGTCTGAAATGTGCCTCAAACGTTGACGGTACTGCGGTAGCCATGGTTTTTTGAGTATTTGTGAATACTTTTCAATGACTCAAAACCTTCTCAAAGCGTTGTTCGCCATTCAAAACCCCCCAATGGCCTACGTACAAACCACAAGCCCTCTTCAAGCTTGCGCCTCATGAAACAGTTATTCCTTCGGGCCATGCCCCTGTTGGCCGCAGCCGCATTGGGTGGCTGTGCTTACGCGCCTGGGTTTTACACAGGCACCAACAGTGCAGGCCCCGAATGGCTCAACGCGGCCTTTGACCCTGCCGACGCGCCACCGCCTGGCTCGCTCCTCAGCATCACCCCCGAGTTGTTGCGTCAACAACGCGCCAGTCAATCCAACGACATTCCCGAGCCCGTCAAACAGCTCTTCGACAAACCCAAGCCCTACCTCATTGGCGCTGGCGACGTCATCAGCATCATGGTTTGGGGCCACCCCGAGTTTTCACAAACCACCACCGGCACCCAAGGCGGCGGTGACGCGGCCAACAGCGGTTTCAACATCAGCCCCGACGGCCTGATCCAGTTCCCCTATGTGGGCACGCTCAAGCTGGCAGGACTCACCGAATACCAAGCCCGCGACCTCTTGGTTTCGCGGCTGTCCGAATACATCAAGGCACCTCAAGTCACCTTGCGCGTGCAAGCGTTTCGCAGTGGCCGCATTCACATCGACGGTGAAGTGCGCACTCCAGGCACCATGCCCATCAACGACATGCCCATGACCCTGACCGAAGTCATTGGCAGGGCAGGGGGCTTCACCCCCACGGCCGACCGCGCCGCCATTGCCGTCACACGCAACGGCAAAACCGCCACCGTCAACCTGCCGCAGCTCATTGAAAAAGGCATCAACCCCTCCAACATCATGCTGCGCCACGACGACCTCGTGCGCGTGCTGGGCCGCGAAGATGCCAAAGTGTTTGTGCTGGGCGAAGTGCTGCGCCCCAGCACCCAGTCACTGCGCAACGGTCGCCTCACCCTGAACGAAGCCCTGAGCGAAGCCGGTGGCATCAACCCCAATTCGGCCGACCCGCGCCAAATCTTTGTGGTGCGCACGGCCAACCCCGAGCAACCCGAGCTGTACCACCTCAACGCCAAATCACCCCTGGCCTATGCCCTGTCTGCCGGGTTTGAACTTCAAGCACGCGACGTGATTTATGTCGACCCCGTGCCCCTTGTCCGATGGAACCGTGTGATCAGCCTGGTCCTGCCCAGCGCCCAAGCTGTCACCACCACCCGCATCGTGACAGGCAACTGAAGGCATGCGGCACATCCTGACCCTGTGCGTGGGCAACATTTGCCGCAGCCCCTTGGCCCAAGCCTTGTTGGCGCGTGAACTGCCCGAGCACCACGTCCGATCAGCCGGCCTGAGCGCCATGGTCGGCTACCCGGCCGACCCCGAAGTCATCCGTGTGGCCAAAGAGCAAGGGCTCGAATTGCAAGCCCACCGGGCGCAGCAAGTCACCAGCGTCATGTGCCAACAAGCCGAACTGATTTTGGTGATGGAACAAGAGCACAAAACCCAACTCGAACAGCTCTACCCGCAAGTGCGCGGCAAAGTGTTTCGCCTGGGCCTGTATGGGCAATTTGACATTGCCGACCCCTATCGCCAATCCAGCGAAGCATTTGACACGGCCTACCAAGGCATCGCACAAGGCGTTGCCCTCTGGCTGCCACGCATCAAAAAATTGAACTGACCATGAATCTTCCTAACCCGAGTGCGCAACTGACAGCGCAACCCGCATCGCCCATGGTCGATGAAGACGACGGCATCAACCTGCTCGACATGCTGGACGTGCTGATTGATCAGCGCTACCTCATTGCCATCGTCACCACCATCGTCTTGGCCATCGGCGCCGGTTATGCACTGACTACGACACCCATTTACGAAGCCAACTCGCTCATCCAAGTCGAAGACACCAAAGGCAACTCACTGGGCGCACTCATGGGCGAAAACAGCGCCCTGTTCGACGTCAAATCGCCAGCCAGCGCCGAAATCGAAATCTTGCGCTCGCGCCTGGTGGTCGGCCAAGCCGCCAGCAACCTGCAACTCGACTTGTCGGTCACGCCCAAATACGTGCCCTACATCGGCGCATGGCTGTCACGCAGTGCCACCGAACCGTCTAACCCCAGCTTTGCAGGCTTCAAAGGTTATGTGCGCGGCAACGAAAGCCTGCGCGTGGCCCGTCTTGACCTCCCCGCACCGCTTTTGGGCATGCGCTTCACTGTGCTGGTGACCGACACCGGCTACGAACTGGTCACCGAGGCGGGCACCAAACTGGGCGAAGGGGTGGTTGGCAAGCCACTGACCTTCAGCTACCAAGGCCATTCGGGTGAACTGCTGATCGCCAAACTGGTGGGCAAGCCTGGCGCAGAGTTTTTTGTGTCCCGCAGCTCTTTGCTGGGCGTGACCCAGCAGCTGCAAAACCAAATGAAAATCACCGAGCAAGGCCGCCAATCAGGCGTCTTGCGCGTCACCCTTGAAGGTGCCAACCCCGATCGCATTGCCCAAATCCTGAATGAAGTGGGCAACCTGTACGTGCGTCAAAACACCGAACGCAAGGCGGCAGAAGCCAAAAAGTCGCTTGAGTTTTTGAACACACAACTGCCTCAGCTCAAAAAACAACTCGAACAGTCCGAAGCCAGCTTCAACCAGTTCCGCACCCAGCAAGGCACCTTCGACCTCGACACCGAAGCCAATGCCTATCTCTCGCAAGTGGTGAACCTCAAAGTCAAGTTGTTCGAACAGCAAAGCAAACGCAAAGAACTCGAACTGCGCTACACCGCCAAGCACCCCAGTGTGGAAGCGGTCGACATCAGCATCCGTGACATCAAAACCGAACTGCGCGAAGCCGAAAAGAAAGTCAAAAAGCTCCCGACCATCGAGCAAGACCTGCTGCGCCTGACGCGTGACGTCAAAGTCGACAGTGCCCTCTACACCAACTTGCTCAACAGCGCCCAACAACTGGGCTTGGTCAAAGAAGGCAAAGTCGGCAATGTGCGCATCATCGACAAAGCCGTGACCCCTGAAAGGGCCATCAAACCGAATCGTTCATCCATTGTGGGCATCTCGGCATTGCTGGGCCTCTTGGCCGGGTTGGGCCTCGCCTTTTTGCGCAACAGCCTGCGCCCCGGCATTAAAAACGCCGAAGAGCTTGAACACCGCTTGGGCCTGAACGTCTTTGCCACCGTGCCCCTGTCTGCAGCGCAGCAACAGCTCGACATCGACACCATGGCCAAAAAGCCTGGCAGCCACTTGTTGGCCACCTTGCGCCCCAACGAAGCGGCCATCGAAAGCCTGCGCAGCCTGCGCACCGCTTTGCAATTTGCCATGCTCGAGGCCCCCAACAACATCGTGTTGATCACCGGCCCCACGCCCAACATTGGCAAGTCATTCACTGCGGCCAACTTTGCAGCCGTGTTGTCTGCAGCGGGCCAGCGCGTGTTGCTGATCGACGCGGACATGCGCAAAGGCCACATCAACCAGTTCTTTGGTTTGTCACGCGGCATGGGTTTTTCCGAACTCATCACGGGCACACAAGTTTTGGACAAAGTGCTGCACCGCAACGTGGCCCCGGGTCTGGACTTTATTACCACCGGCACCATGCCACCCAACCCGGCTGAGCTGCTGATGTCGCCCGCCACACAAGCGCTGTTCAAGAGCTTGTCAGAGCAATACGACCTGGTGCTGATTGACAGCCCCCCCGTGCTGGCCGTGTCCGACACCGCCATCTTGGCCCCCATGGCCGGCACCACCTTCCTGGTGGTCCGCGCCGACGTCTCGTCACTGGGCGAAGTGCAAGAAGCCGTCAAACGCATTGCGCAGTCGGGCGAGTCGGTCAAAGGCATCATCTTCAACGGCCTCGACATCTCCAAACGCCGTTACGGCTATGGCTACGGTTATGGCTACGGCTACAAATACAAACGCTACGGCTACCGTTACCAGTCGTACAACTACGGCCAAGACAAACCCCGCAATTGAATCCCCCCGTAGGAGCGACGCCCCCGTCGCGATAAGCCGCGCAGACCACCAACAATCGCTCCCACAAAGGCAACCCCCCTGTAGGAGCGACGCCCCCGTCGCGAAAACCCTCGCACACCACCAACAATCGCCCCGAGGGCGGGGCTCCCACAAAGACAATCCCCCTTGTAGGAGCGACGCCCCCGTCGCGAAAACCCTCGCAGACCCCCAACAATCGCCCCGAGGGCAGGGCTCCCACAAAGGCAATCCCCTTGTAGGAGCGACGCCCTCGTCGCGAAAAGCCTCGCAGACCACCACCCATCGCCCCGAGGGCGGGGCTCCCACAAAATGCAGGCACCCTGCCAAACCCATCAACCATGACCACAAGCAACACCCTCTGCATCGTCAGCACGGCGTTCGTGGCTTCATTGCTGTCGGCGGTTTTTTTGGTCTTGACCCAAAAAATCCATGGCCGCTACAGCAACGATGAAACGCATGGCATCCAAAAATCGCACCGCACCGCCACACCGCGAATCGGTGGCGTCGCCATCGTTGTCGGTTTGATTGCGGCATGGGCTTTGGCCGATCAACAAACACAAGCCATTCTTGGCCCCTTGCTCTTGGCCGGGTTCCCTGCATTTGTCTTCGGGCTGGCCGAAGACTTGACCAAAAAAATCGGTGTCATGCCCCGCCTGCTGGCCACTTTTGCGTCGGGCATTTTGGGCTGGTGGCTCACCGGCGTGTCGCTCACCTCGGTGGACATCCCCTTCCTCAACCCCTTGCTTAGCATCACCTTTGTCTCGGTGCTGTTCACCGCTTTTGCCATTGGCGGTGTGGCCAACGGCATCAACATCATTGACGGTTACAACGGTCTGGCCAGTGGTTTTGTCACGCTGGCCCTCATGGGCATCGGCGCCATTGCCTTCGATTCGCAAGACATGGGCTTGACAGTGGCCTGCTTTGCATTGGCCGCGTCATTCCTGGGCTTTTGGTTGGTCAACTGGCCTTGGGGCAAATTGTTCTTGGGCGACGGCGGCAGTTATTTTGGCGGTTTTGCCTTGGCTTGGGCCTGCGTCATGCTCATTGAGCGCGATGCCGAAATCACCGCCTTTGCCCCCTTGCTGGTGTGCATTCACCCCGTGACCGAAGTGTTGTTCAGCATTTACCGCCGCAAACTGCGTCGCACCCACATTGGTCACCCCGACCGGCTCCACTTGCACAACCTCATCATGCGCCGCGTGGTGCGCAGTCGCCTGCATATCAGACCCAATTTGAGCAACCCTGCTGCTGGCTTGTTGTTGGCACTCATGTCTTTGCCCGCCATTGTGGTGGCCTATGCCGTGCACGACAGCATCGTCTGGGGTGCCATCATGAGCTTGGTGTTCATGTTGGGCTATGTGAGCCTCTATGCCCGTTTGGTGCGCTTTCACTGGTGCTCACCCCTGGCCTTTTTGCTGCTCAAGCCCACACGCCCCAACTATGCGTGATGTCTTGAGCATGAAGTTTTATTTCCGTTTCCTTTAACCACTTTTCACCAAAGAAGGAGTTTTCTCATGAAAGCAGTCAACAAAAAGCTGGGCCTCTTGGCCATCTGCGCGGGTGCACTCACTTTGGTGGCGTGCGGGGGGGACAGTGCCACGGTGCCGCTCACGCTTCGCGGTGTGGCAGCCACCGGTCTGGCCATCGACGGCGGCAGCGTTGTGGTTCAGTGCGTCTCTGGTTCGGGTACGGCCACAACCTTGGCCAATGGTTCTTACAGCGTGACGGTTCAAAACGGCCAAGGCCCTTGCTTGATCACCGTGACCAAAGGTTCAGTGGTGCTTCGCTCCATTTCGCCCCAAACCACCTCAGGCACTGCAGTGGCCAACGTCACGCCTTTCAGTAACGCCATTGTCAACTCCATCGTCGCAGCCAAAGGCGCTGGATCGCCAGCAGCATTGGTCACAGGCGGCTCTTTTGTGCCCAGCAACAGTGATTTGACCTCTGCCGTCACCGCCGTGATTGTGCAAATCAACGAAGCCTTGGCCGCCTTGCCTACCCCCATTGCGCCGTTGAGCCTGACCACCGATTTGTTGGGTCAAGTCGATTACGTAGCGGCCACAGTCAGCTCACCCAGCAGTGGCGACTTGTTGGACAAAGCCATTGACGCCTTGGTCCAAGGTGACGGCGTCACGTTGCCGCCCGCACTGGTGGCAGACATCAACACAGCCACCGACACCGTGGTGGACCCCACCCCCACAGGCGGCACTGGCGGTTTCTAATCCCCCCATGTAGGAGCCCCGCCCCCGGGGCGATGGGTTGTGGACCGCAAGGCTTGATCGCGGCGAGGGCGCCGCTCCTACAAACACATAAATGGCAACCCATGTAGGAGCCCCGCCCCCGGGGCGATGGGTAGTGGACCGCAAAGGTCAATCGCGGCGAGGGCGCCGCTCCTACAAACACATAAATGGCAACCCATGTAGGAGCCCCGCCCCCGGGGCGATGGGTTGTGGCCGGCAAGGCTAGATCGCGGCGAGGGCGCCGCTCCTACAAAAGAAGCGCTCAATCAAACTTTATCGATCTGAATACATCAATAAAACGAACTGACCCAACAACACAAAAAAAACACCATGCGACCCAACCCCCTCACCACCAACCCCCACCGGCTCACGCTGTGCCTCACCCTGTGCCTGCACAGCCTGGCGGCGTACAGCCAAACGGCGGGCAGTGAGTTGGCGGCCAACAGCGCCGCTTGGCGCATGTTGTCGCCATCGGGTTACACGGGCAGCATCAACACCCCCAATGCGCATGTGCAAAGTTGGGGAGTGGCCAACATGGCCTGGACCAACAGCAACCCCGAATACGCCCGAAACTTTCAACACGGGCACTTTGGCAGTTTGAATGTCGGAATCGGTTTGCTACCCGGTCTGGAAATGGTGGGGCGTTTGACTACCGAGGGCGACCTCAACTGCAACCTTTACCGTGCTGGTTGCGGTGGTGGGCGCGACCTTTCACTCAGCGCCAAATACCAACTGCCCCTGCAGCTGGGTGACCACACCCGTGTGGCCGTCGGCATGTCCGACTTTGGCGGTGCGGCCACCAACTTCAGGCAAGTCTATGGCGTGGCCACCACCCAGTGGCTCAACACCGAACTGTCTTTGGGCTACAGCCACGCACAGTCCACCCGCGCATTGATGCACGGAGTTTTTGGCAGTGCACGCTTTGCCCTCAGCCCCCGTTTGCACCTGCTGGCCGAACACGACACCCAAGAACGCAGGGCAGGTGTGCAATACCAACACCCCGTGGGCGACCGCAGCAGTTTGCAAGCCGGTTACAGCCGCAAATGGTCCAGCAACACCGGCCAAGAAGCCAACCAACTTCAACTGGCCTGGGTTCTGCATATGGACCGCAGCACGCCCAGACCTGTTACCCAATTTGTAAATCCAGCTTACACGACAACGGCTGGCACAGCCACCCAGACCGCAGCCAGCACCACCAGCTCTGCAAACACCGCCCAAACCATCCCCGTCACCCCAGCCCGCAGCACCGCCCCCAAAGCCACCGCCCAAAGCATGGCCCAAGCCCTGCAAAACTTGGGTTACGCCAATGTAAAAGTTGATCACTGGCCAGCCAGCGCTGCACACGCGGGCCTGTGGCTAATCAGCGCCGAGTCGCGCACCTACCGCCAAAGCCAAGTCGAAGCCATGGGCCGCGCTCTGGCCCCTTGGGTTTCTGGCGTGCGCCAAAACACCGTGGCAGGCCAAGACCAAATTGCCCTCACGCTGACCTACCAACGCCAACCCGTCTTGCACGCCCTCGCTCAAGCCAACTGCCTGGCCGACTGGGCACAGGGCGCACCCGCTGCAGCTTCGGCCGCTTGCAACCCCACCGAGCCGCTCACACTCAGCCGCACCCCCATTGCACAGGCACAAACCCTGCAAGCCGAGCGCGAACAACAAGGCCCCTCACAAATCGCCCAAGCCTCGGCTGGCCCCTCGTGGGCGCCGCAGCTCACCCTCAGCCCCGCCGTGCGCAACACCCTGGGCACCGAGTTCGGCTTGGTGGACTATTCTCTTGCCGCCCAAATGGGTGCCGAAGTCGCCATTGCCCCGGGCCTGTTTTGGCAAGGTGTGTACCTGGTGCCCATCAGCAACAGCAACGACTTTGACAACGGCAAAGTCTTTGGCGACCGGCGCTTTGCCAAAAACCAGTGGCACAACAGCCAGCTGACCTATTGGACGCCGCTGCCCTGGGGCCTGAGCGCCCAAGCCAGCATTGGCCAAATCACCCCGGGCGTGACCGGTGCCCAGTGGGACGCCCTGTGGATGAATCCGGACGGCCGCTTGCGCTTGGGCATGAGCGGCGCACGCTACAGCCGCGACGCCTTCACCCGCGAACAACTGCCCCTGTACGCCCAAGCCCGCTACTCCATCATTCCCGGCGCATGGCACGCCGAAGCCACCGCAGGCCAGTTCATGAACGGCGACCGAGGTTTCAAACTCGCATCGGTGCACTGGGCAGGCGACACGCGTGTGGCCCTGCAATACCAAAAAACCGGCGACACCCGCCAACCCAACATGCCAACCCGCAGCTTTGCGGGCATCAACATCAGCCTGCCCTTCGGCCCCAAAGCCGCAGTGCCCATCGGCCCCGTGTGGCTGCGAGCCCAAGACCAATGGAGCTGGGGCGTCCAAACCAAGGTGGGCGAGAGCAACAACAACCTGACCACCGGCTACGGCGAAATCGCCCGCCAACGTCAAGGCCTGTGGAGCGACGTGACCGACCACGACCGCAACGGCCAAGCCGACCTGCAAGCCCAATTGCCAAGACTCAGAGCCATCCTGGCCACGCCCTGAGAAATAAATGACAGGACACCGGTGACCACGGGCAATAACCCGGTCTTTGTAGGAGCCCACCCCGTGGCCGATAAACCGTCCCAAAAGCAACACCCATTGCCAAAGGGGTGACCTTTTACTAAACCACATGTCACCCATAAACGATCTATTTATCTGCCAAAATTAACCCCATGCGCCTCACCCCAGCCCAAATCAACACCATCAAAAGCACAGCCACCGCAGTGCTGGGTGAGGGCGCGCAGGTCACTTTGTTTGGTTCTCGGGTGCATGACGACAAAAAAGGCGGCGATGTAGACCTGTACGTGGAAATGGATCAACCCGAATTGATGAAAAAAATCCGTTGCAAAGTCAGCCTGCAAGACCAGTTAGACATGCCCGTTGACCTGATCGTCAAACCCTATGGCGACCGCAGCCCCATCGCCATGATCGCCAAACAAGAAGGCATTCTGTTGTGAGCGAACACATTGCGCTCATCTGGAAAAAGCTCGATCATTTGTTGCGAATGAGGCAATACCTCAACTATTCGACCGAACAAGTCACTGCGCTGTTGCCCATCACTGATTGGCAATCACTGCAACCCGATCAGCACGAAACTCTGGCGGCTTTTCGGATTCGCTTCAGTGAATTTCAAGAGCACATGGGTAAAACCATGAAAGCTGTAGCCGTAGAAGAAGAAAAACCGGCAGAACCCTTTACAGCTGTGTTGCTGTACATGGAAAAATTGGGATGCATCCCATCGGTTGACCGATGGAAAGAGATTCGAGAACTGCGAAATGCCGTTAACCATGAATACGCGGATGACCCAGAGCTGCTGCATGAATTTTTCGAGCAAATGATCAAATCAGTCCCAGAACTCATGACCTGGCACGAACAGCTGATTGATTTTTGTAAATCTACGTACCAAGAAAATTAACCCCATGCGCCTCAGCCCAGCCCAAATCATCACCATCAAAAGCACAGCCACCGCCGTGCTGGGTGAGGGCACACAGGTCTGGCTTTGTGGGTCCAAATTAGACAATTAATCGGGATCTGACCCCAATTAATTTGTACCGCAAACAAAACAATCGCCCCGAGGGCGGGACTCCTACAAGAAACAATTGACCCTGTAGGAGCGACGCCCTAGTCGCGATAACCCCCGCAAACCACCGCCTGAACAACCAGGCCAAAACTTGTAAATCCCGGTACCCCAAATACCGACCAAACCTTACCCCCAGTAGGTCGGCACCTTCAGGTCCGACAACCATCCCCTCGCGAAGCGACAAATCAGTCGCCCAGCCCCCCAAGCAGACCCCCAAGACCCGCCACATAGCGCGGCAAGCCTTGGCACGTATCCGCACCATGACAGAACCCAAAATCTACGTCGCTGGCCGCAAAGGCATGGTGGGCTCGGCCATTGTTCGGGCCTTGCAGGCGCAGGGGCAAACCCGCTTCGTCACCCGCAGCCACGCCGAGTTGGACCTGACCAATCAAGCCGAGGTGCGCGAGTTTTTCGCGCAAGAAAAGCCCGACCAGGTCTACTTGGCCGCTGCCAAAGTCGGTGGCATCCATGCCAACAACACCTACCCGGCCGACTTCATTTACCAAAACCTCATGGTGCAGGCCAACGTCATTGACGCGGCATTTCAAAACGGCATGCAAAAACTGCTGTTTTTAGGGTCCAGCTGCATCTACCCCCGCATGGCCGAGCAGCCCCTGCGCGAAGACGCCCTCTTGACCGGCCCCCTGGTGCCCACCAACGAGCCCTATGCCATCGCCAAGATTGCCGGCATCAAACTCTGCGAAAGCTACAACCGCCAATATGGCCAAAGCTACGGGGTGGAATACCGCAGCGTCATGCCCACCAACTTGTATGGCCCGGGCGACAACTACCACCCCGAAATAGCCACGTCATTTCCGCGCTGATTCGCCGTTTTCACGAAGCCAAAGTCAGCCAAGCCCCCAGCGTGGCCATTTGGGGCACCGGCACCCCTAAACGTGAATTTTGTATGTGGACGACATGGCCGCAGCCAGCGTGCACGTCATGAACCTGCCCAAAGCGCTTTATGACCAACACACCAGTCCCATGCAAAGCCACATCAACGTGGGCAATGGGCAAGACGTGACCATTGCCCAAGTGGCCCAAATCGTGGACTACACAGGACGCATCGAGTTTGACACCAGCAAACCCGACGGCACCCCCCGCAAGTGGATGGACAGCAGCCGCCTCAACAGCCTCGGCTGGCAAGCCCAAGTGCCCTTGCACCAAGGCCTAACCCAAGCCTACGCCGACTTTCTGAAGACCCCATAACCCGTAGGTCGGCGGCTTCAGCCCCGACATGACTGACTCAACAACTCGTAGGTCGGCGGCTTCAGCCCCGACATGTCTGACTCAACAACTCGTAGGTCGGCGGCTTTAGCCCCGACATGACTCCCTCATGACCCACCCCAAAGTCGCCCTAATCACCGGCATCACCGGCCAAGACGGCTCCTACCTGGCCGAATTCCTTCTAGAAAAAGGCTACATCGTCCACGGTATCAAACGCCGTGCCAGCAGCTTCAACACCCAGCGCGTGGACCACATCTACCAAGACCCCCACGTCAGCAACGCCAACTTCAAACTGCACTACGGCGACTTGAGCGACACCAGCAACCTGGTGCGCATCATCCAGGAAACCCAGCCCGACGAAATCTACAACCTGGCCGCCATGAGCCATGTGGCCGTCAGCTTTGAAAGCCCCAAATACACCGCCGACGTGGACGACATTGGCACCCTGCGCATTCTGGAAGCCATTCGCATCTTGGGGCTGGAAAAGAAAACCCGCTTTTACCAAGCCAGTACCAGTGAGCTGTATGGCCTGGTGCAAGAAACCCCCCAAAAAGAAACCACCCCCTTTTATCCCCGCAGCCCCTACGCAGTGGCCAAGCTCTATGCATACTGAATCACGGTCAACTACCACGAAGCCTATGGCATGTATGCCTGCAACGGCATCCTGTTTAACCACGAAAGCCAACGCCGAGGCGAAACCTTTGTCACCCGCAAAATCACCCGGGGCCTGGCCAACATCAGCCAAGGGCTGGAAGAGTGCCTGTACATGGGCAACATCGAAGCCCTGCGCGACTGGGGCCACGCCAAAGACTATGTGCGCATGCAGTGGATGATGCAGCAACAACACCAGCCCGAAGACTTCGTCATCGCCACCGTCGTGCAATACAGCGTGCGCCAGTTCATCAACTGGACAGCAAAAGCCCTGGGCATGTCACTGCGCTGGCAGGGTGAGGGTGTTGACGAAGTCGCCTATTGGAACGACCAAGCCGTCAACCTCATCGACCCCCGCTACTTCCGCCCACCGAAGTCGAAACCTTGCTGGGCGACCCCAGCAAGGCTAAAGAAAAATTAGGATGGGTGCCTGCAATCTCGATTCAGCAGTTGTGCAAAGAAATGGTGACATATGACTTGGCTCAAGCAAAACAACACGCACTACTCAAAGCGAATGGTTACAACGTCAACGTGAGTCTGGAATAGGCTGGCGGTTCTCGAACAGTGAACACACTATGGAATTAAAAAATAAAAACCTAGCGATCATCGGGCTAGGCTACGTTGGCCTTCCATTAGCCGTCGAGTTTGGCAAAAAATTTGACACTATTGGTTTTGATATCAACCCTCAGCGCATTGCCGAACTCCAATCCGGTAATGACCGTAACTTGGAAACTAATGCAGCTGAAATGGCCGAGGCTAACCGTCTGCGCTTCACGCACGACTCAGCTGATTTGAATACGTCCAACGTTTATATCGTTACTGTTCCCACACCGGTTGATCAAGACAAACGTCCCGACTTCACTCCCTTGATCAAAGCCAGTCAAACGGTGGGTCGGGCGCTGAAGCCCGGCGACGTGGTCATCTACGAGTCCACCGTGTACCCCGGCGCCACCGAAGAAATCTGCGTTCCCGAACTGGAGCGCGCCAGCGGCCTCCAGTTCAACACTGGCTTTACTGTTGGCTATAGCCCCGAGCGGATCAACCCCGGCGACAAGGAGCGTCGCCTCACCAACATCCCCAAGGTCACCTCCGGCTCCACCACAGCTGCGGCAGACTTTGTGGACGCGCTGTACCGAACCATCATCACCGCCGGCACCCACAAGGCCAGCAGCCTCAAAGTGGCCGAAGCCTCCAAGGTCATAGAAAACACCCAGCGCGATGCCAACATCGCCCTCATCAACGAATTTGCGCTCATCTTCCACCGCCTAGGTATCGACACACATGAAGTGCTGGCAGCTGCCGGCACCAAATGGAACTTTTTACCCTTTACGCCTGGGCTGGTGGGCGGCCACTGCATTGGCGTAGACCCGTATTACCTCATTCAAAAAGCCCAGTCTGTAGGCTACTACCCCGACATTCTGTTGGCCTGCCGGCGCATCAACGACGCCATGGGTCTGCATGTGGCAGCAGAAGTCGTCAAACTCATGATCCGCAAAGGTCAAACTGTGGCCCGTGCGCGTGTGCTGGTGCTGGGCTTCACCTTCAAGGAAAACTGCCCGGACTTGCGCAATACCCGCGTGATCGACCTTGTTCATGAGCTGCAGGCCTTTGACACCCAGGTAGACCTATACGACCCGCACGCGAATAGCGCCGAGGCGCAGCACGAATACGGCATCAGCCTGCTGTGCTCTCTGCCCGAGCCTGGCCAGTACGACGCCCTGGTGGTTGCTGTGGCGCATGACGAATTCAAACAACTGGGCATTGCCGGCCTGCGACGACTTGCGAATGGGCGTGCGGTGATCTATGACATCAAGGGCATGTTCGGCAAAGATGAAGTTGATGGGCGACTCTAGCCATAGGGCATTTTAGAAATATTGAAAAAACAAATTATGAAAACTACCAGTCTCCCCCATTATTTACGCAACTTTCTATGGCGACTTGGTCGCAAGATATACATATTCGCACGCGGCGATGGTCAGAATGAACCTCGCACGAATGGTGAATACTGGTTATTGAAAGAAACCCTAAAGTCCCAATCTAGTCCAAGTGTGTTGCTTGATGTCGGAGCAAACAAAGGAAATTGGTCGACAGAAGCACTTAAAATTTCTACTGATTCGCACCCTATTCAGATACATGCGTTCGAACCATCGCTGGCCACGCGTTTATTGCTTATTGGTCGCTTCCATGGAAGCAATGCTGTAACAGTACAACCTTACGCACTCTCTGACTCAATTGGCGAAGCTACCTTTTACAGCGAAGAAGAGGGGGGTGGCACAAATTCGCTTTCTCCGGTATCTGGCCGAACTGCCGAAAATGTGCAGGTGAATACAGTTGATAGATTTGTGGAAGAAAATTCTATCCAAGCTATCTCAATGATGAAAGTTGACACTGAAGGATTCGATCTTTTTGTCTTGCGTGGTGCAGTGACTTCGCTGAGTGCAGGGTTAATTGAGGTGATTCAATTTGAATACAACTGGCGCTGGCTTCTAAATCATGCATGCCTTCGAGATATCTTTGATTTGATCGCAGATAAACCCTATCGCTTTGGTAAGCTGGTTGGAGAGAGCATCGAGTTTTATGATGAATGGCACTTTGAATTCGATCGGTTTTTTGAGAATAACTACGTTCTCGTTAGAAATGACAGCGCTTTGGGCGCGCTAGGTACACCGTACACATTCGATGAAGCAAATGTTGGCGTTCGTGGATAGCGTGTCTCACCCTAGATTTTTGGTTTGTTAGGCTATGTCCTTGCTTCGTCAATCAGGCCTTGCAGCCGCCTCCGCCATTCTGCTTACTGGTTCACGATTCGTCTTTACCGCGATCCTGGCCAGAGCCATGCCAATCGAGTCGTTTGGCCAGTTTGCCTATACACAGTGGATCGTGGACATTACCTTTCTGGTCTGTTCCTTTGGTGCAACTGGTGCAGCAGGGCGCTATTTGGCAGAATACCGCTCGGAACCCCAACGGGTGGCTGCGTTCCTGAGGGCATGGCAACCGTGGGCGATTGCCCTGCCGGGCGTGACGGGCGCGCTCGTGCTAGCAGGTGCCTGGCTTTCAGGTTACGTCCTTGATCTACCTACCAGCCTTTCGCTTAGCATCTGGGGCGCTGCCAACGGGTACATGGCTTTGTATACGGCTACGCTGGTTGGGTTGCAGAGGTTTGAGTTGATCCTGGTCTCAAATGTGGTTTTGGCTGCGGTGATGCTGGCAGGCGCGGCATGGTTGCCACTGGATGTGATCGGTCTCACCGGCCTTTTCACGTGGATGGCTGTCGCAAGCTTGCTGGCTGCGATGCCCGGGTGGGTCGCCGCGGGACAGATTCGACGTGCTCGGTCCATCGCAGTCCTACAAGCTTCCGACGCAAGCTCGATCAAGAGATATGCAATCAATATGTGGCTGGTAGGGCTGCTGTGGTCGATGGTGTGGTCCCGCGGTGAACTGCCATTTGTTAAAGCGGTGTTAGGGGACGCCGCTGTCGCAGGGTATGTGGCCGCGCTGACCATTTTCGGCGGGGCCATGCAAGGGGTGATGCTGGGCATGTCGGCCGTCGCACCGCAGCTAACACGCCTGATCGGTGAAGGCAAGAAAAGAGATGCAGTGCAACTGGCCCGTAGAATTACAGAATATCAATTAATAATATGTGTATTAGCTGTTACTGTACTAGCATTGTTAGCGCCAGAAATAATTGGCAGTGTATTTGGTGGTAAATACGAGTCAAGTGCAGAAGCGCTCACAATACTCAGTTTTGGAATAATTCCATTAGCCTTTTCAACTCAAAATCACATTTTGCAAATTGAAACCAACGGCAAATACAGCCTTTTGTCAACTCTGATCGGATTAATACTACTTGCCGCATTTTCTTATTTGCTAGTCGAAAGATATGAAATATCAGGTGCGGCATTTTCAAGAATGGCGTCAATATTTTTAGTTGGTGTATTATCCATAGCTGCAATGTTAATGCTTGAAGGTAAAGCATCAATACCGCTTTTGCAGATTGGAAAGACTGCCACATTTCTTTTGTTTTTGTTTTTTATGGTGACCATGTTGCCCGATGGAGATTTAGGTCGCCTAACCAGATACAGTACTGTACTACTTACAATCCTAGTATTTGGCATACTGCTATTAAAAAAGATAAAAAATTTTAAAAAATTAAATATGTAGTAAATTATTATCTAAAGCAGCATAAATTCTAAAATAATACAGCCCTAAAAAAGTTATTTTTTAAGTAAGTCTGCCGATCATTTAAATTTTACAGGAATTAAATGTTTTATACAGAATTTTTACATGACTGCAAAACTCTTTATTAACGTCACTTCATTGTTCTTGACGTTAGTTGGCCTGTTCTTGATGATTATATATTCTCCAAGCGATTGGCAGGCTACAGTCGGCGTAATGATGCTGACGCAATCATTTACTGGTTGGATGGCGTGGACAAGATTTAAATTAATAAAATTGGCGATATTCCCTGATTTTCTTTCTTTTATTTTATTATACCAATTTGGAACAAAGTTACTAGCGATGGTGGGACTCATCCTGAAGTCGCTTGACGATAATCTTGGCACGATAAGCGAAAATTTAAAATTGATAGAATCCGTACCCTTAAAATATCAGTTTCAAGCAGAAGTTGTATTTTTATTGTCAATTATTGTTTTCAGCGCAGTGTGGCGCCTGCAGGAGCGCAAGAGGATCGCAGCGGTTTGGCATGAGCCAACTGCCAAAGCGGCTTGGTTGGCCTATGCAGTTAGTTTGATTGGCTATTTGAGCTTGGCAGCAAATGATGCTGGCGTTTCGTTGGGCGCAGTTCAGGATTTGCTGCGGATATTTTCAATTGGTGCGATAGCTGCCTTGCTGGCCGGCAGCAGTGCTTACGCCTTGGGTAAGCCCAGAGGGTGGTTGCCTATTGTTGCTCTGGCCCCATTGCTCTTGCTTGCGCTTAGATCGGGGATGAAGTCTGAGGTCGCCGTGGCATTCTTTCCGCTATTCATCCCTATTATTCGAAGAATGACTGCAAGAAGATTTGGTTTTATTAGTGTATTTCTATTGTTCACTTTGCTGTTTATCTTTCCGTTCTCGGAAGCATGGCGAACTCAAAATTGGCAAGTGAATGGGGGAACCAAACAACAGGAAAGTGTGCTGGAGGTAGCTGGCAAGGTTACAGATTTATGGGATCAAAACGGCATCGTTGAAACTGTGTACAGTAGCACTGCAAAATGGTTGGCTCGTGGATCGACCTCTCAAATGGGCGGGCTTGTTATGTCATTGGCTGAACGGGATGGTTTTATTGGGCCTATTCTGATTGAAGGTTTGGCAACAATCTTCGTGCCTCGCTTTTTTTGGCCAAACAAGCCAACATACGCGCCAGGCGCCTGGTTTACCTGGTATTTAGGTATGGCGTATTCCCCTGAGACTGCCACAAGTGCAACAGCGATGATGTTGCCGACCGAGCTTTATTGGATGTTTGGCGTTGCCGGCGTTCTTATTGGAATGTCGCTCCTAGCGGTGCTTTATTTTAATGCTTGGATTTTTCTGCTAAAGAAATCCACGAATAATGTTATTGCCTCACTTGCATTGTTTGCGCTTTTAGCACGGTCGTCCGGGCTGGAGGAGGTGCACACAATCTATGCGATTTCATCTCCGATTATACTGGTTGGATACGTATTGATTTTTACTATGATTATAAGATTTTTAACTTTATGGCATCGAAGGCGTTTGCCACTTAAATGAAATGATGAAGATTATTTATGTTGGTGAGTCTTGGTTAGGCTCCTGCGCAAGGAGCCTAAAAGAAGCGTTGGCTCGGAATTCACAAGTCGATCTGGACGAAGTCAACGAAGATCATTTTTTCCCAAAGCACCGTGCCAAATGGCTGCGAGGAATTCATCGTCTGCTGCGCCAAAGCTACCGCCAGGAGTTGTACCGGGAAATTCTGGCCAGAGTCGCTGTGTTCCAACCCGACTATGTGATAGTTTACAAAGGTTATTCACTTGATGCGAACTTTGTTGGGCAACTTCGTTCGCTCGGTGTGCAGACGGTGAATATATATCCGGACTGTTCACCGCATGCTCATGGGGAGCGCCATCGCAAGGCAGTTGGCGCCTACGATCTAGTCATTTCGACCAAGTCCTTTCATCCGGCACTCTGGCAGTCAAGCTACGGCTATGCTAATACTTGCGCGTTTGTGCCACAGGGCTATGACCCGAATCTTCATCTCGTTGCATCGCCGCCAGTCGAGCAGTTATTCGATGTGCTACTCATCGCGAACTGGCGTATCGAATATGGTGACCTCATGAAGCGACTTGCTGTGTTACTGGAACGGCATCAGATCAAAGTAGGGATTGGTGGGCCCGGTTGGCTGCAGCATCGATCAGAGTTTCCGGCTGATTGGGTGTTTGTCGGGGCAATGGTAGGACGTAGTTACGTAGAGTGGCTGCGCCAAGGCAAGATATGTATTGCGCCGGTCACACGAGAGGTTGTCATCAACGGCGCTCGACAACATGGAGATGAAGACACGACCCGAACATATGAGTTGGCGGCCGCACATTGTTTCTTCATTCATAGACGTACAGATTTCGTAAAAACTCTTTATTGCGAAGAAAAAGAGGTGCCAATGTTCGATAGTCCAGAAGAGCTAGCAGCAAAAATACTCTATTACCTGCCACGAAGCGAGGAGAGATCTTATATGGCTGGAAGGGCAAACATGCGGGCCGTTGCGTTCTATTCGACTGATAGCAGGGCTGCAGAAGTTGTTACTGTTTTATCAGAGCGACTAGCAGGCTGATGAAATACTGACGCGCTGAAAGCACCAATTCAGCTGTGCAGTCGACAACTCAGGCATCACAAAAATCAAACAGACATGCGGGGCGCTGACACCTTTACCGAGAGCTTGTTTCTGATGAAACGCCTCGATGATTTCGTCCCAACGGGTCACCCTTTGCGTGCCATACGCGAGGTGGTCGACAAGGCCTTGGTGGCCATGAACGGTTTGTTCGCCGACATGTATGAGGCCGACATCAAAGGCGGTCGTCCCAGCGTTGCACCCGAGAAGTTGTTGCGCGCCATGCTGTTGCAGGTGCTCTACAGCGTGCGCTCTGAGCGCATGCTCATGGAACAAATTCAGTACAACATGCTCTTTCGCTGGTTTGTGGGTTTGGCCATGGACGACGCCGTCTGGGTGCCCAGAGTCTTCACCAAGAACCGCCAGCGACTGATTGCGCATGACGCGGTGGTCGAACTGTTCAATCTGATCGTGGCTCAGGCCGACGAGCAAGAGTTGCTCTCAGGTGAGCACTTCAGCGTTGATGGCACCTTGATCCAAGCTTGGGCAGGCCACAAAAGTTTTGTACCCAAAGACCGCAAGGATGGTGACGACAGCGATGGCACCAACTTCCGCAACCAGCGCCGCAGCAACGAGACCCACGAGTCGAGCGCGGACGGTGATGCGCGGCTGTACCGCAAAGGCAAGACCGCAAGCGAACGGCGCTTCATGGGCCACACACTCACTGACAACCGAAACGGCCTGGTGGTCAACGCCATGGTCACGCAAGGCGATGGGCACGCCGAACGCGGAGCGGCCAAGGCCATGATCAACGATGCGCGTCAAGCGCATGAAGAGGAAACGACGCTCATATTGGGCGCGGACAAAGGCTATGACGCCAAGGAATTCATCGAGGCCTTGCAGGAGATGAACGTGTTGCCGCATGTAGCGCAAAACACTTCAGGGCGCAAATCGGCGGTACCAGATGCAGTGGCTGCCAGCGAGGGCTATGCCATCTCGCAACAAAAGCGCAAACGCATTGAGCAGGGCTTTGGCTGAGCCAAGACGGTAGGCCACATTCGCCAGGTGCTGGTGCGGGGTCTGGAGACAGTGGACCAGATGTTTGTGCTGACGATGACGGCCTATAACCTCACGCGACTGCGCACGCTGGGACAGGTGCGTCTGCAAGGTACCCGATGAGGGAAAAAGGCGGGGAAAAAGCCTGCGAAACAGCGTTTGGAAGGCCTCAAGGGGCTGAAATTTCAAAATGCAAAAAGAAAATCGGGCAAATGACGAAGCGGGGCAACAGGGCCGCTCTGACATCGTGAGTATTTCAGCAGCCTGCTAGGCGCGTGATTAGCGAAAGCCCTATTAAACGCTGATCTGCCTGCTGCGATTGTGTTTGATATTCAAAAAAATTTTTATTAAAGACGCATACAGCACGTTGCCGAGTGCTGTGCAGGAGTATTTAGATGTTCTACACGAAGAGAATTACTTGGGCCTTAAGAAAAGCACGATTGCCAGTAGTTGGTTCAGGCTTGGTGCTTGATGTTGGTAGTGGTGGCAATCCATATACGCGGTCGGATATTCTTCTTGACAGATTGACCGGTGCCGAGCATCGATGTGGTGTGTCAATGATGATTGATCGACCGGCAGTTTTTGGTGATGCATCAAAGATGCCATTTAAAGATAAAGTATTTGATTTCGTTGTTGCGTCTCATATTCTTGAGCATATGTCAGATCCGGTCAGTTTTCTTAATGAACTTCAGCGCGTAGGAAAATCTGGATATATCGAAACTCCTAATTTTTTGTTTGAACGTCTTTTTCCCTATGATATTCACTGTTTGGAAATTGCGCTTGTTAATGGAGTGCTCCATATACACAAGAAAGCACGTCCGGTCGAGGATGACTTTATTGGCAGCCTAGATTATCTAAAACACGATAGTGAGTGGAAGAAGTTATTCTTTGAAGCGCCGAGTTTTTTTCATGTTCGATACTACTGGAATAATGAAATAAAATATTTAATTCATAACCCGGAAATTTCTTCTAAATGGATAGAGAAAATTAATTCAAATAGTAATGAAGGCGAGATAAAGAAGAATTATTTGCAAGGTAACTTGGGATGGCGTAAATGGGGGCTCTGGTTATTAGGTTTTTGGCATAGTTACCGGCGTGCTAGCAGATTAAAGAACTTTGATTTATTAAAAATATTGGCATGTCCAGAATGCAAGGGAGATCTTCAGATGACTAAAGATTATTTAGTTTGTAATTCTTGTAAAGTAAAGTATAAAGCAGGTCAAAATCCTGATTTTTGTAATCCCCTGTGATATCTTCAATTTCCGAGGGTTTATTAAAAATAAATATCCGAATTTATTTTAATAATAAATATCCATAATATAATAAAGAAAAAATGAAAAAAAATCTTTCAGTTTTATTCGTCCAGTGTGCGCCTTCTCAATTGGATTCTTCATTTTATTCGGAGCTTAATGAAAGGACCAAAGGGCGCATTTCCTTGGCACTCATGAACGATGGTGATATTCGGCGTACGCAGTTGGACCCTGAGTTGGGCATTGTCCCAAAGTTTCCGCCGTTAAGTGAAGGGTATCCAATTCATCACGTGCCTACTGAACGACATGGGGGACTAAAAAAGCTGATTGCGCTGATTGCTAGACTTCGACCGCGTATGGTCGTTGTTCAGGATCAAGTTTGGTTTTCAAAGATTTCTATAGCATTAGTTTGTCGTGTTTTGCGAATTAGTGTGATTATGCGTAGTGATAAGAATGAGCTTTCATCTAGGTCAAGAGTAGGTTGGAAGCGGCTTGTTGAGGCTTTCTTGGTTAAGGTTCTTTTTGATGGTATTGCACCAGTGAGCAAGCTCACGGCATCCTACTATCGATGGGTGGATTTAAAAAAAATTTGGTGGTTTCCATACCCATCCTCAAAATCCAAGTTTTCTCGAAATGATGACTATACTGATGTGCGGAGAAATATCAGAGAATCTCTTGGAATCCCGATGTCCCATTGTGTATATCTGGCGGTCGTTAAGTTTGTTGACCGAGAGAATCCTGATGGGATTATTAAGGCGTTTCACGAACTAAGCAATTGGAGAACCGATGCTTCTCTGCTACTGATCGGTGCTGGGCCAATGGAGGCGCAGTTAAAAAACATGGTGGAGAATCTTGAGATAAAGAACGTGTATTTCTGCGGATATGTCCCCTATTCAACTCTTCAGAATTATTTTTGGGCGTCTGATGTATTTGTTCATCTTGCATGGGTTGGGCCATGGGAAATTTCCCCGCAGGATGCGCTTGTAGCCCATTTGGGTCTAGTTACATCGAATTGTGTTGGGTCTGGTATTTGTCACCTTGAGGATGAGCTTTCTCGCTTTATCGTAAATCCTGATGACCCGGTAGCAGCTGCACGGGCAATGAACGAAGCTGGCGATGCCAATATTGATGCCCTATTTTCACGGGCTTGGACTTCCGTTACTGCGAGATTTACCTCAGACGAGTTGGCAGTTTGGTGGGCCAATAAATTGGTCGCTGAGGGTGTTTTTTCTTGATCTATTTGTAACTTACTCTTCTCTTGATAAAATTCTTAATTCACAGAATATCTTAGTAAAAAGAGATTATTTTTTTTAGTTCTTATAATTGGTTTGGTTATGCTCACACTTGAACGAAGAGTTAGATTAATGGTGGTCGGAGCTCATGAGTGCATAGTTTCTGCACCAAGTGAGCGGCACAAAGACAGTCTCTCTTCACTTGCGTTCTCTCTGGCAGACAACAACCTAGTGGGACTAACCCGGCTCCTGTCGGGGTGGCGTGGCTTGGGGGCGCTGCGGAGTGAAAACGCGGCTAGAGCTAATCAATTGGCCGCGCACGCAAACTCCATCCCATCGCGCGCACTGCAATTGGACGAGCACTTTGGTGAATTTCTTACAAGGAAGGCTGGTGCCAAGCGATGAACACAGATACCTATGCCTGCTACGAGGGTTGGAAGAATTGGTCAGCCGGTAGTTTTGGGGCGTGTGATGAGAGCAGTGCTGCCTATTTTGCGGCCGAGGCGAAGCGATCTGGTCTTGGCAGGCTTAATGGGTTGCGTGTGATTGAAATCGGTTTCGGTAACGGTGTCTTTGCCGATTGGTGCAGGAAATGTGGCGCCAATTACTCGGGCACTGAGGTAATTCCGGAACTGGTTGACCGCGGCCGTCACTCGGGCTTCGATATGCATTTGGCAACTGCCGGGCTTGGTGCCTTGGGGGCGGCTGGAAGCGCTGATTTGGTTTGTTCATGGGACGTTTTTGAACATATTGAGATTGAGCATCTCAGGGGTCTGCTGGCTGAGGTGCGGACGTTGTTGCGATCAGGGGGAGTGCTGATAGCGCGATTTCCTTCTGGCGATAGCCCCTTCGCGCGCGCCATCCAGTACGGCGATTTGACACATCGCACCATTGTGGGGTCGTCAGCCGTCAACCAGTTAGCGAATGAACTGGACTTTCAGGTGGTACAGATTCGAGAGCCACGATTCGTCTACTTCGGCGTGCCGCTCATTTCACTGGTAAGAAGAGTGACTGTGGAATGTGTCCGGCGCATCGTCCTCCCTGCAATGACCATGTTTTTTATGGGTGGAGGAGCGCCCGTGCTGACACCAAATATGATAGTTGTGCTAAGGAAAGAATGAGCCAGCAGATGTCGAATATTATGATAGCCCTTGTCGTACCTTCGCTTGAACAGGGCGGTGGCGTACCATCGGTTGCCGAGTTTGTTTGTAAAGTTGCCGAGCGAAGTAAGCGATTTGACGTGCGGCTTATTTCCCTTTCAACTTCGATGGTGGACGATGTCGGGTTGGCAATAACTCGGCCCCGGTCTTGGTTGCGTGGCGTAGAAGTTGCACATGGGACGTGGCGAGGACGGCCCATTACACGGATAGGTGTATTTGCCTCTGAACTGGAATTCCAGCGCTATAAACCGCGTCCGGAACTAGCCACGGCACTCGCCGGTTGCGACTTGATCCAAGTTGTCTGCGGGTCGCCAGCTTGGGCCAACTCGGTAGTCGGGCTGGGCAAGCCGGTGTCGCTCCAGGTAGCCACCCGGGTGAAAGTGGAGCGGCGCCGTCGGGATGCAAACCCTAAAACCCTGGCGGGCTGGTGGCGCAAATGCATGACCATAATCACTGACCAACTGGATGATCGAGCGCTACACGCTGTCGATGCGATCCAACTGGAAAACCCGTGGATGCTTGATTACTGTCGGCAAATCAATCAAGGGCGCGCCGATGTGGACGTGCGCTATGCCCCGCCGGGGGTGGATGTCAGGCTGTTCTGTCCGCTCGAAGAGCGGCACACGTCAGCCGCTCCCTACATCCTGTGCGTCGGCAGGCTAGACGATCCGCGAAAGAACATTAGTTTACTGTTGAACGCTTTTAGTCAATTACCTGCTAGCTTGTCGCATGTGCATCTGGTGACTGCCGGTGCAGGCAAGCCGCCGCCAGATTATTGGGTGCAAGTGGCGTCAAAGGGCTTGAAAGACCGTGTGCGCCATATACAGCGACCGAAGACAATCGACCTCGTCAAGCTGTACCAGCAGGCCACGGCCTTCGCTCTTTCATCCGATGAAGAGGGCCTGGGCGTCGTGATTCTGGAGGCCATGGCCTGTGGCGTGCCAGTGGTGGCCACGCGCTGCGGCGGGCCGGACGGCATCATTACCGATGGCAAGGATGGCTTTCTGGTGCCTCTGGATGATGCGGCCGCCATGGCAGACCGGCTGGCATTGTTGTGCACCGATGCGGCTATGAATCAGCAGATGGGCCGAGAGGCCCGCGCGACGATCGAGGCACACTATGCCGATGACGTGGCCGGGGCTGCGTTTGTCGACGTGTGGGACAAGCTGCTTCAAATGGCGGGGAAGCGCTGAAATGTGTGGCTTGATCGCTTTGTTGGGCGCCTCAAGCTCAACTTTTGCGCTGGAAACGCTCCAGCCCGCGCTCACCTACATGCATCGTCGCGACCCAGACGCAGAAGGCACTTGGCAAGAGCCGGGCGTCTGGCTGGGCCATCGCCGCCTGTCCATTCTTGATTTGGACATACGCTCCAACCAGCCCCTGCATTCCGCCTGCGGCCGTTACGTGATCGTCTTCAATGGCGAAATCTACAACTACCGTGCCCTGCGTGGCGAGCTGGTTGCGGCCGGCGTACCGCTGCACACTACGTCGGATACCGAAGTCATCTTGGAGCTCTTTGCCCATGACGGTGCGGCCGTGTTGCCCCGCCTGCGGTGCATGTTTGCCTTTGTCATTTGGGACCGCACAGCGCGGCACGCGTTTGCCGCGCGAGACCCCTACGGTATTAAGCCGCTGTATTGGGCGCACACGGCCGATGGTGTGCTGCTGGCATCGCAGGTGCGGGCGCTGCTGGACACGGGGCAGGTGTCGCGCGCGCCCTGTGCGCGTGGGCAGGCCGGCTTCTGGTTGCTGGGCAGCGTGCCAGAACCGCACACCTGGTACCAGGCCATTCAGGCGCTGCCTGCTGGGCATTGCGCCTGGATTGATGAGGGCCGCATGGGCTCGCCGCAGCGTTGGTGGGACGTGGCCGCTGCGTGGCGCGATGCGCCCGACACCTTGCGACCTGCAGCTGAAGTGCGCGAGCGTGTTCGCACCGCCTTGCGCGCCAGCTTGGCCGCGCATCTGGTGGCAGATGTGCCGGTGGGCTTGTTTTTGTCGGGAGGCA
The DNA here is from genome assembly GCF_003063265.1 of Limnohabitans sp. WS1. Lineage (GTDB taxonomy): Bacteria > Pseudomonadota > Gammaproteobacteria > Burkholderiales > Burkholderiaceae_C > Limnohabitans_A. Next base: position 176,973 of record NZ_NERU01000006.1, read on the forward strand.
TTGACTCGGGCGCGTTGGCCGGCCTTATGGTGGAGGCCGGAGCGCAAAACCTGCAGGGCATCACTATTTCCTATGACGAATTTGCCTGCACCCATGCTGACGAGGCGCCGGTGGCCGCCAGCCTGGCTGCGCATTACGGCATCAGCCATCATGTGAACCGGGTAACGCGTGAAGAATTTGCGGCCGACCTGCCGCGCATTTTGGCCGCCATGGACCTGCCTAGTGTGGACGGCATCAACACCTGGTATGCCACCAAGGCGGTAGCCGAGCTTGAGCTGAAGGTGGTGGTCTCGGACGTGGGGGGCAGCGAGCTTTTTCAGGGCTATAGCAGTTTTCAGCAGTTGCCGCGGCTGGTGACGGCGTGGGGGCCGGCATCGCGCGTGCCCGGCGCCATGTCGCTAGCCCGTGCGGCCATGGGCTGGCAGGCACGGCACAGCGGCAATGCGCGATGGGGACAAATGCCAGACTGGGCGCGCACCATGGCCGGCGCCTGGTGGCTGCGGCGCGGGCTGTACGCACCAGCCGATTTGCCGGCGCTGATGGGGCCGGAGCTGGCGGCCGAAGTGTTGCAGGGCTTCAGCCCCGATGCATGGGTGGGCCAGATGAGCGGCGCGCTGGCCGCCGATGGCCGGCTGGCCGTGGGCCAGATCGAGTCGACGACGTACCTGCGCAACCAGTTGCTGCCCGACAGCGACTGGGCCAGCATGGACCACAGCGTGGAGTTGCGCACCCCGCTGGTGGATGCCTGGCTGCTGCGCGATATGCAACCGCTGCTAGGTGCATTCAGCCAGTTCCCACACAAACGATTGCTGGCCGAAGCCATAACCAGGTCGTTGCCGGAAATATTGATCAACCGCACCAAGACCGGGTTTGGCATACCGGTGCAAGCGTGGCTTAGTCAAATGGGCAAGACCGGTTGTGAGGCCGGCCCCAGCAATGCCTGGGCGCGTGAGGTGTCGCGCGTGTATGAAGGGGGAAAGCTGTGAAGCTGTTGCACGTGGTGCCGCATATCGACCAGGAGGCCGCTGGACCATCGTATTCGGTACCGCGCCTCTGCCAGAGCCTGGCCGCTTGCGGCAATGAGGTGGAGTTGACCTGTCTTGCTGCGCGCGGCGACATTCCGGGTGTGACGCTGGACCTGCATCCGCAGTGGCCCATCCTGGGCCGCTTCGCCATTTCGACCAGTCTTGCCCAGGCACTGGGCCGCAAGGCGTGTGTGGTGGACGTGGTGCACAACCACAGCCTGTGGTCAATGGTGAATGTGGCTGCCGGCTGGGTGGTGCCGGGTCGTCGGGCCAAGCTGGTGACTTCACCGCGTGGCACCTTATCGGCCTGGGCACTGGGCCGCAACAAGACACTCAAGAGCTGGCTGTGGCCGCTACAGCGCCGGGTGCTGGCGCGCGCCGACATGCTGCACGCCACCAGCGAGGTGGAGCTGCAAGAGATTCGTGCCCAGGGCTTTACTGCCCCAGTGGCAGTGGTGCCCAACGGCATTGACCTGCCACATATGCCGCCGGCTTTTGTGCGTGAAGAAGGTGGCGTGCGCACCCTGCTTTACCTCGGCCGTATTCACCCCATCAAGGGGCTGGACCGGCTGTTGAGCGCGTGGACGCAATTACAAGGGCGCCACCCATCGTGGCGCCTGGTGATTGCCGGCAAGGGGGAGGCAGCGCATGTGCAAGACGTGCAGGCGCTGGCGGCACGGCTGGGGGTGCAGCGCGTGGAGTTTCCCGGCCCGGTGTATGGCGCAGCCAAGGCGCAAGCCTACTTTAATGCCGAGATTTTTGTGCTGCCAACTCACTCAGAAAATTTTGGCATGGTGGTGGCCGAGGCGCTGGCGCATGGTTGCCCCGCACTGGTCAGTCGCGGCGCGCCCTGGCCCGGTCTGGTGACCGAAGGCTGCGGCTGGTGGGTGGATAACAGAGTGGAGACCCTCGCCGCGGCGCTGGATGCCGCCATGCAGTTGCCGCCGAATCAACTGGCTGCCATGGGCCTGCGTGGCCGGGCCTGGATGGAGCGCGATTTCGGTTGGGCGGCGATCGGGCAGAAGATGGATGCTTCCTACCGCTGGCTGGTGCACGGTGCCGGACGGCCGGTGTGGGTCAGGGCGGCATGATGCGCGTTGATTAGAAATTTTTCGCATATTTTATAGTGGTGCGCTATGAAACGTTAAATTATTCAGAGAGTTATTGAGGGTTATGGTATTAATAGAAAGAGAGAAATAAATGGACGGTACAAATTTTCAACGAGTTTTGCGGGTTGGCGTGGACTTAATGTTGCACCCAAGGTTCACCTTACCATATTTGCGAAGACTCCCATTGTCGGGTCGAACTCCGATAAGTGAGCAACTTCCTTGGTTCTCCTATGCAGCGATCGAATTCCTTGAACGAAACCTGAAACCATCCATGTCGGTCGTAGAGTGGGGGGGAGGTGGATCTACCATGTTTTTCGCGAATCGAACCGCATCAGTGTTTTGTATCGAGAGTAATGCGGAATGGGCCCATGCAATAAATTCAAAATTGAATGAGCAAGGGATTAGAACAGTTTCAGTGGTGGTTCATCAGTTTGATCCTGTGGATGCTGCAGGGTTTGCGCAGTCACCATTTATACGGGCCATTGGCTCACAACGTCCCGATGTTATAGTAATTGACGGATATGAGGAGAGCGCACCTTTAAGGCCAATGTGCTTTTCTATTGCTGAGGAAAATATTGCGCCTGGGGGAATGATCATCATAGATGACTCGTGGAGATATCCAATTATTCGTAAATCCAGTAAAGCGAAATCCTGGCGCGAGTTCCGATCTGTGGGACCATGTCGATACGGCGTAACAACTACAGATATTCACTTCTATTGATGAGGCGAATTAGCTGATTTTGAATTTCAATATTTGAATCTGGTGCTTGTATATATGCTTAAAATTTTAGAGGTTTCAACTTCATGGGGTCTCGGCGGTGCTGAGCAAGCCATTGAGGTTCGCGCGCGCGGGTTACATGAACTTGGTTTCGATGTTATCGTTGCCAGCGTAAACGCAAAGGGACCGAGACTAGAGCGATTGAAAAGTGCTGGCGTGCGCGTTATTTCAATAACAAATGTTGAATCCGGGTTGTTGGAATTGCTCAATTTCGAAAAGCCAGATGTCGTTTCTTATTCGCGATCACATCGCCTGTGCCATTATTCTAAAAACGTGCTGGAGGCTTGTCGAAGAGCGACAGTACCCGCAGTTGTTGAGACTAATATTTTTGGTCGTCCATTTGGATTGCCTTCGGAACGTTACCCTGATTTTATTGCACACGTGTCGCTTACGAGTATGTTGCGTTTCGTGCGTCTTTCGGGTACAACTATGCGCGCGGCTAGGGCTGCGGGTCATGCGGCGGTATCGCCACTAATGCCGTCTATCCTTTCTACTCAGTCGGCGACGACAGATCGCCAGCAGTTTCGCCGGCAACTTGGCGTTTCTGATAACGAAATTTTGGTTTGCCGGGTCGGTCGACCGGACTTGCGGAAATGGAGTGAACTACTTGAAGCCGCGCTACCCCATATTTTTGCGAGAGTTCCGAACCTTCGTTTTGCGTTTCTCGCTGCTCCCGAGTCCAAGATTGCTAAATTAAGACGTAGTTTTGGACTAAAAATAATAACGCTTGCACCAACATCCGATCGAATATACCTTTCTGATTTCTATGCCGCATGTGATTTCATGGTGCATAGCTCTGCGATTGGTGAATCCTACGGTTTGAGCATGGCTGAGGCAATGCTTCGTGGGCTTCCGGTAGTTGTTGATTCGACTCCAAAAATGGATAACGCGCAGATTGAGCTTGTTGTCTCGGACGAGACAGGTTTCGTTGTTCAAAGTATTGATGGTTTTGTCGACTGCGTTGAGCGCCTCGCAAGGCAGCACGATTTACGAACAAAGATGAGTGCAGCTAGTAGGACGCGCGCGGAATTAAGATATTCGGAGCCAGTGGTATTGAGGCAATGGCTTGCAGCATTTGTGGAAGCATTACAACGCGCGAGCCACCCCAATTTACCAAAGCAGTTACTTGATATTTTACCCGGTATGCGCATACCGGCCGATGATGAGTACAACGACTTTGAGGCAACCTATTCAAACCTTTGTAAAAACGTTCATGGTCGCCCGCCTAGCTTGGATGAGCGTGCATTGTTGTCATTTCGTTCAGGGCTTAAAAACTTTGCCTATGCAAGGAATGTTGGCTTGAGCAGCGTTGCTTCTATTGCCCTTTCGAGAATTAGATCCGGGCGCTGGCTACACCGAGATTAATATCGTCGCGAAGCTCGTTTCACACGCTACCGTTCTGTAGGTTTTTCATCTCGTCTATCTTGAATTGGTATATTTTTTTGAGCATCGTTTTCACCTCATGAACATGCCCGTGCCCATCATGGTGATGCTTCGTAGTTGGTGCCCCGAGGTAATGAACGGTTGAGTCCGAGAACAATATGCAAACTCCAATAGCAGTAGTGATGATCTCGTTGAATGAAGCACACAACATGGACGCCGTGTTGCAGAACCTGGCTGGCTGGGCACAGCAGGTGTTTCTGGTGGACAGTTGCAGCTCGGACGACACAGTGAGCACTGCACTGAGGCACGGCGTGCACGTGGTGCAGCGGCGTTTCAAGGGCTTTGGTGACCAATGGAACTTTGCATTGAATGAGTTACCCATCACCGCGCCCTGGACCATGAAATTGGACCCGGACGAGCGGCTGACGGATGAACTCAAGGCATCCATCCAGAGCCTGGTCGCAAGCGGGGACCAGGATGGCATCATCATCAAGCGCAGGCTGTGGTTTATGGGCTCGGTGTTGCCGGTGCAGCAGCCGATCTTGCGCGTGTGGCGCACTGGTACCTGCCGTTTTACGGACGTGGCGGTTAATGAACACCCGTTGGTAAAGGGGCGCATTGGGCACGCTAAAGGTATTCTGGAGCATCACGACAGCCCCGACCTGGACCACTGGCTAACCAAGCAAAACCGTTACACCACGGCCGAGGCCATCAGCCAGTTTGAAGGCCGCGCGCTGGCGCTGCCACCCCGCTTCTTTGGCACCGCGCTTGAGCGGCGCATGTGGTTCAAGTGCAATTTCTGGAAAGTACCAGGCCGTTACTTGATTTTGTTTTTGTATCACCTGCTAGTGGTGGGGGCCTGGCGCGCCGGCCGGGTGGGCTGGGTCTGGGCCCGGCTGCGCACCGAGGTCTACCGCATGTGGGAATACAAGCGTTTTGAGATGGACTGCCTTGGCCATGTGCCAGCCAAAATACCAGCGAATCCCGGTTTGCCAGATCCACGGGTGCAACTTTATGACTGAAGGCCCTCGCGCTGACAGCATTTCATTTAACTGACGCTTTATGTTTAATCAAAAGACTCTTCTGATCACCGGCGGCACCGGCTCATTTGGCAATGCCGTGTTGCGGCGCTTTCTGGATTCTGGACTGCGCGAAATCCGCATCTTCAGCCGCGATGAAAAGAAGCAGGACGACATGCGCAAGCGTTACAACCATGCCAAGCTCAAGTTCTACATTGGTGATGTGCGTGATGTGGACAGTGTGCGCACTGCCATGCGTGGTGTGGACTATGTGTTTCACGCTGCAGCACTTAAACAGGTGCCGTCTTGCGAGTTTTACCCATTGCAGGCTGTCAAGACCAATGTGCTGGGCACTGAGAACGTGCTGGAAGCGGCTATTACCTACGGCGTGAAGCGTGTGATTTGTTTGAGCACCGACAAGGCTGTCTACCCCATTAACGCCATGGGCATCAGCAAGGCCATGATGGAAAAAGTTGCCGTGGCCAAGTCGCGTGAGAGTGATGCCACTACCATTTGTGTTACCCGTTATGGCAATGTGATGGCGTCGCGCGGCTCAGTAATACCGCTGTTTGTCGACCAGATACGCGCTGGGCAAGCACTCACCATTACCGACCCCGCCATGACGCGCTTCATGATGACGCTGGATGATGACGCTGGATGATGCGGTGGACTTGGTGCTTTACGCCTTTGAGCACGGCAACCCTGGTGATGTTTTTGTGCAAAAGGCACCTGCGGCCACCATTGGCACGCTGACAGAGGCAGTCAAGGCTTTGATGAGTGCGCCCATGCACCAGGTCAATACCATTGGCACACGCCATGGTGAAAAGCTGTACGAGGCGCTGTTAAGTCGTGAAGAAATGGTGGCAGCACAAGACTTGGGCAACTACTACCGAGTGCCGCCAGATTTGCGAGACCTGAACTACGGCAAGTTTGTGGAGCAAGGCGAGCAAAAAATATCGCAAGCCGAAGACTACAACTCACACAACACTGCCCGTCTGGATGTGGAAGGCATGAAGGCGCTGCTGATGAAACTGCGTTTTATGCAGGCGATTGCGCGGGGTGAACAGGCTATGGCGGAGGAATAGCAATCATGAAAGTGTTGATTACTGGTGCAACAGGTTTTGTTGGCAAGAACTTACAACTGCATTTGGCCGAGCGCAAGGATGTGCAAGTGGCACGCTTTACCCGTGGCGATGACTTGGCACGGTTACCTGCTTTGGTGCAAGAGGTGGACTTTGTGTTTCACCTGGCCGGCGTAAACCGCCCGCAGGACCCTGCCGAGTTTATGACCGGTAATGTGGATCTGACGCAGGCACTGTGCCAGGCTGTGAGCGCGGTGGCTGAGGCCACTGGCAAAAAGATACCTGTGGTTTACACATCTTCCACCCAGGCTGACCGGGATAACCCGTACGGCTCAAGTAAGCGTGAGGCTGAAAATGCCCTGTTTGCGCTACAGCGTGAGCATGGTGTGCCAGTGCATGTGTTCAGGCTGCCCAATGTGTTTGGCAAGTGGTGCAAGCCCAACTACAACTCGGCTGTGGCTACGTTTTGCCACAACATTGCACGAGGTTTGCCGATTCAGGTGAACGACCCGGCTGCGCCGGTAAAGCTGGTGTATGTGGATGATGTGATTGCACGGTTTTTGCAGTTGATGGATGGCGCAGATGCCTGCCGTGATACGGGTGGTTTTGATGCCATGGCACCGCAGTACACCACCACTGTCGGTGAACTTGCCCGGCAGATTCAAACGTTTAAAGACAGCCGCAGCACGCTGATGACTGAGCGTGTGGGCACAGGGCTGGTGCGGGCGCTTTATGCCACCTATGTGAGCTACATACCGCCTGAACTGTTTGCTTACACTGTGCCGCAATACGGCGACCCGCGTGGCGTGTTTGCAGAAATGCTCAAAACGCCTGATTGCGGCCAGTTTTCGTACTTTACGGCGCATCCCGGCATTACCCGTGGCAGGCATTATCACCACAGCAAGACCGAGAAGTTTTTGGTGATCAAGGGCCGTGCGCGTTTCAAGTTTAGGCACATGCAAACCGATGAAACCCATGAGCTCTTGACCAGTGGTGACAAGGCCGAAGTGGTAGAAACCGTGCCGGGCTGGACGCATGACATCACCAACATTGGTACCGACGAAATGGTGGTGATGTTGTGGGCCAATGAAGTGTTTGACCGGGAAAGGCCGGATACATTTGCTTGTCCTGTTTGAGTGGGGTCTGCGACCGCATGGCCGAATGAATTCGGCCCCACAAAATGCAACAACTGGTTTTAAATTCTTGATATGGAAAAACTAAAAATTGTTTCGGTGGTGGGCACCCGGCCGGAAATAATTCGCCTTTCAAGGGTGCTGGCGGCGCTGGACGCGCATTGCGACCACGTATTGGTGCACACCGGGCAAAACTACGATTACGAGCTGAATCAGGTATTTTTTGACGACCTGGGGGTGCGCAAGCCAGATTACTTTTTGAACAGCGCCGAGGGCAGCAGCGGCGCGGCCCACACCATTGGCAACCTGATCATTGCGGTGGACAAGGTGCTGGCCGAGGTGCTGCCCGAGGCCATGCTGGTGCTGGGCGACACCAACAGTTGCCTGGCGGTGATACCGGCCAAGCGCCGCAAGATTCCAATCTTTCACATGGAGGCGGGCAACCGCTGCTTTGACCAGCGCGTGCCCGAGGAAACCAACCGCCGCATCGTGGACCACACGGCAGACGTCAATCTGACCTACAGCACCATTGCCCGTGACTACCTGCTGCGCGAAGGCTTGCCGCCAAATTTAGTGATCAAAACCGGTAGCCCAATGTTTGAGGTGTTGACGCATTACCGCCCGAGCATTGAGGCGTCTGACGTGTTGGCGCGCTTGGGACTAGTGGCTGGCGGCTATTTTGTGGTGAGCGCGCACCGTGAGGAAAACATCGAGTCGCCGCAGTCGTTTGCCAAACTGGTGGCGGTGCTGAACGCCGTGGCGCAAGACCACGGGCTGCCAGTGATTGTGTCCACCCATCCGCGCACGCAAAAGCGCATCGACGTCACTGGCGCGCAGTTTCACCCGCTGGTACGCCTGCTGAAGCCACTGGGGTTTTTTGATTACGTGAAGCTGCAGCTTTCGGCGCGGGCGTCTTTGTCAGACAGCGGCACGATCAACGAGGAGTCGTCCATTCTGAATTTTCCGGCGCTGAACCTGCGCGAGGCGCACGAGCGCCCCGAGGGCATGGAGGAGGCGGCCGTGATGATGGTGGGGCTGGAGGTGGCGCGCGTGCGCCAGGGGTTGGCGATTCTGGCCACGCAGCCGCGTGGTGCAGATCGCACCGACCCACATGGCATTCGGCCGGTGGCCGACTACAGCATGCCCAATGTGTCAGACAAGGTGCTGCGCATTATTCATAGCTACACCGATTACGTGAATCGGGTTGTCTGGAAAAAGTACTGAGCCAATGCGGATTGCCTTAATAGCGGATACCTTTCCGCCGCTGCGCACGTCTGGCGCAGTGCAACTCAGGGATTTGTCGCGCGAATTTGTTCGGCAAGGGCATGAGTTAACGGTGATGTTGCCCACGGCAGGCCTGAAAACGCGCTGGTTGCTGGAAGACTTTGAAGGTGTGCAGGTGCTGCGTTTGCGCGCGCCCAAGACAAAAGACATCAACTACGTGCAGCGCACAATCAATGAGTTTTTGATGCCGTTTGCCATGCTGCGCAACTTGCGCCAAAGCCCATTGGCTCAGGAGCGTTGGGATGGCGTGGTGTGGTACGCCCCAAGCATCTTTTTAGGTCCGATTGCGAACGCATTGAAAAAAGCCAGTGGCTGCAAGGGCTATCTGATCATTCGCGACATCTTCCCCGAATGGGCCGCAGACATGGGCCTGATGGGGCGTGGCTTGCCTTACAAGTTTTTTAAGGCGGTTGCAAATTACCAGTATTCGGTGGCGGATGTAATTGGCGTACAGACACCAGGGAACGAAGCCTATTTTGAGAACTGGCGGCAGCGCGCCGGACGCCAACTTGAGGTGCTGCAAAACTGGCTGGCTGACGCGCCGGGTGCAGGCTGTTCGATTGATATTGGCAAAACGCCACTGGCTGGATGCAAGGTTTTTGTCTATGCAGGCAATATGGGTGTTGCACAGGGCATGGGTATCCTGCTTGACCTGGCTGAAAAGCTGCGCCATCGTACCGACGTCGGCTTTTTATTCGTGGGTCGTGGCAGCGACTCCAAGAAGTTGGCTGCAAACGCCCAAGCACGTGGTCTGCAAAACGTGCTGTTCCAGGACGAAATCCACCCTGACGAAGTTCCTAGCCTGTACGCACAATGCCATATCGGATTGGTAGCCCTGGATCCCCGCCACAAGTCCCACAATATCCCTGGCAAGTTTCTGACTTACATGCAAAGCGGCTTGCCTGTGCTGGCCAACATCAATGCAGGTAACGACTTGGCTGGCATCATCCGCCATGAAAACGTGGGCTGTGTCAGCGAAGACGGCAGCGCAGATACCCTCGCAAAACTCGCCCTTGAGCTAATTGATAGCTTGGGGGTTGATGACGGTTACCGAGTACGGTGCATAACCCTGTATTCAAGACTGTTTGCGCCGGAAACAGCAGTTAAGCAGATTGTGGCGGCACTCAACGCCGGGCACCTCAAAACCAGTCAGACCTTAATTTAGCGGGCATTTGAAGTGAACCCCAAAGTCAGGACAAACTTAATGCCAGTTTAAGTTGCACTCCACTTCTCGCAGCTGGACGGCGCTGCCCCGGTTTTTGCCTTTTGTATTGCAGGCTCAATCTCAATCCTGACTTCCCCGGCCGCAGTCCCGCTGGAGCGCAGCGCAACTGGGAGTCTTTCTTTGCTCCGGTATTTGTCCACGATCATCGCACCGCCGCCGCTCGAGGTCTTGTGCACCTCCTGTGGGGTTTGATTGCCCAAGGCCTGGTGTGAGCGCTTGGTGTTGTAAGAGGCAAAGTATTTCGTCAGACCCATCAGCAACTCGACCATCGTGGCGTAGCCGTTGAGGTAGATGTCTTCATGCTTGACGCTCCTCCAAAGCCGCTCCACAAAGATGTTGTCATATGCCCGGCCCCGGCCGTCCATGCTGATGGCAATGGCCTCGCGTTTCAGAACGTCCGTGAAGGCAACGCTGGTGAATTGGCTGCCCTGGTCGCTGTTGAATACCTCAGGCTTACCATGCTCACGCAAGGCGTCTTCCGAGCAGTCCACGCAAAAAACGCCGCCTCCGTGCTGTTGCTGATTCGTCAGCTCAGCACCCGCCTTGAATACCAGTCGATCACAGCCACCAAGTAAGCAAAGCCGCGCGCCAGCCGCACGTAGGTGATGTCCGTGCTCCAGACCTGATTGGCCCGCACCACGGGCACGCCACGCAGCAAGTAGGGGTAGACCTTGTGCTGCGGGTGCGCCGCGCTTGTGTTCGACCCTGGTGCCATACCGGCCAGCGACATGGAGCGCATGAAGCGTTGCACCCGCTTGCGGTTGACCCGGTGCCCGCAGCGCTCCAAATACACCACCATCTTGCGGCTGCCGTGAAGGGATGACGCGTGTATTCCTCATCAATCAGGCGCTTGAGCAGCTCGTCTGCCTCGACAAACAACACAGCTTTGCGCTTGACGTAGACGGTGGTGCGCGAAACGCCAGCGAGCAGGAACTGGTGCTTTTGCGTGACATCAGCATGGGCGCTTATCCAAGCATGACGGATCATGGCAGGCTGATTCCGGACTTTTTTGACCCAGTCCAGCTCCATCTTCAAGCGACCGATCTCACTATAGAGCCGGTCCGGCGCACTCTCGGCAGGTACCGGTTGTGGCCCACGCTTGCCCTCAAAAAGACTTTTGGCCTGGGCTTGGATCTCGCGCTTACATTGGCCGACCTGAATCGGATGGACTCCTTGCTCTTGGGCGATTTGGTTGATGGTCGTCATCCCACCGAGCGCCTCCAGCCCCACCTTGGCCTTGAACTCCGGCGGATGAACTCTTCGCTTTATTGATTCAGTCATTGGTAACCCGTTTCTTTAGACAGTGTCCCACTTAAACACCTGTCACAAATTCGGGGTCCACTTCACTCAAAGACATGGTGCGCAAAAGCCGCGAAGACTGTGCTGCCCTGCGCCGCACCGGTGTGGGTGCATTCAGTGGGCTGGGGGCTTTAGACTGGAAGAACTTGAGCAAGTTGAAACAGTTTAAATAAATTGACTTTAACTGTTTTCGCCATTTTTCTTAATCCTTTTTTATATATCTGGGTAGATCCCAGTTTTGATGTCAAAGCCGCCCTTGGATGGCTTTGTTGTTTTCTGGTCTTGATATGTTGAAAACATAAAAATTAACTGTACTCTGTATAAATTTCGTATTTATCAATTACAAATATAATAAAATTAGGATGATGGGTATTTTAAATGCAGGTCATTTATTTGTAGTTAAAAATACTCATATATCAAGAAATCACATGTGCGCAATTATTGGTATAGGCAATACGGCCCATCAGCCTGATCGACGCTGGTTAGCCCGGGGCCGGGACGCGATGACACATCGCGGACCCGATGACGCGGGGGAGTGGTGGTCGGCCGATGGTCGGGTGGGCTTGGCACACAGGCGCTTGTCCATCATCGATCTGTCGCCCCAAGGGCATCAGCCCATGCATTTGCCCGGGCGAGGTGTGTCCATTGTCTTTAATGGCGAGATCTACAACCACCAGGCCTTAAGAAGTGAGTTGCTGGGCTTGGGTTTCACTTTCCGGTCAAACAGCGACACAGAAGTGCTGCTCGCTGCCTATACCGCCTGGGGTGAAGACTGTTTGGCGCGCTTGAACGGCATGTTTGCGTTTGCCATTCACGATGCCTTGCAACAAAAGTTGTTTTTGGCACGAGACCGTGCCGGTGAAAAGCCCCTGTTTTATCGCCTGGCAAATGGATGCTTGCAATTTGCATCAGAGCTCAAAGGGCTTCTGGCCAACCCCGCCAACCCCCGTGACATCGATCCCCAAGCCATGGATTGTTATCTGGGCATGGGTTATGTGCCAGGTGATGCTTGTCTGTTGAAGGGGTACAACAAGCTGCCGCCGGCCCATGCGCTGCGCTTTGATTTGCAAAGTGGCCAGGCGCAGGTCTGGCCTTATTGGCAACTGCCTGACTTGGCCTCTGAACATGGGGCTGTGGATGACGAGGCTCTGTTGGATGAGCTCGAGTCGTTGTTGCAAGAATCCGTTAGCGCCCAAATGACGGCCGATGTGCCTGTGGGCATTTTGCTGAGCGGCGGGGTGGATTCGAGCCTGGTGACGGCCATGGCGGTTCGGGCATCCAGCCAAGTGCAGACCTTCTCCATTGGTTTTCCGGGCCACGGCAAAGCGGATGAAACAGAACACGCACGCTTGATTGCCCGCCACTTTGGCACGCGCCACACCGAACTGATGGCCCAAGACGCCAGTGCTGATTTGCTGCCGCGTTTGGCACGGCAGTTTGACGAGCCGATCATCGATTCATCGATGGTCCCGACTTTTTTGGTGAGCCAGTTGGTTCGCCAAAATTGCACCGTGGCCTTGGGTGGGGATGGTGGTGATGAGTTGTTTGGTGGTTATCACCATCACAGCCGCATGCTGTGGATGCAACAGAATTTGGGGCGACTGCCGCTTTTTCTTCGCCAAGGCGTGGCGCGGTCGGCAGAAAAGTTCTTGCCCGTGGGTTTCAAGGGGCGTAACTGGGCGCAGGGTTTAGGCGTTGATCTGGACAAAGACCTGCCCATCATTTCTTCGTATTTTGATGACCAGTCGCGCTCGCGTTTGTTGCAAAGACGTGCAAATTGGTCCTATGTGGCAGAGTCCGTGCGCAAAGCGAGGACGCCTTTACAAACCAATCTGTTGCAACGTGCGACCCGGATGGACTTTGCCAACTTCATGGCGGAAGACATTTTGGTCAAGGTGGATCGCGCCAGCATGTTGAGTTCTCTCGAAGTGCGCTCACCGCTGCTGGATCACCGCATGATCGAGTTTGCCTTTGGCAAAGTGCCGTCGCGGCTGAAAGCAACGCCGACTGAAAAGAAGATCTTGCTCAAGCGCCTGTGCTCACGCCTCTTGCCCCCAGAGTTTGACCTGCAGCGCAAACAGGGGTTTTCGATTCCCATGAACGTATGGCTCAAAGGCGGCCCATTTCGGACGCTGTTTGACGATGTATTGCGCGACCCGCAATGCAGCTTCGATGCCCAAACCGTCAACAAGCTGATGCGCGACCAAGACAAAGGCCACTTCAACGGCGAACGCCTTTTCGGCCTTGTCATGTTCGAACTGTGGCGTCGCGAATACGGCATATCGTTCTGACGGAGCAGGGGGTTTAATTGGGGTCAGATCCCGATTGTTTGGTTTGGCTTGTTTGTTTTGCTTTGTAGGAGCGACGCCCTCGTCGCGATAAGCCTCGCAGACCACCACCCATCGCCCCGGGGGCGGGGCTCCTACAGGGAGAATCCTCGCAGACCACCACCCATCGCCCCGGGGGCGGGGCTCCTACAGGGAGAATCCTCGCAAACCATCACCCATCGCCCCGGGGGCGGGGCTCCTACATTTTGTAGGAGCGACGCCCTCGTCGCGATAAGCCTTGCAGACCACTACCCATCGCCCCGGGGGCGGGGCTCATACATTTTGTTTATCGGGGTCAGATCCCCATTGTTTTGTTTGTTCAAGGAGCCCTTCGGGCTCCTTTGACGTTTTTTGGGCCTGTTTTGTTGTGAGATGGGACAACTGTGGTAACAGAGGGGGCTGGCAAGTTAGTTGATGTTTATTGCAAAATAAATTACGCAAGAATTTATTGCCTTTTGATTTTTGCAAGATAAGATGTTTGTTTAGGAGGTTACTGCCATGCTCGGAAAAATATCGCAAAAGTTGATTGGCCTACGCGTAAAGGCTGCGCGGGAAGCCAAGGGTTGGACCCAGGATCAGCTCACCCAAGGCCTGGGGCTGAAAGACCGTCAATCGGTCTCAGACATCGAGAATGGCAAGCGTGCCTTGAAACCAGATGAAATGTTGACTCTTTCCGACATTTTGGATCGTGACATTGAGTTTTTCATTGACCCGTTTGCTGTTGCAGGCGAGGCCCAGTTCTCATGGCGTGCCGCCCCTGAGGTGACTGAGGACAGTCTTGATGGCTTTGAGCTCAAGGCAGGCCAGTGGATCGGCTTGCTTCGCTGGCTGCGCGAACAGCAGGACAGCCGAGCGAGCGTTCTTAAGCGAGCGTTGCGTCTGTCTGCACAATCTTCCTTCGAAGATGCACAGAAAAGCGCAGAATGTCTCGTCGGCGAGCTTGATCTTGGTGTGATTCCGGCGGAAAGTTTGATCGACAAAATTGAACGTGAGTTAGACATCCCGGTGCTGTTTGTCGATACGGTTGATACCCCTGACGGCCAGTCAATTTCGGGTGCGACCTGTCATCTTGAAGAGATGGGGGTCATCTTGATCAACCGCAACGAGAGTGAGGCTCGTCGTTTCTTCGATCTGGCACATGAGCTCTTTCATGCTTTGACTTGGGATGCGATGAAGCCTGAGCACCGAGAATCTAATTCAGTAGAAGAGCGGAACAAAGGTAAGCGGATTGAACAGTTGGCCAATAGTTTCGCCGCTGCATTGTTGATGCCGCGTGCAACGCTTGATAAGCTCATCAAGTCCGAGCGGCTCGATGACATTGCGCATCTTTGCGAAATCGCGGCCTTACTTCGTGTCGCGCCTGTCACGCTGGCATGGCGGCTGTTCAACCTCAAACTCATTGGTGAAGAAACTCGGCGTAGTCTTTCTCAAGAAAAACACCGACCATCGGTATCAGGTCCTCCAAAGCGATTTTCTCCAACCTTCGTAAAGATGCTTCATGAGGCACTTGACAATGGACGGCTGTCGGCCCGCAAAGCGGCCAAAGCAATGGGTCTTGGATTAGGCGGTCTGACTGAGCTATTCGCTGAGTATGACCTTGCCCCACCCTATGAGCTGTGAGGTGGGAAAAGCATGCAGAAAATCCGAGTTTTTGCGGACACCAATGTCATCCTCGAGTCGTTTCGAACGGGTTGCTGGGCAGCTATCAGCCACCATTTTTCAATGGAGACAGTAGAAAAGTGCGTTGAAGAAACATTGACCGGCAATCCTGGTGATCCTCGACATGTTGCGGTGCATCCGGCCGATTTGAACGCAGGGCTTGCCGGGCAGTATTCCGTTAACCGAAAAGATATCGCCTCTCTTGTTTTAAGGCATCCGTCCTGCAGCACACTTGATGATGGCGAGCAGCATTTATTTGCATGGCTTGCCGCAAGCAAGCTACTTCCCTCCCAGGTCGTGGTGGTCACAACTGCTGATAAGGCTGCTTTGGTCGCCTCGCATGATTTGGGGTGGCTCGACTGTATGACCTCGCTGGAGGATTTGGCCCGTAGGTCTGCCATGGGGCGAGCCAATCGTGATGCGCTTGCGTTGCATTACCGAGATGATTGGTTGTCCAGCATCAGGACCAAGATCAGATTAGGGGTTATGCCATGACAAGATATGGAAGCTGTGCCTGTGGGCATTTTGGTGAGCGGCGGGGTGGATTTGAGCCTGGTGACGGGCATGGCGGTGCGGGCATCCAGCCAAGTGCAAACCTTCTCCATTTTTGACCTGCAGCGCAAACAGGGGTTTTCGATTCCCATGAACGTATGGCTCAAAGGCGGCCCATTTGGGACGCTGTTTGACGATGTGTTGCGCGACCCGCAATGCAGCTTCGATGCCCAAACCGTCAACAAGCTGATGCGCGACCAAGACAAAGGCCACTTCAACGGCGAACGCCTTTTTGGCCTCGTCATGTTCGAGCTCTGGCGTCGCGAATACGGCATATCGTTCTGACGGAGCAGGGGGGTTAATTGGGGTCAGATCCCGATTAATTGTTTGGTTTGCTTTGTAGGAGCGACGCCCTCGTCGCGATGAAGCCTCGCATACCACCACCCATCGCCCCGGGGGCGGGGCTCCTACAGGGAGAATCCTTGCACACCACCCATCGCCCCGGGGGCGGGGCTCCTACATTTTGTAGGCGTTAATTGGGGTCAGATCACAATTGTTTTGCTTGTTCATGGAGCCTTTGTGCTCCTTGGTCGACTGTGGGGTTGGATGGGTCAACAGGCAGGACAACGATCGTGACAGACGGAGAGTCTGGGTAATGAAAAACTTGTACTGACGATGTCCGGACATATACAATCACGGCATGACTAACCTTGAGGTCAAGTGATGACCACTGCCAATTTCTCAAAAACCGAGCGCATCGATGTTCGTGCCAGCACGCTGATCAAGCAGCTGTTGCAGGATGCCGCACGTGCCAGCCACAAGAATGTCAGCGAGTTCTTGCTCGACGCGGGCGTGACGGCGGCCGAGCAGACTCTGGCGGATCGTCGCCAGTTTGTGCTCGACGAAACCCAGTGGCAGGCGTTTCAGGAAGCGCTGGATCGGCCGGTGCAAAACAAGACACGCCTGAAGAGTTTGCTGCGTAATCCTGGGGTGCTGGGTTGAGCAATGGCTACACACCTGTTCGCAAGCTTGCTGCAACGGATCAGGTGGATGCTTTCGATTGCGGTCAGGCAGCGCTGAATCAGTTCCTTCAGCGTTACGCGCTCGTCAACCAGAAAGCCAACAGTGCGCAGACCTACGTTTGCTGCCAGGGGGACGTGGTGGTCGGCTTTTATAGTCTCGTAGTCGGCAGTGTCGATCCTGAGGCAACGCCTTCAAGAGTCATGAAGGGTCTGGCGCGTCACCCAGTGCCAGTCATGATTCTGGCTCGGCTTGCCGTAGACAAGGCGCATCAGCGCAAAAGCCTGGGTCAGGCCTTGCTCAAGGATGCTCTGCTGCGCACCGCACAGGCTGCCGATATAGCTGGAATTCGTTGTCTGCTCGTACATGCCAAGGATGATATGGCGCTGAGGTGGTATGAAACGTGGGAGTTTGAGCCCAGTCCGACCGATCCATACCACCTGTTCCTGATGTTGAAAGATCTCAAGAATTTGCTGACCTGATACCGTCATTGACGAACATGAATTCCGTAATTTTCGCTTCCCTTCTGGGCAGATAGCCAACACCTTTCATCATTGACCCTCAGCATTACCCTGGGGCTTTGAGGGTTGGTTCGAAACCAGTCGCCACTGCACCCTAAACCCGCAGGTGTGGATAAATTGGGGTCAGATCCCGATTAATTGTTTGGCTTGTTTGGCTTTGTAGGAGCGACGCCCTCGTCGCGATGAAGCCTTGCAGACCACCGCCCATCGCCCCGGGGGCGGGGCTCCTACATTTTGTAGGAGCGACGCCCTCGTCGCGATGAAGCCTAGCAGACCACCGCCCATCGCCCCGGGGGCGGGGCTCCTACATTTTGTAGGAGCGACGCCCTCGTCGCGAACTGCCTCGCAGACCATCACCCATCGCCCCGAGGGCGGGGCTCCCACATTTTGTAGGAGCGAAGCCCTCGTCGCGATGAAGCCTTGCAGACCACCACCCATTGCCCCGGGGGCGGGGCTCCTGCAGGAGTCTCATTTGGGGTCAACCCGAAAATTGACAGAGGGCTTGAGGAGGCTCAGGGAGGCTGACTGAAAGCAAGCAAAAAGGTAATTATTGATTCATCAATTTTTAAATACAGATCAAGTTTCACACAATGTTGATTACATTTTTTAGAATGCAGAACCTCTTTCATTTGAGTGCAACGCCTTCGCTGAGAAAATCTGTGCACGCTACGAACCACTGAACCGATTTGCCCGTGCTGCTGCTCAACTCATTCATCACTTTTTTGATCGCCCCGCTGGGCACGGCTTTGTTGGCTTGGGCGTTGGCTGTGGTTTTGAGCCTGAGAGGGCGAAAGCGTTCAGCGCAGGTGCTGGCTGTCTTGGCGTTTGTGTGGTTGTGGTGCTGGTCTACACCGTTGGCCAGTCACTGGATTCGCGGTCAGCTTGAGGCCTCGTACCCTCCGTTGCCATTGGCCGCTGTTCCTGCAGCGCAGGCTGTGGTGGTGCTGGGTGGCACCATGGATCCGCCTGATGCGTTGCGACCTTGGCCCAATTTGGGTCAAGCTGCTGACCGCGTGTGGCATGCCTCGCGGCTTTTCGCATCGGGCAAGGCTCCTGTGGTGTTGCTGAGCGGGGGCAGTGATCTGTCCAAATCCTCCCAGCCCGAAGCTTTGGGCATGCGGCAGTTCATGCTTGATTTGGGTGTGCCCGCTTCGGCTTTGCTCACCGAAGAATTCAGCCGCAACACACGACAAAACGCTGAGATGTCGGCCAAGCTGTTGCGCGAGCGCGGCATTCAAAAGGTTTTGTTGGTCACGTCGGCCTTGCACATGCGCCGAGCCGTGCAGTTGTTTGAACAGCAAGGCCTTGAAGTGCACGCTGTGGCCACCGATCACGAGGTCGGCAACAGCAACGGCCGCCTGCCTTGGTTGCCAGACGCCAACAGCCTGGACGGAAGCGCCCGCGCGTTCAAAGAGCTCGTCGCTTTTTGGGCCATAAGACCCTAGACCATCGTTTGGAAAATTGGGATCTGACCCCAATTAAAAATCGGGGTCAGACCCCAATTTTTTAGCAGAGCTTAGAATGTAAATTTACATTTGTTAAATTGTAAATATTGATAAAAATTCATATTTCATGTGTGCTTGGGCTCCTGTAAAGGTGCCATCGCTAACAAGCACGCTAACCCTGCGCCATCGTCTCAAGCTTTGATGGCCAATCATGGTTGGGCCCAGCCAGGCCAAGCTTTGGTGCTTGCTGGACTTCTTGGTTTTTGGAGACAAAGGCGCACTTGTTCATCCAGCTGCCTTATCAAAGTCAAACGTCTGGTGTGAGCCGAAAACTTGATCAAAATTCACAAATTAACGAACAGTTAACAAATTTGTAGATACAAATCAATAGATATTTATTCGTAAGTAGCTTTCACTGAAGTAAACATGAATTAAATAATACAAATAATTAAACAATCTTTCACAAACATAAGGCTGCCCTCTACGCCGCCTTGACCCGAGGTGGGCGGTAGTCCTACAAAATACGGCTTTCTGGCCTTGTTTGTGAGCCAATCGCTGAATGTTTTTTTCCGATGGCCGTCTTTGGCCTTTAACCTTGAAGACTATGAAACTTTTACCCGTCATCATGGCCGGTGGTTCCGGCACCCGTTTGTGGCCTTTGTCGCGCGAACTTTTCCCCAAGCAGTTTTTGGCTTTGGGCGAAAAACAGTCGATGCTGCAGGCCACGGTCAGCCGTTTGCAGGGTTTGCCTGTGGCGCATCCGATGGTCATTTGCAATGAGAACCACCGCTTTTTAGTGGCCGAGCAGTTGCGTCAGATTGGGGCATTGCAGGGCAACATTGTTTTGGAGCCTGCCGGGCGCAACACAGCGCCTGCGGTGGCTTTGGCCGCTTTGCAGGCCACTGCGGCGGGGGCAGATCCTTTGATGTTGGTGTTGGCGGCCGACCACATGATTCAGGACACGGCTGCGTTTCAGGCGGCTGTGCAAACCGCTTTGCCCTTGGCCGAGGCGGGTGCTTTGGTGACCTTTGGCATTGTGGCGCACCGGGCCGAGACGGGTTATGGCTATATCAAGCGCGGGGCCTCGGTGGGCGAGGGCGCATTCAAGGTGGCCGCGTTTGTCGAAAAACCCAATGCATCTGTGGCCGAGGGTTACGTGGCCAGCGGTGACTATGACTGGAACAGCGGCATGTTTTTGTTCCGCGCCAGCCAATACCTGGCCGAGCTTCAGGCGCATCGGCCAGACATTTTGGCCGCGTGCCAGAAGGCGATGCTGGCACCCCAGGCCGACATGGATTTTGTGCGGGTCGACGCCGAGGCGTTCAAGGCGTGTGCGGACGAGTCGATTGATTACGCCGTCATGGAAAAAACCGATGCTGCGGTGGTCGTGCCCATGGATGCCGGCTGGAGCGATGTGGGGGCGTTTGCCGCTTTGTGGGAAGTGCTGCCGCACGACGCCCAGGGCAATGTGCACCGCGGCGATGTGCTGTCGCACGACAGCCACAACAACCTGATTTTTGCGGAGAACGCATTGGTGGCCACGGTGGGTTTGCAAGACCATGTGGTGGTACAGACCAAAGACGCGGTGTTGGTGGCCCCCCGCGAGCGGGTGAACGAAGTCAAGCAGATCGTGGCGCAGATCAAGGCGAATCAGCGCACCGAGCATCAGATTCACCGAGAGGTTTACCGTCCTTGGGGCAAATACGATTCGGTGGATGCCGGCGGGCGTTATCAGGTCAAGCGCATCACGGTGTTGCCCGGAGCCAAGTTGTCGGTGCAAATGCACCACCACCGCGCCGAGCATTGGATTGTGGTGTCGGGCACAGCCCGCGTGACGCTGGATGGTCAAGAGCATTTGTTGACCGAAAACCAGTCCATTTACTTGCCCTTGGGCTCGGTGCATGCCTTGGAAAACCCCGGCAAGATCGCCTTGGAACTGATTGAAGTGCAAGTGGGCAGCTACCTCGGCGAAGACGACATCGTCCGCTTCGAAGACCGCTACGGCCGATCCTGACCCTCATCGCCCCGGGGGCGGGGCTCCTACAAAATGTCGAATATTCCCCTGTAGGAGCAACGCCCCTGTCGCGAAAAGCCT
Organism: Limnohabitans sp. WS1; assembly: GCF_003063265.1. Lineage (GTDB taxonomy): Bacteria > Pseudomonadota > Gammaproteobacteria > Burkholderiales > Burkholderiaceae_C > Limnohabitans_A. Next base: position 197,869 of record NZ_NERU01000006.1, read on the forward strand.
CGCAGACCACCAAGAATCGCCCCGGGGGCGGGGCTCCTACAAAATGCAGGATATTCCCCTGTGAGAGCGACGCCCCCATCGCGAAAAGCCTCGCAGACCACCAAGAATCGCCCCGGGGGCGGGGCTCCTACAAAATGCAGGATATTCCCCTGTGAGAGCGACGCCCCAGTCGCGAAAAGCCCCACAAACCACCAAGAATCGCCCCGAGGGCGGGGCTCTTACAAAATGCAGGATATTCCCCTGTACGAGCGACGCTCCCGTCGCGAAAAGCCTCGCAAACCACCAAGAATCGCCCGGGGGCAGGGCTCCTACAAAATGAGGGGCATCTCCCTGTAGAATTAATTGGGGTCAGATCCCCATTAATTTAATCAACTGTTTCCCCTTTTAAAGTTTTGCACTTCAAGTGCCAAGCTTGGTCGAGAATCAGCAACATCAAAAGCATGGCCAAAAATCCTTGTTCCTGCAAAAGCTCTGTGCATGGCCACAAAAGCTTGACTTGGGATGAGCATGCTTCCATCAAAAATGACCTATAGACGAGAAATCGATGGCTTAAGGGCGCTTGCTGTTTTGCCGGTGATCCTGTTTCATGCAGGCTTGGAGGCTTTCAGTGGTGGTTTTGTGGGTGTAGATGTTTTTTTTGTGATCAGTGGTTATCTGATCACAGGAGTGATCATTTCCGATCTGGAAAAAGAAAGATTTTCACTCATTGATTTTTATGAAAGACGTGCACGAAGAATTTTGCCAGCTTTGTTTTTAGTGATGTTTGTGTGTCTGCCTTTTTCATGGGTGCTACTTCTTCCTCATGATTTAAAAGATTTTTCAGACAGCTTGTTGGCTGTACCGTTGTATATATCGAATTTTTTATTTTGGAGTGAAAGTGGGTATTTTGAAAGAGCGGCTGAAATGAAGCCGCTTTTACATACATGGAGTTTGGCTGTTGAAGAGCAATTTTATTTATTTTTCCCTTTGTTTTTCATGCTGCTTTGGCGTTGGGGTAAGCGTTGGTTGTTGGTGATGATGGGTTTGCTGGGTTCTGCTTCGCTTGTATATGCGCAATGGGCTTCGCTGGCACAACCTGCCGCTGCATTTTATTTATTGGTTGCCCGCAGTTGGGAGTTGTTGTTGGGTGGATTGGCAGCTTTTTATATATTGTCGGATCAGCACAAAAAAAGTGGTCGTTTATTTTCTGAGATGGCCAGCATGTTGGGGTTGGCTTTGGTATTGTTTTCGATTTTTAATTTTGGCAAGGAGACACCTTTTCCGGGTGTATACGCCCTGGTGCCTACGTTGGGTGCTATTTTGATTATTTTATATGCAAAATCAGATACGGTATTGGGTAAAATATTAAGTCTAAAAATATTTGTGAGTATTGGTCTGGTTAGTTACAGTGCATATTTATGGCATCAACCTATTTTTGCATTTGCAAGGCATCAAAGCATTGTGACTCCAGAGACTCATGTATTCATAATGCTGAGTATTTTATCTCTTGGGTTGGCGTATTTGAGTTGGCGTTATGTAGAAAATCCATTCAGGCAAAAAAATTGGATTTCAAGGAAGAAATTATTCCGGATTGTGTCATTATTTATTTTGTTTTTTATAGTTTTAGGTTTGATTGGAATTGTTAATAAAGGTTTTAAGAATAGATTTAGTTATTCTGCAGAATTTGAAGCCCAATTCAAATTGCAAAATTATCGAAAAAGCTGTGATGACGGTCTAGGGCATCAAAAAGGGGAAGTGCCTTTTTGTGAATTTGGTTCAAAAAATAATCAAAAACCAGAGATGGTGGTTTTTGGAGACAGCCATTCAACGGCAATTCAACCTGTTTTTGATAAATTGGCGCATGATCTGAAATTTGGGTACATTCATCATGGATTGGGTGGTTGCATTCCCTTGATCAATGTTGATGTTCTCAAAGGAAATTGGGATCGTGGTGTTTGTAGCAAAGTTTCAAAAAATCAATTTGACTATGTAAAAAACAATAAAATTAAAACAGTGGTTTTGGTGGCTCGATGGAGTTACTATACCCAAGGTGATTATGAAAAAGGAATGAATGGTTATTTTTTGAATGCAAATGATGAAGATGAAATGGGACGTGAAAAATCCCGTTCGGTTTTTAAAAAAGAATTTCTTAAAACCGTTGAAGCATATGAAGCGTTGGGTGCGCAGGTCATTGTTTTGCTTCAAGTTCCGCAGCAAAAAACAGAACCAAGGAAGATTTATTCAAAGATCATGATGTTTAACGAGCCTGACAACAAGAAGTTGGGAGAGGCGGTTTTGAACTATTCAGTATCGCAATCCGATCATTTGAAATTGCAAATTTTTAATCGAGATTTTTTCGATTCGATTCCAAAACGAAGTAGCCTGGTCTTCGTCAATCCTGATGTTGCTTATTGCCGTCAAGCCCGTTGTGTATTAGGCACAAGCGAACGTTCCTATTATCAAGATTTAGATCATTTGAATGAATGGGGGGCAATTGAACTTGAGGGATTGCTCGGTGATGTGTTGGCAAATGCCGGAGTGGGTAGGCAAATGCCGATGTAAACATCGGCATTTGCACATCAATGTGCCTGAGTTTTGGTTTGGCACTGAACTGGACTTTGCCCCGTCGTGATCTACACCTTCAGCGGCAAAGCTCTTTGCCGTTGACCCGTCAAAGCAAACAGCGCATTGCCCACGGCCGGGGCCAGCGGCGGCACGGCCGGTTCGCCCACGCCGGCCGGGTGGAGGGTGCTGGGCACGATGTGGGTTTCCACCGTCGGTGCCTGGCTGAGCGTGACCATGGGGTAGCTCGGAAAATTGCTTTGCTGCACCACACCGCCCACGATGTCGATTTGCCCGTACAACGCGGCGCTCAAGGCATAGACCACGCTGCTTTGCATTTGCTGGGCCACGGTGTCAGGGTTGACCACGGTGCCGCAGTCGATGGCACAAACCACGCGGTGCACGCGGATCTGGCCTTGTTCGACCGAGACTTCGGCCACTTGCGCCACGATGGAGCCAAAGGATTTGTGCAGCGCGATACCTTGTGCGCGGCCTGCGGGCAAAGGCTTGCCCCAGCCTGATTGTTTTGCAGCCAGCTGGAGCACGGCCGCGTAACGCGGGGCGTCTTTCAACAGCTTCAGGCGGAAGGCCAGTGGGTCTTGCTTGGTGGCTATGGCCAGTTCGTCAATGAAGCTTTCCGAGAAAAAAGCGTTGTGCGAATGGCCCACCGAGCGCCAAAAGCCCACGGGCACGCCCGACTTCGTGGCCACATGGCTCATGTGCTGGTTCAAAAAGCCGTAGGGCAGGTCAAACAGGCCTTCGGATGTGGTTTTGTCCGGCATGTCGATGGGGCCCGACAGGTGCGGCGCAGCCCGCGCCATCCAGCGCGGGGTGATGGCGTCTCCCGCCGACTTGATGCGCAAACTGCTGACTTCGCCTTGCGCGTCGATGGACGCCTGGAACTTGGCCAGGTGCATCGGGCGGTAAAAGTCGTGTGTCATGTCTTCTTCGCGCGACCAGACCAACTGCACCGGCGCACCCTTGCAGGCCATGGCCACTTGCACGGCCTGGCCGACAAAGTCGACTTCGAGCCTGCGGCCAAAACCGCCGCCCAGCAGCGTCACATGTACGGTGACGTCGTCTTCTTTGACGCCCGCCACTTTGGCGGCCATGGCACGCGCCATTTGCGGCACCTGTGTGGGCACCCAAACTTCGACTTTGCCGTCTTTGACCTGTGCGGTGCAGTTCATCGGCTCCATGGTGGCGTGGGCCAGATAGGGCGCTTGGTACAGCGCGTCGATGCGGCTGGCCGCCGTTTGTTCGGCTTTGAGTGGCAGGCCTTGCTCGTGGAAGGTGAAGCCGCTTTCGGTGTTCAGCACTTTGAGCAACTCAGCCTGAATGCGGACGGTGTCTGCCGCGCCAGTGCCAGGGGGCTGCCACTGCACCTGCAGGGCTTGAGCGCCTTGTCTGGCCTGCCAGGTGTTTTTGGCCACCACGGCCAGACCGGCCGTTCCCCCGCCCCAGGCGTTGAATGGCACCACTTGCTCGACACCGGGCATCGTTAACGCCGTTTTTCGATCGATCGATGCTGCCGAGCCGCCCAAAATCGGGCTCATGCGCACGGCCGCAAACAGCATGCCGGGCAAGCGCACGTCCATGCCGAATTGCGCTTGGCCCATGACTTTGGCGGGAATGTCACTGCGTGCGGCGCTTTGGCCGATCAGCTTCCAGTCTTGACGGGCTTTGGGGGCGATGTTTGCCGGGGTGCTGCCCGCAGCGGCTGCACCCATTTGGCCGTAGTGCGCCTTTTGGCCCGACGCGTGTTGCATCACGCCATCGCGCACGGTGATCTCGCTGGCGGGCACTTTCCAGGCGGCGGCTGCCGCTTGAACCAGGCTGGCGCGTGCAGTGGCGGCGGCCATGCGCAGTGGCTCCCACAGGTCGGCGACCGAAGACGATCCGCCTGTGGCGTTGATCCCCAGCTCGCGGGCGATCTTGCCGACCATCCACTCGGCCAGTTTGATCTTGGTGGGTTTGTGTTCGCCTTCGCTGTCCAGCGGGTGAAAGGGGAGGCTGGCCACCAGCATGGCCACGTTGCCGTAAATGCTGTCGGCACCGGCTTGTTCCAGACGCACGCGGGCGAGGGGCACGTCCAGCTCTTCGGCCACCAGCATGGCCAGCGCGGTGTGCACGCCTTGACCCATTTCGCTGCGCGGCATGGCCAGCACCACCGCGCCATCGGCGGCGATTTTGATCCAGCCGTTCAGGGCCACATCGCCTTGTGTGGGCAGCATCAATTCGGGCGAACCCATGCGCGAGCGGGCGGGCATCGCGCCCCAGCCCACCACCAGCGCGCCAGTTGCGCCCAGGGCGCTCAAAATCCAGGTGCGGCGTTTCATGCGGCACCGCCTTTCTTCATGGCAGCGGCGGCACTGTGAATCGCGGCCCGCACACGCTGGTAAGTGCCACAGCGGCACAGGTTGGTCATGGCGGCATCGATGTCGGCATCGCTGGGTTGGGGGTTTTTGTCCAGCAAGGCGGCCGCTGCCATCAGCATGCCGCTTTGGCAGTAACCGCATTGCGGCACTTGCTCGGCGATCCACGCGGTTTGCAGAGGGTGAGGCTTTTCAGCCGTGCCCAAGGATTCGATGGTTTTGATTTGTTGGTTCGCCACTGCGGAGGTGGGCGTCACACAAGAGCGCACGGGTTGCCCGTCCACATGCACGGTGCAGGCCCCACAAGCGGCGATGCCGCAGCCGAATTTGGTGCCCGTGAGCTGAAGTTCGTCGCGCAGCACCCACAGCAGGGGCGTGCTGGGGTCAGCGGTGGCGGTGCGGCTTTGGCCGTTGATGTTCAGTTGCACGGGGTCTCCCTGAGTGTTGCTGGTGCAAGATGTTAACGGCCCAGCGCATGTGGCCGCGTCATGGACGGATTTGCCCCTGTTGGCTTTTGTCTGTGGGCTTTCCTTTTCCCTGTGGGCTCTGATCTGTAGGCTGTCCCCTGTGGGCTGTCCCCTGTAGGCTGTCCCCTCAGGGCTGTCCCCTGTAGGAGCGACGCCCTCGTCGCGATAAGCCTTGCAGACCACAGCCCATCGCCCCGAGGGCGGGGCTCCTACAAAATGCAGGGCAATGTCCCCTGTAGGAGCGACGCCCTCGTCGCGATAAGCCTTGCAGACCACAGCCCATCGCCCCGAGGGCGGGGCTCCTACAAATTGCAGGGCAATGTCCCCTGTGGGAGCGACGCCCTCGTCGCGATAAGCCTCGCAGACCACAAGCCATCGCCCCGGGGGCGGGGCTCCTACAAAATGCAGGGCAATGTCCCTGTAGGAGCGACGCCCCTCGTCGCGATAAGCCTTGCAGACCACAGCCCATCGCCCCGAGGGCGGGGCTCCTACAAATTGCAGGGCAATGTCCCTTGTAGGAGCGACGCCCTCGTCGCGATAAGCCTTGAAGACCACAGCCCATCGCCCCGGGCGCGGGGCTCCCACAAATTGCAGGGCAATGTCCCCTGTAGGAGCGACGCCCTCGTCGCGATAAGCCTTGCAGACCACAGCCCATCGCCCCGGGGGCGGGGCTCCTACAAATTGCAGAGCAATGTCCCTTGTAGGAGCGACGCCCTCGTCGCGATAAGCCTTGCAGACCACAGCCCATCGCCCCGGGGGCGGAGCTCCTACAAAATGCAGGGCAATGTCCCTTGTAGGAGCGACGCCCTCGTCGCGATAAGCCTTGCAGACCACAGCCCATCGCCCCGGGGGCGGGGCTCCTGGTATGGATTGACCTGTCAATAGGTACCGGTTGTTTTTCAGCTTTCTCTGTTTCTTTTGTCTTCTCGGTCAGTGACTGTGGTTCAGGGACTACGAGGCTGATTGGGCGACGGTAGATCAAT
>NZ_NERU01000007.1 GCF_003063265.1 Limnohabitans sp. WS1
CATATGGGCCTCAAGAACTCCCAGAAAACAGGCTCAATTGAATATCAATGTGGGAGTTTTGAGAATTGGGAATGACCCTGAAAGCCAGCATTCATGCGGGCTTCAGGGGTTTATCAGGGACGACTAAATAAGTAACCAAGATATTGATCGAACCAACGTTGATATCGAAGCCCATCAAGCTTTTCCAATGGGTGTTCTATCTTGCTACAAATGTCTGGCATAGACATCGCCAAGAACAGCGCCCCATACCAATTTTTTTCGTCAATCGAGTTTTGAAGGGAGTGGATAAGGTGATGCATTGTCAAATTATCCACCCCGGTATTTTTTTCTACTTGCTGCGCAAATCCAACACCCGCTTGGCTTTGCCCTGACTGCGCTCCACGCCGCCTTCGATTTTGAGTTCAATCGCCACGCTGGAGCCGATGAACACTTTGATCTCGTGCTGCAATTGTTTGGCCGCTGCGCGGGCTTCGACGCTCTCGGGGGAGACACCTGGCTTGGTCTCAACCACCACTTTCAGGTCGTCCATCGGGCCTTCGCGGGTCAACACACACTGGTAGTGCGGGGCCAACTCGGCACGCTTCAAAATCAGCTCTTCGATCTGGCTGGGGAACACGTTCACGCCCCGGATGATCATCATGTCGTCGCTGCGGCCGGTGATCTTTTCCATGCGGCGCATGTTGCGTGCGGTACCAGGCAGCAGACGCGTCAGGTCACGGGTGCGGTAGCGGATGATGGGCAGCGCTTCCTTGGTCAGGCTGGTGAAGACCAACTCGCCCATTTCGCCATCGGCCACCGGCTCGCCCGTCTCGGGATTGATGATCTCGGGGTAGAAATGGTCTTCCCAGATGGTCGGGCCGTCTTTGGTCTCAATGCATTCACTGGCCACACCCGGCCCCATCACTTCCGACAGGCCATAGATGTCGACCGCGTCGATGGCCATGCGCTTTTCAATCGCGGCGCGCATGTCGTTGGTCCAGGGCTCAGCGCCAAAGATGCCGATGCGCAGCGAGCTGGTTTGGGGGTCGATGCCTTGCCGCTCGAATTCGTCGGCAATCGCCAGCATGTAGCTGGGCGTGACCATGATGATGTTGGACTTGAAGTCCTGAATCAGCTGTACCTGGCGCTCGGTCTGACCGCCACCAAAAGGCACGACCGTGAGGCCGAGTTTTTCGGCACCGTAATGTGCGCCCATGCCGCCGGTGAACAGGCCATAGCCGTAGCTGATGTGCACCATGTCACCGGGCTTGGCGCCCCCCGCGCGGATGCTGCGGGCCACCACGGTGGACCAGGTGTCGATGTCTTTGAGGGTGTAACCCACCACCGTGGGTTTGCCGGTGGTGCCGCTGGACGCATGGATGCGAGCACAGTTTTCACGCGGTACGGCAAACATGCCAAAGGGGTAGCTGTCGCGCAGGTCGGCTTTGGTGGTGAACGGGAACTTGGCAATGTCGGCCAAGGTTTTGCAGTCGTCAGGGTGCACGCCTGCGGCATCGAATTTGGCGCGGTACACGGATGAGTTGGCATAGGCGTGTTGCAGCGTTTGCTTCAAGCGCTTGAGCTGCAGGCTACGCAGCTCGTCGATGCTGGCCTTTTCAATCGGCTCCAGGGGGAAGGCTTTTTCAGACATGAGGTTCTCCAGATTCAAAATCAATAAAGGGTTTCACTCGGGCACAACCGTGCCCTGAATTTGAGCGCTCTTGCCGCGGAACATGGCAATCACTTCACCGTTTTGGTTGCTGACTTTCATGTCGTAAATGCCATGGCGTCCGCTGAGTGTTTGTTCAAGGCCTTCGCAGGTCAGCACATCGCCCAGCTTGCCGGGCTTCAAAAATTCGATGCTGCAACCCGCCGCCACCGCGTTCTTGTTGTAACTGTTGCAGGCAAAGGCAAACGTGGAATCGGCCAGCGTGAAGATGAAGCCGCCATGGCAGATCTTGTGACCATTCAGGTGCAGCTCTTTGACCACCATGCGCATCAGGGCACGGCCGGGCTCGCAGGCCAGCAGCTCCATGCCCATGGTGTCTTTGGAGGCCACATCGACTGCGAACATCGTGTCGCCCACCAAACGGGCGAGGGCTTTGGGGTCTGGGGTACTCATCGTTTGCCTTGGATCATTGGCCCGTGAATTTCGGGGCGCGTTTTTGCAAAAAGGCGTTCACGCCTTCCATGTAGTCGTGTGTTTTGCCCAGCGCCGATTGCGTGTCACGCTCGACGTTCAGGTGCGCGTCCAGCGAACGGGTGCCCGCATCGCGCAGCAAGTGGCGTGTGGCCACCAGGGCCTGGGTCGGCATCACCGCCAGCTTCTCGGCCATCGCCAGGGCGGCGGCCACGCAGTCCTCGGCCACCTCCCAAATCAAGCCCCACTCTTTGGCTTTGTCGGCGCTCAACTTGTCACCTGTCATGGCCAAGGCCATGGCGCGGGGCAGGCCCAGGCGCTCGACCAGCAACCAGCTGCCCCCAGCGTCGGGAATCAGGCCAATCTTGCTGAAGGCCTGCACAAAACTGGCGGTGGGTGCGGCAATGGCGATGTCGCAGGCCATGGCCACCGATGCGCCGGCTCCTGCGGCAACACCGTTGACGGCGCAAATGACCGGCATGCGCAGCGACTGCAGACGGCGCGTGGTGGGGTTGAAGGTGTCGTTGATCACCGGCCCGGGGTCGGCACGTTCGAGCAAGCCAGGGCCGGGGGTGAAATCGAGTTCGGACAAATCAAGTCCGGCGCAAAAGCCACGACCTGCACCCGTCAAAACCAAGGCACGCACGGCAGGGTTGGCCTCGGCCTGGTCAAAGGCTGCCCACAAAGCGTGGTGCATTTCGCGTGTGAAACTGTTGAGGGCCTGTGGGCGGTTGAGCGTGACCAGCGCCACAGCGCCTCGCACTTCATACAGCACCGATGCGGTGGATTCGGTCATGTCGTGTCTCCTTAATCTCCGAATGTACCATTAACCGACCGCACGGTTGGTTAATGTTTTCCCTATGCACGCCCCAACGCCAGAGCGACAGGCTTGGTACAGCTGGCGTGGTTATAGTCACCGTTTGACATCACTGCTGGAGAAAACCATGAGCTACGAAAACATTGAAGTCCGCACCGAAGGCGGCCAAGTGGGCATCATCACCCTCAACCGCCCCAAAGCCCTGAATGCGCTCAACGGGGCCTTGATGGACGAGCTGGGCACTGCGCTCAAAGCCTTCGACGCCGACGAAGCCATCGGCTGCATCATCATCACCGGCAGCGAAAAAGCTTTTGCAGCGGGCGCCGACATCGCGGCCATGGCCAAATTCAATTTTCATGAGGTTTATAAAAACGACTTCATCACCCGCAACTGGGAAACCATCCGCAGCATTCGCAAACCGGTGATCGCGGCCGTGAGCGGCTTTGCACTGGGCGGCGGCTGCGAGCTGGCCATGATGTGTGACTTCATCATCGCCGCTGACAACGCCAAGTTTGGTCAGCCCGAAATCAAAATCGGCATCATCCCCGGCGCAGGCGGCACGCAGCGTCTGCCCCGCGCCATGGGCAAGTCCAAGGCCATGGACTTGGTGCTCACCGGGCGCATGATGGATGCCAACGAGGCCGAGCGCGGCGGTTTGGTCAGTCGTGTCGTGCCGCTGGACAAGCTGATGGACGAAGCTCTGGGCGCTGCTTTGATGATTTGTGGCTATGGCCAGTTGTCGGTGATGGCGGCCAAAGAAAGCGTGAACCGCGCCTTTGAGAGCGGCCTGAGCGACGGCGTGATGTTCGAGCGCCGCATGTTCCACGGTCTGTTTGCCACCGCTGACCAAAAAGAAGGCATGGACGCGTTTTTGAACAAGCGTGCGCCGAAGTTCATCCACGGCTGAGACGATGATCCATCTTCAGAATGTCATTTCGCGAAGCGATGACATGACGGACCCTCAAGGATCGACTTGCTAGAGATTTGTAGGTCGGTACCTTCAGGTCCGACACAGCGACAGTGAACGCATGGGCTTTAAAACTGTCGCCGCGTGTAGTTGGACCTGTCAGACAGTCAGGTTGTCAAGGTGTCAGCAGCTCAGGCTGCCAAACCAGACGCTCTGGCGCGCTGAAGCACAGGAAGCGCTTGTTGGTGGCGCGGCCGATGGCGCACAGACCGAGGCGCTTGGAGACATCGAGGCCCATTTGGGTGATGCCGCTGCGTGACACAACCACGGGCACGCCCATCTGGGCAGATTTGATCACCATCTCGCTGGTCAAACGGCCCGTGGTGTAGAACACCTTGTCTTGGCCGCTCACATCGTTCATCCACATCCACCCGGCAATGGTGTCCACTGCGTTGTGACGCCCCACGTCTTCCACAAACATGAGCATCTCGTCGCCCTGAAACAAGGCGCAGCCGTGCACCGAGCCGGACGATTTGTAGGTGGTTTCTTGCAGGCGGATGGCGTTGACCAAGCCATAGAGCTGGCCTTGCGTGATCTGGGCGGACGGCAATTGAATCTCGTCAATGTGGGCCATCAAGTCGCCAAACACGCTGCCCTGACCGCAACCGGTGGTCACGACGCGGTCAGCACTGCGCTCAACCACCACTTGAGCCCCCGCACGGGTTTTGACTGCCGCCACGCCAGGCTCACCGATTTCGCCTTCTCCAATCGTCCAGTCCACCGTGATCGATTCAATTTGGTCCACCGAATCCACCAAACGTTGGTTGCGCAAAAAGCCCAAGACCAACCATTCGGGCTCAGCACCCAAGGTCATCAGCGTCACCAGTTCTTTTTTGTCCAAATAAACGGTCAGTGCCCTCTCGGCGGGGATTTGTGTTTCGGAGTGTTCACCCCATTCATTGCACACCTTCACGTTGCGGGTCAGGGGTGCACGCGCTTGCGTGATGTGGGGCTTGGCCAATGTGGGCACAGGGGTATTCATAACAGCAGACATGGCAAGAGCCTAACGTAAAAATCCCCCGACGTTGCCGACGGGGGATTTGGCAGTGAAGCAGAAAAAAGGATCAGCCTTTTTTGGCAGGTGCTGCCGCTGGCTTGGCCCCAGCAGCTGCGGCAGGTGCCGCCGCCGTGGTTTCAGCAGGCTTGTAAGCACCCGGGTCCACACAAGCGGGTGTGGCCGTGGGTGCAGCTTTGCCCTTGCCATTGGTTTTGTAATAGTGCGCTGCCACTTTTTCGCGTGACTTGCACAGCTGGAAGTCGGCCACTTTGTTGCCGTGTGCGGTTTTGGCAGCGGCTTCTACGGCCTTGGCTTTGGCCTCGTCGCTCAAGGCGGGCAATTTGGCCATGGCGCCAAAGCTGATGGCCAGTGCCGACATGACAAGCAGGTATTTTTTCATGGTGTTCTCCTGGCTCAAACAGAAGCCGTTTTAGCGGGTGTCACAGCTGCGTCCGATGCAGGCACAGAGCGTTGCGCCGGAATCTTGCCGGACTTGATGTCCTTGTACCAAAGTTCATGGTGTTCTTTGGCCCAAGTTTCGTCCACATAGCCTTCGCGCATGGCTTTGTAAGCACCGCGCATGCCGATCGTGCCCATGTAAATGTGACCAATGAACATGGCCATCATGAACAAGGCGGCCACGCCGTGGATCATGGCTGCGATCTGCATGGTGCCGCGCTCGTAGATCAGACCGGGGATGAGCATGTCCAGCACCAAGCCAGAACCCACCACGATCAAACCGAGGAACAACACACCGCCCCAGAACACCACCTTTTCACCGGCATTGAAACGGTGCGAAGGAACCTCGGTGCCTGAGAACAAGCCGCCGCCTTTGGCCAGCCACACCAAGTCTTCTTTGGATGGCAAGTTGTCTTTCAAGAAAGTGACAAACACAATCACCAAAGACACAGCAAACAAAGGTCCTGCGAAGTTGTGGATGTTTTTCAAGGCAAATGACAACCAGCCAAACAAGGTGCCACCCAAGATAGGCAGCAAAAAGAATTTGCCATAAGCCATCACGAGGCCAGAGATGGCGAGTGCGCAAAACGCAATCGCATTGGCCCAGTGGGCCGAGCGCTCAAAGGGCGTGAAACGCTCAATCTTGCGACCTGTTTCCTGGCCATGCAACTCCATCGTGCCTTTGCTGAAGTAAAACAACGCCATCGCACCGACAGCAATGAACAACAAAGCCGCACCGTAAGGAATGATGATGTTGTTGCGCACCTGCCGCCAAGACTCACCGGCCGAAGCCAAACGGGAACCAGGGTACTGCACAAAGGGTTGAATCAAGTTGCCAGCTTCAGGAGCCTGGCTTTTGGGCAAACTCGTGTACCCATTCACGCCTTGGCCCACCGCACGCCACATGGGCGCATTGTTGCCGGGTTGAACTTGTGCACGCTCGGCATTGGTTTGGTCTTTGTATTGGGCATCAGCATCGGCGCTGGGTGCCAATTGAAAGACGTTGGCGCTTTTCACGCCCAAGCTGGTTTCAGCTTGTGCAGTGGGCGCTGACGCAGAGGCGGGCGCAGCCGGAGCTGGCGTTTGGGCGGACACGCCCATCGCCGCCAAGGCCAGCCCGAAAGTCAATAACATGCGGCGCATGAACTTCTCCTTGGCGCTCACTTGGGTGCGCGGACGTGGTCGTTTTGGCCGTAAGTGGCACGGGCCTTGAGGTGGTTGGCCCAGCCGTCTTTGTCACCGGCTTTCCAACCGGCTTCGGTGAAAGAGGCCACGCCCGTGCCGCTGTAGGCCGGTTTGTCGGTCCGCACGCCTTTGACGTCTTGCGGTTTTTCGCCGCAAGCCACCAACATGGCAGCGCTGCAAATGATGAAAGCTGCTTTCATGTTCAGGCTCCTTGTTTGGCGGGTTTGGCCTGGTTGCCGTAAGCGGTGCCCCAGCCCCAGACTTCGGCGCCAGCACCACGGCTGATCACTCGGCCACGCAAGATGTCGGTGATGACATCGCCGTCACCGGCGAGCAAGGCCTTGGTCGAGCACATCTCTGCGCAAGCGGGCAATTTGCCCTCGGCCAAACGGTTGCGACCGTATTTTTCGAATTCGGACTGGCTGCCGTGCTCTTCGGGGCCACCGGCACAGAAGGTGCACTTGTCCATCTTGCCGCGCAAGCCGAACGTGCCGTTGGACGGGAATTGGGGTGCACCAAACGGGCAGGCATAAGAGCAGTAGCCGCAGCCAATGCAAATGTCCTTGTCGTGCAGCACCACGCCTTCTTCGGTTTTGTAGAAGCAGTTGACCGGGCAAACGGCCATGCAAGGCGCGTCAGAGCAGTGCATGCAAGCCACCGAAATCGACTTCTCACCCGGAACGCCGTCGTTCAAGGTGACCACACGGCGGCGGTTCACGCCCCATGGAACTTCGTGCTCGTTTTTGCAAGCGGTCACGCAGCCGTTGCATTCGATGCAGCGCTCTGCATCGCAGATAAATTTCATTCGTGCCATCGTGTTCTCCTGATGCGCTTAGGCTTTTTCGATGTTGCAGATGGTGGTCTTTGACTCTTGCATCATGGTGACGCTGTCATAACCGTAGGTGGTGGCGGTGTTGACCGCCTCGCCGCGCACGATGGGCGCCGCACCCTTGGGGTAATGCGCCAGCATGTCGGCACCTTGCCAACGACCCGAGAAGTGGAAAGGCATCCAGACGGTGCCGGTGTCCACGCGCTCGGTGACCAAGGCCTGCACATTCAGGCGGGCACCGGTGGCACCCAACAACCAAACACGTTCGCCGTTGCGGATGCCGCGATCTGCCGCCGTCTTGGGGTTGATCTCGACATAGGCTTCTTGCTGCAACTCGGCCAACCAAGGGTTGGAACGGGTTTCTTCGCCGCCGCCTTCGTATTCGACCAAACGGCCAGAGGTCAAGATGAGCGGGTACTTCTCGTGCGCTTTGTCGGCGATGTTCTTGTCCTGCACGGTTTTGTACAGGGTGGGCAGACGCCAGAAGGCTTTTTTGTCGTCGTGCGTGGGGTACTTGGCCATCATGTCCGGACGTGTGCCGTACAGCGGCTCGCGGTGCTGCGGGATTGGATCGGGGAAGTTCCAGACCACGGCACGCGCCTTGGCGTTGCCAAAGGGGTGGCAGCCGTGGTTCTTCATGAACACGCGCATCATGCCGCCCGACGAATCGGTCTTCCAGTTTTTGCCTTCGGCCTTGGCTTTTTCAGCCTCGGTCAATTCGTCCCACCAGCCCAATTTCTTGAGCAAGATGTGGTCGAGTTCTGGATAGCCGGTGGTGATGTCTGCACCCATGGAATGCGAGCCGTCTTCGGCCAACAGGCTCTTGCCTTCACGCTCCACACCAAAGTTGGCGCGGAAGTTACCGCCGCCGTCCATGACGTGCTTGGAGGTGTCGTACAGGTTGGGCGAACCGGGGTGCTTGAGTTCGGGCGTGCCGTAGCAAGGCCATGGCAGACCGAAGTAGTCGCCGGTGAAGTCGTAACCGGTTTCTTTGTCTTTGCCGCCTTTGGCCTTGAGGGTCTTCACGTCGAACACATTCATGTTCTTCATGTGGGCCTTCAGGCGCTCTGGGCTTTGACCGGTGTAACCAATGGTCCAGACGCACTTGTTGATTTCGCGCAGGATGTCTTCGGGCACTGGCTCGTCCATGCCGCCGACTTTTTGCATTTTGTAGTTCTTGGACAGCTCTTTGGCAAAGCCCAGCTTTTCAGCCAGCTGGTGCATGATCATGTGATCGGAACGGCTTTCCCACAAAGGCTCGATGACCTTCTCGCGCCACTGCAAAGAGCGGTTGGACGCGGTGCATGAACCGCTGGTTTCGAACTGGGTCGCAGCGGGCAACAGGTACACCGCGCGGTTGGGGTTCAGGTCTTCGGCTTTGCCGGGCATCGCGGCCATGGCGGCTGTGGCCGATGGGTAGGGGTCCACCACCACCAACAAGTCCAGCTTGTCCATCGCACGCTTCATGTCCAGACCACGGGTCTGAGAGTTGGGGGCATGGCCCCAATAGAACACGCCGCGCAGGTTGCTGTCTTGGTCGATCAGCTCGTTGTTTTCGAGGACACCGTCAATCCAGCGGGAAACGGTGATGCCGTTCTTGCCCATCATGGCAGGGCTGGCGAACTGCTTTTTGATCCACTCGAAATCCACACCCCAGGTGTTGGCAAAGTGCTTCCAGGAGCCTTCGGCCAAGCCGTAGTAACCGGGCAAAGAATCGGGGTTGGGGCCGACGTCGGTCGCGCCTTGCACGTTGTCGTGGCCACGGAAAATGTTGGTGCCGCCGCCGGTTTTGCCCACGTTGCCCAATGCCAATTGCAAGATGCAAGAGGCACGCACGATGGCGTTGCCGATGGTGTGCTGGGTCTGGCCCATGCACCAGACGATGGTGCCGGGGTTGTTCTCGTGCAGCATCTTGGCGATCTTGAAGACTTGGTCTTCTTTGACGCCGCAGGCCTCTTCCACCTTGTCGGGTGTCCACTTGGCCAGCACTTCGGTCTTGATGGCGTCCATGCCGTAGACACGGTCGTTGATGTATTTTTTGTCTTCCCAACCGTTCTTGAAGATGTGATACAGCACACCAAACAGGAAAGGAATGTCAGTGCCGGAGCGGATGCGCACGTACTCGTCGGCTTTGGCGGCGGTGCGGGTGAAGCGTGGGTCGACCACGATCATCTTGCAGCCGTTTTCCTTGGCGTGCAGCATGTGCAGCATCGACACAGGGTGAGCCTCTGCGGCGTTGGAGCCGATGTACAAAGCGACCTTGCTGTTTTGCATGTCGTTGTACGAGTTGGTCATCGCGCCATAACCCCAGGTGTTGGCCACACCGGCCACGGTGGTGGAGTGGCAAATACGGGCTTGGTGGTCGCAGTTGTTGGTGCCCCAGAAGCTCACGAACTTGCGCAGCAAATAGGCTTGTTCGTTGTTGTGCTTGGAAGAACCGATGAAGTAAACGCTGTCAGGGCCGCTGGCTTTTTTCAGCTCCAGCATCTTGGCGCTGATCTCAGTGAGTGCCGTGTCCCAGCTGATGCGCTCGTACTTGCCGTTGACCAGCTTCATGGGGTAGCGCAGGCGGTACTCGCCGTGACCGTGTTCACGCAGCGCGGCACCTTTGGCGCAGTGCGCACCCAGGTTGATGGGCGAATCAAACACAGCTTCTTGGCGCACCCAGACGCCGTTTTCGACCACGGCATCGACCGCACAACCCACTGAGCAATGGGTGCAAATGGTGCGCTTGACTTCGACTTTGCCAGCGCCCACGATCGATGCGCCGGTGGCAGCCTGGGCTTTTTGCACCAAGCTCAGTTGTGATGCGGCCAAGCCCACACCCACGCCGAGGCCCGAACGACGCAAAAAGCTGCGGCGGTCAAGGGTGGGCAAGGCCTGCGACAAACCACGGCGCAAGCTGTGGATGAAGGGCGAGGAGGTGGCACCGGTGGTGCCAGATTGTTTTTTAGTCAGCAACATGGAGGGCTCCAGTTGGGGATGAACAGGAAGGACAGAAAAAGTGAATCAGACGCGGGTGGTCTTGTAGTACTGCTGAACGTGCTCGCTCAGGGTGTAACCACCGCCGCGCGTGGGTTTTGGCAATGCGGCTGCCACGGGTGCAGTGGGCTTGACGACAGCAGGCAACACAGCCGTGACTGCGGCCACAGCGCCCACGGTTGCAGCCCCCGAAAACAAACTACGACGCGACACAGAAGAAGTTTTGGAAGACATCTGAGACTCCTGATGATTTCAAAAGCACATGGCCAAGATAGGCAATTTTTTGCATACGTGATCTTAACGACAAGCCCACGCATTCACACTGTAAAAACCCTTACATGAAGCCTTTTGTTGATCTGCGGAAATGATCTTCAAATTGCTTATGAAAAAAGCCAACACAAACCAAGTAGGCACTTGGTATGGGTTGGCTTAGCAGGGTTTACTTGTAAAGAACTTCAGGCAACCACATGCCAATGGCCGGGAACATGTAGAGCAGCACGATCGCAAACACCTGGATGGCCATGAAGGGCAGCATGCCTGCAAAAATCTGGTTCAAGGTGACGTGCGGTGGGCTCACGCCCTTCAGGTAGAACGCCGCCATGGCCACGGGGGGGCTCAGGAAAGCGGTCTGCAGGTTCAAGGCCACCAACAAGCCGAAGAACAGCGGATCGATGCCGAAGTGGGGCAACAAGGGGATGAAGATCGGCATGAAAATCACGATGATCTCGGTCCACTCCAGGGGCCAGCCCAGCAAGAAGATGACCACTTGCGCCAGGATCATGAACTGCACAGGTGTCAGGTCCATGCCCAAGACCCAAGTGTTGATGATCTCTTGCCCACCCAGCAGCGCAAACGCTGCCGAGAAGATGCTCGAGCCCACAAACAACCAGCACACCATGGCACTGGTTTTGGCCGTGAGGTAAACCGACTCACGCAGCACCACATAGTTGAGCCTGCGGTAAGCGGCCGCCAGCAGCAAGCCGCCCAAAGAGCCCATGGCTGCGGCCTCTGTTGGCGTGGCCAAACCAAACACAATGGTGCCCAGCACGGCCAAGATCATGAGCGCGAGCGGGAAGAACGAACCCAGCAGCATCTTGAAGATTTCAAGGCGCACAAAGCTGAAGTAGGCATAGAAGATGGCCAAGGCCACCGCACAACTGGCCAAGCCGATCCAGAATGACAGAGGCGCTGCTTGACGCTCAGCTTCAACAGCTGACTCGGCAGCAGCAGTCACCGCCGCTGCAGTGGGTGCCGGTGCGGTTTCCTTCACGTCTGCCGCAGGGGCAGCTGCCGCTGGCGCAGCTTCGGTTCCGGGAGGCTGCTTCAAGCCATCTTCTTCAGGCTCAGACAAGCCGCTGATGCTTTCGCTTTCTTCGGCACTGTCTGTGGAATCCGACAACTCCCCACCCATGGCCACCACACCGTCGACCGTCTCGACGGGCAATGGTGCAGTGACTTTGAAGTAAATGGTGCCCATGATCGCGGCCACGGCCAAAAGTGGCAGCAAAGCAATCACCAGGTGATTGAGCAGGTCACGCATGGGCACAGCCGCATTGCGTTTGCCTTTGATGGCACCGATCAGGCCAGGCAAGACCGTGCTGCTGATGTCTTTGGACACCACTTGCGCAAAAGCAGGCAAAGGCACGATGCGGTCTTCGGCCGACATGGGCGGTGCCATGTGAGGTTTCCATTTCGCAATGATGACCACGTAAAGCACATACAAAGTGGCCAACATGATGCCTGGGAAAAATGCTCCGGCATACAGCTTGACCACCGACACGCCAGCTGTTGCACCATAAACAATCAACATCACCGAGGGGGGGATCAAAATACCCAAACAACCGCCTGCAGTGATGGCACCCGCCGACAGCTGAACGCTGTAACCCGCCCGCAGCATGGCGGGCAGCGCCAGCAAGCCCATGAGCGTGACCACCGCACCCACGATGCCGGTGGCGGTGGCGAAAATGGCGCAGGTCACGATGGTGGCCACAGCCAATGAGCCGGGCAAACGGGCCATGGCCAAGTGCATGCTCTTGAAGAGCTTTTCGATCAGGTTGGCGCGTTCAATCAGATAACCCATGAACACAAACAAGGGAATCGAGATCAGCACGTCGTTGGACATGACCGAATATGCACGCTGAACCATCAGGTCCAGCGTTTGCTGAACCGCCAAATCGGGGTTTTGGCTTTTGTAGGCGATCCACGCGAAGATCATGCCCATGCCCATCAAGGTGAAAGCGGTTGGGAAACCCAACATGATCGCCACCACCACCAAAGCCAACATCAACAGACCCAGATGACCATTGGTCATCTCAGCGGGTGAAGGCAACAACACAAAGGCCGCCAAGACGACCATGGCCATGATCGTCAGGCCAAACCAGACTTCTTTTTTCATTTTTGAATTCCCTTCGCAGTCGCCAGTTCGCCCAGTTTGGCGATGTCTTCGTCTTTCACGTTGACCATTTCCTTGAGTTTTTCGACGTCAACTTCGTCCACGTCATCGCCACGCTTGGGCCATTCGCCTTGTTTGATGCAGACGATGCAACGCACGATTTCAACCAAGCCCTGAGCCAGCAAGAAAGCGCCGGCCAGAGGCAAGATGGTTTTGAAAGGGTACACAGGCGGACCATCCGCTGTGATGTTGGAGTGTTCGTTGATGGCCCAAGATTCGGCCGCAAAGCCATAGCCCGCATAAGCCAATGCCACCACGCCCGGAATGAAAAACAAAATATAGAGCGCCAAGTCCAACCAAGCTTGCAGGCGTGGCGGGAAAAAACCATACAGCACGTCACCACGCACATGGCCGTTTTTGGACAAGGTGTAAGCACCAGCCATCATGAACAGCGTGCCATACATCATGCTCATCACATCAAAAGCCCATGAGTGGGGGCTGTCCAGCACGTAACGGGAGAAAACTTCCCAAGAAATCATCAAGGTCAACGCCACAATCAGCCAAGAAAAAAACTGGCCAATCCATGTACTGACTTTGTCAATGAAGAGCAGCAGGGCTTGCATAAAGGAACCACACAAATGAATCAGCCATCCGGCAGGCCGGATGGCTGAAATAAATCAAACCAAAGAATTAAGCTTTTTTGGCGCCGAAGAAATGATTCACAGCCATGCGACGGCTGATGTTGGTGTCTTGATCCCACTTCACTGCACGAACAGCGAATGCTTTCTGAGAGGCAACCACTTCTTTGAAGATCGGATTTTCTGCAGATTTCTTCTCCAGAATTTCTGTCCACACCTTCAACTGCTCTTGCAAGATCGCATCAGGCGTCTTGAAGAACTTGACCTTGTCTTTGGTCTGCAGCTCGACGTAATCCTTGGAGTAACGGTCGATGGCTTTCCAAGACATGTCGGCAGATGCCGCTTCAGTGGCGATAGAGATCACGGCCTTCAGCTTGGCTGGCAGCGCGTCGTACTTGGTCTTGTTGAACATGATCTCGAAAGTCTCAGCACTCTGGTGATAGCTTTGCAGCATGCAGACTTTGGAGACGTCCGGGAAGCCCAACAGACGGTCAGACGTGGCGTTGTTGAATTCGGCACCGTCGAGCAGACCGCGATCCATCGCAGGCACGATCTCGCCGCCTGGCAAGGCATTCACAGCTGCGCCCATGGCGGTGAACAAGTCAATCGCCAAACCGTTGGTACGGAACTTCAGGCCTTTCAAATCAGCTGTCTTGGTGATTGGCTTTTTGAACCAACCGAAAGGCTGAGTCGACATGGGACCGTAGAGGAAGGACTGAACGTTGCCGCCAATGGAGGCGTACAACTTGGCCAACAACTCAGCACCACCACCGTACTTGTGCCAAGCCAGGATCATGTTGGCGTCCATGCCGAAGGCTGGGCCGGAGCTCCACAGGGCCAAGGCATTTTGCTTGCCGTAGTGGTAACCCAACACGCCGTGACCGCCGTCCAAAGTGCCTTTGGACACAGCTTCGAGCAAACCGAATGCAGGCACCACAGCGCCAGCGGGCAACACTTCGATCTTCAGATCGCCACCGGTCATGTCGTTGACTTTTTTGGCGTAGTCCAAGGCGTACTCATGGAAGATGTCCTTGGCAGGCCAAGTGCTCTGCCAGCGCATGGAGATCGGGCCTGTTTGGGCCTTGGCGATCATGGGCGCGGAAATGGCACCTGCGGCGACAGCTGCGCCCTTCAGGAGGTTGCGACGACGTGGGGTTTTGGCTTCGGTCAAGGAGGTCTCCAATGGTTGTGAAACTTTTAAGCGTGAAAAGTTACCGCTTAGTCACCATTATCCGAGTTGCCTGCCTGAGACTTCTAAGTAAAAACCCGCAAATGACCCGTCATTTTTTTCACTTCGAACTCTAAAAATTTTCAATCAAACCACCAAATCAAACCCCTGCGACTCCACGCTGATGAAAGCTTCGGTAAAAGCGGCCAAGCGAGCATAAAAAACGGCACGGGGCTGTGACTGCAACACTTGGCACAAGGCGGGCAACCACGATTGCACATGTTGGTTAAAAAACGCCTGCTGACGGGTCAAGTTGGACACCGCCACATCGTCGCCTGCGATCAAAAAACGCATGACCTCGAACACATAAGCCACATGGTCTTCGGTTTCTGACATGCCTTCGCTTCGGCCCAAGCCCAGTTCGGCCAAGTCGTCACGCAGGCGCACCAAGGGCTTTTCGTTCAAAAAACCACTCAGGTAGTGCGAGCCGAACAAATACACCTCGGGCTTGCCCACACCGCCAAACAAGCTGTTGTATTCGGATGCGATCTGCGCTTGGCTCAGGCTGCGCGCGCTGGACACCAGTTCGCGCCAGGGCTCTTCCAAAAAGCCCCCCGCATCGGGCGCTTCGGTCACCGCCACTTGCAGCTGGCCCAGCAGTTCGGCACTGGGCGCGGCGTAATAGAGCTGAGACAACAAGCCGTAAATCTCGGCTCGGGCGGTTTCTTCGTCCAGCGCGTGGCTGCTGGCGGACAGGTTCAGGTCTTGGCTCATGACAACAATTTATCGGGTTTTGGGGGGCAACTGACCATCGGTGATGCGCACCTGCTTCTCGTCGGTGAACATGTCGATGACGCGGCAATCGCCGCACATCTTCAGGCGTTCCAGAGCCGCGCCCTGGAACATGCTGTGCCCGGCCAGACGGCCGAGCATGGCTTCGATGCCTTTGAGCGTGCCAAACGGTTTGCTGCAGCGGATGCAGGCATAGGGCGGGCTGCCGTGCAAAACACGCGTTTGCGTGCGCTCGGGCAGCAGCGACAGGCGCGGCTGCAAGGTGATGGCGTTTTCGGGGCAGGTCTTGGCGCACAGACCGCACTGCACGCAATTTTTCTCGATGAAGCGAATCTCGGGCTGCAACGGGTTGTCTTGCAAGGCCGACGAAGGGCATGCGCCCACGCAGCTGATGCACAGCGTGCACTTGCTGCCATCGACCACGATGGTGCCCAAGGGGGAACCGGCCGCTGGCAAATCGAGCGCCTTGGGGCGGCTGGCCTCGTCCATGGCCATGACGGGTGACTGGGCCATCAGGTGGTCGATGACCAGCTCCAGGTTGCTGCGCTTTTCGGCCTGCACCGCGTGACGGGCGGCGGTGGCCGGGCCAGTGGGCAGGCTGGCGGCCTTGAGGCTGCGGGCGCACAGGCGCTGCAGATCGCCGTCCAAAGCCGTGGCGGTTTTGGCCTCGATCAGCTGGAAATGCACGCCAGAGTAGCCCAGGCCATTGAGCAGGCTTTGGGCCACGGCCATTTGTTCCATGAGCGCGGCGCGGTATTGCGGCGCTTCTTCGGCAGTGAGCAGCACCATGACCTGGCGTGCGCCATAAGCCACGGCCGAGAGCCACAGCTCCATGCCCACACTGGCCGTGTGCCACAGCGCCACAGGCATCACCCGGGCCGGCACGCCTTGCATGACGCCCAGCTGCGCACCCCGGCCCAACTCGTCGATCAGGGCCTGGCCTTTTTCCTGGCTGTGCAGCAGCAGCGCGGCATCGCGCCCGCCAGCGGCTTGGTAGGCCGAAAGCAATGCGCGGATCTTGGCGCCCTGCTCTGCCGGGCGCGGGTAGGCGTAAGTGAGTGCGCCCGTGGGGCAAGCCGTGGTGCACGCGCCGCAGCCCACGCACAGGTTGGGGTTGACCACGATTTGCTGGCGGCTTTTGTCCGAGCGCACGGCTTCGGCCGAGCAGATGTCGATGCAGGCGCTGCAGCCGACTTGTTCGTTGCGGCTGTGGGCGCAGAGCTTTTGTTTGTAGGCAAAAAAGCGGGGCTTTTCAAATTCGCCCACCAATTCGCGCACCTTCAGCAAGGTTGGCAGGTCTTGCCCGTCCCAGCGGAAGTAACCCTGCGGCAAGGCATGCGAGGTGAAGGTGGGCGATGCTTGGTCGCCGCGCAGGTCCAGCACCACATCGAAGCGCTCGGTTTGTGGGCGGGCGTCGCGGCCAAAGTCAATGGCACCCGCAGCTTCGCACACCTTGACGCAGTCGCGGTGCGAGGTGCAGCGTGACAGGTCCACCTGGTAATCGAGGCCAATGGCCTGCTCGGGGCAAGCGGCCACGCAGGCGTTGCAGCGGGTGCACAGATCCAAGTCGATCGGGTTGCTCGCGTCCCACGACACCTCAAACGCCCCCAACCAGCCTTTGAGGCCTTGCAAGCGACCGGCCACGACTGGAAAACGCCGCTCTTGGCCGCCTCCTGCGTTGCCGGGGCCTTGCGCAAAAATCGTCACCTGCATCGCGTCGGCCAAAAAGCTGGCGGCGCGTTCGGCGGCGTCCACAGCGCCGATGATGAGGACGCGGCCTTCACTTTTGTAAGTGACGGTGGGCACCGGCTCGGGCTCGGGCAGGCGGGCGGCGGCCAGCAAGGCGGCCATTTTGGGGGTGGCGTGCGCGGCCTCACGGCCCCAGCCGCCGGTCTCGCGGATGTTGACAAAACGAATCGGGGACATCGCGCCCTCGGTTTGCTCGGCCAACTCACTGAACAAACGCTTTTCTTGGGTGCAGGCCACCACCACGGTCTCGCCGGTTTTCACGGCTTTCTGGAATTGCCCAGCCTCGCGGCGGCACAAGGTGGTGTGCAGCGTCAGGTCTTCACCCAGTGCTTGGCCCAGGGCTTGGGCTTGCAGGGGCATGGTTTGGTTGCAGTTGCAAATCAGGGTGGTCATGTTCTGGGGGTGCGTTGACAAGGGGCTGCAGCATGGGGCTGGCCGGTCCTGCTGAATCGGGCAGGGAAGGCGGCGACTGTGCCACAACTGGCGAGCCTTCCGGCGCAGCGGGACTTTTCTCAGGGTTTTCACCGAGGTCAGCAGCAGGGCTCCTGCCAGGCAACAAGGCATCAACTTTGCCCACTGTGGGCGTGGCCGCTTCATTGGGTTTGTCCAGCAAACCGAGCAGTTGCGCACCCACCATTTTTTGCAACATGCCCGCAGGCATGGGGTCCGGCGTGTTGTAGTCACCGATGTAAATGTCCAGACCGTCCATCACGTTGAAGTGCGGGTCGGTGAAGAGTTTTTTGACCGCTGCGTTGCGCACATCGCTGGCCACACCTTGTTGCATGAAGGGCCGAAAGTCTGACTTGGGCGTCAAGGCCCTTGCATCCTCCAGGCTGGGCAGCTCGGGGATGGCCCCCTGCTCAGTCTCAGGCGCGTGGGCGTCGTTGTGCACGCGATCCGGCTGGCCTTCACGGGCCTTGAGCACAGGGGCGACGGGTGGCTGGACGGGCCTGGCTGGGGTGGGTTTGGATGGCTCGGGTTCTGCCACAGGCAAGCCTTGGGCCAGTGCTTGCTTGCGCTTGGACCAACGGCTGAAAAAAGGCTCGGTCATGCCTTGCCCCCGGCATCCAAGCCTGCACGGCCGCCACCGCCTGGACCTTTGCGCTTGTCTTGGGTACTGACCGACGCGGGCTGCCCAAAACGGTCGGTGAGGCCTTGAAAACTTTGCGGGCGCTGACGCCGCTTGACCTCAGGCACATAAAACGCCTCGGTAAAAGCCTGCAGGCGAGCCACAACTTCGGGCGAAGCGGGCACAGTTTCCACAGTTTCTTGCGCATCGAGCCAACGGCCTGCATCGTGGTAACTCAGGCTCACAGACTGAGGCACAGCACGAGGCTCTTGGTCCTCTGAGGCTTCCAAGCGCCACATCACAAAAAAGCAAGGCGTGGGCGAGCTGTGGTTCAACCAATAGCCTTCTGCATCGTCCGAAAACAACTCCAGCGACCACTGCGGATAGAGCCACAAAGCCTCTTCATCGGTCAGGCGCAGGCAGCGTGGCTCGGTGCCAAAACCGCTTTCTTGCGGCACCACATCGGCCAACACCCAACGGTGAGACTGCCAACGGGCCATGGGCCCTTGGACAGGCTCGCGGCGCATCAAAATGGCGACTTCGGACAGGACATGAACGGACATGAAGGGCTTTTTCAGGAGGCAAGAGGAACAGGGCTGCAGGGTAATCGCATTGTAAAAACCGTGCCCCTGCCAGGCTCGGATTTGAAACTGAGCTGACCACCGTGCGACTCGACAATGGACCGACTGAGCCACAAACCGACCCCCATGCCTTGAGATTTGGAGGTTTTGAACAAGCTGAACACTTCATCTTGCAGCTCCACTGGAATGCCTTTGCCGTTGTCATCGACATGCAGCTCCAAAAAGCCCTTCTGTTCGTACCCCCACACTTTCAGTTGGGGGTAGCGGGGCCGTTTTTCGATCAAGGCATCCATGGCGTTGCTGAGCAAATTCAGCACCACCTGCTGCAGTTGGGTGGCATCGCCATGAAAGCGCAATTCGGATGAGAGGTCTGTGTTCATCAAAATTCCGGACGCTTGCATTTGAGGTTGCAACAAATCAGCCACCTCCCGGACCAACTGGTCCACACGCATGTCGACTTTCTCTCCCTTGCTCAAACGAAACAAATTACGCAATTTACGAATGATGCTGGCTGAGCGCTGCGTGTCGCTGACGATGCAATCGGCCACCGACCTCATCATGGGCAAATCGCTCACAGGCGGCTCATTCGGGACACGGGCCAGTTTGCTTTGCAGCAACTCTGCATGCAGCAAAATGGCCGTCAGTGGCTGATTGAGCTCGTGGGCGAAACTCGCCACCAAGGCCCCCATACCGGCGCTTTTGTTGGACAAGGTGAGCTGGCGGATGATTTCATCGCGTTCAAGCAACAAGACACCCAGGGTCTGCGAATGCTGTTGCGCCATCACCGCGCGTTCTTGCTCACTGGCCAGCTTTTTTTCAACCTCGATTTTGGCGCGGTGGTGTTTCTCGATGTAAATCTGCATGAAACCCACGTTGAGCATGATCAAGGCCACGAACTGGCCAATGAACACAACAAAATTGTCCCAAGTGACTTCATACAAATCGGTCGCACCCCAACCCGTCAGCAGCGCCAAAGTTTTGAGACCCAGCGTCGACACCAGCACCCAACCCGCCCAATAAACCGCATTGGCCCCGATGGCGTCATGGGTCTGCCCCACGCGCCGGCCTGACCAGCAGTAATCGGCACAGTTGACGCTGTAATAAGCATAAAACAGCAACACGATGGTGCTCTCGGGGGCACCCGAGAAATGCAAGCCATAGCTCAGACTCAAATACGCCACGTTGGCAAAACCCGACCACACCATCCAACGCCTTGAAGGCGGCCCGTCCAAGGAACGCAAGGCGATTTGGCGGCCCCAATTGCCTGCAGCCATCAAAAACTGCCCCAGCACCACAATCAAGCTGTAGGAGATCCAGCCTCGGCTGCCCAGCACGCACAAGCCCACGGCACTGGCAATGCCAGAAACACTCCAAAGCACCACCTTGGGGCTGCGATAGCGGGCCAATCCATACCAAATGGCCGCATACAGCATCAGGTACAAAAACGCATCCATCCAGAAGACGGTTTGCATGTTCAGATTCAAAGCGGCCTCCCTGGCCTTGTGAGTGGTACACCCCGACAGCAGGCCCCAAGTCCTTGCCCTGCCGGTTCATGACACCCGGGATTATGCTTTCTGGGAGTTAATACCTTGGACTTGAACAGCGCAGTATTTAAATTCCGGAATTTTGCCAAACGGGTCCAAAGCCGCATGGGTCAACAAATTGGCTGCTGCCTCTTGGTAGGCAAAAGGCATGAACACAGCGCCCAAAGGCGTGCCGTTGTCTTGCCTGACTTGCAGGCTCACCTCACCCCGGCGCGAACGCACCTGGATGCGCTGGCCAGGCTCCAAACCCAATCGATCCATGTCGGCACCGTGCATGGAGGCCGTGGCCGCAGGCTCCAAGGCATCGAGCACTGTGGCACGTCGCGTCATGCTGCCCGTGTGCCAGTGCTCCAGCTGACGCCCGGTGATGAGCACAAAGGGGTAATCGACATCGGGCCGCTCGGCCGCCAAAATCAGATCAACAGTCACCAACTTCACCCGGCCATCGGGGGTGGGAAAGTGGTCGTGGAAAACGATGGGCTGACCCGGGTCCTCGGCGCTCACGCAGGGGTAAGTGACCGAGCCCGCATTCAAACGCGCCCAGTCGATGCCGCCAATGGCCGGGGCCATGGCCTGGCGCATTTCTTCGTACACCGCGGCCACGCCCTCGTGCTCGCCTGCATAAGACCAATTCAGGCCCAAACGCTGGGCGATCTGCTGGATGATCCACAAATCGGGTTTCGCATCGCCGGGTGGCAACACGGCCTGGCGGCCCATTTGCACCGTGCGGTCGGTGTTGCTGACAGTGCCGGTTTTCTCGGGCCAGGCGCTGGCGGGCAGCACCACATCGGCCAACCAGGCGGTTTCGGTCAAGAAGATGTCTTGCACCACCAGGTGCTGCAAGCTGGCCAACGCGTGGCGGGCGTGGTTCAGGTCCGGGTCGCTCATGGCCGGGTTCTCGCCCATGATGTACATGCCGCGCACCTTGTGCGGGTCGCTGTCTGGCGCGAGGGCCTTGTGCATGATCTCGACCACGGTGTAGCCGGGCTGGTCGTCGAGTTTCGTGTCCCAAAATTTCTCAAACCAGTCGTGTGCCGACTTGTCGCTCACGCGCTGGTAGTTGGGGTACATCATCGGGATCAAGCCCGCATCGCTCGCGCCTTGCACGTTGTTTTGGCCACGCAGCGGGTGCAGGCCGGTGCCGGGGCGGCCGATCTGGCCGGTGATGCTGGCCAGCGCAATCAGGCAGCGCACGTTGTCGGTGCCGTGCACATGCTGGCTCACGCCCATGCCCCACAAGATCATGGCGGCTTTGGCGCTGGCATAGGCCCGCGCCACTTCGCGGAGGGTGTCGGCCGGAATGCCGCAAACCGCGCTCATGGCCTCGGGCGTGAAGTCCTGCACATGGGCCTTGAGTTCTGCCACGTTGTCGGCACGTTCACTCAGGAATTTTTCATCGCACAGGTTCTCGTTGACGATGACGTGCAGCATGGCGTTGAGCATGGCCACATCGGTGTCGGCCTTGAACTGAAGATTGCGCCAACTGTGGCGGCCGATATCGGTGATGCGCGGGTCGGCCAGCACGATGCGCGTGCCGCGCTGGGCCGCGTTTTTCATCCAAGTGGCGGCCACCGGGTGGTTGCTGGTGGGGTTGGAGCCGATCACGATGATCAGATCCGAATGCTCGACATCTCGCACCGGGTTGCTGACTGCGCCCGAGCCCACGCCTTCCAAAAGTGCGGCCACGCTGGACGCGTGGCACAAACGGGTGCAATGGTCCACGTTGTTGCTGCCAAAGCCGGTGCGCACCAGCTTCTGGAACAAGTAGGCTTCTTCGTTGCTGCCTTTGGCCGAGCCAAAACCAGCGAGTGACTTGGGGCCGTGTTGTTGGCGCAGCGTGTTGAGCGGCTGGGTGGCCAAGTCCAGCGCTTCCTCCCATGAGGCTTCACGGAAGACTTCGCGCCAGTCGGTGTGGCCATCGATCAGGTCCAGGTCTTTGGCCACGCCCGCCTTGCGGATCAACGGCATCGTGATGCGGTCCGGGCTGTGGATGTAATCCATGCCAAAACGGCCCTTGACGCACAGGCGGCCTTCATTGGCCGGGCCTTCGCGGCCTTTGACGCTGATGATTTTTTCATCGCGCACCTGGTAGGTGACCAGACAACCCACGCCGCAAAACGGGCACACCGAATCGACTTCGCGGTCCACGGTTTGCGGCCCCATGTGGCTCTTGGGCATGAGTGCGCCTGTGGGGCAAGCCTGCACACATTCGCCGCAGCCCACACAAGAGCTACCTCCCATGGGGTCGGCCAGGTCGAACACCACTTGGGTGTGTGCGCCCCTAAATGCCAAGCCAATCACGTCGTTCACCTGCAGATCACGGCAGGCGCGTTGGCAGCGGTTGCACTGGATGCAGGTGTCCAAGTTCACGGCCATGGCCGGGTGCGACAGATCGGCGGGGACGGCCTCACGGCGCAATTGAGCGAGTGCGGGGCGGACCTGCACGCCGTGGTGCTCGGCCCATTGGCTCAGTTCGCCGTGTGGGGCCTCGGCGCGGTCATCGAGCCACTTGTGGCCCTGCTCGGGCAAGTCGGCCAGCAGCATCTCCAGCACCATCTTCTGGCTTTTGACCGCTCGTTCGCTGTTCGTTTGCACCTGCATGCCGGGCGTGGCGCTGCGGCAGCAGCTGGGGGCCAATGTCCGTTCACCGGCCACCTCGACCACGCAAGCGCGGCAGTTGCCGTCGGGTGCCAGGCCCTCTTTGTGACACAGATGGGGAATGGCAATGCCCAATTCTTTGGCAATGTTGAAAATGCTTTTTCCAGCAGGCGCTTCAACCATTTGGCCGTTGAGGGTGAATGCAACCGTGTTCATGCAGAGGCCCCAACCTGTGATAGCGACGTCTTTGCCACGATGAACCCTTGCTTGCTCGCGACGGGGGCGTCGCTCCTGCAAGAGACCCACTCTCCCTGTGGGAGCGGTGCCCTCGCCGCGTTGAACCCTTGCTTGTTCGCGACGGGGGCGTCGCTCCTACAAGAGATCGACTCTCCCTGCGGGAGCGGTGCCCTCGCCGCGGTGAACCCTTGCTTGTTCGCGACGGGGGCGTCGCTCCTACAAGAGACCGACTCTCCCTGTGGGAGCGGTGCCCTCGCCGCGTTGAACCCTTGCTTGTTCGCGACGGGGGCGTCGCTCCTACAAGAGACCGACTCTTCCTGTGGGAGCGGTGCCCTCGCCGCGATGAACCCTTGCTTGCTCGCGACGGGGGCGTCGCTCCTACACAGCATCATGTCTGCATCCCCACTTCATGCGGAAAGTCATTGAGCACACACCGGATCGGATTCGGTGCCGCTTGGCCCAGGCCGCAAATCGACGCGTCACCCATGACCTGCGCCAAATCTTGCAAGGTATCGGAATCCCACACTGGGGCTGCCATGAGCTGCGCAGCCTTGTCGGTGCCCACACGGCATGGGGTGCACTGGCCGCAGCTTTCGTGCGCAAAAAAGCGCATCACATTCAGGGCCGCTTCGCGGGCGCTGTCGTGTTGGCTCAGCACCATCACGGCGGCCGAACCGATGAAGCAGCCGTACGGCTGCAGGGTGTCAAAGTCCAGCGGCACATCGGCCAAGCGCTCGGGCAAGATGCCGCCACTCGCACCGCCGGGCAAATAAGCGTACAGCGTATGCCCCTCGGCCATGCCGCCGCAGTATTCATCAACCAATTCGCGCAGCGTGATGCCCGCAGGCGCGAGTTTCACGCCCGGGTGCTTGACACGCCCGCTGACGCTGAAACGGCGCAGGCCCTTGCGGCCGTGACGTCCATGCGATGCAAAACTGTCCGCGCCCTGCTCGATCAGTTCGCGCACCCAAAACAGGGTCTCAAAGTTGTGCTCCAGCGTCGGGCGGCCAAACAGGCCCACCTCGGCGATGTAAGGCGGGCGCATGCGCGGCTCACCCCGTTTGCCTTCGATGCTTTCGATCATGGCCGACTCTTCGCCGCAGATGTAAGCGCCCGCGCCCCGGCGCAACTCAATGCGTGGCAAGGCGCAAGGCGGGTTGGCCTGCAAAGCGGCCAGTTCTTGGGTCAACAAGACACGCGCTTCGTGGTACTCGTCGCGCAAATAAATGTAGACCGCCTCACAACCCACCACGCTGGCCGCGATCAGCAAACCTTCCAGAAAACGGTGCGGGTCGGCTTCCAGGCAGGTGCGGTCCTTAAAGGTGCCGGGCTCGCCCTCGTCGATGTTGACCGCCATCAGGCGTGGGCCGGGCTGGCTGCGCACGATGCGCCATTTGCGTCCAGCCGGAAAACCCGCGCCGCCCAGGCCGCGCAGGCCGGAAGACTCCAAGCACTGGATGACCGATTCGTGGTCTTTTTGTCCGGCCGCAATGTGCTGCGCCAACTGGTAACCACCCGCTTGCCGATAAGCCGCCAGCCGGATTGCGCCGGGAAGTGGGTTGGGCTCGGTCTGGTGTTGGGTCACACGCTGCGTCACAGCTTCAAAGGTGGCATGCGCCACAGCCTGCTGACCGACCTGCGCGGCCGGGGCCTGCTCGCAGCGGCCCAAACACGGCACAGGCACGACTTGAACGTCCAGCAAATCACGCTGCAATTGGCGCAGCAAACTGTCGCTGCCGGCCAGGCTGCAGCTCAGGCTGTCACACACCCGTACGGTGATGCGTGGGGCGGTTTGGGTGTCTTTCAGAATCTCGAAGTGGTGATAGAACGATGCGACCTCGAACACCTCGACCACGGGCAGACGCATCTCGGCGGCCAGCGCAACCATGTGGCGCTCGAACAAACCATGGAAATGGTCGTTCAGTTTGTGCAGGTGCTCGATGAGCAGGTCTCGGCGGTGACCATCAGCAGGTGGCAAACCGATCAAGGCCTGCACCTCGGCACGGGCCTCGGGCATGACCTGACGGCCTTTGAGCTGCTTGCGGGGTTGACGCAGTTGCTCGCGCAGTGCATTCAATCCGATACGTGTTTCAGAAATGGAATCGGTCTGCATGCGAAGGGGTCACATCCGTTGGAAAATTCATCGTTGCCATGATCGAGTGTGCGTTGTCGGGGCTGAAGCCACCGACCTACAAGAGACAAGTGCGCTGATTTGTAGGTCGGCGGCTTCAGCCCCGACATGACCGCGAAGCGCACAGTTTCTGCTGGGATCAATAGGTTTCAAGGTGCAGACGGCCTTCTTTTTTGAGGGCCGCACCGATGCTGTCCCAATCGAGTCCAGCATTTTGCGCGATGTCGCGCAGGGCCATGACCACGCCCTCTTCCATGCTTTTGAGCCCGCACACATAAAAGCAGGTATTGGGGTCCTTGAGTTGTGCAGCGATGTCGGCAGCACGGTCGCGCATGGCGTCCTGAACGTAGCGTTTGGTCTTGCCCACTTCACGCGAAAAAGCAAACTCGATGTCAATGAAGTCTTTGGGCAGATTGTTGAGCGGACCAAAGTAAGGCAGTTCGGCCGGCGTGCGGGCCCCAAAGAACAGCATGAGTTTGCCGCCCTCGAACTTGCCACTGGCCCGCAGGCGGCGACGCCATTCGGTCATGGCCCGCATGGGCGCAGAGCCGGTGCCGGTGCAGATCATGACGATGTGGCTCTTGGGGTGGTTGGGCATGAGGAAGCTCGCGCCAAACGGCCCGATCACCTGCACTTTTTCACCCACATTCAGATCACACATGAAGTTGGATGCTACGCCGCGCACAGGTTTGCCGTCGTGGTCTTCGAGCACACGCTTGATGGTCAGCGACAGGTTGTTGTGGCCAGGGCGCTCGCCATTGCGGGGGCTGGCAATCGAATACTGGCGAGCGTGGTGTGGCTTGCCGTTGGCGTCAACGCCTGGCGGGATGATGCCGATCGACTGGCCTTCGAGCACCGGAAAGGGCATGCTGCCAAAGTCGAGCACGATGTGGTGCGTGTCGTAGTCTTGCTGACCTGCTTGTTGACCCACTTCGGTCACGCGCAGGTTTCCTGTGACGGTGGCGGTGATGGTTTTCTCAGCGGCCTTGGGACCATACAGGTTGGTGTAGGCGTGTGCGGCCGACCAGGGCGGTATGGTCGCGCCGAACTGGGCAGAATTGAAACCCGAGGCGGTGGGGGTGCTGGCGACCGACGACGAAGAGGCTGCAGATTGAACAGCGGCTTGGGATTCCTCTTGGGCAGCACCCGCAAGGCCACCGGCCTCAGCCAGTTCTTCGGCGCTCAGTTCAGCGGGCAGGTCGTACCACTTGAGTTGTTCTTCGATGCTGTAGGCCTTGGCCTTGGGCACCATGCGCCAGTTGTCAATCGAGCCGGTGGGGCATGGCGAGATGCAGTCCATGCAACCGTTGCAGACATCGGCCTTGACCACGTAGTTGAGCGAGTCGTGGGTGATGGCACCCACGGGGCAGATCGCTTCGCAGGTGTTGCAGCGGATGCAGATTTCCGGGTCGATCAGGTGTTGTTTGATCAGGGTTGCTTCTGTGCTCATGTCTTGGCTCTCTTGAATTTTGGCGTTTTCTGTCTGTTGTCTGCGTGGTCCGCAACGGTATGGCTTGGGGCCGGGCGCCTCATGCTGGGGTACCAGAAATCGGCGCCCGGCCCCAAGCCATACCGTCGCTCTGTGCCTGCATGAACGTCGTCAGTCTACCGGTGTCTTTGACTCGCGCACCCATGTCCCATGTCATTGAAAGGGCAAGGGGCGGGTGACGATTTTCGGTACCCCGGTATGAGGAACCCGCCCCTTGCCCTTTCAATGACCGCCTCATTTCAAGGCAGCACCTTCAAACCACTGGCAAACCAGTAGTCCATTGACGTCAAGGACACAGAACCAACTCCATGCAGTTGACAGGGAAAGGGGCGGGTGACGATTTCTGGTACCCCAGCATGAGGAACCCGCCCCTTGCCCTTTCAATGACCGCCTCACTTCAAGGCAGCACCTTCAAACCACTGGCAAACCAGTAGTCCATTGACGTCAAGGACACAGAACCAACTCCATGCAGTTGACAGGGGAAGGGGCGGGTGACGATTTCTGGTACCCCAGCATGAGGAACCCGCCCCTTCCTCTGTCAACTGCCGCCCCCGCAAACAGCGAGGACGGCAGCAAGAGACTCAATCAGTTGAAGCGAACGTAATCAAAGTCCACGGGCTGACGGTTGATGCCCATGACGGGGGGCGCGATCCAGTTGGCGAATTTGCCGGGCTCAACGACACGGCCCATCAGGCTGGCCACATAAGCGCGGTCTTCGTTGGTGGGCAGCCACTCGCCCACTTTGGCCATCCACTCGGCGTCGGTCACCACACGGCCATCGGGCGTGATCTTGGAACCGGACAAAGAGCCAATGTTGCGGTGGAACGCTTTGTGAGGTGCGGTCAAGGTGAATGGAATGCCGGCCTTGGAGATCACACGGTTCCAACGGTCAATGCCGCCTTTGGAGTCGGTGATGTAGTCGTCGCGCAGCACTTCGTTCAAAGCGTTGAGCATCGGCACTTCTTTTTCGACCAACTTGCCGTCTTCGACCGACAAAATCTTGTAGCTGTTGCCCTTCAGGATGTGGTCATCACCACGCTTGCCTTCTTCGTAGCGGCCTTTCAGGCCCGAGCTGTAGAAGGTGGCCGCGTTAGAAGACTCGTCGGCACCGAACAAGTCGATGGTCACCGAGAAGTGGAAGTTGATGTAACGCTGGATGGTTGGCAGATCGATCACACCGGCAGCGCGCAGCTTGCCCACGTCGTCGGTTTTGAGCTGGTTCATCACATCGACAGTGCGCTGGATGGTGCGGCTCACGCCGGACTCGCCCACAAACATGTGGTGCGCCTCTTCGGTCAGCATGAACTTGGTGGTGCGGGCCAGGGGGTCGAATGCCGACTCGGCCAAAGCGCACAACTGGAACTTGCCGTCGCGGTCGGTGAAGTAGGTGAACATGAAGAACGACAACCAGTCGGGTGTCTTCTCATTGAAGGCTTGCAAGATGCGGGGGTTGTCTTCGTTGCCGCTGTTGCGTTGCAGCAAGGCATCGGCTTCTTCGCGGCCGTCTTTGCCGAAGTATTTGTGCAGCAGGTACACCATGGCCCACAGGTGGCGGCCTTCTTCGACGTTGATCTGGAACAGGTTGCGCAGGTCGTACATGCTGGGCGCAGTCAGGCCCAGGTGGCGCTGCTGTTCGACCGATGCTGGCTCGGTGTCGCCTTGCGTGACGATGATGCGGCGCAGGTTGGCGCGGTGCTCGCCAGGCACGTCTTGCCAGGCTTTCTCGCCGATGTGGTCACCAAAATGGATCTTGCGGTCTTGCTCACCAGGGTTCAAGAAAACGCCCCAACGGTAGTCGCGCATCTTGACGTGGCCAAACTGGGCCCAGCCTTGCGGGTCCACGCTCACGGCCGTGCGCAGGTACACGTCCATGTCGGTTGAGCCTTCGGGACCCATGTCGTCCCACCAGTTGATGAAGTTGGGCTGCCATTGCTCAAGGGCACGCTGCAAGGTGCGGTCTTCGCTCAGGTTGACGTTGTTGGGGATTTTTTCGCTGTAGTTGATACCGGACATGATGTTCTCCTGGTGAAAAATTTTTAAACGCGGTTCAGATCAAACTGGACTTTTTCGCCCTTGCCGTAGACCTTCAGGGCACCCTTTTCGCCGACGGCGTTGGGGCGCTGGAAGATCCAGTTCTGCCAGGCGGTCAGGCGGCCAAAGATGCGGGTCAGCATGTTTTCTTGGCTGGCGAAACGCAGGTTGGCTTCCAGACCGGTCAGGGCATCGGGCGACATGGAAGAGCGCTCTTCCAGGGCCAAGCGGATTTCGTCGGCCCAATCGATGTCGTCAGGCGCGGCAGTCACCAGGCCCAGGGCCAGAGCGGCGTCAGCATCCAAGGCCTTGCCAATCGCGCCGCGAGCGGCTTCCATGGCAGGCACTTCTTCATAAAAGCGGCGCTGCAAGCGGGTCTGGTCGTTGACCATGGGGAAGAAACCGAAGTTCATTTCGTTGAGTTGAATCTTGGGGGCCTTGGCTTCGTCGTCCGGCAGCGCCAGCATGTAAGCACGGTCGGCGCAGAAAGCCAACTCGGCGAGTGTGCCGACAAAGCATGTCCCCTCTTCAATCAGGGCGAACAGGCTGCGCGAAGTCACGTCCATGCGGGCAAGGGTGCGGCGCAGGTGGCCGATGGTTTCACGCACAAACCAGTGGTCTTTGTTCGCCAGCATGGTGGCGTCCGAAGCCAACACGGCAGCGGCGTCGCCCGATGTTTTGAGCACCCAGGTGCCGATGTCCAGTTCGTTGGTGCGCATGTGCAGGATGGCGTCATCCAATTCGCGCACCATCTGCAGCGGCCACCAGTTCATGCCTGCGGCTTCGATGCCCGCGATGTCGGTGGGTTGGGCTGTGGCAGGGGCTTTGACGGTGAAGGTGGCAATGCGCTTGGTACGGTCAATCTCCACCGAGACGTTGGTGTAGGTGAGCGCATCGGCCGCGATGGTACGGTTCAAGGGTGTCAGTTCCACGCCCTTGACGCCTGCAGGCCGGATGCTGCCAGCGGCCAGCTTTGCGGCGCGTGCCTTGACCACATCTTTGAACACGGCGGGCTTGGCGACGGCATCGACCAGACGCCAGTCCACGGCTTTTTGACCACGCACGCCTTCGACGCTGGTGCAGAAAATGTCGGCCAGGTCGTGGCGCACATGGCGCTTGTCGGTCACGCGGGTCAGGCCGCCGGTGCCGGGCAACACGCCGAGCAAAGGCACTTCAGGCAAAGACACCGAAGAAGAACGGTCGTCCACCAGCACGATGTCGTCGCAGGCCAGGGCCAGCTCATAGCCGCCGCCAGCGCAAGCGCCGTTCAGGGCGGCGACGAATTTCAGGCCGTCGTGCTTGCTGGAGTCTTCAATGCCGTTGCGGGTTTCGTTGGTGAACTTGCAGAAGTTCACTTTCCATCCGTGGGTGGACACACCCAGCATGAAGATGTTGGCACCGGAGCAGAACACGCGGTCTTTCAGGCTGGTCACCACCACCGAGCGCACTTCGGGATGCTCGAAACGGATGCGTTGCAGCGCATCGTGCAACTCGATGTCCACACCCAGGTCGTAGCTGTTGAGCTTGAGTTTGTAGCCAGGGCGGATGCCGGCGTCTTCATTGATGTTGATCGACAAGGTCGCGATCTCGCCATCAAAAGCCAGGTGGATGTGCTTGTACTGCGAAGGGTGGGTCTGGTAATTGACTTGAAGCGCTGCGGTCATGGGTGTCTCCATCGGTGAAGGGGTGGAATTGATTTCTGTCAAAAATGCAGTTCATTGCATGTTGAGCTGAAGTTTAGTGCATCTTTGCCGTTCGCGTAATATGCACTTTAATGCATTTTATAGGTATTTACCCTATGAAATAAATTCTCACCCCCACATCAAGCCTGACGTCCCAGATGTTGGCGAACCGAAGTACGCAAGGCCTCAAAAGCCTGGTCTTCTGTTCGGCCACTGGTGTTGATGGCCATGTCGGCTTTGGAATAAAAAGCGGCTCGTCCTTCCAAAATGCGTTTGAGGTCTTCCATGGCCTCGCGGCTGGCGGCCATGGGGCGCATGTCCCCTTGGGCGGCCACACGGCCCATGTGGTCGGTGGCATCGGCCTGCAGCCACACGGTGGTGCAGTGCGACAGCAACAGATTGAAGTTGGCCGAATCCGACACCAGCCCCCCGGGCGTGGCAATCACCACTTCGGGGTAAATCTGAATGGCTTCTTCGAGGGCACGGCGCTCGTAGCGTCGATAAGCGTTAGCCCCATACAGGTTGTGGATCTCGCTGATCTGGCATCCGGCAAATTGCTCAATTTCTCGGCTCAGCTCAATGAAGGGAAATCCCATGTCGTCGGCCAGGCGCTGGCCCAGCGCGGTTTTGCCTGCCCCGCGCAAACCGATCAAGGCAATGCGGTTCTGACGCTCTTGTGCGTTACCCCCTTCACCCAATAAATCCACCAGCTGCAATCTGGCACGGCGCAAATCGGCTTCGCTGCGCTGGCCCAACAACTCACGAATCAAGAGCCATTCGGGCGAGCGGGTGGTCACATCACCGAGCAATTCGGCCAAAGAACATTGCAAGGCGTTGGCCACCTGCAACAGCACCAACACCGAGACGTTGCCAGTGCCGTATTCGAGGTTGGCCAAGTGGCGTTCAGAGACTTCGGCGGCCAAAGCCACGGCGCGGCGCGTCATGCCTTGACGCGAGCGCAAGTTGCGCACCCGCTCCCCCAAGGCTTCCAAAAAAGGATGGCGTCGGGTGTCGGGCTCGGTCGGATCGATGGGCAAGCTGGCTTCAGAGGTCATGTTCAACACGGAATGACAAAACAAGGGGAAAACCCTAGGATTTCAGGAAACCCAAAACATGCACTTTAATGCATACTAGAGGGCAAGCACAATAATGCATGGAGCTTTGTTTATACCGCCAACTGGCCCCGTGGAACAAACTTTGATGCACTGTCAGTGCAAATTGCGCCCCCATCGCCCCCCATCCAAACGAAAGCCACGCCCATGTCCCCATTGCTTCCCAACTTTTTTGCAGGCCGCTGGCAAACCGGCACCGGTGCAGGCACGCCCCTGTTCGACCCGGTGCTGGGCACCGAGCTGGCCCGCGTGTCCAGCACCGGCATAGACCTGGCCGAAGGCTTTGCCTTTGCCCGTGAACAAGGCGGCGCTGCGCTGCGTGCCCTGAGCTACGGGCAACGCGCTGCATTGCTCACCAAGATCGTCGAAGTCCTGCAAGCCAACCGCGACACCTACTACGAGATCGCCACGGCCAACAGTGGCACCGTGGCCAAGGACTCGGGCGTGGACATTGACGGCGCGATCTTCACCCTGGGCTACTACGCCAAGCAGGGCGCGGCCCTGGGCGACGCCACGCTGCTGCTCGACGGCGAGCGCATCCGCATGGCCAAAGACCCAGCCTTCCAGACCCAGCACATCCAGGTGCCCACACGCGGCGTGGCGCTGTTCATCAACGCCTTCAACTTCCCCAGCTGGGGCCTGTGGGAAAAAGCCGCGCCGGCACTGTTGTCGGGCGTGCCCGTCATCATCAAGCCCGCGACCGCCACCGCCTGGCTGACCCAGCGCATGGTCAAAGACGTGGTCGACGCAGGTGTGTTGCCCGTGGGTGCGCTGTCGGTCATCTGTGGCTCCTCCGCTGGCCTGATGGACCAGCTGCAAGCCTTTGACGTGGTCAGCTTCACCGGCTCGGCCGAGACCGGCAAGATCATCCGCAGCCACCGCGCGGTGACCGAGCTGTCGGTGCGCTGCAACATCGAAGCCGACAGCCTCAACAGCGCCCTGCTCTCGCCTGCGGCCACCGCAGACAGCGAAGCCTTCAAGCTGCTGGTGGCCGAAGTGGCCCGCGAGATGACGGTCAAATCGGGCCAGAAGTGCACCGCGATCCGCCGCATTTTTGTGCCGCGTGCTTTGTACAAAGCCGCCGCCGAAGCCATGGGGGCGCGTCTGGCCAAAACCACCGTGGGCAACCCGCGCAACGAGACCGTGCGCATGGGTGCATTGGTCAGTCAGGAACAAAAAGCCAGCGTGCTTGCGGGCCTGAAACTGCTGAAAACCGAAGCCACCGTTTTGTTCGACGGCAACAGTGCCGCACTGATCGATGCCGACGCCAACAGCGCTTGCGTGGCCCCGGTGCTGCTGGGCACCGAATCGCCCATGACGGCCCAGGTGCTGCACTCGGTCGAGGTGTTCGGCCCCGTGTCCACCCTGATGCCTTACGACAGCATCGACGAGGCCTACGCCATGATTCGCCGGGGTGAAGGCTCGTTGGTGTGCTCGGTCTACAGCGAAGACCCTGTATTCACCGCGCAAGCCTCTGTGGCTTTGGCCAGCAGCCACGGCCGTGTGCACGCCATCTCACCCGACGTGGCAAGCCTGCACAGCGGCCACGGCAACGTGATGCCCATGAGCTTGCACGGCGGCCCCGGCCGCGCGGGCGGCGGCGAAGAGCTGGGCGGCCTGCGGGCGCTCAATTTCTACCACCGCCGCAGTGCGGTGCAAGGCAGCTCGCTCGCTTTGGATCAGCTGACCGCCCAGGGCGGCAAGCTGGCCCTCTGACCCCCCTTGTAGGAGCCGCGCCCCCGCAACGAAAATCCCCAGCAGGCGGATCGCCGCAAGGGCGCGGCTCCTGCAAAAGATGGGCCAACACAGGTCATTTCAACAACCAAGACAACCCTGAGGAGACACACATGACACGCCCCGTGACCCCACCCCCCGCAGATTTCAATTTTGCCCAACACCTGATCGCCATCAACGCCAAGCGCACGGGCAAAACCGCCTTGATCGATGACGTGGGTTCACTCACTTACGGCGAGCTTCACGATCAAATCCGGCGTTTCGCCGGAGGCCTGAAGACCCTGGGCCTCAAGCGCGAAGAGCGTGTGCTCTTGCTCATGCAAGACAGCAGCGACTGGGTCGTGGCCTTTTTGGGGGCGCTTTACGTGGGCGTGGTGCCTGTGGCCGTCAACACCTTGCTGACGCCCGATGATTACGCCTTCATGTTGGGCAACAGCCGTGCACAAGCCGTTTTGGTGTCTGGGGCCTTGCTGCCAACCTTGCAAGCGGCCTTGGACCTGGGCAAAACCGAAGTGGCTCACATCGTGGTCTCTCGCCCTGCAGCGGCCTTGACCCCGGGCCAACTCAACATGGCCGACTTTGTGGCCCAAAACCCGCCCGCACTGCCCGCACCCACCCTGTCCGATGAACCGGCTTTCTGGCTGTACTCATCGGGCTCCACAGGCCAGCCCAAAGGCACCGTGCACAGCCAAGGCAACCTCTACTGGACGGCCGGGCTGTATGGCCAAGGCGTGCTGGATTTGCGTGAGAGCGACACGGTGTTCTCGGCAGCAAAACTCTTTTTTGCCTACGGACTGGGCAACGCCCTCACCTTCCCGCTGAGCGTGGGCGCCACTGTGGTGCTGATGGCCGAGCGCCCCACACCACAAGCCACCTTCAAGCGCATGGTCGACCATCAACCGACGGTGTTTTATGGTGCTCCCACCGGTTACGGAGGCATGCTGGCCCAACCCGATTTGCCCGCCCCCAAAGCGGTCGCTCTGCGTTTGTGCTCATCGGCCGGTGAAGCCCTGCCGCGCGACATCGCCGAGCGCTGGTCCAGTCACTTTGGCTGCGAGATCATTGACGGGATTGGTTCGACAGAAATGCTGCACGTTTTTCTGTCCAACCGCCCTGGTGATGTGCGTTATGGCACCACGGGCAAGCCTGTGCCCGGTTACGAAGTCCAATTGCGCACCGAGGACGGCCAAGTGATCACAGGACACGACGAAATTGGCGATCTTTACATCCAGGGCCCCAGCAGCGCCCTGATGTACTGGAACAACCGCAGCAAAACCCGCGACACCTTCCAAGGCGTGTGGACCAAGAGCGGCGACAAATACACGCGGGATGCCGACGGTTACTACACCTACGCGGGACGCAACGACGACATGCTCAAGGTCAGCGGCATTTACGTCTCGCCTTTTGAAGTCGAATCCACCTTGGTGCAACACCCCGCCATTTTGGAAGCGGCCGTGATTGGCAAGGAAGACACCGATGGCCTGACCAAAACCAAGGCCTTCATCGTGCTCAAATCCGGGCAAACCCTGAGCCAAGAGGAGGTCAAAGCCTTTGTCAAAGAGCGCCTGGCCCCTTACAAATATCCGCGCTTCATCGAGTTTGTGGCCGAACTGCCCAAAACGGCTACCGGCAAGATTCAGCGCTTTAAGCTTCGGGATCTGGAAAAGCAGACCCCCTGAGACCCAGGCCGGGCCCTGAACTGCCCCCCATTGAAGAGGGACACCTGTTGAAATGCCATTCAAGCAGGGCCCTCGGCTTCAGATGGCGGGCTCTTCGCCCTCTTCGAGGGCCAAAACGCGCTCGATTTCAGTTTGCAAACTCGCCTGAGACATGGGCTTGGACACATAGCCATCGGCCCCTGCGTTCAAGAAACGCTCGCGGTCACCGGCCATGGCATGGGCCGTGACCATCAACACGCGCGACCTGAAACCGGTGCCTTTTTCACGTTCGCGCACCAATTTCAGGGCGGCCAGACCGTCCATGACGGGCATCATCACGTCCATCAAGACCACGTCAAAACGGGTTTTATCCATGGCATCCAGGGCTTGCAAGCCATCGCGCACAGACACGAGTCGGCAGCCCATGCGCTCGATCATGATTTCAGCCAATTTGCGGTTGATTTCATGGTCCTCGACCAACAACACAGAGACCTGTTCTCCCTGCCGTGTGGTCATGGATTGGACCATCAAGGGGCTGTCATCCACCCTGGACACAAGACCCCGATCCTTGCTGACGGGGTGCTTGTCCAACTGCGCTTGCACCAATCGGACCTGCTCAGGCGCCATCGACACCAAATCGACGGGCAATGCCACCGTGAAACAAGCGCCCAGTTCTGGCTGGCTGTTGGCAATGATTTCACCGCCCATCAAGTGCACCAAACTGCGGGTGATGGCCAAGCCCAGACCTGTACTGCCAAAAATGCGTTTGTCCGAGTCGTCCACCTGATTAAAAGGATTGAACAAAGAGGCCGATCTGGACGAATCAAAACCCTTGCCCGTGTCGGTGATGCTGATGCGCAAGACACACTTGTCGGCACTGGCGGCGCTGTGGGCTTGCATGGCCACGGTCACAGCACCCAAATCGGTGAACTTGATGGCATTGCCAATCAGATTGGTCAGCACTTGCTGCATGCGCACAGGGTCCATGCGCACCAACAGGGGCAATTGAGGGGACAAGTCGGTCAACAAGTCAATGTTTTTGGCGCGGGCCCAGGGGACCATGTCTTCCACCGATTTTTCAAGCCATTGCGCAGGACTGACGTCTTGCAACTCCAACTTCAAGGCATTGGCTTCGATTTTTGAAAAATCAAGGATCTGGTTGATGATGTGAAGCAAGTGGTTGGCTGAGTTTCTGGCCAGTGTCAGGTACTCTTTTTGCTCCGCTCTGTCCGGTGTGTCCATGGCCAACTCGGTCATGCCCACGATGCCGTTCATGGGGGTGCGAATTTCGTAGCTCATTTTGGCCAAAAATTCACCACGCAATTGCCGGTCTTCTTCGGCTTTTTCTTTGGCTTGGCTGAGCAGTTTTTGGGTGTTTTCGGTCCCCGAAAAATCCTGCATGACGGTCACATACAAAATGTCCTCGTCCACACGCATTTCGCTGAACGTCATGCGCAATGAAAAAAGCTGGCCGTTTTTACGTCGGCCCGTCATCACCTGGGCCTGGTTGAGCAAGGTGGACTCGCGTGTCCGCAAGAACTCCGCCATGGGTTGCTCGGGCTCGATCATCTCTTGGGGAGCCATGAGCACATCGATTTTTTTCCCAATCAAGTCCTCTGAGGGGTAACCAAAAATGGCCACGGTTTCAAAGTTGCATTGAACAATTCGCCTTTGGGCGTCCGACACCACAATGGCTTCAGGCACCGAGGTGAACAGGCTTTGCAGTTTGCTTTCACTCAGGCGGCGTTGGCGTTCTTCTTTTTTACGCTGGTCCACTTCTTGGCTCAGCTGGGCCAAAACGGCTTCGCGTTCACTGGACAACTTTTGGCCCTTGAGCAAGGCACCCCTAAACCCCTTGAGCATCCACCACACCCACAGCAAGCAAAGCAGCACCGCCACGGACTGCGTCAATAAGGTGTATTTGACCGTGAACATGCTGCTGACTTCGCTGGTCTCGATGGGCAACACCACTTCTAGCGCCCCCACCACCTCGGCCTGTGCGGCACGTTCATTGCCAGAGCTGGCACCGCAGGCCACGCATTGCACCGCCACCCGGTCGGCTTGTGCGTAGCGTAAAACCCGAATCCCATTGCGAATTTCTTCCTGCACAAAGGGCACTTCAGGCTGACTGCGCAGGGCCACCAAGGCCTGTTTTTGAAAGGCGTCCAGTTCGACAGGCACAGCACGCCCAGACAAAGGCACATCGCTGTAAAAACGGACTTGAATATCACCCGCTTTTTTGGCCAAAAACAAGCTCATGTCAGCCATCAAGCTTGCAGGCAATGGCAAGGCATTTCGGCTTGATCGCTCATCTTCGGTGAAAGGCACACCGGCTTGCATGGCACGCGGCAACAGGGCTTGCTCATAAAACAATCGAAACTGACTCAAACCAAGGACATGCGCTTTGGCACGATCGATGGCGGCCTGCCTGACGTGGTTCTCATAGGTCCGATTGGCGTACAGCAAAACACCGGATCCCAATATCAGCAAGGCCAAACCCACCCAAATGAGGGGCCAGCGAATCGTTTTTTCGATGAATGAAGGGTGAGGTTGTCGAGGAGAGTTCACTTTGCACCTTTTTAGCAAAGTGAATAATAACAATGAATACTTATTGTTTATTTGGTAACTACCCGACATTTTTGGATTTTTCAATCCCCAAAGGCTTCCTGCCGAGTACTGGGCATTGCCCTTGTATCAAGCCGCGCATGGCCTCTTGCGTTGAGAACAAACACAGTCACTGGGCGAACTCACCCACGGCATTCGACGCCCCAGGCTCGTTGGAATGTCGCACGTTCAGCACCCGC
Source organism: Limnohabitans sp. WS1 (assembly GCF_003063265.1). Taxonomy (GTDB): domain Bacteria; phylum Pseudomonadota; class Gammaproteobacteria; order Burkholderiales; family Burkholderiaceae_C; genus Limnohabitans_A. Next base: position 37,765 of record NZ_NERU01000007.1, read on the forward strand.
TCGATTTCTTTTTGCAAAGCCACCTGTGACATGGGCTTGGACACATAGCCATCCGCCCCGGCACTCAGGAAACGCTCCCGGTCACCCGTCATGGCGTGAGCGGTGACCATCAAAACGCGGGTTCTGTGGCCTTGTAGAGCCTCCCGCTGCCGCAACAATTTGAGGGCGCTGATGCCATCCATGACTGGCATCATCACATCCATCAACACCACGTCAAAGCGCTCTTGCGCCAGCCGGTCCAGCGCCTGCTGGCCATCTGCGGCCAAGGCATACCGATAGCCCATGCGTTGCAGCATGATTTCAGCGAGCTTGCGGTTGATGTCATGGTCTTCAACCAGCAGTACCGAATACGTCTGACCTGGGGTCTTCTTCACCTCTGAGTCCAGAGTGGGAGGGGGGGTCAACACGCTCGAATTCAGCACTTGACGGGCAGGCAAGGTGGCGACAAAGGTAGCGCCTTTGCCTGGCCGCCCTTCGGCCGAGATGGAGCCCCCCATCAGCTGCAACAGGCTGCGTGTGATGGCCAGACCCAAACCCGTGCCTCCAAAGGAGCGCGTCACCGAGCCATCGGCTTGGGTAAAAGGGCTGAACAAGGCCTCGGTGCGCTCTGGATCAAATCCGATGCCCGTGTCGATGATGCTGATGCGCAAAACCACCGTGTTGGCATCGGCTGCTGCCAGGCGTTCGGTACAGACGGTGACAGAACCCGCATCGGTGAATTTGATGGCATTGCCAATCAGATTGGTCAACACCTGTCGCATCCGCACCGGGTCCATCCACAAGCGCTCAGGGATATCGGACCCCATCTCCAGTCTCACGGCCACCCCCTTGGCGAAGGCCAGTTGTTCCAGTGACCGGACGGTTTGACGCACCAGTTGCGCAGGACTGACCTCCAACAGCTCCAGCTCCAAGGCTTTGGCTTCGATTTTGGAAAAGTCCAGGATTTCGTTGATGATTTGCAACAAATGGTTGGCCGAGTCTCGGGCCAGCACCAAGTATTCCTTTTGCCGATCGGGCTCTGAGGTGTCCAAGGCCAATTCGGTCATGCCCACAATGCCATTCATGGGCGTGCGAATCTCGTGACTCATGTTGGCCAAAAACTCACCACGCATGCGATTGGCTTGTTCGGCTTTTTCCTTGGCTTCGACCAGCAGGTCCTGGGCACTTTGGATGGCCGTGAAGTCCTGCATGACGCCAATGAAGAAATGTTCTTTGTCCAGCCGAGTTTCACTGAGGGTGACCCTGACCGGAAACAAGCTGCCATCACGCCGACGCCCATGAAGCACACGCGGCTGGTTCATGAGCTTCTTCTCACCGGTCACCAAGTAGTTCGACATGGACTGGTCGTGGTGCTGACGGTCCGTGTCCGCCATGAGCAGATTGACGCGCTGGCCCATCAACTCCTCCATCGGGTAGCCAAAAATGCCCGCCATTGCATCATTGCACTGCACCATTTTTCCATGGGCATCGGCCACCACAATGCCTTCGGGAACCAATCGAAAAATACTCTGCAGTTTGCTTTCGCTCAGGCGCAAATTTTTTTCGACCTGTTCACGCTCCAGAATTTCTTCACTCAATTGCCGAATGGCCGTTTGCCTCTCTGCAGAAAGGGATCGGGAGGTCAGCAAAGCCGAACGGATTCGGCGCAAGGACAACCACACCAGAGCAAAGCCCAAAAACAACAACACCAACAAAACAGCAAAAGTTCGGTTCAACACCCCTGTGCTGGCCAATTGCCATTCCGAGACAGGCAGCACGACCTCTAAAGCACCCCGGACATCCCCTTCTCGCCATTGGGTATTGGGAGAGCCAGGGTAACTGTTATGGCACGCCACACAACTGGCCAGCATCTTGTCGGCTTGCGCGTAACGCAGCACACGGGTGCCGTTCATGATTTCTTCGCGAACAAAGGGGCGATCGGGATGCGTTTTCAGATGCATCAAAGCCTGGTGCTGGAAATCATCGAGGTGACGCTCAGCCACGCGCCATGGAAAAGGCTGATCGCTGAACAAGCGCACCTGCGTGCCGCCATCGACTTTGGACAAATAATGTCCAAGATCGATGGTCAAGCTGGCAGGCAAAGGCAGTGCGTTGTCACGCAACTGGTATTCGTGGGTGATGTCCACCCCCGCCTTGACGGCCCTGGGCACCAGTTCTTGGGTGTAGAAATTGCGAAACTGCGTGATGGACACCGCGTGCGTTTGAGCACTTTCTGCAGCATATTGTTTGACCATCGCCTCGCTGGACTGGTAGGTGTACAGCACCACCCACAGCCCCACGGCCACCAACAAACCCGCCAGCCACTCCATGGGCCAACGCCACAATACTTGTCGGACTCCGGCGGCAAGCCGATGGAAAGCATTCACTTTGTACCTCACAACACAAAGCAAATGATAACAATGAATACGTATTGATTACTTCAAAACGGTCTCTTTGCAAAGGACTGAGGCATGGCCGCCGCAGTGGACGGCCTGTCCCGTGTTCAGGTGTCCTTGCTGACCTTGATGGTCGGGAACTTGCTCGAAAAATCTTTGGCCTTGGCCGCGATTTTGACCGCCACCTGGCGGGCCACGGCCTTGTAGATTTGCGCCACTTCGCCATCGGGGTCGTAGACCACGGTGGGCTTGCCGCTGTCGGCTTGCAGGCGAATTTGCATGTCCAGAGGCAGTGCGCCCAGGTAATCCATGCCGTATTCGGCGGCCATTTTCTTGCCGCCATCAGCGCCAAAGATGTGCTCGACATGGCCGCAGTTCGTGCAAACGTGCACCGCCATGTTTTCGACCAAGCCCAAAATCGGCACGCCGACTTTCTCGAACATCTTCACGCCTTTTTTGGCATCCAAGAGGGCAATGTCTTGCGGGGTGGTCACGATCACTGCGCCGGTCATGGGCACACGCTGGCTCAGGGTCAGCTGGATGTCGCCCGTGCCCGGGGGCATGTCCACGATCAAATAGTCGAGTTCTTTCCAGTTGGTCTGGCGCAGCAGCTGTTCCAGCGCCTGGGTGGCCATGGGGCCGCGCCAGATCATGGCTTCGTCAGCGTTGACCAAGAAGCCAATCGACATGACCTGCACGCCGTAGTTCTCCATGGGCTCCATGGTCTGGCCGTCTTCGCTCTCGGGGCGGCCTTCGATGCCCATCATCATGGGCTGGCTGGGGCCATAGATGTCGGCATCCAGCAGACCCACTTTGGCACCTTCGGCGGCCAGCGCCAGCGCGAGGTTGACGGCGGTGGTGCTTTTGCCCACGCCGCCCTTGCCCGAAGCAACAGCCACGATGTTTTTCACCTGAGGCAGCAGGGCCACACCGCGCTGGGCGGCGTGCGCCGTGATCTTGCTGGTCACGTTGGCCGACACATTGGCCACGCCCGCCACGCCTTTGGCGGCGGCGATCAAGGCCTGACGCAGGGCCGGGATTTGGCTCTTGGCCGGGTAGCCCAGCTCCACGTCAAAAGAGACATCGCCGCCTTCGACTTGGAGGTTTTTCAGGGTTTTGGTGGACACGAAATCTTTGCCCGTGTTCGGGTCAATGACGGCTTGCAAAGCCTGGAGGAGTTGTTCGGTGGTCGCCATGGTCACTTTCTAGAATGGGCCGAAGTTTACCGACAAGACAGCCCATACACCCTAAAATCACCGATTCCCCTACAAACTGCCCCACCATGTCTGCCCCCACCGCGCCCCGCCAGCTTTTTGTCACCACCGCCTTGCCGTATGCCAACGGCAATTTCCACATCGGCCACATCATGGAATACATCCAGGCCGACATCTGGGTCCGTTTCCAGCGCATGCAGGGCAGCCAAGTCAATTTTGTGGGCGCGGACGACACGCACGGTGCGCCGATCATGATTGCCGCCGAAAAGGCGGGCAAGACGCCCCAGCAGTTCGTGGCCGACATCGCGGCGGGACGCAAGCCTTATTTGGACGGTTTTCACATCCAGTTTGACAACTGGCACAGCACCGACGCACCCGAAAACCACGAGTTGGCCCGTGCCATTTACCGGGACCTGCGCGACATTTCGGCTGCCGACGGTGGCTCGCTGATCGAGGTGCGCTCGGTCGAGCAGTTCTTTGACCCGCAAAAGAACATGTTCCTGCCCGACCGTTTCATCAAAGGCGAGTGCCCTAAGTGCCACGCCAAAGACCAGTACGGCGACAACTGCGAAGTTTGCGGCGCGGTCTATGCCCCCACCGATCTGATCAACCCGTTTTCGGCCCTGTCGGGTGCCAAGCCTGAGCTCAAGACCTCGGAACACTTTTTCTTCAAGCTCTCCGACCCGCGCTGTGTCGAGTTTTTGAGCCAATGGACCCAAGACGGCAAGCTGCAGCCCGAGGTGGCCAACAAAGTCAAAGAGTGGTTTTCGGTGCGCACCAACCCCGACGGCACGACCAGCGAGGGCTTGGGCGACTGGGACATCTCACGCGACGCGCCCTACTTCGGCATTGAGATTCCGGACGCGCCGGGCAAGTACTTTTATGTGTGGCTGGACGCGCCTGTGGGCTACCTGGCCTCGCTGAAAAACCTGCTGGACAAACGCGGCGAAGATTACGCCGCCTACATGGCCAACCCCAATCTGGAGCAGATCCACTTCATCGGCAAGGACATCGTCACCTTCCACACGCTCTTCTGGCCCGCCATGCTGCATTTCAGTGGCCGCAAGACGCCCAACAAGGTGAACGTGCACGGCTTCCTGACGGTGAACAACGGCGAAAAAATGAGCAAGAGCCGGGGCACGGGCCTGGACCCGCTCAAGTACCTGAGCCTGGGCATGAACCCCGAGTGGCTGCGCTACTACCTGGCGGCCAAACTCTCGGCCCGCAACGAAGACATCGACTTCAACGCCGAAGACTTCATGGCGCGGGTCAACAGCGATTTGATCGGCAAATTTGTGAACATCGCCTCGCGCTCGGCCGGCTTCATCGCCAAGCGCTTTGGCGGCCAACTCGGCCCCGTGAGCGCCGACGGGCAAGCCTTGCTGACAAGCTTGCAAGCCGCTGCGCCGACCATTGCCGCGCTTTACGACGAACGCGAATACGCCAAAGCACTGCGCGAAATCATGCTGCTGACCGACAAGGTCAACAGCTATGTGGATCAAAACAAACCTTGGGACTTGGCCAAACAAGCAGGCCAAGACGCGCGATTGCACGACGTGTGCAGCACCTGCATCGAAGCCTTCCGCCTGCTCAGCCTGCAACTCAAGCCCGTGCTTCCCGCACTGGCGGCGCAGGTCGAGGCTTTCCTGAACGTCGAGCCCTTCACCTTTGAGCAAGCGCAAAGCCTGCTGGGCGCAGGCCACAGCATCAACGCCTACCAACACCTGATGCAACGCGTCACCCCTGAACAACTCGACGCCCTGTTCGAGCCACCGGCCGTGGTGGAGGAAAAGCTCATTCCCGGCGGCGAAGACATCGCCCCCACCATCAGCATCGACGATTTCGCCAAGGTGGACCTGCGCATTGCCCAGATCGTGAATTGCGAGCCCGTGGAAGGCTCGGTCAAGCTGTTGCGCCTGACGCTCGACGTGGGCGAAGGGCGCATGCGCAATGTGTTCAGTGGCATCGCCAGCATGTACAAACCCGAAGATCTGATCGGCAAGCTGACCGTGATGGTGGCCAACCTGGCCCCGCGCAAGATGAAGTTTGGCGTGTCGGAGGGCATGGTGCTGGCCGCCAGCCACGCGGATGAAAAAGCCGAGCCGGGTATCCATGTGCTGCACCCCTGGCCCGGTGCCAAGCCCGGCATGCGCATTCACTGACCCATTTGCAAAAAAACGCTGCACATGTTCCCCCTGATTCGCGGATGGACCGATGTGCAGCGCAGCCCTGAGGCCAACCTGCGGTTGGGCTTGGTGCTGACCTTTGTCGCCGGAGCCACCAACGCAGGTGGTTTTTTGGCGGTGGGCAGCTACACCTCGCACATGACCGGCATCGTGTCTTCTGTGGCCGACGACTTGGTGCTGGGCAACATCACATTGGCCTTGGCGGGCCTGGCATGCCTCATGGCTTTCATGTCTGGTGCCATGTGCACCGCCATCTTGGTCAACTGGGGCTTGCGACAGCAGCTGCGCAGCAGCTACAGCTTGCCGCTCCTGCTCGAATCCGGGGCCTTGCTGGTGTTCGGGCTGTTTGGCGCGGCCATTGCGGCCTGGTCGCAGCTGTTTGTCCCGGTCACGGTGGTCCTGTTGTGCTTCATCATGGGCCTGCAAAACGCGGTCATCACCAAAATTTCCAAAGCCGAAATCCGCACCACCCACATCACCGGGCTGGTGACCGACCTGGGCATCGAGTTGGGCAAACTTCTGTACATGAACCGCAGCCAGCCCGGCACCCCGGTGCGTGCCAACCGCCAGCGCCTGCGGGTGCAGCTGGCCCTGGTGCTGGGCTTTTTTCTGGGCGGGCTGATCGGGGCACTGGGTTTCAAGTACTGGGGTTACATCACCACCGTGCCCTTGGCGGCCCTGCTTTGGGTGTTGTGCCTGCGCCCCTTGTTGACCGACCTGCGTTGGCGTGCCGCATAATTTGCCCACAAAAAATCTACACGAGACGCCCATGAAGTGGATGCAGGCCACGCATTTCTTTCGCCCCCGATTGTTCGACAGCTTGAGCGCTTACAACCGTCAACGCTTCAGCCAGGATGTCGGCGCGGGACTGACTGTCGGTGTGGTCGCCCTGCCCTTGGCCATGGCCTTTGCCATCGCCTCCGGACTCAAGCCCGAAGCCGGCCTGTTCACTGCCATCATTGCGGGCTTTCTGATCTCTGCTTTGGGTGGCAGTCGGGTACAAATTGGCGGCCCGGCCGGTGCCTTCATCGTCATTGTTTATGGCATTGTCGAGCGTTATGGTTTGGCCAACTTGATTTTGGCCACCGCCATGTCGGGTGTACTGCTGTTCCTGATGGGTTTGTTTCGCTTGGGCACGCTGATCCGCTTCATTCCGGTGGCGGTGGTGATTGGATTCACCAACGGCATCGCGGTGCTGATCATGCTGTCACAGATCAAGGATTTTCTGGGTCTGAAAATCATCAGCATGCCCGCCGATTTTTTTGGCATCTTGCACACCCTTTGGCACAACCTGCACAGTGCCAGTCTGGCCGCTGTGCTGCTGGCCATGGCCTCTTTGTCCTTGTTGGTCGGTTGGTTGCGCATGAGCCGCCGTTTGGCGGACACCCGCTACCGCTGGGCCTGCATGATGCCTGGCTCCATCGTTGCGCTGGTCTTTGCCACTTTGGTGACTTGGCTGCTGAACTTGCCGGTTGAGACCATTGGCAGCAAGTTTGGAGGCATCCCTGCGACCTTGCCTGCGTTTGCATGGCCCGAGTTCAGCTGGGACAGTGCTCGTTTTTTGCTCATGCCCACCTTGACGCTGACGCTATTGGGAGCGATTGAGTCCCTCCTGTGCGCCCGCATCGCCGATGGCATGATCGGCGACCGGCACAACCCGAATCAAGAATTGATGGCCCAAGGTGTGGCCAATTTTGTCACGCCCTTCTTTGGAGGCATGCCGGCCACTGGCACCATCGCCCGCACCGTCACCAACATCAAAAGCGGGGGCAGCACCCCAATTTCGGGCATGGTGCATGCCCTCACTTTGCTGGCCGTGGTGCTGGTGGCAGCCCCCTTGGCCGGACACATTCCATTGGCGGCGCTGGCGGCTATTTTGATGTTTGTCGCCTGGAACATGGGCGAGTGGCGCGAATTCATGCTCTTGCGCCAATACCGCTTGCCCTACCGCATCACTTTGTTGGCGGTCTTTTTTCTGACGGTTGTCTTTGATCTGACGGTGGCCGTCGAGGTGGGGTTGGTTGCAGCCTGCCTGACTTTCATTTACCGCATTTCCAGCCTGACCCGGTGCGAACAAGTCAGCGCGGCCGACCACCCCGAACTGACCGGCCACGACCACCAAGTTCAAGCTTGGCGCTTGTATGGGGCCTTGTTTTTTGGTGCCGTCAAACTGGTGGAAGAGTTGGAGGACACGGTGCAAACCCCGGTTTTGGTGCTGGACCTGAAAAACGTCATCTACATCGATTCTTCCGGAGCTGATGCGTTGATGAATCTGGTGGAAACCTGCCGTAAAAAACAAATTCAGCTCATCGTTTGCGGTTTGTCACACCAACCTCTGGACATTGCCCGGCGCAGCGGCCTGGTTGAACACCTTCAAGGTCAACTGGTCAAAGACTTGTCTGCTGGACTGAACCGCGCTGTCAGCCTCTTTGAGCACCATGCCCGCTAAAATGCAGACCCCAGCACTGTCTTGGAGTTTGTGCCGTGGTCAGCGCTCAGTTTTCTTTTTCCGAACGGAAGTTCCCCCATGTCCATTTTTCGCCGCCCCGACTACGTTTCGGACGCTACACAATTCATTGATCAACTCAAGCGCGAACATCCTCAACTGGAAGCGCAACAACGTCAAGGTCGCGCCCTGTTGTGGGACAAATCCATCAGCCGTGACGATCAACAGGCATTCAAAGACGGACGTGTCGCCCAAAAGCCTTACGTGTACCAGACCCTGGCCTGAACACGTCGCAGGCACCTGACCCTCTGCTGAACGCCCCCTCTCCCCCCATGAGCACCGCCCCCAAGGAGCTGCCACCAGCACAACTTGAGCAAGCCCAGGCCATGCCCCATGTGGTGGACCAAGTGGCTCTGGCTCGCTTGTATGGTGAACCCCTTTTCGCCATGCCCACGGACCTGTACATCCCACCGGATGCGCTGGAGGTGTTTTTGGAGGCGTTTGAGGGTCCACTGGACTTGCTGCTTTACCTGATTCGCAAGCAAAACTTCAACATTCTCGACATTCCCATGGCGGGCGTGACCCGTCAGTACCTGAGTTATGTGGATGAAATCCGGGCACGCAACCTGGAATTGGCTGCCGAATACCTGCTGATGGCGGCCATGCTGATCGAGATCAAGTCGCGCATGCTGCTGCCGCCCAAAAAAGTCGCCGAGGGCGAAGAGGCCGAGGACCCGCGTGCCGAATTGGTGCGGCGTCTGCTGGAGTACGAGCAGATGAAACTGGCCTCCATGCAGCTGAACCTCATTCCACACTATGGTCGGGATTTTTTGCAGGCCCAAGTGCACATCGAACAAAGTCTGCAACCGCGTTTTCCAGACGTCAGCATGGGCGAGTTGCAATCAGCGTGGCAAGATATTTTGCGACGTGCCAACTTGGTGCAACACCACAAAATCAGCCGGGAAGAGCTCAGTGTCCGAGAGCACATGAGCATCGTGCTCAAGCACCTGCAAGGTCGCAAGTTTGTCGAGTTCGAAAACTTGTTCGATGCCAGCTTGGGCACCCCCGTGCTGGTGGTGACCTTCATCGCTTTGCTCGAATTGGCCAAGGAAACCTTGGTCGAAATCACCCAAGCCGAGGCTTTCGCCCCCATTTACGTGCGCTTGGCTTACACCCCCAATTGAGCCTGCGCCAGATCAAGCGAGTGTCAGAAATTTGCCCAAGCCAAAGGGCGAGTTTTGCTTTTGATGGGCCGCCAGCCTCAGTGACTGCGGCCGCTTCTGAACATGCCGTGGGTTTTGCGGTTGAGAACGCCTTGCGCGGCCAATTTGTTCATCGAGGGGCTGGCGTGGGCATGGGTGATGGCCATGCCCAAAGCATCAGCGGCATCTTGCCGGGGCAACACAGGCAAGTGCAACAAACGCTTGACCATTTCCTGCACTTGCGACTTGGCCGCCCGGCCATGGCCGGTGACCGACTGCTTCATTTGCAATGCGGTGTATTCGGCCACCGGCAAATCACACGACACCAAGGCCGTCACACAGCAGCCACGGGCCTGCCCCAAAAGCAAGGTCGCTTGCGGGTTGATGTTCACAAACACAATCTCGACCGAAGCCACATCAGGCTGGTAACGCGCTTTGATTTCGCGGATGCCGTCATAAATCACTTTCAAACGCGCAGGCAAGTTGCCCATTTCTTCCCGCGTGGTCTCGATCACGCCGCTGGCCACATACTGGAGTTTGGATCCGCTCATGTCGAGCACACCAAAACCCGTGGTTTGCAGACCCGGATCAATGCCCAAAATGCGCAAAGTCGTTGGTGCCGCATGGGTCAGCGTGCTCATGGCAAAACCACATCGTTCATGCGGGCGGTGATGGTTTCGGCACGGCTTGCCAAATAAGGCGATTGGGGCAACTTTTCAAAATAACGCGGGCGGGGCAGCATCACCGCCAAACGGGCGGCCTCCCATGCGCTCAGACGCGAGGCGTTTTTGCGAAAGTAATGCTGTGCAGCGGCTTGTGCACCAAACACCCCTTCACCCCACTCCACGCTGTTGAGGTAAATCTCCAGAATGCGGCGTTTGCTCAAAAACGCCTCTAAGGTCAGGGTGATCAACATTTCTTGTCCCTTGCGCAGCAGGGTGCGCTCACCGGACAAAAAAAGGTTCTTGGCCAATTGTTGGGTGATGGTCGAGCCGCCCACAATTTTTGCGGTGACTGGGGGCTTGCCCGCTTGGTTTTGCGTTTTTTTCTCAGCCAAAGCTTTGGCCTTGGCATTTTTCTCCCACGCTTTTTCCAAAGACTGCCACCAAACCCCTTTGTGCTGGGTGAAGGCCCCATCTTCAGAGGCGATCACGGCACGCTGCAGTGTGGTGGCCACAGCCGCCATCGACACAGATTCCTGACGCCAGGGCAGCGCCCCTTGACGCTGCACGATTTGCCAAGCTTGGGAGCGTTGGAACGTGGTGGATTCGGGCATCCACCAGTTCATGCTCACAATGCGCAGAGCAAAAAACAACTGCAGGCCCAACGCGGCCAACAACACCAACAACAACCATCGGCCAAGGGCACGCATCACAATCTTTCGGTGTTCGTTAAACCTTGCACAGTCTCAAGGTTTGGCTTTTTCTTGCGCTTGCATGCGCGTTTCCAGGGTGTTGTCCCGGGAAAAATCAAACCGGGTGACGACCACAATTTGGTCGGCCTGCTGGCGCATTTTGGAGGTAAACACACCAAAAGGCGCAGCACTGCGCACAATGGCCACGGCCCGTTCATCGAGCATGGGGGTGCCCGATGGCTTGGCCACCTCGGTCGACAACAATCTGCCCCGACTGTCCACCGTGATCACCATGGTGAGCTGCCCGTATATTTTTTGTCCGTTGGCTTCCGGAAAATTCAAGGTGCCTTGGTACTCGATGGTCCGGCGCAATTTATCGTAGTACAGCGCATAGGCCACCTCTTGTGTGGCGGGGCTGATGTAGCGCTTGCGGGCCGATCCCTGTGTCTGGTCAACACGTTGCTCAATCTGGGCCAACTGCCGGGCCAACTGTTGTTGGCGTTGCTCGCGGGCTTGGCGGTCAGGGCCGTCCTTTTTGTCACCGGCGTTTTCTCGGGTCAGCACCGACAACTCGTCCTTGAGTTGTGTGAGCAAACGCATTTGCTGCATTTTGAGTGCCTCAATCTGGCGCTGCATTGCGCTGATGTCGGTGCCAGGATCTGGATTCAAGGCCGGTGGCAAGGGCGAGCTGGCGATGCGCACTTGAGGCACCTCGCCACCCCCAGCCAAACGGACCTGTGCCAAGGCCTGCGCTTTTTGTGGGGCCTCGTCACTGCGGGCATTGACAAGCATCACTTCAAGAGGCGTGTCCTGAAAGACGCGGTTGTAGGTTTCGGGGGCGGCAAAGCGCAAAGTCACCAAACCCAAATGCACCGCCACGGAGAGTGACAATGCCCAAATCAAACCCCGGTGGGGGGATGGCTTGGTGGCTTGCGCCGGGGCGCTTGACTTGGGCCCATCGGCCATGGCATCAGTTTTCATGGCTTTGTGTGCTGTCCTGAAGGTCCACAGCAATGGTCACAGGTCCTGCGGGCAGGACATCGTCTTCCTCGGCTTCTTCCGCATCAGAATCCACGGGGTTGTCTGCATCGAGGTGCGCGATCACGGTGCCACTCACATCCAGTGCCATCAGGTCAATCTCGCCGAGCTTGACGCGCACATGTGCTCCCCGGGCCAGACCCTGGGCACCCATGACACTGAACATCAGCGGCAAGGTGTCGGCACGCACCAGCCAGCTGCCGCCGCCCATTTCCTTGACCAGGCTGGCGTCCAACTCGTCCATGCTTTGCTGCTGCACATGGCGCAGCGTCCAGTAACGCTCCATGCTGGACTGCACGCTGTTGTAGGCGCTGTAGGCGGCATCAAAGCCGCTGATGATCGAGAACAATTCGGCGTCTTTGGGCTTGAAGGGCGCAGCCAGCGCAGCGGTGGCCCCATGCTTGGCGCAGGCGATGATTTGCCACTGGTTGACCAGGTCGGTGTAACGGCGCAGCGGCGAGGTGCTCCAGGCGTAGCTGGGCACGCCAATGCCCGCATGCGGCAAGGCCTTGGTGCCCATGCGCACCTTGACGCCCGGGGCCAAGCTGGCTTGGCTGCGGTAGATGCCGGGCACCCCCAGCTGAGCCATCCACTGGCCCCAAGTGCTGTTGGCCAAAATCATGGCCTCGGCCACCATCAAGTCGAGCGGGGCACCGCGTTTGCGGGTGCCGATCAGCACGGTCTCTTCGCCTGTGGGCGGGGCGTCGTTGCTGGCCCGGTCCAGCTTGAAGCTGTAGTCGGGGCGGTTGAAGTTCTCGGGTTTGCCGCGCACCACTTCGCGCCGGGCCTTGAGGGTTTGCGCCAGACGCCAATAAAACGCCAGCGTGGCGCGGCTCACGGGCACATCGGCATGGTCGCTTGAGTCCTCGCCTTCGAGCCACTCGCGGGTGATGCGATCGTCCAGCTGGTCGTGGCGCAGGTTGACCAGAATCGGCACGCGCTCCAGCCGGGTTTCGGTCTTTTGCACCTCCAGCGTGTCTTCACTGAAGGTCACGTACAGCGACACGGCCGGGCAGTCGCGCCCTTCAATCAGGGTGTAGGTTTGCACCACGCTGTCGGGCAGCATGGTGATTTTGTAACCCGGCATGTAGACGGTGGACAGGCGCGCACGGCCCAACTGGTCGATGGGGCTGCCCGGCGTCAGCGCCAAGCCAGGTGCGGCGATGTGGATGCCCACCGTGACCGTGCCGGTGCCCAGTCCCTGCAGCGACAAAGCATCGTCAATTTCGGTGGTGTGAGAGTCGTCAATGGAAAACGCCTGCACGGGTGCCAGCGGCAATTCGTCCTGGATGGCGGGCGCTTGCAGGGGCGGAAAGCCGGTGCCTTTGGGAAACAGGTCAAACAAGAAACGCTGCCAATGAAAATCCCAGGCCGAAGCGATGGCACCCGCGTTTTGCAACAGGTCCAAAGGCGCGGTCTGGCTGCTTTTGCTGGCCTCGACCACGGCCTTGTATTCGGGCGTGTTCTTGTCGGGACGAAAAAGGATTTTGTACAGCTGCTCGCGGATGGGGGCGGGGCAGCTGCCGGCCATCAGCTCGGCAGACCAGGCGTCTATTTGGGCTTGAATCTGCTTTTTCTTCTCGATGGCCAGCAAAGCCTGCTGCACGATCTCGGCGGGTGCCTTGCGAAAGCGCCCCTTGGCACTGCCCCGACGAAAGTAATGGGGCGCTTCGTGCAAGCGCAGCAAGGCGGCCACTTGCTCTGTGGTGCTGGCGTTGGCGCTGAAATAGTCCTTGGCCAAATCGCCAAAACCAAACTCTTCGTCTGAAGCGCACTCGTAGGCCAGTTCGAGCTCAATGCTTTGGCTCAAGGCGGCGGCCTCGCTCATCAAAACGGCAGGGCTGGGCTTGTCGAACTTGAGCAACAAATAGGCCGACTTGACCTTGACCCGCTTGCCCGAGTCGAGTTCGACCTGCGCAGAGGACTCGGCTTCGGACATGATCCGTCCGGCCATGAATTTGCCGGCTTCTTCAAAAAATGCATACATGGCTGGATTTTCCCATGCCACCCGACCATTCAGCCCTCAGGGCTTCACACCAACCGCAGAAATTCAAGAATTTGCAGCAAATGGTCTTCAAAATCACTCAGAGCGTGGTCACTGCCCTCGATCAAGCACACCTGACCGGCTTGGTGACGGGCCAGCATCTCGCGCCAGTCGAGCACCTCGTCTCCCTTGGCGATCAAGGCCAGGGTTGAGGGCATGGTGGGCGGGGGCTGGCTTTCGAGCTGCACCAACTCTTGGACATAAGCAGGTTCAAAAAAAATGCTTTGCGCCGGGTCTTGCCAAACCGGGTGCTCGCCAATGTATCGCGCCAGATCTCGCGCGGGGTGCACAGCCGGGTTGATCAGCACCGCTGGGATGGACAGGTGTGCCGACAGCCATGCGGCGTAAAAGCCGCCGAGTGAAGACCCCATGACCGCCATGTGCCCGGGCGGCCAAGCGGCCGTGCCCTGCAGCAAGAGGGCAACAGCTTGCGCAGGCGAAGCGGGCAGCTGTGGACACCACCAGGTCACACCGGGGTGCAAGGTCTGCACCCGTTGGGCCATGATTTGGGCTTTGGCCGACTGCGGCGACGACCTGAAGCCGTGCAAATACAGCAGATGGGTGGTGCTCACGGGGCCTTAAATTTCAATCTTGGAGCCCAACTCGACCACCGCATTGGTGGGCAAGTTCAAAAATTCGGCCGCAGCACTGGCGTTGTGGTGCATCTGGGCAAAAAGTTTTTCACGCCAGGTGGCCATGCCGCCACCAATGGTGGGAATCACGATGTCGCGTGACAGGAAATAACTGGTCATCATCGGATCGAGTTTGTAGCCCTCTCCTTTGATTTTGCTCAGCGCAGAGGGCAGGTCAGGATTGTCTTTGAAGCCGTAATTGACAATGACTTGCCAGCATTCATGCCCCAAAGGCGTGACATCCAGGCGCTGTGCAGCGTCCACACGGGGCACCTCGTGGCTGCGCACGGTGACAAACAAATTGGTTTCGTGCAAAACCTTGTTGTGCTTGAGGTTGTGCAACAAGGCATTGGGCACAGCCCCCGTCTCGGCCGTCAAGAACACGGCCGTGCCCTCCACCCGGGTGGGCGGAGAAATGAACACCGCTTCCAGAAAATCGCCCAACTGCAAAGCATCCGTGCGCAAAGACTCGTTGAGCAGTCGACGCCCATCGTGCCATGTGAGCATGAGGGTGAACACCGCTGCGCCAATGAGCAGGGGAAACCAGCCCCCATCAAACAACTTGAACATGTTGGAAGCCCAAAACGCCAGATCAACCACAAAGAAGAAACCGGTCGCACCGATGCACAGAGCCAGTGGCAATTTCCAGGCATAGCGGATGACGAAAAATGTCAGCACCGTGGTGATCAACATGTCGGTGCACACCGCGATGCCGTAAGCAGCAGCCAAATTGCTCGACGACTTGAACATGACCACCGCCAGCACGATGGCCACAAACAGGCCCCAATTGACAAAGGGCATGTAAATTTGCCCTGTATCGGTCTCGCTGGTGTGCAGCACCTGCAAGCGCGGCAAATAACCCAATTGAATGACCTGTTTGGTCACACTGAAAGCCCCTGAAATCAGCGCCTGCGATGCAATCACCGTGGCCATGGTGGCCAAACCCACCAGTGGCAGCAAGGCCCATTCGGGAGCCATCATGTAAAACGGGTTTTTGACCGCTTCAGGTTCGGCCAGAAGCAACGCGCCTTGACCAAAATAGTTCAGAGTCAAACAAGGCATGACCACACTGAACCAAGCCAGGCGAATCGGTTTTTTACCGAAATGGCCCATGTCGGCATACAAGGCTTCGCCCCCGGTCACACACAAGACCACCGCGCCCAAAATGATGAAGGTGGTGCCCGGCTCATTCCACATGAAACCCAGCGCATAGTGGGGGCTGATGGCGAACAAGATCTCGGGGCGCTGCACGATGTGCGACACGCCCAAGACCGCGATGGCAAGAAACCAGACCAGCGTGATCGGACCGAAGAATTTGCCAATGCCCGCCGTGCCCCGCTTTTGCACCCAAAACAGCAGGAACAAGATGACCAGCGTGAGGGGGATCACCGCCTTTTTGAAGGTCGGGGAGATGATCTCCAAGCCTTCAACGGCCGACAACACCGAGATGGCGGGTGTGATGACCCCGTCACCATAAAAAAGACAGGTTCCAAAAATGCCGACGATCAACAGCACTTTGCGCAATTGCGGTTTGTCTTTGACCGATTGCGAAGCAAGCGCCAACATGGCCACCAGCCCCCCTTCGCCGTGGTTGTCGGCACGCAGCACCAACACCACATACTTGACCGACACGATGGTGGTCAGGGTCCAAAAGAAGATGGAGAGGATGCCGTAAACATTGGCCGGCGTAAAAGGCACATGGCCGGAGCCAAAGACCTCTTTCATCGCATACAGCACACTGGTGCCGATGTCGCCATACACCACGCCAATGGCGCCCAAGGTCAATGCGACAAGTGAAGAACGGGTAGTGGACACAGGCAGGGGCCTGGGTATAAGCAGGCCTGATGACAAACAAGCTGGCTATTTTGCGCCCGATTCGAGCCCTGTGTCACCGTTCATTTTGTGATTTTGTTGCAGTGCAACAACTTCAGTCGTACACCTCGGCCTCAGGGTCGGTCGCTTCCAGCTCATAGCTGGCTGCCAACATGGCCAGGCGGCCGATGACGCCATACATGTAAAAGCGGTTGGGCACGCTGGCCCCAGGCTTGACGCCCGGTTGGGGCAAATGCGGGCTTTCGGCAAAGGCCAAAGGCACAAAGCTGGCACCCGGGGCATTCAGATTTTCGTCCACACCGCGCTCGGCATGCACCCGGTAAAAACCGCCCACCACATAGCGGTCCATCATGTAAACCACGGGCTCGGCCACAGCGTCATTGATGCGCTCATTGGTCAGCACGCCCTCTTGGATGATCACGTCGTTGACGGTCTGACCGTCCTTGATGACGTTCATCTTGTTGCGCGTCTTGCGGTTGAGTTGGTCCAGATCGGACACATCGCGCACGGTCATGATGCCCATGCCATAGGTGCCGTTGTCGGCCTTGACCACCACAAACGGCTTTTCGTTGATGCCGTATTCCTTGTATTTGCGCTTGATCTTGGTGAGCAACGCGTCCACATTGCTGCGCAGGCATTCCATGCCCGTGCCTTCGGCAAAGTTCACATCACCACACTGACTGAACATGGGGTTGATCAGCCAGGGATCGATGCCCAGCAGCTTGCCAAAACGCTTGGCCACTTCTTCGTAGCTCTGGAAATGTTTGGTCTTGCGGCGCACGCTCCAGCCGGCGTGCAGGGGCGGCAGCAAGAATTGCTCGTGCAGCTCTTCCAGAATGCCGGGGGCACCGGCCGACAGGTCGTTGTTGAGCAAGATGGTGCAGGGGTCAAAGTCCTTGAGGCCCAGGCGGTGCTTGGTGCGCACCACGGGCTCGAGGGTCACGCTCTCGCCGTTGGGCAACTCAATGACCGTGGTTTCCTTGATTTCGGGGTTGATCGAGCCCAAGCGCACATTCAAACCGGCCATGTGGAAGATGCGCTGCAACTGCGCCACATTGGTCAGGTAAAAGGTGTTGCGGGTGTGGTTTTCGGGAATGATCAGGAGGTTTTTGGCCTCGGGACAGATCTTTTCGATGGCGGCTTGGGCGGCCTGCACGGCCAAGGGCAACATCTCGGGTGTCAGGTTGTTCCAGCCACCGGGGTAAAGATTGGTGTCCACGGGTGCGAGCTTGAAGCCGGCATTGCGGATGTCCACCGAGGTGTAGAACGGGGGCGTGTGCTCCATCCACTCCAGACGGAACCAGCGCTCAATGGCGGGCATGGAGTCGAGAATGCGCTGCTCGAGCTCATTGATAGGGCCGGTCAGGGCGGTGACGAGATGAGGAACCATGGACTTGCCTTCGATGAACCAGAAAATCAAAGTGATGATATGGGGACGTTCTGGCGCATTGCAAGCGCCAAGCGGACAACCGTCCCCCGGGTGTGATCAGCCACGCACTTCACCCTCGCCGAGCACCACGTACTTGAGCGAGGTCAGGCCCTCGATGCCCACCGGGCCCCGGGCGTGAAACTTGTCGGTGCTGATGCCAATTTCGGCACCCAGCCCGTACTCAAAGCCATCGGCAAAGCGGGTGCTGGCGTTGACCATGACACTGGCCGAATCCACCTCACGCAAAAAGCGCTGAGCGTGCATGTGGTCGCGGGTCAGGATGGCGTCGGTGTGGTGGCTGCTGAAGTGGTTGATGTGGGCAATCGCCTCATCCACCCCCTCAAGCACCTTGATGCTGATGATGGGTGCGAGGTATTCCTCGAACCAGTCCTGCTCGGTCGCGTCTTTCAAATTGGCCCCGGCGACCTGGCTCAAAATGGCTTTGGCCTTGGGGCAGCAACGCATTTCCACGCCTTTGGCCGCATAAATCGCGCCGATTTTGGGCAAGAATTCGGCCGCGACACCCCGCGCCACCAACAGGCTTTCGCTGGCGTTGCAAGGGCTGTACTTTTGGGTTTTGGCGTTGTCGGCCACTTTGACGGCCATGTCGATGTCGCAGGGATCGTCCACATAGGTGTGGCAATTGCCGTCCAGGTGTTTGATCACGGGCACCTTGGCTTCGGCGCTGATGCGCTCGATCAGGCCCTTGCCGCCACGCGGGATGACCACATCCACGTATTGCGGCATGGTGATGAGCTGACCCACGGCGGCGCGGTCGGTGGTTTGCACCAGCTGCACCGCGTTGACGGGCAAGCCACTCTCGGTCAGGGCTTGCTGCACCAGCTTGGCCAAGGCCTTGTTCGATTCAATCGCCTCGGAGCCGCCGCGCAAGATGCAGGCATTGCCGCTTTTGATGGACAGGCTGGCCGCTTCGATGGTCACATTGGGGCGGCTCTCAAAAATCATGCCAAACACGCCAATGGGCACCCGCATTTGACCGACACGGATGCCACTGGGCACCTGCTTCATGCCGATGATTTCGCCGATCACATCGGGCATGGCGGCCAGCTGTTCGCAACCCTGGGCGCAGGTTTCCAGCACTTTGGGGCTCAATTTCAGACGGTCCACCATGGGCTCCGCCAAGCCAGCAGTGCGGGCACGTTCCAAGTCTTTGGCATTGTCCAGTTGCAAGGCGTCGGTGTTCTCGCGCAGCAAGGCGGCCAGATGACGCAAAGCCTTGTTTTTGATGGCGGCAGAGGCCCGGGCCATCTGGCTTGAGGCTGTTTTGGCTTGCAGGCCCAAGGCCTGCACATGTTCAACGGTATTCAATTCGGTCATGCACGCATTTTCGCAGATGCAAACGTGGCTCAGCGAACGATGCAAAAGCGTGAAAAACGCACGGCCAATCGCTGCAGGGCTTGCCAAGGGTCGGTCGGCCAATCGGGCACTTTGAGGCCTTTGACAATGCCGTCCACTTGGTGGGCCGCTTGCAGCAGGCCATGCAGCCGTGCCGCGCTCATGGTGGGCAGCACGCGCTCAAACAAACGGTCCCGCGGACTCCACACCCTGTGTTCACGCAAAGCCATGGGCATGGGTTTGCCTTGGGCAATGGCGTCTTTGACGCGTTTCATGGCACGGATGTCTTCGGCAATGGTGTAGTGCACCAGCACAGCGGCTTCGCCCTCGGCCTGCAAGCCATCGAGCATGCGCTGCACCCGGGCCACCTGACCCGACAAAACCGATTCAGACAACTTGAACACATCGTAGCGGGCCACATTGACCACCGCCGACTCAACCTGCGCTTGGGTGAGTTCACCCTGCGGGTAGAGCAGGCCCAGTTTCTGGATTTCCTGGTGTGCAGCCAGCAAATTGCCTTCGACACGATCGGCAAAAAACTGCAAAGTCCGCTGGCCGGCCTCTCCCGCCAAGACGCGCTGGCCTTGGCCTTGCAATCGCTGGGCAATCCATTGGGGCAAAGCATTGCGCTCTATCGGGTCAATCGTGACCAACACCCCCAAGTTTTCCAAAGCACCGAACCAAGCCCCTTTGCGTGTGGCGGCATCCAGGCGGGGCAACAAAACCAGGGTCAAGGTCGAATCATTGTCTTGTGTCGATACAGCCAATTGCTGCAGTGCCGTGCTGCCCTCTTTGCCAGGTTTACCCGTGGGAATGCGCACTTCCACGATTTGTTTGTCGGCAAATAGGCTGAGCGACCCGCCTGCAGCCAGCACCTCGCTCCAGTCAAAATGGGCCCCAGACACGGTGTGCACACTGCGCTCGGTATAGCCCTGAGCGCGGGCGGTGGCGCGAATGGCGTCGGCCGCCTCTTGTTGCATCAATGGCTCGTCGCCATGGAGCACATACAGGCTGCGCAAGCCTTTTTGCAAGTGCGCAGAAAGTTGGGAGTACGCCAGTTGCATGGGGTGCAAATCAGGGCTTGGACAAGGGGGTGGCGAGCGACTTGACAGCGGCCAATCGGCGCATGATTTGCTGCACGATGTCCGACTGCATGTCGCGGTACATCATGCCCTGTTCGATTTCCTTGGACAGTGCAGCGGTCTCGGTGAAGCTCAGGTCGCGCTGCTGGGCCAACTCCACCGGCTCAATGAGGCTCACCCCCTGGGGCGTGCGCAGGCGAAACTTCACTTTCAAACGCAATTGCAATTCACGCACTTGCCCCGAGGTGTTCACACCCACCACCACTTGTTGGCGGTCTTCGCTCAAGATGTCCAGCACCGCATCGGCCCGCAACATCTGGGGCGGATCATTCCACAGCTCAATGCGGCCTGTGCCCAGTAAATTTCGCCGCAACTCGACCCCCAAGGAGGAGGTGCTTGAAAAATTGGCATAAAGGGTTTTGAACGGGTAATCAGCGGCACCGCGCAGCTGAAACCCACACGCCGACAGGCCTGCCGTGAGGGGCAGTCCCAGCATGACCCGAAGGCAAAGTCGGCGCGAAGTGCTCATGGGGCGTGTGCATCCATCCGGTGCGTGCGCTCAAATCACCACGTTGACCAAGCGGCCCGGCACCACAATCACCTTTTTGGGCGCGGCACCTGCGGCCTGCTTGACAAAGGCTTCGTTGGCCAAGGCAGCGGCTTCGATCTGGGCCTTGTCGGCGCTGGCAGGCACCAGGATGGAACCGCGCAGCTTGCCGTTGATTTGCAGCATCAGCTCGATCTGGTCGCGCTCCAAAGCCGACTCGTCCACGGTGGGCCAAGGCGCATCGAGCAACTCGCCTGCAGCTTGGGCAAAACCCAGTTGCTGCCAGATTTCATCGGTGATGTGCGGGCAAGCGGGGTAGAGCATGCGCGTCAAGAGCGAGACGCCTTCGCACAGGGCGGCGGTATCTCCTGCACTGCCATCGGGCTTGAAGTCTTCCAGCGCGTTGAGCAGCTTCATGCAACCAGACACCACGGTGTTGTATTGCATGCGCTCGTAGTCATAACCCACTTGCTTGAGCACCAAGTGCATTTCGCGGCGCAAGGCCTTGGCCGAATCGCCCAAAGCGGCTTGGCTCAGGTCTTGGCTGGTGGCCGAGCGCAGCAATTCGTGGTGCTTGAACGCGAAGTTCCAGACCCGGCGCAAGAAACGGTAGCTGCCTTCGACGGCCGAGTCATTCCACTCCAGCGTGACTTCGGGCGGCGCGGTGAACATGGTGTACAGACGCGCCGTGTCAGCGCCGTAGCGCTCGATCAGGTCCTGCGGGTCCACGCCGTTGTTTTTCGACTTGGACATGGTGCCCACGCCCTCGTAGTCGATGGCCGTTCCCACGGGCAAGCGGCCATCGCCGCTGTCGGCTTCGTTCTTGAGCTTGGCGCCCACCACTTTGCCGGTCTCGTCGAGCACATGCTCGACATCGTGCGGCCAGAAGTAATCCTTGCCGCCTTTGGCGGTGCGGCGAGAGTAGATGTGGTTGAGCACCATACCCTGTGTGAGCAGCTTGCTGAAGGGCTCGTCCACCTTGACCAGGCCCAGGTCGCGCATGACCTTGGTCCAGAAGCGGGCGTACAAGAGGTGCAGGATGGCGTGCTCGATGCCGCCAATGTACTGGTCCATGCCGCTGCCACCAGTGGCATTGTTCTGGTCCCGCATCCAATAGTCCGCACCCTCTGCCACCATCTTCTCGGTGTTGGTCGGGTCGCAGTAGCGCATAAAGTACCAAGACGAATCCACAAAGGTGTCCATGGTGTCGGTCTCGCGGCGGGCCGCTTTGCCGCACACGGGGCAAGTTACGCCTGCGTGGAAACCTTCGTGCTTGTGCAGCGGGTTGCCCGAGCCGTCGGGAATGCAGTCTTGCGGCAGCACCACGGGCAGGTCTTTTTCGGGCACCGGCACCGCGCCGTGCTCCTCGCAATGGATGATCGGGATCGGCGTGCCCCAGTAGCGCTGACGGCTCACGCCCCAGTCGCGCAGACGCCAGGTGGTTTTTTTCTCGCCCAAGCCTTTGGCGGCGAGCAACTCGGCGACTTTGCTCACAGCGGTTTTTTGCGTCAAACCGTCGAGTTCGCCGGAGTTGATGCAGACGCAGCTTTGCTTGTCACCATACCAGTCCTGCCAGACGGTGGCGTCGAAGGCCTGGTCCTTGACGGACACGACCTGCTGTATCGGCAGCGCGTACTTGAGCGCAAACGCAAAGTCACGCTCGTCGTGCGCAGGCACGCCCATCACGGCGCCATCGCCGTAACTCATGAGCACGTAGTTGCCAACCCACACTTCAACTTGTGCACCGGTCAGTGGGTGCGTCACGAACAGACCCGTGGCCATGCCCTTTTTCTCTTGGGTGGCCATTTCGGCCTCGGTCGTGCCGCCGCTCTTGCACTCTTCCAAAAACGCTGCCAAAGCAGGGTTGCTGGCCGCGGCATGCAGCGCCAGCGGGTGTTCTGCAGCCACAGCGCAGAAGGTCACACCCATGATGGTGTCGGCGCGGGTGGTGAACACGTACATCTTGCCGTCGCCGATCAAAGCGCCATCGGCACCTGTGATGGTGTGCGGGAATGCAAAGCGCACGCCTTCGCTCTTGCCGATCCAGTTTTCCTGCATCAGGCGCACTTTGTCCGGCCAGCCGTTCAGCGTGGCTTTGTCGTTGCCGATCTGCACATGGTCCAACAGCTCTTGCGCGTAAGCGGTGATGTTCAGGTAATAACCGGGGATCTCGCGCTTTTCAACCGGAGCGCCCGTGCGCCAACCTTTGCCGTCAATGACCTGTTCGTTGGCCAGCACGGTCTGGTCCACCGGGTCCCAGTTCACGACTTGGGTCTTGCGGTAGGCGATGCCTTTTTCCAGCATCTTCAAGAACAGCCACTGGTTCCACTTGTAATAGGTCGGGTCGCAGGTGGCGACTTCGCGTGACCAGTCGATGGCCAGGCCCATGGCCTGCATCTGCTTTTTCATGTACGCGATGTTCTCGTACGTCCATTTGGCCGGGGGCACGCCGTTCTTCAAAGCAGCGTTTTCGGCGGGCAGACCAAACGCATCCCAGCCCATGGGCATCAGGACATTGAAACCCTTCATGCGCAGGCTGCGCGTGAGCATGTCGTTGATGGTGTAGTTGCGCACATGGCCCATGTGCAGCTTGCCGCTGGGGTAAGGCAACATGGAGCAGGCGTAGAACTTCTTTTTGCTGGCGTCTTCGGTGACGCGGTAGGCATCGCGGGCGGTCCAGCGGGATTGCGCAGCGGGTTCGACTTCGAGGTGGTTGTACTTGTCTTGCATAGGGCTAAATTGTAGGGCTTGGGCGGTGGCGATCCCGCACACCTGACCGTCAGGGTGACCCGGCAGCAAACTCAGGGTGAAACCACCTGGGCCACAAAGCCAATTCGGCTCAAGCCCGCTTTTTGGGCCAGCCCCATGGCCTCGACCACGCGGCCATAAGGCACGGATGCATCGGCCCGAAGCTCTAGCTCGGTCAGGGGATTGCGCTGCGCGGCTGCCCGCAGTTTCAGACGCAATGCGTCGGCAGTGATGACTTGGTCGTTCATGAACATCACCCCTTGGGCATTCACCACCAAGGCCATCGACTGTGGGGCAGCACCCGGCTCACCCGCTTCACTGCTGGGCAAGTCCAGTCGTATGGCACTGCTCATCAAAGGAGCCGTGACGATGAAAATCACCAGCAAAACCAACATCACGTCCACCAAAGGCGTGACATTGATCTCGCTCATGGGCTGATCGGCTTTGTGTGCAGACAGGCGACCAAATGCCATGTTTTCAGCCCGGGGCCTTGTCGGACAACAGTGCGCGAAGATCGTGCGCAAAACCTTCAAGCTCGGCCTCGATCTGACCAATGCGTCGGCCCAGCACGTTGTAGCCCAGCACGGCAGGAATGGCCACCGCCAGGCCGGCAGCGGTCATGATCAGGGCCTCGCCCACAGGGCCGGCCACTTTGTCAATGGTCAAAGCCCCTCCTTCGGCCATGCCGGTCAAGGCATTGAAGATGCCCCAAACCGTTCCCAGCAAGCCCATAAAAGGGGAAATGGACCCCGCTGTGGCCAACAACACCTGGCCCCATTGCAGACGACGCAACACCGTTTGCATGGCGTCCCGCAACACCCGGGTCAATTGGGGGTGGCGTTCGCCCGCCGAGGCCAAAGTTCCGCCCAAGGGCTCCAGGGTGGACTCGAGCAAGGGCAACACACAGGCGTCGCGGTCAAATTGAGCCACCCTTTGTCGGGCATCCTCAAAACCCGTGGACTGCCAAAACGCAGCCACACTGCGAGGAACATCCTGAGCTACTCGGGACAACAAGCGCCACTTCCAGACCATGACCACCCAACTGCCGACCGACAGCGCCAACAACAAAAGCGCCAACACCCGACTGAGCACATCGCTGTGCAACAAAAAGTCGTTCAGGTTCATGGCAACTTTTGATCTGACAGGCAGATCAACGCAGATTTAAGACGTCGAACATGTCAAACAAGCCCCGTTCCTGCCCTGCCAAAAAGCGAACGGCACGCAAACTGCCTTGCGCATAGGTCGATCGACTGGAGGATTTGTGCGTGACCTCAATGCGCTCACCAATGCCCGCAAAAAGCACCGTGTGGTCACCCACAATGTCCCCGCCGCGAATGGTGGAAAAACCGATGGTGGAAGGATCGCGCTCACCGGTATGGCCATAGCGCTCATAAACCGCGCACTCCTTGAGATCCCGGCCAATGGCTTGGGCAATCACCTCACCCATTTTGAGGGCTGTGCCCGAAGGGGCATCGACCTTGTGGCGATGGTGAGCTTCGATGATCTCGATGTCGTAACCGGTGGACATGGCCTGAGCGGCCATTTGCAGCAATTTCAAAGTCACGTTCACCCCCACGCTCATGTTGGGGGCCATGACAATGGCCATGTCTTTGGCCAATTCAGCGATCTCGGCCTTTTGTGCCTCACTGAAGCCTGTGGTTCCAATCACCGCCTTGACCCCGAGTTCACGACAAACCTGAAGGTGTGCCAGCGTGCCTTCGGGGCGTGTGAAATCAATCAAACAGGACGAGCCGCTCAGACCTTGGCGCAAATCAGCGGTCACGGCCGTGCCCGTGACCTGGCCCAAAGAGGCCCCTGCATCCAGACCCAAGGCGGGGCTTGACGCCATGTCCAGCGCACCGGCCAGCCGACAATCATCAGAGGCCAAGATGGCCTCGATCAGCATCTGCCCCATGCGGCCCGAAGCACCGGCAACCGTGATTGGCAATAAATTCAAAGAGGTCATGACTTCAAAACAAGTGAATCTGAAAAAAGAACCGCGCCCAAGCGGTGACTTGGGCTGCGCCACTCAGCGAAGAGCGGGCTCCAAAGGCGGGTATTGGCTGGGCAGAGCAGCTGGCGGCCGCACAGTGTCCATGACAGGCTTGGGTGCCTCAAACTTCTTCAAGGCCTCTTCTGTGGCTTCTAAAACGGGCACCTTGACATTGGCCCTGGGGCCGGCCAATCGACCTGCGAACTCCGACTCGCTGGGCAGCACATCGCTGTCCACTTGTTCAAGCACATCGCCTTTGAAATACACCGTCAGTCTGAAGTTTTGAGCAGGGACACCTTGGCGCTCAATGCTGAACGCATAGTCCCAACGGTCGGCATGAAACAAACTGGCGATCAATGGCGTGCCCAGAATGTCCCGCACCTGCGCACGCTGCATTCCGGGGCGCAGCGCCTGACGTTGCTCTTTGGAGACGAAATTGCCTTGCACCACCTCGGGCACATAAGGCTTGAAAGTGTCGCGGTTGATGTTGCCGGAAAGACCGCCACAAGCGCTCAAACCCACGCTCAAAAAAAGCGCAACAAGAAGAGCAGGTGTGCGAAATGTCATGGAGGCTGTCATGGTTGTGGGCGTACCGATATGATCAGATCATTGTAGCGGCAGCTTTGCACAGCCACGGCAAGCCCTGACCGAACCCTTGAAACCATGAGCCACATCGAAGAACTCAAAAGCAACGGCCTCAAAGCCACTCTGCCCCGCTTGAAAATTCTGGAAGTTTTTCAAAGCGCCCAAATGCGCCACATGACGGCCGAAGATGTGTTTCGTCATTTGCTCCAAGACAACGCCGATATTGGCTTGGCCACGGTTTACCGGGTATTGACCCAATTTGAGCAAGCAGGCATTTTGAGCCGGAACCACTTCGAAAGTGGCAAAGCTGTTTATGAACTCAATGAAGGACAACACCACGACCACATGGTGTGTCTTGATTGCGGTCGGGTTGAGGAGTTTTTTGACCCTGAAATCGAGTCGCGCCAACAAGCCGTTGCACAAGCCAAAGGTTTTGTGATTGCGGACCATGCACTGAGCCTGTATGCCCACTGCATTCAAAACCCCTGCCCTCACCGCAGCCCGGGATGATGAACAGTCAGCCGCCGGGACGCTTCATGTCATGGCGCGGCGTTGGCGTTCAATGAATTCTTGGTAGGTGTCAATACCCCGCATTTGCAAAATGGTATTGCGAACGGCAGCCTCGACCAAAACCGCAATGTTGCGACCTGCCACCACCTGAATCACCACCTTGCGCACCGGAATGCCCAGCACGTCCTGGGTCAAGGGCTCTGATGGCAAACGCTCATAGTCCCGCTCCAGGGTCTCCTTGCGCACCAAATGAACAATCAATTTGAGCCGCATCTTGCGACGCACAGCGGTTTCACCAAAAATGGCACGGATATCGAGCAGACCGATCCCTCGCACTTCCAACAGATTTTGGAGCAAATCAGGGCATCTCGCTTCGATGGTGGTCTGGTTGATGCGGTAAAGATCCACGGCATCGTCGGCCACCAAGCCATTGCCGCGCGAAATCAACTCCAGCCCCAACTCACTCTTGCCCAAACCGGACTCGCCGGTGATGAGCACACCCATGCCCAAAATGTCCATGAACACACCGTGCATGGTGGTGCGATCGGCAAAATGCTTGGACAAATAAGCCCGAAGAACATCGATCACGAACGCCGATGACTGGTCGGTCGAGAACATGGGAATTTGAGCCCGCTCGCACATGGACAGCAAGGCCTCAGGCGCTGACTGTCCATCGGCCAACACCAAGACAGGGGGCTCCAAGGTCACAATACGGGCAATGCGTCGGGCGCAATCTTCAGGGGTGGAGTTTGTCAGGTAGGCCACCTCACGCGGCCCCAAGATCTGCACCCTGTAGGGATGGATGTAATTGAGATAACCCACCAGATCGGCACCAGATCGGGCTTCTCGAACGGCCACATCGTCAAACCGACGCTCTGAAGCGCCCAGTCCCGCCAGCCATTGCCATTTCAACTTTCCCCGGTGATCTTCAAACAGAACATCGGCACTGATGACGGATGGCTTCATCGCAGCAATCTCCCTGGGGGTTGGCGCTTCAGACGGTTTGCGCTGAACGCCACTGGGCTATCAACTGGTGCAAGCCCTCTTGGGCTGAACTGTTCTTGATGTTTTCACGCAAGACAGTGTCGCTGAGCAATTCGGCGATTTCAGACAGAATTTCGAGGTGTTTTTGGGTCGCCGCTTCTGGGACCAACAAAAAAATCAACAAATTAACAGGCTGCTCGTCTGGCGCGTCAAAGCCAATGGGCTGGGCCAAACGGAACACGGCCGCCATGGGCGACTTCAGCCCCTTGATTCGACCGTGAGGAATGGCGACACCGTGACCCAAACCCGTCGAACCAAGCCGTTCACGAGCAAACAAGCTGTCGGTCACCAGTGCACGAGACAATCCATGCAGGTTCTCAAAGAGAAGTCCGGCTTCTTCAAATGCACGTTTCTTGCTGGTGGCTTCCACCCCGACAAGAACTTGGGCAACAGGCAATATGGAGGAAAGGCGATTCATGGTCGAGGCCGGATTATGCACCTGTTCAGCCCTGAGGGTCGGGATACCACGTGTCGCCGCAGTGTCTGAGTTGGACTATTCAGGCCAAAGTGGGGGCCCAAAAACAAAAAAGGGCCGCTTGCTGCGGCCCCTGTTGGCTCCAACTTCGCTTACATCATGCGCTTGGGTGCGCTGTGGTGATGCTCCGTGATGCGGTCCTTGTGCTTGACCACCTGTCGATCCAACTTGTCCACCAATTCATCAACGGCTGCATAAAGATCTTCGTGCGCACTTTCAGCAAACAAGTCGTTGCCTTTGACGTGAATATTGCATTCGGCACGTTGGCGTTTTTCTTTTTCTTTCTGATTCTCAATGCTCAGCAGCACTTTGACGTCGACCACCTGATCGAAATGCCGGGTGATGCGGTCGAGTTTGCCTGTGACGTACTGACGCAGCGCAGGGGTCACGTCCAGATGGTGTCCGCTGATGGTTAAATTCATAGTCGTCGCCTCCATAGATTCAGGATAGAAAAAACCCCATTGAAGCAGGGCTTCAGAACCACTTTTTCGGGTGGTTCGACTTCACTATGCGCCGCCCTGAAATGAAATGCAACAGCCTGAAAACTAAACCTGTAACGGCCGCTGGCAATGCGCCCAAAACCCCTTTTTGGTGCTATCGTTCTACTTGAAACGACACGCTCGTTTCTTCATCAAGCCCTTTGTCCTGCGCCTCATCTGGGCCCACTGCTGGCCACCAACAGCTCACACCATGGCTCTGGCTTGACTCTCGTGCAAGCGCAAGTGCCCTGCCAGCCAGGCACTCATCAAGCTGGCCAATACACCCAACAAACCTGCCATCCAATACCCGGTGAGCTGACCCAGTTCATCACGGCCGATGATCAGCCCCCCCACCAGTGCCGCCAAGCCCATAGAGGCCGATTGAACCGCTGAGTTGAGGGTCATGAAGGTCCCGCGCAAGCGTGGCTCAACAGCCGAAGAGATCATGGCCATGCCCGGAATCATGCGGCCACTCATCATGGCAAACAAGCCCGTGGAGATGGCCAACAAACCCCAAAGCGGCAAGCCCTGAGAGACGGTTGTGGCCATCAGGGGCAGCGTCACCGCCAAAGCCAAGCGTTGAAACACTTTCACCTTGCCCACCCGATCTGTCAGGCGTCCGAAATACCGGGCACTGAGCAAGGTGACCGTGCCACCACACAGGTAAATCCAAGGCACTTCGTGGCTTTGCATGCCCGCATTGGACTGCAGATAAATCGTGATGTAGGGGATGACCGTAAAACCGGCAAACATCATGAGGCCCGACACGCCAAAAGCCTTGAGGTGATTGGGATGCGCCAGGACCTGGCCGATGCCACGCCACACACTCACGCGCTCTGGGTGATGCAAGTGGGCATCCAATCGGGGCAAGCTTTGCCATGCCGCCAACGCCAACAAGCCCACCAACAAGGCAATCCCGAAAAAGGGGGCGTGCCAACTCAAGTGTGTCGCCAGAAACAGGCCCAGAGGAACACCTGCCACGGTCGACACAGAAAATGAGGTCATCACCACGCTCATGGCACGCCCACGGCGCTCAAAAGGAATCACATCGGCCACCACGGTCTGTGACAGCGCCGACAACACCCCACCAAACAAACCCGCAGCCACACGCGCCACCATCAGCCAAACGTAGTCGGGGGCCAGGCCGCAAGACAGTGTGGCCAATCCAAACAAGGTGTACATGGTCAACATCAAGCGCTTGCGGCTGAAGCGGTCAATGTAGGTCGACGCCATCAGGCCAGAAAAGCCTGCCGACAAGGTGTAGGCAGAAACCAGCAAACCAAATTGGGCATTGCTGATGCCAAACAAGGCCGTGAACTGCGGCCCCATCGGCATCATGATCATGAAATCGAGAATGTGGGTGAACTGGATGCCAGCCAGCGTCAAGAGCAACCAGCGCTCGCGCCGTGGGGTCAGGTGGGGGGTCATGAAACAATGCCGGTTAATCCTCTGAATCTAACACCCATCTTCCCCCCGGCCTTGACAGCCTTTTGCAGCCTTGTTCACTCACCCCTGTTGCCATGCCCATTGACAACCTGACCGCCCACTCAGCTTCGTCGCACGCCGATCGAGCACCCACACGTCCAGACCCACGGATTTCAGCCCATGTCAATGGCCTGGTGCTGATGGGGGGTGGCGCACGCACGGCTTACCAAGCAGGTGCTCTGCAGGCGATAGGCCAACTGCTGGACCGTCAAGAAGCCCACCTTCAACGGTTTCCGTTTCAGGTCTTGGCGGGGACATCGGCTGGGGCCTTGAACGCCACATTTCTGGCCAGCAAGGCCATGGATGGCCTGGCCGGTCTGAACGATTTGGCGAATTTTTGGGCCCATATTCGAACCAGCGACGTTTACCACTTGCCCCAGACCCCTTTGGACAAACTCAGCCGTTGGGCAACAGCGCTGGGCCTGCTCAGTTCGGCACGCGAACATGCCGCTGCCATGGACAGCCTGGCCTTGGTGAACACCTTGCACAGGGCGATTGCATTGGAGCGGATCGATCAAGCCTTGCAAAAAGGGGTGTTGCAAGCCTTGGCCGTCACAGCTTCGAGCTATTCCAGCGGGGTACACTGGACTTTTTGCCAAACCCGCGATGGCCAACCCATCCCGTGGAGTCGTCCTGGAAGGCGGGCCGAGCAGCAGCCCATCACCATCGAGCACCTGATGGCATCAAGCGCCATTCCTTTCATCTTTCCGTCCACCCCGCTGTGGGTGGACGGCGGTATGGAATTTTTTGGGGATGGCTCCATGCGCCAGATTTCACCTTTGTCGGCGGCCGTGCATCTGGGCGCTGACCGTATTTTGGCCATCGGTGTGAGCCAGCCCCAAAAGGCAGGGCCAGAGATGGCGCCCCGAAGTGCTGGCCGCCCGTCGCTGGGCACCATCGCAGGGCATGCCATGGCGAGTGTGTTCCATGACACCCTGGAAGCCGATGTGGAGCAAATCACCCACATCAACCGGACGCTGCGCGTTTTACCCGACGCCTTAAGGGCACAACTGCCCCTGCGTGCGGTCGATGTTTTGACCCTGCAACCCAGTGCCTCACTGGACGCCTTGGCCCAAAAGTTTGCTCACACCCTGCCCAAACCCATTCTTCGGGTGCTGCAAGGCTTGGGGGCACTTCAGGGCAGCGGAGCGGCATTGGCCAGTTACTTGCTGTTTGAACCGGAATTTGTGGGTGCACTCATGGCCTTGGGCCGGGCGGACGTCTCGGCCCGAGCGGAGGAAATCGTGACTTTTTTGAATCCAGCACCCCATCATCCGGTGCGATAATCCGCCGATTCATTCTGGAGACCCACTGCCGTGGAAACTACCCCGAGTCGGTAGCTTTCGAACGCGCTGAGCACCCTGCCCATCGTTCGAAAGCTGCTGAAAACCCCCTTCGCCGCCCCTTTGAACTTTTGGCACCTGGCCACTTTTCGGATTCGCCATGCTCAACATCTTCACACTCGCCAATGGCCGCCTCTTTCAGGAAGAGATCGAGTCATTGGAAGAACTCTCGCGCTTCCAACCCATCTGGGTCGACCTGGAGTCGCCCACGCTCGAAGAAAAACGCTGGATCAAGCAGTACTTCGGCCTGTCCATCCCGGAAGACGCGATGGACGAAGACATCGAGGAATCGGCCCGTTTTTACGAAGAAGACAACGGCGAGCTGCACATCCGATCTGACTTTTTGATCGCCGACGAAGACGAGCCGCGCACGGTGCGCTGCGCCTTTATCCTGAACCAGCACAACGCCGAGCTGAAAAGCCAAGGCGTGCTGTTTTCCATCCACGACGAAGATGTGCCGGTGTTTCGCCTGCTGCGCATGCGTGCACGCCGCGCACCTGGCCTGATTGAAGACGCCAAGGAAGTGCTGCTGAAATTGTTTGATGCCGACGCCGAATACTCAGCGGACACGCTTGAAGGCATTTATGACCAGTTGGAAATCGCTGGCAAAAAAGTGTTGTCAGGCGATGTGACAGACGCCATGGCCGGTGAGGTCTTGGGCGCGATTGCACGGCAGGAAGACTTGAACGGCCGCATCCGACGCAATGTGATGGACACCCGCCGCGCCGTGAGCTTCATGATGCGCTCCAAAATGCTCAACGCCGAGCAATTCGAAGAAGCCCGCCAAATTCTGCGCGACATCGACTCGCTCGACTCGCACACGGCCTTTTTGTTCGACAAGATCAACTTCTTGATGGATGCCACCGTCGGCTTCATCAACATCAACCAGAACAAGATCATCAAGATTTTCTCGGTGGCCAGCGTGGCCTTGCTGCCACCCACCTTGATCGCCAGCTTGTACGGCATGAACTTCCAGTACATGCCCGAGCTGTCGCAAAAATGGGGCTACCCCTACGCCCTGGCGCTGATGGCCGCCAGCGCCGTGGTGCCCATGTGGTATTTCCGCCGCCGGGGTTGGCTCAAATAAGGCCTGCTCAAGCGGGCTGGCGACCTGTCAGCCACTGGGACAAAATCGCCAAGCTGTAACGGCTGGCCACCTCTCGGATGAAGCGCTGGAAATCGGTGTGCGCCGTGTCATCCGCCCGGTCCGAGATGGTGCGCACCGCCGCAAAGGGCACGCCGTAATCGTGGCACACCTGCGCCACCGCCGCGCCCTCCATCTCCACTGCCAAGGCCTCGGGCAAGGCCTGCCGCAACGCGTGGCTTTCGGCCGAAGTCGAAACAAAACGGTCACCACTGAGGATCAGGCCCCGATGCACCCGAGGCGCATTCAATTGAAACTCGGTCAAGGTGTCTGTGCCCAAGTGCAAGGCAGCGTCGGCCAACACCTGCTCGCTCGCTTGTGCCAGTTGGAGAGCCAAGTCGACATCGGCCGCAAAACGGGCACGGCCATACAGGGGCACCTCATGGCGTGGGAACAACGGTGATGCGTCCATGTCGTGCTGCACCAAGCCATCGGCCACCACCACATCGCCCACCCGAACCCCGGAGCCAAGCCCACCCGCCACACCCGTAAAGACCAAGGTGTCGACGCCAAATCGCTCCAGCAGCACCGTGGCTGTGGTGGCTGCGGCCACCTTGCCGATGCGCGAGAGCACCGCCACCACCGAGTGGCCTTGCCAATGGCCCACCCAAAAGTCTCGCCCGGCCACCTGCACACCTTGCTCGTCGGGCATGGCAGCCAAGACGGCAGCCAGTTCTTCGTGCATGGCGCTCATGATACCGATCACTGCCATGGATCATCCTTGTTCTGTGTTTCAAAAAAGAAAACGGCCACCTTAAAACAGGTGGCCGCAGGTCTGTGCCCAGGGCTTCAGCCCAGCAGCTGCGCGATCAGACCTTGCTGCGCAATTCGCGCCGCAAAATTTTACCCACGGGCGTTTTGGGCAATTCGTCGCGGAATTCGATCACGCGGGGCTGCTTGTATGCGGTCATGTTCTCGCGGCAATAAGCGATGATCTGCGCCTCGGTCAAGGCCGGGTCTTTCTTGACCACCACCAGCTTCACGGTCTCGCCAGTTTTTTCGTCGGGTACACCGATAGCCGCGCATTCGAGCACGCCCGGGCAAGCCGAGGCCACTTCTTCGACCTCGTTGGGGTAGACGTTGAAGCCGCTGACCAAAATCATGTCTTTCTTGCGGTCCACGATTTTGAAGTAGCCACGCTCGTCCACCGTGCCCACATCACCCGATTTGAAATAACCATCGGCAGTCATGACCTTGGCGGTTTCGTCAGGGCGTTGCCAGTAACCGGCCATGACCTGCGGCCCCTTGATGGCGATCTCGCCAGGCGTGCCGGGGGCGGTGACTTCGTTGCCATCGTCGTCGAGCAGCTTCATCCAGGTGCCGGGGATGGGCACACCGATGGTGCCTGTGAATTCGGTGCTGGTGGTCGGGTTGCAGCTGGCCGACGGGCTGGTTTCGGACAAGCCATAACCTTCACAGATCGGGCAGCCTGTTTTTTCCAGCCAGAGCTTGGCCACGTTGGGCGTCACGGCCGTGCCCCCCCCCAAAGACACCTTCAAATTGGACCAATCCACCGTGCCGAAGTCCGGGTGGTTGGCCAGTCCATTGAACAAGGTGTTCACCGCCGGAAAGCTGTGGAAGGTGTGCTTGGACAACTCTTTGAGGACCGCAGGCAAGTCACGCGGGTTGGGGATCAAGATGGTTTTGCCGCCCATGCGCAGGCCCAGCATCATGTTCACCGTGAAGGCGAAGATGTGGTACAGCGGCAAAGCACACACCGAAGTGGGTTGCTGACCGGCGGGAATGCGCTTCATGACGGGCTCGTTCCAAGCTTCAGACTGCAACACATTGGCCAAGACGTTGCGGTGCAACAGCACGGCCCCTTTGGACACGCCTGTGGTGCCACCGGTGTACTGCAACACCGCAATGTCGTCGGCCGACAATTCGGGTTTGCGAAAAGCCTGCTGCCGCCCCTTGCTCAAGGCATCGTTGAAACGAACGGCTTGTGGCAAGTGAAACGCGGGCACCATTTTTTTGACATTGCGCACCACGTAATTGACCAAGCTGCCTTTGAGCAAGCCCAAACGGTCACCCATGGCCGCCAACACCACATGCTGCACAGGCGTTTGAGCAATGCATTTTTCCAGCGTTGCGGCAAAGTTTTCAATGATCACAATCGCTTTGGCACCTGAGTCCTTGAGCTGATGCTCCAACTCTCGGGCGGTGTACAAAGGATTCACATTGACCACCACAAAACCCGCACGCAAAACGGCCGCCACAGCCACCGGATACTGAGGCACATTGGGCATCATGATGGCGACGCGATCACCCTTGCTCAGACCCAAAGACTGCAAGTACGCCCCCATGGCCAGACTGTCTTGATCGGTCTGCGCAAAGCTCATGTCCTTGCCCATAAAACTGTAGGCGCAACGGTCGGCGTATTTGGCAAAACTCTCTTCAAGCAAACCGACCAAGGAGGTGTATTGGGTCGGATCAATATCGGCTGGGACGCCTTCGGGGTAACTCTTGAGCCAAATCGGATTCGCGTTCATGTGGTGTTCTCCTGCATTTCAGTCTAACCCACAACTGACGACAAACTGACTCTGGAAAATACTGGATTTCCCGAGTACACAGCCCCAAGACTGCGTCCAATGGACCTAGTCCTTTACACGGCGAAAGAACCAAGCATAAAAAATCAAGCCGCCCACCACAACGGACGCCAAAGAAAAGACCGGATCGTAAGTCGCTGAAGTGAAGATGGCCGAGGCGGGCAAAGGTGAGTCTTTGTAGCCAAAGCACATCACCAGAAAAAAGTTGTTGGCCGTGTGCAGGCCAATGGCCAGCTCAAGACCAGCATCTCGCAAAACCAAAAGCGCAAGCAAGAAACCCATGGTGAAGTAAGTGACTGCCAAGATGCCCAAGCCATGCGCCGCCGCTTCAGGGTTGAACAAGTGGGGGGCTGTGAACAAAAGGCTGCTCAGCACAGCGGGCACAAAGGGATGGCGAAAAATGCGTCCCATGGCCTGCAGAAAATAGCCCCTGAAAAACAACTCCTCCGCAGCACACTGCAGCGGCGTCAAGAGCAGCGCCAGCAACAGGAAAAAGAACCAGCTTTGAAACTCCAAACTCCAAACATAACGCCCAGGGTACAGCGCGCTTTCAAGCGACACCGTCGCAAGCATGATCACCCCCCACACGGCAGCCCCCTGAAAAACCCTGCCCCATGCGATCGTCTTGCGGGTGGTCACCAATGCACGCCAAGGCCTGCGGTGCAAAAAACCATGAACGATCAACACCACCAGCAACAACGTCATCAGGCTGGCGTTGGCGGCCAAATATTCACGCGCACTCCCCAAGGGCAGGCTAGCGACCATCCAATGCACCAAGCCGCCGCCCAACATGCCAACCAGCAAAACCAGGGCCACACCCAAGGTGTAGCGCCACCACCCATTGAGCCCACTGTCGGTCAGGGAAAAGAAAGCTGCGGCTGAAGCACGCAGTGTCACAGGATGATGAAACATGAATCAGGTTTCCATTCAAAAAGGTCAGTCGAAGGCGACGCGTCAGTCCGAGTCAACAACCGCCAATTTTATGATTCAAAAATACACACATTCATTGAATCACCTGATCAAACAAACGATTCACACCCTGTTTTTCCAATCCTCAAGTCCATCAAAAAAGGGGCCACAGGGCCCCTTGGTTCAGTCCGTCGAATACCTCAAGCCTTCAAAGCCAGCAAGACCTCGTCCAGCATCTTCTTGGCATCGCCAAACAACATGCGGTTGTTGTCTTTGTAGAAGAGGGGGTTGTCCACACCGGCGTAGCCGCTGGCCATGGAACGCTTCATGACGATGCTGGTGCGGGCCTTCCAGACTTCGAGCACCGGCATGCCGGCGATCGGGCTGGTGGGGTCGTCTTGCGCGGCGGGGTTCACGATGTCGTTGGCACCAATCACGATGGCCACATCGGTGTCCGGGAAGTCGTCGTTGAGTTCGTCCATCTCGAACACGATGTCGTAAGGCACTTTGGCCTCGGCCAACAAAACGTTCATGTGGCCGGGCATGCGGCCCGCCACGGGGTGGATGCCAAAGCGCACGTTCACACCTTTGTCGCGCAGTGTCTTGGTGATTTCAAACACCGTGTGCTGGGCTTGGGCCACGGCCATGCCGTAGCCGGGCACCACGATCACGTTTTTCGCGTCGCGCAGCAACTCGGCGGTCTCGGCCGCCAAGATGGGGCTGACCTCACCTTGCGGCTCGGCTGCTTCGCCCGTGGGCTTGGGCGCGGCGGCCGTGGTGCCAAAGCCCCCGGCGATCACGCTGATGAAGCTGCGGTTCATGGCGTTGCACATGATGTAGGACAAGATCGCACCGCTGGAGCCCACCAAGGCGCCGATCACGATCAGCAAGTCGTTGGAGAGCATGAAGCCCGTGGCCGCTGCGGCCCAGCCAGAGTAGCTGTTGAGCATGGACACCACCACCGGCATGTCGGCGCCGCCAATGGCCATGACCATGTGGATGCCGAACAGCAAGGCGATGACGGTCATGATGACCAAGGGCACCATGCCGTCTTGCACGGTGTGGGCGTTCATAAACTCACGGCCAAAGTAAATGACCGCAATCAAACCCACCAGGTTGAGCCAGTGGCGACCAGGCAGCAACAAGGGGCTGCCGCCAATGCGGCCGGACAACTTGCCAAACGCCGCCACCGAGCCGGAGAAGGTCACCGCGCCGATGAAGATGCCGATGTAGATTTCACCCGCGTGGATGGCGTGCGCCGCGCTGTCCAAATTCTTGGAGGCTTCTGGGTCCACATAGGTGGCGTAACCGACCAGCGCCGCGGCCATGCCGACCATGCTGTGCATGAGCGCCACGAGTTCGGGCATTTGGGTCATCTGCACTTTGCGCGCAGCGTACAGACCGATGAGCGCGCCCACCAGCACCGAGCCCACGATCATGGGAATGCCTTCGGCTGTGACTTGCGGACCAAAGATGGTGGCCAGCACGGCCAGGCTCATGCCGATCATGCCGTAGAGGTTGCCGCGCCGTGCGGTTTCCTGGTTGGACAAACCACCCAGGCTGAGGATGAAAAGAATGGTCGCGCCGATGTAGGCGACCGTGGCCAGACTTGAGTTCATGAGTGTCTCTTTAATCAGTTGGGGACAGAGCTGAAGATCTGTCCCCAAAGTTTTTACTTTCGGAACATGGCCAGCATGCGCTGGGTGACGGCAAAGCCGCCAAACATGTTGATGGCGGTGAGCACCAATGCCAAAGCGGCCAGGATGCCGATCAGGGTGTTGGGGCGTCCGGCTGCGGCCATGGGCGAAATCTGAACCAGCGCACCGATGGCGATGATGGAGCTGATCGCGTTGGTCACACTCATGAGCGGGGTGTGCAGCGCGGGCTTGACGTTCCAGACCACCATGTAGCCCACAAAACAGGCCAGCACAAACACGGTGAAGTGCGACAGGAAAGCAGCTGGCGCATACGCCCCCACCAGCACCAGCAACACAGCGGCCACCGCCGACACGATGAGCAACTGACCCACGGGCATGGGGCCAGACGGCTCGCCGTGGCCGTGGCCTTTTTTGGCGGCAGGGGCTGCGGCAGGCTTGGGTGCAGGCTTGGGGGCCACCACCAAAGGCGGCGCAGGCCAGGTGATTTCACCGTCCTTGATGACCGTCAGGCCCCGAATCGCGTCGTCTTCCATGTTGACGTTGATCACGCCGTCTTTGGTCTTGCACAGCTCTTCGGTCAGGCGGAACAAGTTGGTGCCGTACAGCGTGGACGACTGACGCGCCATGCGCGAAGCCAGATCGGTGTAACCGACGATGGTCACGCCGTGCTTGACCACCGCCTTGCCGGGTTCGGTCAACTCGCAGTTGCCGCCTTGCTCGGCGGCCATGTCCACGATCACGCTGCCGGGCTTCATGCTTTGCACCATCTCGGCGGTGATCAGCTTGGGCGCGGGTTTACCGGGAATGAGCGCGGTGGTGATGATGATGTCGCACTCTTTAGCTTGCTTGGCGTACATCTCACGCTGCGCGGCCTGGAAGCCTTCGCTCATGACTTTGGCGTAACCGCCGCCGCCCGAGCCTTCTTCTTCGTAATCCACCTTGACGAATTCACCGCCGAGCGACACGACCTGGTCGGCCACTTCGGCACGGGTGTCGTTGGCACGCACGATGGCGCCCAGGCTGGCGGCCGCGCCAATGGCGGCCAAACCTGCCACACCGGCACCTGCGATGAACACTTTGGCAGGGGGCACTTTGCCTGCAGCCGTGATCTGGCCGTTGAAGAAGCGGCCAAAGGCATTGGCCGACTCCACCACCGCGCGGTAGCCACTGACGCCAGCCATCGAGGTCAGCGCGTCCATCTTCTGGGCGCGGCTCAATGTGCGGGGCAGTGCGTCAATCGACAGAGCGGTGACCTTTTTGGCCGCCAGCTGCTGCATCAAATCGGGGTTTTGCGCAGGCCACAAGAAGCCAATCAGGGTCTGGCCTTCGTGCATCAGCGCCACTTCGTCGGGCGTAGGGGCACGGACTTTAAAGACGATGTCGCTGCCGCTCCACAGCGCCGCCGCGTTGGGGGCAATGCTCGCGCCAGCTTCCACAAAAGCCGCGTCGGACAGGTCGGCCAGCTCGCCAGCGCCCTGCTCGACCACCACGGCAAAGCCGAGCTTGACCAGTTTGGTCACGGCATCGGGGACTGTGGCCACCCGTTTTTCACCGGGAAAAATCTCTCGCGGCACGCCAATGCGCTGAGGCGTTGGGGCTGTATCGCCAGTTTGCATGTTTGTCTCCTCGCTCAATCCACAAAAAATAATCAATTATTCCAGCTTAACCGATGTCCACCTGAACTGACTCAGTCCAGAAGCGCGCAACACATGTCGCAGCATGAACATTCAAATATCAGCAAGTTCTGATATTAAACACGAACAGGCCTGCCGTTTGCTGACAAAAGAACCCGCATCACACAAACTGACGCACCAACATTGATAATCCAAAAGATGGATACACGCTGGAAACCCAATGTCACCGTCGCCGCCATCATTGAAAAAGAAGGCCGCTACTTGCTGATCGAAGAACAGACCCAAGAGGGCTTGCGACTGAACAACCCCGCAGGCCATTTGGACCCCGGGGAATCACCCGCTGAGGCATGCGCTCGAGAGACTTTGGAGGAGACTGCGCACCTTTTTAACCCCACGGCTTTAGTGGGTATTTACCTCTCCCGTTTTCATCGCCCGGCCACGTCAGAGGACGTGACTTATGTTCGCATGGCGTTTTGTGGTGAATTGGGTGACTTGCAAGAAGGGCGACAACTTGATGAAGGCATTGAACGCACCCTGTGGATGACGCCCGAGGAAATCAGGGCCAGCGCATCCCGTCACCGCAGTCCCCTGGTTTTGCAATGCATAGAAGACCATCTGGCCGGGCAACGCTATCCACTCGGGGTCATTTACACCGACCCGGCGGTCAAAGGCTTGCCGCACCTGAAGGCATGAATTCGGGCTGAGCCAATCGCTACTTGGGTGCAAAAACAGACGCATTCCAGCCCAAATCCTGGGCCATGGATTGGGCCAAGCGCTGGTAGCCCGGCACCGTGAAATGGATCAAATCCTTGGCCATCCAGGCGGGGTTTTGCTGGGCCCATCGGTAAGACCCGCCAGCCCCTCCCATGGCACTGAGCATGCTCCAAAAATAGCACCCATGGGCTTGGGCCACCTGCTTTTGGATGCGCCCAATTTCAGCGTGAACCCGGGTAAATTTGAGAAGATCTGGCAATTTTGCAGGCGCAGGCTTGGTGCCTTGAACTGCACCAGATCGGTTTTTTTGAGACCGCCGCACCAAAATGCCCCGATCCCCTGGTGCCACCAACAAGCAGGCGGCCTGAGGAAAGAGTTGTCGCCAAGCAGCGACCGATGAGCGCAAGCTCTGGGTGTAGGCCGCTGCATCGAAGGGTTGCACATTGCCCTCATTGGTGCCAAAGGCCATGACCACCACATCGTAAGAGGAGGCGCCCCACCACGGTGCCATCGCCGTTGTTTGCAACTGACGCCAGCCAGCCACAGTGGCCCCCGGGTAACCAAACACATCGAGTTGCAAACGGGTTTCCACGGGCAGGGGCAGCTCCAGACCATTCAGCCTGAACGGTCCTTCAAGCACGCGCAGCTCAATGGTGGACATCGCGTCGTCGCCCACAAAATCCAGCACAGCGGGGCCCTCGCGGCCCAGCAAATCCACACGTTTCGCCTCACCCCCATCGATGCGAATGGCCAAACTGATCGGATCCCGGGTTTGCTGATACAACAAGCGCAACTGAGACTTGTCCGCTTGAGCCGAGAGATTGCGCACGTCCAGCGACAGCCACGCATCTTGGCCTGGTGTCCACAAATTGACCAAACCAGGCCCAGGTTCACTGGCACCTGCGGGCACGGCATGCGCCGGCTCATACTGCCAACCCGGCCCCACACAGCTTTTGCGCAAGGGCAAGCGCACACCGGGCCGGTTCATGCTGGCTGGCAAAAAACGGCTGCTCACAGCTTCGGGGGGCAACTGAGACAAACGTGCCCATTCTTGGCTCCAAAAAGCAGCTGCCAAATGACTGTCGCCCCATATGCCCACACGCAAAGGCTGGCCCGACTGGGCTTGCCACAAAGGGCGCTTTTGGGCACGCCCCTCGGCCAATGGGCCGTTGGACAAAACATCGTGAAACTGCTTCAACTGGGTTTGAACGTCCACCTCATCGGGGACTTCTTGAGGGTCCATCTCACGAGGCGCTTTGCCACGAGGTGGGGCCGCTCGCTGAGAGCATTGCAAATCAGGCGCATCACGGCGTGCTTGAACGGGCAAGATGGTTTGCTGCACATCGGCACGCACTGAAGGCAGTGTTTGCGCCACCAAAGCATGGCTCCAAAAAAGCAGCGCCACAGGGGTCAACAAGCCTCCAAGCCAAGACTTTTTCATGGCTGCGCCGCCTTTTGGATGTGTTCGAGCAAGGCTTGCTTGACCAAGCGCAAGGCAGAGGGCGTCATGTGAATACCGTCTTCTGCCCTCAGGTTCATGGGCTGACCGTCTGCGCCCAATTTGAATTTTTGAAATGGCTCAGACAGCACGCCGATGAGAGGCTCAGTGGCCAGGTAATCGGTGCCCCAATTTTGAGCGCGAGCATGAAAAATGTGGTTTTGCAACACTGCGCCATCGCGCACTCGCCCCTCTCGCATCGAGGGCAAACCCATCCAAATCACCCGGACTTGGCGCTCAACCGCTGCGGCCACCACCTCATCCACGCGCAAAGCATAGTTCAGCGCCCAGCCCGGAGAGGGAAACCCGTGACGCTGGCCGTCCACCACCATGTCCCAAGGGTCATTGGGCCCCAAAAACACCACCACCAAGTTCAGACTTTTGGCGTCCATTTCTTCCACGATGCGTTGAGGCCAATCGAAATACCGCCTGACGGTCAGGCCAGTACTTTGACGACTCAGGTCATGCACTTCCCAATCGGGGTGCAAGCGGGCCAGATCACGCATGAGCAAGGGGGCCACACCCTGCATCATGGAATCTCCGGCCAGCAAAATGCGCTGTACACCGGGCTTGAGTTTTTGCTGCGCCAAGCTGGGCAAAAACTGCCCTTTGGGCAAAGGCGAGGGCAAGTCTTGTAACTGTGGCGGCTGAGGAGTCCGGGACACAACAGGTGTTTGTGCCGGGTCCTCGTCGGAAGATGGCCATGCCAAGCGAAACAAAGGCCTCGAACCACCGGCCCGCACCCGGTCATCGAGCCAACGCGAGGGAGCAAACAAGGCATTGGACAGCGCCTCAGGCAGCGCAGCTTCCAAGCTGACGTGGTACCTCACCCCCAAATACCTTTCAAGCGAGGTGAGCCAGCAAAGCGTCACCATCAGGGCGACCGCGGGAAGCATCCAGCTCAATTGACGTGCAGACAAACGATGGGCCATCTCAAAACCGGTAATAAATGAAATTGGGCACCCCTTCGGGCCCATAAAACAGCACCAAGCAAAGCAAGAGTGCCAACACCAACACGCCCCCCCAGAGGGGCAACCGTGCCAAATGCACCGTTGCCTTGTGTTCCCATTGAGCGGCCCATGGGCTGAGCCCGGCCACACACAGCGCGATCAACACCAGGCTCCAGGCCTGTGGGATGTCGTCTGCCCAAAAGCCTTTGGCGTTGAAAAACAAGCCCTGCAGCATTTGTAAAGCCTGAGGCACCGAGTCTGCCCTGAAAAAGACCCAAGCCAAGCTGACAAACACAAAAGTCATCATTTGTGCGGCCCAACGAGGCCAAACAGGCATGCCCAGGCGCTGAGCCCCGTTCACCACCACGACCCCCAAGCCATGCAACAGTCCCCACACCACAAAGGTCCAATTGGCCCCGTGCCACAAACCACTGATGAGCATGCCCAACAACACGTTGAGCTGGGTTCGGCCAAAGCCACGGCGATTGCCCCCCAGGGGAATGTAGATGTAATCGCGGATAAAACTGGACAAAGACACATGCCAGCGGGACCAGAAATCCGACAAATTCCGCGCCAGATAGGGTTGCCTGAAATTCACGGGCAAAGTGAAGCCCAACAACAAGGCCAGGCCAGTCACGATCGATGTGTAGCCTGCAAAATCGAGAAAAATTTGCAGGCTGTAACCCAGCATGGCGGCCATCAAAGCCAAGCTGCTGAATTGCTCGGGAAATTTGTAAACCGGATCGACCCACTGGGCTGACAAATATGAGGCCAACACCACTTTTTGCACCAAACCCAAACTGATGAGGTAGAAGGCCAACCAGGCTTGTTTGGGATGGCCCACCCGAGTTTGAGGATCGCGATCGTCGATTTGGTCGAAAAAATGATCGGCTCGCAAAATGGGGCCCGCAAACAAAGTGGGCCAAAAACTCAAAAACAGCAGCACATCGGCCCATGAGCGGGCCAATCTCGGCTGACGCCCGACCATCACCAAGTAAGTGACGGCCTGAAAAGTGAAAAAAGAAACCCCCACGGGGGCCACCACGTCCAGCACGGGCAACAGTGCGTCAAACCCCATGCCCTGCAACACGGCCTGAAAAGTCTCACGCACAAATTCATAATATTTGAGCGACAACAAAAAAGTACCTGCCAGCCACAATCCCAACCACAAGGGGCGACGGCAGGCGGGCACGCTTTGCATGCGTCTGCCCAGTGCCCACATGGCGGTGCTGTACACGCACAAAAAAACGGCAAACTTGGGCACCCACGTCGCGTAAAGGCCAT
Organism: Limnohabitans sp. WS1; assembly: GCF_003063265.1. GTDB lineage: Bacteria > Pseudomonadota > Gammaproteobacteria > Burkholderiales > Burkholderiaceae_C > Limnohabitans_A. The sequence goes on from NZ_NERU01000007.1 coordinate 81,505, forward strand.
AGCCCGTCAGGATGAGCAAACCCCGCTGCCAGCCTGGCCTGCTGGCCAATGCCCAATAAACGGGCAAAAACAAGAGGCAAAAAAGCCCGAACTCCGGCGACACAAAACTCATGAACTCAAGCTCATTGAATGGGCACGCTCACACCTGCAGCCACTTGATCAAGACGGGCCTGCTCAGCTTGGACTTTGGCCACATAACCACCATCTTCTGTGACAGCGTCGCCACCGAGATAAAACCGCAAACCATCTTCCAAAGAACCGCCCTTGAGTTTGATCGAATCGGCAAGCACCGACACGCCCACGCGCAAATTGGTGATCGGGTCGAAAGCGGCCAGTTTTCCCCCATAGGCTTCGTAGCGCTTGGCATGAATCGTGGTCATCACCTGCATCAGGCCCTGCGCCCCTGCATGACTTTGCACATAAGGGTGGAAGTTGGACTCGATCGCCATGACTGCCAAAATCAAATGAGGGGCTAATTTATGACGCTTGGCCAAGACATGGGCCTCGGCCACCAAGGCCGCCAAAGGCTCAGGTGCAATTTTGTATTTCTGCCCCAACCAGATCGCCACCGCCGCTTGCGAGCGAGGCAGGTCTTTCAAATCGACTGCCGTGGCACGATCGGCCGTGTTTTGAGGCAACCAGGTAATCAGCACTTGGCGATCACGCAGCCAATTGAACAAGGCTTCTTCGGCCATGTGCAGGCCTTGCGGGTGCCACCACAGGGCCATCACCACCGCAGCCGCACTCAAGCCCACCATGGCCAAACCACTGTGAGTGACAAGAAACAAGCCCTGCGCGATGTCACGCAAGACCGTTCGAATGGGGGGGCACCAAGTGCAGTGGAGGGGCATCAGAATAAGACCAGTCTGCCATTATAAATTTGTGGCCCTTGATGCGCGTCTGCCACCGCCCTTGGCCGCTCACGGGATAATGCCGGCATGTCTCATCTCACCCGTGTGGTCGTCGGTTTGTCCGGCGGCGTCGATTCCGCTGTCACCGCTCACCTGCTCAAGCAACAAGGCCATGAGGTGATCGGCATTTTCATGAAAAACTGGGAAGACGACGATGACAGCGAATACTGCTCGTCCAATGTCGACTTCGTTGATGCAGCGGCCGTGGCCGATGTGCTGGGCATCGAGATCGAGCATGTCAACTTCGCAGCCGATTACAAGGACCGGGTTTTTTCCGAGTTTGTGCGTGAATACCAGGCCGGACGCACGCCCAACCCGGACATCTTGTGCAACGCCGAGATCAAGTTCAAGTCGTTTTTGGACCACGCCATGCGGCTGGGTGCTGAAAAAATCGCCACAGGCCACTATGCCCGCGTGCGACTGAACGCCACTACAGGCCGCCATGAACTACTCAAAGGTCTGGACCCCAGCAAAGATCAAAGCTACTTTTTGCACCGCCTGAACCAGGCGCAGCTGTCCAAAACCCTGTTTCCGGTGGGTGAGTTGCACAAGACCGAAGTGCGCCGCATCGCCGAAGAGATTGGTCTGCCCAATGCCAAAAAGAAAGACTCCACGGGCATTTGCTTCATCGGCGAACGCCCTTTCAGGGAGTTTTTAAACCGCTATATCAGCAAAGAACCCGGCCCCATCAAAGACCCGTCTGGCCGCACGATCGGTCGGCATGTGGGGCTGAGTTTTTACACCTTGGGGCAACGCCAGGGCTTAGGGATCGGCGGCATCAAGGCCAAAGGCGCTGAAATGAAAGCCCTGCAAGCCCAAGGTTTGCGCGGCGCAGGTGAGCACACACCTTGGTTTGTGGCCCGCAAGGACATCCCGAACAACACCTTGTGGGTGGTGCAAGGCCACGACCACCCTTGGCTGCTGTCGCCCCAGCTGCAAGCCACCGATGTGAGCTGGTGCTCAGGCCAGCCCCCTGCACCCGGGGCCTACGCCGCCAAGACGCGTTACCGACAAGCCGATGCGGCCTGCAGCTACCTCCCCCTGCCCATGGTAGAAAGTCAAGTGGGCACTGAACTGGGCTTTGAACTGAACTTTGCACAAGACCAATGGGCCGTCACACCCGGCCAAAGCGCCGTTCTGTATGACGGCGAGGTATGCCTGGGCGGCGGCGTCATTGCCAGCCGAGAAACCGCCCGGACTTGAGTCAGGTGCAGGTCTCCACAGCGGTGTGTCCCCTTTTGCAGGTTTACACCCAGGCCTGGATCACGTAGTCGTAAGCGGCCTGGCCGTTGGTCATGTCCACCCGCTGCAACTGGATCTTCCAGGCCCCCTCTTGCAGCACGAGGCTGTGCCGATAACTGCCCCCAAAATGGCGCACCTGATCACGGCGCATTTCCATCATCTGAAAGCGCGAATACACCTCCAGCGTGGTGGGCGTGGCCGCTTCAATCACGATGTTGCCTACCAGGTGATTGGTGCCCCATTGGGCCGCTTGTGACCAGGCGTTGGGGTGCAGCAACCGGCCCATGCGCACTTCCATCAACAAACGATCCTCTGCAAAAATCGATGCCTCACGTCGCCAATCGGTCTGCAAAGGGGTCGAAGGCATCCAGTAAACGCCTTCTTCGGTGAACAACTCGGTCCATTCACCCCAGGCCTTGTTGTCGAGCAAAGCCGCTTGATGGAACAGCAACTCTTCAACCTGGCGACGCAAGGCCGCATCCACGGCGATGGCTTTGGGAATGTAGCCCTGACTGGGCAGGCGACCACGCCCCATGTGGTCGGGTGCGATGGATTCGGCACCCGACATGGACTGGATGGCTTCGATCACCACGCCCGTGCCCAGGGCCTCTTTGACTTCTTTGGGTTGCATGAATCATGTCTCCTGTTCAGGCCTTGGCCGTGGGTTGAATGGCGGCGCGGATGTACGACTCCCAGGCCTTGAACTGGTTGCGCATCACCACTTCACTGGTGCCGTTGTTCGAATAGAGCACACCGTCTTTTTCGGTGTCGCCCCCGTAATTGCGGTGAAAGCTCACCCATTCACCACCTTTGGATTCGAGCCCCAGCTGGCCCTTGGTCCAGTTTTCGAGGTCATCGGCGTTGATCATGGTGGCGGGTGAATTGACCAGGTTGAAGTACCACAGCGAACGCTCGTAGATCGCCTCAGGTACACCCTTGAGGCGGAAATGCCAGATCTCGGACAGCGTCTTGTTGGGCGCCATCGGGCGCAGGCAGCGCAACTGCTGCAAGGGCGACTGCACCGACAAATAGGGGTAAATCAGCACATGGTGAATGCTGCGCGAGAGGTACTCTTCGCCCTTTTCTTCGCCATAGGCCTGTTTGATCAAGGCCTCGTATTCGACCGTGTCCGGGTCGGTAGGGCGCAGGCCCATATAGGCCTTCAAGATGCCATGGCCGTATTTGAAGTTGACCGTCTGCACCGAATCCCACTGGTCAAAGCTGGAGGCAAAAGTCGACAGGTAATGGAAAAACAAGGGGGCCGAGCCTGTGTCTTTCTTGAGGCGCTGCTCCACTCGGCGGGCCGAGACCCCGGTGGATTGGTGCGTGACGGAGGGGTGCAGGGCATCGAGCTGGTTTTCCATGAAGAACTTCCAGTTCGAATGCTGCACCACACGGTGACACACCGGCACGGCTTCCACCTCACCCACGGGCGAGCGGTCACACATGTCGTCAAACGCTATTTTTGCCTCGCCCAGAAAGTCGACCAAGCTCGGGCCTTCTTTGGACAGGCTGGCAAACACAAAGCCACGGTAGCTGTCCACACGGGCGGCAGGCACCATGCTGCAATCGGCATCGTCGGTGTGCATGCGGGTGCCGTCGTAGCCTTTGACCAGCGGGATGGCCTTGACCTTGCCATTGAGGTGAAAGCTCCAGGCATGGTACGAGCACACAAAACCCTTGCCCGTGTTGCCGCTTTGGTTGCCGCACAACTCCACACCCCGGTGAGGGCAGCGGTTGTAGAGCACGCGCACACTGCGGTCCACATCGCGCACCATGACCATGGGCTGACGCCCGATCTGCATGGTGAAGTAATCACCAACCTCCTTGACCTGCGATTCGTGGCCGCAGTAAACCCAGGCTTTCTCGAAAATATGTTCCATCTCCAGATCAAACAGCGCTTGATCCGTGTAGACACTCTTATGAACACGGTCCGGTTGAACCAGGTTCTCCAAAACGATCGGTTGCATGAAAACTCCTTGGCAGGCTTCAGGGGGGATGACAGGCCTCAAGTTAACAAAGGTCAAGTCCTTGACCTACAACCTGTCATGCTATTTCCATTACCATGGGTTATGGATTACCGAAAAGTTCAACTCTTCTTGGCGGCCGCCCGTTTGGGCAACATGACCGAAGCCGCTGCGTCGCTGGATATTTCCCAACCCGCCTTGTCCAAAAGCATCAAGTCGCTTGAAAAAACCCTGGGCGTGCGCCTGCTGGAACGTGGACGCTTCGGGGTGAGCGTCACCCCCTTTGGCCAGGCCCTGATGCAACACGGCCAGGTGATGGAGGCAGAAATGCGCAATGCGGTGGGCGAAATCCAGGCCATGCGCGGTGCTCAGCGTGGCCATGTGATGATGGGATGCGGGCCCACCGAAGCCACCCGTTTGTTGCCCTTGGCGCTGCAAGCTCTGACCCAAGACAACCCGGACATCAAGGTGACGGTGTTGTACGGTTTGAACGAAGCCCTGATGCCTTGGGTCAAGCAAGGCGAAGTGGACTTTGCCTTGTCATCGGTGCCCGCTCGCGCCACCGACCCTGACCTCAGCCATGAGCGTCTGTTGACCGAAAACGCCACCGTGGTGGCCCGGGCCGGGCACCCCTTGGCACAGCATAAAGTCGTCACGCCCGAGATGCTCACCCCATACCCTTGGGTACTGCCGCGACAGCGCGAACTGGAACGCCTGGCTTTTGACGATTATTTCGTGGCGCATGGACTGGAGCCGCCAACCGCCCAAGTCGAGACCACCTCCACGGTGCTGATGAAATCCATGGTGATGCAAAGCGATGCACTCACCTTCATCCCGGAAGAATTGATTTACTGGGAAGTCCGCGCGGGCCAACTGCAGCCTCTGCAAGCCACAGGCAACCCATGGGTCCGGCATGTGGGTGTCACGCGCAGATGCAAGGGCACCCTCAGCCCAGCCAGCCAGCGGCTGCTGGCGGCAATCAAGTCGGTGGCAAAAAAATTCTGACGCTCAAACACCGAGATAACGGGTCCACAGCTCACGCTGATCCTTGAGCGCTTGAGAATCCCCTGCCCACGCCACTTGCCCGCGCTCAACAATGACATGGTGGTCGGCAATGTCCACCAGGCGGTTGACGTATTTGTCGACCACGATCAGGGTCTGGCCTTCTTCGCGCAGCAAACGCAGGCAACGCCAGATCTCCTCGCGAATCAGCGGGGCCAGACCTTCGGTGGCCTCGTCCAGAATCATCAGCCTCGGGTTGGTGACCAACGCACGGCCAATGGCCAGCATTTGCTGCTCGCCGCCCGACAACTGCGAGCCCATGTTGGCGCGACGCTCGGCCAGGCGCGGAAACAGTTCATAAACCCGTGCAGGCGTCCAGGGCGTGCGGCTTTGGTGGCGGTTGCTGGCAAAAGCCGTCAAGTGCTCGTCCACCGACAAATTGGGAAAGACTTGTCGCCCCTCGGGCACCACGGCCAAGCCCAGCCGCGCCACCCGGTCGGCCGTTTGGTTGGTGATGTCGTGGCCATCAAAGACCACCTGTCCAGACTTGACCGACTTGAGCCCCAAAATGCTGCGGATCAGCGTGGTTTTGCCCATGCCGTTGCGACCCAGCAAACCCATCACCTCGCCCGGCATCAAGCTCAGGCCCATGCCAAACAGAACCTGGCTTTCGCCATACGCGGCCTGCACATCGCGCACTTGCAACAAGCTCATGCGTGCTCCTCACCCAGGTAAGCGGCAATCACCTGGGGGTTGTGCCGAATGGCCTCGGATGAGCCCGTAGCGACCAACGCGCCGTTGACCAGCACCGATATGCGGTCGGCCAATCGGAACACCGCGTCCATGTCGTGCTCGATCAACAAAATGGCCACCTGGCTGCGCAGCTTCAGGATCAGGTTCAAGATCCGCTCGGATTCGACCGGCCCCGCACCGGCCATGGGCTCGTCCAGCAACAACAACTTCGGCCGGGTGGCCACCGCCAAACCCAGCTCCAGAATGCGCTGCTCGCCATGCGACAGCTCGCTGGCCGAATCGTGCGCCCGGTCCTGCAAACCCAATTCCTGAAGCACAGCCATGGCCTGGTCCGTCAAGGCCTTGTCGCTGCGCACCGGACGCCAGAAAGAAAAACTGTTCCCGCTGCGGGCTTGCACCGACAGGGCCACGTTGTCCAACACGGTGAAGGATTTGAACAAACGCGTGATCTGAAAAGACCTGGCCAGTCCGCGGTGCACCCGCTCGTGGGTGGGCATGGCCGTGACGTCGTGGCCATCAAAAAAGATCTGCCCGCTGTCGCTGGGCAAATGGCCCGACAGCTGGGCCACCAGACTGGTCTTGCCCGCCCCGTTCGGGCCAATCAAGGCGTGGATTTCTCCCGGCTGCACATCCAGCGTGACGTGGTCAGTGGCCCGCAAGGCACCAAACTGCTTGACCAGGTCTTTCACCTGAAGCAAGGCCCCGTTGCTCATGCCTTCCCCCCCACGTTGGCCGCCTTGCGACGAATCAAGCCCGCCAGGCCTTTGGGGGCCAGCAAGACCACCGCAAGCAAGAACCAGCCCACATAAAACTGCCAATGCAAGGTGTATTCGGCCAGCACGTCTTCCAGAATCAGCAGCACCAGTGCCCCCCACAAACCGCCTGTGAGTGTGCCCACACCGCCCAAAATGACCATGACCATCAAGATGCCAGACTGCGTCCAGTGCATCAGGTTCGGGCTGACGTAATTTTGGTGGTTGACCATCAAGGCACCCGCCAAGCCACCCAAAGTGCCGGCAATGACAAACAACACCCACTTGTAGCGGTAAGACGGAAAGCCGATGGCATCCACCCGCACATCGTCATCGCGGATCGCCAGGATCACCCGGCCAAAGCGCGAATGCATGATGCGTGAAATCAGCACCAAGGTGACCACCAACACCAGCAGCACCACAAAGTAAAAGGTCACATCGTTCTTCAGGTCCAGGCCCAGCCCAAAATCAGAGCGCTGCTTGATGTTCAGACCCTCATCGCCCCCATAGGCCTTGATGGAGTTGACCAGGTAATAAATCATCTGGGCAAAGGCCAGCGTGATCATGATGAAGTACACCCCTCGGGTGCGCAAAGAAATGGCACCGATGATGCCCGCCACCAACGCCGACAACCCCATGGCGATGGCAAAACCCGTCCAGCCATTGGTGTGGCCCTCGGTGATCAGGATGCCCACGGTGTAGGCCCCAATGCCCACAAACGCGGCATGCCCGAAGGACACCAGACCGCCGTAGCCCAAAATCAGATTCAAGCTGCAGGCAGCAATGCCATAAATCATCATGCGGCTGAGCATGCTGACGTAAAAATCCATGTCCCGGGCATGCAAGAACAATGGCAAGGCGATCGCCCCCGCCAGCACGAGACCCCAAACCCAGACCGGTGTTTTGTGGTTCATCAGACCCATTCCTCAACGGCCGGAAAAAAGTCCCTGAGGACGGACAAACAGCACGACAGCCATCAGCAAGTACACCGCAATCGAGGCCACCGCTGGCCCCGCCGCGCTGGCAAACTGGGGTGAAAAAATTTCGCGAAACAGCCAAGGCAACAAGGTGCGGCCCAAGGTGTCCACAAAGCCCACCAAAATGGCCCCGACAAAAGCGCCCCAGACCGAGCCTATGCCGCCAATCACAATCACCACAAAGGCCAGGATCAGGATGTTTTCACCCATGCCCACCTGCACCGCCAACAACGGCCCCAGCATGGCGCCCGCCACAGCGCACAAAGCGGCCCCCAAGCCAAACACCCCGGTGAACAAGCGCCGGATGTTGATGCCCATGGCCATGGCCATCTCGCGGTTCGACGCCCCGGCGCGTACCCAAGCACCCATACGGGTTCGGGTCACCAGCAGATACAGCACCAGCGCGATCAGCAGGCCCACAGCAATGATCACCAACCGGTAACTGGGATAGCGCAAGCCGGGCAACAGCTCCACCGGACCCGACAAAGCCTGGGGTATGGACAAGGGCATGTCTGTGCCCCAAATCATGCGAACGGACTCGTTGATGATCAAAATCAGGGCAAAAGTGGCCAACACCTGAGACAGGTGGTCACGGGCATACAAGGTTCTGAGCAAAGTGGCTTCCAACAGCATGCCCACCACGGCCGTGAGCATGACCGCCAGCACCACGCCCAGCCAAAAAGACTGCGTCAACTGCACCAACCAGGCCGTCAGAAACGCCCCCACCATGTAGAGGGCGCCATGGGCCAGGTTGATCATGTCCATGATGCCGAAGACCAGCGTGAGCCCGGAGGCCAGCAGGAACAACATCAATCCAAACTGCAGGCCATTCAAGGCCTGCTCCAAAATCAAGATACCAGTCATGAGGTGAGGCGAAAGCCCTTACTTCATGGGGCAGTCTTTGACGTAGGCGTCACCGTGGTTGCTCAGCAAAGGCTGACCCACAATGCGGTTGACCAGACGCCCTTGAGCGTCCTTGACCACCTCGCGCAGGTAGTAGTTCTGAATCGGGTACTGGTTGGTGTTGAACCGGAAATCGCCACGCACCGAGTTGAACTTGACCGTCTTCAGGGTCTTGATCATGGCCTCTTTGTCTTCAATTTTGCCGTTGACCGCACGCACGGCAGCATCGATCAGCAGTGCAGTGTCGTAGCCCTGGGCTGCGTACAAAGTGGGCAGGCGCTTGTATTCTTTCTCGAACTCGGCCACAAATTTCTTGTTGGCTTCATTGGGCAGGTCCAGGCCCCAGTGAGCGGTGTCAAACACGCCCATCATGTCGTTGCCCACCGCGCGGATCACGTCCTGGTCGGCACCAAAGCCAGGCTGAATCAGACGGGTGTCTTTGTTCAGGCCTGCGGCCATGAACTGCTTGATGAAGTTGATGCCCATGCCCCCGGGCAAAAAGGTGTAGACCACCTCGGGCTTGGCGGCACGTATGGCTGCCAGTTCGGCAGAATAATCCAGCTCACCCAGTTTGGTGTAGACCTCGCCCGACACATTGCCTTTGAAGAATCGCTTGAAACCCGCCAAGGAATCCTTGCCCGCCTGGTAATTGGGGGCCAACAAATAGGCCGACTTCACCTTGAGGTTGGTCGCGTACTGGCCAGCTGCCTCGTGGTAGGCATCGTTGGGCCAAGACACGGCAAAGAAATAAGGCGAGCACTGGGCCCCCGCAATGGGCGATGGTGCCGCATTGGGGCTCAGGTAAATGGTTTTGGCGCTGATCGCCTCGGGCAAGCCTGCCAACATGATGTTGGAAAACACCACACCCGTCAGAAAGTCGACCTTGTCACGTTTGACGTAGCGCTCAAACAGCTGCTTGCCCACGTCGGGTTTGAACTGATCGTCTGAGATCGAGACATCGGCGGGCAGGCCACCGAGTTTTCCGCCATTGAGCTTGACCGCCAACATGAAGGCATCACGAATGTCCACCCCCAGCGCCGCAGAGGGCCCCGATAAGGTGCTGACAAAGCCGACTTTGACCTTGTCTGCCGCCCAAGCCGGGGCACCGGCCAAGGCGGCCAAAGTGGAAACGGTCAACAAACTTTTGAGCACCGGAAAACGCATGAATGACTCCTGGCAAAACCATCAAAAGAAATAAATCGTCCAAAGACGGAAAGTCTCATTCTGAGCCGAAAATCACCCCGCCATGAATGGGGGTTTACCCTTTTGCCGTCACTCCCCACCCAGCCCCAAGCGGTTGGGCTGGCGCTTTTCGATGGCAAAACGCAGCAAAGCCGCCGTGCGGAAAACACCGTGCGCAAACTTGCCATAAGGCAAGGTCAAGAACAAAGCCATCACCGCGCCCAGGTGCAGCGCCAGCATCAAAGGCATGACCGCCGTTGGGCCCAGCAGCCACAAGAGCAAACCCGTCACGCTCACCAGGAACAACAAGGCGATGAAGCCCCGGTCCATGGGCTTTTGCGCCGCGTCGCCGTGGTCCGGGTGGCGGCGCAGGTTCAAGCGCCACAAACCGGCCGTGCCCACCGTCAGACTCACCCCGCCAATGACGCCGAGCAGCTTGGGCAAGGTGCTCAGGTCATACGGTGCAGGCCAGCCCAAAACATAGTGATAAAGCGTGGCCACGCTGGTGGCGGCAAAGCACAGCATGAAGCCGTAAAACGTCAGGTGGTGGTAGCGCCTGCGGGCATGCGTCCACGCGTCGTCTTCGTTGTGGCAGCCCTCGCCGTGGCCACCGTCCAGGTATTTCAGGCGCAAGGCGGCGTGCGCGGCCTCGGCAGCGGCGGGTGGCGTCAGGTCGGCTCCGCTGGTGGCGGGCGTCACATCGCGCCAAAAGCGCCGCACGCCCAGGGTGAGCGCCAGCACCGCAAACAAGAAGATGGGGGCGAACAGGCTCACCATCAGGTTGTGTGGGAATACCGCATAAAAGCCCCCTGCCACAGGCGTTGACCACAGCGTGCCCTGGCGCAACATGGCCAGCACCAAAAACAGCGCCAAGCCCAATGCCAAGGCCACCGACAAGGTCAAGCCGTTGCGTTGGTACAAGCTGCCCAAGGCAGGTGGCCAGGCGTAATCGGCATAGGTCTGGCCGCGCACCTGGGCCATGGCCTTGGGCACATTGATGGCAAAGTCGTGCAGCGGCGCGTACTGACAGGCATGCAGGCAAGCGCCGCAGTTGTGGCACAAGTTGGCCATGTAATGGATATCGGCCTTGCCAAACTCCAGCCGCCGCGTCATGGCCGGGAACACCGCACAAAAACCCTCGCAATAGCGGCAGCCATTGCAAATTTGCATTTGACGGGCCACTTCCGCTTCCGGGGCTGTCAACTCACCGCGTGCCAGCGCACGGGCATCGCGCGTCAGGGCTTCAAGCGTTTGCATGCGCCGCTCCTTCTTTTTGAGCCTTAACGGCTTTGGCCGCCTGCTCGCCCGCGATCCGGCCAAAGGCCGTGCCAATCGTCATGCCCACCCCGGCGGTGTAGCCCTTGCCCAGCACATTGCCCGCCATCATCTCGCCCGCCACAAACAGGTTCGGGCTGGGCTGGTCCTTGAATCGCACAGCGGTCGTGTCATCGGTTTTGAGGCCCAGATAAGTGAAAGTGACGCCAGGCCGCACGGCATAGGCGTAATAGGGCGCGGTGTCCAGCGGCCGCGCCCAATGGGTTTTGGCAGGACTCACGCCCTCGGTGTGGCAATCGTCCAGCGCGGTGTGGTCAAACTTGCCTTCTCGGCAAGCGGCGTTGTAATCGTTCAGCGTTTGCATGAAGGTCGCTTCATCCAGGCCCAGTTTGCGGGTCAGCTCAGGCAGGCTGTCGGCCTGCGTGCCTTCAAACACGGGCGGCATGAAGCGGCCCACGGCTTTGGCGTCGATGATGGAATACGCCACCTGCCCCGGCTGCTGCGCCACCAAACGGCCCCAGATCGCGTAGCGCTTGGGCCAAAAATCTTCACCTTCGTCGTAAAAACGCCGCGCTTCGCGGTTGACCACGACGCCCAAAGACACACAGTCAATGCGGGTGCAAATGCCGCCGTCGTACAGCGGTGCACGGGCGTCAATCGCCACCATGTGCGCCTGCGTCGGGTCACCAATGCGGTCAGCGCCTTGTTCCAGCATGTGCTTGAGCAACACACCCTGGTTGAAGCGCGTGCCGCGAATCAAAAATTGGTCCGCCGGGTATTCGCCGCGCTCGTTTTGGCCCCAAGCCTCGCGCAGCCACTCGCGGTTGGACTCAAAGCCACCCGCTGCCAGCACGCAGGTGCGGGCAGCGATGCGCTCACGCCGCACGCTGCCGTCGGCCTGTTTGTGCATGACGGAAGCGGCCACAAAACGGCCATCGTCCAATTCAACGGTGTCGACCTCGGCGTTGTAATGGATCTGCACGCCCAGTTTTTCGGCGCTGCGGTAATAGGCATTGACCAGTGCCTTGCCCCCACCCATGAAAAAAGCGTTGGTGCGGGCCGTGTGCAAAGCGCCCGACAAGGACGGCTGAAAGCGCACGCCGTGCTTGACCATCCAGGGCCTACAAGTGGCCGAATGGCGAATCGCCAAACGGGCCAGGTGCTCGTCGGTCAAGCCGCCCGTGACCTTGAGCAAATCTTGCCAAAACTCTTCTTCCGGGTAGGCATCGACCAGCACGTCTTGGGGCGCGTCGTGCATGCAGCGCAAATTGCGCGTGTGACCCGAATTGCCGCCGCGCCACTCGCGCGGGGCCGACTCCAGCAGCATCACGCTGGCCCCGGCTTCGCGGGCCATCAAGGCCGCGCACAGGGCGGCGTTGCCGCCGCCTATGACCAAAACATCCACACTCATAAACACTTTCAAAGAGGGCGATCAGGACCGCGTCAGAACTGGTACTTGCGCAAACCACCGTCCACCGGAATCACTGCGCCCGTGATGTAACTGGCCAGGGGGGAAGCCAAGAACGTGACCAAATTGGCCATGTCTTCGGGCTCGCCATAGCGGCCCATGGGGATTTCGTTCTCACACTGCCACTGGCGGTACTCGGGCGTGTAGTTGCGGAAAATCTGCTCAGAATGGATACGCCCAGGTGGGACGCAGTTCACGGTGACGCCGTGCTTGCCCACCATGCGCGACAGGCCCTTGGCCCAGCTGTGCATGCCGGCCTTGGCGCAAAACGCCCCATTGGTATGCTCGGGCTCACTCTTGCCGGTGATGTTGATGATGCGCCCCCATTGGCGCGCAATCATCTGGTCAATCAAGGCATCGGCCACTTGGCGCGGGCGGTGAAAGTTCAAGGTGATGGCCTCTTGCCAAGCCTCTTCGCTCACATGCAACTCTTTGAAGCTGCGCGACCCCCCGGCGTTGTTCACCAGAATGTCCACACTGCCCAAACCGGCCAAAGCCGCCTCGGCCAAACGCTTGGCAGCGTCTTCGGCATACAGGTCCGACTCGATGATCACGGGAGCTTGCCCCCCTGCGGCCACGATCTCAGCGGCCAACTCCTGCAGCTTGTCCACACGCCGTGCCGACACCGCCACACGCACGCCCTCAGCGGCCAGGGCTTTGGCGATGCCACGCCCAATGCCCACGCTGGCGCCGGTGACCAAAGCGGTTTTGTTTTTGAGTTGCAAATCCATGACATCTCTCTTCTTGATTTCAAAATCTTGACTGTATGGAAAAGTCTGTGTGCAGTGCAGTCCTGTCAGCACATGGGGTCATCACTTTTTGTGATGCCTCACCCCCAGTGACCCGACCTTCAGGTCAGGGGGCTGAGGGATGCCCCCAACCAAGCGCCGCCTTGCACCAAGGTCCGTGCGCAATCGGAAATGACCACCCTGGCCGCCAAAGCGGCAGGCGACAGTTCATCGTCAGACAAACCACACAAGCAATTGCTGCGCTTGAGTTGGTGGTCGGTGATGTGTGCCATGTGGAAAAACTCCGCCGCATGGGCCTGCCGAGCCACGGCCGAGCCTGGCTGCAAGGTGGCCCCCATGCCAACGCGAACAGCGTCCATCAACATGGACAAAGAATCCACTTCCAGCGCCACCAGGGGCGTGAGCTTGGCACGCATAAAAGCTGCATCCAGCGTGCTGCGCAAACCATGCGGCCCTGTGGGCAAAATCAATGGGTGGTCTTGGAGTTGCGCCAGGCTCAAGGCCTTGGGCCACGCAGGCTTGACGGCATGGCGTGCGCTGATCAAAAAAATATCCTCTTCGATCAGCGGCCACACACTCCAGCGACGGGCTGCCTGCACAGCCTGCGTGCTGCCTGATGGCAGATCAAACAAAATCGCCAGGTCCAGCTGCCGCGCATTGAGCATGGCCGACAAATGCCCCGACAGGCTCTCCACCATGTGCAGGCGCACATCGGGGTAGCGTTCACGCATGGCCTGCATCAAGGGCAGACCCAGCACCGCTGCAGTGGTGGGGGCCAAGCCCACGCTCACTGTGCCACTCAGACGGGCCTGCTGGGCCGAGCGCACCGCCTGTTCGGCGTGCCGCAAAGTCAGCTGAGCCTCCCGAAAAAAGGCCACGCCTGCTTCGGTGGGCGTGACGCCCTGGGGGGTGCGCTGCAACAACCGGGTGCACAGCTCACCCTCCAGGCGCGTGATTTGCTGGCTCAGCGCCGACTGCACCAAATTCAGCGCCAAAGCGGCGCGGCTGATGCTGCCGGCCTCGACCACTTTGACAAAATAGCGCAGCTGTCGAAGCTCCATGGCTCAGTGCTCTGCTTGGTGCAACTTTTCGTGAATCCGCTGCACAGCCTTCCACACCCCCCAAAACACCACGGGCACCAAGACCCCCACGGCCACTTCGGGCTGAAACGGCATGCCCGCGGCCTTCAAGGCCTTGGCCACATAGAGCAAGAGGCTGATCACGTAATAAGAGATCGCCGCGATGGACAGCCCTTCCACCGTACTTTGCAAGCGCAACTGCAAGGCTTGGCCTTTGGTCAGCTTTTCCAGCAGCGTCTGGTTTTGCGCCTCAGTGGCAATGTCCACCCGGGTGCGCAGCAAAGCACTGGTGCGCGAAACCCGCTCGGCCAAAGAGGCCAAGCGCTTTTCGGTGGCCTGCACCGTGGCCATGGCCGGGGACAAACGCCGCTGCATGAACTCACCCAAAGTTTGGGTGCCCGAAATCGGGCGCTCGCGCAACTCGGCCAAGCGCTGGCTGACCAAGGTGTCATAGGCCCGCGTGGCCGAGAACCTGAAACCATTTTCTGCTGTGGCCCGCTCGATGCGAGCGGCCAAAGACACCAGCAAATCCAGCAAGGCCTGATCGGTCTCGCCCTTGCGCTCCAGCAAACCCGTGATGTCGGCCAGTTGCGATTCGGCCTGCGACAACGTGGCCGACAAATTTTTGGCCACGGGCAAACCCCGCAAAGCCATCAAACGGTAAGTTTCCATCTCCAGCAAACGCTGAGAAATGCGGCCAGCCCGTGCTTCGCTCGTTCCCTCAGGGGCCAGCACCAACATGCGTTCAAAGCCATCAGGGCCAATGCGAAAGTGCGTCAGGATGCACGAATGTGGCAAACCTTCAGTGGTATTGCCCATGCGCGACGCCAAAACGGCCCCTTCACCCAACCAGGCCTGCGCTTTGGTCATCAAATCGCTGGCCATCACGTCAGCATGGACCATGCCCAGATGAATCGCCGCCATGGTTTGCCCCGGCAAACCACGCAACCAATCGGTACCTGGTGCCAAATGCGCAGCCAACTCCGGCAGCTCCGACCCCCAGAGGGCATGGGCAGGCAAACTTTGCACAATCGAATACCGCGTGAACTCGGTATGACGTTCCCATTTAACGGTGTAGTGATCACAGCGCAAACGCATGAAATTGCCCTGCATGCGCTCCAGCGACAAATCTGCATGGCCGGGCAAAAGCCGCAAATGGGCCAACTCTTGTTCGCGCGAGACCCCCTCGTTGAGCACCGCCACATAAACAATCAGAGCGGGCAAACGCACTCGGGCCGAGGGTCGTGCGTGGACTTCGTTGTGCAGTTCACGCCGCTGGGCGTCTTCTGGCGGCAAAAAGCGGGAGGTGATTTCGTTCATGGCCTTATTTTGACCGAGCTGGCAGGCCATCCCACCTGACCATTCTTTTTGTCAGGACTTGCCAAGCACGGCAGGCGCAGAAACCGGACCTACAGCGCTCGTGATCGCCACCTCAGGCCCCAACAAATCTCCCCGAAGCAAGCCCCGCACGGTCGCCCCCAGCAAAGCCAATATCGCCAGGGTGACGCCCAAAAGCCAAGCACTGGCCAAGCCCTGTGCCCCACCGTCCACAGGCGTCAACTGCAAGGACAATGACGCCAAAGCTGCCAAGGGAAACGACATGCCCCAAAAAGACATGCCAAAAGGCTGCCTCAAACACCGCACCAGCAAGGTGAAAGACAAGGCTGCGAAAAATGCAGCCACGCCCCAAAGCATGTGCAGCAAGACTTCGGGCCCACCCAGCTGATGGCCAGACAGCGCCAACACCGAAGGCGGCGCAATGGTAATGAACGTCACGGGCAGCATGCGCTCAGGCCACAAACCCCGCATGCCAATGCGCACCATGACCAACACCAGCATGACGGGCCACAGCACCGCAGCCAAGCCATATTGGGCAGCAGCCCACACCGGGTGGCCCAGACTCACCCCCGCCAAAGCGGGCAATACATTGCCCACCACAGGAATGAACAACGCAGGTGTGATGCCAAGCCAAAAATCATCAATGCTCAAGCCCGGCTGTAGCCAACGCCAAAGCACCACCCCAGTGCACAGCAGCAAGCCGATGGCACCCAGCATCCAAAGCGCCTCGATCCACGGGTTGACAACGTGGTGCGCCATCCACACCGTGGCCAACAAAACCAGGGACGAGGGAAATGCGGCCACAAACACATGGCGTACCGGGTGCCGCGCATCTTCTTGCACGGCAGCCGGAAACTTCAGCCATCGCAACCCTTGGGCCAACAACAAAACACCCAAAACACCTGCAGCCAACCAACCCAGACCCTGCGACAAGCGCAAAGCCATGGGCCCCCAATGCGGCACAGCCCGCGACCACGCCAGAGACAGGCCGCACAGACCCATGACCATGGCAAACCATGAAAATCCCAGATACGGCAGCGACGAGCCCCGAGTGCGTTCGGTCATGTCCTGTTGTTTCATAAAAAAACCCGTGACATCGGCCACGGGTTGAGGGTCAAGCCCAGCGCATGATCAGCGCTTGCGAGAAATTTAGAACGGAATATCGTCATCCATGTCGTCAAAGTTGCTGGCGGCGGGCTTGGACGCTGGCGCGGCGGCGGGGCGTTGCGCAGGTGCCGCCGCAGGTCGTGCGGGGGCTTGACGTGGCGCATAGCCGCCACCGCCGTCTTCAGAAGGACCGCCCATGCCTTGGCGGCTGCCCAACATTTGCATGCTGTCAGCACGGATGTCGGTGGCGTATTTTTCAACGCCGTTTTTGTCGGTGTATTTGCGGGTACGCAAACTGCCTTCGACATACACCTGGCTGCCTTTGCGCAGGTATTGGCCTGCGATTTCGGCCAGTTTGGCAAAAAAGCTGATGCTGTGCCACTCGGTGGCCTCTTTCATCTCGCCTGTTTGTTTGTCTTTGTAACGGTCTGTGGTGGCCACACGGATGCTGGTGACCGCATCACCCGAGGGCAAATAACGGGTTTCGGGGTCGGCACCCAAGTTGCCGACGATGATGACTTTGTTGACGGATGCCATAAAAACTCCTCGATGATGTGTCAATTATGCGGCCAATCCGGGCTTCAACCGAGGCCATCCAGACGCCAGGCCATCACCTCAGGCTGTGGGTGGAGGTGCGGCACCACGGCCCGGGGTTTGCATGGGCCAGGCCACCAGCAGCCAGGCCAGCAGGGCCAAAGCGCAGCACAAAAACAAGGCCGGGCTTCCCCAGGACTTGACCAACCAGCCCCCCATCAAGCCCCCCACAAAAAAGCCCAAAGACTGCAAGGTGTTGTAGACCCCCATGGCGGTGCCGCGCAAGGCGCGCGGCGCGATGCGGGAGGCCAAGCTCGGCTGCGTGGCCTCGAGTGCATTGAAACCGCAAAAAAAGACCAACAACAACACCGCCATGGCGCTCAAGCGGGTGGTACCCACCGTTTGCAAGAACAAACCCAGCTCCACCACCGCTATCAGAGCGATGGACAGCAAAAAAACTTTTTTCAGATGGCCGCGCCTCTCCATCGCAAACACCACCCCCAAAAACAAAAACGACACCAGCACCGCAGGCAAATACACCTGCCAGTGCTGCCCGGTCTGCAAGCCTGCCTGAACCAACAATGCAGGCACCGCCACCCACATGGCCAGCTGCACCGCGTGCAAGACAAACACACCCACATTCAATCGCATCAGGTCAGCATGGGCCAGCACATCCCGCAATCGACCCGCTGCTTGGCCCGGCTCGGGCTCTGGGGCAGTGGGTGCCCCCCAAATGACCACCAGCACACCCAACAAGGCCAGAACACCGGTCAGCCCAAACAAGCCTGACAAACCCACCCAGGCCGTCAGCACGGGCGACACCACCAAAGACAAGGCAAACATCAAACCGATGCTGCCCCCCACCAAAGCCATGGCTTTGGTGCGTACCTCGTCGCGCGTCAAGTCGGCCAACAAAGCCGTCACGGCGGCAGACACCGCCCCCGCGCCTTGCAAGCTGCGCCCGACCAGCAAACCGGTTAAATCGGTGGCGGCGGCGGCCCAAAAACTGCCCAAGCCAAAGATCAACAAGCCCAACACAATGACGCGTTTGCGGCCATAACGGTCTGAAGCCATGCCAAAAGGCAGCTGCAACAGGCCTTGCGTCAGGCCATAAATGCCCATGGCCAGGCCCAGCAGCACCGGGTCTTCGCCGCCGGGGTATTGACGTGCCTCCAGGGCAAACACCGGCAAAACCAAAAACAGACCGAGCATGCGCAACGCAAAAATACCGGCCAGCGAGGCACTCGCACGGCGCTCAATGGGCGTCATGGCCAAAGAAGATGAATCAGAAGTAGAAGAATGCACGGAATCGACCGCCATGGAAGGCGCACAAGGCAAAAGTAAAACCCTGATTGTCCTTGATGGGTCTGGCCCCCCAAACAGCGCTGGCGGGGATAATCGAAGGTTTTGCTGATTTGGCCACCCACCGTGAACCTTGTAGACCCCTCTCTCTTGCCCGATGAACCCGATCAAGCGCGGTATCTGGCCTCGGCGCTGCGGCAAAGCCACATCAGCGTGCGGGGGGCACGCACCCACAACCTGAAAAACATCGACCTCGACATCCCGCGCAACCAGCTGGTGGTCATCACCGGGCTGTCGGGCTCGGGCAAGTCCAGCTTGGCTTTTGACACCCTGTACGCCGAAGGCCAGCGCCGCTATGTGGAAAGCCTGTCGGCCTATGCCCGGCAGTTTTTGCAATTGATGGACAAGCCCGATGTGGACCTGATAGAGGGCCTGTCGCCCGCCATTTCCATCGAGCAAAAAGCCACCAGCCACAACCCACGCTCCACCGTGGGCACGGTGACCGAGATCCACGACTACCTGCGCCTGCTGTACGCCCGCGCTGGCACGCCCTACTGCCCCGACCACAACTTGCCCCTGCAAGCGCAAACCGTGAGCCAGATGGTGGACGCCGTGCTGGCCCTGCCCGAAGACACCAAGTTGATGATCCTCGCGCCCATTGCGCGTGAGAAAAAAGGCGAGTTTGAAAAAGTTTTTGAGCAAATGCAGGCCCTGGGCTATGTGCGCTTTCGCATCAATGGCCAGACGGTGGAAGTGGAAGACCTGCCCACACTCAAGAAAACCGAAAAGCACAACATCGACGTGGTGGTGGACCGCATCAAAGTACGATCTGAAGAGGACGCCAAGGCCAGAGACGCCCTGCGCCAGCGCCTGGCCGAAAGCTTTGAAGCCGCGCTGCAACTGGCCGAACACCGCGCCGTGGCACTCGAGATGGACACGGGGAAAGAACACCTGTTCAACGCCAAGTTCTCCTGCCCGGTGTGCACTTATTCCATCAGCGAGCTGGAGCCGAGGTTGTTCTCCTTCAACTCGCCCATGGGCGCTTGCCCGACTTGCGACGGCATTGGCAGCATGGCGTTTTTTGACCCGGAGCGGGTCGTCGCCTTCCCCTCGCTCAGTTTGGCCAGCGGTGCCATCAAAGGCTGGGACCGACGCAACGGCTTTTACTTCAGCATGCTCGAAAGCCTGGCCAAGCATTACCAGTTCGACATCGAAACACCGTTTGAAAAACTTGCGCCCGCACACCAACAGGTTTTGCTGCATGGCTCGGGCGATGAAGAAATCAAGTTCAGCTACACGATGGAGTCAGGCGCCTCTCAAGGCAAAAAGGTCAGCAAGAAGCACCCGTTTGAAGGCATCATCCCCAACATGACGCGCCGCTACCGCGAGACCGACTCGGCTGTGGTGCGCGAAGACCTGGCCCGCTACCGCAACATGCAGGCCTGCACCGATTGCCAAGGCACGCGCTTGCGGCGCGAAGCACGCCATGTGCGCATTGGAGAAGGCGATCAGGCCCGCGCCATTTACGAGATCAGCCACATCACGCTGGGCGATTCGCAACAATACTTTCAGGGCCTGAAAATGCACGGGGCCAAGGCCGAGATCGCCGACAAGGTGGTGCGCGAAATCGCCTTACGGCTGAAGTTCCTGAACGATGTAGGCCTGAATTATTTGAGCCTGGATCGCAGCGCCGACACCTTGTCGGGCGGCGAGTCGCAACGCATTCGCCTGGCCAGCCAGATTGGTTCGGGCCTCATGGGCGTGATGTATGTGCTGGATGAGCCCAGCATCGGACTTCACCAGCGCGACAACGACCGCCTGATCGGCACACTGCAACACCTGCGCGACATCGGCAACAGCGTGCTGGTGGTCGAACACGACGAAGACATGATCCGCGTGGCCGACCATGTGATCGACATGGGCCCCGGCGCAGGCGTGCACGGCGGGCGCGTGATGGCGCAAGGCACTTGCGCCGACATCTTGGCCGCACCCGATTCGGTCACGGGCCAATATATGTCGGGCCGCAAAAAGATCGAGATTCCGAAGCGCCACAAAGCGGGCAAGGACTTCATCGAGATCGTGGGTGCGTCGGGCAACAACCTGAAGCATGTGAACGTGAAGTTTCCAGTCGGACTGCTGACCTGTGTGACAGGCGTATCCGGTTCGGGCAAATCCACCCTGGTGAACGACACGCTGTACACCGCAGCGGCCCACCAGATCCACCGTGCGCACGACGAAGCCGCCGCCCACGAAGAGATCAAAGGCCTGGAGCATTTCGACAAAGTCATCAACGTCGACCAGTCGCCGATTGGCCGCACACCCCGCAGCAACCCCGCCACCTACACAGGCCTGTTCACCCACATCCGCGAGCTGATGGCCGAAGTGCCTGCCGCACGCGAGCGCGGTTACGGCCCGGGGCGTTTTTCCTTCAACGTAACCGGTGGCCGCTGCGAAGCCTGCCAGGGCGACGGCATGGTGAAAGTGGAAATGCACTTTTTGCCCGATGTGTATGTGCCCTGCGATGTGTGCCATGGCATGCGGTACAACCGCGAAACGCTGGAGGTTCAATACAAGGGCCAGAACATCGCGCAGATTTTGAATATGACGGTGGAAGCTGCGCACCAGTTCTTCAGCGCCGTGCCCAACATCGCCCGCAAGTTGCAAACTCTGCTGGATGTGGGCCTGACTTACATTCGCCTGGGCCAAAGCGCCACAACACTCTCGGGCGGCGAGGCGCAGCGCGTCAAGCTCGCGCTGGAACTGTCCAAACGCGATACGGGCCGCACCCTGTACATCTTGGACGAACCCACCACCGGCTTGCACTTTGCCGACATCGACCTGCTGCTGAAAGTCTTGCACCAGCTGCGCGACGCGGGCAACACCATCGTCATCATCGAGCACAACCTCGACGTGATCAAAACCGCCGATTGGTTGATCGACATGGGCCCCGAAGGCGGCGCGGGCGGCGGCACGGTGCTGGGCGAAGGCACGCCCGAGCAACTGGCCAAAAACAAGGCCAGCTTCACGGGGCATTATTTGGCACGATTGCTCAAGGAGTAAAAAATGGACGACATGAAAATGATTTGGCGTGATTCACTCGAATCCGTGGACTGGAGCGAACTGTCTGCCTTGTATCTGGCTGCCCCACTTGGCATCAAGCCAGCCAACAACCTGAAAACTGTGTTCAGCAACAGCATGTTTCGATGCTTTGCATACGACGATGGACGTTTGGTTGGTGCAGGTCGTGTTTTGGCGGACGGGGCAGACTGCGCTTACCTCTGCGATGTGGCAGTTTTACCCAGTCATCAAGGTACGGGGCTCGGCAAAGCCATCGTTCGTCGGCTGGTAGCGCTCTCACAAGGCCACCAAAAAATCATTCTTTACGCAGTCCCCGGAAAAGAAGACTTTTACCGCGGACTGGGCTTTCATTCAATGAATACGGCCATGGCGATTTTCAAAGACGAAGCCGCTGCCATTGCCAAGGGCTACATCGCTGATCGGTAGCACCACATTGAACACCAGCAGTGTGATGTAAGCCGTGTCTTCACCCCGATTCAACCTCTTCTTAAAAAACTTCAAACACCTATGAAAACCGTCATCCGTGCTTTTTTCAGAACCCTGCGCATCGTGCTCGGCCCCGTCATGCTGCTCAAAGAGCGCCTGACGCGGCCCGCTGCCATCCAACGCGCGCCCGCCGCACAAAGCGCCGTGGACCTGCAATGCCAAAGCCTGGTGCTTTACCAATTCAGCACTTGCCCTTTTTGCATCAAGGTGCGCCAGGAAATGCACCGCCTGGCTTTGCCGATTGAGCTGCGCGATTCACAAAACAACAGCACCCACCGCAGCGAACTGCAGCAAGGCAGCGGCGGCACCCAAGTGCCCTGCTTGAAAATCACCGACAGCAACGGCCAAACCCGCTGGCTCAAAGAGTCGTCCGCCATCGTGGCTTATTTTCGCGAGCGCTTTGCGGCCCCTGCGGCTTGAATTCAAAAACCCTGCCACAGAGTGTTGGTTGGTTGCACCTTCAATGCACGGCACCGTCCCTGCCGACGGCCGCCATGTCAACAGCTTGGCCGTCTCGCCGCCCTACGGCCACGACCACCACCAGCACCTGGCTGTCGCGCACTTCATAAACCAGCCGATAGCCCAAAGCCCGCAATTTGATTTTGTACCGGTCTGGGTGTCCGCGCAGCTGCGCTGATGCCACCCTCGGCGTCTGCAGACGCTCCACCAGGCGGGTCTTGAAGAGTTGCCGCGTGTGCGGATCGAGCTTCTTCCACTCCTTGAGTGCCTGAGGCACAAATGCCAGGCCGTAAGGCAGATCAGAGCTCATCGATCGTCAGCCGCACAAGGGGCTCTGCTGCGCGGGCATCGGCAATGGCATTGAGCTCCATGTCCTCCAATCGATCCATCAAAGCCTCATAAGCCCCAGCTGGCACGCAATAAAAAGCAGGTGCATTGCGGTTGAGGATGGCCACTGTCTGGCCCTCTCCTGCCGCAACGGTACCCATTGGGTTTTTCTTGAGTTCGGACACACTGGCCGTGACCGTGGCATAAATCAAATTCGACATGTTGAACCTCATAAAGACCAGTTAATGGTGCTTATTTTGATACCATTAAAAGCACTCGTCAATGCATCGTGTCCATCAACAACGCCATCAGTGAGTCATGCCCATGGAAACCGAACTCAAACTCAGTCTGAACGAAACAGACCTGCCGCGCCTGCTGGGCCACCCCCTGCTGACGCAAACGGGTGCTACGCAGCAACTGCTCAACACCTATTTCGACACCCCCGAGCTGGACCTGCAAAAACGCAGCATGGCGGTGCGCGAGCGGCTGGCGGGTGATCAGTGGCTGCTCACCGTCAAGACGGCGGGACGGAGCCAAAACGGCCTCTCACGAAGGCAAGAGTGGGAAGCGCCAACCACCCCAGGCGCTTTGCAGTTCGATACTTTGGTCGATGACACTGCGCTGGCCACCGAACTGATGGCGATGCGGCCGCGTTTGAAAGCGCTGTTTTGCACCGACTTTGAACGCCAACGCTGGCTCCTCTCGCATGCAGACGCCCAGATCGAAGTCGCACTGGACCAAGGCCGCATCCATGTGCCCGACACAGATCGACAAGAAACACTGCTGGAGCTGGAACTTGAATTGCTCAGCGGCCCCGAATCCGCCTTGATGGCTTTGGCCGATGTGCTGCGCCAGACACCACAAGGCCCCGTGGGCCTCACGCCCAGCGATGCCAGCAAGGCGCAGCGGGGCATGGCGCTTTGGCAGCGGGCCTAATCGGCCAGCGCCGCAGGCGCTGGCACCTCATACCCCGCCAACTGCGCCCATGCCCGATAGATCCAAAACGCTTCCTCATGGATGAGCCCATGGCGCAATGTCTCGGGGCTGAAGCCGGTGATGCGGCGGGTCTCGCGAATGAAATGGCTTTGGTCTGAAAACCCGTTGTCCAGTGCTATTTGAGCCCAATCCAGGCGCTCTTCGAGCATGGCCTCCATCACTGCAAAAAATACGGCTTCGCCCCTGACAGAGCCTTGCAATTTGCGCAAAGACCAGCCCGTCCACTGCTTGATGCGCCGCTCGGACTGTCGCAAACTGCGCCCCCAGCCGGTGGCGGCGGCACGCAAGGCCAGGGCCTGCATCCAAGGCGCAAAGCTCTGCCCCGTCTCAACAGGCTGTTCGCCGTGTTCAGGTAGTGCCAGCACGCGCTGCTGCCAGATGGGCGACAGCTCATCAAAAAACCGCTGCACACCTTGGTGGACATCACCCGCCTCGAACAAACGACTGCACACAGCCAACAAGGCCGCAGGCAAAACGCTGTGCGCATCCACGATCTGATCGCCCAGGGTCTGCGGTGGCACCCCGGTCATGGCCCAAAGGGCATCCGGGTAAAAAATGAGCATCACGCCTTCGGCATCAGGGCCATAAAAAGCACTGCGGGGCGAACTGTGCGGCCCCATCACCGACATGCGCGGCGCGGGCTGACGTTCAGAGAAGGGATCGCTGCCCGCACCTGCCGCAAGCACGTCGATGCTGCCCTGAAGCAGATAGCTGATGGTGCACACGGGGCCAGCAGGGTAATGCCCCCAGCGCTGCAATTCGGTCAATTCCATGCCCACGGTGCTGCGCCACATCACCGCACGCACGCAAGCGCTCAGCCCCCAAGGCGGCAACCAACTACGGACAGGCGAAAACCGATGTGAGGCATGAATTGACGACATGCCCAAAGTATAGGTAAGCGGTCACCCATCTCCAACGGTTACCCCTAAAGTGTCGATTCGATTCAAGACACGACTGCAGCCTGCCGCGCAAGATCGCCCCATGAACACACAAACCCAAGCCTTGCACACATTACCCCCCGGCCCGTCTGCCCCCCTGTGGGGACTGAACCACCTGCGCACCATGAAAGCCGACTACCTGGGCTTTGTGGCTGACTTGCAGCGCCAACACCCGGACATTGCTCATGTGCAGGTTCTGAACGAACACATCCACCACGTCTTTCACCCTGAATGGGTGCGTCAAGTGCTGGTGGACCAAGCCGATGCGCTGATCCGCTGGGAACGCGCCACCGATGTCTTCAGCGTGTCCATGGGACAAAGTGTGCTGGTGACCGAAGGCGTGCAATGGCAGCGCCAGCGTCGCATGATGCAACCCGGCTTCATGCCCAAGCGTGTCGCGGGATATGCCGCACTGATGGCCTCTGCGGCCCAAGACGCACTCCACGCCTTGGCCCAGCGCCCAGCTCATGACAGCGTGGACATGGACGCCTTCATGACGGACATGACGCTGGACGTGATTTTGCGGGCGCTGTTCGGCGCGCACCAGGTCACCGATGCCCGG
This sequence comes from Limnohabitans sp. WS1, assembly GCF_003063265.1. Taxonomy (GTDB): domain Bacteria; phylum Pseudomonadota; class Gammaproteobacteria; order Burkholderiales; family Burkholderiaceae_C; genus Limnohabitans_A. Next base: position 106,892 of record NZ_NERU01000007.1, read on the forward strand.
CCTATCTCGGAAGCCATTCAGACTTTGAGCCATTCGGGTTTCGAGGAGATGTTCAAACCGTTTTCCTGGCCGCTCTGGATGCCCTTACCTTCGGTGCTGAAAGTGCGCCACGCCAAACAAACGCTGGACCGCGTGATCCAGCAGCACATTCAGAACCAGCTAAAAAAGGCGCATGACGACGGCGCAGACCTGCTGACCATGCTGCGGCAAGCCCGCGACCCAGATCACCCCGATCAAGGTCTGAGCGCGCAAGAGCTGCACGACCAGACCATGGTGATGTTTCAGGCCGGTCACGAAACCACGGCCACCGCCATGACATGGTGGTGCGGACTGGTGGCTCGCCACCCCGACGTGGCCCAGCGCATCCACGCCGAAATCGACGCGGTGCTCCAAGGCGCAACCCCAACGCCCGCCACTTTGCAGCAACTGCCGTGGCTGCAAGCCAGCCTCAAAGAAGCCATGCGCCTTTACCCGCCCGCAGCCATCTTGTTCACCCGCCGGGCATGCAGGGATGTGACGGTCGGACCGTGGACATTGCCCAAAGGCCACCTGATGGCCTTCACACCGTATGTCATTCATCGCGATGCGCGCTGGTTCGAATCACCCGATGCATTCAAGCCAGAACGCTTTTTGCCCGGCGCGCCCGACATCCCGCGCGGTGCCTGGATGCCCTTTGGCACCGGCCCCCGAGTCTGCATCGGTCAGCACTTCGCCATGCTTGAAATGGGCCTGATCGGGGCCATGCTGATGCAGCGCTTCAACCTGGTGTGGCCGGAAGGCGCAGCCTGGCCCGAGGGTGATCTGGCCGTGACCTTGCGGCCTGCGCAACCGATCCGGTTAAGGCTTCATGCAAGAAGCAGCCAGGTCACAAGCCCATAAAGATGGCGGGCAGCCTTACTGGTAATGCCCCCGACAGGCGATCACCGTCAACTCCACATCGTCCACGGCGTAGACCAGTCGATGCACGTCGTCGATGCGACGTGACCAATAGCCTGACAGATTGCCCTGCAAAGGCTCGGGTTTACCAATACCTTCAAAGGGGTCGCGTCGAGCGGCATCGATCAACAGATTGATTCGCTTGAGCGTCTTTTTGTCCTGCCATTGCCAGTACAAGTCATCACCCCAAGCATGCGAGGTGAAGGCACTCCCTCGGCTCAGGGGGTAATCAATTCACGGCGCTTGGCTTTGCCAGCTTTGTGCTCGGCAATGGATGCCGCCAAGTGCGCTGCGTTAGCGGGACTCGAAAGCAAGTACAGGGTTTCAGCCATGCTCTGGTAGTGCGCCATGGACATGACCACAGCATCCCCGCCATCACGGCGGGTGATGATGGTGATATCGGCATCGGATTCCACGCCATCCAGCACGGATTTCAGCCCCTTGCGCGCTTCGGAATAACGGATGATTCGCATGGCTGTGACTTGCTCAATAGATTGGACAAATATTGTCGCTTTTTTAAGCCACGGGTGGTGGCGATCACTGAAGTGCATTCACCGCGTTACGTAGGTCACGCGGCAATCACCGTCAGCAGTGTTTGACCATTCGCCACCAGTTTTTCGCCCTCAGCATCCACGGCAAACAAATCGCAGCTGGTGAACACCTGCGCTTTGCCCGGCTTGACCACCCGTGCCCGGGCAATGAACTTCTGCCCCACCGCAGGCCGCAAGCAGTTGACGGAAAAGTTGGCGGCCAACAAATTGGGGCCTGCCACGGTGCCCGCTGCGAAACCGCACGCGGTGTCGATCAGGGTGCCGATCAAGCCCGCATGCAAGAAGCCTGAATACTGCCCGACCTCTGGGCGCCAGGGCATCTGGATTTCCACAAAGCCGGGTTCTGCTACCGTCACTTCGATGCCACACCAGCGGTTGAATTCGGCCATGGCATTGATTTTTTTCAGCATCTCAAGTGGGCTCATTTCATTCTCCTTTGTTGAGTTTCAAACCACCCGATGTGGTCCATCAGTTTTTTGCGAAGTGCTTGTTGCTCGGTCATGAGTTGGTCAATCTCGGCTACGCGCACCAAGATCGCATCGATCATGTCTTGCGCTGACAATTTGCCCGTTTTGAAGCGCGGCAAATACTCGGCGATGAAGGCCAGCGAAAAACCCATCTCCCGGGACATGGCGATGAAAACCACATGCCGGACCGTTTTCTCGTCGTAATCGCGGTAGCCGTTGGACAAGCGCTGGCTCGCAATAAGGCCTGCTTCTTCGTATCGCCGCAATCGATGCACCGACACTTGCGTTTTGGCCGAGAGTTCTGAAATGCGCATGAATTCAGTCTAGCAACGCTCGCACAGCGCCAAGGTTTTCAGAGATGACACATGAGCGACAACACCTGAAATCTGAAACCACGTCAGTTTGGAGTGGCCTGCACCAGCAGCCTATTGATTCAGCCCTGTGAAGTTTTCAATGCTCAAAGATGTTGTAGGTCGGCGATCAAAGACCACGACATGGGTCTGTGCCGAAGCTGCCAAACGTTGGACTCTTCGAGTGCAGACCTACAAGATGACATGCCTCACACATTTCAAACTTCAGCGTGCCAGATCAATAGGCCACCGTGAGGTCACAAAATTCAAGCAGACAAGCACCTCACCCCTCCAAGCCCAACACATGCCAATAGGGCGCAAAGCCCTCGCGCACGCTGTCGGTCACCAGCACCATGAAGTCACGTACATCGCCCGTCACATGGGCTTTGTCCAGCGCCTCGTAATAGGCCAGTCGTTTTTCCACCGGCAGCACGATGGCCGGAAAGCCCGCTTTGAGCAATTCGAGATTGAGCAAGAGACGAGCTGTGCGGCCATTGCCGTCGACAAAAGGGTGAATCTTCACGAAATCCACATGCAAGCGTGCCGCCCGCTCCACCGGGTGAATTTGCCCAGCTTGGGTGTCGTACCAATTCAGCAAGGCCGCCATCTGCTCTGGCACTGCCAGCATGTCTGGCGGCACATGGCGCGCACCCGCAATCGTCACGTTCAGCTGGCGATAACGGCCCGCATTGTCATCATCAATCTGCTTGAGGACCAGGCGATGCAGATTGCGAATTTGCCACTCGCTCAAAGGCTCAGCCCGGCGCACCACGTCTTCCACATACAAAATCGCGTCGCGGTGGTTGATCGCCTCGAAATGCTCGCGCAGCAACTTGCCACCCACCGTGATGCCTTCGAGCACCACCTTCGTTTCCATCAAGGTCAGATTGTTGCCTTCAATGGCGTTGGAGTGGTAGGTCCAACGCAACACCAATTGTTCGTGCAAATTGCGCAGCGCCGCAGGCGGCAATGGACGCAGTTCATCGAGCCGGGCTTTCAGCGCGTCCAGGTCGGCAAAGTCACTCAGGTTCATGTGAAATCTATCAAGGCGGGCAAGGTCAAAGTCGGTGGATGCACCCTTAAACGTGCATGCGTCAATTATGGACGCCTCAGTTGCTTTAGGTGATAAGCCACCGCACCCGGCTGGTGTACAAAACACCCTTCTTCTGGAGCGCCCCATGACCCCACACCCCGCTTTGCCCCACGCCCGACCCGCCGACGTTGGCCTGTGCCCTGACCGCACGCAGCGGCTGATGGACGTGCTGCGCCGCGAAGTGGACAGCGGCAGGCTGCCGGGCGCAGTCGCCATGATCGCCCGACGCGGCCAAATCGCCTTGTTTGAAGCTGTAGGCCAGCAAGACCCTGCCACGGGCACGCCCATGCAAACCGACAGCATTTTCCGCATCTATTCGATGACCAAGCCGGTGGTGTCGGTGGCGGTGTTGATGCTGGTCGAGCGCGGCCAGTTGCTGTTGAGTGATCCGGTCAGCCATTGCTTGCCCGAGTTTGCGAATCAGCAAGTGGCCACGGCCAACGGGCTGGAGCCCGTCAAGCAAGCCGCCACGGTGCAAGACCTGCTGCGCCACACGGCCGGGTTGACCTATGAATTTCTGGGCACATCGCCCGTGCAGCAGCAATACGGCCAAGTGAAGATCGCCTCGCGCGAACGCACCAACGCCGAGTTTTCGCAGACGCTGGCGGCCATGCCTTTGCAGTTTCAGCCCGGCAGCGTGTGGGCCTACAGCCGCGCCACCGATGTGCTGGGCAGGCTGGTCGAGGTGGTCAGCGGGCAAAGCTTGGGCGCGTTCCTGCAAGCCGAAATTTTTGACCCACTGGGCATGGTGGACACGGGCTTTGCCGTGCCACCCGATCAGCAGCACCGCATTGCCGAGCCCTTTGCACACGACCCCGATGGCGGCGTGCCGATGAAGGTTTTGGAGCCCCGCCAAGTGCCCGCCATGGAGGGCGGGGGCGGCGGGCTGATGTCCACCGCCATGGACTACACCCGCTTTTTGCAATGCCTGCGCAACCGGGGTGAGCTGGGCGGCGTGCGTTTGCTGGGCCCGCACACGGTGGACTTCATGACCACCGACCACTTGGGAAGCATCCCGGCCGATGGCACCTTGCTGCCACCCGGCCATGGTTTTGGCCTCGGCTTTGCGGTGCGCACCCACCTGGGCCTGTCGCCCGTGCCCGGCTCGGTGGGCCTGTATTACTGGGGCGGCATCGCAGGCACCACCTTCTTTGTGGACCCGGTGCTGGACATGTACGCCATGTTGATGGTCCAAGCACCCAACCAGCGGGACTACTACCGCCCCCTGTTCAGGGACTTGGTGTACGCGGCATTGGTGTGAGTCAACCCGGGCAGCCCTGCCCTACCCGTGAGAGCGGCATTTGTGCCGTGATGGGCCATCCAAGACCTTCAACGACAAAACGCTGCGACAGCTCGCGGGTAAATCAGGTGTTCTTGGGACAAAACACGGGCTGCCAGCGTATCTGCCGTGTCATCGGCCAGCACCGGAACCACGGCCTGCGCCAGTATGGGCCCATGGTCCAGATCGGCTGTGACTTGGTGCACCGTGGCTCCGGCAAATTGGCAACCGGCGTCAATGGCCCGCTGGTGCGTGTTCAGCCCCGGAAAAGCAGGCAACAAAGAGGGGTGAATGTTGAGCAAGCGCCCGGCATAGTGCGCCACAAAACCCGGTGTCAAGATGCGCATGAAACCCGCCAACACCACCAGACTGGGCGAGAACTGGTCAATCTGAGCCATCAAGGCTGCATCAAACGCCTCACGACTGGCAAACGCCTTGTGGTCCAGCACGGCCGTGGTCACGCCTTGCGCTTGAGCCAAGACCAGGCCTTGGGCATCGGCCTTGTTGCTGATCACGGCGGCCACCCGCAACTTCAAGCGTTCAGCCCATCGCTCCTGCTCGGCAGCACGCAAGATGGCCCCCATGTTGGAGCCCGAGCCGGAAATCAAAATGACAATGTTTTTCATGAGAGGGGGAATTATCCCAGCACACCCCCTGCAAACCCTTGTTTGTCGCTCCAAGGACATGGGCAAGCGCCTGCTGCGTGATAAAAAGCACGATCGTTTGATTTTGTTTGCACAGCGCTTCAAATAACACTGACCCCAACGGAGAATTACCCCCATGGATTTGGCATTTACCCCCGACGAACTCGCGTTCCGCGACGAGATCCGCACCTGGGTCAAGGACAACTTGCCCGCTGATATTTCGCAAAAAGTGCACAACGCCATGCGCCTGACCCGCGAAGACCTGCAGCGCTGGGCCAAGATTTTGGGCAAAAAAGGCTGGCTGGGTTGGGGCTGGCCCACACAGTTTGGCGGCCCGGGCTGGACTGCCGTGCAAAAGCATTTGTTTGAAGAAGAATGCGCCCTGGCCGGTGCCCCCCGCGTGGTGCCTTTTGGCCCGGTGATGGTGGCCCCAGTCATCATGGCCTTTGGCAATGCCGAACAGCAACAACGCTTTTTGCCTGGTATCGCCAGCGGCGAAGTCTGGTGGAGCCAGGGCTACAGCGAGCCGGGCTCTGGCTCGGACTTGGCGTCCCTCAAAACCCGCGCCGAGCGTGTGGGCGACAAATACATCGTCAACGGCCAGAAAACCTGGACCACTCTGGGCCAATACGGCGAGTGGATCTTCTGCCTGGTGCGCACCAGCACCGAAGGTAAACCCCAAACCGGCATCTCGTTCTTGTTGATCGACATGAAGTCGCCCGGCATCACCGTGCGCCCCATCAAACTGCTCGACGGCGAGTGCGAAGTCAACGAAGTCTGGTTTGACAACGTCGAAGTGCCCGCTGAGAACCTGATTGGCGAAGAAAACAAGGGCTGGAACTATGCCAAGCACCTGCTGGCCCACGAGCGCACCAACATCGCCGACGTGAACCGCGCCAAGCGCGAGTTGGAGCGCCTGAAGCGCATTGCCAAAGCCGAAGGCGTGTACGACGACCTGCGCTTCCGCGACGAAATCGCCAAGCTCGAAGTCGACATCGTCGCGCTGGAAATGCTGGTGCTGCGTGTTTTGTCGGCCGAAAAGTCCGGCAAAAACTCGCTCGACATCGCCGGTCTCCTGAAGATCAAGGGCAGCGAAATCCAGCAGCGCTACACCGAGCTGATGATGCAGGCCGCTGGCCCCTTCGCCCTGCCCTTCATCTTCGAAGCCATGGACGCCGGCTGGCAAGGCAACTTCCCTGGTGGTGTGGTGGCCAACGCGCCCCTGGCCGCCAACTACTTCAACATGCGCAAGACCACCATTTACGGCGGCAGCAACGAAGTGCAACGCAACATCGTCGCCCAGACAGTTCTGGGTTAAGGAGACACACATGGATTTCGATTTTTCTGACGACCAAGAACAACTGCGCGACGCGGTGCGCAAATGGGTGGACAAGGGCTATGACTTTGACCGCCGCCGCGCCATCGTCGCTGCGGGCGGTTTTGACCGCGCCGCTTACGGCGAAATGGCCGAACTGGGCCTCACGGGCCTTTACGTGAGCGAAGAGCACGGCGGTATGGGCATGGGCCCGACCGAAGCCATGGTCACCATGGAAGAACTCGGGCGCGGCATCGTGCTCGAGCCCCTGACCCAAACGCTGATCTGCAGCGCCACACTGCAAACACACGCCTCCGCCGAGTTGCAAGCCGCTTGGCTGCCGCGCATGGCGGCAGGCGAAGCCATCGTGGTGCTGGCGCAGCAAGAGCGCGGTGCCCGTTACCAATTGGGCCGATGCGCCGCCCAGGCCAGCGAGTCTGGCGGCGCTTGGACCGTGAGCGGCACCAAGAGCGTGGTGGCCGTGGGCGACCAAGCCGACGCTTTTGTGGTGCCCGCCACCGTGAATGGCCAGATCGCCCTGTTTTTGGTCGAGCGCAGCACCAGCGGCGTGAGCACCCAGGCCTACATCACACAAGACGGTTCACGCGCCGCCGAAGTGATGCTGGACAATGCCTCGGCCCAACTGATCACCCTGAACGGCCTGACCGCCTTGGAAGAAGCCGTGGACATCGGCATTGCCTGCACCTGCGCCGAAGCCGTGGGCGTGATGGACAAGACCTTGGCCATCACCGTGTACTACATGAACACGCGCAAGCAGTTCGGCGTGAACATCGCCAGCTTCCAGGCCCTGCGCCACCGCGTGGCCGACATGAAGATGCAGTTGGAGCTGGGCCGCTCGATGAGCTACTACGCCAGCTTGAAGCTGCACGCCCCTGCCGACGAACGCCGCCGCGCCTTGGCCCGTGCCAAGTACCAGCTGGGCGTGTCCATGCGCTTCATCGGCCAGCAAGCGGTGCAGCTGCACGGCGGCATTGCCGTCACCGACGAGTACATCGTGAGCCACTACTTCAAGAAGTTGACGCAGCTGGACATGACCTTTGGCGACACCTTGCACCAACTGGGCGAAGTTTCGGCCCGCATGCAAGACACGGCAGGCGTGTTCGCCTGAGTCGGTCACCCGCTTTGATGCTCCGACCCAGGTCGGAGCATTGTTCATTCCGGGTCACGCACACGCACAAAACTGGCAAATCGGGGCAATCCTGAAGGCGTGCGGTCTTGGTAGCGGTAGGTCACCCAAGCCCCCACGGGCGGTGGGTCACGGCGCAGGGCGTCACTCAAGCCCGAACCCAAAGCAAATCGCTGGCCTTGGGGGGTCTCCAAAAGCAAGGCCCCCGTTTGGTTTGACAACCGCCCTTTGCCTGTTTGATGTCCCACCACCAAACCCTCTTCATCCAAGTCGGGTTTGAACTTGTACAAAGCATCGGTTCGCCCGGATTGCCACAAGGCATCGGCACGGTGCAGCATCAAACCTTCACCCCCTTGACGCACGGTATCGGCCAGCAAGCTTTGCAAATCCTGCGGGTCCTTGACTGTTTGATGGGCCACCGGCATCAACCAAGGCACACGGGCTGCCGCCAACGCAGACTGCAGCCCACGCACCCTTTCTGCATAAGCCGCGATGTGCCTTGGGGCATCGAAAACCAGGTACTTCACAGCACGCCAGGCCTCGTCGTTCGGCACCGCTTGACGCACCACACCGGAGAGTCGGTCAAAAGTGCCGCGCCCCATCCACAACTCACCGTCCAAGGACTGCCGGGGCAAGGCCGATGTGAACCAAACCGGGGCCGCGATGGGGCGGCCGCTGCGAAAGCGCAAGACCTGGCCATCCCACACGGCTCGCACACCGTCGAATTTTTCACTCACCAAAAAACCATGGGGCGACCGCGTAGGCGACCAAACAAGGGCGAGTTGCACCTCCTTGACGGCGGCTGTGGGTCGGTCAGGAGAAGCGGCCTGTGCCCCCACAGTGGGCAGCCACCACGCCCCAAAGACGCAGGCCATCAAGGCTTGACGGCGGTCAACCCGTGATGGTGCTGACCCATGTTGCAAGTGGGCACCGAGATGAGAATCCTGGCCCTTGTGAAACGGTGGACTGAACCCTGAATGCGCCAAAGAGGGCACAAATTGACGTCTTTGCATGCTGTCTCTCCTGAATACCACCAGATCATGAAATGATACCTTTGGTATTCAAAAAATAGGCAAAGATTTTTCGCATTGGGCCAGCTTGTTTGGCCCTGCCCCACAACACTCAAACCATCAAACGTGAACTCTTGGGCACATGCGCCATCAAAAACGCCATCTGGTCACTCAGGATGCGGCGGTTGCGCAAGATGAAGTCTTCCCACAGGCTGGGCACATAGGGGGCGTACAGCAAAGGCATATGGGCTTGCTCGGGCGTACGGCTGCTTTTGCGGTGATTGCATGAGCGGCAAGCTGTCACCACATTCATCCAGTGGTCAGGGCCGTTTTGGCACAGGGGCACGATGTGTTCACGGGTCAGCACTGACTCGTGAAAATGCCCCCCGCAATAGGCACACACATTGCGATCGCGCACAAACAACTTGGGGTTGGTCAAACCCGAGCGCATGTCAAAGGGGTTGATGCGGGGCACCCCCTGGGTGCCAATGATGCTGTTGACGGTGATGATGGATTGCTGGCCAGTGAGCGCGTTGTGTCCGCCATGGAACACGGCCACCTGCTGGCCCGCTTCCCAGCGCACCTCGTCCGCTGCGTAATGGGTGACGGCTTGCTCCAGTGTGATCCACGATTGCGGCAAGCCTTGGGCCGAGAGTTTCAAAACCTTCACAGACGCCTCCATCCAACAGTTTAAAAAACCACTGACACGAAAAGTTCCGTCTCGATCGCTCCTCATGCCTTGGAGAGCAAGGATGAAGGGATCGGGCTCGGTCACAATATACCCTCTTACATTGACAAATCCGTGAAAGCTGGCGCTTGGGCCCAGCGCACAGGCAGGACATGAGCAGCGACATGAAGGTTTTCCGAGGCTTCCACCACCCCGACTTGGCTCCCGCCTGTGCCCTGACCATTGGCAACTTTGACGGCGTGCACCGCGGGCACCAGGCCATGCTGGCCCTCTTGCGCAGCGAAGCCGCACACCGGGGTGTGCCCAGCTGCGTCATGACCTTCGAGCCCCACCCGCGCGACTACTTTGCCAAGGCCCTGAACAAGCCCGAGTTGGCCCCGGCCCGCATCGCCACGCTGCGCGACAAACTGCAAGAACTCGAGCGCTGCGGCGTCGACCAAGTGGTGGTGCTGCCCTTTGATGCCCGTCTGGCCAGCCAGTCACCCGAAGACTTCATCCAGCAAGTGCTGGTGCAGGGCCTGGGCGTGCGCTATGTGCTGGTGGGCGACGATTTCCGCTTTGGCGCGAAACGCGCGGGCGACTACGCCATGCTCGACGCTGCAGGCCAAAACCTGGGCTTTGATGTGGCACGCATGAACAGCTACGAGGTGCACGGCCTGCGCGTGTCCAGCTCGGCCGTGCGCGATGCGCTGGCCAAAGGCGACCTGCCAGCGGTGCAGGCCCTGCTCGGCCGCCCCTACAGCATCAGCGGCCATGTGGTGCACGGGCGCAAGCTGGGCCGAGAGTTGGCGGCAACGGCCGAAGGCGCGGGCGACGGCTTTCGCACCCTGAATTTGCGTTTTTCGCACTGGAAACCCGCCGCCAGCGGCATCTTTGTGGTGCAGGTGCATGGCCTGGCCGATCAGCCCTTGAAGGGCGTGGCCAACTTGGGCATACGCCCCTCGCTCGACCCGAATGACGTCAACGGCGGGCGTGTGCTGCTGGAGACCCATGCCTTCGACTGGCCAGCCCAACTGGGGGTCGAGGGGGGCTACGGTAAAATCATTCGGGTGGAATTGCTGCATAAATTACACGACGAACTCAAATACGACGGTCTGGACGCCCTGACAAAGGGCATCGCCAAAGACTGCGACGACGCACAGGCGTGGTTTGCTTCGCGCCATGGTGAAACCAGCCGCCAAACCACCCGCGACCGAATTTGACGCTCCGGCCCTCGTTTGCCGCCTTCGACAGGCTCAGGGCAAACGACCTCCACGGCCCACCCCCTCTTGATCTCTCCGAACGGCCCGCCGCTCGGGCTGAGCTTGTCGAAGCCCTCTCGACCCGACGCACCATGACCGACAAAACCCAGAACCCCGATACCCGCATCAACATGATGGACACCCCTTTCCCGATGCGCGGCGACCTGCCCAAGCGCGAGCCGGGTTGGGTGAACGACTGGAACGACGGCGGTTTGTACAAGAAACTGCGCGCCGCCCGTCAAGGCGCCCCGCTGTTTGTGCTGCACGACGGCCCGCCCTACGCCAACGGCAAACTGCACATCGGCCACGCGCTGAACAAAGTGCTGAAAGACATGATCGTCAAGTCCAAGCAGCTCGCTGGCTTTGACGCTCAGTACATCCCCGGCTGGGACTGCCACGGCCTGCCGATCGAAAACGCGATTGAAAAACTGCATGGCCGCAACCTGAGCCGCGACGACATGCAGGCCAAAAGCCGCGCCTTTGCCACCGAGCAAATCGGCCAGCAGCGCGAAGACTTCAAGCGCCTGGGCGTGCTGGGCGACTGGGAACGCCCTTACCGCACCATGGACCCGGCCAACGAAGCCGGTGAAATCCGCGCCTTCAAGCGCGTGATCGAGCGCGGTTTTGTCTACCGCGGCCTCAAGCCCGTGTACTGGTGTTTTGACTGCGGCTCTTCCCTGGCCGAGTTCGAGATCGAATACCAGGACAAGCAAAGCGACACGCTGGACGTGGCCTTTGAAACCGATGACGCGGCCGCGCTGGCTGCAGCCTTTGGCCTGACTGCTTTGCCCGCTGGTCAAAGCGGCTTTGCCGTGATCTGGACCACCACCGCCTGGACCATCCCCGCCAACCAGGCCCTGAACGCCCACCCCGAGCTGACCTATGCGCTGGTTCAAACCGACAAGGGCTGCCTGGTGCTGGCCGAGTCGCTGGTGGACAAATGCCTGGAGCGCTTTGGCCTGCAAGGCGGCACGGTGCTCGCCACTGCCAAGGGCACCGCGCTGGGCGGCCTGAACTTCCGCCACCCCTTGTACGACGTGGACGCGGGCTACAAGCGCCTGTCGCCCGTGTACCTGGCCGAATACGTCAGTGACAGCGACGGCACGGGCTTGGTCCACTCCTCGCCCGCTTATGGCGTGGACGACTTCAACTCCTGCATCGCCAACGGCCTGAAGTACGACGACATCCTGAACCCGGTGCAAGGCAACGGCACCTACGCGGCCGACTTCCCGCTGTTTGGCGGTCTGCACATCTGGAAAGCCATCCCCGTGGTACTCGATGCCCTGCGCAACGCGGGCCGCTTGCTGTCCACCGTGACCATCACCCACAGCTACCCGCACTGCTGGCGTCACAAAACCCCCGTCATCTACCGCGCTGCCGCCCAATGGTTTGTGCGCATGGACGAGGGCGAGGGCGTGTTCACGAAGGACAAAGCCCCCAAGACCCTGCGCCAGCTGGCACTGGACGCCATCGAGCAAACCCAGTTCTATCCAGAAAACGGCAAAACCCGCCTGCGCGACATGATCGCCAACCGCCCCGACTGGTGCATCTCGCGCCAGCGCTCATGGGGCGTGCCCGTGCCCTTCTTCTTGCACAAGGACAGTGGCGAGCTGCACCCCAACACCATGGCCATCCTGGACCAGGCCGCTGACATCGTCGAAAAAGGCGGCATCGAAGCTTGGAGCCGCGTGACGGTGGAAGAGATTCTGGGTGCGGCCGATGCGCCCAGCTACACCAAGAGCACCGACATTCTGGAAGTCTGGTTCGACTCCGGCTCCACCTTCCAGCATGTGCTGCGCACCAGCCACAAAGACGCGTATGGCGTGGCGCCTTTCCACGACCAAGGCCCAGAGGCTGACCTGTACCTCGAAGGCCACGACCAGCACCGCGGTTGGTTCCACAGCTCGCTGCTGCTGGGCTGCGCCTTGTACGACCGTGCGCCCTACCGCGGTTTGCTGACCCACGGCTTTGCCACCGACGGCCAAGGCCGCAAGATGAGCAAAAGCTTGGGCAACACCGTCGAGCCCCAAACCATCAACTCCAAGATGGGCGCGGAAATCGTGCGCCTGTGGGTGGCCAGCACCGACTACTCAGGCGACCTGAACATCGACGACAAGATCCTCGCCCGCGTGGTGGATGCCTACCGCCGCATCCGCAACACCTTGCGCTTCTTGCTGGCCAACGTGAGCGACTTCGACCCGGCCACAGACACCGTGCCCGACGACCAGCTGCTGGAAATCGACCGCTTTGCCCTGGCCCGCGCCGCCGAGTTGCAGGCCGATATCCGCGCCCACTTCGACAAGTACGAGTTCCACCCCGTGGTCTCCAAACTGCAGATCTACTGCTCGGAAGACCTGGGTGCGTTCTATCTGGACGTGCTCAAGGGCCGCCTGTACACCACCGCCCCCAAGAGCCTGGCACGCCGCAGTGCCCAAACCGCTTTGTGGCGCATCACCCACGGCATGCTGCGCTGGATGGCACCTTTCCTGTCCTTCACGGCCGAAGAAGCTTGGAAGACTTTCGGCACCTCCGAATCCATCTTCCTGGAAACCTTCGGCGACTTTGGCGCGGCCGATGAGCAGCTGCTCGCCAAGTGGGCCCGCATCCGCGAAATCCGCGACCTGGCCAACAAGGACATCGAAAACCTGCGCACCGCAGGCCAAGTGGGCGCGTCGCTGCAAGCCGAGATCACGCTGACCGCCCCTGCGGCAGACCACGCCCTGTTGGCCAGCCTGGGCGCTGACATCAAGTTTGTTTTCATCACGTCCAAAGTCACTTTGCAAGCGGGCGAGGCGCTGGCGGTGCAGGTCACGGCCAGCCAAGCCACCAAGTGCGAACGCTGCTGGCACTACGCGGACGACGTGGGCCAAGACGCGGCTCACCCCACCATTTGCGGGCGCTGCGTGAGCAACCTGCATGGCGCTGGCGAAACACGCCACGTTGCCTGACCTTCACGCACAACCCAGACAAGGCAAGTCCATGGCCAGTTCCAAAAAATTCAGCAAAAGCGGTTCGGGCAACCGCTCAGGCATGGCCCTTTGGCTGGGCATCGCCTTGCTGGTGTTGGTGCTCGACCAGTTCACCAAGGTGTTGGTGCTGGGCGTTTTTCAGCTGGGAGACAGCACGCCCATCACCTCGTTTTTTAACTTGGTGCGGGTGCACAACCACGGCGCGGCATTCTCGTTTCTGGCGGGTGCTGGTGGTTGGCAGCGCTGGTTTTTCACGGGCATCGGTGTGGCTGCGGCCATCTTCATGGTCTGGATGCTGCGTGCCCACCCCGGCCAAAAGCTCTTCAGCCTGGCCATTTCGCTCATTCTGGGGGGGGCGATTGGCAACGTGATCGACCGCCTGCTGCATGGCTACGTGGTCGATTTTTTAGACTTTTACTGGGGCGTTTGGCACTTTCCGGCATTCAACGTCGCTGACGCTGGCATCAGCGTGGGCGCCGCACTGCTGATCCTGGACGAAATCCTGCGCGTGCGGCGCGGACGCTGAACTCGGTTAAGCTATTTGACCTGATTGAAAAACGGAGACTCCCATGCCCGGATTGCTGCCCCACATTGACCCCGATGGTCTGCTTGAATTTTCAGTGGTCTACACCGACCGCGCCCTGAACCACATGTCCAAGCGCTTTGGCGGCGTGATGACCGACATCTCACGCATGCTCAAAACCGTGTACGGTGCCCACTCGGTCGCGCTGGTGCCCGGCAGTGGCACTTTCGGCATGGAGTCGGTGGCCCGCCAGTTCGCGACCAACCAGCACGTCATGGTGATCCGCAACGGCTGGTTCAGCTTCCGCTGGACGCAGATTTTTGACATGGGCCAGATTCCCAAGAGCCACAGCGTGCTCAAGGCTCGCCGCATCGCTGCGGGCTCACAAGCAGCTTGGGCGCCTGCCCCCATCGAAGAAGTCAAAGCCGCCATTGCCGCTGAAAAACCCGCTTTGGTGTTCGCGCCGCATGTGGAGACCGCCGCTGGCATGATGCTGCCCGACGATTACCTCAAGGCTGTGTCCGACGCTGTGCACGCGGTGGGCGGTTTGTTTGTGCTGGACTGCATTGCCTCGGGTGCCATGTGGGTCGACATGAAAGCCACGGGTGTGGACTTGCTGATCAGCGCACCACAAAAGGGCTGGAGCAGCTCGCCCTGCTGTGCCATGGTCATGCTGAGCGAACGTGCCCGCCAAGCCATCGACAGCACGACCAGCACCACCTTTGCCATGGACCTGAAAAAATGGTTGCAAGTGATGGAGACCTACGAAAGTGGTGCCCACATGTACCACACCACCTTGCCCACCGATGCGCTGCAACGCCTGCAAGAAGCCATGTTGGAAACCGAAGCCTATGGTTTTGCCAAGGTGCGTGAAGAACAAATGGCACTGGGTCGTCAAGTGCGCTCAATGCTTCTGGAGCACGGTTTCCCCAGTGTGGCCGCGCCCGGTTTCGAAGCGCCCGGCGTGGTGGTGAGCTACACCACCGATCCGGACATCCAAAGCAGCAAGAAGTTCTTGGCCTTGGGCCTGCAAACCGCTGCGGGTGTGCCCTTGCAGTGCGACGAACCTGCGGACTTCCGCACCTTCCGCATGGGCTTGTTTGGCCTGGACAAATGGCACCAAGTGCCCCGCACCCTGCAGATCTTGAGTGATGCGCTCGAGACCATCGCACCCAAGGCCAAGCTGGCGGCCTGATCGGTCTGATGACCACCCTGCCGCTGGGGCAGGGTGATAACCACAAGAAATGGGCGCTCAATTGAGCGCCCATTGACTTTTGCAGGAGCCCCGCCCCCAGGGCGATGACTCGTGGATCACAAAGGGGCTATCGCGACGAGGGCGTCGCTCCTACAGGGTGCAGATCACATCAGATGCCGCGCCCACCGGGTGCCGCGCCCACCGGGTGCCGCGCCCATCAGGCGCCGCCCCCACAGAGCATCACCACACGCCGCCCCCCAACAGCCTCACAAAGTGATGATGGTGCAACCCGTGGTTTTGCGGGCTTCCAGGGCGATGTGGGCATCCTGAATTTGCGCCAGCGGGAAGGTCTGGTCAATGTGGATCTTGACCTTACCGCTGGTCACGGCTTCGAACAAATCATCGGCCATTTCCTGCGTATTTTCGCGGGTGGTGATGTGGCTGAACAAGGTCTGGCGTGTCACATAAATCGAGCCCTTGGGGCCGAGGATGCCCGGCGCAAACGGGGCCACAGGGCCTGAGGCATTGCCAAAGCTGGCCATCAAACCGAAGGGGGCCAAGCAGTCGAGCGACTTGTCCCAGGTGTCCTTGCCCACAGAGTCGTAAACCACCTTCACGCCCTTGCCGCCCGTGATCTCTTTGACCTTGGCCTGGAAATCTTCGGTCGAATAGTTGATGCAGAACTCCGCGCCGTTGGCCAAAGCCAGTGCGCACTTCGCGTCACTGCCCGCAGTGCCGATCAGGCGCAGACCCAAGGCCTTGGCCCACTGGCAGGCGATCAGGCCAACACCACCGGCTGCGGCGTGGAACAGCACAAAGTCACCGGCTTTCAGGCCACCCTGGGGCAGCGTGCGCTTGAGCAAATACTGCGCCGTCAGACCCTTGAGCATCATGGCCGCGCCCGTCTCGAACGAGATCGCATCGGGCAGCTTGCACACGCACTTGGCAGGCATCACACGCACTTCGCAGTAGCTGCCGGGCGGCTGGCTGGCATAGGCCGCGCGGTCGCCCACTTGCAAGTGCGTCACGCCCTCGCCCACGGCTTCGACCACGCCCGAGCCTTCCATGCCCAATTTGAGGGGCATGGGCAGCGGATACAAACCACCGCGCTGGTAAACGTCAATGAAGTTCAGGCCGATGGCTTTGTGGCGGATGCGGATCTCGCCAGGGCCGGGTTCGCCCACGGTCACATCGACCAGTTTCATGACTTCGGGACCGCCGTTCTGGTCGATCTGGACTGCAAGGCTCATGGTGTTCTCCTGTTGGAATGGTGATTTCAAACTGAACACTTTGCCACGAAACATGAGCCCGAGCCGAAAACAGGGGCAGTTGGGGGACAGTTTGGCGACAGCGGGAAAACCCGAGTGCCGATACAGTGACTCATGTCTCAAAAACTCTCGCCCCTGACCGCCTTGCTGCTGACCGTGCCGCCTTTGCTGTGGGCAGGCAACGCAGTGGTGGGCCGCCTGGTCAGCGATCTGGTGCCGCCCATCACACTCAACTTTTTGCGCTGGGCTGTGGCCTTGTTCATTTTGCTGCCTTTGGCGGCCTGGGTCTTGAAGCGCAACAGTGGCCTGTGGCAGCACTGGCGTCGTTTTGCGCTGCTCAGTTTGTTGGGTGTGGGCTGCTACAACGCGCTGCAATACCTGGCCCTGCAAACCTCCACCCCATTGAATGTGACCCTGGTGGCCGCCAGCAGCCCGGTGTGGATGCTGGCCATCGGGGCACTGTTTTTTCAGGCCCCGGTGCGCCGCGCCCAAATCTACGGCGCGGTGTTGTCTATTGTGGGCGTGCTGGTGGTCTTGTCGCGCGGCGACTGGACCCAGCTCATGGCGGTGCGCTTGGTGATCGGTGACCTGTTCATTTTGCTGGCCACGGCCTGCTGGTCTTGGTACAGCTGGCTGCTCAGCCGCAAAGACGAGCCCGAAGCCATCCGAAACGACTGGGCGGCATTCTTGCTCGCACAGGTGGTGTTTGGCCTGGCCTGGTCGGGCCTGTTTGCGGGCATGGAATGGGGCCTGACCGATGCGCACATCACTTGGGGCTGGCCGCTCGTCAGTGCGCTGGCCTTTGTGGCCGTGGGCCCGGCCGTGCTGGCCTACCGCTGCTGGGGCCTGGGCATCCAGCAGGCAGGCCCTGCAGTGGCGGGCTTTTTTGCCAACCTCACCCCGCTGTTTGCGGCCATCTTCTCAGCCGCCTTTTTGGGCGAGTTGCCCCAGCTCTTCCACGGGCTGGCGTTTGCGCTGATCATTGGCGGGATTTGGGTGTCTTCAAGGAAATAAGACGAGCGGTTTTGACCCCGCTGAAGCAGAAATTTCAACCATTGATTTTTGCTGCGAGCACGGACAGAGATTTGACGAAAGACTCGTTTGGAGCAAGTGCTGCCGCCCATTTTTTATTCCCAACTAAAAGCCGAGTCGGAGAGCGGACTTTCACGCGCGACCATCTCGATCAAGACCCATGTCCGGTCCGCAGGGCACTGCCGACATGATAGGCAAAATCAGTAAAATGCATGAAACTTCAATGAAGAGACATTCATGACTGCCGCTGCCTTACTGCACACCCCGTCTTTGAAGGGCGCCACGGCTCACCTGGCGGATGGCTTGCGCCCCGGCCACGTCTACCGGCGCGAGGATTTGGCTTTTCTGAGCAATGCCATTGATCGGCATCTGCACGAACTGGTGGCCATCGGTAAGCTTCAAAAACTGGCCCAAGGGCTTTACCACGCACCCAAACAATCCAGCTTTGGTCCACTCCCGCCTGCCGACGATCAGGTGGTGAAAGGCTTTCTGCGGGACAAGGAATTTCTGGTGTTCTCGCCTTCGGCTTACAACGCAGTGGGTCTGGGCACCACCCAACTCTACAACTGCACGCTGGTCTACAACCACAAGCGCCATGGCGTCTTCCAACTGGGCAATCGACAGTTCGACTTCCGGGTGAAGCCACGCTTTCCCAAAAAGCTGAGCCGGGAGTTCCTCTACGTGGATTTGCTCAACAACCTGAACGAACTGGCCGAAGACCGCGATGTGGTGCTCAGCCAGGCCCGCAGCAAGTTGTCCTCCTTTGATCTCAAGCGCTTGCAGGAGGCTGTCAAAAACTACGGCAACATGGCCACACGCAAACGCTTTCGGGAGTGGATGGGTGCTTGAATTTCTCCACGACCGGCGCGACTTCGACCAATTGCTTGCGGTCGTCGCCAACGACCGGGGACTTGATCCCATGCTGGTCGAAAAAGACTACTGGATCATGCATGGCCTGTGGGGCCTTCAGGCTCAGGGTTTTGTGTTCGAGCTCAAAGGTGGCACGTCCTTATCCAAAGGCTTTGGGGTGATTCATCGGTTTTCGGAAGACATTGACATCCGCATCGAGCCACCAGCTGACTTGGACGTGAAAACCGGTCGCAACCAGGACAAGCCGGCACACATCGCATCGCGGCTGGCCTTTTACGACGAGCTGGCCAAACGCATCCGCATTCCTGGCGTCGACAGCGTCGAGCGGGACACCTTTTTTGATGATGACAAGATGCGCAGTGCCGGCATTCGCCTGAACTATTACCCGCGCACGACCACCTTGTCCGGCGTGAAAGATGGCATCTTGCTGGAGCTGGGCTTTGATGACACGGCGCCCAATCGCGCTGTGACCATTTCTTCGTGGGCTTTGGAGTTTGCCCGGGATCGAGATATTCAGGTCTTGGACAACCGCGCTGTGAATGTCCCTTGTTACGCGCCCACGCACACCTTCGTTGAGAAACTCCAGACCATCTCGACCAAGTACAGGCGGCTTGCCGAAGCCAAGGCCTTCCCCGCCAATTTCCTTCGGCACTATTACGACGTGTACTGCCTTCTTGGGCTTCAGGAGGTGCAAGCGTTCATGCAGACGACCGCCTACCAAGAACGCAAGGTTCAGCGCTTCCGGTCCGGTGATGAGTTGGTCATTGCCAGAAATCCCGCATTCACACTGAATGATCCTGTGCAGCGAGACCTCTTCGCTCGGGAATACCGTCAATCATCTGCACTTTATTACCGAGGTCAGCCGGAATTTGACCAACTGCTTGCCAGGATCAAGGAACATCTGGATTCGATGTGACGCTCGAACTTTGGGTGGGGACCAGGCCACAAGCAGTCATACTCCGGGGTCATTTCAAGTGCCCTTTGAGCTGTGACGGCTGTGGGTTGTAGACCGGTCCCTGGATGCACTGCTTGGCCAGTGACTGCTTATGGCGGATGCAAAAAATCAGTCGAACAACTGTGATGTCCGCTGTCAGCCTAAAGAAGCCCCGCGACCCACGACCTCAACTCTGCGTGACCCTGCAATCCAGCGATAAAGCTGCTGCCATCGCCTGTCAGCGATGGCAGCGCTTCAAAGCAGTCCACTGAACGGCATCAATACGTCCCCGCGTAAGACCCCCCATCGGCCAACACGTTCTGACCCGTCATGTAAGCCGCATGCTGGCTGCACAAGAAGGCGCAGATGGCACCAAACTCTTGTGGGTTGCCGTAGCGCCCGGCCGGGATTTGCGCTTGCTGAATGGCACGCATTTCTTCCACGGTTTTGCCTTGCTTTTGCGCCATGGCGGGCAAGGTCGAGCGGATGCGGTCGGTGTCAAATTTGCCGGGCAGCAGGTTGTTGATGGTCACGCCTTTGGCCGCGATGGCGCTGCGCGATGCGCCCGCCACAAAGCCGGTCAGGCCGCTGCGTGCGCCGTTGGACAGGCCCAGCACGTCGATGGGCGCTTTGACGGCGCTGCTGGTGATGTTGACGATACGGCCAAAGCCGCGTGCGGCCATGCGGTCCACGGTGGCTTTGATGAGTTCGATGGGGGTGAGCATGTTGCCGTCGATGGCCTTGATCCAGGCTTCGCGGTTCCAGTCGCGAAAATCCCCGGGCGGTGGGCCGCCCGCGTTGGTCACCACGATGTCGTAGTCTTTGCCGGGGCCGCCTGCCACGTTCCAGATGGCTTCGCGTCCGGCTTCGGTGGTGATGTCCACCGCCACGCCGATCAGTTGCACTTGGCCACCGGTCTCGGTACGCAAGTCTTCAACGGCCTTGTTCAGCACCTCGGCGCCGCGTGCCACCATGACCACGTTCACGCCTTCCAGGGCCAAGGCCCGTGCGCAACCCCAGCCCAAGCCCTTGCTTGCGCCACCCACCAAAGCCCATTTGCCTGCAATGCCCAAATCCATGTTGATCTCCTGAAGTTGATGATGTTGTGCGGTCTGTTGACCGGCTTAAACGGTGCGGCCTGCTGGCCGCGTGACCCAAAATACGCCCCCTAAAACCAGGGCCGTGCCCGCAATGATCCAGGCATTGAAGGGTTCGCCCAAAATCCACACCCCCATGATCAGGGTGGACATGGGGCCAATCATGCCGATCTGGGAGGTCAAGGCTGGCCCAATGCGCTCAATGGCCATCATGACGATCAAGACCGGCAAGGCCGTGCAGGCCACGGCATTGAGCAAGGACAGCCAAAGCACAGGCTCGGGGGTGTCAGCCCAGACCAAGGGTTTGAGCAAGGCGTATTGCAAGAGGCAAAACACGCAAGCGACCGACGTGGCCCAACCGGCCAGGCGCAAAGAACCCAAGCGTTTCACCAACTCGCCGCTGTAAGTGAGGTAAATCGCGTAGCTGACGGCGCTCAAAAACACCAACACCGCCCCCAAAGCGGCATCGGGGCCTTGCAAGCTGAGCTCGTGCCCGAACACCAACAACACCCCCGAATAACTGATGGCCATGGCCACGCCTTGGCGGGGTGTGATGCGTTTTTTGAACAAAAACCAACCCAGTACCAAGACCAGTGTGGGGTTGAGGTAAAGGATCAGTCTTTCCAGCGAGGCACTGATGTAAGCCAAGCCCAAAAAGTCCAGAAAACTCGACAGGTAGTAGCCGCAAAAGCCCAGCCCTATCACACCCAGCCAGTCGGCACGCGTCAACGGTGCCTTGCCCCGCCCGGCCCACCACGCCATCAACAAAAACATGGGCAGCGCAAACAACATGCGCAGCATGAGCAAGCTGACGGCATCGACACCGTGGCGATAGGCCAGTTTGACGATGATGGCCTTGCCGCTGAAAGCGATGGAGCCTGCCGCAGCCAGCAGCAAGCCCGAGGTGAGCGAAGGGGCGGGCAAGCCCGACATCAAAAGCCCACGGCCTGGCCGTCGCGGCGCGGGTCGCTGGCGGCTTGGTAGCCCTGCACTGCGGGGTCACCCATGCGCCAAATGAACTGGCCTGCACCGAAGTCTTGATACGAGTCGCTGATGACGTCCAACTGGTGGCCGCGTGCGATCAGCTCTTGCACCGTCTGGCCATTCATGGCCGCTTCGACGTTGATGTTCAAGCCCGAGTTGTAGCGCCAGCGCGGTGCGTCACACGCCGCTTGCGGGTTTTGGCCGTAGTCGAGCATGCGCACCAGAGTTTGCATGTGGCCTTGCGGCTGCATATTGCCACCCATCACGCCGTAGCTCATGACCGGCTGGCCATCTTTAGTGACAAAGGCCGGGATGATGGTCTGGAAAGGCCGTTTGCCCGGCAACACCAGGTTGGCGGGGTTTTGGCCCTGCAGGTCGGTGCTGAAGCCGTGGCCCCGGTTTTGCAAGCTGATGCCGTATGTCGGCTCCACCACACCGGAACCAAAGCCCATGTAGTTGCTCTGGATGAAGCTGATCATCATGCCGTTTTCATCGGCGGCCGTGAGGTAAATCGTGCCGCCCTTGACCGGGTTGCCCGCCTTGAAATTTTGCGCCTTGTTCATGTCGATCAGCTTGGCGCGGCTGGCCAGATAAGCCGGGTCCAGCATTTGCTCGGGTGGCAACTCCATGAAACGCGGGTCGGCCACGTAGCGGTAGGTATCGGCAAAGGCGAGCTTCATCGCCTCGATCTGCAGGTGCTGCGAATCAGCACTGTCCACCTTGTGGCTGGCCATGTCGAAGTTGGACAGGATGCCGAGTGCGATCAAGGCCGCAATGCCTTGGCCGTTGGGCGGGATCTCGTGCAGGGTGTAACCCCGGTAGTCTTGCGCCATGGGCTTGACCCATTCGGGTTTGAAGTCGGCCAGGTCTTTGGCGGTGATGCTGCCGCCGTTTTCTTTGGCAAACTTTTCAATGGCTTCAGCGATCTCGCCGCCATACAGCGCTTGGCCCTTGGTGGCGGCGATGGCTTTGAGGCCACGGGCTGCATTCTTGAACTGGAACAACTCACCCACTTGCGGCGCACGACCCCAAGGCAAAAAGCTTTGTGCAAAGCCGGGCTGTGACTGCAGCTCGGGCGTGGCGGCGGCCCACTTTTGCTGCACCACCACCGGGATCAAATAACCACGCTCGGCCACCTCGATGGCGGGCTCCATCAGGTCTGCAAAAGGCAGTTTGCCAAAGCGGTCGCTCAGGGCCACCCAACCGGCCACGGCACCGGGCACGGTGACCGAGTCAAAGCCGCGCTTGGGTGGTGTTTTGGTCTCGGCACCGTATTTGCGGTGAAAGTATTCGGGCGTCCAGGTGGCGGGCGCGGGGCCGGACGAGTTGAGGCCGTGCAGCTCTTTGCCGTCCCACAAAATGGCAAACGCGTCAGAGCCCAGGCCACAGCTCACCGGCTCGGTCAGGGTGATGACGGCGGCAGCGGCAATGGCTGCGTCGACTGCGTTGCCGCCCTTGAGCATCATGCGCAAGCCGGCCTGTGCGGCAAAGGGGTGAGAGGTGGAGACCACATTGCGCGCAAACAGCGGCAAGCGGGTGCTGGTGTAAGGAAATTGGTAATCGAAGTTCATGTCATTCCAAGGTGATCTTGCGGTCGGTGATGATCTTTTTCCACTTGGCCGACTCGCTGGCCAGCATGGTAGTGAACTGGGCGGGCGTGCCGCCTACGGGCTCAATGCCAAAGCGCAAAAGCTTGTCCATCACTTCAGGGTCTTTGAGCACCTGGTTGGCCGCCGTGTTGATGCGGGTAACGACCTCGGCGGGCAGGTTTTTAGGGCCAAAGAAACCAAACCAGGTGTTGGATTCGTAGCCGGGCAACACATCGGCAATGGCGGGGATGCCCGGTGCAAGCGCTGTGGGCTTGAGGGTGGTCACGCCCAAAGCACGCAAGCGGCCGTCGCGCACATGCGGCATGCCGGTGGGCAGGCTGTCAAACAGCACGTCCACTTTGCCGGAAATCAGATCGGGAATGGCCAGTGCCGTGCCCTTGTAGGGGATGTGCACCACAAACACATCGGCCTGGGCCTTGAACAGCTCGGCCGACAACTGCACGATGGTGCCGTTACCACTCGAGGCGTAGTTGAGGCGGCCGGGGTTTTTCTTGGCGTACTCGACCCATTCCTTGACGGTTTTGGCGGGCGAGTTGTTGGGCACTAGCATGATGCTGGGCGCGTTGCCCAAATGGACAATGGGGGTGAAGTCACGCACCGCGTCATAAGGCATGCGCGGGTTCAGGTTGGGGCCGATCGAGTGCGTGCTGGAGGTCGACAGCAGCAGCGTGTAGCCATCGGGGTTGGCCTTGGCCGCCAAGTCAGAGCCCAAAGTGCCGCCAGCGCCGGGGCGGT
Organism: Limnohabitans sp. WS1; assembly: GCF_003063265.1. Classification (GTDB taxonomy): domain Bacteria; phylum Pseudomonadota; class Gammaproteobacteria; order Burkholderiales; family Burkholderiaceae_C; genus Limnohabitans_A. The sequence goes on from NZ_NERU01000007.1 coordinate 130,830, forward strand.
TTTCAACCACCAAAGATTGACCCAATTTTTCGCTGATTTTTTGCGACAAGGTGCGGGCAAACAAATCGGTCGCACCACCTGCCGGAAAGGGCACCAACAAACGCACCGGTTTGGTGGGGTAACTTTGGGCTTGGGCCACGCTCCAAGTTGCCAAGGTCAATGCCGAAACACACAGACATTTGAGCCAATTTCTTTTTTTCACGGAAACCTTCCTGTTGTGAACACACTGAAAACTTGCCTGCAGAGCATTATTTTCTCAGACGGTGGTCAGGTCTGCCGCACTCAAGCGACAAGACCACAGTGAACCCCATCCCTGTCTGGACTTTGCGTATGCACCAACGACAACGGCCTCCGAAGAGGCCGTTGTCAGTGCGTCAAGTCAAAGCCTTACTCTTCAACAAAAGCCTCTTCACGCTTGGACTTGATCGAGGGCAATGCCACGATGATCAAGAGCAGCAAAGCCGCAGCCAGCAAGCCTGCCGACAAGGGGCGCGTGACAAACACACTCCAGTCACCACGCGACAAGAGCATGGCGCGGCGCAGGTTTTCTTCCATCATGGGCCCCAGGATGAAGCCCAGCAACAGGGGTGCTGGTTCCATGCCCAGTTTGATGAAGGTGTAGCCCACCACACCAAAGCCAGCCACCATCCAGATGTCCCAGGTGTTGTTGTTGGTCGAATACACGCCAATCGCGCAGAACAACACAATGGCCGGGAACAACCAGCGGTAAGGCACCGACAGCAACTTGATCCAGATGCCGATCAAAGGCAGGTTCAAGATGATGAGCATCGCGTTGCCGATCCACATCGAGGCAATCAAGCCCCAGAACAACTCGGGGTTGCTGGTCATCACCTGAGGACCAGGCTGGATGTTGTGGATGGTCATCGCGCCCACCATCAAAGCCATCACGGCGTTGGGCGGAATGCCCAATGTCAGCAAAGGAATGAAGGAAGTTTGCGAGGCCGAGTTGTTGGCCGACTCGGGCGATGCGACACCACGGATGTTGCCTTGACCGAAAGGCACTTCACCTGGACGAAGCTTGGTTTTCTTCTCGATGGTGTAGGCCGCAAAAGCTGCCAACAAGGCACCACCACCGGGCAAGATGCCCAAAGCAGAACCCAAGGCCGTGCCACGCAACACGGCAGGCACCATGTTTTTGAAGTCTTCAGCGCTGGGCATCAAGCCGGTCACTTTGGCCGTGAAAACCTCGCGGTCTTCTTCGGGCTTGGACAGGTTGGAGATGATCTCGCCGTAGCCGAACACGCCCATGGCGATCACGATGAAGCCCACGCCGTCGGTCAACTCAGGGATGTCAAAGCTGAAACGGGCCACACCCGAGTTCACGTCGGTGCCGATCAGGCCCATCAACAGACCCAACACGATCATGCCGACCGCTTTGATGAGGGAGCCTGATGCCAACACCACAGCACCAATCAAACCCAGCACCATGAGCGAGAAATACTCGGCAGGGCCGAATTTGAAAGCGACTTCGGTCAAGGGGCCTGCGAAGGCGGCCAAAATCAAGGTGCCCACGCAACCAGCAAAAAACGAGCCCAAACCAGCGGCCGCCAAAGCGGGACCGGCGCGGCCTTTGCGGGCCATTTGGTAGCCGTCAATCATGGTCACCACCGACGAGGCTTCGCCGGGTAAGTTGACCAAAATCGCGGTGGTGGAGCCGCCGTATTGGGCACCGTAGTAAATACCGGCCAACATGATCAGCGCAGCCACAGGGGGCAGTGCATAGGTGGCGGGCAAAAGCATGGCGATGGTGGCCACAGGACCCACACCTGGCAAGACCCCAATCAAGGTGCCCAGCAAACAGCCGATGAACGCGTAAATCAGGTTTTGAAAGGTGAACGCCACCCCAAAACCGAGAGCCAAGTTGTCAAACAGTTCCATGAATTATTTCTCCTCAACCGGTGATGAAGGTGGGCCAGACCGGAAACTGCAACTTGAGAAGCAGCACAAAAGCGCAATAACTGCCAATGGACAGGATGGTGGCCAAAATCAAGACCTCTTTGAGCTTGAATGTGTCACCCGCCAAGCTGACCACCAAGGTGGTGCCAAAGATGGCCACGATCAAACCCATGGCGGGCACACCGATGCTGGGCAAGCCCCCCAGCAAAATGCCAAACAACAAGTTGCCGGCGATGATGAAGAACAAAGGCTTCCAAGCCCAAGCACCAATCTTTTCACCGTCTTGGGTCTCGACGGTCAGCGCTTTGAACATGACAAAGGCACCGATCACTGCCAACAAAACACCGAGCAACAAGGGAAAGTAACCCGGCCCCATGCGGGCGCCGGTGCCCACGTTGTAATTGGTCGCGCCAATGGCAAAGGCTGCACCTGCTACGGTGTAGAACAGCCCAGCGAAAAAGTCTTTTTGACTTTTGATGATGTTCACAAGATATCTCCTCTGTTTTGAGTTGAGCAGATTCTGCGTGAACATTGCGTCTTTTGTGATGTGGGTTACACCTATGTCCCCGGGGTGACGAAACCATGGTTAACCCGGATGCCAAAGCCCTGTTTTGACCCGTAAGTTTCGAGAAAAAGTTATTTCACCAAGGGTTTGAATACTTTGAGCCACTTGACGGCAGGCCACCCCCATTGGGCCTCGATCTGGCTGGCCGCTGCCAGCAAAGCATCGCGCGATGGACGGCTGGCGGTGCGTTGCGCCAACACGATGGCGTTGCCCTCTCGTGTGGGCTTGAAAGCCCACACTGCATCTTCGCCAAAAGCGGCGCAAATCTTTTCCACGCTCTCGGCATAGCTTGACGAGCGGCCAAACAAGTTCACCGTCATGCAGCCTTGCAGTGTCAACAACTCACGGCAGTTGCGGTAAAAATCGGGCGTGTCCAGCACCGGGGCGGCGGCCTCTTCGTCGTACAAGTCCACTTGCAGCGCATCCACGGTGCCGCGCCACTCGTCCTTCTGAATTTCCTCGGCCGCATCGGCCAGCACCACCTTCAAACGCTCATCATCGGGCGGCAAACGAAACCAGCCTCGGCAGGCGTGCAGCACGCCCGGATTCAACTCCACCGCCGTGCAGGTCATCTTGAGTTTTTTGTAGCAAAACTTGGTGATGGTGCCCGCCCCCAAACCCAGCTGCATGGCGTGTGCGCCCTTGACTTCGGCCGCAGGCATGAACAAGAGCCAGCCAAACATGCGCTGCACATATTCCAGCTCAATGTCAAAGGGCCGGTCCAGAAACATCGAGCCCTGAATCCACTCGGTGCCCAGGTGCAGGTAACGAATTTCGCCGTCTTCAGAAAAGTTGACTTCGGGCAGTTCCACGAGGGAAGCAGAGGATTTTTTTCGGGTCATGGGTTCAGCACCGCCCGCCAGGCGGTGAGTTTTTGATCAAATGTCCAGGACGCATTCGCTGGACTGGTCGATGGTAGGCGATGGACCGAGACTTGCCCGGCCCAACCCGCTTGTGCCAGTGATTTTTCGACCGCTTTCGCGTGACGAAAACTCTCACCGCCGTTGTGGGCGATGACGCTCAGGTGCGGGCAGCGCTGCAACAAGGCCGGAAAATCGTTCAGCTGTGCATGGCGAATGGCGCTGTCCAGGCTGCCCTCACGCTCACACTCGGCATACACATCCCACACCCCCACGCCCAGTGCCTGCAAACACTGGCAACGGCGGGCGTAGTCCTTGTTGGTGGGCCAAGGTGCATCGGGCCACATGGCTTGAACGATGCGCCAAAAATGGTTTTGTGGATGGGCGTAATACTGCTGCAACTGCAAAGACTTGACGCTGGGGAAGCTGCCCAAGACCAGCACGCGGGTGCCCGGCCCCACTATCGGTGGTAAACCCTGCAAACGGGGACTGGCCAAAGACTCTGGCAAGGCCTTGGTCATGACAGCCTTGGTCATGCGGGTACCAGTTTGGGCAAAACCCGCTGTGCGTTATGGGTGCTTGCGGCCGCCAAATCGGCCAGCGACACCCCCCGCAACCCGGCCAGCACCTGCGCGATGCGCGGCAACTCGGCCGGGCTGTTGCGGCCCTGTGCAGCGCCCAGCGCCCGCTGCTCGGCGGTTTGGTAGAGCCACTGCGGCGGGATGTCGGGTGCGTCGGTCTCCAGCACGATGGCGCTCAAGGGCAACTCACAGGCCAGGCGGCGCAGTTGCAAAGACCGCTCATAGGTGAGTGTGCCGCCAAAGCCCAAAGCAAAACCCAGGTCCACAAAAGCCTGCGCCTGTTGATGGCTGCCATTAAAAGCGTGCGCAATGCCTGAGGTGATGCGGCACTGGCGCAAGCCTTTGAGCAAGAGGTCGGCCGAGCGCCTCACATGCAAGATGACGGGCAGGCCGTGCTTTTGGGCCAGCTTCAGTTGCGCGGTGTAAAAAAACCATTGCCGCTCGCGCATGTCAGGCGTGCACAGCTCGGGCACAAAAAAGTCCAGCCCGGTCTCGCCCACGGCCACCAGGCGCGGGTCATCACGCCGCTCGGTCAATGCGCGGTCCAGCGCCAGCAGATCGGCTTCTTGCGCTTGCGGTACATACAAAGGGTGGATGCCCAAGGCATAGGCGTCGCCATGCCGCTCGGCCAATTGCGCCACTTGGGGCCAGTGCCCCGCGTGCACCGCCGGGATCACGCAGCGCGTCACGCCCGCTTGGTGGGCGGCCTCTCGCACCGCGTCCCGGTCGGCATCAAACTCGGCCGCGTCCAGGTGGCAGTGTGTATCGATCCACATTCGGGCTTGAATGTTTCAAACAGGCGCTTGCAACACGCCCTTGACCAAGTGCAGTTGCCGGTCGCAACGCGCTGCCAAGGCTTGGTCGTGCGTGACCACCACAAAGGCGGTGCCGCGCTCGCGGGCCAACTGAAGCATGAGCGCAAACACGCCGTCGGCGGTTTCGCGGTCCAGGTTGCCCGTGGGCTCATCGGCCAGCACGCAGGCCGGGTCGTTCACCAAAGCGCGGGCAAGCGCCACACGCTGGCGCTCGCCGCCCGACAATTCCGAAGGCCTGTGGTGCAGGCGCTCGCCCAGACCCACACGCTGCAACCAGCCTGTGGCCACGGCTGCGGCTTCGGCGCGGTCTTGGCGGCGAATCCACAGCGGCATGGCCACGTTGTCCAGGGCGCTGAATTCGGGCAGCAAATGGTGGAACTGGTAGACAAAGCCCAAATAACGGTTGCGCCACTGGCCTTGCTCGGCGGCACTCAAGGCCGACAGCAACTGGCCCTTCAATTGCACCGTGCCCTGGGTGGGGGCGTCCAGCCCGCCCAGCAAATGCAGCAAGGTGCTCTTGCCCGAGCCCGAAGCACCCACAATCGCCAGCGTCTCGCCCGCGTGCACGGTCAGGTCCACGCCTTGCAGCACCGTCACGTCCAAGCGCCCTTCGGTGAAGCGCTTGGTCAGGCCCTGGGCCTGCAGCACCACCAGGTTTTTCGTGTCATTCATAGCGCAGTGCCTCCGCCGGGTTGACTTGGCTGGCACGCCAGCTGGGGTAGAGCGTGGCCACAAAAGCCAAGACCAAAGAAATGATGGCCACAGGCAGGATGTCGCTGGCCAGAGGCTCGCTGGGCATGCGGCTGATCAGGTAAATGTCGCGTGGCAAAAAGCTGGCGTTGAACAGTGTCTCCAGCGCGGGCACGATCACATCGATGTTGAAGGCCACCAAAAGACCCAGCGCCAAGCCACTCATGGTGCCGATCACGCCCACCGTGGCCCCCTGCACCACAAAAATACCCATGATGCTGCGCGGGCTGGCCCCCAGCGTGCGCAAGATCGCAATGTCGGCGCGTTTGTCGGTCACCGTCATCACCAAAGTGCTGACCAAATTGAAAGCCGCCACCGCCACGATGAGCGTGAGGATGATGAACATCATGCGTTTTTCCACCTGAACGGCGGCAAACCAGGTTTTGTTTTGTTGCGTCCAGTCGCGCACAAAAAAGCCGGGACCCAAGTCCAATTGCAGCTCTCGCGCCACGTCTCTCGCTTGGTGCAAATCGCGCAATTTCAGGCGCACACCGCTGGGGCCTTCCAGCCGGAACATGCGGGCCGCGTCTTCAACGTGAATCAGCGCCAGCGCCGAGTCGTATTCGTAGTGCCCCGAAGAGAACGTGCCCAGCACGCCCATTTGCTTCATGCGCGGCACCACCCCCGCAGGGGTCACCTGGCCAGACGGTGACACCAGCGTCACCGGGTCGCCGCTTTGCAGGCCCAGGTTGTAGGACAAATCGCGCCCAAGCACCAAATTGAACTCGCCGGGTTTGAGCCTTTGCAACACCCCGACTTGGGTGTCGTTCGACAAATCGCTGACCTCGGGCTCCAGCGCCGGGTCGATGCCTCGCACCAACACGCCTTTCATGTCCTCACCCCGGGCCAGCAAGGCCTGCGCGGTGATGAAGGGCGCAGCGCCCAGCACCTGCGGGTTGGCCTTCAGGCGGGCCAGCAAGGCGGGTAAATCGGCCACGGCCGCACCGTCAGCGGCATAGACCTCGATGTGCGAGACCACGCCCAGCATGCGGTCGCGCACCTCTTTTTGAAAGCCGTTCATCACGCTCAGCACAATGATGAGCGCCGCCACCCCCAGGCCAATGCCCATCATGGACACCCCCGAGATGAAGGAAATGAAGCCGTTTCGCCGGGTGGCGCGGCCTGCACGCGTGTAGCGCCAGCCCAGCACCAGCTCGTAGGGGATGTTTTTGAAAAAAGACATAGGCCGCTATTGTGACCAATCGGCCAAGACCACCACGCCATGGGCACAAAGCAAGCGCACCCAAAAGGATGTGCTGCGTTTTGTAAACGCCAGCCCTGTTGGCGATGCGCTTATTTGCCGCTCAGGGATTCGGCCACAGCGGCCATTTACAAGGGCGACAATTTGCCGCCATGGTGTGTGTGCACGATCCACGTCAACATCGCTCAGATCAAGAAAGCCACACTCCGGAAAATGGTCGAAAAAAAACGCCGCGCGTCTTTGGACGGCGGCGTTTCTTCAAGATCGCATCAAGCCAGTGTGTCAGCCCAGATGTTTTGCGCCCAAGCCAGGGCATACACCCCTTCGAGCTCATTGGCAGCACTGGACACCCCCCCCGAGCCGGGCACGGTGAGCATGGTTTTCTTTTCAGCGTCATAGCGGTGGACGCTGGCCACATGGACCACATCTTTGCTGCTGACGAAGCTGTAGCAGGTGTTGTTGTAGATGGGCATAGGGTTGACTTGTTTGCCCATCAACAAGGCGATGACTGCTGCTGCACAGGTTTTGCCGTGTTGGTTGGCCATGTGGCCGGACTTGGGCATGCCAGGCGCAATCTGAATCGAGTCACCCAAGACGTGCACGTTTTTGGCGGCCTTGGATTCGAAGGTGAGGAAGTCCACTTCGCACCAGCGCTTGTTGGCCGTGGCTAGACCGGCGTTGACGGCAATGTCACCGGCACGCATATTGGGGATCACGTTCAACACGCTGGCCTTGATGTCGTCGTTGAACTCGAACTTCAAGGTGTTGGTGGCCGCATCAACGTCGGTCACGTTGTGTTTGCCACGGTACTCCACGATGCCTTTGTAACGCTCAGCCCAAGCTTTTTTGAACAAGGGGCCTTTGGAGGTGACGTCGTCGTTGGCGTCCAGAATCAGCACCTTGCTCTTGGGCTTGGCCTTGCTGAAGTATTCAGCCACCTGGCAAGCACGCTCGTAAGGGCCGGGTGGGCAGCGGTAGGGGGCCAGCGGAATGGACATGGCGAAAACGCCGCCATCGGGCATGGCTTCGAGTTGCTTGCGCAGGGTCACGGTTTGTGCGCCAGCCTTCCAAGCGTGCATGACTTTGTCTTTGGCCCCTGCCTTGTTCATGCCGGGCAAGCTCTCCCACATGAAATCCACGCCGGGCGAAACGATCAGCCGGTCATAGGCCAGCTCAGTGCCGCCAGCCAATTTGACAATGCGCTTGTCTGCATCGATGGTGTTGACACGGTCCTTGATGACCTTGACACCGTGGCGTTTGGTCAGGTTGTCATAAGGGGTGGTGATGTCGGCGATGGTCTTGCTGCCACCGATCACCAAGTTGGAGATGGGGCAAGAGATGAAGGCTTCGCTGGGTTCGACCAGGGTGACCTGGATTTTGTGCTCAGACCACATGCGCAGGTATTTGGCGGCTGTGGCACCGGAGTAGCCACCACCAATGACCACCACCTTGGGGCCGCTGCTGCCGCCCACGGTGGCACAGCCCGAAACCAGTCCCATGGCGCCCAAAGCGGAGCCAGTCTGCAAAAAATGACGACGTTGCATGGCAGTTTTTCCTTAGTTCTTCTGGGCGGCAAAGTAGCCAGCGATGGCGGCGATTTGCTCGTCGGAATAGCCCTTGGCCAGCTGGTGCATGATGGTGGCAGCAGGCACGCGACCGGCTTTGTAGTCCAGCATTTTCTGAATGGTGACTTCTTTGGGCACACCGGCCAATGAAATCATGCCCGGCTGTGCACGGCCATCGGTGCCGTGGCAAGCAGAACAAGAAGCGGCCCAGCTGCGCACCTGCAGCGGATCGACCTGGGCTTGGGCCAGGCCAGACAGGGCGACCAGTGCAGCCGCTGTCAAAGCGTGTTGAATCTTCATGGGTTTTCCTCGAAAAAAACAGACGGGGCGAACGAACGCCTCAATGCCCATCAGGGGCGCAGATAGACAAATTTCTCATTGGCCTGCAGCTTGGCCACTTCGGCCACACCTGAGGGCACCACTTTGGCTTCCATCAGTAGCTTGTCGGCCGAGATTTTGCGCGACACCAAGGTGTTGTTGCACACACGGAACTCCACGCCTTTGCTGACCAGATCACTGACGCTGCCAGAAAATGGCTGGTCCATCTGGTTGGTGGCACCGTCAAGTAAAAAGTCGATGCCCAGCCCATGGGTGACCACCACGATTTTGGCAGTCGGGTCTGCGGCCAAGTGATTTCGGATGTTGCCTATGGCACGCGAAGCTTGGGGGATGCCTTCGCTCAGGTGATAAACCACTTTGATTTCGGCCCAAGACAGGGTGCAGGCCAGTAAACCGGTAACCAGCAACAGATGACGCTTCATTCGTGACTCCTTATGGATGAATATTAGCCGGATCATGATCCAATGCGAGCCCGTGAAAACCCGGCTCCAAACTGACGCCGTTCTTTCAACCGGCTTCGCTGGCGATTTGCACACACACAGCACGGCACAACGTGACCACCCGGTCATTGATGATGCGGTAGTAAATTTGTACCCCTTCTCGACGCTTGCCCAGCACACCGGCTTGGTAGAGTGTGTTCAGGTGTTGCGACATATTGGGCTGGGTGGTGTCGATTTCGGTGAGCAATTCCCCAACGTTTTTTTCGCCATTGCACAGTGAGCTGATGATGCGCAGGCGCATGGGCGCGGACATGACGCGAAACACTTCGGCAGCTTTTTCAAACACCTCTTCCGATTCGGTCAGTGCTTGGTCTTTTGTAGTTTTGGCCATGCTTGTATTTTCTATCGATGTGGACGGTTTTCAGTCAGACTGAGAAATCGAAGGATTGTGACCTTTTTTGTCAAAAGACCAACCATTGATTTGTTCTTTGCTTATGCACAGATCGAACTAAGGCCAGCCCATTGGCCCCGGGCGACGCCCCTGCCCGCATGGCTGTTGACCTGCGCCACGGTCATCAAAGCAACACAAGCCCATGCCCCATGGGCATTGCACAAAAATTGAGCATGTTGCTTGTCCAAAAATCAGGCGCAAGGGTGTGGATTGGGGTGCCCTCAAGCCAACTCAGCACCGCCAGACAGGCCAAGCCAAGTAAAAAACGTTCAAGGCCTCAGTTTTGGCTTAAAGGCATACTATAATAGAGGGCTTGATGTGGGACCATAGCTCAGTTGGTAGAGCAGCGGACTTTTAATCCGTTTGTCGTGGGTTCGACCCCCGCTGGTCCCACCAGTCACAAACTAAAAACACCCAGTGCTCGCGTGCTGGGTGTTTTTTTATGGGTGTTTGAAACCATACGCCCACGCTGCCAGCACTTTGCACACACGCTGAGCCAGCATCCAAAATGAGCAGGCTTGTCAAACAACTGCAGTTGGTGGGCAAGCGACAACCCTCAGCACAACACTGGACTGCAGAACTTGCCGCCGCAAAGCCACAAACCCTCCACTTGCGAGACGGTGAAGTGGTTGTGTATCGTCGCAGCCGCAGCCTGCTGTACCAATGCCGCTACAAACTTGCAGATGGCACTTGGCACCGCCAAACAACAGGCAAAGCCAGCGTGGAACACGCCATTGCCCGTGCGTGTGACTTGTATGACGAAGCCAGATACAGACAGCGGCTGGGATTAGCACACCAAACACACTCGTTTGCACAAATAGCGGCGGTCACACTGGCAGAACTGCGCTTGAAGATTGACGCAAGCACTGGCAGAACTGCATACACAGCATTTGCTTGCGTGTTTTTTTGGCGTTCAGTTTGAGGTTCAAGCTGGCTTCTTTAATGGACTGAATTTTTCAGATGGGCATTACGTCAACCATACATAAATATTACTTATAGATATTTTAATAACATAAATTAGCTATTATTTTGGAAAAAAATTAATTACAACACAAAGTAGTTTAATTAATTGTCATTTTTATTATTTACATGTTTACAAAAATAAAATAAAATTTTCACAATTGTAATAATCAAAGGACAAAAAGTGAAAACAGCTTTCAAATTGACGTTGACAGCAATTGCTGTTGCACTGCTTGTAGCTTGTGGAGGCGGTAGCAATGAAACCAACACAGAGCCTTCTTCGACGAATACGACACCCGTTGCTAATGCTGGACAAATACAAAACATTCTTGTTGGTGCAACTGTGACTTTGAACGGCAGTAACAGCAGCGATCCCAATAATGATGCTTTAACATTTAGCTGGACATTAACAAGCAAACCAGCTGGCAGTACAGCTATATTAAGCAGCGCTACATCGGCAATGCCAACATTCACTGCAGATGTTGCTGGTGCATATGTAGCTTCTCTGTTTGTCAATGACGGAAAAGTAAGCAGCACTGTTTCAACAGTGACGGTGAATGCAACAGTCGAAAACGCAGCACCAGTTGCAAATGCTGGTGTAGCACAAAATATTACGACTGGAAATCTAGTAACTTTAAACGGTAGTAACAGCAGCGATGCAAATGGCGATGCATTGACATACAGCTGGTCATTAACAAGCAAACCAGTTGGCAGTACAGCTATATTAAGCAGTGCTACATCGGCAATGCCAACATTCACTGCAGATGTTGCTGGTGCATACGTAGCTTCTGTAGTTGTCAATGACGGAAAAGTAAGCAGCACTGTTTCAATAGTAACGGTGAATGCAACAGTGGCAAACGCAGCACCAGTTGCAAATGCTGGTGTAGCACAAAATATAACGGCTGGAAATCTAGTAACTTTAAACGGTAGTAACAGCAGCGATGCCAATAATGACGCTTTAACATTTATCTGGACATTAACAAGCAAACCAGCTGGCAGTACAGCTATATTAAGCAGCGCTACATCGGCAATGCCAACATTCACTGCAGATGTTGCTGGTGCATATGTAGCTTCTCTGTTTGTCAATGACGGAAAAGTAAGCAGCACTGTTTCAACAGTGACGGTGAATGCAACAGTCGAAAACGCAGCACCAGTTGCAAATGCTGGTGTAGCACAAAATATAACGGCTGGAAATCTAGTAACTTTAAACGGTAGTAACAGCAGCGATGCCAATAATGACGCTTTAACATTTATCTGGACATTAACAAGCAAACCAGCTGGCAGTACAGCTATATTAAGCAGTGCTACATCGGCAATGCCAACATTCACTGCAGATGTTGCTGGTACATACGTAGCTTCTCTGGTTGTCAATGACGGAAAAGTAAGCAGCACTGTTTCAACAGTAACGGTGAATGCAACAGTCGAAAACGCAGCACCAGTTGCAAATGCTGGTGTAGCACAAAATATAACGGCTGGAAATCTAGTAACTTTAAACGGTAGTAACAGCAGCGATGCAAATGGCGATGCATTGACATACAGCTGGTCATTGACAAGCAAACCAGCTGGCAGTACAGCTATATTAAGCAGTGGTACATCGGCAATGCCAACATTCACTGCAGATGTTGCTGGTGCATACGTAGCTTCTCTGGTTGTCAATGACGGAAAAGTAAGCAGCACTGTTTCAACAGTTTCTGTAAATGCTTCTTCTCCTAACTCAATTACTCTTAAGCAAACGCTCGAAAGTATTTGTTTTTTTAATTGCGTAGATACTTTATTAACTCTTCCATACACAATAAATGCATCTAATTCAAATAATTCAACTTGTTTGGGAAGTGGATGTTCGGCTTTCTTTACAATCACTTCATTTAAACTTATTGCAAGTGGGCAAAATTACACTGTAACGAATTTGCAAGCAATAAATTTAACAACCAGTTCACTAATTACGCCATTTTTTAACGGCCTTAGTAACGGCCAAATAATTACAGCGGGACAAACAGTCTTGTTTAGTCTGCAGACACCTTTCACTCAAGGGGTAACTGTTAATTTGAATTATTCATTTACGATTCAGGAAACTGGTGAAACCTTTAACTATACGGTTGCAACAAGAACAAATTAGTTAAAAAAGCAATACTAGCTTACGTATTTAAAAAACACCCAGTGCTCGCGTGCTGGGTGTTTTTTTATGGGCGTTTGAATCCCACCAAACCGCCACCCCATGGCGGTTTGACGAAACACCAACCCTCAAGAGTAGGTTTCGGTCATCAGGGTTTTGTACCAAGTGTTCATTTTGGTGAAATTGCCTGTGCTGGCGCTGGCCGCTTCTGTAGGGCCGGTCGTGGTGCTGATGTGGTCCCTGGCCACGTATTTCCAGCTGCTGTCAGGCTGTTGTTCATATTGGTAAACGGCCGTGAGCCAAGAGGCCACGGTGCTGCTCAGGGGTGAGTAGCAGGCCGAATTGGCGGTGGGCGTTGCGTAGGGTGCTTGGTTGGACAAGATGCGCAACATCGCATCGGCGCAGATTTTGGCTCCCTGGTTGCCAACGTGACCGGCTTTGGGCAGCGATGTTTTCGCGGCATCCCCAATGACATGAATGCCCGGGCGCAAGGTGCTTTCAAATGAGATCCCGTTTACGGGGGCAAAACCCGTGCTGTCGCAAAGCCCCAGTGCTTGTGCAATCGCGCCGGCTCTTTGCGTCGGAATGATGTTGAGCAAGTCACCCGAATACTCTTCCACAAAACCGGTTCCGACAATGTCTACTGTCACTTTTCCACTGTAAGGACTGATGCCTGAGGTGACATATTTGACTTTTCGACCGGGCAAGTAAACCAGATTAGCGCCATACAGAGTGCTGAAAGCGTTTTTGAAGTTGGCAGGCTCGGCCATGACATCGGGGTTGGCGTCCAGCACAACAATGCGGGCACCCGGCTTGTTGCGCTTCAAATAATCGGCGATCACACAAGCCCTCTCATAAGGGCCAGGGGGGCAGCGATAGGGTGCTGGCGGGATGGTCATGACCAAAGTGCCTGTGGGCGGCAATGCCGCCAGCAAATCGCGCAACTGCGTGGTTTGTGGGCCGGCCTGCCATGCGTGCAAAACAGCCACAGGCTGAGCAATATTGTCCAGCACCGGGTCAAAACTGATGCCCGGTGCCACCACCACGCGATCGCACAGCAAGGGAGCAGCCACACCGGTGACACTCACGCTCCAGCCTGAGCCATTGGCCGTCACCTGACTGACCGAACCCTTGACCAGTTTGATGCCGTGGTTTTTGATCAGGTTGCTCCAGTTGTAATTGAGCAAGGCGGGTGCGTACTGACCCGTCACCACCAAATTGCTCATGATGTTCGACACATATGTCGTTGAGGGCTCAACGATGGTGACCTCGACGGCCTTGTTGCTCCACAAGCGCAGGTATTTGGCAACCGTCGCACCGGCCATGCCGCCACCGATGACCACAATTTTTTGAACGGGTGCGGTCAAACCAAACGCAGGGAATGTGGTGGCACACACAGCTCCAGCGCCCAAGCTGGCCAGAAGATGACGACGAGACAAAGAAAATTCAAATGGGGAGGTCATGGATGCACCTTATTTTTGTTTTGAAAAGTAATCGGCCATCATGTTCAATTGCTCAGAGGTGTAGCCACGCGCGTGAGGCACCATGATGCTGGAGCCTGCTGATTTTTTGCGCATGTCGTTGAGCTTGTTGAGCATGTCCAACTTGCCATCACCTGCCAAAGCGTCGAAAGCGCCACTTTTGCCATTGGTGCCGTGGCACTGAAAACAGCCCGAGGCCAGCAGACGGGCATCGTTGGCCACAAACTGCGCTTGGCCCAGCGCAGGCGTCAGCAACCACCCGGCAGCCATGGCCCCCAACAGCAAGGTTCGTTTGAACATATTTATCCTTTTTGTGAAAATTGTCGTATTGGTTAATTTTCTTAAGTTACAGCTTATATTGATTGATTTGAATCAAGTAAACACCGGAAACCACCGTTCGTCTGCCTGCAAATACCCTGCGCTAGTCTTGCACTGGGATGCAAACTGATGGACTGCGACACTGGAGGTCTGACCATGAATTCACCTGCCTCGCTGCGGCGACGTCTTTTTCAAATCCTGGAAAACCAGAGCCACGAACACCGCCAAGCAGCCTGGCTGTTTTCGTGGGTGTTGACCTTGATCGTGCTGGGCAATGTGGTGGCAGTGGTGCTGGAATCGGTGCCGTCCATCGAAGCGCGGTATGGCCGGGCTTTGGCGATTTTTGATGCGCTGTCGGTGCTTTTTTTCTCTGTGGAATACCTGCTGAGGATCTGGACGGCAGCAGAACGACAACACGCCCATCACAGTGTCCGCCGCCGCCGCATCGGGTATGTGCTGAGTTTTCACGGACTGGTCGATTTGCTGGCCGTCTTGCCCTTCTTTTTACAGGCCTTGGTGCCGGGCCTGGACTTGCGCTTTTTGCGTGTGATGCGGGTCATGCGCATTTTGAAGCTGTCGCATTACTCCACGGCCTTGGAAGATTTGATGGCATCCATCTATGCCGAAAGAGGGGCCTTCATCTCGGCCCTTTATCTGCTGGCCATCACCATCCTCTTTACCGCATGCCTGATGCACTTTGCCGAACACGACTTGCAAGCCGAGCAGTTTGGCACCATTCCACAGGCCATGTGGTGGTCCATCATCACCATCACCACAGTGGGTTATGGCGATGTAACCCCCATCTCGGCGTGGGGCAAGGTCATCGGGTCGTTCACCGCCTTGTCGGGGGTGTTCACCGTGGCCTTGCTCACCGGTATCGTGGCATCGGCTTTTGCCTCACGCGTGCGCACCCAGGAAATCGAGTTCACCACCGAGGTCGAGGAAGTGCTCAAAGACGGGCACCTGGATGAGCAAGAAAAGCGGACCATTGAGCACCTGCGCACCGAATACAACATCACCGAAGACCATGCCCGGGCCATCATCCGGCAAATCATCGAGGAGCAGTCTTTGTACAAACACAGCCCAGCCCCGCCTGATGGGAAGCTGCCTTGACCAAAGGGTGTCCGGCAGCACCTCAAAGCCTTGTGGGGCCACGGTGTGGTTTGGACTCTGGGCCACAAACAGGCGGGTCTTTGGCAAGCCTTCAGCGGGTTTGGCGCAAAGTCCGGCTGAGCAAAATCACCGGAATCAGCCCCACCAGCACCAGCGCCAGCGAGGGCAAGGCCGCTTCGCCCAGGCGCTCGTCGCGGGCCAGCTGGTAGGCCACCACGGCCAGAGTGTCGCTGTTGAAGGGCCGCAACACCATGGTGGCGGGCAGCTCTTTCATCACGTCCACAAACACCAGCAAGGCAGCGGCGATGGTGGTGCGCTGAAGCAGCGGTGCATGCACCCGGCGCATCAGGCCCCAGCCGGTCACGCCCAGCATGCGGGCCGAGTCGTCCAGACTGGCCGGAATGCGGGCATAGCCGCTTTGCACCGACTGCAAAGCCACCGCACAAAAGCGCACCAGGTAAGCCCACACCAAGCCGAGTGATGTGGCAGTGATCCAGGCCCCCGCCGACGAGGCAGGCCAGGTCTGCTGAATCCAGCCCACGGGCAAGAGCAAGCCCACCACCACCACCGCCCCAGGAATGGCATACCCCAAGCCCACCAACTGAATGGCCCCCTGGCTGATGCGGTCGGCCCGCGTGCGCACACTGAAAGCCAGCGCCAGCGCCACGCCCACGGCCAACGCCGCCGTGACCGCACCCAGACGCAAGCTGGTCCAGGCCCACTGGCCAAAGCGCTCCCAAGGCATCTCGGTCGTCTCGCCCACAAAAGCCCGCAGCATGATGAGCACCGGCAGCACAAAGCCCAGCAGCACAGGCAAGCTGCAGACCGTCCACGCCAGCACGCGGCGCGTGCCGTGCAACTGCACCGGCTGCGCCTCGGCCGAGCCCTGACGCGAGCCGCGCCCCTGGTTAAAGCGCATGCGCTTTTGGGCGCGTTGCTCCAGCTGCAGCAAGACCACCACCACCGCCAGCAACACCGTGGCCAGCTGCGCGGCGGCAATGCGGTTGTCCATGGACAGCCAGGCCTTGTAGATGCCCGCCGTGAAGGTCTGGATGCCAAAGTAGCTGGACACACCAAAGTCGGCCAAGGTTTCCATGAGCGCCAGCGCCACACCAGCGGCCACTGCCGGACGGGCCAAGGGCAAAGCAATTTCACGGATGCGGCGTGACAAAGGGGCCCCCAGCAGGCGGGCCGCTTCCATCAAACCCGAGGCCCGCTCGACCAAAGCGGTGCGGGCCAGCAAATACACATAAGGGTAAAGCGACAAAGTGAACACCAGCGCCGCGCCCCAGACGCTGCGCACATCGGGCCACAAGCGGCCCTGCAAGCCCAGCGCCTCGCGCAGGGCCACCTGCAGCGGCCCGCTGAACTGCAAAAAGTCGGTGTAGGCGTACGCCACCACATAGGCCGGCATGGCCAGCGGCAAAAGCAACAACCACTCAAAAACACCACGACCCGGAAAGTCAAACAGGGTGACCAACGCCGCCGTGGCCAGGCCCAGCACCGTCACACCCACCGCCACCATCAGGCACAGGCCCAGGGTGGTCAGCGCGTAATCGGGCAGCACGGTGGCGGCCATCTCGCGCAAGATGCTGGCGCTCTCGCCACTCCACTGCAGCCACGAACCAAGCACAGCCAAAACCGGCAAGGCCAAGCTCAACGCCAGCAGTGCAAAAAACAAGGAGGGGAGACCCGATAAACGGCGGGCCAAGGTCAAAAACATATTCGGCTATTGTAGAAGCGGTCTGCGTTGGCTCAATCCCACTCGGCCGCAAGCGCCCGGTGCGCTGGGGGACGAAGACCGTGCCTGCAAGACCCACGCCTTTTGCAACCTGCCTACAATCGAATCCATGTTTTTAGAACTGCGCCAACTCGACATTCAATACCCGGGCAGCACCACACCCGCCGTCAGGGGGGTGAACTTGGGGCTGCGCTCGGGTGACATCGGGGTGATGATCGGGCCCTCGGGCTGCGGCAAAACCACTTTGCTACGCGCCGTGGCGGGGTTAGAGCCTGTCTCGGGTGGACAAATTTTGCTGTCCAAACGGGTGGTGAGTGAAAAAGACCACACCGAACCGGCCGAGCGCCGCCGCATCGGCATGGTGTTTCAGGACTACGCCCTGTTTCCGCACATGGACGTGGGCCGCAATGTGGGCTTTGGCCTGAGCCATGTGCCCAAATCCGAACGCCAAGCACGCGTGGCTGAAGTGCTGCAACTTGTTGGGCTCGATGGTGCAGAAAAACGTTTTCCGCATGAATTGTCAGGCGGGCAACAACAACGCGTGGCCCTGGCCCGTGCGTTGGCCCCCAAGCCCGACCTGCTGCTGCTGGATGAGCCGTTTTCCAACCTGGACATTGACCTGCGCGAGCGCCTGGCGCACGAAGTGCGCAACATCCTCAAAGCCGCCAAGGCCACCGCGCTGCTGGTCACCCACGACCAACTCGAAGCGTTTGCGATTGGCGACGTGATTGGCGTGATGAACGAAGGCCAGCTGCACCAGTGGGACGATGCCTACAGCCTGTACCACCGCCCGGCCACCCGCTTTGTGGCCGACTTCATTGGGCATGGCGTTTTCACGCCCGCCACACTGCGCGAGGTGGACGGGCACATTTTGGTCAGCACCCCGGTGGGCGAGCTGCGTGATGTGGCCGAATGCCCCCTGCCCTGCGCCTTTGAAGGGGGCGAGTGCGATGTATTGCTGCGAGCGGACGACATCGTGCACGACGACGATGCGCCAGTGAAGGCGCAAATTTTGCGCAAAGCCTTTCGGGGTTCGGAGTTTTTGTACACCCTGCGCCTGGCCAGCGGCGAACAGCTGATGGCCCATGTGCCCAGCCACCACGACCACAAGCTGGGTGAATGGATTGGTATCCGGGCCGAGGTGGACCACGTCGTCACCTTCAACCGCGCCTGCCCGGTCAGCGACCGGGACCTGTGCCAGATGCCCTGCGCCAAAGCCCCTGCGTGTGAACACACCGAACCACAGTACCAACCGGTTAAATTCGTCTCCAACCCGACGCCGTGATCCAAGGCCTCGTTCAACTCTTCCTCTTCCAGGCGCTCGGCGAGCTGCTCTCCAAGTTCGCCCTGCCCTTCATACCCGGGCCCGTGCTGGGCCTGGTTTTGCTGCTGGCATTTTTGGCCCTGCGCGGCCATGTGCCTGCGTCCATGGACCTGGTGGGCAGCGGCATCTTGCAGCACCTGGGGCTGTTGTTCATTCCCGCATCGGTGGGCGTGGTGCTGTATTTGCCGGTTCTGCAGGCCAACGCCTGGGCCATCACGGCGGCGCTGGTGCTGAGCGTGGTGGCCACGGTGGCGGTCACCGCGTTGGTTCTCAAACTGTTCGCCAAAAAGGACAGCGCGCCATGAACAACACCCTGCCGCCCATCTCCGACATTTGGGTCTACCTCTCGGGCAGCCCGCTGCTGGCTTTGGTGCTCACGCTCAGCGCTTACCTGCTGGGCCTGACCGTGTACGAGCGCAGCCAGCGCAACCCGCTGGCCAACCCGGTGTTGATTGCGGTGGTTGTGGTGTGCATCGGCATCAGCGTGATCGACATGCCCTATGCCCAGTACTTTGAAGGCGCGCAGTTTGTGCACTTTTTGCTGGGCACGGCCACGGTGTCGCTGGCCATTCCGATCTACAAAGGTTTTGCCTCGCTCAAGGGGCGCATGGGGGTGTTGCTGCTGTCGCTCATGGCGGGCGGCATCACCTCGGTGCTGACGGCGGTGGGCATGGCGCGTTGGCTGGGGGTGGACGAAGCGCTGGTGCGCGGCTTGGTGGCCAAATCGGTCACCGCGCCGATTGCGATGGGCATTGCCGAACGCGTGCAAGCCTCGCCCACCCTGACGGCCATTTTTGCCGTCAGCACCGGCATCTTGGGCGCGGTGCTGGGCCGCTATGTGCTGGACGCCCTGTGCGTCACGGCCTGGTGGCAACGCGGCTTTGCCCTGGGCGTGGCCGCGCACGGCATTGGCACCTCACGCGCTTTCAGCGTGAACGCCGAGGCCGGGGCTTATGCCAGCCTGGGCATGGGGCTGCATGGCATCGCGGGGGCCATGCTGATTCCTTATGCCGTGGCTTGGTGGTTTTAGAACTCGGATTTCGTAGCGAGTCCGCAGCGTGACAGGACTTGGCAGGCTTGTTTTTATGATGAAGCCCATGAACTACGCTGCTGCTGACCTTTTGGCTTTTGCCGACCAACTATTGCAAACCGCAGGCTTGCCGCCCGACAAGGCACAGGCCGTGGCTGACGTCTTGCTGGAAGGTGACTTGCTGGGCCACACCACCCATGGCCTGGCCTTGCTGGCGCCTTATCTGGCCGAGCTGGAAGCGGGCAAGATGCGCAAAGACGGTCAGCCCCTGGTGGTGTCGGACCACCCAGCTGCTGTGACCTGGGATGGCCAGCGCCTGCCTGGCCCTTGGCTGGTGCTGCAAGCCATCGACTTGGCCACTCAACGCGCACGCACACAAGGCACTTGCACCGTGGTCATTCGGCGCAGCCACCACATTGCCTGCCTGGCCGCCTACCACCAGCGCGTGACGGATCAGGGCTTCATGATGCTGCTGCATTGCTCCGACCCGAACGCTGCCAGCATCGCCCCCTTTGGCGGGCTGGACCCGGTGTTCACGCCCAACCCCATGTCGGTGGGCATTCCCACATCGGGCTTGCCGGTGCTGATCGATGTGTCCACTTCGTCCACCACCAACGGCATGACCAACCGCCTGCACAAAGAAGGCGGTTTGCTGCCTGCCGAGTGGGTGATGGATGGCCACGGCCAGCCCAGCCGCGACCCGGCTGTGCTGTTCAATGAACCCAAGGGCACGATCTTGCCGCTCGGGGGCATGGACTCGGGCCACAAAGGCTATGGCCTGAGCTGGATGGTCGAAGCGCTGACGGGTGGCCTGGCCGGCCACGGCCGCGCCGATGCGCCAGAGGGCTGGGGCGCCACGGTGTTTTTGCAAATCATCGACCCCCGCGCTTTTGCAGGCCAAAGCGCCTTCAACACGCAAATGGACGAGGTCTCACGCCAATGCCATGCTTCGCGGCCCGCACAGCCCGACCGCTGGGTGCGCACGCCAGGTGAACGCGGCCTGAAACTCAAGGCCGACAGCGCCAGCCAAGGCGTGACGCTTTACCCGAACATCATGCCCATGCTGGTGCCTTGGGCCGAGAAGTTCAAAATCGCTGTGCCCTCAGCGGTTTGAAGCGAAGGACCGTGTGGGTCAAAGCCCTGCGTGACTGTGCAGGCATCTCACCATCGGGGCGAAGTGTAGAGGTCCACGAAGCGCTATCGCGGGGGGGGCGCCGCTCCTACAAAGAGAGACAGCGCCAACACTGCGAGTCCAGACCCCTCGCATCAAGCCGCAGGGGCAGGTTTTCGCAGCATGCGAAAGAGCAGGGGTGCAAACCACACCAAAGCGGTGAGAATGGCCAAACCCAGTGCGATGGGTCGGGCAACAAAAGCGGTCAAGTCGCCATTGGACTTGATCATTGAGGTGATGAAGTTTTCTTCCAGCATGCCGCCCAGCACCACGCCCAAAATCGCCGGAGCCACCGGAAATTTATTGGCCTCCAGCAGATAAGCCAGGATGCCTGCGACCAGCATCACACCCACCTGAAACACCGAGTTGTTGATGGCAAACGTGCCGACCACACAAAACAGCAAGATCATCGGCATCAGGATTTCACGCGGCACCCTGAGGATGCGCTTGGCCACCTTGATGCACAAAATGCCCAAGGGAATCATGATGAGGTTGGCCACAATGAACAGCAAAAACACCGCATAAATGTTTTGCGGATTGGTGGTGAACAAAGTCGGGCCGGGGTTCATGTTCTTCATGTACAGCACACCGATCACAATCGCCGTGATCGAGTCACCCGGAATGCCAAACACCAAAGCCGGAATCCAGGCCCCCGCCAAGGCACTGTTGTTGGCCGAGCCCGACTCCACAATGCCTTCCACATGCCCGGTGCCAAATTTCTCGGGCTCTTTGGAGAACTTCTTGCTCATGGCATACGACATCCATGCCGCGATGTCGGCGCCTGCGCCCGGCAAAGCGCCCACGGCGGTGCCCAGCACACTGCCTCGCAAAATCTGCTTGGGATATTTCTTGGCCAAGGCCCATTGGCCCTTGAGCACACCACCCACCTCCTCCACCACCAACTCAGCAGGCGGGCTGGTGTCCACCACGTAGCGGATGATTTCGGAGATGGCAAACATGCCGATCATCATGGCGATCATGCCGATGCCGCCCGACATTTCGGTGTTGCCAAAGGTAAAGCGCGGAAAACCTGCCGGGTTACCCAGCCCCACACAGGCCACCAACAAGCCCAGGAACAACATCATCAGGCCCTTGACCGGCGAACCGGTGGAGATGAAGACCGCGCAAGTCAGGCCCAACAGCACCAGCCAGAAGTATTCGAAGGAACTGAAATTCAGCGCAAAGTCGGCCAAGGCAGGCGCAGCGACGATCAGCACTACCGTGCCAAACAAGCCGCCCACCGCAGAGAACACCAGGCCTGCACCCAGCGCTTTCTCGGCCTGACCTTTGCGGGTCATGGCAAAGGCTTCGTCGGTGTAAGCCGCCGATGCCGGTGTGCCCGGAATTCGCAGCAAACAACCCGGGATGTCTCCCGAAAAAATGGCCATCGCCGTGGCGGTGACCATGGCCGCCACCGCCGGTATGGGCGGCATGAAAAAGGTCACGGGCACCAACAGCGCAGTGGCCATGGTGGCGGTCAAGCCCGGCACCGCTCCGACGAACAAACCATACAAGGAGGCGAGCACCATCACCATCAAGGTGTAGGGTTCAAACACCATCGAAAAAGCTTGGCCAATGGCTGTCCACATGGGATAAGACTCCTCAGACCGACAAAGTCATTAGGGTTGAAAGTGGTGAAAGTCGCCTTACCAGGCCAGCGGCGTCAAGATGCCCCAAGGCAAAGGGACACGAAGCAACTTGTAAAAGGCAAAGTGAACCACCAAAGTAGCCACCACCGCCCAAAAGACCGATCGTCCCCAAGCCACTTGCAAGGATCTGAACAAGGTCACCAGCATCAAAAATGAGGTGATGAAAAATCCCAACTCATCAGACAGCACGATGTAAAAGAGCACCGAGCCCAGCAAGGCGACCAGCGCCTTGGTGTGCCGTGGCGAACGCACCCAGTCTTCCCACTCCAGCCAAGGACCGTGGGCACGGTCTCGCCAGCCTTGCCAGACCAGCAAGGCCCCGCCTGCACACAGACCCACCGCAATCAAGCCCGGAAACAAAGCCGGCCCAACCGGCTGACCGGGGATGTTGGGGTAGCCGCGCACAGCCCAGAGCACCGCAGCGCCCAAGGCCATGAGCAAGACGCCCCAAAAAGCGTCGTTGATTTTCATGGACAGTCTTACTTGACCAGACCCACAGCCTTCATGGTCACGCCCATTTCGGCATCGGACTTGGCCATGAACTTGGCCATGTCATCCGGCCCGCCATAAATCACGCCCAAGCCGCGGCTGGTCATGAAGTCGTTGTACTCTTTGCTGGCCACGGCCTTGCGCACCGCCTCGGCCAATTTGGCTTGCACCGGTGCAGGCAAACCCTTGGGTGCGAGCACACCGCGCCAAGCTGCCATGGTCCAGTTGCTGCCAGTGGCCGATTTCAGGGTGGGCACATTGGGGTACAGCGTAGAAGGCTTGGCATCCATGATGGCCAAGCTCTTGACCTTGCCCGCATCGATCAGCGAACGCGCTTCAGGCAGGGACACTGGTGCCACTTCCACGCCACCGGCCACCATGTCTTGCAAGCCAGGCGCTGCGCCATTGCTGGGCACCCAAGGCAGAGCAGCAGGGTCGATTTTTTGGTCCAGCAACAAACCGGCAATGGCCAAATGCCAGATGCCGCCCTGGCCTGTGCCCGAGGCTTTGAACTTGCCGGGGTTGGCCTTGATGGCGGCGAGCAAATCGTTCACGTTTTTGTAAGGCGAATCGGCGCGCACCTGGATGCCCGCCGGGTCGGCATTGACCAGACCGATGGGGGTGTAAGAAGCGCCTGTTAGCTGTGTCAGGCCCTGCCAATGCATCATGCCAATTTCGACCGTGGCCAGACCGATGGTGTAGCCGTCAGCGGGGGCCGAGGCAATGGCCGCATGGCCCACCACACCGCTGCCGCCGGTGCGGTTGACGACGGTGACGGGTTGGCCGAGGTCTTTTTCGAGCAAGCTGGCCACGATGCGGGCCACCGCATCGGTACCACCACCCGCCCCCCAAGGCACGATCATGGTGATGGGGCGTGCGGGGTAGTTTTGCGCAGCTGCAGGCACAGCGGCTGCCAAACAAGCCAAGCCAGCAACAGCGCTGGCCACCAAAGTACGACGCGAGCGATTGAACATGGGTGTCTCCTTTTGATTTGTACAGCCGGGACCGACTGGCACCCGCCTCGTCAAAATTTATACCCAATGCCTGCACAGACCATTAGGGTCAACCATAGCCTCAGTAACTCTGGCGACTGGAACCCTTGTGAACCCGCCGATTTGAACAACATCGTTTGCCAAGGGCACCCTGCCCTGGCCTGCGCCAGCGGGGGCCAAGGGTTGTGGGGCCTGAACACAGCGATCTCGGTGTTTTCACGCAAAAAGTCACGCCAGTGACGATTTGGCCAAGACTTTTCTTCAAAACTTGCCCCACCTCGTTTGGAGGCATGGCCCTCCATCGACCGGCTTGATGCACGTCTTCATGCCCCCATGGAACCTCACTCAAAGACACATTTCATGAATTTCAAGCACACCGCCCGCACCCTTTGTCTTGGCATCACCGCCGGGCTGGCGCTCAGCGCCTGCCAAACCGCCCCGACACAAGCCCCAGTGCCCCCGACCTCACCCGAAGTGGTGGGCGAGTTCCGCAAGGGCTCGGGCTACCTGAACGGCTACATCGACCGCAAGGAACTGCCCGACAGCCTGGCCTTGGTGCCACCCCCACCCGCCCCCGGCTCGGCCCGCCAGGCGGCCGACTTGCAGCTGCACCAGCAAACCCGCGCCCTGCGCAACACACCGCGTTGGGAATACGCCCTCAAGGACGTGAACCTGAAGTTTCCCGAAGCGGCCGGGGTGTTCTCGTGTGCCCTGGACATGCCGATCTCGCAAGAGGCCACGCCCCACCTGAACATGCTGCTGCGCCGCAGCCTGGTGGACGCGGGCTTTGCCACCTACAAGGCCAAAGACCACTACAACCGCAAGCGCCCCTTTGCCGAGCTGGGTGAAACCACCTGCTCGCCCAAGGAAGAAGCGCACCTGTCCAAAGACGGCGCCTACCCCTCCGGCCACGCCGCTTTGGGCTGGGCCTGGGGCCTGATCCTGGCGGGCCTGGCCCCTGACAAGGCCAACGCCTTGGTGCAACGCGGCCACGCCTTTGGCGACAGCCGCATGGTGTGTGGCGTGCACTGGCAAAGCGACCTGGAAGCCGGACGCGTGGTGGGCGCTGCCGCTGTGGCCCGTCTGCAAGCCGACCCGGTGTTCCAAGCCCAGGCCAAGCTGGCCAAAGCCGAGATTGCCGCCGCCCGGACTAAAGGCCTGAAGTCCGACCGCACCGACTGCGCTGCCGAAGCCGCTGCTTTGAAACGCTGAGGGTGGGCGTTGGGCGCTGCACGCTGAACCGACCCAACTGCCTTTCATGGGGCCTGCGACAATCAGGCCCCATGCACCTGATCATTCCCTATGCGGCCAGCCACGCCTTCACCGGCCCCGAAGTCTGGGACGGTTGGCAGCTGCCCCATTTGCAAACCCTGCTGAGCCTGCTGCAGCGCCAGCAGGTGCTGCAAGACTCCGAAGCCACACCGCTGCACCTGCCCCACGAACGCTTGCAAGCCCAGGCCCTGGGCTGGGCACCTGACGCCCCCACCCTCCCCTGGGCCGCTTGGCACCGGGCGCAGCAAGGCCAGCCCAGCGCCGAGCCCCAAGCCTGGATGACGCCTTGTCACTGGCAAATCGGCATGGACCAAGTGGTGATGGCCGACCCCGCGCATTTGCACCTGTCTGACGATGAGTCGCGGCAACTGCTGCAAGCCATGCAGCCGTTTTTGCAAGAAGACGGTCTGCAAGTGACCTGGCACAGCGCTTTGATGTGGCACGTTCAAGGCGCAATGCTGGCCGACCTGCCCACCGCCTCGCTCGACCGGGTGATCGGCCAGAACGTGAAAGACTGGATGCCCCAGCACCCCGCCGCCCGGCCCCTGCAACGCCTTCAAAGCGAGATGCAGATGCTGCTTTACAACCACCCCGTCAACGACGCCCGTGACGCCCGCAGGCAACACACCGTCAACGCCTTTTGGCTGCACGGTGCGGGCACGCTGCCTGCGGTCACACCTGCCGCTGCGCCGCCCATGACCGAGACAGTGACCGTGTCAGACGCCCTGCGCTCCAGCGCTTTGCATGGCGATCTGCAGACCTGGCGGCAAGCCTGGCAGCAACTCGATGCCACGGCCGTGGCCGAGCTGTTGCAACACCTGAAAGCGACTGGCCAAGGCCAGCTCAGCCTGTGCAGCGAACACACAGCCCACACCTACACCGCCGCACCGGCCGCTTGGCACCAAAGAATCACCCGGCTGTTCAACAAACCCTCTCCTGCAGCGGCCCTCCAAGCCCTCATCACCACCTGATCACCCCATGAATTTGCTCACCCGAGATGTGCCCCCCCGCAGCGCCTGGGCGCTGGAACAAGCGGGCATCCACCCGCTGCTGGCCCGCCTGTATGCCGCACGCGGCGTGTTGTCCAAAGACGAACTCGACGACGCCCTGAACCTGCTGCTGCCCCCGGCCGGCATGTTGGGCACACAAGAAGCGGCCAAGCTGCTGGCCGATGCCATCGCGCAAAACAAGCGCCTGTGCATCGTGGCCGATTACGACTGCGACGGCGCAACCGCCTGCGCCGTGGGTGTGCGCGGCCTGCGCATGCTGGGGGCGCGCAACGTGAGCTACTTGGTGCCCGACCGCGTGGTCGACGGCTACGGCCTGACCCCACCGATTGCCGAGCGGGTGCACGCGCAAGGGGCGGATGTGTTGATCACCGTGGACAACGGCATAGCCAGCGTGGCGGGCGTGCAAGCCGCGCAAGCCCTGGGCCTGCAGGTGCTGGTGACGGACCACCACTTGCCCGGCAATGAACTGCCCAGCGCCGAGGTCATCGTCAACCCCAACCAGCCCGGCTGCAGCTTCACCAGCAAGTCCATCGCCGGTGTGGGCGTGATGTTTTATGTGCTGTTGGCCCTGCGCGCCGAGCTGCGCCAGCGCGGCGTGTTTGACGCCAGCACCCAGCCGCGCTTGGACGCCCTGCTGCCGCTGGTGGCTTTGGGCACCGTGGCCGACGTGGTCAAGCTCGACGCCAACAACCGCCGCTTGGTGGCGCAAGGTCTGCGGCGCGTACGGGCCGGAGCCTTGCCGCCGGGCATGGCCGCGCTGATGCGCGCTGCCAGTCGCGAAACCGCCAAGGCCACGACCTTTGATTTTGGCTTTGCACTGGGCCCACGCATCAACGCGGCCGGCCGCCTGGCCGACATGACGCTGGGCATCGAGTGCCTGCTGACCGACGACGCGGGCCGCGCCGACGAGCTGGCCAAACAGCTGGATGCGATCAACCGCGAACGCCGCGTGATCGAGGGCGACATGCGCGAGATGGCCATGGAGATGGCCGAGTCCCTGTTTGACGAAGGCGACGAGCCGCCGCCCGCCATTTGTGTGTTCGACCCGGATTTTCACGAGGGTGTGGTCGGCATCGTGGCCTCGCGCATCAAGGACAAGCTGCACCGCCCCACGTTCGTTTTCGCGGCCAGCAGCGCCCCGGGCAAAGAGCATGAACTCAAAGGCTCGGGCCGCTCGATTGCGGGTTTTCATTTGCGAGATGCGCTGGACCTGGTGGCCAAACGCGCCCCGGGCGTGCTCCTGCGTTTTGGTGGTCACGCCATGGCGGCGGGTTGCACCATTGCCGAAGAGCATCTGGATGTGTTTGAAGAAACCCTGAACCAAGTGGCCATGGAATGGCTGGACGCCGCCACACTGCAACGCCGCCTGGAAACCGATGGGCCGCTGCCTGCCGAATACCGCCGGGTGGATTTGGTGGACATGCTGCACCACGAGGTTTGGGGCCAGGGCTTTGCACCACCGGTTTTTTGCGAAGAGATCGAGATCGTGTCGCAGCGCTTGGTGGGCGAGAAACACCTGTCGCTCAAGATGAAGCACCAGGGCCAGCCGGTGGACGGCATCTGGTTTGGCCGCACCGAGCCTTTGCCCTCACGGGTCAAACTGGCTTATCGGCTGGACGCCGACGAGTGGCAAGGGCAAAAGCGGGTGCGCTTTTTGGTCGAAGGCGCGGAGCTGTGAATTTGTAGGAGCACCGCCCTCGGTGCGATGGGGGTGGTGGTCTGCGAGGCTCTATCGCGGCGGGGGCGCCGCTCCCACAAGGGGTATGCCTGCATTTTGTAGGGGCCCACCCCTGTGGGGGAAATCTTCGGGGCACGTCCCACGCCTATCGCCCACGGGGTGGGCTCCCACAGAGGGTGTCTCAATGCTTGGTGGCCACTTTGCCCTGCAAGGCATTGAGCACGGGAGCCGACACCAAACCCGACACATCGCCACCCAGCTTGGCAATTTCACGCACCAAGGTGCTGCTGATGTGCTGCACATGGGCGCTGGTGTGCAAAAACACGGTGTCCACTTCCGGTGCCAAGTGGCGGTTCATGCCCGACATTTGCGTTTCGTAGTCGTAATCGGTCACCGAGCGCAGGCCGCGCACGATGACCTGAGCGTTTTGCGAACGCACAAACTCGACGATCAGGCCGTCAAACGGCAGCGCCTTCACGTTCGGGCAGTCGGCCAAAGCCGCTTGCGCCAGGGCCACGCGCTCGTCCAGACTGAACAGGGTTTTTTTGTGATGTGCCACAGCCACGGCAATGATGACCTCGTCAAACATTTGGGCAGCGCGACGGATCGCGTCTTCGTGGCCCAGGGTGAGCGGGTCAAAGGTGCCGGAATAAACAGCTGTCACAGCGGTGTTGGCAGATCGGCTCATGGCGTGTCTCCTTCAGCAGGGGTGGCAATCGAGGTGGGTGCAGATTCAGGGCTGACCCGTTGCAACAAATGGGCGTGCACCGCGCCTGCTTTGAGGTGGCGTTCGCACTGTAGCCCCAAGGCTGTCAATGTCTCTGTGGGCCAAGCCACAGGCGCTTCCAAATAAATCCAGCCCCCCACGGGCACAGCCCGGGTGGCGGCTTTCAGGGCTGGCTCAAACCATGGGCCGTCAAAAGGCGGGTCAATGAACACCAGGTCCACACTGCCCGCAGGCAACCGGCCCAAAGTGCTCACCGCGTCGCCGCGCTGCACACTGACCATGCTGGCTTTGAGGCGGGTGGCGTTGTCTTGTAAATCGCGCACCAAAACCGCGTCTTGCTCGACCATCAGCACATGGGCCGCGCCGCGCGATGCAGCCTCCAGGCCCAGCACGCCCGTGCCCGCAAACGCGTCCACGCAGCGCCAGCCGTTCAGGTCCTGACCCAGCCAGTTGAACAGCGTCTCGCGCACACGGTCGGGCGTGGGGCGCAGACCGGGTTTGTCGATCACCTTCAAGCGGGTGCGCCGCCACTGCCCGCCGATGATGCGGATCTCGTGCGAGGGCGGGCCTTTGGGGGTTTTGGCAACAGGTTTTCGGGCTGCAGGTTTGGAAGCTGCGGCATGGGTCGATGAGCGTGATGTTTTCGATGAGGGCATGGTGCACAAGTGTAAAGGCCGCTGCCCACTGCGAACGCGATCTGACCTGGACATGGACGAGAAACAGCGCAGCTTCCAGCGTCACTGCTGGACACCTGTGGCTCACAACAAAGCCAGACGAAAAAAAACCAGCATCACGCTGGTTTTTTTTCAACAAGGTCAGGGACTCCGCGTGAACGCGGGTCCCGTGTCATCACTTGACAGCCGCCACTTTGGCATCCGCCTTGGCTTGTGCCTTGGCGGCGGCTTTGGCCGCTTTCTTTTCGGCTTTGGCTTTGGCGCGACTTTCCGCCTTCTCTTTTGCAGTGGCCGTCATATCAGCTTTGGCATCTTTGGCTGTGGCCACGGCCGCAGCAGGTGCAGTGACAGCTGTTGCAGCAGTCGCGGCTGCGGCAGGTGCTGCGACAGCAGTCGCGGCTTTGGTTGCAGTCGCGTTCGCGGCAGCAGCAGGTGCTGTAACAGCTGTCGCAGCTTTGGCTGCGGTCGCGTTTGCTGCTGCGGCAGCAGGTGCTGTGACAGCTGTCGCAGGCAAGGCGGGCGCTTGGGCGAATGCACCGACGGCAAAAAAACCGGCAACGAGGGTGGCGAGCAGCTTGTTCATGATCAAAACTCTTTCATCAGGTTTTCAGTCCAACACTTTGTTGAACTTGCAACTACAACGCCCCCTGCGCCAGTCCTGATGACGCGCTGGGCACTCCAGTTGTAACGCCGTGTTTCGTCGCACGGCGAATGCCTGGGCTGTAGCGTTGCCAAGCCAAGTCGTGGTGCTCAATGGCGGGCTCGTGGCCCATGACCAAATCGGTCACCAATTGCCCACTGCCGCAGGCCATGGTCCAACCCAGGGTGCCGTGCGCGGTGTTCAAAAACAGCCCCTGCACCGGGCACGCCCCCACCACCGGGGTGCTGTCCGGCGTCATCGGGCGCAAGCCTGTCCAAAATTGCGCCTTGGATACATCGCCGCCCGGAAAGAGGTCTTGCACCACCATCTCCAGCGTTTGACGGCGGCGCTCATCGAGCGACAGGTCGTAGCCCACCAAGCCAGCCATGCCGCCCACGCGGATGCGTTGGTCAAAACGGGTGATGGCCACTTTGTAGCTTTCATCCAGCACCGTCGAGACCGGTGCCCGCGCCGCATCGACCAAGGGCAAGGTGAGCGAGTAGCCCTTGACCGGGTAGACCGGCAAGTTCATGCCCAAAGGTTGCAACAAGGCCCTTGACTGCACACCCAGCGCCAGCACCACACGGTCGGCAGCCACATGGCGCAGGGGCTGACCCTTCTCCGGCCCAGAAGCTGCTTGCACCCACGCCCCTTGCACACGGCCGCCTTGCACATCAAGCGCGGCGATGTCCTGCCCCCACTCAAAACGCACACCGGCGGCCTCGGCCATGGCCGCCAAGCGGGTGCTGAACAGGTGGCAGTCGCCGGTTTCGTCGTCGGGCAAGCGCAGGCCCCCGGCCAGGCGCGGCAAAGCGTCGGCCAGGCCCGGCTCAACGCCCGCCAACTGTTCTCGGCTGAGCAACTCAAAAGGCACGCCGCAGTCGCGCAACACCGCAATGTCTTTGTGCGCGGCATCGAGCTGGGCCTGGGTGCGAAACAACTGCAAGGTGCCGCCTTGGCGTTCTTCATAGCTCAGCCCCGTGTCGGCCCGCAGCTGGCGCAGCACATCGCGGCTGTAGTTGGACAGGCGCATCATGCGTTCTTTGTTGGTGGCGTAGTCGGCCCCATTGCACTGGGCCAGCATGCTCATCAACCAGCGCAATTGGAACAGGCTGCCGTCCGGACGCAGGCTCAAAGGGGCATGTTTTTGAAACAACCACTTGATCGCCTTCAAAGGAATGCCGGGGGCCGCCCACGGCGTGGAGTAACCCGGCGAGACCTGCCCGGCGTTGGCAAAGCTGGTCTCCATGGCGGGGCCGCTTTGGCGGTCGATCACGGTGACCTCGGCCCCGGCGCGGGCCAGAAAATAGGCGGTGGTGGTGCCAATGACACCCGAACCCAAAACAAGGACTTTCATGGAGATGGCCTCTTAAATCTGCAATGAAATGGATTCTAAGAACCACTTGTCAGTGAATTTCATTGAAAATCAAACTCATGACAGTGAAAGACACCGAACACCCCATTCCCCATGAAGGCCGCGCAGTGAAATGACCGAACTCGACCGCATCGACCTGAAAATCCTGGACGCCCTGCAGGCCCAAGGCCGTCTGAGCATGACCGAGCTGGCCGAACGGGTGGGCCTGTCGGCCTCACCCTGCACCGAGCGGGTGCGCCGCATGGAGCGCGAAGGCGTGATCACCGGTTACCACGCGCACCTGCACCCCCAGGCGCTGGGGCGCACGCTGCTGGTGTTTGTGGAGGTTCGCCTGTCCAGCAAATCGGACGAGGTGTTCGAGAAAGTGCGTGCGGCCATGCAGGCCCTGCCCGAGGTGATGGAGTGCCACTTGGTGTCGGGCAGTTTTGACTACCTGATCAAGGCACGCCTGAAGGGCATGAGCGATTACCGCAGTTTGCTGGGCAAGCTGCTCAAAAACATCCCGGTGCCCGCCGAGTCACACAGCTATGTGGTGATGGAAGAGGTCAAGGAAAGCATGCAGCTGGCTTTGGGGCGGGCTTGAGCGCGGTTGGGCATCAGATCAACTCACGCGATAGGCTTGCCTTGATGCTGCCTTCCGACAGGCCATGCGGCTGAACGCATGTTGTGATTGTGGGAGCTCCGCCCTCGGGGCGATGATCTTTTTGTAGGAGCCCCGCCCTCGGGGCGATGGGAGGTGGTCTGCGAGGGGCGATCGCGACGGGGGCGTCGCTCCTACAGGGAGATGCCCTGCATTTTGTAGCAGCCCCGCCCTCGGGGCGATAGGTCGTGGTCTGTGAAGGTTTTCGCGACGAGGGCGTCGCTCCTACAGGGGCAATGCCCTGCATGTTGGCCACCTGCAGACCTTTCAGGGCGCAGCGCCCACCACCACCGTGACCATGCGCTCGGGCTGCAGCACCCGGGCCATGGCGCGTTGCACATCGGCGGCGCTGACGCGCTCGATCTGCCGCGTCCAGGTGTTCAGGTAGTCCAGCGGCAGCCGGTTCCAGGCGATGTTGGCCACGTTGTCCAGCAGCTTGCGGTTGCTGTCGATGCGCAGGGCAAAGCCGCCCACCAGGTTGGATTTGGCCGCTGTCAGCTCGGCCTCGGTCGGGCCCTGGCGCACAAAGCCTTGCACCACCTCTTGGGCCACTGCCACGGCTTGCTTGGCCTGGTCGGGGCGGGTTTGCAGGCCCACGGTGAAGGCTCCGGCGTGCTGGCCTGGGGCAAAACCGCTGTAGACGCTGTAGCTCAGGCCACGTTTTTCGCGCACCTGCTCGGTCAGGCGCGAAACAAAACCACCCCCGCCCAAAATGTGGTTGCCCACCAGCAGGGCAAAGAAGTCGGGGTCGGTGCGTTTGTAGCCGGGCTGGCCAATCAACACATGGGCCTGGGCCGAGTCAAAAGGCAAGTTCAGGTTTTCCGCAGCGGCCAAAGGGGCCACTTCGGGCACGGGCGGCAAGCTGGCGCAGCCTGACTCACGGGGCCACTGCGCCAGCAGGCGCTGCACCAAGGCATCGGCTTGGGCGCGGGTCAAAGCGCCCACCACACTCACCGTGGCGCGGCAAGCGCGCAGGGCCTGGGCGTGCAGGTTTTTCAGATCTTGCACACCGATGCGCGACAAGCTCTCGGGGGTGGCCCGAAAACCATAGGGGTGCGTGCCATACACGGCTTGTGCAAAGCGTTGCTGCACCACCGTGCCGGGCTTGGTGAGTGATTCCCGGATGGAGGCGCTGATGCGTTCGCGGTCACGCAGCCACATGGCCTCGGGAAAAGCCGGGTGCGCCATTTGCCGGGCCGCCAGTGCCACGGCTTTGTCCAGCAAATCGGGGTAGCTCAGGCTGCGCAGGCCAAAGCTCATGCGGTCACCGCTTGCACTGGCACCAAAGCTGGCACCCAAATCGGCCCAGGCCTCACCGATCTGGTTTTCGTCCAGGGCCTGGGGGTAAGGGCCTTGGCCCTTCCCTTGCACTTGCGGCTCGGCACGGGTGCCGTTGGCCATTTGCCCGGCCATGACCGAGGCCAGGCCAGCCTGCGCCGCCGGGTCACGGCGGCTGCCCGCGTCGATGTCGATCTGCACATCGACCATGGGGATGGCCTGGCTCTCGACCAGGTACACCCGTGCACCGCTGGGCTGGGTCCAGTGCTGGATGGGCAAGGAAGCGTGCGCCCAGCTGGCCGCGGCCCAACAGGCCAGCGTCAAGGCCGTGCGCCGCCAAGCCAGGGCGTTCAAGGAAGGGATGAGGAACATGGGGTTTGAAACTTTCATGAAGCGCTTTAATGGCGGGCACCGGGCAGGGCGCGACGCGCCCGGGGCTGGCCCGACATAGGCTGGGGCAACAAGGTGGCCACAGTGAGGCTGTCGTCACCAAAATACTTTTGCGCCACGGCCTGCACCTGGGCAGGCGTGACCTGCCTCAGCCGGGCGATCAGCTGCGCCCCGTAGTCTGGCGGCAAACCCAGTGTCCAGGCCACGCCCAACTCACGCGCTTGGTTAAACACCGAATCGAGCTTGTAAATTTCGCTGGCCACCCATTGGGTTTTGACGCGCTGCAGCTCGGCCTCGTTCACGCCCTCGGTAGCCACGCGTTGCACCTGGGCCCGCAAGGCCGCTTCCAGCGCTTGCGGCGTTTGGCCTTTGGCGGGCACACCTTCCAGGTAAAAGAACTGCGGCCCACGCCCCATGAGTCCGTTGTAAGCCCCCGCGCTGTCGGCCAGGCGGTTTTCACCTTGGGTCAGGGCGCGGTCCAGACGCGCGCCGCTGTAGCCATCGAGCACAGCGGCCAGCACCGTCAAGGCGAGGGCATCGTCATGTTCGGGCGAGGCCGCGAGGCTCACCAAGCGCGGCACTTTGAAAGCCAAGGCCACATACGACTGCTCGGCCGGGGCTTTGAATTCGAAGCGGCGCAAGCCTTGCTGCGCGGGCTCTTCCCGGGGTTTGCGATCGGGCACGGCGCGGATCGGGATGCTGCCGTAATACTTCTCAGCCAGTGCCTTGACTTGCAGCGGGTCCACATCGCCCGCCACCACCACGGCCGCATTGGCAGGGGTGTACCACTTGCGGTAAAAATCGCGGGCGTCTTGCGCCGTCATGGCCTCCAGGTCGCTCATCCAGCCAACGATGGGGCGGCGGTAGGGCGAGGCCGACAAGGCCGTGGCCGAGAGCATTTCGTGCAATTGGGCGCGGGGGTTGTCGTCGGTGCGCAAGCGGCGCTCTTCTTTCACCACCTCCAGCTCTTTGGCAAATTCGGCATCGGGCCACTGGTTGTTGGCAAAGCGGTCCGACTCCAGACGCATCACGGCTTCAAGCTGGCTGGAGGGAATTTGCTGGTAATAGCCGGTGTAATCCTTGGCGGTGAAGGCGTTTTCGCGTCCGCCCAAAGCGGCCACACGGCGCGAGAACTCTCCCACAGCCAAAGTGGGCGTGCCTTTGAACAGCATGTGCTCCAGCACATGGGCCACACCGCTGGTGCCATCCACCTCGTCCATGGAGCCCACGCGCAGCCAGACCATGTGCACCGCCGTGGGGGCGCGACGGTCGGGTTTGACCCACAGTGTCATGCCATTGGCCAAGGTGAAAGTCTGGACCTGGCTTGGGGCAGCCTGTTCTCGCGGCGGCGGGCTGTTTGATGGTGCTTGCGGTGCCTGCGCCATGGCGCTCAAGCTGCTGCTGAGCAAGGCTGTTGTCAAAGAAAGACCCAAAAGAAAGTTCGGTTTCATAGAATGCATGATCCTTGAAATCCACGCCATGTTCAGCTTCTTCAAAAAAAAATCCCCACCCGCTGAGGTCCCATCGGCTCCAGCGGCCGTTGAACCCCAAGTTTCAGCACCCGTCGCCAGCAAGTCACCATCGCCCGCCAGCACACCCACACAGCCCCCGGGCCCGTCTGCTGCAACCCCTGCCGCCCCTGCCGCCCGCCAAGGCTGGCTGGACCGCCTCAAAGCCGGTCTGCGCAAGACCGGCTCCAGCATCACCACCGTCTTCACCGGCACGCGCATCGACGACGAACTGTACGAAGAGCTGGAAACCGCGTTGCTGGTGGCCGACACGGGGGTCAAGGCCACAGAACATTTGCTGCAAGACCTCAAGCGCCGCGTGAAAGAAGCCAAGGCGACTGACCCATCACAAGTCAAAACGCTGCTGGCCGATGCCATCACCGACTTGCTGACGCCTCTGCAAAAACCCCTGAGCATTGGCGACCACCACCCCACCGTGATCATGGTGGCGGGCGTCAACGGCGCTGGCAAAACCACCTCGATTGGCAAACTGACCAAGCACCTGGCCGACGAAGGCCTGAGCGTGCTGCTGGCCGCAGCCGACACCTTCCGCGCCGCCGCCAAAGAGCAGCTGGCGGTTTGGGCCACCCGCAACACGGTGGAGATCGTCAGCCAGCAAGGCGGTGACCCGGCGGCCGTGAGCTTTGACGCGGTGAGCGCTGGCCGCGCCCGTGGCCGCGACGTGGTCTTGGTCGATACCGCAGGCCGCTTGCCAACACAAACCCACCTGATGGAAGAGCTGAAAAAAATCAAGCGCGTGGTGCAAAAAGCCGACGGCACCGCACCCCACGAGGTGCTGCTGGTAATCGATGGCAACACTGGTCAAAACGCTCTGGCCCAAGTCAAAGCCTTTGACGACACGCTGGGGCTGACGGGCCTGATCGTGACCAAGCTGGACGGCACCGCCAAGGGCGGCGTGCTGTGCGCCATTGCCCGCGAAAAGCCGATTCCGGTCTACTTCATTGGGGTGGGGGAAAAACTGGAAGACCTGGAAACCTTCAACGCCCGTGAGTTTGCCCAAGCCCTGCTGAGCTGAACACCCCGGTATTTCACCGTTCACCAGCGCACAGACACCCCCCCTCTTCACTCACAAAATAGGGGGAAACCCCAGGCCCACAGCCAAGCTGAGGCCGCCCTTTAGCACTCCTCACCAGAGAGTGCTAACATTGGGGTATTCTGAAAGGAGTTCTGGTATGAACATTCAAACTGGTTCCCCCGCCACAGCCATCGCGCTGAGCAATCCTTGGGCGGTCGTGCCCTCGCTCGGCCACTTGGACGCCTACATCTCTGCGGTCAACCGCATGCCCATGCTCACCCTCGAGGAAGAGCAAGAAGCCGCCCGCCAACTCAAAGCCAACGACGACTTGGAAGCCGCCCGCAAGCTGGTGCTCTCGCATCTGCGTTTGGTCGTCTCGGTGTCGCGCCAATACTTGGGTTATGGCCTGCCTCACGGCGACCTGATCCAGGAAGGCAATGTGGGCCTGATGAAGGCGGTCAAGCGATTCGACCCCGAGCAAGGCGTGCGCCTGGTCAGCTATGCGCTGCATTGGATCAAGGCCGAAATTCATGAGTACATCCTGAAAAACTGGCGCATGGTCAAAATGGCCACCACCAAGGCCCAGCGCAAGCTCTTTTTCAACTTGCGCTCGATGAAGCAAGGCTACAAAGCCGACGCCGACGAAGGCACGCACCGCGACACCCTGACGCCCGACCAGGTCGACGCGATGGCCAACAGCCTGAACGTCAAGCGCGAAGAAGTGCGCGAGATGGAAATGCGCATGTCCGGCGGCGATGTGCTGCTGGACCCAGCACCATCGGACGACGGTGAGCAGGCCTTTGGCCCCATTGCCTACCTGGCCGATGTGAACCACGAGCCCACCGCCATGATCGAAGCGCACCAGCGTGATGTGATGGCCAGCGATGGCTTGGCCAGTGCTTTGAGCGTGCTGGACGAGCGAAGCCGCCGCATCGTGGAAGAGCGCTGGCTCAAAGTGAACGACAACGGCTCGGGCGGCATGACGCTGCACGACCTGGCCGACGAGTACGGTGTGAGCGCCGAGCGCATCCGCCAGATCGAAGTCGCGGCCATGAAGAAGATGAAAAAGGCGCTGGTCGAGTTCGCTTGAACTCAGGGCCTGTCGCCTGCTTTGACTTCAATACCCGGCTTCGACCGGGTATTTTTTCGCCTGCTGTGCGCTAAAGTCACGGCAGTTTTGTTTTGAAAGGCTCCGCCATGACCGCTCGCACCCCCACTGTTTTTTCTCGCCGCCATCTGGCCCAAGCCCTTGGCGCTGCTTTGGCTCTGGGACTGACACCTTCATGGGCCACCCCCTCTTCCACTGCATCAACAGCCACTTGGCCCACCCAAACCGTGCGCTTGGTGGTCGGCTTTCCCGCCGGCTCCAGCCCCGACCTGACGGCCCGCGCCCTGGCCGAGCCTTTGTCCAAGGCTCTGGGCCAAAGCGTGATCGTAGAGAACAAAGTGGGTGCAGGTGGCAACATCGCGGCTGACTTCGTGGCCAAATCGACCGACGGCCACACCCTGGGCCTGATGATCAACGGCAACATGACGATTGCCCGCATCCTGAACCCCAAGGTGCCCTATGACCCGCTCAAAGACCTGGCACCCATCAGCCTGATTGGCAAAGCCCCTTTGGTGCTGACTGTTCCCGCGTCAGGACCCGGAGTGGCACCTGGCCAAACCGCAGCCGAATGGTTGAGCCAAGCCCAAAAAGCGGGCGACAAGCTCAGTTATGCCTCGCCCGGTGTAGGCACGGTGGCGCACTTGGGCATGGAGTTGCTCAAGACCAAAGCTGGCATTGCCCCTGTGCATGTGCCCTACCCCGGCAACCCGCAGATCATCACCGCCATGTTGGGTGGACAGGTACAGCTGGCCTTGCTGCCACCGGCCCTGTCGGCCGCGCAGGTGCGCGGCGGCAAACTGCGGGCCATTGGCGCTTCGAGCACCGGACGCAGCCCCGTGGCCGCCGAGGTGCCCAGCCTGTCCGAAATTGGTGTGAAGGATTACCAGCTGGAGATCTGGAACGCGGTCGCCGCGCCCGCCTCAATGCCAGCGGCTGTGGCCAGCAAGTTGTCGGCCATGGTCAGCGACATCGTGCGTGCGCCCGAGATGCGTGCGCGCTTGTTCCAGCAAGGCTGGCAGGTGGTGGGCTCTTCGCCCGAGGGTTTGCGCAACCGGATTCAATCCGACACGAAAGCGCTGGGCGACATCATCCGCAACCAGAAGATCGAGGTGAACTGAGACGTGGCAAGGTGCCACAACCCCCTGCCCATACTTCCCAAGAAATGGCATGCCTCTCAGGCACCTTTTTCTTGAGCTGAGTGATTGAAACCGAAACTTTATTTGCCGCTCAGCAAAATTTTCACATCGGCCGCCAAGGACTCAGCCCCGCTGGCATGGCGGTTGTAAAGCCGAATTCGCCCTTGTGGGTCAAAGGTGAAGCTGCCCGCCGAGTGGTCCATGGTGTAGCTCGTGGGGGTTTTGCCCTCTACCTTTTTGAAATAGATCTTGAAGTCTTTGGTCACTTTGGGCAGTTGTTCAGCCGTAGGGTGCAGGCCCACAAAGTCTGAGCCAAAGTTGGCCATGTAGGCCTTGAGCAACTCGGGTGTATCGCGCTCCGGATCGACGGTGATGAAGACGCCTTGCAATTTATCCGCGTCAGCCCCCAAAAGTTGTTTGGCTTGCACCATTTCCTGCAAAGCGGTAGGGCACACATCGGGGCATTGGGTGTAGCCAAAAAACACCACCACCGCTTTGCCCGCAAAATCCTTGAGCGTGCGCACCTGGCCGTTTTGGTCGCTCAGCTCAAAGCCTTGGGCGTAATCGGCTCCGGTGATGTCCACACCCCGAAAAGCGGGTTTGTCTTGGCCACAAGCGACCAAACCCACAAGGGCTGCGGCCACGCCCATGGCCAAAGCGGCTTTTGCAAAAACTCTGCGCGACATGTTCAGGCCTTAAAAAATGTAATGGTCCAACAGCAAGGCGGCAAACAAAGCGCTCAAGTGGATCAAGGAAAAACGGAATGTCTTGCGGGCCAACTCGTCCGAGTAGGCGCGGTACAGCGCCACCGCATAGCCGATGAAACCGATGCTCAGCACCACTGCCGCGACCAAGTAAAGCCATGAACTCATGCCGTACACAAAGGGCATCAGGCAAGAGGCCATGAGCACGATGGTGTAGAGCAAGATTTGCAAACGCGTGAATTCGTTGCCGTGCGTCACGGGCAACATGGGCAGGCCCGACTTGCGGTAATCTTCCACGCGGTATAGTGCCAAGGCCCAAAAGTGGGGGGGCGTCCACAAGAAGATGATCAAAAACAGGATCAAGGCCTCAGGCCCGACCTGTCCGGTCATGGCCGCCCAGCCCAGCACCGGTGGCATGGCCCCACTGGCGCCACCGATCACGATGTTTTGCGGCGTCAGCGGCTTGAGGATCACGGTGTAAATGATGGCGTAACCCACAAAAGTTGCAAAGGTGAGCCACATGGTGAGGGGGTTGACCAAGACGTAGAGCACGGCCGACCCCAAAGCACACAAGACGGCTGAAAACAGCAAGGCCTGACGGTCACTCAGCTCCCCTTTGGCAGTGGGGCGCCAAGCCGTGCGCTTCATTTTGGAATCGATGGTTTTTTCAACCAGGCAGTTGAAAGCCGCGGCTGCCCCTGCGACCAACCAGATGCCGACACAGGCCCACAAACCGAGCATCAACTCGGCCAAACTGGGCACGCCGGGCACCGCCAAAACCATGCCGATCAAGGCACAAAAAACAATCAACTGCACCACACGCGGCTTGGTCAATGCGTAGTACTGACGCCATGCAGAAGTAGGCAAAGGGGCGGTGGCGGCGGTCATGGGACAGACTTTTTGAAATTGGAGGAAGACTGTGGATTATCGGCGCGACTGATGCTCAAGGCCCAGGTCAAGGTGACCACCATGGCGGCGGCGCCTCCCGTGTGCATCACGGCGGC
Source organism: Limnohabitans sp. WS1 (assembly GCF_003063265.1). GTDB lineage: Bacteria > Pseudomonadota > Gammaproteobacteria > Burkholderiales > Burkholderiaceae_C > Limnohabitans_A. The sequence goes on from NZ_NERU01000007.1 coordinate 170,875, forward strand.
CAACAATGGCCAACCCAGCACCACGTTGCTCAGGCCTGTGATGAATTGAAGGGCTGACAAACCCAACAACCATTGTCCAGCAGACACCAAGCCCGGTTGCTGGCGCAAGCGCCAACCCAACCACACCAACACAGCCAACACCAGCCAAGCGGCCGAACGGTGCACAAAGTGAATCGACGACAAGGCACTGAAGGGCAACAAGTCACCTGCAGGAGTATGGCCCAACTCGCGCCAAACACTGAAGCCTTGCCAGTTCATCTCAGGCACCCACTGGCCATGGCAGGTCGGAAAATCAGGACAGGCCAGCACCGCGTAGTTGGTGCTGACCCAACCACCCAAGGCGATTTGCAGCCACAGCACGCCAAACCCCAACCACAAGCCCGTGCGCAAACCCGCAGGCAAAGGCCGTTTGTTGGCACCGTCGTAGCGCACGGCCTGGGCCATCAGCAATGCCAGCAAACCAATACCAAACATCAGGTGCAAGGTGACAATGGCTGGAAAGAGCTTCATGGTCACCGTGAGTGCGCCAAAAGCCCCTTGCAAACAGACCCACACCAAGGTGAAGGTGGGCCACCATGGGCTGACCGTTTCGCTTCGGCGGCGCAGCCACCAGGTCATGCTGGCAAGCGTCAAGATCAGCACACCCACACCTGTGGCCAAGTAGCGGTGCACCATCTCAATCCAGGCTTTGCCGTGTGTCACTGGCCCTGTGGGCATGGCTGTCTGAGCAGCGGTGATCTCGACTTTGGCACCCATGGGCGTGGCACTGCCGTAACAACCCGGCCAATCCGGGCAACCCAAGCCGGAATCGGTCAACCGGGTGAAAGCACCGAACAGCACCAAATCAAAGGTCAGGAACAAAGTGATCAAGGTCAATGCCTTGAGCCGACCAGAGGGCGTGGCGCTGCGCTGTCGCCACAACCACCAGCCCAAGGGCAAAGCTGCCACCGCTAGGCCCACCGCCATCAGCTCAAGCACAGGGGCCAGGTTGTACAGGTCAACTTCGGTCATGCTTCAGCGCCCCGCCTGGTCCCAAGATGAAGAGGCCTTGAGCAAGCGTTCAAGGTCTCTTTTGGCTTTGGAGGCGCTGGGCACGTCCATGTTCGCCGGAAAACGCATCATGAAGTTGCCCATGGGGTCGATCACATACAAATGGTCTTGTAACTGTTGACCAGCGGCTGGTTGAATCCAGCTTTGCACCGTGGCCAGATCAAGTCGCAGCACATGGGCCATGTTGAGCGCTGGCAACAGTGTTTGGGCCACAGGCGCGTCGTCGGTGATGAGCCACACGCGGTCCAAACGGTCTTTTTCACGACCCAAAATTTCACGCAACTGGCGCTGAAAATACAGATTTTCCTGACAACGCTCGGCACACGCAGCAGGCCCCACGTTCACCAGCAACCACTGACCCTTCAAACTCGCCAAGGTCACCGACTCTCCTTGCAGGTTTTTGGCTGAGACTTGAGGCATGTCTTTTTGCGGCTGAATCAACTCGCCATAGACACGACGCCCCTCGGGGCGAATCACGTAGTAGGTGAAATAGGAGGCAATGACCGGCGATGCGCAAATCAGCAACATGGCGATCATTTTCCATCGCCCCATACGGGTGCGTTGGGCATCAGCCTGCACCACCTCGCTCGGATGGGGCATGTCATGCACGGTCATGGCCAGTGGGCTGTCAGACAGGTCGTTTTTGGCGGCGGGGTTGGACAATTTGGAACCAGACATAAAGTAAAGCGATCAGGCCACTGAGGCCAAACCATTGAAAAGCGTATCCATGGTGCTTTTCAACACCACTGGCCACCACGGGCCATTCGCGCAACAAGCCTTCTGAGGCCGGGCCGGATTGCAACAAAGTCACTTCGAGCACGGGCAAACCTGTTGCTTGCCTGTAAGCAGTCAAGTCGAGATTTTGCCGTATTGGCCCTGTCTCGATGGCGCCAAAGTCATAGAGCCTTGAAGGCCATGGGGCCAAATGGCCTTGTAGCTCCACCAAACCCTCTGGCGTTTGCAGCACAGGCAAAGCCGCTCGGTCGGTGAACGACCTTTGTGCCCAACCCCGCTGCACCAGCACCACTGTCCCGGAGCCGTCCAATTTCAAGGGGGTCAATGCAAAAAATCCGGGTTTGGCATTCATCTGCCGGTTGTCCAAAAACACCGTATGTTCTGGCAACCAATGGCCCTTGAGCGCCAGACGCCGGTGAATCAATTTTTGTCGCGCGGCGGCTTCTTCTTCACCTGCGCCCAAACTGCGACCATCCAGCACCACTTGTTCAGATTGCTGTTGCTTGGCACTTTGCAAGGCTGTTTTTTCAGCGGCTCGCCCCATTTGCCAAAGTCCCAGTGAAAATGTGATCACCACGCCCAAAACGGCCACGCCCAAGACCAGCCATCTTTGCCAACTTGGGGTTTTGTCAGTCATAAGATAATGTGTGCATGAAAATATTGGTTGTCATCGCCTTCATCGGCATTGTTTTGAGCTTGGGCTCGGCTTTGGTTTACATGATGCGGGGCAGCGCCCCTCCTGTCGAAGGTCAAGCCCCTAAAAAAGGCAACATGGCCACCGCCCTCGCCTTTCGCGTTGGATTCTCGATTGTCCTCTTCATCTGCGTTCTGGTTTCATGGAAGATGGGCTGGATTCAGCCCACAGGCATTCCACCGGGCGCTTGAACGGATCCTCACCATTTGAGCCATTTTGGCTTGTGTCTCCGGCACCATCGATTCAAAAACTTTCAGCCTTTCCATCAATAAAAAAGCGCCCTAGGGCGCTTTTTTTATGGGGCCATGGAGGTTTTTACATCCAGTAAACCAAGATGTACAAGCCAAGCCAAACCACGTCCACAAAGTGCCAATACCAAGCTGCACCTTCAAAACCAAAATGACGGTCTTTGGTGAAGTGACCTTTTTGCAGGCGCAGTGTGATGAACAAAAGCATCAACATGCCCACCAAGACGTGGAAGCCATGGAAACCAGTCAACATGTAAAAGGTCGAGCCGTAAATACCAGACGACAATTTCAGGTTCAGATCGCCCCAAGCGTGGGCATATTCATAGCCCTGAACAAACAGGAAAATCACGCCCAGCAAGACAGTCATCCACATGAACTTGATGGTTTTGCTGCGATCACCTGCCTGGATGGCATGGTGTGCAACAGTCAACGTCACACCTGAAGTCAACAACAAAGCCGTGTTGATCGTGGGCAACCAAAACGGACCCATGGTCTGGAAGGGTTCGATGATGCCAGCAGGCGATGTTGTGGCACCAGCGACCAAGCTGGGCCATGCGGCCTTGAAGTCAGGCCACAGCAATGCATTGTCAAGGCTGCCCAAAGCAGGCACAGAATGTGAACGAGCCCACCACAGTGCTGTGAAGAATGCACCGAAGAACATGACTTCGGAGAAGATGAACCAAGTCATGCTCCAGCGGTAAGACAGATCAATCTTTCGGCCATACATGCCACCTTCACTCTCCTGCACAGCTTCAGAGAACCATTGGTACAAAACAATCAACCACCAAGCCATGCCAAAGAACAGGCAATACATGCCCCATTCCGAACCATTGATCCACTGACCCGCTCCCAGAATCAGGAAGAACAAACCAATGGCCGCCATCACGGGGTGACGTGATTCATGCGGTACATAGTAATAAGGCGTGCTGCCGTGTGCTGCTGAACTCATAGGAACTCCTGCTCTCTCTAATTCGAAATCAAACTTTGTAGGTTAAAGGCCAGTGGGCTGGACCACCACCCAATTGACCAGGGCAATCAGCCCCAGAACAAACAACAATGCCGCACCGATGGCCACACCAATGATGTGGAATGGGTTGAGCTTTTCAATGTCTTGCTGGTATTCGGAATTCTTGCGAAGCCCGACAAATGACCACAACACGGCCTGAATGGTGCGCAGCCAAGATGTTTTGCGAACAGGCGTGGTCATGAGCCCCATCCTGTCTTGACCGGCAATGTTTGCACTGCAGCGGCCAACGGTGCTGTTGGTGCTGCAGGTGTTTTGCCACCGACTTCAAAGAAGGTATAGGACAGCGTGATCGTCGTCACGTCTTTGGACAACTTGGGGTCGATGACAAAGGCAACGGGCCACGACTTCTTTTCACCGGGCTCCAAGGTGTACTGGTTGAAACAGAAACATTCGAGCTTGTTGAAGTGATTGGCGGCTTGACGCGGTGCATAACTGGGAATGGCTTGGGCCGCCATTCGGCGGTCCTGCACATTCTGAAACTCATACATCACGGTGCTCAGTTCACCGGGGTGAACCTGCATAGACCGCTTTTCAGGCTTGAATTCCCAAGGGCCACGCACATTGGCGTCAAACTCGACGGTGATGGTGCGTGTGGTATCGACCTGGCTGTTGCGCAACACTTCAGCCGCTTTGCCTGCTTTGGCATTGCCTGGAATTTGTGTTTCAGAGATCGACAGGATGTTGATGCCTGTGATCTCGCAAATGGCCTTGTAGATGGGCACCAGCGCGTAACCGAAGCAGAACATGCCCGCGGTCACCACCGCCAGCTTGCCCACCATCTTCAGATTTTCACCACGCAAGTTCATCTTGGGTCTTTCAGGAATTTAAGAGCAGCAACTTGGCCACAAAACCAATCAACACAGCGCAGGCGACCGAAGCCAGAATCAGGCCCAGACGCACATTGCTTTTTCTTTGTTCAGGTGTCATGGCCATGGTCATCAACCAATCACACGGGTTGCAGTGGCGTCCAACTTGGGTGGGTTTTCAAAGGTGTGAAATGGTGCGGGCGATGGCACTTCCCATTCCAGGCCTTCGGCGGCTTCCCAAGGCTTTTGTGGGGCCTTTTCGCCCTTGCCCATCATGCCGGGCAGCACAACAAACACGAAGAAATACACCTGAGCAAAACCGAAGAAGAAGGCACCCACCGAGGCGATCATGTTGAAGTCGGTGAACTGCATGGGGTAGTCAGCGTAACGACGTGGCATACCGGCCAGACCCAAAAAGTGCATCGGGAAGAAGGTCACGTTGAACGAGATCAGGGACCACCAGAAGTGGATTTTGCCGCGTGTCTCGCTGTACATCACACCAGTCCACTTGGGAGCCCAGTAGTAAAAGCCTGCAAACAAAGCAAACAAGGAGCCTGCCACCAACACATAGTGGAAGTGAGCCACCACGTAATAAGTGTCTTGCAACTGGATGTCGATAGGAGCCATCGCCAGGATCAGACCGGTGAAACCACCCATGGTGAACACAAAGATGAAGCCCACAGAGAACAACATCGGGGTTTCAAACGTCATGGAGCCACGCCACATGGTCGCGATCCAGTTGAAAATTTTCACAGCGGTCGGCACGGCGATCAACATCGTGGCGTACATGAAGAACAGCTGACCAGTCACAGGCATACCGGTCGTGAACATGTGGTGAGCCCACACGATGAACGACAAAATAGCGATGGACGAAGTGGCGTACACCATAGAGGCGTAACCGAACAGTTTCTTGCGGGCAAAAGCGGGCACGATCTGGCTGATGATGCCGAAGGCCGGCAAGATCATGATGTACACCTCAGGGTGACCAAAGAACCAGAAAATGTGCTGGTACATGACTGGGTCACCACCACCAGCGGGGTTGAAGAAGCTGGTGCCGAAATGGCGGTCTGTCAATGTCATGGTGATCGCACCAGCCAACACGGGCATCACAGCAATCAACAAGTAAGCGGTGATCAACCATGTCCAAGCGAACATGGGCATCTTCATCAAGGTCATGCCAGGAGCGCGCATGTTCAAGATGGTCACGATGATGTTGATCGAACCCATGATGGACGAGGCACCCAGGATGTGCATGGCAAAAATACCAGCGTCCATGGACGGGCCCATTTGCAGTGTCAAAGGTGCGTACAAGGTCCAACCCGCAGCTGGTGCGCCACCGGGCATGAAAAACGAACCGACCAACATGGCGCCAGCAGGGATCATCAGCCAGAAGCTGAAGTTGTTCATGCGGGCAAAGGCCATGTCAGAGGCACCAATTTGCAATGGCAGCATCCAGTTCGCAAAGCCCACAAAGGCCGGCATGATCGCGCCAAACACCATGATGATGCCGTGCATGGTCGTGAACTGGTTGAACAACTCAGGATTCACGATTTGCAGGCCAGGCTGGAACAGCTCGGCACGGATGCCCAGCGCCAGCACGCCACCAATCATGAGCATGGCAAAACTGAACAACAGGTACAAAGTACCAATGTCTTTGTGGTTGGTGGCATACACCCAACGACGCCAGCCCGCAGGCGCGTGACCGTGGTCGTCATGGGCGTGATCGTGATGGTCTAGAACGGCACTCATCTTGATTTCCTTTGATTTGAATACGGTACGGCTTATTTGCGAGCGGCCAAAACTTCAGCCGGTTGCACGATTTGCCCGGTCTTGTTTGACCAGTTGTTTTTAGTGTATGTAATCACAGCAGCGATTTCGGTGTCCGACAACTGTTTCCATGCGGGCATGGCGCCATTGTTCTGACCGTTCAACATCACTGCGATTTGCTTGGATTTGTCAGCGTCAAGCACGACCGCAGAACCGTCGATCGCCTTGATCGCGCCTGCACCTTTACCGTTGGCTTGATGGCAAGCCGCACAATTGGCAGCATAGACTTTTTCACCACGCTTGGACAAATCATCCAAGGCCCAGACCTTGGCAGGATCATCTGCTTTGGCGGCTTGTTTTTTCTTCTCAGTATCCACCCAAGCGGCGTAGTCAGCAGCAGACAAAACCTTCACATGAATGGGCATGTAAGCGTGCTCTTTGCCGCACAGTTCTTGGCACTGACCATAAAAATCGCCAGTTTTTTCAGCACGGAACCAGGTGTCCCGTACAAAACCAGGAATGGCGTCTTGCTTGATACCGAATGCGGGGACTGCAAACGCGTGAATCACGTCGTTGGCAGTGGTGATCACACGCACTTTTTGTCCCACAGGAACCACCAGAGGATTGTCTACTTTGAGCAGGTAATCGTCGCCTTCGGGCTTACCAGCATCGGACATGGCTCGCTGCGACGAATCCAGTGTGGAGATGTAACTCAGGCCCTCGCCCTCGCCTTTGATGTAGTCGTAACCCCACTTCCACTGGTAGCCAGTGGCTTTGATGGTCAGATCAGCGTTGGTGGTGTCCTTTTGAGCCACCAGCACTTTTGTTGCGGGCAGCGCCATCAAAATCACAATCAGGAAAGGCACAGCAGTCCAGATCACTTCCACCGTGATGGATTCTGTGAAGGTAGCGGGCTTGTGGCCAACAGACTTGCGGTGCTTCCAAATGGAATAAAACATCACCGCAAAGACAGCAATGAAGATCACTGTGCAAATGATCAACATGAACCAATGCAGCCAATGCTGCTCTTCGGCAATTTTGGTTGCTGCAGGGGCAAAGTTGAGCTGATTGACAGCTGGGCCGCCCGGCAGATCGTTGACCGCATAAGCCGCAGTGGCTGCCCACGCGCCTGCAAAAATGCCCGCGCGGGATAGCAGCGAAGCCAATTGGTTGGAAATATTCTTCATGGTTCTCACTAACTTCCAAGACACTGTTGAACTCACACCTCTGACAAACCGGGTTTTATCCCATTTGCCGCGAAGCATCACGCAGAGCGCAATGCCTTTCTGATTTCTCGCGCCAAAACCTGACGCAACTCGGGCCGTACAAAACGCCCCACCTCGATGGATCGACCTTGGCCCGACAACTCGATCAAGCTGTGGTCACCGGATTTGGGTTCTACCCTTACCCATTGACGCTCAAATTCTGCCCGCTCAAGACGGCCAGCAGATTCACACTCGACCACCAATTGGCCACCTTGGATCAAAATTTTTTCACCATCAGTGGCGTGCCGTGCATAGATCAAAAAAGCCACGCCGACCACCGCAATCTCAAAACCCGCAAACGCTAAAACCAGCGTTGCACCCAAATACCAAAAAAACAAACCAATTCCGAGAGAAAAGACACACAAAGACAAGTAAAACCAACCGAGCTGGGCCGGTGTTACCGAGCAATTGCGCCGAAGCTGCCAATGAATGGCATGTCCCGTCTCTTGAGCAAACTGATACGTTGGATTTGACACGCGTCAACTTTCAATAAACTAACACGCTGAAAGGCTGAAAATGCCTCTGAAACGGGCGGATTTTACCCGAGAACAAAGGGTGTTTTGATTCAACTCAAACTTTGTCCGGTATCCGTGGCCTGTTGCGCAGCATTTGCTGCATCTGCTCAAGGTCGATGACCGCGTGCGAATGGACGGGAATGCGGGGCGATGGCTTGAGGGCATGCCCGTACACAATTTCAAATGTCAGCGTCAAGCGGCCGCCTTCCTCAGGACGTGCCAGCATCATCAACGCTTGATTCAGTTGATCCCGCCAGCGCCGTCCCCTCAAACCTTGAAACCGCTGAACATTCAGATTTCGCCCCCAACTGCGCAATTCGGCCAGCATGCGCTGCGGGCTTTCATAGCTCAAAGTCATGCGCTCCATGTCCATCACCGGCTCAGCAAAACCCGCCTCCACCAGCATGTCCCCCCAATCGTGCATATCGGTGAACTCATGGGCAGGTTCTGGCCACCCATGCTGGGCGTAAACATGTCGCAACTCACGCAAAGTATCCGGGCCCAAACAAGAAAACATCAAAAAACCATCCACAGCCAAAGCTCTGTGCCATGCTTTCAGCAGGTTTTGTGGCTGTGCTGAAGTGTGCAATTGCATGTTGGCCCACAACATGTTCGCCTGGCCGTCTGGCGGCAAGCCGTGCTTCAGGCGGGGTCCAAACCATCGTTTAGCGTGCCACCATTTGCCTTGCAGGACTTGTTGGGCCACCCAACTTTGCTGGGGCTGCTCGCTGCTGACCCAAGCTTGCGCTTTGGGGTAGCGCCTTTGCAAAGCCTCATGCGACTGCAACCCGCCCTGCAAAGGCCCCCAATGGACCCATTGCGTCGGCTGAAGCTTGATGAACGCCAATCTCTCTTGCATGCGAGAGGCCACCTCTTCGTGCAACCAAGGCGACAAAAGCGCCGCAGAGTGCGCAGACCATCGGGCAGCGGCAATGGGGTCCAACGAGGGGGGGCATTCAGGTGCAGACATGGCCATGACAAGGTAAATAAAAGACCTCAAGCACAGAACAACAATGTCCACTTGTGATCAGGGGCTCGGGGAAGTATATTGATTTCATGAGGTTCATACGGTATCCACATGTCCGTGCAATGGTTGAAAGGTTCAAACCAAGTCGCCTATGGCAGGCCCTGCCCAGTTGTTGTGCCATCTGTCATCGCTGGCCCCAAGCGTCTTTGTGCGAGATGTGCATCAGCCGCTTTGCGCAGCCTCGGCACCGCTGCCTCAGCTGTGCCTTGCCATTGGTTCACCCTCATCCTCTTTGTCAGCTCTGTCTGCGCAACCCACCGCCCTTGACGCTTTGTCTCGCCGCCACCAGCTACGAATGGCCTTGGGTGGATCTGATTTCTCGCTTCAAATTTCAGCACCAAGCAGGCTGGGACCGGCCTTTGGCCACCCTGATGCTCAGTGCGCCTGGTGCCGATGACGCATTGGACGCAGCCCACTGGATTTTGCCCATCCCCCTCTCAAAGCAACGTTTGGCCGAACGCGGCTACAACCAAGCTTGGCTTTTGGCACGTCAGCTTGACGCCGGTAAAGCCGATGCCCACTTGCTGCTGCGCACGCGCGACACGCTTTCGCAGCGGACCTTACCCCGGACAGAACGATTGGCCAACTTGGTGGGTGCGTTTGCGGTTGATCCCCTGCGAGCCTCTGTGCTGCGCAACAAAAACGTTGTCTTGATCGACGATGTCATGACCACAGGCGCCTCACTCAATACCGCAGCACGGGTGCTACTTCAAGCGGGTGCAGCCCAAGTCAGCGCCTTGGTCTTGGCACGAACCGAGGCAGCCGTTGAGTCTTGATACAGGCACAATAGCTGCCATGTTTCATATTGTCTTGGTTGAGCCCGAAATCCCCCCAAACACCGGCAATGTCATCCGCTTGGCAGCCAACACCGGCTGCACACTGCATCTGATCGAACCCCTGGGGTTTTCGATGGACGACAAACACATGCGCCGAGCAGGTCTTGATTACCACGAGTACGCCGAATTGCGCCGCCATGCCGACTGGACCTCTTTTTTGCGCAAGGAACAGCCTGCGGTCGAACGCATGTTTGCTCTGACCACGCGCGGCAGCCGTGCCGCGCATGGGGTCAATTTTGCGCCAGGTGACTGGCTGGTCTTTGGCTCGGAAACACGAGGTCTCGCTCCCGAGCTTCGCGAGCAATTTTCACCCCATCAACGAATCAAGTTGCCCATGCTGACGGGGCAACGTAGCTTGAACTTGTCCAATGCCGTGGCTGTGACCGTCTTTGAAGCCTGGCGGCAAAACGGTTTTGGTGGGGCCAGTGCATGACCCGGCTGAGAAGGCCTGGTCAGGCGTAAATGCGAACCAAGGACTCGGCAGCGCAAACCGGCTTGTCGATGCCCTCACGCTCTACGGTCACATTCCATTGCAATTGCAAGCCATTGCCTTCAATGGGTGTGGCTGAATGCAAATGCAAATGGGCCCGCAAGCGACTGCCGACCGGCACAGGGGCCATGAAGCGGACCTTGTTCAGCCCGTAGTTCACGCCCATGCGTGCCGAAGACACCACGATGGTCTTGTCGAAAAACTGAGACAACAAGGACAGGGTCAAAAAACCATGTGCAATGGGTGCCCCAAACGGTCCCTGTTTGGCCCGTTCGACATCCACATGGATCCATTGATGATCACCCGTGGCCTGAGCGAACTGATTGACTTGCTCTTGAGTGATCTCCACCCATTCAGTCGCCGCCACATCTTGACCCACACAATCGGCCAATTCGGCCAAAGTCTCAAATTTTTTCATGTCGATGACTTTAGGTAAATCAAGGCAACAAGGGTGTCGGGCAAGTGACAAGGCCTTGGCTCTGCTTCAGACATTTGAAGTCAAGAATGGCCATCCCAAGCTTCTTGCCGCATCTTCAAAAGCTCGCCTCTGAGGCGAGCCAACTCGGCGCGGTAATTTTCAGCGTCACCGTAATCGGAAAATCCATGGTAGTGAGCATGCGCCTGCATTCTGCGGCGAGCGTGTTTGATGGGGCACCAGTATTTTTCGGTCAAACCAACGACTTCCCGGCAATAGGCGATCAGTCCATTGCCATAAGAACAGTAGGCGCAATTGATCTTTTCGAGCCAATTCAAATAAGCCAAATGATTTCGGTCATAGACAAAATATGCCGATCTCTTGACACGGGGAATCCCACACAAGGGAAAGCAAATCCACTGATAGACCGTGACAAAGACATCCATCAGCAGCATCGGTAACAACACGGGGTAAATGAATGGCACGCACAAGACATGACGCCACTCTGCGGTCAATACATAGGCAAACAAGCCCTCTTTGAAGCGCTTTTGCTGAGCCAATACTTCCTCTTCAAAGCGCACTTTGTGCTCTTCAAAGTCCGCCTTCCACTGTTGACGTCGACTTTTTGCCTCTTGTTCAATGGCCGCTTCCAGTTGTTGAATACGGTCCAAAAATTCTTGGATTTGTGAGTTCATGGATACTCCTTGAACGACATTGAAGGGCCATCATTTTTTGTCTCGGTGCCCTAAAGGGGTTGCATCAGTGGCCTTTGTGGGTCAAATGTGCAACCAGGGTATGGCACTGCGTTCACCATACCACCAGTCGCTGCACAGGCCTTGTCTTGACAAACAATCACTGGCTGTCGCAAGACTGGCTTGTGGATCCTCCTCCTGGGGTACATGGCCCCATTGATCCAACACCTGAATTTCACTGTTCACAATATCGCGGTGAAAAAAGCAGGCATTGCTTGCAGGAATCAGTTGACCCCGCCCTCCCCACAAAATCAAGGTTGATTGACGGATTTTGGGGATCTCCTGCGCACGGGTGCCATGGCTAACTTGCAGCATGCGTTGCGGCAAAGCGGCACGCTTGCCCTTGCGCAAAACCAATTCAAAAAAGCGATCCATGAGCTCTTCGCTCACTCGGCCTGACTCACCCTACACACTTCGCACACTGCTCAACACCACTCGGCGCGGCGATGCTTCAAACGCAAACGTTCAGCCCAACCTTGCCATGTGTGCAAACTGTCGGATGTGCCCTGCAGCATGAGCAAAGGCATGGGATCATTAACAGGCCCCTCAGCCCTGATGTGCAGCTGCATACCTTAGAACTCAACAAATTCCGATGGCGGCTTTGCCCATCGCTCTGACTACTTTTGGACAGACCGATCCGGCGTCAACAAAAAGAGTCCCCAGCCAGTGGCCAAAAGAAGAATGAAAGAAAACCCAAAAAATTTCAACTTTTTAGTTTTCATATTCCAAGACTCCGCTTCAAAATTAGCCACAGGCACAGACAGGCGGCACAATGATGCTCCAAAGCGCAGTCCGTTGGATTTGCCGATGCTACTAAAATCCAATATCAATCCCCACCATTGAACGAGCCCTTGTCCCTCCAAAAAACCAACACACTGCCGCAGCACATTGCCATCATCATGGATGGCAACAGACGCTGGGCCAAAAAACGTTTCATGCCTGCCGCATTGGGCCACGCTGCAGGCGCCAAACGCGTGCGAGACATCGTTAAAGCATGCGCAGAAATCGGCATTCCTCAACTGAGCTTGTTTGCTTTCAGCACCGAAAACTGGAAACGACCAGAAGATGAAGTCAGCAGTCTCATGAATTTATTCATGACCTACTTGAAAAATGAAATCAACAACATGAACACCAATGGTGTGCGCCTGAAAGTGCTTGGAGATACCGACAGGTTTTCGACACCCTTGCAGGAACTGATTGCCATGGCTCAAGAAAAGACTGCAGGCAACACAGCAATAACCTTGAATGTTTGCGCCAACTATGGGGGCCGATGGGACATGATCCAAGCGGTTAAAGCTTGGCGTTTGGCAAATCCAGAAGCATCAATGGACCTTTTGACCGAAGAGGCCTTGTCTCGATTTCTGTCCACTGAAAATGCCCCCGAAGTCGATCTGTTGATTCGCACCGGTGGAGAATCCCGGATCAGCAACTTCATGCTTTGGCAAGCAGCTTATGCCGAAATGTTTTTCAGTGAGGCGCTTTGGCCAGACTTTACAACCGATCAACTGGACAAGGCCATTGAGTGGTTCAAAACCCGGGATCGGCGTTTTGGATCTTCAGCACCACTATAAAGAAACGGGCTCATTCTTTTGAATGAGCCCGCTGGCTTGCATCTGATGCAGCCACGATCAAAATGGCTGCGTTTGATTCGAACAAAATTAATAATTCTGTCAATTATGGCTTGGTTTAAAAAACCCAAACCACCTCGATCAATTCAAGCAATGACGTAGGGCGTACGGTCTTTGCCTTCAATCCACTTGGGGGCTTTGCCGCGACCTGTCCAAGTTTGACCTGTTGCGGGATCGCGGTATTTGGCGGCCACTTTGCTGGTGGACTTGACCGCTTGTGATTTGGTGGTACGGCCAGGAAACACGTCCTGTGCCGTCAATTCATACTCACTGACCAGTTCACGGATTTTGGTAACGGCGCTAGAAATCTCATTTTGGCGAGCTTGGGCAATGGCTTGCTCGAGGGCTTCACGTTGTTGCAATAACTCTTTGTATGATTGGGTCATGATGGTTTCTCAGTGAAATAATCTGCGAATATACAGCAAAAATTGAGCTTTTTAAAACAAGGTCGGGATCGTTTTTTGATTACGCTATAAATGTCACAACCTTAATCTTTTACTTCTTGAAATCTCCTCCAATTTCCAATGTCATGGTTTTACACGGCGTGTCTGTTCGAGCTCCGTGGGGTCACCATGTTTTACAAAATGGCTTCATGACAACCAAGACTTCATTCCTCTTTTTTCAAGCAAAGGCACGCCATGGCTGTTTACTGGGCAGGTGACATTCAAGGCTGCAATGCGCCTTTAGGCCGTTTGTTAGAAGAAGTGGATTTTTCACCAAGCCGTGACCAATTGATTGTTTTGGGCGATTTGGTCAACAGGGGGCCAGACTCAGCTGGCGTTTTGCGGCGTTTGATGGCCTTGCAAGGCAGTGTCCAGTGTGTGTTGGGCAACCATGATTTGCATGCCTTGGCTGTGGCATTTGGCTTCAGTCGAACCAAGCGACTCGATACGCTGGATGAGTTGATGAACTCACCCGACCGGGATGTTTTGATCCACTGGCTCCGCCAACAACAGCTGGCACTGTGGTCACACGAGGTGCTGTCGGTTCATGCCGGAGTTTTGCCGGACTGGACCTTGGCGCAAACATTGTCTTTGGCAGACGAGGTGCAGTCCGTGTTGCGCGGACCCGATTTGACTTATTTTTTGGCCCATATGTACGGCAACGAGCCCAACACATGGTCCGAGGATCTGACAGGACTGGCTCGCTGGCGCGTGGTGGTGAATGCCTTGACGCGGCTGCGCTTTTGTTCAGCCCAGGGGGCCATGGAATTTGCCACCAAAGACAGTGCAGCAAAGGCTCCTGAGGGTTTCATGCCCTGGTTTGATGTACCGGGTCGGCGCACCAACGACATCACCATCGCATTTGGTCACTGGTCGACCTTGGGCTGGCAAGAACGCAGCGACATTTGGGCATTGGACACCGGTTGCGTCTGGGGTGGCTGCCTGAGCGCCATGCGACAGGATGAAAACGGCCAGCGCCAACGTGTTCAGGTGACTTGTGAGCAGGCGCAAACACCGCATTGACTGGCGTCAGTTCGGCTGCCCCTTCAGTCTGGGGCTTGCGCTCAACCTGCGGGCTTGAGCAAGACCACCAGCGCCCCGGCTCCGCCTTCGGCCGGTTTGGCCTGAACAAACGCCATGACTTGGTTTTTTTGCACCAGCCAGCTGTGGACTTTCGATTTGAGCACAGGTGTTTTACCGGGAGACCCCAAGCCTTTGCCGTGCACCACACGCAGGCAACGCATGCCCTGGCGGTGCGCCAAGCGAATGAATTCGGACAAGGCCAAACGAGCTTCATCGCTGCGCAAACCATGGAGGTCAATTTCCCGCTGGATGGACCATTCCCCTTTGCGCAGCTTGTGGATCACATCTCGGCCCACGCCTGGGCGGCGAAAGCTCAAGGCGTCATCGGTGTCAAGCAAGGTGCTCGCATCAAATTCGTCGCTCAGACAATCGCGCAACACCGCTTCGTTGTCCAGCTGGCGTTGGTGTGCAATGGGAGCAGGTCCCGGTTTTTCCAAACTCACCATGCTGGGTGTTGGCAGACGCTGAACGCTGCCCACAGCACGTACAAACAGGTTTTTTTCAGCCTCGCGCTGTTGGGTGGCCAAGGCTTGCGCCGCAGCCAAAGCCTGGGCTTGTGCGTGGGCATGGGCCAGCTGTTGGCGCACCTGTTTCAGGTCTTGCAGTGCAGTGATTTTCATGGTCGCTTCTAGCAGGGCGTTTTTGGGCGTGCTCGGCACACCGTGATGGTGAAAGTGGACAAGTGGGGCGGATGGCACAGCAGTTCAAATGGGCGTCAAACGCCCCGGTTGCGCATCCAATCGGCGGTTTTGAAAAAACTGGCCCCCAAGCGCTCACGCAGCACCGGGTCGACGTCCAACTCGCTCATGGCCTGGTCCATGCAAGCGAGCCACTGGTCGCGCTCGAGCACACCAATCGAGAACGGCATGTGCCGCATGCGCAAACGCGGGTGGCCAAAGCGCTCGGTGTAATGCTCGGGCCCGCCCAGCCAGCCACACAAAAACCAAAACAGCTTGTCGCGGGCACCGTCCAAGCTGCTGCCGTGCGCATCGCGCAGTGCCTTGTAGCCGGGCTCCATGTCCATCAGGTCATAAAACCGGTCAGACAGTGCACGCACAGCGGCTTCGCCACCGATCCAATCAAAGGGCGTGTCAAACGGGGGCTTTTCGTCGATGTTCATAGCGGTGGATTGTGACGTGTTGCGAAGGGCCCTGACCCGGAAAGATCACTGCCCGGCTTGCCGCAAAGTCTGCACCACCGGCTGGCGCAACACCCCGGCCAGGCTCAAACTGCCCGCGCCCCAGGCCAACAAGGCCCCGGCAAGGCCTCCAGCCAAAGGGGCCCACAAAGGCGGCTGCCAGGCGAATTCGAAGGCATAACGGGCCAAAGCCCAGCCCACCACCAGGGCCATGGCACTGGCCATGAAGCCCGCCAGCCAGCCAATGCCCAGCAGCTCGGTGCGCTGAACCTGCGCCAGCAGGCTGCGGCCCGCACCCAGCGCCCGCATGATGGCGTATTCGCGCTCACGCGCCTGGCGGCTTGCGCCCACGGCGGCCAGCAACACCATCAGGCCTGCAGCCAAGGTGAAGGCAAACAAGAATTCCACGGCCCGGATCACCTGGTCCATGACCCGCTGCACCTGCGCCAATGTGCTGCGCATGTCCACACTGGTGATGTTGGGGAAAGCGTTGACCATGGCATTTTCAAAACCGGGCACGCCCTCGGGTGAGCGGAAAGCGGCCATGTAGGTCATGGGCAAGTCGGGCATTTTCGAGACTGGAAACAGCATGAAGAAATTCGCCCGCATCGACGCCCAATCCACCTTGCGCAAAGAGGTGACCCGTGCCTCGTGCGGCTGACCGGCAATGTCAAAGCCCAGGCGGTCACCCAATTTCAGACCCAGCGCTTGGGCGATGCCCTCTTCCACACTCACGCCGTCAGCCTCCTCGGGCTGCCAGCGCCCGGCCACCAAGGGGTTGTGGTCCGGTAAAACGGCACTGTGCGAAAGGTTGATTTCACGGTCCAACAAGCGTTTGCCCCGGTCGGCCATCAGGTCATCGGGGCCGATGACACGACCATTGATGGCCACCAACCGCCCCCGGATCATCGGAAACCAATCGGGCGACTGCACGCCCGCCTTTTGGAGGTGCGCCAAAAAGTCCTGGGCTTGCTCAGGTTGCACGTTGATGACAAAGCGGTCGGGGGCATTCACCGGTGTCGCCTGACGCCAGCTCGCGATCAGGTCGGTGCGCAGCAAGACCAGCAAAGCCAGCGCCAGCAAACCCACCGACAAAGCACTGACCTGCACCACCGCAAACACCGGCCGCGCCGCCACCTGCCGCGTGGCCAAGCGCAGCCAGCGCGGGGCCGACTCGTCGGGCACCACCCGGCGCAGCAAAAACAAAGCCGCCGCCGCCAATGCGGCAAACACCAAGAGCGCCACGGCAAAACCACCCACCGTGATGAGACCCAGCGTCAGGTTGCGGCTGACCATGAGCAAGGTCGCGGCAAAGCCCAGCAAACCCATCACCAGCACCAGGCCCGAGCGCACCTGCACGCTGCCCAGGTCGCGACGGATCACGCGCAGCGGTGGCACCTTGGCCAGCTGCAACACGGGCGGCAGGCCAAAAGCCACCAGCAGCGTCAAGCCCATGGCCAGCCCCATCAGCGCGGGCTGCAGCGTGGCACCGGGCAAGTTGGCATCGACCAGACCGGCCAGCAACTGCACAAAACCCAAGTGCACGCCATAACCGGCCAACACCCCCAGCACACTGGCCACCAGGCCAGCACCCAGAAATTCCAAGCCATAACTCAATGTGAGTGTGCGCTGGCTTTGCCCCAAAACTCGCAGCAAAGCACAGGCATCCAACTGCCGCTCAGCAAAGCTTCGGGCCGCCAAGGCCACCGCCACAGCGCACAGCAAGGCGGCCAACAAGGCCACCAGGTTCAAAAATTGGGAGGCGCGATCCAGGGTCTGGCGCATCT
Organism: Limnohabitans sp. WS1; assembly: GCF_003063265.1. Lineage (GTDB taxonomy): Bacteria > Pseudomonadota > Gammaproteobacteria > Burkholderiales > Burkholderiaceae_C > Limnohabitans_A. Next base: position 188,581 of record NZ_NERU01000007.1, read on the forward strand.
CGGGGCGACCGCTGTCCAGCGACTCGACTTTCACGCCGCGCACCTCGGGCTTGTCGACCTCTGCCTTCGCCCAGGGCAAAAACTGGCCCACGGCCGCATCGCTGCCCGCCACGGCCATGCGCCAGCTCACGCGACTGGCCGGCTGCACCAAACCGGTAGAGGCCAAATCGGCCATGTTCATCATCACGCGTGGTGCAAAAGCCATGAAACCCGCGCCCCGGTCGGGCTCTCGCGTGATGGTGGCGCCAATGCGCAAACTGCGCTCACCCAAGCCCAGCATCTGGCCGACTTGCACATTCAAGGCTTCGAGCAAGGCCGCATCGACCCAGACTTCGCCCTCGGGCGGGATGCTGGCCGCGTTTTGACCTGCGATTTCCAGACGGCCGCGCAAGGGATAACCCGGCTCCACCGCTTTGAGGGCCACCAAACGGGTCGCGGGTGGCGCAGCACCGTCCGGCGCGTTCATGGCCCGCGCCATGGTCGGAAAACTCACATTGGTGTTGCTCTGCAAACCGGCATCACGGGCCTTTTGCACAAAGGCATCGGGCGTGCGCTGGTCGCTCACCACCACCGCATCGCCCCCCAACAGCTGACGCGCATCGCGCCACAAGCCCGACTGCATCCGATCAGCCAGAAAACCCACCGCTGTCAAGGCAGCAACCGCCAAGGCCACCGACACCATCAACAGGCGCAACTCTCCCGCCCGCAAATCGCGCCACAACTGGCGAGCACCCAGCTTCAAACCATGCATCCAGGATTGATTGTTCATCCCCTGACCATAACCGAGGGACGAAGGTCTGACAGGGCTGGGGGCTTGGCCACAAGCGAATGGGGCCCACAAAACAAAAAACCCGCAGTCGTGAAACTGCGGGTTTTGTATTTGGTGGGATAGGTTCCAGCGAATGAAGCCCTACAACCCGCATGAATGCTAGGTTTACGTTTTCACAATCTCGATTTGTTCCCCCATTTGTTCCCCCGTTTTGGTTTTGCTACCCCCCCTTTTATGGGCTTCGTCATGGCTTTGGCCACCGCCCCGGCATGACCTCGGAAAATTTGCCGCTGTCTCATTTATGCACCAGGCAGGCGGGCCACTTGCCCGGCCCGCTGGGTCACTTGCACGGGCACCCCCTCCCCCTATGAGTAATGCGGGTACGCGCACAAAGGGAAGCAGCGGTCTAGGACTTCAACGACTCAAACTTTTTACCCCCCCTCCCCCTTGCCCGTGGCCGGTCAAGTCAACCCCCCCATAGCCACCATTGAAGGCACCGCCCCGGCTTGCAACACAGCACCAGGCGAAGGCATCCGGCAGGCAAAAAACAGACCCCCCCCCCTCCATAACTTGCGGGCGTAAAAAAATGGGGAACCGTTCGGTTTCCGGGGTGGTCGCTCAGAGATTTGACCGCCCCCTACCCCTCGGGGCAAAGCCCACACGGGTGGCATCGGTCGGGGCAGGTCAGCACCCAGCCACTGGCGCAAGCCGCCGGGCACCGTACCGCACAGGGAAAGGCCAGCACCTGCAAAACACCGGGCCTGCAAGGTCAGGCGGGCCGCACGGGTGGCATCGGTGGGAGTGGGTCAGCACCGGGAAAAGGGCGGGTGATCGAACCTAAAGCGGGGGAACAAACGGGGTGATTTTGCGTTTTTTGCTTACGCTATCGTTATTTTGTGCGGGGACATGCGGGGACAGCGGGGACACCGCATAAACAGGGGCTTTCGGCTGTCCCCGCAACTTCAAGGCTTGCGGGGACAGCGGGGACAAAATGCCACTTATCCACAGCACAAAACAAGTTATCAACTGATTTTGATTAAATTTTAAGCAAAACGGGCCGTTTGCTGTTCGCTGGCCATCGCTTCATTTTGGATTTGAATTGAAGTGCGTCAACGTGCGGTCATCGAAGTGGTCAACAGGGCGGGCGCTGGGCACTTGAAACCGTAGGCGGGCGCGTTCACTAGGTCAAAAACGGGGGGCTTGACTTATACCTTGCATGGTGCAAAAGCCTTGCACACCGATTCGCAGCGCAAAAGGAAACCCCGCCCGCCCCCTTATCGGCGGGCCACCACTCAGGGGCACACGGCCCCCAATGGCACGGGTTCACAGGTCAGGGGCCGGGCTTGCTTGAACAGGTGGACACAGGGCCGCACAGGGGGCATCGAACAGAGGCAAGGTCAGCACCCAGCCAACACGGGCACCAGCGCCAGCACAGGGCACCGCACCAGGGCAAGGGCAGGCCAGCACCCAGCCACTGGCGAAGGCCACCGGGCCGGGCGGGCCACACGGCAAGGCACGGGCCTGCACTGGCCACCATGCACCGCACCAGGGCAAGGGCTGGGCCTGTGTGGGCAGGCGGGCACCGCACAGG
>NZ_NERU01000008.1 GCF_003063265.1 Limnohabitans sp. WS1
CGACGTAAATATCGTTAAACTGTTTCATGACCTGCCTCCTGAGTTGTGGCACTGAGTTGATAAAGGTTTCACACCCATTAACTTAACCCACGTTTGTCAGGTGGGCAGGTCATCCATCATGTCTACAAAATGCAGGGTATCCCCCATAGGAGCGACGCCCTCGTCGCGATCAGCCTCGCAGACCACGACCCATCGACCCGGGGGCGGGGCTCCTACAAATTGCAGGGCATCCCCTGTAGGAGCGACGCCCCCGTCGCGATAGAGCCTCGCAGACCACGACCCATCGCCCCGAGGGCGGGGCTCCTACAAAATGCAGGGCATCCCCTGTAGGAGCGACGCCCCCGTCGCGATCAGCCTCGCAGACCACGACCCATCGCCCCGGGGGCGGGGCTCCTACAAAATGCAGGGCATTCCCTGTCGGAACTACGCCCCCGTCGCGATCAGCCTCGCAGACCACGACCCATCGCCCCGGGGGCGGGGCTCCTACAAAATGCAGGGCATCCCACGTAGGAGCGACGCCCCCGTCGCGAAAAGCCTCGCAGACCACGACCTATCGCCCCGGGGGCGGGGCTCCTACAAAATGCAGGGCATCCCATGTAGGAGCGACGCCCCCGTCGCGAAAAGCCTCGCAGACCACGACCCATCGCCCCGGGGGCGGGGCTCCTACAAAATGCAGGGCATCCCCTGTAGGAGCGACGCCCCCGTCGCGAGCAGCCTCGCAGACCACGCCCAATCGCCCTGAGGGCAGGTCTTCCTCAAGGCCAAAAGCCATCGCCTGGCGGGGGCGGGGCTCCCACAACGGCATAAACCACATGGCCGACAAAAACTGGGACCCTACAAACTGGATGGAGTTGGATCAATAAGTCGCGCGGGTGATATGCCTTAGGGGCAAACCCCGAGCGCATTTGTTGCCGCAGCGGTTACGCTGAAGCTGTTCCGATTAACCACGCAGGAGACCTTGAATGAAAACCACCACCCGTCTGATCGCAGCCGCAGCCCTGGCCGCTTGCTCCATGGGCGCTTATGCGCAAAAGGGCGAGACCGTCAAGATCGCCTGGATCGATCCGCTGTCCGGCCTGATGGCCCCTGTGGGCAGCAACCAGCTCAAGAGCTTTCAGTTCTTCGCTGAAAAATTCAGCAAGACCAACCCCGCAGGTGTCAAGTTTGAGGTGATTGGCATCGACAACAAATTGAGCCCCGCTGAAAGCCTGAACGCGCTCAAAGCCGCCATGGACCAAGGCGTGCGTTACATCACCCAAGGCAACGGCTCCTCCGTGGCCGGTGCGCTGATCGAAGCCGTGAACAAGCACAACGAGCGCAACCCCGGCAAGGAAATCATTTTCCTGAACCACTCTGCGGTGGACCCCGACTTCACCAACAGCAAGTGCAGCTACTGGCACTTCCGCTTTGACGCCGACACGTCCATGAAGATCGAGGCCATGACCACGTTCATGAAGGACGACAAAGACATCAAGAAGGTGTACCTGTTCAACCAGAACTACTCGCACGGCCACCAGGTCGCCAAGTTCGCCAAGGAAAACCTGGCCCGCAAGCGCACCGATGTGCAAATCGTGGGTGAAGACCTGCACCCCTTGGCCCAAGTGCGTGACTTCTCGCCCTACATCGCCAAGATCAAAGCCTCCGGTGCCGACACCGTGATCACCGGCAACTGGGGCTCTGACTTGGCATTGCTGGTCAAGGCGGCCAACGAAGGCGGCTACACCGGCAAGTTCTACACCTACTACACAGGCGTGACGGGCACACCAACGGCTTTGGGCCAAACCGGTGCAGGTCGTGTTTATCAAATTGCCTACAGCCACTACAACATGGGTGGTGACATGGGCAAGTGGATGGCCGAGTTCAAGCAAAAGTTCAACGACGACTTTTACACCGGTTCTGTGGTCACGATTTACAGCGCCTTGGGTGAAGCCATGGCCAAAGCCAAGTCGACCGACCCGGTCAAAGTGGCCGCAGCTCTGTCGGGCTTGAAGTTCAAGAGCTACCACGGTGATGTGGAAATGCGCAAGACTGACCACCAAATGCAGCAACCGCTGTACATGACCGTGTGGCAAAAGGCGGACAAAAAGTACCCCTACAGCCCTGAGAACACTGGCATGACCTTGGCCCCGGTCAAGGAATTCCCGTCTTACGTCTCCAGCACGCCCACCAGCTGCCAGATGAAGCGCCCTGGCTAATCAAAGGGTGCCGCTTGGCGGCCAGTCTTGTGCAGCACAGAGCCTGTGGTTCTGTGCTGCATAAGTCGAGAGGGTTCAGGCCCGATCAACGTGATGTTCATCGGGCTTTTTCATGGGCTTGTGCCTTGGGTGTGGTTGGGGTTTGAGTGTTCAAACCCACTTTCGGTAACGTTGTTAGATCCCAGAGGGTCTGGAAAGTTTTTATGGAGTTTTTCATCATCTCCATGCTCAACGGTCTCAGTTACGGACTGTTGCTCTTCATGCTCAGCTCCGGGCTGACGCTGATTTTCAGCATGATGGGTGTGCTCAACTTTGCGCACGCCAGTTTTTACATGATCGGTGCCTATCTCGGTTACACCCTCACCGGGTGGATCGGCTTTTGGCCTGCCTTGGTTGTGGCCCCCCTCTTGGTCGGGGCTTGTGGTGCCGTTTTTGAGCGTGTCACCTTGCGCAAAGTCCACCCCTTCGGCCATGTGCCCGAACTGCTGGTCACGTTTGGCCTGTCTTATGTGGTGCTGGAATTGGTGCAGCTGGTGTGGGGCCGCACAGCGGTCGAGTTCCCCCCGCCTGAAATTTTGCGCAGCTCAGCTTTTACCCTGATCAACCACTCGGTCAACGGCCTGGGTGTGGTCTGGGGCGCAGCGCCTGCTGAGATGTGCAGTGCAGCCGATTCCGCCATTCGTGTGGTGTGCTCACCGTTTCCGGCCACACGCGGCTTCATGATGCTGGTGGCGCTGTTGATGCTGATGTCTTTGTGGCTTTTGCTCACCCGCACCCGCATCGGTTTGGTCATTCAGGCCGCGTTGACCCACCCCGAAATGGTGGAGTCGCTGGGTCACAACGTGCCGCGCGTGTTCATGCTGGTGTTTGGTGCGGGCACGGGCTTGGCCGGTTTGGCCGGCGTGATTGGCGGCAGCACTTTCGTGACAGAACCTGCCATGGCCGCCACCGTGGGCTCGGTCATCTTTGTGGTCGTGGTGGTGGGCGGCATGGGCTCGCTGTCGGGGGCCTTTTTGGCGTCCATCCTGATTGGTGTCATCCAGACTTTTGCAGTGGCCATTGACTATTCTTTCTTGACGCTGGCCAAAGACATGGGCTGGGCCTTGTCGGCTGCCACCCAGGAAAACTCCTTTGCCAAGCTCACGCTGTCGCAGGTCGCGCCCATCTTGCCCTACCTGTTTTTGGTGCTGATCCTGATCTTCCGACCCAAGGGTCTTTTGGGCACACGCGAGGGTTAAGACATGGCTGCTGTTTACAAATTCAAACCTTACAACGTGGGCCGCTGGGTCATCTGGAGCCTGTTCGCCCTGGTCTTATTGGCTGCGCCGCTGGTTTTTACCAGCAACCTGTCGGTGACCATGCTGGCCCAGATGGGCATCGCCATCATTGCTTGCTTGTCCTACAACATCTTGTTGGGGCAAGGCGGCATGCTGAGCTTTGGCCATGCCGTCTACACCGGCTTGGGCTCATACATGGCGATTCACGCGCTCAATGCCGTGAGTGGCGGCAAGTTGAACATCCCGGTCAGCCTGCTGCCCATCGTGGGTGGCGTGGCGGGCATGGGCTTTGCCGTTTTGCTGGGCTGGGTGACCACCCGCAAATCGGGCACGCCGTTTGCCATGATCACGCTGGGCGTGGCCGAACTGGTGTTTGCCATGTCGCTCATGTTCTCGGAGTTTTTCGGGGGTGAGGCGGGCGTCTCGGGCAACCGGGTGGCGGGTGAGGCCTTTTTTGGCATCACCTACGGCCCACAGATTCAGGTGTATTACCTGATTGCCATTTACACCTTTGTGAGTGTGGCGCTCATGTATGCCTTCACACAAACGCCGCTGGGCCGCATTTTGAACGCGGTGCGCGACAACCCCGAGCGTGTGGAGTTCATTGGCTACAACACCCAGCGCGTGCGCTACATGGCCTTCATCATTGCGGGCTTTTTTGCGGGCATTGCGGGGGGCTTGGGTGCACTCAACTTCGAGATCGTGACGGCCGAGGTGGTCGGGGCAGGGCGCTCGGGCGCTTATTTGCTCTTCACCTTTTTGGGTGGAGCCACCTTCTTTTTTGGCCCCATCATCGGCGCGATCTTGATGATCATTGCCTTTGTGCTGCTGTCCGAGTTGACCAAGGCCTGGCTGCTTTATCTGGGCCTGGTGTTCCTGTTCATGGTCATGTATGCACCGGGCGGCATTGCCAGCTTGATCATGATGAACCTGCGGGTGGCCAAGTTCGGCAAACTGCGCCAGATCTGGACCAGTTATTTGGGCCTGGGTCTCACGGCCATCGTCATGCTGGCGGGTGCCGGGGCCATGATCGAGATGGTTTATCACTTGCAGCTCAACTCGGCTTTGGGTGACACGGTCAAGTTCATGGGGGCCACGCTGAATGCCAAGAGCTTGGACAGCTGGTTTGGCTCGGCCTTTGTCATGCTGACCGGTTTGGGCCTGTTTGAGTTGGCCCGCAGGCAGTTTGCGCGTGACTGGGGCGAGATTCAGACCGACATTGAAAAAGAAATCAAGCGCCGGGAGAACGCAGCATGAGCACCAATGCACTTGAACTCAAAGACCTTCGCAAGAATTTTGGCAAGACCGAAATCATCCGGGGCGTGAACCTGGCGGTCGCGCCCGGCGAACGCGTGGCCGTGATTGGCCCCAACGGCGCGGGCAAGTCCACGCTGTTCAACCTGATCAGCGGCCGTTTTGGACCCACAAGCGGCGAGATTTTGCTCAATGGCCAAGCCATTCAGCACAAAACGCCTTACGAGATCAACCGCATGGGGCTGTCGCGCAGCTTCCAGATCACCAACATCTTTCCCAAGTTGAGTGTGTTCGAGAACCTGCGCTGCGCGGTGCTGTGGAGCCTGGGCTACAAATACAGCTTCTTGAAGTTTTTGTCAGGCCTGAAAGACGCCAACGAGCGGACCGATCAGCTGCTGAACATGATCCGTTTGGACAAAAAACGGGACGTGCTGGCGGTGAATTTGACCTATGCCGAACAGCGGGCGCTGGAGATTGGCGTGACCATTGCCGGTGGCTCGGATGTGATCTTGCTGGACGAACCCACGGCGGGCATGAGCAAGAGCGAAACCTCGCGTTTCATCCAACTCATCAAGGAAGTCACGGTGGGCAAAACCTTGCTCACGGTGGAACACGACATGGGGGTGGTGTTCGGTTTGGCCGACAAAATCGCGGTGGTGGTGTATGGCGAAGTGATCGCTTTTGACACACCCCAAGCCGTGCGGGCCAACGCCAAGGTGCAGGAGGCCTATTTGGGCTCTCCGGTTGCGGACAGCCAAGCGGGAGCCCACTGATGTTGAAAATCGAAAACCTTCATGCCTATTACGGCAAAAGCCATGTGTTGCACGGTGTTGATTTCGAGGTGGGGCAAGGCGAAATCGTGGCCTTGCTCGGGCGCAATGGTTCGGGCCGCTCCACCACCGCCAAGGCCATCATGGGACTGGTCGAGTGCGAAGGGCGCATCGACTGGAAAAGCCAGTCGATACAGGGCAAAAAAGCTTACGAAATCGCCCACTTGGGCCTGGGCTATGTGCCCGAAAACCGCGACATCTTTCCCAAACTCACCGTCAGCCAAAACCTGCAACTGGGTCAAAAACGCAGCGGCAAAAACGGCCGCTGGTCCTTTGAGGACATGTTTGCCATGTTTCCGCGCTTGAAAGAGCGTGAGCACACCGAAGCCGGTGTGTTGTCAGGCGGCGAGCAACAAATGCTCACGCTGTGCCGCACCCTCATGGGCGACCCGGACCTGATCATCATTGACGAGCCCACCGAGGGCCTGGCCCCCAAAATTGTGGAGTTGGTGGGGCAATTTCTGCACAGCCTGAAGGCCAAAGGGGTCTCGGTCTTGCTGATTGAGCAAAAACTGACCATTGCCATGAGCATTTCTGACCGTGCTTTGGTCATGGGCCATGGCTCCATCGTCTTCCAAGGCACACCCGATGAGTTGCGGGCCAACAGTTACATCCGCAAGGAGTGGCTGGAAGTTTGAGCTGAGGTGGGCGAATGGCCCACTTGGCTCTGGCTTGGCCCGTCTCAATCGCGACAAAATTTCGTTTTGGCTCGGTTTTTCTGTCTAAAATGGCAAAAAACGAACGGTCGTTCTTTTTTAATTTTTCACGCAAAGGAAGTCCAGCATGACAGCTGAATACAAAGTCCACGGCGATGTCGCGGTCATCACCCTGATGAACCCGCCGGTCAACGGTTTGGGTCTGTCCACACGCATCGGCATCACCGATGGTTTGGAAAAAGCCAACAACGACGCGGCTGTCAAAGCCATTGTCATCACGGGCGGCGGCAAGGCCTTTTCCGGTGGCGCAGACATCCGTGAATTCGGCTCGCCCAAAGCGATCCAAGAACCCAATTTGCTGAGCGTGATTCGCGCTTGCGAAAACTCGGCCAAGCCGGTGGTGGCGGCCATTCATTCGGTGGCCATGGGCGGTGGTTTGGAGCTGGCCTTGGGTTGCCACTACCGCATTGCAGCGCCTGGCACCTCGATTGCGCTGCCTGAAGTCAAGCTGGGTCTGATCCCCGGCGCGGGCGGCACACAGCGCCTGCCCCGCGTGATTGGCGTGGAAGCGGCCCTGAACATGATCGTCAGCGGCGAAGCCATCAAGAGCGAAATGCTGGCCATGTTGCCCGGTCAAAAGCTGTTTGACGCCATGGCCCAATCGGCCGAGAGCCTGCCCGAAGAAGCCTTTGCGCTGGCCCGCAAAGTGGCCGCTGCCCACGCCGATGGCAGCCCGCTGCCCCTGGTGCGCAACCTGCCTTGCAAGCACGTTCAAGGCGATGCGTACTTCCAGTTCACCCGCAACATGGTCAAAGGCATGGCCAAAAACCTGCCAGCCCCTGCCCAATGTGTGGACGCCGTCGAAGCCGCTACCAAGAAGAAGTTCGAAGACGGCATGGTCGTTGAGCGTGAGATCTTCATGAACCTGATGCTCACGCCCGAAAGCCGTGCTTTGCGTCACATCTTCATGGCCGACCGTGCAGCCAGCAAGATCCCCGATGTGCCCGCCGACACCCCCAAGCGCGACATCCAGAGCATCGCGGTCATTGGTGCCGGCACCATGGGCGGTGGTATTTCGATGAACTTCTTGAACGCGGGCATCCCGGTCAAGATTTTGGAAATGAAGCAAGACGCGCTGGACCGTGGCGTGGCCACCATCCGCAAAAATTACGAAGCCCAAGTCAAAAAGGGCAAGCTCAAGCAAGACAAATACGAGCAGCGCATGGCTTTGCTGAGCACCACGCTGAGCTACGACGACATCGGTCAGGCCGACCTGGTGATCGAAGCCGTGTTCGAAGAAATGGGCGTGAAAGAAGCCGTTTTCAAGAAGCTCGACGAAGTGATGAAGTCCGGCGCGATTTTGGCGTCCAACACTTCCACCTTGGATGTGAACAAGATCGCCAGCTTCACCCAGCGTCCTCAAGACGTGGTGGGCATGCACTTCTTCAGCCCGGCCAACGTGATGAAGCTGCTCGAAGTGGTGCGTGGTGCCCAAACCGGCAAAGACGTGCTGGCCACCGTGATGGCGATTGGCAAGAAGATCAAGAAGACCTCGGTGGTCTCGGGCGTGTGTGATGGTTTCATCGGCAACCGCATGATCGAGCAATACAGCCGCCAAGCTGGTTTCCTGATCGAAGAAGGCTGCACCCCTGCGCAGGTCGACAAAGCCGTTGAGAAATTCGGCTTTGCCATGGGCCCCTTCCGCATGGGCGACTTGGCGGGCAACGACATCGGCTGGGCGATCCGCAAGCGCCGTTACACCGAAAAGCCCGACCTCAAGTACAGCAAAACCGCTGACTTGCTGTGCGAAATGGGCCGCTACGGTCAGAAAACCGGCGCAGGCTGGTACGACTACCAAACCGGCAAGCGCGACGCGATCCCCAGCGCCGTGGTGGTCGAGATGATCGAAAAGCACCGCGCTGACATGGGCATCACCCCGCGCAAGATTTCGGACGACGAAATCGTTCAGCGCCTGGTGTTCTCGCTGGTCAACGAAGCCGCCCACATTCTGGAAGAAGGCATTGCCAGCAAGGCCAGCGACATCGACATGGTCTACATCACCGGCTATGGCTTCCCGTTCTGGCGCGGTGGCCCCATGAACTACGCCGACACGATTGGCCTGTTCAACGTGGCCGAAGCCATGAAGCGCTTTGCCAAAAACCCCCATGACGACGCCCAATTCTGGCAACCCGCGCCCTTGTTGGCACGCTTGGTGGCCGAAGGCAAGACATTCAACTGAGGCGCGTCGGGCGTTGAGGGTTCTGTGTTGCAGTTTGAGAGTTCAGTGTTGCGTGTCAAAAGACCACTTCACTGCTCGCTCAACGCCAGACGATCACCCATTAACGCCTGACACTCAACGCTCAACGAGCCAAAACAAGGATTCAAAATGACCAACGCCGTTATCGTATCGACCGCCCGCACCCCTCTGGCCAAGAGCTGGAAGGGCGCTTTCAACATGACCCATGGCGCCACTTTGGGCGGCCACGCGGTGCAACACGCCGTGGCCCGCGCTGGCATTGATGCCGCCGAAGTCGAAGACGTGATCATGGGCTGCGCCACGCCCGAAGGGGCAACGGGTGCCAACATCGCCCGCCAGATCGCCCTCAAGGCCGGTTTGCCCATCTCGGTGTCGGGCATGACCGTCAACCGTTTTTGCTCGTCCGGTCTGCAAACCATTGCCTTGGCTGCACAACGCATCATCGCGGGCGAAGGCCAGGTGTATGTGGCCGGTGGCGTGGAAAGCATCTCTTGCGTGCAGCAAGAGATGAACACCCACATGCTGCAAGACTTGGCGCTGGCCAAGATGAAGCCCGAGATTTACTGGAACATGCTGCAAACCGCCGAGCAAGTGGCCAAGCGCTACAAGATTGGCCGCGATGTGATGGACGCGTATGGCGCGGCCAGCCAGCAAAAAGCTTGCGCTGCGCAAGCCGCTGGTTTGTTCAACGACGAAATCGCTCCCATCACCGTCACGCAAGGCGTGATCGACAAGGTCATGGGCATGACCACCAAGCAAGTGACCGTGAGTGCGGACGAAGGCCTGCGCGAAGGCACCACCGTGGAAGCCATCAGCGGCCTGCGCTCTGCGCTGCCCGGCGGCCTGGTGTCGGCAGGCAATGCCAGCCAGTTCTCGGATGGCGCAGGCGCTTGCGTGCTGATGGACGAAAAGCTGGCCGAACAACGTGGCTTGAAGCCCCTGGGTCGCTTCCTCGGTTTTGCCGTGGCCGGTTGCGAGCCTGACGAAATGGGCATTGGCCCCGTCTACGCCGTGCCCAAAGCACTGGCGCGTCTGGGCCTCACCGTGCAAGACATTGACTTGTGGGAACTGAACGAAGCGTTTGCCGTGCAGGTGCTGTACTGCCGTGACAAGCTGGGCATCCCGGCTGACCGCTTGAACGTCAACGGCGGCGCGATCGCGGTGGGCCACCCCTACGGTGTGTCGGGCCAGCGCCTGACAGGCCACGCCCTGATCGAAGGCAAACGCCGTGGTGCCAAGCGCGTGGCAGTGACCATGTGCATCGGCGGCGGCATGGGCGCTTGCGGCATTTTTGAAGTGCTGTGATGCCGGTGGCTGTTGACGCCTGATCAACACCAAGGCGGTCGGTTTGCAGCTGACCGCCTTTTTCTTTGTCTGTTTTATTTTTCTGAACCGGGATGATGCGACATGAGCCTGCGCCCCACCGTTGATTTTTTGCTGCACGACTGGCTGAAGGTGGAAAGCCTGCAGTCCCGCGAACGTTTTGCCGACCACTCGCGCGAAACCTTTGACGCCGTGCTCGACACCTGCGAGCGCATCGCCCGCGAGAAGTACGCGCCGTTCAACCGCTTGGTCGACACGCAAGAGCCGCACTTTGATGGCGAAAAAGTCATCCTGCCTCAGGCCACACACGACGCCTACAAGGCCTATGCCGAGTCGGGCATGCTCAGCGCCGCGCAAGACTACGAGATTGGCGGCATGCAGCTGCCCTACACGGTCGAAGCGGCCGCCAACGCGTTTTTTGCCATGGCCTCGGTCAGCATCGGCTCGGGCATGCTCACCAGCGGCAACGCCAATTTGCTCATGGTGCACGGCACCGATTTGCAAAAGCAGGTGTTTGCCGCCAACGAATTTTCGGGGCGTTTTTCGGGCACCATGTGCCTGAGCGAACCGCAAGCGGGCTCGTCGCTCAGTGACGTGACCACCCGCGCTACGCCCGATGGCGAAGGCTTTGAAGACGACGCTTTGGGTGCACGCTACCGCCTCAAGGGCAACAAGATGTGGATTTCGTCCGGCGAGCACGAACTCTCCGAAAACATCATCCATTTGGTGCTGGCCAAGATACCCGATGCCAATGGCCAGTTGGTGCCCGGCGTCAAAGGCATCTCGCTCTTCATCGTGCCCAAAAAGATGGTGGACACGAATGGACAGCTGACGGGAGAACGCAATGATGTGGCGCTGGCGGGTTTGAACCACAAATGCGGCTGGCGCGGCACCACCAATACGCTGCTGAACTTTGGCGAAGGCAAGTACCCGGTGAGAGGCGATTCAGGTGGAGGCTTAGACGGTGGCGGAAGCGGCGCCGTGGGCTACTTGGTCGGCAAGCCCGGCGAAGGCCTGCGCTGCATGTTTCATATGATGAACGAGGCCCGCATTGGCGTAGGCATGGCCGCCACCATGCTGGGCATGGCCGGTTATTACGCCAGCCTCGACTACGCCAAAAACCGCCCGCAAGGCAGGCCCACAGGGGCAGGGGGCAAAGACGCCAGCCGCCCGCAGGTGCGCATCATCGAGCACGCCGACATCAAGCGCATGCTGCTTGCTCAAAAAGCCTACAGCGAAGGCGCTCTGGCGCTGGCTCTTTACAGCGCCCGCTTGGTCGACGAGCAGCACACCGGCACCGCCGAAGACGCCGATGTGGCACGTTTGCTGCTCGAAGTGCTGACGCCCATCGTCAAGAGCTTCCCCAGCGAATGGTGCCTGGAGGCCAACAGCCTGGCGATCCAGATCCATGGGGGTTACGGCTATACGCGTGACTTTCCGGTCGAGCAATACTGGCGTGACAACCGCCTGAACATGATCCACGAGGGCACCCACGGCATCCAGGCCATGGACTTGCTGGGCCGCAAGGTGTTGATGGAAAACGGCCGGGGCCTGCAACTGCTGGCTGAGCGCATGTTGGCCACAGCGGCCAAAGCCGACGCCAGCTGGGGGCCTGAAGCTGCGGCTTTGCGCGATGCTTTGACGCAAGTTGGCCAAGCCACGCAACAAGCTTGGGCCGGTGCCGAGCCCGCTCAGGCGCTGGCCAATGCCGTGCCGTATTTGCAGGCCTTTGGCCACACGGTCATTGCCTGGATCTGGTTGGATGTCGCCGCCAGCCTGGAGGGCAATGACACCCCAGCTGCACAAGGCCGCCGCGCTGCCTGCCGTTACTTTTTCCGCTACGAATTGCCCAAGATCGGTGCCTGGCTGAACGTGGTCAGCAGCCGCGACGCCACTTGTGCCGATCTGCCCGAAGAGGCTTTTTGATGATCCGCCACATGGTGATGTGGCGCTTGCATGACCAGGCACAAGGGGCCGACAAAGCCGCCAACCTGGCCAAAGCCAAAGATGTGTTGCTGTCGTGTGCCCAAGTGGTGCCCGGTATTCGCACTTTTGAAGTCGCCACCGCCACCCCCGGCATGGACTGCACCCACGATTTGGTGCTGCACATGCTGGTCGATGACGCCCATGTGCTAGCGGCCTATCAAAAACACCCGCAACATCAGGCCATCAAACCGTTCATGCAGGCCGTGGTTTCAGAACGCTGCTGCATGGATTTCACCGTCTGAATTCAACCCCCAAGGAAGCTCATCATGGCTCGCACCATTCAACAACTCTTTGATCTGACCGGACAAGTCGCCTTGGTCACAGGCGGCTCTCGTGGCCTGGGCTTGCAAATGGCCCACGCCTTGGGCGAAGCCGGTGCCAAGATCATGCTCAGTTCGCGCAAAGCCGCTGATCTGGAACAAGCGGCTGCCGAGTTGCAAGCCGCAGGCATTGACGCCCGCTGGATTGCGGCCGACTGCGGCAAAGAAGACGACATTCGCCGTTTGGCGGCAGAGACCATCGAACGCATGGGCCCGATCGACATTTTGGTCAACAACGCCGGTGCCACCTGGGGTGCCCCGGCCGAAGACCACCCGGTTGAAGCCTGGGACAAGGTCATGAACCTGAACGTGCGTGGCTATTTCATCCTTTCGCAAGAGGTGGCCAAGCGTTGCATGATTCCCCGTGGCAAGGGTCGCATCTTGAACGTCGCCTCGATTGCCGGGCTGGCGGGCAACCCCTCGGAGATGAAAACCATCGCCTACAACACCTCCAAAGGTGCAGTGATCAACTTCACCCGCGCCTTGGCGGGTGAGTGGGGTGAGCACGGCATCACGGTGAACGCGATTTGCCCGGGCTTTTTCCCCAGCAAAATGACCTATGGCCTGCTCGAAAAGCTGGGGGCCGACAAAATGTCTCAGGGCGCTCCGCTGCGTCGTTTGGGCGACGACGAAGACCTCAAGGGTCTGGCTTTGTTGTATGCCTCGGACGCTGGCAAGCACATCACTGGCCAGTGGATGGCGGTGGATGGTGGCGTGAGCGCCATCATTGGCGGTTGAGCACGGGAGCCGGGCATTCATGAGCATTCCGTTTGGCGTCAAGATTCCCTTTGTGGACCACCTGGGCTTCAGCCTGGAAGTTTTTGAGGGGGGCCGATCCGAGTTGCATTTTGCCCCCCGTCCCGAACACCTCAATTCATTCGATGTGACCCATGGCGGCGCTGTGATGACGTTTTTGGATGTGGTCATGGCCACTGCGGCACGCAGTGTCGATCCAGGTTTTGGCGTGGTCACCATTGAGATGAAAACAAGTTTCATGCGGCCTGCCATCGCGCGATCGGGTCAGCACTTGGTTGGCCAAGGTTTGTTGCAGCACCGCACCAAGTCCATGGCCTTCACCGAGGCACGGATCTACGACGACCAAGGGCAGCTCTGTGCCATGGCCACGGGCACCTTCAAATATGTGCCCCACCGCGAAACACTTCCCACAGCCACCGACTGAGTTTTCAGCGGTCATTTGCCTCGATTTTTTTACCAACGACTGGAGACCTTTTCATGACCCTCAACCACCAAATCGTGCTCGACAACCGCCCCCAAGGCGAAGCCACTGTGGCCAACTTCAAACTGGTTGAAGCCGCCATTCCGGCCCTGCAAGACGGTCAAGTCTTGGTCAAACACCACTTCATGAGCCTGGACCCCTACATGCGCGGCCGCATGAACGAAAGCAAAAGCTACGCCGTGCCCCAGCCGCTGGGCCAGGTCATGATTGGCGGCACTGTGGGTGAGGTGGTGGACAGCCAGCACCCCAAGTTCAAAGTGGGTGACCAAGTGGTCGGCATGGGCGGCTGGCAAGAGTACAGCGTGGTCGATGCCAACGTGCTCGGTGCGCTGCGCAAGGTGGACACCACCCATGTGCCCTTGTCGCATTACCTGGGCGCTGTGGGCATGCCCGGCGTGACCGCTTGGTATGGCCTGGTCAAGATCATCAACCCCAAAGCGGGCGAGACCGTCACGGTGAGCGCCGCCAGCGGTGCAGTGGGCAGCGCCTATGGCGCACTGGCCAAGGCCCGTGGCTGCCGTGTGGTCGGCATTGCCGGTGGCAAAGACAAATGCGACTACGTGGTCAACGAGCTGGGCTTTGACGCCTGCATCGACTACAAAGAGCACAAGGATTACCTGAGCCTGTCCAAAGCCCTGCGTGAAGCTTGCCCGAACGGCATCGACGGCCATTTTGAGAACGTGGGCGGCATGGTTTTGGACGCTGTCATGCTGCGCACCAACGCCTTTGCCCGCATTGCGGTGTGCGGCATGATCGCGGGCTACGATGGCGCGCCTTTGCCCATGAGCAACCCTGCGCTCATTTTGATCAACCGCATGAAGATCGAAGGCTTCATCGTCAGCGAGCACATGGAAGTGTGGCCTGAGGCTTTGAACGAACTCGGCACCTTGGTGGGCACAGGCCAATTGCGCCCCCGCGAATCCGTGGCCCAAGGCCTGGCCGCTGCCCCAGAAGCCTTCCTCGGTCTGCTCAAAGGCAAAAACTTTGGCAAGCAGTTGGTCAAACTGATCTGAGGCCACGCGCATGTCCGATCTGATCTTGCACCACTACCCGACTTCGCCGTTTGCTGAAAAAATCCGGCTGATTCTGGGCTACAAACAACTGGCCTGGAAGAGCGTGTTCATCCCGATGATCATGCCCAAGCCCGACTTGACGGCCCTGACGGGCGGCTACCGCAAAACGCCGGTGCTGCAGATCGGAGCCGACATTTACTGCGACACCGCCTTGATCTGCGATGTGCTGGAGCATCTGGCCCCCACGCCAACGATCTATCCCGACGCCGTGAAAGGTGCGGCCAGGATCGTGGCCCAGTGGGCCGACAGCGCCTTGTTCACCGCCGCCATGGCCTACAACTTTCAGCCAGCCGGGGTGGCGCAAGTTTTTGCGGGTGCACCCGCTGAAGGCGTGCAGGCTTTTGTCGCCGACCGCACCGCCATGCGCGGGGGATCAGCCCGCATGGCCTCTGCGGACGCCACGGGCACCTACAAGAGTTATCTGCGCCGCATCGCCAACATGTTGCACGGTCAGGACTTCTTGTTCGGCGAGCAGCCTGGGGTGGCCGATTTTGCGGTCTATCACCCACTGTGGTTCACCCAAGAGCGCACGCCTGCATTGGCGGGTATTTTTGACGCCACGCCCGAGATCCAAGCCTGGATGGCCCGAATGCAGGCCATTGGTCACGGCACGGCTGGCAAATGCAGCGCCGAAGAAGCCTTGCAAGTGGCCCGCAACTCAACGCCCGCCACCGAGCCGGGCGACGTGTTTCAAGACGAGCACGGCATTGCCCTGGGCAGCCCGGTGCTGGTGGCGGCCGACAACTTCGGCTTGGAGCCCACCGAGGGTGAGTTGATCGCGGCCACACGCACCCGGTACACCCTGCGTCGCACCGATGACCGTGCGGGCACGGTCCATGTTCATTTCCCGCGTGTCGGGTTCACACTCAAAAAGGTATCCGCATGATCGACGATTTCAAAGGCAAAACCGCTGTGCTGACGGGCGCGGGTTCAGGCTTCGGGCTGGAATGCGCCCGCATTGGTGCCCGGCTGGGCATGAACCTGGTGCTGGTCGACGTGCAGCAAGACGCTTTGGACAAAGCCGAGGCCGAAATGACCGCCCAAGGCGTGCAGGTGTTGGCCCGCAAGGTCGACGTGTCCAATGCCCAGGCCATGGAGCAACTGGCTGCCGACGTGAAAGCCCGTTTTGGCGCACCGCACTTCGTGTTCAACAACGCGGGCGTGGGGGCAGGGGGCTTGGTCTGGGAAAACTCGGTGGCCGATTGGGAATGGGTGCTGGGTGTCAACCTCTGGGGCGTGGTGCACGGCGTGCGCCTGTTCACCCCCATGATGCTTGAAGCCGCCAAGGCCGACCCGGCTTACCGAGGCCACATCGTCAACACCGCCAGCATGGCCGGTCTGTTGACGCCCCCCAATATGGGCATCTACAACGTGAGCAAACACGCGGTGGTGTCACTGACCGAGACTTTGTACCAAGACTTGCAACTGGTGAGTGACCAAGTCAGCGCCAGTGTCTTGTGCCCTTACTTTGTGCCCACTGGCATCAGTCAGAGCCACCGAAACCGACCTGTGGACCTGGCGGCCGACAAGCCCACAGCCAGCCAATTGATAGGACAGGCGCAAAGTGATAAAGCTGTTGGCAGTGGCAAGGTGTCAGCGGCCGATGTGGCGCAAAAAGTGTTTGATGCTGTGGTCAGTGGTCAGTTCTACATCTACAGCCACCCGCAGGCGCTGGGCAATGTGCAAAGCCGGATGGAGGCGATTGTGCAGGGCCTGAACCCGCCGGACCCCTTTGCCGCTCGCCCTGAAGTGGGCGAGGGTTTGCGCAAGGCCTTGCGCGAAAGTTGATTTTGGGCTTTCACCGCTTCAACGGTGAAAGTGCCCCTCAAAACAATGCCGAACCTCGTGGCCCAAGGCCACATGGGTGGTCACGGGGCCAGTGACCACGGTGCATTCGGCCTTGACGGCATCCCACATGGCGCAGGCCAGAGGGGGTGTCAAATAAGCTTGTTCTCGCCCCATCTGATAGGCACGCGCACAGTACTGCGCCACGTCGTCCCGAATTTCCCACTTGATCCGCACGTTGTTCATGATCCGATTTTGGGTCGGCATGGCGTTGAATGCGTTGAACTCATTGGATGAAATGTTTTGTGATGGCACGCTGGTGCACGCGCTGATTCCCACCGCCGAGACCACCAAGGCCAGGGTGCGGAGAAGTCGGTTGCCACAGAAGCGAAGCTTAGATTCAACGAATTTCATAAAGAGTGATCTCTTGGTTGACGATTGTAGATGAATTTGTGTGTTTATGTGTTTATTCTCTTTGCGATTGTCAACTTTGTCAATAAATTTGATGAAATTTATCAAAATGTATCAAATTTCTCTTTTGTCGATTTTGACGACTGTTCGTTCGGGTGTGCCTTTGAGGCGGCTGAACAGGGCAAGCTTTGTGGCAAACTCGCCCGCTTTCTATCTAGTGATGTGACCTGAGACATGCAGAAAATCCTGGCCCAACTGGCCGCAGAAATCCGTATCCGCCCTGACCAGGTCAAGACCGCCGTGGAGCTGCTCGATGGCGGTGCCACCGTCCCCTTCATCGCCCGTTACCGCAAAGAAGTGACCGGCGGCCTGGACGACATCCAGTTGCGCGAGCTGGAGTCGCGTCTGGGTTATTTGCGCGAGCTGGAAGACCGCCGTGCCGCCGTGATCAAGAGCATCACCGAGCAGGGCAAGATGACGCCCGAATTGCTGGCCGCCATCGACGCCGCGCCCACCAAACAAGAGCTGGAAGACCTGTATTTGCCCTTCAAGCCCAAGCGCCGCACCAAAGGCATGATTGCCCGCGAAGCAGGACTGGAGCCTTTGGCGGACAAGCTGTTTGCCGACCCGACGCTGGACCCGCACGCCGAGGCGCAAGCCTTTGTGCTGCCTGCAGGCGCTATTGAAGGGGCCGACTTCACCACCACCGCCGCCGTGCTGGACGGCGTACGCGATTTGCTGAGCGAGCGCTGGGCTGAAGACGCATCACTCGTGCAAGCCCTGCGCGAATGGCTGTGGAACGAGGGCCTTTTCAAAAGCAAGCTGGCCGACGGCAAAGACGAGAACAACGCCGATGTGTCCAAGTTCCGTGATTACTTTGACTACGACGAGCCGATTGGCCGCGTGCCCAGCCACCGCGCTTTGGCCGTGTTTCGCGGTCGTGCTTTGGAAATGCTGGACGCCAAGTTGGTCTTGCCCGTGGAGCCCGAACCCGGCAAACCCAGCATCGCCGAAGGCAAGATCGCCATGCACCTGGGCTGGAGCCATTCGGCACGCCCCTCGGACGACCTGATTCGTAAATGTGTGGCCTGGACCTGGCGCGTGAAACTCAGCCTGTCCACCGAGCGTGACCTGTTTGCCCGCTTGCGCGAAGAAGCCGAAAAAGTCGCCATCAAGGTCTTCAGCGACAACCTGCGCGACCTGCTGCTGGCCGCACCCGCAGGCCCGCGCGTGGTCATGGGGCTGGACCCGGGCATCCGCACCGGCGTGAAAGTGGCCGTGGTCGATGCCACCGGCAAGCTGGTCGACACCTCTACGGTGTACCCGCACGAGCCGCGCAAGGACTGGGAGGGTTCGCTGTTCACCCTGGCCAAGCTGTGCGAAAAGCACAACGTCAACCTGATCGCCATTGGCAACGGCACGGCCAGCCGCGAGACCGACAAGCTGGCGGGGGACTTGATCAAGCAGCTGGCCCGCCTTCGTGACGGTGTTGAGATTCAGAAGGTCGTGGTCAGCGAGGCTGGCGCTTCGGTGTATTCGGCCAGTGAATTCGCCAGCCAAGAAATGCCCGATGTGGACGTGAGCCTGCGCGGCGCGGCCTCCATTGCCCGCCGCCTGCAAGACCCGCTGTCTGAATTGGTCAAGATCGACCCCAAAGCGATTGGTGTGGGCCAATACCAGCACGATGTGAACCAAAGCGAGTTGGCCAAAACGCTGGATGCGGTGGTGGAGGACTGCGTGAACTCGGTGGGCGTGGACCTGAACACGGCCAGCGTGCCGCTGCTCACCCGCGTGTCGGGTTTGTCGTCCAGCGTGGCCAAATCGGTTGTGCGTTGGCGCGATGCCAACGGCGTGTTCAAAACCCGTCAGGATTTGCTCAAAGTCACTGGCCTGGGTGCCAAGACCTTCGAGCAAAGCGCTGGCTTTTTGCGCATTCGCGGTGGCGACAACCCGCTCGACATGACGGGCGTTCACCCCGAAACCTACCCGGTGGTCGAGCAGATCATCGTCAAGACCGCCAAGCCGATCCAAGAGATCATGGGCCGTTCGGATGTTTTGAAAACCCTCAAGCCTGAGCTGTTTGCCAACGACAAATTCGGTGCCATCACCATCAAAGACATCTTGGGCGAGCTGGAAAAACCCGGCCGCGACCCGCGCCCTGACTTCAAAGTGGCCCGCCTGGCCGACGGCGTGGAAGACATCAAAGACCTGAAAGAGGGCATGACCCTGGAGGGCACCGTGAGCAACGTGGCCCAATTTGGCGCGTTTGTGGACTTGGGCGTACACCAAGACGGCTTGGTCCATGTGAGCCAGCTGGCCAACAAGTTCGTGACCGACGCCCGCGAAGTGGTCAAAACCGGCGACATCGTCAAAGTCAAGGTGCTCGAAGTCGACGTGGCCCGCAAGCGCATCAGCTTGACCATGAAGCTCGACGCTGCACCTGCCCGGCGCGATGGCCCCCGCGACAACAAGTTTGAAGGGGCAGGGCGCGACAACCGGCAGCGTGGCGGCGGCGGTGGTTACACCTCGCCCCCTGCACCCGGTGCAGGTTCGGCCATGGCCAGTGCGTTTGCCAAGTTGCAGGGCTTGAAGAAATAAGCGCCTTCACTCTGATCCCTTCAAGTCATCAAGCAAGATACATAATTGCATCTTCTTTGATGCCCGGAGCTTTTGATGCGAACCACCGTGACCATTGACGATCAGCTCTACCAAAGGGCCTTGGAAGTGGCCGACCCGTCCATGGACAAGGCCGATTTGTTTCGCGAGGCCATCAAGGCCTTTGTCCGCACGCAAGCGGCCAAACGCCTGGCCGCACTGGGCGGCGCCCAAGTGGACATGCCCGACATTCCCCGACGTGCGCAGGACTTGCCCGCATGACGCCTGTTTTGGTGGACACCTCGGTGTGGGTGGACCACTTCAGGCGCGGCAATGAGGCCTTGGTGGCGCTGCTGGTGCAGGATCGGGTGTTGATCCATCCGTGCATTCTGGGCGAAATCGCTTGCGGCACGCCGCCCCGGCGTGCTCAAACCTTGGCCGATCTGGCATCGCTGCAAGCTGCCCAACAAGCCAGCTTGCCGGAGATGCTGGATTTCATCGAGCGCGAACAGCTTTTTGGGCGCGGTTGCGGCTGGGTTGACTTGCAACTCTTGGCCGCCACCTGCCTGAGTCAAGGGGCCGTGCTGTGGTCGCTTGACTTGCGTCTGCAAGCCTTAGCTGAGCGCTTGGGCCGCGCCTACCGTAGCCCCGTGCACTGAATACCTCTGTGAGCCACTGATCCCACCATGCAAGCCCTTCACATCCACGCCGGCCCCAAGGCCCTGGCCCACATCCGCGAACACGGCCTGCGGCCCGAACACATCGGTGTCATTCCGGGCGCAGCCGGGGGCCCCAAAGGCCTGATCCTCGGCCCACTCGACCGCTTCATCTTCGGCGAGTGGCTGGCCCAAAGCAGCCAGCCCGTGGACCTGGTGGGCGCATCGATTGGCGCTTGGCGCATGGCCACCGCTTGCCTGAATGAGCCGGTGGCCGCGTTTGAACGGCTGGAGCACGACTACATCCACCAGCATTACGAACCGCTGCCGGGCAAAAAGCGCGTGAGCGCCGAGCAGGTGAGCGATGCGTTTGGACACAGCCTGCAAGCCTTTTATGGTGGCCGCATTGGCGAGGTGCTGCGCCACCCGCGTTACCGCCTGCACATCGTCACCGCGCGCGGGCGGCATATCCTGCACCGCGAACACCCTCTGGCCACGCCACTGGGCTATGCGGGGGCATTTTTGAGCAACGCCGTGCACCGCAGGGCCTTGGGCGGCTGGTTGGAGCGGGTGGTGTTTTCAGGGCAGGGCGCGGCTTTGCCGTTTGACGCGCAAGACTTTCGCACCCGCGCCGTGGGCCTGACCGAAGGCAACTTCATGCCCGCGCTGCAAGCCAGCTGCTCCATCCCCTTTGCCCTCAAAGCCGTGCACGACATCCCCGGCGCACCGGCTGGCGCCTATTGGGACGGCGGCATCACCGACTACCACCTGCACCTGAACTGGACCGCGCCGACAGCGGAACAGGGCCCCGAGCGTGCCATCGTGCTGTATCCGCACTTTCAGCAAAACGTGGTGCCCGGCTGGCTCGACAAAGCCCTGAAATGGCGGCACGGGGCGACGCCGTTTCTCGACAGCACCATCGTGTTGGCCCCCAACCCCGAATGGGTCAAAACCCTGCCGAACGGCAAACTGCCCGACCGCAAGGACTTCATGACCTATGACCGCGATTTGGCGGGGCGGGTGAAGGTGTGGAATGCGGCTGCCAGCGTGGCGCAGCAGATGGCGGATGAATTTGCGCAGTGGGTGGAGCAGGGTAGAGCGCAAAACGTGTTGCCGCTCTGAAGAACGTCTTTGTACAAAAAGAGCAAGGCCGACAGTGCCTGCTCGTGCGTGCTGCTAGACACCCGCCTGTCGGCGGCCAGCATGGTCAAAAATGTCATGACCTCAGCCGCCCCCACGCCCCTCGGGTGACACATTGGCCCGGCTGCACAAGCCGAGAAAAAAAAATAGTAGTCAATAAAATTAATATTTTTAGTATCACAGCTATAGTGGTGGGGGCTCAAGAACTTCCTCAACGGATCAAGCAGGCGGATGGTCTGCTAAACAGGACTGGTGGGTTTCATGGCAAATTTACTTTTGGATATTTATCCATCGCTTGTCCACGCTAGCCAGTCCGCAAGAGGCTTGCCGATGATTGGCCGGGCTGATGTGTCCGACTGGTCCGGTTTTATTCCGCAGGTTTTGCGGGATTCATGACGTTGGACCGCAAAAACTTTGCACGAGAAATTGGAGACCCACATGCTTCCGATATGCGTTCAGACCATCTTTGTATCCGATCTAGACCGGGCAATCCGCTTTTATAGCGACGGCTTGGGCTATGAGGTCAAAGCACGCTATGGGCCGTGCATTGCCCAGCTCAAGACAGGATCAACGACGCTCATCCTCGAGCAAATTGAGGGGCTGCATCCTGGGGTGCCCACAACCGTTCTTTCATTTCAAACCACCGACATACGAGCAGCCATGCGCAGTGTCGTTGACGCGGGGGGCGAGCTGGTGGACGCAGAGCCTCAAAGATGTCCGGTCGGTTTTGTGGTGAAGTTCCGCGACCCCTCCGGTGTGCTGCATGACCTTCTCCAATTCGATGCGCTCTGATCTGTCATTCGATCAACATGTTGCTACTCGTCCAATCAGCGCTGTCATCTTCGATATGGATGGCCTTTTACTTGACACCGTTCCACTTTATGCAGAAGCGATGGTGCAGGCCGGTCAGGACGTTGGCGTCAACATCACCCACAGCTATGTCCTCTCGCTGGTTGGCCTTCTCGGAAGTGAACTGAAAGCCCGGCTAATCGACGACCATGATCTGGGCTTTCCGATCACAAACTATCTGAAGGCAATGAATACCCGATTGGAACCACGACTCGGCGGACGGGTTTCTCTAAAGCCTGGCGCTGCAGACCTGGCAAAGTACCTTTCCTCCCAAAAAGTCCCACTCGCCATCGCAACGTCGATGAAACATGCAGAGGCGCGGCACCATCTGGATGCAACGGGTTTGAGTCCCTACTTTCAGATCGTGGCAGCCCGAGACGATGTTGCACAAGGGAAGCCGTACCCAGACGTTTACTTTAAGGCCATGAGCATGCTCGGCTCGGCGCCTGCATCGTGCGTTGCGCTCGAAGACTCATTCAACGGCGTCAGAGCAGCGCATGCAGCTGGAGCGATGACCATCATGTTCCCGGACGTGCAGATTCCCACAAAGGAAATTGAAGGGCTATGCGTCCAAGTCGCCCGGGATCTTTACAGAGTAAAGGCCATTCTCAGTGCCAGCACGGACACCTAACGAGTAAAAAGAAGCGCACAACAGGCTTCATCTTGATCCATACGGCAAACTGCCGTATCCTCGCATCAGGAGGTCACCACCATGCCCGCTGCCATTTCTACCGCCCGCCTCGAAGCCCGAATCAGCACCGATTTGCATGCCATGCTCAAGCGTGCCGCCGAGCTTCAGGGCCGCACCATGACCGATTTTGTAGTGTCTGCCGTGCAGGCAGCCGCACATCAGGCCATCGAACAAGCGGATGTCATTCGTCTGTCGCAGGCCGATCAAGCCTGTTTTGCGCAGGCGCTGCTGTCGCCACCCAAACCGGCTCCGGCTTTGGAGCGTGCCTTCAGTCGCCGCAGCAAGCTGCTGCGTTCTGAATGAGCCGCGCCCCGTTCCTGCTGGCCCCGCTGGACGGGGCGCATGACCGCGCCAAGTTCCATTGCGATTCGCAGCCGCTCAATCGCTACCTGCGCGAGCAAGCCACCCAGGACATTCGCCGTCGCGTTGCGGCCTGCTTTGTGGCCTTGGCAGATGGGCAGCGCATTGCGGGGTACTACATCTTGGCCTCGGCCAGCCTGTATCTTGCCGATCTGCCGGCCAGCACCCGCAAGAAGCTGCCGCGCTACCCGACAGTGCCCGCCGTGCGCATGGGCCGCCTGGCCGTCGATCATGAATTCAAGGGACAAGGTCTGGGCGGTGCGTTACTGGCCGATGCGCTTGACCGAGCCGCTCGCTCCGAGATTGCCGCCTTCGCCCTGGTCGTGGACGCCAAGGACGAGGCGGCAGCTGCTTTTTACAGTCATCATGGTTTCATCGCCTTGCCCGACTCGCCGCTGACCCTGTTCTTGCCCTTGGCCACTGTTCAGCAATCCTGAAGCTTGTCGTTCACGAAAAACCTGTCCTTGTTGGCATGGATAATTACGGCATGTCTTCCAATGCCCTTTACCTCACCGCCGCCCTCTACAAATTTGTCGATTTGCCTGATTTCGAGGCTCTCCAAGCCCCTTTGCAAGCCTGTTGCGAAGACAACGAGGTCAAAGGCACTTTGCTCTTGGCCCACGAGGGTATCAACGGCACGATTGCCGGACCTGAAAACGGCATCCGCGCCGTGTTGGCGTTTTTGCGGGCCGATCCGCGCCTGGCCAGCTTGGTGCACAAAGAGTCCTGGAGCCCCAAGCCACCCTTTACCCGCATGAAGGTCAAGCTCAAAAAAGAGATCGTGACTTTGCGCGTGCCCGAGCTGGACCCGAACAAGACCGTGGGCCAGTACGTCAAGCCTGCCGATTGGAATGCCTTGCTGGCCGACCCGGGTGTGGTGGTCATCGACACACGCAACGACTACGAAGTGGCCATTGGCACCTTCAAGGGCGCGGTCAACCCGAACATCAAGAACTTTGTGCAGCTGCCCGCCTGGCTGGACGCGCAGCCCCACTTGCAGGGCGAAGCCGCCAAAAAGACCAAGGTGGCGATGTTCTGCACCGGTGGCATCCGCTGCGAAAAATCCACCGCGCTCATGAAAATGCGTGGCTTTGACGAGGTCTACCACCTCGAAGGCGGCATCCTCAAGTACTTGGAAGAAATTCCGCCTGAGCAAAGTACCTGGGAGGGTGAGTGTTTTGTGTTTGACGAGCGCGTGAGTGTGGGCCACGGCCTGGGCGTGGGCCACCATGAGCTGTGCCGCTCTTGCCGCTGGCCTTTGAGCGAGCAGGACAAGCAGTCGCCGAACTACGTGTTGGGCGTGAGCTGCGACCATTGCCACGACCAGCGCACGCCCGAGCAAAAGGTCAAACTGGCCGAGCGTCAGCGCCAGGTCGAGCTGGCCGAATCACGGGGTGAGCTGCATGTGGGCGCCAAGATGCCCAGCCACAACGGCCTTTGAACCGATGTGACTGACGCGCAGGGTGTGCTGCACGAAACTGGTTCAGGTTTCACTTCAAAAGATCGGAAGAACATGAACTGGATACGCACACCCAGCTTGCTGCTGGCCACCGGTGTATTGGCCGCTTGCAGCACCCTGCCCAGCACCGGGCCTGCCGTCAGCGCTGCCCAGCCACCCGCCCAGACCGCCACGGCACCGCTGCGCAGCATGCTGTGGGTGGGCAACAGCTTTTTTTATTACAACAACTCCATGCACGGCCACCTGGGCCAATTGATGGCGGGCGCGGCCGACAATGGCAAGCGCAGTGTGCGCAATGTGTCGGCCACCATCAGCGGTTCGGGCATCAACTGGCACGATGTGGCGGCTTATTTCAAGCCCGGCGGCGTGTCGAGCTATTCGTTTGTGGGCGACAACGAGGTGCGTTTCAACACCTTTGACAAGCCGTTTGACGCGGTCATGATGATGGACTGCAGCCAGTGCCCCATCCACCCCAAGCTGCAGCCGGTTTTTCATGAATTTGCCAAAAAACACAGCGACACAGCCCGCAAACACGGGGCTGAGCCCATCCTGTTCATGTCGTGGGCCTATTCGGACAAGCCCGACATGACCGAGCCACTCGCGGCCGAATACACCAAGGTGGGCAAGGCCAACAACGCGCTGGTGGTGCCTGCCGGCCTGGCTTTTGCCGCATCCCAGGCCAAACGTCCGGACATCCCGCTCATCATTGGCGACAAGCGCCACCCGACCTTGCAGGGCACCTACCTGGGCGCCAGCACGGTGCTGGCTTCGGTGTTCAAAATCAACCCGATCGGCAGCAAGTACACGGCAGGTCTGCCCGCTGACGTGGCCGCGCACCTGCAAGCCGTGGCTTGGGAAACTGCCCAGAAGTACCACGCCGAGCACGGTCGAGGCAGCCTTTGAGTGAATTCATCGGCTTCGTTCAGGAGCTGCTGGAAAAGTGGGGCCAGGTCACCGCCCGCCGCATGTTTGGCGGGCATGGCCTGTACCACGAGGGCTTGATGTTCGCCATCGTCATGGACAACCGGCTGTACCTCAAGGCCGACGCGGTGAACCGGCCCGATTTTGAAGCGCTGAACTTGACGCCGTTCACCTTCCCCATGAAGGGCAAAGACGTGGCCCTGTCTTATTGGACGGCACCCGATGCAATTTTTGACGAGCCCGCCGAGGCCGTGCGCTGGGCACGGTCGGCTTGGGATGCCGCTTTGCGTGGGCATGTGGCCAAAGCGCAGACACGCGAGAGGGCCAAAAACCGGTTGAAAAAACGTCTTGAGCCCACACGCGCAGGGGGCTGACAGTCGCTCACAGCGGTGAGCGACTGCAATGACAAGACTTGTCTGGCCTCACAGGCTGGTCAGCAGCATGTCGCGGTATTCGTCCGCCGAGGCGATGCGCGGGTTGGTCTTGTGGCAATGGTCGGCCAGCGCTCCAGTGATGACGGCGTCAAACAGGCTTTCTGTCACGCCCATGGCACCCAAACCGGTGGGCAGGCCCAGACGGGCGTTCATGTCCTGGATGGCCGCAGGGATGTCGCTGCCGCTTTGCAAGCCCATGGCCTGGGCCATGCGGTTCAGGCGGTTTTCCTTTTGCACCGATTCGGCAGCCGCGTTGAACGTGACCACGGCGGGCAAAAACATGGCGTTCAAGGTGCCATGGTGCAGGCGCGGGTTCACACCACCCAGGCTGTGGCTCAAGCTGTGCACGCAGCCCAGCCCTTTCTGGAAGGCCATAGCGCCTTGCATGCTGGCGCTCATCATGTTCAGGCGCGCTTCGCGGTCTTGTCCATTGCGGGTGGCGCGTTCAATGTACGCCCAGGCGCGTTGCAGGCCGTCGAGCGCGATGCCGTCGGCAGGCGGGTTGAAGGGTGCGGCCATGAAAGTCTCCATGCAGTGCGCCACCGCGTCCATGCCGGTCGCAGCGGTGAGCATGGGCGGCAAACCCAAGGTGAGTTCGGGGTCACAAATGGCGGCTTTGGGCACGATGAACCAGCTGTGGAAACCCAACTTGCGACCATCGTCCAAGATCAAAATCGCGCCGCGTGCCACCTCGCTGCCGGTGCCGCTGGTGGTGGGCACGGCGATGATGGGGGCCACACGGTCGGTGATTTTCAGCGAGCCGCCTTCTATGGTTGCGTAGGTTTTGAGCGGTCCTTCGTGGCTCACGGCAATGGCCACGCCCTTGGCGCAGTCGATGGCCGAGCCGCCACCCACTGCGATCAGACCGTCGCATCCGTGGCTCTGGTACATGGCCGCAGCGGCGCGAACAGCCGCCTCGGTGGGGTTGGAGGGGGTTTGGTCAAACACGATGACAGGCAAGTCGGGCAAGGCGTCGAGCGCTTTTTGCAGCACACCTGCGGCCTTGACGCCCGCATCGGTCACGATGAGGGGTTTGCGGATGCCCACGCGCTCGCACTCGGCCTGCAGCAGCTTGACAGCGCCAAAGTCGATCTGGATTTGGGTGACGTAATTGATGAAGGACATGAGAGGCACTCCGGTGATGTGCTGAGGATGTTTGCGGCGGGGGTGACAGGCAGGGGCCCCGGCGCGTTGTACGATGCCATTCATTTTGATTCAGGAAGCCGTCCATTGTCAGCCGCAACGGCCCCGAGCCGTCACGTTGGCGATAGGACCCCGCCTTGCATGAGCAGCCACCACCTCAACCCCCGATCCTTGCTGAACCCGGCCACCCGCACCCTGATTGACCGCGTGGAGCGGGCAGGTCGTCCCCCCATGCACGCCATGACGGCCGTGCAGGCCCGTGCGTTTTACGACATCGGCGGCCCGATCCTGGACCTGCAGCCTGCGCCCCATTTGGACCGGGTGCAGGACCTCACCATCCCGGCCCGCGATGGCCACGCCTTGCCCGCCCGGCTTTATGCACTGCACAGCGACGCCGCCTTGCCCGTGCTGCTGTACCTGCACGGCGGCGGTTTCACGGTAGGGAGCCTCACCACACACGACGTGCTGTGTCGCCAGCTCAGCCGACAGGGCCACTGCGCCGTGGTGTCGCTGGACTATCGGCTCGCGCCCGAGCACCGATTCCCGACGGCCGTTCATGACGCCTGGGACGCCCTGAACTGGCTGCAGCAGCACGGCCAAACCTTGGGTCTGGACAGCTCGCGCCTGGCCATAGGCGGTGACAGCGCTGGCGGCACTTTGTCTGCCGTGTGCGCGCTGATGGCCCGCGATGCGGGTCTGAAACTCGCGTTGCAGCTGCTGTTCTACCCGGGCTGCGGCTCCCAACAAGACACGGCTTCGCACCACACTTTTGGCCAAGGCTTCATGCTCGACAAGGACACCATCGCCTGGTTTTTTGACGGCTACATCGACGCCCAACACCGTCAAGATTGGCGCTTTGCCCCCGGCAATGCCCCCGACCACAGTGGCCTGGCCCCGTGCTGGATGGGCCTGGCCGAATGCGACCCACTGGTGGACGAGGGCGTGCGCTACGCCGACACGCTGCGCATGGCGGGCGTGCCGGTTGATCTGGAGATTTACAAAGGCGTGATCCATGGTTTTGTCACCATGGGCCGCGCCATTCCCGATGCCCTGCAAGCGCATGCCGATGCTGGCCGGGCCTTAAAAACCGCTTTTTTGTAGGAGCGGCGCCCCCGCCGCGATAGCCCTCATAAGGAACAAGATGAAACGCCAAGACTTCCGTTTTTCTCACCGCATGCGCGTGCGCTGGGTCGAGGTGGACATGCAAAAGATCGTCTTCAACGGTCATTACCTCATGTACTTCGACACCGCCGTGACCGACTATTGGCGTAATCTGGCCATGCCTTACGCCGACACCATGCACCAACTGGGCGGGGACATGTTTGTCAAAAAGGCCAGCCTCGAGTACCACGCCAGCGCCGAGATGGACGATTTTCTGGACGTGTGCATGCGCTGCGAACGCGTGGGCAACTCCTCCATGACCTTTGTGGGCGCGATTTTTCGGGGTGATGAATTGCTGATCACCAGCGAGCTGGTCTATGTGTACGCAGACCCGGTGGCCAAAAAGAGCCAGCCCGTCCCGGCCCCCTTGCGCGACATGCTCGAAGGCTTTGAGCGCAGCGAAGACATGGTGCAGGTGCATCTGGGCTCTTGGCACGACTTTCAAAAGCTGGCCAGCCCACTGCGCACCGAAGTGTTTGTGCATGAGCAAAAAGTTCCGGCCGAGCTGGAATGGGACCATGAAGACGACACCGCCTTGCACGCGGTGGCCCTGAACCGCATGGGCTTTTGCCTGGCCACAGGCCGCCTGATTCAACATGCGCCCGGTGTGTCCCGCATTGGTCGCATGGCGGTCAAAAAGCAGATGCGCGGCAGCGACCTGGGCCGCCGCGTGCTGCATGCCCTGATGGACGCGGCAAAGCACCGGGGCGATACCCAGGTGATCCTGCACGCCCAATGCAGCGCCGAAGGTTTTTACAAGCGCTCAGGATTTGAGCCGCATGGCGCGGTATTTGAAGAAGCGGGCATTGCGCACATCGAGATGGTTCGCCAGCTGTAGTGTTTGCGGTCACAGCCTTGCCTGTGGGCCTGGTCTGCGAGGCTTATCGCGACGAGGGCGTCGCTCCTACGGGGGACAAGGCATGCCGTGCATCGCGTGTGCGGGTGCCAGGCATGTTGTAGGAGTCCCGCCCTCTGGGCGATGGGTCGTGGCCTGCGAGGCTTATCGCGACGAGGGCATCGCTCCTACGGGGGACAAGGCATGCCGTGCATCGCGTGTGCGGGTGCCATGCATGTTGCAGGAGCCCCGCCCTCGGGGAGATGGGTTTTGGCCTGCGAGGCTTATCGCGACGAGGGCATCGCTCCTACGGGGGACAAGGCACGCCGTGCATCGCGTGTGTGGGTGCCAGGCATGTTGTAGGAGCCCCGCCCTCGGGGCGATGGGTTTTGGCCTGCGAGGCTTATCGCGACGAGGGCGTCGCTCCTACGGGGGACAAGGCATGCCGTGCTTCGCGTGTGCGGGTGCCAGGCATGTTGTAGGAGCCCCGCCCTCGGGGCGATGGGTCGTGGCCTGCGAGGCTTATCGCGACGAGGGCGTCGCTCCTACGGGGGACAAGGCACGCCATTTGAGGGTGTTGCT
The DNA here is from genome assembly GCF_003063265.1 of Limnohabitans sp. WS1. GTDB lineage: Bacteria > Pseudomonadota > Gammaproteobacteria > Burkholderiales > Burkholderiaceae_C > Limnohabitans_A. The sequence goes on from NZ_NERU01000008.1 coordinate 29,431, forward strand.
CCCGCAGTGATGCCGCTCTCGTCGTGAAAGGGTCATGCAACGGCGATGAGGGCCCGCTCAGACTCTGATCAACCCTCAAATATCGGCCAGCAAGGTGTAGGGCAAGGGCAGCAACCCCAAGGCGGTGCCGTCTGCTCCGCCAACTTGCCACCCCGTCTGCTGGCTCTCGGTGGTGCCACTGACCAGTGCGTCAAAACCTTGGCCGTCTGGTCGCGCAGCACTCAGCACCACGGTGGCGCAAGGCTGCTCGGGGTCGGTGGGGGTGAACACGTCCTGCCCGGCCGTCAGGGCCACCGGGCTGTGCACCAGCGCTGTGCGGCGCTTCAAGGTACCGCGAAATTGGCTGCGGGCCACGACCTCTTGCCCGGGGTAGCAGCCTTTTTTGAAGTTGACGCCACCCACCGATTCGTAATTCATCATCTGTGGCACGAAGGCTTCGAACACAGGATGACTGACCAGCGTCACGCCGCTCATGACCTCGGCCCAAGACCAAACATCGGTGGGCACATCGGCACCTGCAGGCAGCGCGTGGCCCGCCGGGGCGATCCACAAAGCGCGGGGAATTTTGGTGTCGCCCAACACAGCGGGATAAAGCGCCACCGTGTGCGCCCTATCCTGAGCCAGGGTCTGCCAAGGCGCGGCACCGCCCACCTCAGCCCGGGCGCTGTCGCCCAGCAAACCACGAAACTGCCACTGCCCCGTGGCGTCGCTCATTTTGACTTTGGCCCGCAGCACAAACATGGACAGGCGTTTGAGGGTCTGGGCCAGCAAGTCGAGGCTCAAGACCAGCAGCACGGTGTCGGGCGCAGTTTTGACCAGAATGAAGCTGGCCTGCATGCGCCCCTTGGCCGAGCAAAAAGCCGCCAGTCGAGCTTGGCCCACGGGCAAGAGCAGCACGTCGTTGCTCAGCTGGTTGTGCAAGAAGTTCGCCGCGTCTTCGCCCTGCGCCTGGATCACGCCCAAGTGGGGCAGGGCGCTGGTGCCATTCAAAACGGTGTTCATGGGTGGGCTCAATTCTGGGCGGGTGTTCATGGGGTGACTCGGTCCGGGGGGCAAGGCCTGAATTATCATGCCCTCCACGTTTTCAACACCCGAACAAAGGACATGGCCGTGCTCAAAGGCTTGATGAAGTTACTGCTCAGTGTGATGTTGCTCGCCCTGGGACTGGCTGCGGCGGGCTTTTGGTGGCTGAATCAGCCCATGGACACCCGCCAAGCCACTCTGGACTTGTCGATTGAGCCCGGCACTTCGCCCAAGTCCATCGCCCAAGCGGTGGTGGACGCCGGGGCGCAAACGTCGCCCACGCTCTTGTATGCGTGGTTTCGCGTCTCGGGCCAATCGCGCCAGATGCGGGCGGGCAGTTACGAAATGGCGCCCGGCACCACGCCTGTGCGCCTCTTGAACATGCTGGTGCGGGGCGAAGAAAGCCTGCGCACGGTGACGATTGTCGAAGGCTGGAACTGGCGACAAGTGCGCCAGGCCTTGGCCAAGGCCGAGAACCTCAAGCCGGACAGCCGCGCTTTGGCCGACGACGCCTTGATGGCGCAATTGGGCCGCCCCGGTGTGGCCCCTGAAGGGCGTTTTTACCCGGACACTTATTCCTACGCCAAGGGGGCGAGCGATCTGGCGGTCTTGCAGCGCGCCATGAAGGCCATGGACAAGCATGTACAGCAGGCTTGGGCGCTGCGGCAGCCCGATGCGTCGCTCAAGTCGCCCGAAGAAGCCTTGATCTTGGCCAGCATTGTCGAAAAGGAAACAGGCAAGGTTCAAGACCGGGCGCAGATTTCAGGGGTTTTCAACAACCGCCTGCGCATTGGCATGCGTTTGCAGACCGACCCGACGGTGATTTATGGCCTGGGCGAAGCCTTTGATGGCAACTTGCGCCGTGTGCACCTGACAAGCGACACACCTTGGAACACTTACACCCGCGCCGGTCTGCCACCCACGCCCATTGCCATGCCCGGCAAGTCGGCGCTTTTGGCTGCTGTGCAACCGGCCAAAACGGCCGCCATCTACTTTGTGGCCAAGGGCGACGGCAGCAGCCATTTCAGTGCCACCCTCGACGAGCACAACCGGGCTGTGAACCGTTACCAGCGCGGGAAGTGAGCTCTGTGGGCCTTGGGGACAGTTCGCCCCCACCGCTTACACCGTCATCGGCGACAATCGACGATCAACTCCAGACGCTCATGACACACGGCACATTCATCAGTTTTGAAGGCATCGACGGTGCGGGCAAGTCCACGCACATCGCCGGTGTGGCCGAGATTTTTCGGCAGGCGGGCAGGGCGGTGGTGCTGACCCGCGAGCCCGGCGGCACGCCACTGTCTGAAAAGCTGCGCGAGCTGGTGCTGCACGAGCCCATGGACCCGCTGACCGAGGCGCTGTTGATGTTTGCGGCTCGCCGTGAGCACTTGGTGCAGGTGATCGAGCCAGCACTGGCTCGGGGCGATGTGGTTTTGTGCGACCGGTTCACCGACGCCACCTTCGCCTACCAAGGCGGTGGGCGGGGCTTTGATTGGCAGGTGTTGGGTCAGCTGGAGCGCATGGTGCAGGCCTTGCCAGACGGCACTTTGCGCCAACCAGACTTGACCGTTTGGTTCGACTTGGACCCTTTGATTGCGGCTGAACGCCTGGCTTCGGCCCGAGTGCCGGACAAGTTTGAGTCTCAACCGGCTGACTTTTTTGCCGCAGTGCGGGCTGGTTACGCCCGCCGCCAAGCCGAGATGCCCAGTCGTTTTGCCCGCATCGACGCTGCGCAAGTCATGGAAGCCGTGGGTGCTGATGTCTTGTACGCCCTGAGTGATTGGCTCAAGAGGAGGGCCGCATGAGCGCCGTTTTGAACGCCCCCTGGATCGCCCGCCAAGCGACTGATCTGCTCGCCCAGCGGGGCCACGCCTGGCTGCTGCAAGGCCCGTCGGGCCTGGGCCAGTACGAGTTGGCTTTGGCCTTGGCTTCGGCTTGGTTATGCGAAAAACCCACCGTGCAGGGCGCTTGCGGCGACTGCCCCAGCTGCCACGCGATTGCTGTGCACACCCATGCCGACCTGGCCGTGTTGATGCCCGAGACGGTGATGATCGAGCTGGGCTGGCCTTTGCCTGAAAAAGCCCAGGATGAGATCGACAAGAAAACTCGCAAGCCCAGCAAAGAGATCCGCGTCGACGCGATGCGTGACGCGGTGGAGTTTTCGCAGCGCACCGACGCACGCGGGCGCGGCAAGGCGGTGCTGGTGTTTCCGGCCGAGCGCATGAACACCATCACAGCCAACGCGCTGCTCAAAACCCTGGAAGAGCCGCCCGGCGACGTACGCTTCGTGCTGGCCACCGAGGCCAGCCACATGCTGCTGCCCACCATCCGAAGCCGCTGCTTGGCCCACACCATGAAGTGGCCCGAAGCCGATGAGGCGCTGCCCTGGCTCACGGGGCAAGGCGTGCCAGAGGCTGTGGCGCAAGACTTGCTGCGCAGTGCGGGCGGGCGTCCGGCCGATGTATTGCGTCAGGCTGAAGCCGGTTTGTCGCCCGATTGGTGGGCGCATTTGCCCAAAGCCATGCGCCAGGGCGATGCCCGGCACCTGGCCGAATTGAGTCCTGCGCAGGCCATTGACGCCTTGCAAAAGCTTTGCCACGACTTGGTGCTGCGCCAATCGGGGGCGGTACCGAGGTTTTTTGAAGTGACGCACTTGCCCGCCAGCGCGGCGTCTGTGGCGGTGCTGACCGACTGGTTCAAGCGCCTGATGCAATCTGCCCGCACGGCCGAACACCCTTTCAACGCCGGTCTGATGCTCGAAGCCCTGACCGCCGATGCCCAACAAACCCTGATGTCCAAGGGCTGATTCACATGTACACCGATTCCCATTGCCACCTGAATTTTCCCGAGCTGATGAGCCAGCTTGACAGCATCCAGCAGTCCATGCTGGATGCCCAAGTGACCCGCGCCATGGTGATTTGCACCACCATGGAAAAGTTTGACGAAGTCCACAACTTGGCATTGGCCAACGACAACATGTGGGCCACCGTGGGTGTGCACCCCGACAACGAAGGCGTGCAGGAGCCCAGCCTGCAGGATCTGCTGGACGGTGCCGCCCGCCCCAAAGTGGTGGCGATTGGCGAGACCGGGCTGGATTATTACCAAATGGACGAGCGCAAAGGCGGGCGCACCGTGGCCGACCTGGAATGGCAGCGCGAGCGATTTCGCACCCACATCCGCGCCGCGCGCCAGACGGCTTTGCCTTTGGTCATCCACACCCGGCAGGCTTCAGACGACACCATTGCCATCTTGAAAGAAGAGGGTGAAACGGGGGGGGCAGGGTGTGCGGGCGGCGTATTCCATTGCTTCACCGAAAGCCAGCAAGTGGCCCGGGCCGCTTTGGACTTGGGTTTTTACATCTCGTTTTCAGGTATCCTGACCTTCAAAACAGCGGCCGATTTGCGTGAGGTGGCCAAGTTTGTGCCCGATGACCGCTTGCTCATCGAGACCGATAGCCCTTATTTGGCGCCTGTGCCATATCGCGGCAAGACCAACAACCCATCTTATGTGCCTTACGTGGCCAAGTTATTGGGAGAGTTGCGAGGATGCACATCCGAGTCCATTGGTGAGTTGACCACGCATAATTTTTTAAGTCTTTTTTCAAAAACAGCCGCTTAAAAAAACCATGTTTCATGTTCAAGGCCTTCAAAAACTGATCGTTTTCATTGCTTTGTCTCTGGGTTTGAGCACCGCATCTGCGGGGTCTTATGAGGATTTTTTCGATGCGCTCAAAGCCGACGATGTGACCGTGGTCCGGTCCTTGTTGCAACGGGGATTTGATCCAAATACGGTGAACCCTCAGGGTGTGCCCGCGTTGATGATGGCCGTTCTGATCCCTTCCCTTCAAGTGGCTGAGTTGTTGGTGCGATCTCCGCAAATACGCGTGGAGGTGCGCAATGCAAAAGACGAAAGTGTTTTGATGCTGGCGGCCATCAAAGGCTATTTGCCCTTGGTTCAACAATTGGTGGCCAAAGATGCCGACGTGAACAAAACGGGTTGGACACCTTTGCATTACGCCGCTTCTGGAGGACACGTGGCGGTGATGTCGTTTTTGCTGGACCACAGTGCGTACATCGACGCCGAATCGCCCAATGGAACGACGCCGCTGATGATGGCCGCCAGGTATGGCAGCCCTGAAGCGGTCAAACTGTTGATTCAGGAAGGCGCTGACCCCACCTTGTCCAATCAGTTGGGATTGACCGCCAAGGATTTTGCGGTTCAGGGTCGTCGCCAAAATTCCATCGAATTGATGGATGCCGGTTTGGCCAGGTGGGCTGCACGTCAAAAATCCACCACTGTGCCTGTCCAGCCCAATCGCTGGCCATCAGCGTTGCCAAGATAGTCATTCTGTGGATGTTCAATGCGTCGTTGTCATGCACATCCAACACATGCTGTTAATTTCGTACAATCAATATTATGTAAAGTTGAAGACTTGGTTTGACCAGACTGGGTTCACCAGCTTGGTTTGATCACCTTGGAATCTACTGCACCCCATGATGTTGCCTAAAACTCTGGCTGGCATCAAAAACACTGGGGCACAAAGACCTGCCAAAGCACAAAGATCAATGCAGGACAGAGCAGTTGCTCAAGGTGTCAGCAACAAGCGATGAACAGCGTTACTTTTTTGTTGCAAAAGCCGGTAATTGCCTGAGGCCCAAGCGGCAGCCATGTCGCGGCTTCTTGGATCGAAAGCATGTCCAGATTGACCGGTCTGGTAGATGAAAACCGATTGATCGGCATCGGCCAGGTCATAAACCGTCCGCATCGAAGCCGCATGGCGGTTGGCAAAAGGCTCTTTCGGGTCATTGGCCCAGTATTGGCCCACGTTCACCGTGAACAGATCTCCTGCGCTTTCCGTGCGGACATCAAAAATGGCATTGAGGTACGGCACTTTGCCAAACGGTTTGTGACTGCTGATGGCTGGATGCCATGCGCCCCAGCGCCATGCACGCATGTCGGTGCCTTGCTGGTCTGCTATGCGGACCAGTGCGCGGTCAAGTGCCAAAGACACTTGTGCTGGACAGCCCGCCGCGCCACACCAAAAAGCGTCTGAGCGCTTGAGAATGCCTTCCACTGCGGCGCGAAAATGGCGTTTGCCATACAAGGCCTGAAAGCGTTCGGCTCCCAAATGGGGCACCAGCAAACCGCGTGTCAACTCATCGGCCCAAACGTTGAACACCAAGGCAGGCGCACTTTGGGCGTGCATTTGGCCATCAAAAGTGGCCAGCATTTTCAGCGCCTGATCGCCCAGCGCATGCTGAGGCTTGGCACTTAGCAATGTGGGCAACAGCGCTTTGGCACCCAAAGAGGTGACGTCGTTTTGAATGGCTTGCAGGCTTTCTCGGCTGTGCTTGGGGCTGGCGGCGAGCAGCTGCTCAATGCGCTCAAACCGCTCGGGCGTGGTCCAGTCGCCGCCTACAAAATGGGCATATCCGGGCGGCAAAATATTCTGGTTGGCAGTGGCATGCCAGCCTTTGGCTTCGATGGCCTGGTGGCCCAATGCCGGGTTTTGCTCGGCAGGCAGCCAGCCGGTCCAATCATATTGAGGCATCCAGCCTGGCGCAGGAGCGACACCTCGGATGTCATTTTCCGGCGAGCGCGTGGGGAGTTTCCCAACAGCCTGGTAGGCCACTTCGCCCAAGGTGTCAGCCATGACCACGCTTTGCATGGGGGCATGGTTGTGAATGAAGGCTTTTTTCAACTCGGGCACGGTTTGCGCCCAATTGGTCAGCATGCCCGCTTCCACCGTCTTGTTGTCTTCGGTCAACGCTGACCAGCGCAGGCTGATGGCATAACGCTGGGCATCGATTAGGCCTTTGTATTGCGCTTGAACATCGCTGATGACAGGGCCGTGGCGCGTGCTGCGCACTTGGAGGGTCACATCGCCCTGCCCTTTGACGCGGATGGTTTCGGCGCGTTCCTCAAACGCCGCCCAGCCGGTGGGCGTGCGGTATTGGCCGGGTTGGGTTGCGTCCAGCTGTTCGAGGTACAGGTCTTGAACGTCCGGCCCCGTGTTGGTAAAGCCCCAGGCCACACCTTGGGTTCGGCCCAACACCACAAAAGGCAAACCGGGCAAAGTGGCTCCAATCACATCCAGCGCGGGGTGTTGATGACCGCCGGGCAATTCACCTGCAGGCGCTTTCAGGTGTGCAAAATACCAGATGGCCGGAGAACTCAAGGCCAAGTGAGGATCGTTGGCCAGCAGGGGTTTGCCACTGACGGTGTGGCTGCCAGGAACCACCCAATTGTTGCTGCCTTTGCCTTCCAGAATGCCGACATCGCGCACCCAGTCAGCCGACCATTGGGCCAGTGCGTTGGGCGCTGCTGTGAAAGGGAAGGCCTTGGTTTGGCCCTTGGGCGAATACACGCCCAATTGAGCGTACAGGGCAGGCAGGTCCACTGTGGTGGCCGGTTTTTCACCAGGATACGGCGGAAGGAGTTGCCAAAGTTGTTCGTGGTTGAGCACTTTCGAGGCGGATAAGCGGGCGAACTCTTGGCCCCAGTTTCCCCCCAGATCAAGGGCCATCATCAGCGCCCACCCCAGGCTGTCTTCGGGCGACCAGGCCTGTCCTTTGGGCCCGCCAGCTTGTGTACCCAGCAACTTAAATTCGGGTGAAGGCCGCACAGCACCGCTGAGCCAAGCGTTTTGGATGCCCTCGCTGTAAGCCTGCAACGCAGCTTGTGTTGCGGGCGACAAGCCCTGCAGCTGCTTTTGCGCCATGCCGATGATGCCCAAGGTGCGCATGAGCTTGTCGGTGTCCAGCGTGGCTGCACCCAGAATTTCAGACAATTCGCCACGCATCAGGCGGCGGTTGAATTCGAGCTGCCAGCCGCGCTCTTGCGCATGGACAAAGCCCAGACCGCGCCACGTATCCAGAGCACTGGCCCCTTCGATGCGGGTCACATCCGATGAATCCCGGCTGATCTTGACCGGCGCCTTCAAACCTTGAAGTTTCACCTGACCATCGAGTTTGGGCATGCTGCGCAACAGCTGCACACTGACCAGGCCCCCGGCGCTCAATGCAGCCACGAGGCCAAGCAAAGCCAAGCGTCCAAACCATTTCATGTGAGTCTCCTGTTTTGATTGTCTTTGGCCATGGCTTTTGATGGCACCAGTGACCAAGATGAAGCCGTGGAATCTGAAAAAACGGGCTTAAATGTGGCCCCAAACCATCAACGCGTCACGCCCTTCGGTGACAAGGTCAACCTTGGCACCCACGGGCAGCAACACCTTGGTCTCGACATGGCCAAAGGGCAGGCCCGTGAGCACAGGCGCTTTGATCTGGCTGCGCAGCCAGTCCACCACAGTGGCCAGCTTGAAGCCTTTGTCGTGCGCGGGCACCAGTTTGTAGTTGCTGAACTGCCCCATCAGCACCGCCTTTTGCTGGGCCAAAACGCCTGAATGCAAGAGCTGAGTGAGCATGCGCTCAACCCGGTAAGGGTGTTCGCCCACGTCTTCGAGGAACAACACGCCGCCTTGGATTGGCAGGAAATACGGCGTGCCCAGCAAAGAGGTCAGCACGGTCAGATTGCCGCCCCACAGCGGCGCGTCTTTCACCACCACGCGGCGCTCGGCCTCGGCCTTGGGCAGTTGCCAGCCCGTGCCCTCCCCTTGCTCCAGCAGCAGGTCGTCAAAGCAGGCTTGCATGATGTCGTCGGGTTCTTGTACGGGGCCAAAGTCTTCGCCCAGAGCCGGGCCCTGCCAGCTGATGCGCCCCGTCTTGGCCAACACCGCTTGGTTGAAGGCCGTGAAATCGCTCAGGCCCACAAACTGCATGCCGCCATCAATGGCTTTGACGATCTGTTTATAGGGCAAGGCGGGCAGGATGCGCGTGAGGCCGTAGCCGCCACGCGAGATGAGGGCCACGTTGGCCCCACTGGCCGTCGCGCGGGTGATGGCCGCAATGCGTGTGGCGTCGTCGCCCGCAAAACGCATGTGGCTGGCCAGCGCCGCCTCGTCGACTTCCACCTCGTGGCCTTGGGCTTTCAGGCGCTTCACGCCCCGGCGAAAAGCCGCTTTGTCGCGCACGGCGCTGGAGGGGGAAAAAATGTAGATGTGGGCCATGTTTTTATCGTTGAGAGGGGGCCGATGTCATGCTGTGGCTTGGCTCGGCAGCCCCCTGTAAAGCGGAGGAATCAGGGCTTGAAGTGTCGCACAGCCGCCTCGGCAATCGCCCTGCCCTGTTCCTGCACAAAATGACCCGCATCGGGCAGGCGCATCGGCTCGGGACAGCCCAAAATCCGGCTTTGCAAATCGCGCATCACGGGCTCGCCCAGCACCGGGTCTTGCTGGCCGATGGCCATGAAAGTTTGGCCTTGCCAGTCATCGCGCCAAAACGCCTGCGCTTGTCGAGAGATGGCCGCACCCGGCGAATCGGCAAACTCCGGCACCATGGGTGGAAAAGCCCTGAGCGCGGCGCGAAAGCCTTTGTCCGGGAACGGTGCGTTGTAAGCCGCGGTCTCTTGTGGCGTCATGCCAGGGTTGCCGCGTTTGAACAATTTGCCCACATCAAACAGCGGCTGGCTCTGGCACCAGTCGCGCCAGGCCAAAAAGCCTGCGCTCAAGGGGGCCTCGCCCGTGGCCAGGGTGGTGTTCATGACCAAAAGACCCTTGTACCGTTCGGGTGCAGCCATGGGCAAGGTCAGGCCCAAAATGCCGCCCCAGTCTTGCACCACCAGCACCACGCGCTGTAAATCCAGCCGCTCGATCAAATCGAGCAACGACTGGCGGTGGATTTCAAACTGGTGAAAATTGTCCTTCTTGGGCTTGTCGCTCTTGCCAAAGCCGATCAGGTCGGGCGCCACCACGCGGTGCCCTGCCGCCAGCCAGACCGGGATCATCTTGCGGTAAAGGAAACTCCAGGCCGGGTTGCCGTGCAGGCACAGCCAGGTCAGCGGCGCATGTGGGTCGCCTTCGTCCAAGTAATGCATGCGCAAGCCCGCGATGCTGGGCAGGTCGTTCACATAGTGTGGCTGCCAGGGGTAGTCGGGCAAATCAGCAAACGCGGCATCGGGGGTGCGCAGCGCGTCTTCTCTGAGTGGTTGGGTGTTCATTCTTTTGGGCCTGAAAAAATCCTTGAGCAGACTGCCGCACTCATCGGCCAGCACGCCGCCCGTTACCTGCGTCTGGTGGTTCAGCTGCGTGTGGCTAAACAGGTCGAGCACCGAGCCCGCCACGCCCGTTCGTGGGTCTGCTGCGCCAAACACCACCCGATCCACACGGGCGTGCAGCATCGCGCCGCTGCACATGGCGCAGGGCTCCAGCGTCACATACAGGGTGCAGCCGTCGAGCCGGTAATTGCCCAACACCCGGGCCGCCTCGCGCAGTGCCACCACCTCGGCGTGGGCTGTGGGGTCGTGGCTGGCAATCGGGGCGTTGCGGCCTGTGGCGATGACTTGTCCCTGCTTGACGACCACCGCACCCACCGGCACCTCGCCTGCTGATGCGGCCAGCCGGGCTTGTTCCAGGGCCAGTGCCATCCAGTGGGCGTCCTGGTTTGGTGCGGTCACGATCAAGGCACCATGCCCAGACGCTGCATCCACTGCGCCAGGGCTTGCTCTTGTTCGCTGCCCGCGGCATAGGCCGCGTGCATGGCTGCGTGCGCCTCGGGGCGATGCTGGTTGATCTTGACCTTGGTTTTGATGTCCAGAATTTTCAATTCAAACGCCACAATGCCGTTCAGCATGCCGTGGGCATAACTCTCGGGCAGCCCACGCCATTGGTCGGCGTAAGCGGGCTCGTGGTCGGCAATCATTTGTTTGAGCATGGCGTCTTTGGCATCGTCGCCATCCAACATTCGGGCTTCGACCCGGGCATGCACCGCCAGGTAAGTCCAGGTCGGCACACGCAACAAATCGGGGTAAACGGCTGGAGACATGTAGGCCTGTGGCCCCATGAAAGTCACCAGAGCTTGCGGCCGCTCTTGCAGAAATTTGGCATGCGGATTGGACCGCGCACAGTGGCCCAGCAGCGCCACCGGCTGGCCGCCCTCCTCGATCAGCTTGAGCGGCAAATGCGTGACAAAAGGAAAGCCGTCACCGTCGGTGGAGACCAGACTGGCGAACGGGTGCTCGCGCATGATGGCCGCAGCGTGTTGGGGGTGATTGAATTGTGGAGGCAGGTACATGGCAATGAATGTACCAAACCCGGGCAAGAGATCAGCGACTCACCCCTCACTTGGAGCCGCAAATTCCCTTGGCGTTTAACGTCAGGCGTTATATGATGCGCGGAATGATCGAATCGTTTCGCTGCAAAGACGCATCGGCCTTGTTTTCAGGCCAACCGGTTGCACGTTTCGTCAACATCCGAACCGTTGCAGAACGCAAACTGGCCATGTTGCATCGATCGGTACGGCTGGATGACTTGCGAATCCCGCCGAACAACCGGCTCGAAGCGCTCAAGGGCCATCGAACGGGTCAATACAGCATCCGCATCAATGACCAGTGGCGAATTTGCTTTCGCTTTGAAAGCGGCCATGCGTTCGATGTCGAGATCGTGGATTACCACTGAAAGGAATTGCCATGAAAGTTGAAGAAGCCGCCCCGAGTTACCTCGTTCCCGTGAACGGGATGCGCCCCATTCATCCCGGCGAAGTGCTGCGCGAAGAGTTTTTAGCACCCTACCAACTCACGGCACACGCCCTGTCCATGGCGCTGCAAGTGCCCGCTCCGCGCATCAACGACATCGTGCGCGAAAAACGCGCCATCACCGTGGACACCGCGCTGCGCCTGGCCAAGTTTTTTGGCAACAGCGCCGAATTCTGGATGGGCCTCCAAACCGACTTTGACATGGCCGTGGCTCGCCAGTCGATGCAGGATACGTTGGACAGGATTCGGGAATTTCAGCCTGCTCAAGCCAAATAAAACAAAGGCACCCTGAGGTGCCTTTTGTTCACTCCCACTCGATCGTCGCCGGTGGTTTTGAACTCACGTCGTAAGTCACCCGGTTGATACCGCGCACTTCGTTGATGATGCGGCCTGACACTTTCTTAAGCAGCGCATAAGGCAACTCAGCCCAGTCGGCAGTCATGAAGTCGCTGGTCTGCACGGCACGCAGGGCCACAACGTAGTCGTAGGTGCGACCGTCGCCCATCACGCCCACGCTCTTCACGGGCAAGAACACGGTAAAGGCTTGGCTGGTCAGGTCGTACCAGGTCTTGCCCGATTCGTCGGTGAAGTTGCGCAGCTCTTCGATGAAGATCGCGTCCGCACGGCGCAGCAGGTCGGCGTATTCTTTTTTGACTTCGCCCAGAATGCGCACACCCAAACCTGGGCCTGGGAAGGGGTGGCGGTAAACCATCTCGCGGGGCAAGCCCAGCGCCACGCCCAGTTCACGCACTTCGTCTTTGAACAGTTCGCGCAAAGGCTCCAGCAGTTTCAGGCCCAGTTGCTCGGGCAAACCGCCCACGTTGTGGTGGCTCTTGATGGTCACGGCTTTCTTGCTCTTGGCACCGCCGGACTCGATCACGTCGGGGTAAATCGTGCCTTGGGCCAGGAACGTCGCGCCTTTGTGGCCGCCGTCGCCCGCCTTGAGTTTGGCGGCCTGCTCTTTGAACACGTCCACAAACAAGCCGCCAATGATCTTGCGCTTGGCTTCGGGCTCGCTCACGCCCGCCAACTTGCCCAGGAACAAGTCGCTGGCATCAACGCGGATGACCTTCGCGTGCAACTTGCCCACGAACATCTCCATGACCATGTCGCCTTCATTCAGGCGCAGCAGGCCGTGGTCCACAAACACGCAGGTCAGCTTGTCGCCGATGGCGCGGTGGATCAGTGCGGCGGCTACGGAGGAATCAACGCCGCCGGACAAGCCGAGAATGACCTCTTCGTCACCGACCTGCTCGCGGATCTTGGCGACGGCTTCTTCGATGTAGTTGCCCATGATCCAGTCGGGGCTGGCCTTGCAAATGTCCAGCACGAAACGGTTGAGCAGCGCTTGGCCCTGCACGGTGTGCGTGACTTCGGGGTGGAACTGCACCGCGTAAAAATGGCGCGATTCATCGGCCATGCCCGCAATCGGGCAAGCAGGAGTCGAGGCCATGACCTTGAAGCCTTCGGGCATTTGGGTGACCTTGTCGCCGTGGCTCATCCAAACCTTGAGCATGCCGTGGCCTTCGGCCGTAGCAAAGTCTTCGATGCCTTTGAGCAGTTCGGTGTGGCCGTGGGCGCGGACTTCGGCGTAGCCAAATTCGCGGGTGGTGCCCGCTTCGACCTTGCCGCCCAGCTGCTCGGCCATGGTTTGCATGCCGTAGCAAATGCCCAAGACGGGGATGCCCAACTCAAAAACGGCATCCGGCGCACGGTCATCGACTTCGTACACGCTGGCGTGTGAACCCGACAAGATGATGCCTTTGAGATTGCCGTCTTGGGCATACTCCCGCACCCAGTCGCTGCTCACGTCGCAGGGGTGCACTTCGCAAAACACATGCGCTTCGCGCACACGGCGGGCAATGAGCTGGGTGACTTGCGAGCCGAAGTCGAGGATCAGGATTTTGGAGTGCTGCATGGCAGGCGTCGTTCTTTGAGAAATGAAAAGGCGTCTGGGGTGCAGACGCCTTGGTGATCAAGTACAGATTTTACTCAGCCCGGTAGTTCGGGGCTTCCTTGGTGATCTGCACGTCATGGACATGGCTTTCACGGATGCCCGCAGCGGTGATTTCGACAAACTGCGATTCGTTGTGCATGGCCTCGATGGTCGCGCAGCCGCAGTAACCCATGCTGGCCCGCAAGCCACCCGCCATTTGGTAAATGATGGCCACGACCGAGCCTTTGTAGGGCACGCGGCCTTCGATGCCTTCGGGCACCAGTTTGTCGGCATTGGGGTTGCCAGTGCTGGACTCCTGGAAGTAGCGGTCGGCACTGCCTTGCTGCATGGCGCCAATCGAGCCCATACCGCGATAACTCTTGTAGCTTCGGCCTTGGAACAAAATCACTTCGCCTGGCGCTTCTTCGGTGCCCGCGAACATGCCGCCCATCATCACCGTGCCCGCACCTGCGGCGATGGCCTTGGCAATGTCACCGCTGTAGCGGATACCGCCGTCAGCGATCAGGGGCACGCCCGTGCCTTTGAGGGCCGTGGCCACACTGTCCACCGCCATGATTTGCGGCACGCCCACGCCCGCCACGATGCGGGTGGTGCAAATCGATCCGGGGCCGATGCCGACCTTGACACCGTCCGCGCCCGCTTCGACCAAGGCCAAAGCCGCTGCGCCGGTGGCGATGTTGCCGCCAATGACTTCGATGTGCGGGTAGTTTTGCTTGACCCAGCGCACGCGGTCGAGCACGCCTTTGCTGTGGCCGTGTGCGGTGTCCACCACGATGGCGTCCACGCCTGCACGGGACAGCGCCTCCACGCGTTCTTCGGTGCCCTCACCCACACCCACGGCCGCGCCCACACGCAATTTGCCTGCGGCGTCGCGTGCTGCATTGGGAAAGTTCAGCTGTTTGGTGATGTCTTTGACGGTGATCAGGCCTTTGAGTTCAAAGGCGTCGTTGATGACCAGCAATCGTTCGAGTTTGTGTTTGTTGAGCAGATGTTTGGCCTGCTCGGGGGTGGTGCCTTCGGGCACGGTGATCAGGCGTTCGCGCGGCGTCATGATCTCGCTGACTTTTTGGTCGTAGCGGGTTTCAAAGCGCAAGTCGCGGCCAGTCACAATGCCCACCACTTGGCGACCGTCACAAACGGGAAAGCCCGATACGCCCAGTTCATCGCTCAAGGCCATGACCTGGCGCACGGTGGTGTCGGGTGTGATCACGACCGGGTCGCGCAACACGCCCGATTCGTAGCGCTTGACCTTGGCCACTTGGGCCGCTTGCTCTTGCGCAGTGAGGTTTTTGTGCACGATGCCAATGCCGCCTTCTTGGGCAATGGCGATGGCCAAGCGCGCTTCGGTGACGGTGTCCATGGCAGCGGACACCAGGGGCAGGTTCAGGCGGATGTTGCGGGTGAATTGCGTCGCAAGGGACGTGTCCTTGGGCAGGACTTGGGAGTAAGCGGGGACGAGGAGAACGTCGTCAAAAGTCAGGGCTTTACCGAGTAGGCGCATAAGCTAAGGCTCCAAAAAATCGATTGTACCCGCGCGAGCCAAGGGATTTCCCTGACTGTGCGGCTGAATTCGGCGTTTTTTCGAGCCTGGGTTCAGCTCAGGCGTTCTGGTAATGCAGCACTTTGAGAGACTTTTCCGGGTCAATGTCGGCAAAAACCTCAGGGTTATCCAAACGCTCGACAAAGCGCAAGTTGGGCGCAGCTTGGGCAACTTGGCTGTGTAAAAACTGCGTGTCCAACTCGGGCGCGTTCAGGCACAGCAAAACATGGCCCTGTGGCTCAAGCAATTCGGGCAGGCGACGGATCAACTTGACGTAATCCTTGGTGGCAATGAAGCTGCCCTTTTGGTAACTGGGCGGGTCGATCACGATCACACCGTAAGGCCCCATTTTTTTGATCTTCCCCCAAGTCTTGAAGATGTCATGGCCCAAAAAACGGGCTTTGGCAGGCAAGTTGTTCAAGCGATGGTTTTGCTGTCCGACAGACAACGCAGCTTGGCTCATGTCGACATTGACCACCTGCGCTGCACCGCCTTGCAAAGCGACGACCGAAAACGCGCAAGTGTAGGCAAACAAATTCAAGATGTTTTCGTGCTTGGCGTGGTTCTTCAGCCATTCGCGCCCCTTGGCCATGTCCAAAAACAGGCCATGGTTTTGTCCACGCATCACATGCACCAAATACTGTGCATCCTGCTCTGTCACCACATGTGTTTCAGGCACGCTGCCCGACATGAGGCGAGTTTCGGCTTGCCCTGTCGCGCGGCATTGAAAAACCCAATTCAAAGGCTGATCGGGAGCCAAGGTCTGCCAACGTTGCGCCAAGGCGTCGTGGCAGCATGCCAATTCGTGATCGCTGACCGCTTTGAAGCTGGTCAAGACCCAAACGGGTGCAAACCAGTCCAGCGTCCACTGTTCACAGTCTGGAAACAAGCCGCCACGGCCATGAAAAACGCGTTGCGCATGTGGGGTGTTGTGGCTTTGGGCAATGGCATTCAAGAGGGCTTGCATGTGCGCTTTCAATAACCCGCAGCCACGCCGCTTTTGCGGTTGGCAAACAGTCCAGTCCGACCTTTGCCTTGCCGTTTGAAGCGTTGACGTCGGGCCACTTTGGGGTCAACTTGAAGGTCACGGTACAGCTCGATGCGGTCGCCTGCCTCAATGGTCTGATCCCAAGACACTTTTCGCCCCCATATGCCAGGCTGCAAAAAAGGCAAACGAGCCTTGGCCTCGTCGTTCAGTGAGGGTAAATTGACGGTCATCAATTGGGCCAACACCGATTGAACCGAGCAAGCAGCAGGCACGCTCAGGGGGTGCTCAATCACTTGCCGGGGCAGCAAACTCCAGCACACCAGAACTTGCACGCACGGCGCAGGTGCGTCACTCATACACCGCCTCGGCACGTTTGACAAAGGCATCGACCAAGCTGGCGGCTATCTTGTCAAAAACCGGGCCGACCAGTGCAGCCAACGTGGAGCTGGAAAAGCCGTACTGCAAATCCAGTTCGACTTTGCAGGCTCGCTGTGTGCCATCGCCCACGGGGCTGAAACGCCAGACACCACTGAGATTGGAAAACGGCCCTTTGACCAAATTCATGCCCACAGAACGGCCCGCCTCGTGCGTGTTGCGTGTGGTGAAACTTTGCTTGATGCCGCCCAGGCTGATGCCGACTTCGGCCAACATGCCTTGGTCATCGGTTTCGAGTACCCGTGCTTGGTCGCACCATGGCAAAAACTCGGGGTAACGTGCCACATCGGTGACCAGGCGAAACATTTCATCGGGGCTGAACCAGATGAGGACGGACTTGTGGATATTCTTCATACAATGCTCGGAGTGCGTGGATTGTAGTTTTTTCATCCCGCCGATTTGCTTGCGAGCTTGCTGCAATCCCTTGCGAACGGCCTTGCGGCCCCATCTGTTGACCATGGCCACACCCAAAAAGTCCCCTTCTGCCCCTGTTTTTGCCAAAATCGCCGAGAACAAAAAAGCGTCTTTTGACTATTTTTTTGAAGAGCGCTACGAGGCCGGCATGGTGCTGGAGGGCTGGGAAGTCAAGGCCATTCGCGAAGGCAAGGTGCAGCTCACAGACGGTTATGTGGTGATCCGCAATGGCGAATTGTTCATCATCGGCTGCTTGATCAACCCGCTCAAAACCGCATCCACCCACATCAACCCCGAGGCCGCACGCACGCGCAAATTGCTGCTGAACAAGGAAGAGATCAAGCGGCTGATCGGCAAGATCGAGCAAAAAGGTTACACCCTCGTGCCGATCAATTTGCACTGGAAATCAGGCAAGGTGAAATGCGACATCGCGCTGGCTAAGGGCAAGGCCGAGCACGACAAACGCGACACCATCAAGGACCGTGAAGGCAAGCGCGAAGTCGAACGTGCCATGAAAAGCCGCCACCGCGACCGTTGAGACTCGCATCCCAAGATTTTGCTTGACGGTCTGAGGCTTGAGCCCCGAAACAGGGGCCATGCACAAATTGTCGGGGCTGAAAGCACCGACCTGCAAAATCAACTCAAGTCGCGCAATGGGTGGTGGTCGGAGGGCCAAGGGCTGACAAAAAACCGCGCCGCTTCAGACAGATCCACATCTTCCACACGGGCCGGTTTCCATTGTGGGTGATGGTCCTTGTCGACGGCCAAGGCGCGGATGCCTTCCACTGTCTCGCTGTCGGCCACGGGCCGCAGGTGAAAACAGTGGTGAACCATGTCCCGCTCCATGCGCAGGTCATCGGCCAAACTCATTTGGCGGGCCCGGCGAATTTGCTGAAGCACCACATGCAACATCAAGGGGGATCGATGCCGCAAGGTGTCGGCCGTTTTCTGGCTCCATTCATCGGATGCCGATTCCAACCGGGTCAACATGTCGGCGATGGTAGGCAAACCAAACACGTCGTCAATTTGAGGCTGAGGGGTGAGCTTTTCGGGCGTCAACGCACCTGCTTGGGCCAAGACCCAGCGCTCCACCGATTCGGCATTTTCAAAGGGGCTGCTGATCAAGGTTTGCCAGATGGGCTCGAGCATGCCGCTGGGCAGCGCGATGTCGGCCAATTTGGCGGCCACGGCTTGTGCGCCATTGAGCATTTGGCCCGTCAGGCCCAGGTACTCGCCCAGACGGCCAGGGCAACGGCTGAGGAAATAACCGCCGCCCACATCCGGAAACAATCCGATGTGGGTTTCAGGCATGGCCATCTTGGTGCGCTCGGTGACCACTCGCACGCTGGCACCCTGACTGATGCCCATGCCGCCCCCCATGACAATGCCATCCATGAAGGCAATGTAGGGCTTGTTGTAGGTGTGAATCAGGTGGTTGAGGCGGTACTCTTCGGTGAAGAAATCACCCAATGACGCATCGCCTGCCGTGGCTGCTTGGTGAAAAAACCGGATGTCGCCACCTGCACAAAATGAACCAAAAGGCCCTTCTTTGCCAGTGCCGCGCACCGCCACAGCCAAGACTTGCGGATTGACTTTCCAGTCGAGCAATGCCTGGGTGATGGACCGCACCATATCAAGGTACAGGGCATTCAGTGCCTTAGGCCGGTTGAGGGTGATGCAGCCGATACGGCCTTCAATTTGTGCAATGACATCAGACATTGTTTTGTCTCCAACCTAACCATTGGTTCATGAGCAAAGCCCCCAAAACCAGGGACCCGCCCAACAATACGCTCATTTGCGGGGCTTCGTTGGCCCCCCACCATGCCAAGGCAATGCCAAAGACGATTTCCAGCAAGCAAAGCAAGGACGCTTCAGGGGCTTTGAGTACGCGAACACAAACGACCGAGACAACGCAGGGAATGGCCAACTGAAACAATCCCAGCATCGCCAACAAAGACACATCATGGACCGACGCCTGGAAAGGCATGGCCAAAGGCAAAGTGAGCAGCGTTGAGAACAGGGCCCCCAGCAACACCGAAGGGACCAAATCCAGGCTGTGCCCCTCGTTTTGGCTCTTTTGTGCCAGTGTCCACTGAACGGCACCGGCAATGGGTACACACAAGGCGACCAAAGACCCGATCAGGAAGTTGGGGTCACCTAAACTGAGCTGCGAACCATACATCCATCCAATGCCCACGCCAGCCAGCACAATGGCCACCCAAGTGCGCAAGGGCAATTGATGGCGCAAAAAAACCCGGGTGAACAAGGCCGTGAGCAAGGGCCCGGCAGCCATGGTGATCAGCACATTGGCCACGGCGGTCAAGGTCAAGGCCACCATGAAGGCGGTGAACATGACACTCCAGCAAAGGCCAGAAAGCCAGAAGTATCGGTTGCGCCAAGGCACTCGAGCCCAGACGCCCCAGCCCTGCCAAACAGGCAGGATGATCAGCAAAGACACCACCGTGAAGAAGCTTCGCCAGAAGGTCACTTCAAAGCTTCGGGCCTCTTCCAAGTGCCGTGTCACCACACCTGCGATGGACCACAAGGCGGTGCAGCCCACCATGGTCCAGACAGCCAAGCTGTGACTCATGCGCATGATCGATCAGCCGATCACTTGTTGCGCTTGCGGTCGCTTTCCTTGAGGAAGCGCTTGCGCAGTCGCACGCTCTTGGGCGTGATCTCGACCAACTCGTCGTCCTCGATGAACTCGACGCCGTATTCCAGTGTCAGGTCGATCGGAGGTGTGATCTTGATCGCGTCTTCCTTGCCGGACACGCGGAAGTTGGTCAGCTGCTTGGTACGTGTAGCGTTGACCACCAGGTCGTTGTCACGGCTGTGGATGCCCACAATCATGCCTTCGTACACGGGATCGTTCGCCTTGACGAACATGCGACCGCGGTCGTCCAGCTTGCCCAGGGCGTAGGTGAAAATTTCACCGTCGTCCATGGAGATCAACACACCGTTTTTACGGCCACCAATGTCACCCTTGTGCGGCTCGTAGCTGTCGAAGATGTTCGAAATCAGGCCGGAACCACGGGTCAAGTTCAGAAATTCGTTGGTGAAACCGATCAAACCACGGGCTGGAATGCGGTATTCCAAACGGACACGACCACGGCCGTCGGGCTCCATGTTGACCAGTTCGCCCTTGCGCTCGCCCAAGGCTTGCATTACGCCCCCCTGGTGGGTTTCTTCGATGTCGGCTGTGACCAGCTCGATGGGCTCATGACGCTCACCGTTGATGTCACGGAACACCACGCGAGGCTTGGAAACCGCCATCTCGTAGCCTTCGCGGCGCATGTTTTCCAGCAAGATGGTCAGGTGCAATTCACCACGGCCCATGACTTCAAAGATACCTTCTTCATCGGTTTCCTTGACGCGCAAAGCCACGTTGTGTTGCAACTCTTTTTGCAGACGGTCCCAGATTTGGCGGCTGGTGACGAACTTGCCTTCACGACCGGCCAATGGCGAGGTGTTCACGCAGAAGTTCATGGTCAGCGTGGGCTCATCCACTTTCAGCATGGGCAAAGGTGCTGGGTTGGCGTTGTCGGTCACAGTGACGCCAATGTTCAGGTCGGCAATGCCGTTGATCAAAACGATGTCACCAGGACCGGCTTCGGTCACTTGTACACGGTCCAAACCTTGGAACTTCAGCACCTGGTTGACGCGGCCTTTGATGGCTTTTCCGTCTGGGCCTTCCATGACGACCACATCCATTTGCGGCTTGATCGTGCCTTGGCTGATGCGGCCCACGCCGATGCGGCCAACGAAAGTCGAGAAGTCGAGGGCAGAAATTTGCAGCTGCAAAGGTGCTGCAGGATCCCCCTTTTGCGGTGGAACGTGTTTCAGCACAGTGTTGAACAATGCCGACATGTCGGGGCCCCACTGCTCACCTGGCGCGCCCTCTTCGAGCGATGTCCAGCCGTTGATACCGGAGGCGTACACCACGGGGAAGTCCAGCTGCTCGTCGTTCGCACCGAGTTTGTCAAACAGGTCAAATGCGGCGTTCACCACTTTGTCAGGGTTGGCACCGGGCTTGTCAACCTTGTTCACCACGACGATGGGCTTGAGGCCCAAGGCCAAAGCTTTCTTGGTCACGAAACGGGTCTGAGGCATGGGGCCTTCTTGGGCATCGATCAACAAGACCACACCATCGACCATGGACAAAGCGCGTTCGACTTCGCCACCGAAGTCCGCGTGACCGGGGGTGTCCACGATGTTGATGTGGGTGCCTTCCCAGCTCACAGCGCAGTTTTTGGCCAAAATGGTGATGCCGCGCTCACGTTCGATGGCATTGTTGTCCATCACGGTGTCCACGATTTTTTCGTGATCGGCAAAGGTACCAGACTGACGCAGCAGTTGGTCCACCATGGTGGTTTTACCGTGGTCAACGTGCGCGATGATGGCGATGTTGCGAATTTGCTTGCTCATGCTTTCTCTTCCTTTAAACCTGCTCGGCCAGCAATGGCGCGTTGACAGGTGATTTTTCCAAAATCTGTTGAATTTCGATCGGGCTCAACAATCGACCCGGAATCAACTCGCCGCCATGCACATGTGCTGTTCCCAGCAAGGCACGAGGATGCTCTCCATACACCACGACTTGATCACAATCAACCCAAGGGCCGCGTCTGCGCACCCCGCTCAAAAATTTCCCGGCATTTTCGCTGTCCAAGCTGACCGGGGTGTAGTCCGGCAGCAGCACATCGACCGGCTGCAAAGCCGCCAGGCGCTGGGATTCATCCATGCTCTCGAGTGCGGACAAGGTCACACACTGGGCTTCATCAAAAGGCCCAGTGACCACACGGCGCAGAGCGCTCAAATGGCCACCACAACCCAGAGCCTCTGCAATGTCTTCACCCAAGGTTCGGATGTAGGTGCCTTTGCTGCAGCGCACTCGCAAACGCAAAAAAGGCGCATCGCCTTGCAGTTGCATGTCCAGCAGATCCAGATCATGGATCACCACGTTTCGCGCTTCGCGCTCCACGGTTTCACCTTCCCGGGCATATTCATACAGGGCCTTGCCGTCTTTCTTCAAGGCACTGTACATCGGAGGCACTTGACTGATAGGCCCCATGAAACGATCCAAAACTTCAACCACTGTACCCGCTGTACATGACACTTCGCGTACAGAGATCACATCCCCTTCGGCATCGCCCGTGCTGGTTTTCAAACCGAGTCTCACGGTGGTTTCGTAGGTTTTGTCAGCGTTCAAATGCTGTTGACTGAATTTGGTGGCAGCCCCAAAACACAGGGGTAAAACACCTGTGGCCAGGGGGTCCAGGGTTCCGGTATGTCCTGCTTTTTCAGCACGAAGCAACCACTTGGCCTTTTGCAAAGCCTGGTTACTGGAAAGTCCCAAAGGTTTGTCGAGCAAAAGCACCCCATGCACAGGGCGCCGTTGCACCCGTGTGCGTGGCGTGTTCATGCTCAGTCCTCCTGGGCGCGAGACGACACAGCCTTGGCGATCAATGCGTTCATGTCCGACGCACGCTCAGTGGTGCGATCAAACAAAAAATGCAAGGTCGGCACAGTGTGAATGTGCAAGCGTTTGAACAAACCATTTCGCAGAAATCCGGCGGCCGCATTCAAACCTTCAGTGGCGTCTTCAGGTTGACCTGTCAACACACTGAAATAGACCTTGGCATGGGCGTAGTCTGGCGTGACCTCGATCGTGTTGATGGTGATCATGCCCACACGCGGGTCTTTCAACTCGCGCGAGATCAACTCGGCCAGATCACGCTGGATCTGGTCGGCCACGCGAAACCCGCGATTGGGAACAGAGGACTGCTTTTTACGCGCCATTTACAGCGTTCTCGCAATTTCCTTGACATCGAAGAATTCGAGGTAATCGCCTTCTCGGATGTCGTTGTAGTTTTTGAGTTTGATACCGCACTCGAAACCTTCCTTGACTTCGCGAACGTCGTCCTTGAGGCGCTTGAGCGAATCGAGTTCACCGGTGTAGATGACCACGTTGTCACGCAACAAGCGGAACTTGGCGCTCCGGGTGACTTGACCCGAGGTGACCATACAACCTGCCACCGTGCCAATTTTGGACGCCACAAACACGGTCCGGATTTCGGCCATGCCCATGATTTCTTCACGCTGCTCGGGTGCCAACATGCCGGACATGGCGGCCTTGAGTTCATCCACAGCGTCATAAATGATGTTGTAGTAATGAATGTCAACGCCATTGCCTTCGGCAGTTTTACGGGCTCCCGCATCGGCTCGCACGTTGAAGCCAATCACAATCGCCTTGGACGCGATGGCCAAGTTGATGTCTGATTCACTGATACCACCCACACCGGAGTAAACCAGTTGGACTTTGACTTCTTCGTTGGACAGCTTGAGCAACGAGGCACCGAGGGCTTCTTGCGAACCTTGTACATCGGCCTTGATGATGATGGGCAGCATCTTGACTTCGCCAGCCGACATGTCGGTGAACATGTTTTCGAGCTTGGCGGCTTGTTGCTTGGCCAACTTGGTGTTGCGGAATTTGCCCGCACGGTAAGTGGCAATTTCGCGGGCACGGCGTTCGTCGCTCATGACCATGAATTCGTCACCTGCTTGGGGCACTTCCGTCAGGCCTTGAATTTCAACAGGAATCGATGGACCCGCGGACTTGATGGTCGCGCCGTTTTCGTCGAGCATGGCACGAACGCGACCAAAAGTCTGTCCTGCCAACACCACGTCACCGGTGTTCAATGTTCCGGATTGAACCAAGATGGTAGCCACAGGCCCACGGCCCTTGTCCAGACGCGCTTCAATCACCAAACCTTTGGCTGCAGCTTGAACGGGAGCCTTGAGTTCAAGCACCTCTGCTTGCAACAAAACTTGTTCGAGCAAGTCATCAATGCCCATGCCCGTTTTGGCAGACACTGACACAAAAGGAGAATCGCCACCAAACTCTTCGGGAACCACCTCCTCGGCAATCAGTTCTGCACGAACACGCTCGATGTTGGAATCGGGCTTGTCCATCTTGTTGATGGCGACCACGATGGGCACGCCAGCTGCTTTGGCGTGCTTGATCGCTTCTTTTGTTTGGGGCATGACACCGTCATCACCGGCCACCACCAAAATGACAATGTCGGTCGCTTGTGCACCACGGGCACGCATGGCCGTGAAAGCCTCGTGACCCGGAGTGTCGAGGAAAGAGATCATGCCGCGAGGCGTTTCGACGTGGTAAGCACCAATGTGCTGCGTGATGCCACCGGCTTCGCCCGAAGCCACTTTAGCGCGTCGGATGTAATCGAGCAGCGATGTTTTACCGTGGTCAACGTGTCCCATGACCGTGACCACAGGGGCCCGGGGCAGGGATTCGGCATGCTGATCCAGCACCTCATCGTCTGTGAACGCTTCTGGATCGTCCAGTGCGGCGATCACCGCTTTGTGGCCCATTTCTTCCACCACGATCATGGCGGTATCCTGGTCCAAGGGCTGGTTCATGGTGGCCATCTGACCCAGCTTCATCAAATGTTTGATGACCTCGGACGCCTTGATGGCCATTTTGTGGGCCAATTCAGCCACCGTAATGGTCTCTGGCACGTGAACTTCCAGCACGCGCACTTCAACGGTTGCTTGCTGGTTGTGACCTTCATCACGGTCGCGTTCGTTGCCTCGACGGCCACGGGGACCGGTACGCCAATTGTTGCGACCCACACCACCACTGGTATCACCACGTGTTGGAATGGCTTTTTTCTTGGCCGGATCTCCAGCCCAGCTGGAAGACAACTTGGCAGATTTGACTTCTTTGTTTCCACCAGCGGGCGCTGCAGGCGCAGAAGCGGGTGCGGCTGCATTACGGGCCCCAGCAGCGGGCGTCCCGGCTGGTTTGTGCAAAGTCCCTTTCACCGCGGCTTTGGGCTCGACTTTGGGCTCTTCTTTCTTGGCGACCAACACCCGTTTGGGTGCGTTCATCATGTTTCGAATGGCTTCGGCTTCGGCCAATGCTTTGCGACGACGTGAATCCAGGTCCAAAGCGCGTGCTGTTTCCTCATCGGCCTTGGCCTTGGAGTCTGCAGCCGCTTTTTGTGCTGCAGCTTGGCGGGCATCTTGCTCTGATTTGGCTTTGGCCGCTGCGATTTCGGCTTGCTCAGCCGCTTTTGCTGCCGCAATTTCTGCTTGCTGGGCCGCTTTGGTGGCTGCCAGGGATTCTGCAGACACTGCAGGAGCTGCCGGTGCATGCTTGATCTGAGCTGCTGCATTGATGCTGGCCGCTTCTGCACGTGCAAGTTGCTCACGCTCTTGACGGCTCAGCTGAGGCTTGGGCACAGCTGCTTGCTGTGCGGCTTGGGCAGCGGCTTTTGCAACAGATTCGGCCAAAGCCTTTGCTTCAGCAAGCGCTTTGGCTTCTTGCGCAGCAAGTTCTTGCTTTTGCTTGGCTTCTTGCTCTTCGCGCAATCGCCGTTTTTCAGCCAGCTCTTCTTCTTGGCGCTGAATCAATTCGGCTTGGTGCCGAGCTTCTTCTTCGCGTCTGGCCAAATCGGCATGGTCAACTTGGGGCGCAGTGGGCTCCTGAGGTGACGATTCGGACGTTTGTTCATCATCACGCTTGATCAATGTGCGCTTTTTACGCACTTCAACCTGGATCGTCCGGGCTTTGCCCGAAGCATCAGCTTGTTTGATTTCACTGGTTGATTTTTTGACCAGCGTGATTTTTTTGCGATCACCGGTCACGGTTCCATGACTGACTTGCAAATAACTCAGCAATTTTTGCTTGTCAGCATCGTTGAGCGTATCGCTGACAGAGTTTTTGGCAACGCCTGCTGATCGCAATTGATCAAGGAGGACATCGGCAGATTTTTTGAGTTCATTGGCGAACTCGGCAACAGTGGTACTGGACATAATTTTGTTCAAGCCTCCATCAGACTTCAGGCCTGGCCAGCGAACCAATGTTCGCGGGCTTTCATGATCAGGGCGGTCGCCTCTTCAGCAGTCTGAGCAGTGATGTCAGACAGTTCGTCGGTGGCCAAGTCAGCCAAATCTTCACGGGTATGGATACCCGCTTCAACCAGCTTAGAAATCAGCTCAGGCGTCAAGCCTGGCAGGTCGCGCAAATCTTGGGAAACGTCTTCAACGCTCTCTTCTCGCGCAATTTCAAGGGTCAACAAAGCATCTTTCGCACGGGTGCGCAGCTCGTTGATGGTGTCTTCGTCGAAACTCTCGATTTCCAGCATCTCTTGGATGGGCACATAGGCCACTTCTTCGAGACTGGCGAAACCTTCACCGATCAAGATGTCGGCAATTTCTTCGTCAACGTCCAGTTTTTCCATGAACAATTGACGGATGCCTGTGGTCTCTTCGGCTTGCTTTTGTGCAGATTCAGCCGCATCCATGATGTTGATTTTCCAGCCCGTGAGGTCAGAAGCCAAACGGACGTTTTGACCGCCACGGCCAATTGCGATGGCGAGGTTCTCTTCGTCCACCACCACATCCATGGCGTGCTTTTCTTCGTCAACAACGATCGATTGCACGTTGGCCGGAGCCAAAGCACCAATCACAAATTGGGCAGGGTCTTCGCTCCACAACACAATGTCAACTCGCTCACCAGCCAATTCGTTGGTGACCGCGTTCACACGAGTGCCCCGCACACCCACACAGGTGCCGATGGGATCGACGCGTTTGTCATGCGACAAAACAGCGATCTTGGCGCGTGAACCTGGGTCGCGTGCGCAAGTTTTGATTTCCAGCAAACCTTGCTCAATTTCTGGCACTTCTTGACGGAAAAGTTCAATCATGAACTCGGGTGCAGAACGTGACAACAAAATGGGGGCACCGCGCAGTGTCAGGTCCACTTCCATGATCATGGCCCGCACACGATCGCCGCTGCGCAGGTTTTCTTTCGGGATCATTTCACTGCGGCGAAGTCGACCTTCAATGCGTCCCGATTCGCAAATGATGTCGCCTTTGTCCATGCGTTTGACCGTGCCGACAAAAATCTTCTCGCCCCGCGACATGAAATCATTGAGCAGCATTTCACGTTCTGCGTCACGAATTTTTTGCAAGATGACTTGCTTGGCCGCCATGGCTCCGATTCGGCCAATAGGAACCGACTCAATTGGCTCTTCGATGTATTCGTCAACTTCGATGTCAGGAATTTGTTCTTTGGCTTCGAACAACAGAATTTCCTGCTCGGGCAATTGCAAACCTGCTTCATCGGGCACCACGTGCCAACGTCGAAAGGTCTCGTAGTTGCCACTGTCACGATCAACCGCAACCCGAATGTCCACTTCACCGACGTACAGCTTTTTGGTCGCTTGTGCCAAAGCGGCTTCCACGGCCCCAAAAACCACGTCGCGCTCAACGTTTTTTTCTCTTGAGATGGCCTCAACCAACATCAACATTTCGCGATTCATGACTCGACTCTCCTGTTCCACTGAGGCCTTTAAACGAGGCCCGATATAAATATTCAAAACCCGACCAATTCGTCAGGCTTCAATTTTTGGCTTGCGCCCTTTGAAATCCACCACAGGTGCAAGACGCGCCTCGCGCAGTTCGTCCAAGGTAAAACCCAGCACATTCAAGGGCGCTGGAATTCGTTTTTTGCTGATTTTTTGACCAGGCTTGACGGGTGGCTCTTCGCTCCAGACGATTTGCCAGCTTTGACCTGAGGCGTCACGCTCCAGCGTTCCGCGAAATTTTTTGCGTGTGGGATTGACCATGCCAGCGGCGTTCTCACCCATAGGCACTTTCAGAGTGATGTCAATCAACTCGCCGACGAAACGCTCAAAGTCTTGAGCATTGCGCAAGGGACGATCAATGCCTGGGGAAGAAACTTCAAGGCGGTTGTAGGTGACGCCATCGACTTCGAGCGCAAACTGAAGTTGTCGGTTGACTTTTTCACAGTCTTCGACGTTGATGAACAATTCAGATCCGGGTTGCCAAGGGAAATCAATGGTGATGCGCAGCAAACCGCCCGCTGTGCGGTCAATTTCAACCAGGTCATATCCCAGGCCGGTCACGGTTTCTTGAACAATTTGCTGCAATGCCACAGAGCTTCTGAATGTCAACGTTAAAAAAGAAAGACCCAAAAAAAACGGGCGGTGAAAACCCGCCCGTTTGGTCGTGAAGCCATTATTCTAGCTGAAAATTGCGCTAAGTGCGTGATTATTAAGGAAAACGATGGGCAAAATACCCAGAACAGCCATCAGTCGTCAGGGAAGGCGGCCAGCAAACTGCGGGTGTAATTGTGCGCAGCTTGGTTCAACACCTTGTCGGCAAGCCCCATTTCAACAATGTGCCCCGCTTTGAGCACCATGACCCAATGGGCCATGGCCCGTAGAACATCGATGTCATGGGTAATCATTAAATAAGCGATTCTGCGGTTTTTTTGCAATGTCTGAAGTAAGCTCAAAATTTGCTTTTGTACCGTGACATCCAAGGCACTTGTGGGCTCATCCAAAACAAGCAAGTCTGGCTCCACCACCAATGCACGCGCCAATGCGATGCGTTGCCGCTGCCCTCCAGAAAACGCATGAGGATATCGGTTCAGCAAGTCTGGAAAATCGGCCGTCATCAGACCCACTTCAGACAAAGCAGACACGACTTGCGCCTCAATCTCCGGCTCAGACAGGTGCGGCCGATGCAGTCGCAAGCCTTCCGAGACAATTTCACCCACGGTCATTCTTGGCGACAGACTGCCAAATGGATCTTGAAAAACAACCTGAACCTTTTGACGCAAAGCTTTGTCACGCCCAGGACTGCCCTGCCAGGAGTTGCCCTCAAATGTCAGCTCACCTCCGTAAGGCATCAGACCCAAAACCGCCATAGCCAGGCTGGACTTGCCTGAGCCCGACTCGCCCATCACACCCAATGTCGTGCCTGGCAGGATGCTGAAATCTGCGCCGTGCAAGGCCGTGAAATGTTGTTTCTTGAACCAACCGCGAATGCCAGGTGTGGCCATGGGGTACTGAACTCGCAGTCCTTTTGCCAGCAACAATGGCGAGGGGGATGGGATTGGGGCCTCTGCCAATCCATCGCGACTGGGGCGGCTGTCGAGCAGTTTTTGGGTGTAAGGATGTTGAGGGTTTGAAAACACCTCCATCAAACTCCCCTGCTCCACAAGCACGCCTTTTTCCATCACCGCCACCCGGTCGGCGAAGTGGCGCACCAAGGCGAGATCATGGGTGATCAGCAGCACGGCCATGCCGGTTTTTTGCTGCAAATCGGCCAAAAGCTGCAACATTTGCAGGCGCAAACTGGCGTCCAGCGCGGTGGTGGGTTCGTCGGCCAGCAGCAGCTTGGGCTCGGACGCGAGAGCCATGGCCATCATGGCGCGTTGGCGTTGGCCACCCGACAACTGGTGCGGGTAAGCCTCAAAACGGCGCTCCGGGTCGTCGATTCCGGTTTCTGACAACAAATGCACGGCCCGCGTATCGGCATCGCGCCGATGCAAGAGCTTTTTGAGCTGCAGCACTTCCGAGATTTGCGACCCTACCGTCATCAGGGGATTGAGCGCCGTCATGGGCTCCTGAAAAATCATGGCAATGTCATCACCTCGGATGCGTTGCATCTCGGCAGGCGTTTGCTTTAGCAAGTCCTGACCTTGCCACAGCACCTGGCCCGACAGCTCAGCTGATTCCAACAAACGCAGCACCGACAGCGCGGTGACCGATTTGCCCGATCCCGACTCGCCCACCAAAGCCACCCGCTCGCCGGGCTGGATGCTCAGGTTCACGCCATGCACCACCGCCTGCCCGCCAAAGGCGATTTGCAGGTCTTTGAGTTCCAGCAAAGCTTGGGGCGCGTTCATGCGTCCACCTTTCGCGGATCAAGTGCGTCGCGCAAGGCGTCACCCATGAAGGTCAAGAGCAGCAAGGTCACCACCAGCACCACAAAAGTGGACATCGATATCCACCAGGCGTCGATGTTGTTTTTGCCTTGGGCCAGCAACTCGCCCAACGAGGGTGTGCCTGGCGGCACGCCCAGGCCCAAAAAGTCCAACGAGGTCAGGGCCAAAATGGCGCCGCTCATGCGAAACGGCAAGAAGGTCACCACCGGGGTCATGCTGTTGGGCAGCACATGCCGCCACATGATCTGCCAATGGCCCAGGCCCAGCGCCCGTGCCGATTTGACATAGTCGAGCTGCCGATTGCGCAAAAACTCGGCCCGCACATAGTCGGACAAGCCCATCCAACCAAACAGGCCCAGCAGCAAGAGCAGCAAGCCCACACTGGGCTCGAACACGGCCGAAAAGATGATGAGCAAATAAAGCTCAGGCATGGCGCTCCAGACTTCGATGAAGCGCTGAAACACCAGGTCGGTTTTGCCGACAAAAAAGCCCTGCACCGCGCCGGTCAACACTCCCAGCACCACGCCAAACAAGGTGAGCGCCAAAGCAAACAGCACCGACACCCGAAAGCCATAAAGCAAACGTGCCAAGACATCACGACCCCGGTCATCGGTGCCCAGCCAGTTGCGGGCCGTGGGCGGGGCCGGGTTGGGCAAAGGCGCGAAATAGTCGAGCGTGCTGTGGTGGTAGGGGTTGAAGGCCTGCAAAGCCCAGTTGTCGCCCTTGTGCAACTGCTGCTGAATAAAGGGGTCAAGGTAGTCGGCGGGTGTCTCGAAATCCCCCCCGAACACTTTTTCAGGCAAGGTCTGCACCACCGGGAAATACCATTGCCCCTCAAAACGCACCACCAAAGGCTTGTCGTTGGACAAGAATTCGGCCCCCAAGCTAAGGACAAACAGGGTGAGAAAAATGAGCAGGCTGCCAAAGCCCAAGCGGTTGCGTCTGAAGCGCTGCCAGGCCCGGGCCGAGGGGGACATCTGCTGCGGGGGTGCGGTGGTGTTGGCTGCGGTCATTTGTCGAACTTCACGCGCGGGTCCACCCACAGGTAACAAAGGTCACTGATCAGCTTGGTGACCAGACCGATCAGGGTGAACAGATACAAGGTGCCCAGCACCACCGGGTAGTCGCGCCGGATCACGGCCTCGTAACTGAGCAAACCCAGGCCGTCGAGCGAGAACAGGGTTTCGATGAGCAAGGAGCCCGTGAAAAAAGCGCCGATGAAGGCCGCAGGAAACCCCGTGACCAGCGGGATCAAGGCGTTGCGCATGACATGGCGGTACAAAACGCGGTTTTCACTCAGGCCTTTGGCGCGAGCGGTCAGCACATACTGTTTTCGGATTTCTTCGAGAAATGCGTTCTTGGTCAGCATGGTGATGACGGCAAACGAACCCAGCACACTGGCTGTGACCGGCAAGGCGATGTGCCACAAATAATCCACCACTCTGGCGCCCCAGCTCAGCTGCTCCCAGTTGGACGAGGTCAGGCCGCGCAGCGGAAACCACTGCAGTTGACCGCCAAAAATCACCAGCAAGGCCACGCCCAGCACAAAACCCGGAATGGCATAACCCACCAGCACCAGCAAGCTGGTGAGCGTGTCAAAACGCGTGCCCGCCCGCACCGCCTTGGCGATCCCCAAAGGCACCGACACCATGTAACTCAGGAAAAACGTCCACAAGCCCAGGCTGATGGACACAGGCAACTTTTCCTTGATGAGGCTCCAGACGTCTTTGGGGTAGAAAAAGCTCTTGCCCAAGTCGAACTGCGCAAACTGCTGGAGCATCATCCAAAAACGCTCGGTGGGTGGTTTGTCAAAGCCGTAAAGCGTTTTGATTTCGGCAATGCGGGCGGCGTCCACGCCCTGACGGCCGCGGTAGCCGCTGCCCGCTGCGGCTGCGCCCTCCCCGCCTGTGTCACGGCCTTGCAGCTGAGACACCATTTGCTCGACCGGGCCGCCGGGCACAAACTGGATCACCACAAAGGTCATCAACAACACCCCGAACAAGGTCGGAATCATCAGCAGCAAGCGTTTGAAAATGTAGGCCAGCATGGGTCAGGGGGCCTTTTTGGCTGGTGGAGCCGCTGTGGAGGGCGATGGGCCAGGCGCGCTTGTGGCGGTGGGTGACCACCACACAGTGGTGACCAGTTTTTCAGGTTGATAAAACCGAGGCAAATCGGCCGGATGCGCAAACGCCTTGGCCCGCCAGGACACCCGGTGCACGGCGCCATACCAATGCGGCACCACGTAATGGCCGTGGCGCAGCACCCGGTCAAGCGCTCGCAGGCTGATCACCAGCTCTGGCCTTGACGTGGCGCTGACCACCTTGTCCAGCAGCGCGTCCACGGCCGGGTCTTTGAGGCCAATCACATTGCCCGAACCCTCCGCCTCGGCCGATCGGCTGCCATAGCGCTCGAGCAACTCGGTGCCGGGGGCTTCGCTGCCCACGGTGCGGTTGCTGATGATGTCAAAGTCGAACACGTCCATGCGTTTTTGCAGCAGCGCAAAGTCGATCACCTTGTATTGCACTTTGATGCCCAGTTTCTCGAGGTTTTTGGCAAAGGGCGTGACCACGCGGCCCATGGAGCCCGAACTGTCCAGAAACTCGATGCTGAAAGCTTGGCCTTTATCGTTGCGCAAAGCGCCATCGCGGTAGGTCCATCCGGCGGCTTGCAGCAAATCCCGCGCTTGGCGCAAGTGGTCGCGCAGGGTGTGACCCGAAGCAGGGTCGAGCGCGGTTTGGGGCGGCTGCGGCACCTCTTGATCAAACACGGCAGCGGGCAGCTTGCCCCGCAGGGGCGTGAGCAAGGCCAGCTCGTCGGGTCCAGGTCGGCCCTTGGCCTCAAAGTCGCTGGCCACAAAATAGCCACGCACCCGGCTGTAGGCGTTGTAAAAAAGTTGGCGGTTCAGCCACTCGAAATCCATGGCCAGGGCGATGGCTTGGCGCACGCGCACGTCCTGGAACTTGTCACGGCGCGTGTTGAACAAAAAGCCCTGAAAGTCCCCCGCATTGCCGTGCTGCAGCTCGGCCTTGATCAAATCACCGCGTTCAAAGGCGCGTCCTGTGAAGGCACGGGCCCACTCCCGCGCAATAAAAGACTGCATGTAATCGAACTCACCTGCCTTGAAGGCCTCGAGCTGAGCGGTGCTGTCTTTGTAGATCTTGTAGGTGATGCGGTCGAAATTGAATTGGCCTTTGCGCACGTTCAAGTCGCGCGCCCAATAAGCCGGATCACGCTCGTAGGTGATGTCTTTGCCAAACTGCACACGGCCGATGCGGTAAGGGCCGGACGCAATCGGGATGTCCATCACCATTTGGTCCAAGGGTTTGTGGGTGTTGCCTTCCAGCCCCCACTTTTGGCTGAACACCGGCAAACTGCCCACGATCAAGGGCAGCTCGCTGTTGGGGCGCACAAAATCAAAGCGGATGCTGCGCTCGCCAAGAACCGTGGCACCTTTGACCTCGCCAAAATACGTGCGGTACTGGGGCGCGGCCTGTTTGCTGGTCAGGCGCTCAAAGGAATGGCGAACATCGGCCGCCAGCACGGGGTCACCATTGTGAAAGCGGGCCAGTGGGTTAATCTGAAAGTTGACCGACATGCGGTCGCTGGCCACCGCCACGTCAGAAGCCAGCAAGCCGTAAGCCGTGGTCGGCTCGTCCATGTTGCCCACCAGCAAGGTGTCAAACATCATGCCCAGCATGGAGGGCGGGGCGCTGCCCTTCAAGGTGAAGGGGTTGTATTTGTCAAAATTGGACTGCCGGGTCGGCGGCACCAGCATGATCTCGCCGCCTTTGGGCGCAGCAGGGTTCACATACGCAAAGTGCGCAAACCCGGCCGGGTAGCGAATGTCCCCAAATTGCGCGTAAGCGTGAGCAGCCCAAGCGTTGCCCGCCACGCCGAGCCCGAGGGCCAAGCAGCAGAGTATCCAGAAATGGGCCATGGGTCTTCGCATGCGACAATTCTGCACACATTTTTCAGGAGTTGAGTGCATGACCACAAAAACAGGATTTCTTTCGGGTAAAAAGTTGTTGATCACGGGCGTGTTGTCCAACCGCTCCATTGCTTATGGCATCGCCAAGGCCTGCCACGCACAAGGCGCTGAGCTCGCTTTCAGCTACGTGGGCGAGCGTTTCAAAGACCGCATCACCGAATTTGCGGCCGATTTTGACACCAAGCTGATTTTTGATTGTGATGTGGGCAGCGACGAGCAGATTGAAAAGCTGTTCACCGACCTGTCGGCCACTTGGCCCAAATTCGACGGTTTTGTGCACGCGATTGGTTATGCACCCCGCGAAGCGATTGCCGGTGACTTTTTGGACGGTTTGTCGCGCGAAGGCTTCAAGATCGCCCACGACATCAGCGCCTACAGCTTCCCCGCCATGGCCAAAGCGGCCCTGCCCTACCTGAACGACAAGTCGGCTGTGCTGACGCTGACGTACCTCGGGGCGATTCGCACGGTGCCCAACTACAACACCATGGGATTGGCCAAAGCCAGCCTCGAAGCATCGGTGCGTTATTTGGCAGAGTCGCTGGGCAGCCAGAACCGGGGGTTGCGGGCCAACGGCATTTCGGCCGGTCCCATCAAAACGTTGGCGGCCAGTGGCATCAAGGGTTTTGGCAAAATTTTGTCGGTGGTGGCCGAGGCCTCGCCCATTCGCCGCAATGTGACCATTGAGGACGTGGGCAATGTGGCGGCGTTCATGTTGAGCGACTTGGCCGCGGGCGTGACGGCCGAGATCACGTATGTGGACGGTGGTTTCAGCCAGGTGGTCGGCGGCATTGCGGAGCCAGCGGCTGCGGCTTGATTGGGTTGTTCGCTCCTTGGGGTACGTGCCCTCTTCAAGACCGCCTGAGGCGAGCCGGACGCTGCCCGGGCTCATAACTCGCTTCGCTCGCCAAATCGCCCGGTTCAGCGCCCACCTCACCTCAGGCTCAGTGGATGTTCTTGTGACCATGGGCCAGATGAAGGTTGCAGCGCTTCTCTGGCTCTCGGGCTTGATCAACCAACAGTGCTTGGCCACTGGCCATGAAGAGTGGGATCGAACGAACATCTCCTTGAATTGAAAAAAGCGGCTTTCGCCGCTTTTTTCAATTCTCCCCCCGCAGGTGAGTTGGGGTCCTTTGCGGGGGCGATGTGGCAAAGCGAAGCGCCTCTTAGCCCCCGCAGAGGGCCCCAACTCACCTGCCCTCTGCCCCAAAGACCCTCAAGTCACCCCCCCGAAAAACTTCAAACTTTCACGCAATCCGCAAAGTACCGTTTCTTGCCATCATCGTCTTTGATTTCGACCAGACCATGGATGTCGGTTTCGAAACCCGGGCACTTCTCGTTGAACTCGCGGGCGAACTTGAGGTAATCGACGATCTTTTTGTTGAAGACCTCGCCAGGGATCAAGAGCGGAATGCCAGGTGGGTATGGCGTGACCAAACCCACCGTGATGCGGCCTTCCAGGTGGTCAATTTCCACCCGCTCGGTCTTTCGCTGGGCAATGTGGGCGTAAGCGTCTGATGGGCGCATGGCTGGGGCCAAGTCAGACAAATACATGTCGGTCGTCAAGATGGCGATGTCGTACTTGGCGTACATCTCGTGCACATGCTGGCACAGATCGCGCAGGCCCATGCGCTCGTAACGCGGGTGCTTCTGGCAGAACTCCGGCATGATTTTCCACATGGGCTGGTTCTTGGCGTATTCGTCCTTGAACTGCTGCAAAGCGGTGAGCAGCGTGTTCCAGCGGCCCTTGGTGATGCCGATGGTGAACATGATGAAGAAGCTGTAGAGGCCCGTCTTCTCCACCACCACGCCGTGCTCGGTCAGGAACTTGCTGACGATGGATGCCGGGATGCCCGTCTTGTCGAACTTGCCGTCCAGATCCAAGCCCGGCGTCACGATGGTCGACTTGATGGGGTCGAGCATGTTGAAGCCGTCGGCCAGCTGCTGGCCAAAACCATGCCACTTGCTGGTTTTTTTGCGCGGGTCGTTGCGCAAAATCCAATCGTCCGCGCGACCAATGCCTTCTTCGGCAAACTTCTCGGGGCCCCACACCTTGAACCACCAGTCTTTGCCGTACTCGGCATCAATCTTGCGCATGGCGCGGCGAAAATCCAAGGCTTCGGCAATGCTTTCTTCCACCAGCGCAGTGCCACCGGGCGGCTCCATCATGGCGGCGGCCACGTCGCAACTGGCAATGATGCTGTACTGCGGCGAGGTTGAGGTGTGCATCAAATAGGCTTCGTTGAACAGGGGCCTGTCGAGTTTGACGCTTTGCGCGTCTTGCACCAGAACATGGCTGGCCTGGCTGATACCGGCCAGCAGTTTGTGGATGGACTGCGTGGCGTACACCATGGATTCTTTGGGGCGTGCGCGCTTTTTGCCCATGGCGTGGTAGGGGCCATAAAACGGGTGAAAGGCGGCGTGCGGCAGCCAGGCTTCGTCAAAGTGCAGGTTTTCCACGTAACCATCGAGCATGGTCTTGATGGTTTCCGTGTTGTACAGAACGCCGTCATAGGTGGACTGGGTGAGGGTCATCACACGCGGCTTGACCTTCTTGGGGTCCACGCCCTTGAGCAAGGGGTTGGCCTTGATCTTGGCCATGATGGCCGCAGGCTCGAATTCACTTTTGGGGATGGGGCCAATGATGCCGAAATGGTTGCGCGTGGGCTTCATGAACACGGGCACGGCACCCGTCATGATGATGGCGTGCAAGATGGACTTGTGGCAATTGCGGTCCACCACCACCACGTCACCCGGGGCCACGGTGTGGTGCCAGACAATCTTGTTGGAGGTGCTGGTGCCGTTGGTCACAAAGAAACAATGGTCGGCATTGAAAATGCGGGCCGCATTGCGCTCGCTCTCGCCAATGGCGCCGTTGTGGTCCAGCAGCTGGCCCAACTCTTCCACCGCATTGCACACGTCGGCCCGCAACATGTTCTCACCATAAAACTGGTGGTACATCTGACCCACGGGGCTTTTCAAAAAGGCCACGCCACCGGAGTGCCCCGGGCAGTGCCACGAATAGGATCCGT
Source organism: Limnohabitans sp. WS1 (assembly GCF_003063265.1). GTDB lineage: Bacteria > Pseudomonadota > Gammaproteobacteria > Burkholderiales > Burkholderiaceae_C > Limnohabitans_A. Next base: position 66,176 of record NZ_NERU01000008.1, read on the forward strand.
CTTCCGCATAGTCGAGCAGCGCCTTGAAAAATGGTGGCTGCACGCCTTCCAGGTAGCTCTTGGCTTCACGGATGATGTGACGCGCCACAAACTCAGGCGTGTCTTCAAACATGTGGATGAAGCCGTGCAACTCGCGCAGGATGTCGTTGGGCAAATGGCGCGAGGTTTTGGTCTCGCCATAGATGTAAATCGGCACGTCGGCATTCTTGCGGCGAACTTCGTCAATGAAGGCCCGCAAGTTGATGACAGCCGGGTCCAAGTCGGGTCCGGGTGAAAACTCTTCGTCGTCAATGGACAAGATGAACGCACTGGCGCGGCTTTGCTGCTGTGCAAACTGAGACAGATCGCCGTAGCTGGTCACACCCAAGACCTCCAGCCCTTCGCTGACGATGGCATCTGCCAATGCGCGAATGCCCAAACCCGATGTGTTTTCGGAGCGGTAATCTTCGTCAATGATGACGATGGGGAAACGGAATTTCATGGGCTGATCGGGCTGTTCGCCAAAGAAAAGACAAAGCGATTGAAACAGTCGCAAAGTTTAAGGATAAAAAGACCCGCTGGAGGCACCGAGATCAGAATTCATCGAAAAACCTGCAAAGGGAGCTTACTCGGTGCTTGTGACAACAATTGCATGAGTTGCCCACAATGGGCGGTTTCAGCTGCTATAATTTAAGGCTTCGGAGCGGTGGATGAGTGGTTTAAGTCGCACGCCTGGAAAGCGTGTGTGGGTTAATAGCCCACCGCGGGTTCGAATCCCGCCTGCTCCGCCAGAACCCCAATGAAATCAACAGCTTAAGCAATGATTTCATTGCTACCCCCCAAACAGCCCGCCATCACGTCAAGTGGTTGCGGGCTTTTTGTTGGGCCATTCAGTTCATCAGCATTTGCACTGTTCGAGTGGTATTCCCAGGGAAGCTTCAGCATCGTCATATATATATAGCGAGTCGCCCCGCTACCCTAGGAAACACATACAGTTTCCAAACCACAGCCCCCTCAGATCGCCACCCCGCATAATCGCCTTCGCCCATTGTTGGTGCGCAAGGTGCGCCCATCATGCAAGGCCACAAAACAAATCAGGGGAAACTATGAAGGCAATCACCGCCTCGACCATCGCAGCTTGCGTGTTCACACTCACCGCCTGCGGATCACCACGGGTACTTCATGACGATGCAGCAAAGCTGGTCATGATCGAAAGCGGGATGACGATCACGCAGATCACCCAAATCATGGGAATGCCGGTGGCCTCAGAAACACGGCCTGATGGATTCAAGTGCCTTGAGTACACACTGCTGAAGAAGTCCGTCAACTTCACATCTGCCATGCCACAACCCCACTACGTCATGATGTACCAAGGCAAAGCCATCGCATCTGGCCAGAATGGCTGTAACGTAGAAATGATGTCGGCCAACTTTCACACGGCCACTTTCGGCAAATACGCCCGGTTTGTTGGCCAGTAACTGAGGCTGTTGAAGCGCACCGTTGAGCGAATTGCACGGTGACGGGGGCGTGCTCAGTTTTGAGGATACCCACACCAGTCCACAAAACGGCCAGCGATGCTCAATCAGTCGAAGGCGAAGCCCTCGCCTTCCATCACTTGCTGGGCGAACTCTACGATCTCCGCACGCTCTGGCCCGTTGCTGTGCTTGCGAAGTAACGCCAATGACGCCCGCACCATTTGGCCTGGTGTCAGGTTGGCCAGAACTTCTTGCGCCGCGATGGTGCCCGAGTGCTCAACTTTGGTGACGCTGAACCCGTGCATAGCGTTCAGCTCCTTGACAGCGCTTACCTTCTCGTTGCCCCGCGCCTCCTGATTGGTGGCGATTTCCTTGAGCACCCCGATGCTGTCCACCCGGCTCCACAGTTCCTTTTCCACGGCCTTGTCCTGGATTTCGGCCCTGAGCTCTGCAACCCTTCCTGACACCTTCCTGTCAGCCATCAGCTCTGAAGCCCGCGCCCAAATGGTTTCCGGCTTCATGTTTCCCGTAGCGTAGGCCGCCCGATACGCATCCGCCTGAGTCATCCCTTCAAGTGCGACCAGCTCGGCAAAGCGCTGTTGTTTGGCCGTTAACTTCACCATCGGTTGCCCTTCTTCATCAAGCCACCCTGGGCGTGCCAGCCTTGCAGGATGTGCCCGCCTGGTGCGTCCTTGGCCGTGGTCAAGTTAGCACCCGCACGAAGCAAGGCCCCCAAGAACAGGCCGTACAACCCGGCTTGGCAGTTTGGGCCAATGCCACGCTTGGGCCGGGCATTCAACCAAGCCTTGACTGCCTTGGCCGTCAGTTGCTCAGGGCAGTCACCCACCTGAACGGGCAACAGCGCCAGCGCGTGCTCAATGGGCGACCAGTTCTGCCTTTTCAGCGAACAACCAAGTTGCTTTTTTGTGTTGGCCATGGTGCGCCTCACTGGATGGACAAGGCCTGCTCAGTGAGCCTGCGCTGTGTCTCAAAGCCCTCCAAAGCTATGTCAGGGTTGAAACCAGAGCAATCCATCCCACTGAACACATCCCCTGCCTGAATACCCGACTCATGCCCGAAGTGCAAACAGAATGACGCCCCAACCAGGAATGACGTTGCCCCGATCCTTGCCTGGTCATAGCCATCCGTCCCGTACAGAGGAACCAATGACTCGACAACGTGCGGCAACGCATCCATGAAACTGCATTTAAGCGGCATCATCAGCATTGCATGATCGACCCCCTTTTGATGATGATCTGTCATGCTCATAGGTCAGGCCTCTGTGTCAGGTATTTTGAAAAAATCCGCGCCCGTGGCATCGCTGCCCGTCAGGCTGCCTGTGTCCATCTGCTCACCGTAGTTGTAAGAGTTTTGCAAAATGTCTTGCTGAAGGCCAAAGTCTCCCAAACTTCCCATGCCACCCATTCTGGCCATGCCCGGCAATTGCCCGTACTGGCCTGCCCTTTGCTGCTCAAGAGCGCCATACCCAAAACGGAACATGCCTGCTGCGCCACGCGCCAAAGCTCCGTACCACCCCTGCATCGCCTGCCCACGAATAGCGTTTGATTCCGTGGCCGTCCGAATGCCGTTGGCAATATCGGCTGCCGCCTGGCTGGGCAATCGCTGGCCGTTGGCAATGGCGTTTTGCAAGCGCCGCCACTGCAAGTCATCGCGATTCCACATTTGCGCCTCTTCAAAGCGGTAGGCCCTGTTGGTCATGTCCACCTCCATGCGTGCCCAATCGGTCGTGACTTGGCGCAGCATGTTGGCATTGGCCCCGGTGCAGTACCGGGCCATCTTCTTGTTCAGCTTGCCCGCCACCTTGCCAAAGGCGCGTGCCGCATCCAGCTTGGCACGGCCCTGCTGAAGCGCGTATTGGGGCTTGTAGCGGTTCTTCTCCCAATCGTTCTTGGCAAAGTCGGCCGCAGCATCCTCGATGGGGGCAAACTTGTTCACGTACCGGGCGTGCAGCTCTTCGCCCATCTTCAACTGCCGGTCGGCCAAGTCGCGCTGATCCTTGGCAATCTCGCGCATCCGCTTGTCTTGCTTGTCAGCAATCACCAGGTCAATCGCAGTTTTCACAGCGATCATGGCCGCCTGCTGGGCCAGGGTGTCTGCCTGTTTTTGGGATGTGTACCAAGCCTGCCATGAAGCATCGCGGCCTGTTTGCCACGCCTCGTAGGTGGCCGCCGCACTCGCCTGAATGGCCGCAGCTGCCGCCGTGTCTGCCGTCACCACGCCGTAGTAGCCGGTCATGCCCGAGAGCACGCCATTACCCAGCGGGGTTGTCATGTCCGGCCAGTTGGTCACCGGCCCACCACCGCCACCCCCGCCAAGCACCCGCCCACCCGGCTTGGCGCGTGTGGCGCTTTCGCCCAGGGGCTCGCCCAAGGCGTAAAGGTCACGTCTTGAAATGCTGCGTGTTGTTCCAAAAGTGGTTTTAAAGTTCTTCATGATTTTGTCCGTGAATGATTGTTTGTGTCGCTCAACTTCCCACTCAATTGCCGTAGCGGGCACCGAAGTCGCGATTGATGGATTCGTTTGCTGTCTGCTGGAGTGACCGGCTTGGCGAGTAAGCCTGCTCACCTCTCACGCGCATCCACTCGCGCTTTGCTCCGAAATACTGGCTGTTGACTTGATCAGTCTCGGCGCGTACAGCATCCAAAACGGCCTTGATGCGTTCGCGCACTTCTGGGCTCACAGCCGCACGGTTTTGCAGTGAATTTGCACGCTCCCAATCTGAGCGAACCTGTTTGAGTTTGCTGTTGGCAGTTACATAAGCTTGCTCAATATGATGCATAGAAGCATCGTCAACAGCCTGGCCAGGCTTCCAAAGGATGACGGGTGCATGGGCACGAACTGGCGCTGATCCATGGGTGACGCCTTGGTTTGGCGAGTAAACCGACTGCGCCGCCGGGGCGGCTGCTGGCGCTGCTGGTACCGGTGCCGCCTGTGCTGCCGGCGCAGGTGCAGCCTGTGCAGCTGGCGTGCCCATCATGATGGATCGCATCGACTGGCCATCAGGGGCTTGCGGCCCACTGGTGCCATAGGCCGCGCCGCCCGCCGGGGACTCGCTCAGGTAGGTGTCCAGATCCTCTTGAGCGTTTGCGCGTTCCTCTTCGGTCCTCGCATTGCGCAGTCTTTCGGTCAAGCGCTTGCCCATTTCGGTGGACATCCGGGCCTGGGTGTATCGGTCACGCTGGGCAATCCTGGCATTGTTGAGCGCGGTCTCTTGATCAAACTTGCGCTGCTCACCCGCCACGCCCTGCGCATAAGTGCCCGCGTTGCCCTGCCGTGTACCGGTGCGGTCCCGGAATTGCGCCTCCACCGCGCTGGGCTCAAGTGGCATGGATGCACGCCCCTGCTCGTCAACCACCACCACTTTGCCCGGATTGTTGGGTGCGGGCATGATCTTCATGTTGAAGCCTCCAGCCGCCAGCGCTTCGTTTGCTCGATCAAAGTTGCCCGTTGCAATGTCGTTGGCCAAGTTCAGGCTACCCGCCTGAGTGGCCGCACGCCCGTAGGTTGCTTGCGCACTCAGCGCCCCCGGCATCAGTGCCGCTGCATCCTGTGCTGCCCGTGCCGCTTGCTGGGTGTCGGCAATGCCCGCCGAAGCCACCCCGGCTTGCAGCGCTGCCGCCGGTGACTGAAAACGGTCGTTGTAGACCGACATCCTGGCCGCCCGGTTTGTGGGTGACATGGCGTTTTCAAGCTGCCAAGTCTCGTCTTGCGCACGCAGGTTGTCGCGGCCATACACCGATTTCTGTGTGTCGTAGCGGTCCGGCTCCAGCATGGTGTCGTACTGTGCCCTTGTGCCCCGGTACGTGTTTTCTGAGTTGGTCTTGAACAAATCGCTGCCATGCGTCATGAACTGCTTGTCGTTCTTGAAGGCGTTGTCCCAATGCTGCTGGTCCAGATCTGTTCGGGCCTTGGCGTTCTTGAGGGTGCTTGTCCACCAGTCATCGGCACTTTTTTCAGCGCGGGTCAGCACGTCGAGGGGGTCATGTTGGAAGGTCTGGCTCATTTGTAAATCTCCAAAATTGATAGATGTTTGTCATGCGGCGAACCGCTGCGGGTGTTGTGTCGTGGTTCAGGTGCTTGCCTCCCTTGCCATACGGCGTATCTCAGCTGCAGCTTCGTCGATCACCGACTTGTGAAGTCCATAAGTCCAACGGGTGCCCTTCTCTGTCACTTGCCAAGTGCGAACGACCTGCCAACCTAACCACCGCAACTCAGCGACCAGACGGGCCAGATCAGCATCACGCGCTGGTGCTGGGCTCCAGACGTTGTGCCCTTGAACCATGTCCATCAGCATCTTGAATGCCGGGGTGCCCTTGGGTGGCCACAGGCGGAGGGTGTCTTGATTTCGGTCCATCACTGCCCCCCGAAGTCTGGATATTCAGCGACAAGGCGCTGGTGCTCGTTGTCCCGAGCAGGCTCCATGGCTTGGCGGCGCTTGCGAATATGGTGAACCGTCAGCAGCGCAGATGCCACCAGGTCAATCGAGGGCTTTGCCACACCATCGCGGTTGGTCCAGGTGCTCACAGACAAGGTGCCCGCCAGTGCCACACCATCGCCGTCACCCAGCGCCAGCAGGCCAGCGCCCACCGACTCATCGAACGTGATCACGTTGACGAACACCGATTCCCCATTGGTCATGGGCGTGCGTACTTTGCAAGTTGTAAATGACTTGCCGTTTTTGCCGGTTTGCGTTTTTGCGGTGCCGTGCAGTTTTCCGGTTGCGAGTGCTTCAAGCATTTGAGTTCCTTGGGTTGATCAGTTCTTGGCGACCAGGGCATAACCCCTGCCAGTCCCCATGTCCTGAATGACGCCTTCGTCATGCAGGCGGTTCAAGTCCTCACGCGCACGGGTGGTGGACCCACCGTGAACAGCTTGGATGGCCCGAACGGATGGCTTTAGACCCCCGTCCAGGACAGCGGCGCGGATGACTTCATGCCGGTCGAGCAGAGGTGCATCAACAGGCACAGGCACAGACGCTGGCACAGCAGGCGGCACACCCACCGAATCAGCTTGCGGCCCAATGGCGGCGCGGGTTTCAGGTGCTGGCGCTGGCAGCGACTCGGGGTGTGTTTCTTCGTGTGCTACACGCCAGAGCACACCGGCCAGGCCGAACATCAGCAAGCCAATACCCGAGACAAGCACAGCCCGGATGGCCCCCATCACGACAGTCCCCACCTCACCAAAAATGCCGGTTTGCGTGGGCACCTTTGCAGCTTCCAGGCGGGCCAACTCGGTGGACAGCGCCAGCGTGGTGCTCTCCAAATCAGCGGCTTTCTCCATGGCGGACAGGCCACTTTGGCGACTGGATGCAATCACGCTTTGACCCGAGACCCGGCCAGCCTCCACCAAGGCGGCGGCGGTTTCCCGTTGGCGGGCAATGGTGGATTTCAGTTCACTGATGCGCGTCTGTGTGGCCTGAGCCCGAGCATCGTCACCGGCAGCAATAACCACCTGAGCACCGAAGATGGTGGCCACCTCAAAGGCCAACAGCACGCAACCGGCCACCACCAAGCGGGCTCTCAGCGCCTTGTGCTTGGCACGGGTCAGCAACCCGGCCAGGCTGAACAAACCCACCTCGGCGACCACGAACAGCACGGCCGTGAAGGTCAGCACCGCACGGATGGCTGGATCAGACTCTTGAGACTGCACCGCCACCATGAAAAACCGGATGGCCACCACCGATGCAGCGGCACCGATCAGACCGGCCACGCCCGCCATGCAGCGGTATGCCAGGGGCGAGACTGCCCCGCCTTGTTGTTGATCAATCACGGATGCCCACCTTTCTGGCAAGGGCTGGCTGGTTCAAGCTTTCGGTGGACTCGCCCCAATGCTGAAACTTGCCCTCGAAGTGCAACGACACGTCACCCGTGCGGCCAATGCGGTTTTTGGCCAGGGTCATGCCGATCAGCTTGGCCCCTCCCTCAAATTCACGAACCGGCCACAGCATGGCCACCACATCGGCATCCTGTTCAATCGCGCCTGATTCGCGCAGGTCGGCCAGTGTTGGGCGTTTGTCTGTGCGCTGCTCCACCGCCCGGTTAAGCTGGGACAGTGCGACCAAGCAAACGCCCATCTCCATGGCCAACGCCTTCAGACCTCGGCTGATCCCCGCGATTTCACTCTCCCGGTTGCTGTTGCGGCTGGGGGCGTCAGTGGATCCACTCATGAGCTGCAAATAGTCCACCACGACCAGGCGAACGCCCTTGACGGCGCGAACTTTGGCGCGAATGTCGGACAAACGAAGGGCTGGGCTGTCGTCCACGACCACGTTTTGCATGGCCTCGTCTGCCAGGCTGTTGCTGATCCGGCTCCATTCGTCCCGGCTGAGTTGACCAGTCTGCAAAGCATCAAAGCCCACTCGGCCAATACCGGCAAAGGCACGGTCTGCTAGGTCTTCGACGGCCATCTCTTGGCTGAGAATCAGCGCCTTGCGTCCGTCACGGGCCACGTTTTGGGCGACAAACTGCGCCAGCGACGATTTACCCACGGCGGGCCGGGCAGCGAGAACGACCATGCGCCCCGGGCGAAGGCCACCGGACAGCAGGCGGTCAAGCTCATCAATGCCAGTACGCCAGCCGGGCTCCACAGTGCCAGCTTCAAGGTCTTCGTAGTGCTGGGTGCGGGCAATCGCCACATCACGCAGGGTGCGCGGCACGTTCTTGACCTGGGCATTTGCCAGCGGCTCGATCATGCTTTGCACACGGTCCAGCTTGCTGGCCAGATCACCATCGCCCATGACCAGCTCTTGCGCTTCGCCCAATGCAGACAGCAAGCGGCGGGTTGCAGCCTTCTCGCGGATTGACTTCGACCAGGCCACCATCCGGCTCTTGGCGGGCCAGTGTGTTGACAGTGCCTGCACGAACTCCACACCACCCACCGCGTCAAGATCGCCAATGGCTGCGACCACATCAGGCAAACCAACAGGCTTGCCTGATTGATACAGGCTCAGGAAGCAATCAAAAACGCCACGTACGCGCCCATCAGCGAAGTCTGAAGGGGTGAGTGGGGCCAAGTCTTCAAAATGCGCCCCGTTGCCCATCAGCAAGCCCCCGACAAGGCTCATTTCTGCATCGTGATCAAAAAGGTGTGTGGTCATCAGATGCACCCCGCCAAAAGTGAAGGCGTCTGGGCCTGTGACTCGTTAGGCACATCGACCCCGAGTTCCTTCGCCAACATCACGCCTGCATCGCTCAGGTAGAAAGTGCCATCACGCCGGGCTTTCCAGACATTCAGCCAACCTTTGCGGCAGTAATTCAGGAACGTCAGTCTCCAGTCGGCTTGCTGCTTGTCAGTCCTGGCGATGTGGTCACGCTTGAATTGCTGCCAAGCCAAGTCGATCCACTCAAGTGGCAATCCAACTTGTTCGGCAAAGTTCAGCACTGGGGCGTAAGTGCTGATCGCCTTTTCTCCGGCTTCGGTGATCTGTGTGTACCAAGCGGCAAACGTGAGCTCCGCCTTTTTCTTCGACTGCTTGGCAGACAAAGCAGGCTTGCCCTGTGCCTCTTTCTGGTTCATTACTGGTTCTTTACTGATTAGGCTCCCATGGGCGGGAGGGGTCCCCTCCCGTGGATGGGAGTGGTCCCCTCCCGTGGATGGGAGGGGTAGCTTTTGGGGAGGGCTCCCATGGGTGGGAGGGGTAGCCCCTTGATCAACGAAGGTCAGGCGGTAGTTTTTAGAGGTCCGTGGATCACCACCGCGATGGTTTCCATCAGCCTCAACCAGGCCATCAGCAACAAGCTCATGGATATAACGGCGGGCCTGCTTCTCACTCAACCCGCAGTCCTTGGCCACCGTCGAAACGCTCGGATTGAGCTGACCAGTCCTCTCGCTCATGCGGTCTGAAAAATAGACCAAAACCAGCTTTTTCGCTGCCGGTCGCACCTCAATGCGCCACACGGCCATCAATGCTGTGTTGCTCATTTGGTGTCCCCTTGAGTTTGACTGCCCATCAAACGCGCAGTATTGATGGCATAGGCTGACACGCCACGCCGTACCAAACAGCCCTCGGCACACAGATCAGCGATGGTTTTTCTGACCTGGTGGACAGACACTGCACAGTTGCGTGCCAGTTCGACCAGTTGCACCTCTGTCCGGTGCTCCTGGCTTGTGGATGAAATAAAGGCCAGTCGCAGCAGGATCAGCTTTTTGGATGCTGGCTTTGATGAATGCAGCCACACGTAGGAATAGAGCTGGGGATGTGCACCGGGCACATCCGTGACGATTGCAATGAAGCTCATGGTGAAACTCCAGTAAGGCGGCCACGGCCAAGACCGTTACGCTCGATCAGTGAGCGGCCACGGCGTTCCAGGTCGGACAGCAACTGCAATGCCAACACCCGACACTTACCCTTGCGCATGGCGTACCCCTCGCCCACTGCGATCATTTCTGCATTGGCGTGCTCGACGCGGGCCAGAATCTTCAGCTCGTCACGGTCCAAGGTGTCGCGGCAAAGCGGTTCCTGGGTGCCCGTCATGGCGTGGCGGATCAGCTTCGCCTCGTTTATGTAGTGGTGGGCCTCGGTGTCTTTGCCAGCGATCTGGCGAGAAGTCTTCAGCGCGAAGCCAATCAGGTGGTGGCCGATCTTGGTGTCAATGCGGGCAACTTTCCAGCCTGGTTCGGCTTGCCGACTCTCAAGCTCACGGATGCGCTGGGTTGCAGCTTCAAACGCCTTGATGAAACTCAAGCGCAGGGCCACAGCTTTGGGGCCGGTGAAGCCCATAGCCAACAAGGCAAAGCCCTGCTCTGACATAAGCCACTCAGTTTGCTTGCGGCCACGGCTGTCAAGATACTCAATCGGCTCAAAATTGAGCGCATTGAAATCAGCATCCCCGGTCTGACCCAGCAAGGTGGCAATGGCCCGGGTGACGTTCCGGTGTGTCTTGCCAAAATGTTCGGCTACGGTGCGGCTGCTTGTGGAGGCGCGGTTGTCCTTGACCGAGACCAACTCGATGGCACCGGCTTTGCTGGCGCTGGTTGTTGGTTTTGATGTTTTAGCCATGACGGGTCCCCTTCAAGAAGTCCGTGACCTGAGCCCAATCGGTCAGGTCTACCCGGTTGGCGTGGCCGGTCAGGATGTAAACGGGCTCGGCATCGGGCGCGGCGTGCACCAGCGCCAGCTCAAGGCCGTGCAATGCGGCTTGGGCCTGGGCGGTGGCGAAGTCTTTGACGGTGGGCGCGTTCAATGAGGACCACCTTTCACAACCAGGCAGTACAAGCCGACTTTGTGCGTTACGCCCTGCTCTGTCACCGACCCCTGCCAGTGGGTCTCAATCGCATCGCGGCCCAACTTGTGGCGCAAGTCGCGGACGCGGGCGGCCGGGTCGAACACATCCAAGAAGCGGCGGCACTCGTTCGTGGTGATCGGGCCATGCTTCAAGGCTTCCAGCAAGCGGGCGGCTTGGGTGGTACCAGCATTGCCGCTCATGCTGCGGGCCAGTCCCTGAAGGAAACGGCGCTTTGCGGGTGGGGTTTGGAAATCAGGCACTGACCGACCTCCACACCCAAAAACCGACCAGTGCAACACCACCGGCCAGCTGAACCATAAGCAGTGCTGCCAAAGTTGCCAACTTGACCAGCGTGGGGTGATAATCATTGGGCACCAAAGGTGCATCGCGTGTCGTTTGGAAAACCGTCTGGCTGGGGAGTTCGACGGTTTTTCTTTTTGTGGGTGGGAGTTTCACGGCGCACCCCTTACGCCAATGCCAAGATTGACTTCAGTCGCTCGGCACGCTGGGCGTGCAGGCGGCTCACCAGGTCTTTCACTTGGTCATCGGATGCACCGCAAGCCACGGCACCGACAACGGCGTCGATCTCGTCTTTCGGAAAACCCACGGCGCGGACTCCGAGCTTGACTGGCTTGGGCAGCAGGCCCAGGGAAATGTCCATGTAGACAGTGCTGCGGGCTTGGCCGCCACGGGCAGCGGCAACATCAGCGATTTTCAGAAAGTTCATAAATCCACTCCAAATATTCCCGCAACGGCTGCGGATGAAGTGAATGATTCGGGTGACACCAAGGTGCCAGCAATACCCCCTTTGAAGCCAGTAACCATGCGGGTTCCAGCGAGGGGGTGACACCTTTGTGGTTAAGGTGCCACCACGGTGTCACCTGTCAATGAGCAGGGCACCAGGACTGTTTCTTTGCGATTTCCGGTTTTGTTTGCGTGGAGGCTACGGGTAAATCCAAGCCTATCTTGCGGAGCCGCTTCGTCAAGGCAAATCGGTTTATGCCCAGCAAACGAGCAGCCTTTGCCTTATTGCCCCCACTTGCCGCCCAAGCGGTGCGCACATTAGCGTCCGATACCTTCTTGCGCTGATCCTCGTCATCTTGGACGGGCAAAGCACCATCGGTGAGCTTGAGCAGGCAATCCCTGTCGATCAGCTGCACCAGGTCATCATTGCGGCAATCCAGTGCCAGCGCCCTCAGGACATCAAGGTGCACACCACGCAGGCGGCGCAGCAGGGGCACGGCATCACCATCGGTCAGCAGCAGCCCCGCAGCCTCAGCATCATCTACGCCCATGCGTTTTCCATCCAGGCCGGTTAGCTTGCGGGAGAGGAACATCGGTATATCTTCCGCCATCAGATCGGCGGATGAATCGTTGCAGAACAGCGCACGCAACTTCTCGGTCATGTCGTTGTAATCCGATGCCATCAACCAACCATCACCGTGGTCGGCAGCTTTCCGAATCAGGCGCTTTGCTCGGGCCTGGCCATACGCTGAGGCGGGGATCATTTCTACGGTCTGAATCATGGCGTCGATCTTTCGGGACTCAGCAAACTTGCGGTCCTCGCGCATCGACTCAGTGGCGCTTTGGTGGATGGTCACGGCCTCGACACCCGTGCCGGAGTGTGGTTTCTTCATGTGCGCCCCTTGTGGCGTGTCCTTGAAAATGGAACCAGCGCCAGCCCAGCCAAGGAACCGGGTTTTCACTGCGGGTAATTAGTCCGCAGCTAGGCGTGGCCCAAACCTGTTGGTTTGTTGGATCAATCTTACGGACGTTGTCAGCGCTTTTAAGCCGCCGAAGCCTTGCCCTTCATCGTTTGTCTATGACCGCCAAGGGTTTGAGGTGTCCTCGTTTGAATGTTCTCAGCACGGAAAGATCAGGCCTGAACCTGGTCCCGCGCCTGTTGAAGCTGTTCAAGCGTGACGCCATAGCGTCTCAGGTCAGGCAGACTTTGCTGCAAACGCTGGTCGGTCACAGCTTGGCCAACAACAACGAATGTCGGGCCATCAGCAGCTTGTTGCACGCCAAAGTGGTCATCAGCGCACACAAGCGGATTACGACTGTCGCCCGCAGAAATCACGAAGACGCGCCCATCGGCAAAGTCTTGGACGGGGTAAGCGCCACTCAAGCCTGCACCTGCACGGTTGCTGGGCTCAATGACGAGGCCAGCTCGCTGATTTCATCAACAACCAATGTGCAGTGCCACAAAAAGTTTTCTCTGTGAGTGTCAGCAAGGCTGTTGAACGATGCACCAGCTTCCCCGTGCGTCATGAGCATCAACGCTTGGAGCTGCGCACATTTCGCGGTCAAGTCATCCAGTACATCGGTGGTGTCAGGTGCTGCTATAAGATCCAAATTAGCCATTTCAAGCCTCCATGCTTGGTGTGGTCAGGGGCTTGTTGGTGTTCCTGCACCTTCAGGCCCCGCCTTTGCCCTGGTCAATCCGCCCCAGGGCATGGCGGTATTCATCAAGCCGCCCGGGCCTCAGCAATCGAAACCACTTGCGCGGTGCTCACGGGTGTGTGGCAGAACTTCGCCCACTGGTCCATCAGGTGACGGCGCTTTTCAAAGTGGTCACTCCGCAGGTAAGCCGCTTCAACCTTGTCGCCATTGGTGTGGGCCAGCGCCGCCTCTGCAATCTCCCGGGGAAAGACAGTACGTTCAGCTGCCCACACTCGGAAGGTGGACCTGAAACCGTGCACGGTCTCACTCATGCCCATGCGCCGCAATGCAGCGGAAAGGGTCATATCGCTCAACTCGCGCTTACTTGGCCCCCAAAAGACCAGGTCTGTTCCATCCAGCCGCGGCATGTCCTTCAGCAGATCAAGCGCCTCAGCACTCAAGGGAACGCGATGTTCACGGCCTGCCTTCATCCTTTCGGCCGGCACAGTCCAGACACCGGCATCCAGGTCAAACTCTGACCAACGGGCACCACGGCACTCACCAGATCGGGCGGCGGTGTAAATCGTGAAGCGAAGCGCCAGCGCTCCCATGCCCTTCACCTCCAGCAGCTTAGGCATGAAAGCGCCCATGTCGGTGTAGGCCAGCGCTTTGTGGTGTTCAACCTTGGAGACCTTGGAAGGCTTGGGCAACAGCTTGTCCAGGTGCCCTTTCCAGCGTGCGGGGTTTTCGCCCTGGCGCATCTTCTGTACCGTGGCCCAATCCAACACCTGTTCAATGCGGCCGCGTATGCGGGTTGCCGTCTCGGTCTTGGTGACCCATATCGGTTGCAGCACTGCCATCACTCCCGCAGTGTCCACGGCATCAATTGGCAGTTGCCCGATGATTGGGGCGGCATAGGTGGCGAGTGTGTTTTCCCATTGTTGGCGGTGCTTGGCATTGCGCCATGTTGCACCGTGGGCCAACACGTATGACACACAGCATTCAGTGAAGGTCTTGTTCAAGAAGCTGGTGGCCAACAGGCGGCGGGCTGCCTCTTGCTTTTCCTGCACCGGGTCGATGCCCTTCGAAAGCTTGTCTTTCATGTCACGGGCCTTTTGGTGGGCCATGGCCAACGTCACCTCGGGAAATGAGCCCAAACCAAACTCACGGCGCTTACCGTGAACCATGGTGCGCAGCAGCCATGAGCGGCCTAACCCCGTTGGCGACACACTGAGGGCCAATCCGGCCACTGTGCCGACCAGATGAACGCCCGGCTCTTTGATCCGACCGACCTCCAGTGCTGTTAGAACCTTTGTAATCTTTGGCATACCGATAACCCCCCAATGTTCCCGCCAACCTTTACGCGATTGTATGAGACGTTGGAGGACATTGGAAGACTACGGATAAAAATTCTTCATAGGGGACAACAACTTACGAAGGCATAAAAATACATCAACAGACAACTAGAAGGCGGACGCCTGCTCCGCCAGAAAATAAAAAAGCCTGCACATGTGCAGGCTTTTTTTCATCTTGACGTTTCATGTCTTGGCAACCAAGACATGAACAAGATCCCCGATTGACTCGGGGATCGTGGTCAATTAACGAACCACAGCGATCTGTGAACGCTCGCCACCTTTGTAGGTGTACATGGTCAAAGCACCATTCTTGACGTCGCCTTTTTCATCAAAGGAGATGTCGCCGGTCACGCCTTTGTAAGTGATGCTCTTGAGTGCGGGCAGGTACTTGGCTGGATCAGCAGAGCCTGCGTTGACCATGGCAGTGGCCATGATCTTGACGGCGTCATAGACGTAAGGAGCGTACACCTGCACGTCAGCGTTGTACTTGGCCTTGAAGTCAGCGCGGAACTTGTCCATGCCAACTTTCTGCTCGCCTTCGACACCACCGGCTTCAGCGCAAACCACCGCTTCGTCTTTCATGGCGTCGCCGGCCAATTTGGCCAATTCAGCTGTACAGATGCCATCACCGCCCATGAATTTGGCTTGAATGCCCAAGGACTTCATCTGACGCAGCATCGGGCCAGCAACGGCATCCATACCGCCAAAGAACACGACATCAGGCTTCTTGGCTTTGAGCGTGGTCAGGATGGAGTTGAAGTCAGAAGCTTTGTCGGTGGTGAATTCGTGGCCCACGATGGTGCCGCCAGCAGCAGTAGCACCTTTTTTGAACTCTTCAGCCACACCTTGGCCATACGCGGTACGGTCGTCAATGACGGCAATGTTTTTACCTTTGAGGGTTTCCACAGCGTATTTGCCCAAGGTACCACCCAAGTGCACGTCGTCGGCCACCACACGGAAAGCACCTGCGTAACCTTGACGGGTGTACTTGGGGTTGGTGGCCGATGGGGAAATCTGAGGAATGCCAGCGGTGTTGTAGATTTGCGAAGCGGGAATGGTGGTGCCTGAGTTCAGGTGACCAATCACGCCGTTGACTTTGGCGTCAACCAGCTTCTGAGCAGCAGCGGTGCCTTGTTTGGGGTCGGCGGCATCGTCTTCAGCCAACAATTCGAATTTGACAGCCTTGTCGCCAATCTTCAGGCCTGCAGCATTGAGCTCTTCGATGGCCATGCGAGCGCCATTTTCGTTGTCTTTGCCCAAGTGGGCGATCGCACCACTGACGGGGCCGACGTGACCAATTTTGATCACTTGAACGTCAGCCACAGGGGCTTCTTTTTTGCCGCAAGCAGCCAAAACAACAGCAGCTACAGCGACAGCCACAACGGTCAATGAACGATTACCAGAAAATGTCATAGAAACTCCGAAGAATAAATTGCTTCAATCAAGCAACTTCTAAAGATACTTCAAAAACGACACCTTGTGGCTCAGGGAAAACCAAAATTCACACGAAGAAAACGGTTATAGGTGTCTATTTTGGTAACTTTCACTGCGCTTGCGCCAAAGTTCTTGGAGGGTTTGTTCCACCAATTGCGCCGTCAAGCGGTCCAACTCGGGCCGCAAGTTCTGAAGCAAGGTTCCTGACAAATCGAACAGCGCTTGTTTTTCCGCCATCCGGGCATCCAGTGCCAGCCCTAATGCCACTGGGAAAGTACCCACTTGCAGGCGGTCCGTCAGCAAAGGAATCGGCTCAGATGGCTGATGGGCGGCATTTTTTTCGATGCTGGTGGCGCTCATGTTTCAGACTTTTTTGAAAGATCGTGCTGTACCAGATCAAATCCCTGGGCTTTGTAATATTTCCACCGATTTCTCGCCTCTGAGCGGCCATGCTCGTCGTTGGCAACGACTTCGATCAAGCGTTCAAACCGTTCATAGGCCGCAGGCACTTGGTCGCCCAAATTGACCAAAACGGTCAAATCAGGCCTGTGCATGGCTTGTTCGCCCAAAAACAATGCGCTGGCTTCTTGCACCAAAGGCGGATCTTCAGCCGTGCAGTGCGCTAAAAACTCCGTCTCAGAAAAGGACCACAGCGCTTGATTCAAGCGTTGCAATGTGCTGGGTTCACCAACAACACCAACTCTAAAGCCTTGCGACCGGGCCTTGCGCAACAAACGACAGGTGTGCACCAGACGTTCCTGGGTATTGAAATGAAATTCAATGCGCGTCATTCGGGGTATGCACTCAGACAGCTTGACTCTGTTCAAGCGGATTTGGGCTTGACCTTGGCTTTGGCTTTGGCTGACTTTTGAGGGGTCGTTTTGGCAGCGGACACCAAATACTGCAAGAGCAGACCCACAGGGCGACCCGTTGCGCCTTTTGCGGCCCCACTGCGCCAAGCTGTCCCAGCGATGTCCAGGTGCGCCCAAGCAAACGACTTGGCAAAGCGTTGCAAAAATTTGGCCGCCGTGACCGACCCCGCAGCACGACCCGCCACGTTGGCAACGTCCGCAAATTTGGATTTCAAACCTTCGGCGTAGTCGTCGTCCAAGGGCATGCGCCAGCAAGCATCGCCAGACGTTTCGCCGGCTTGGAAAATCTCTTGAGCAAGTGGGTCGTTGCTGGAGAACAAACCTGAGCGGACCGCACCCAAAGCAATGACGCACGCGCCTGTCAGTGTGGCGATATCGATCACCGCCTTGGGTTTAAATCGCTCAGCGTAGGTCAAAGCATCACAAAGCACCAAACGACCTTCCGCGTCGGTGTTGAGGATTTCAATGGTTTGACCGCTCATGCTGGTGACCACATCACCCGGTTTAACGGCCAGTCCGTCAGGCATGTTTTCAGTGGCCGGAATCAGCCCCACCACGTTGATGCTTGGCCGGATTTCGCCCAAAGCTTTGAAAACCCCCAAAACACTGGCTGCACCACTCATGTCGTATTTCATTTCGTCCATCTCAGGCGCTGGCTTGATGGAAATACCGCCGGTGTCAAAGGTGATGCCTTTGCCAACCAACACAACGGGCGCTTGGGCTGCAGCGGCACCGTTGTAGCGCATCACGATAAAACGCAAAGGCTCGGATGCGCCTTGGGCCACCGCCATGAAAGCCCCCATGCCCAATTTGGCCACTTCTTTGGGGCCTAGCACTTCACACTTGAAAGATCGACCGGTCGCGATGTTTTGAGCCGCTTGGGCCAAGTGTGTGGGGGTCGCATGGTTGGCAGGACGATTGGCCCACTCTTTGGCCACTTCAATACCGCTGACCAAGGCCTGTGCGTAAGCCACACTGTCCACCGCATCGGCTTGTACCGAGGCCAAACTGACCTGCACTTGCTTGAGGCTGCGCAACTTGGGTTGACTCAAGGTGGTGCCATAACTGTAGGTGGCCTCGGCCAGACTGACCAGGGCCGCTTGAATGCTGTGCGCGGGGCATTCGCCAACCGCGTGAATGCCCAAATGCTTGATTTTGAAGGACTTCAAGCACGACCAAGCGGCTTGCATGGCAGCACGAACGGCTGCGGGCGTGTTGTCTGCACTGCAAACGACCACCACATGACGGGCTTTGATCTCTGGGTGAGCATAAAGAGCCAAAGTGCAGTTGGGTTTGAGCTCAAAATCTCCCTTTTTGCAGGCTCCCGCCAAAAGACGCGAAATGGGGTCTTTTGCAGCGGTATCCGGCAAAGTGGCTGCAGGCCACAAAATCATCAAACCGTCCAATTCGCCCTGTGTGACCGATAAGAGCGACCGCTTTTGGATTTCGAAGTTCATAATTGCGCTTTTCCTTTTTGCCAATGTTATTCCATTCCACCCTGCGCAAAGACCTTGCACGCAATTTTGGTGCTGCACTGGTGATTCTGGTGACCATTGTGATGACCATCACTTTGATCCGGACGCTGGGGCAAGCCAGTCGTGGCAGTGTCAACCCTTCTGATGTGGTGTTGGTCATGAGCCTGAGTGTGCTGGGACAATTGACCACAATAGCCACATTGAGTTTATTCATCACTGTGGTCGCCACCCTGTCGCGCATGTATGCAGACAGTGAAATGGTGATCTGGTTTTCCAGTGGGCGAGGACTGGGCAACTTTATTCGCCCCCTGTTTCGATTCACTTGGCCCATTTTGACCATGATTGCTGTGCTGGCTTTGTTCATTTGGCCTTGGAGCAATCAGCAAATTCAAGACCTCAAGCAACGCTTTGAAAAACGCAATGACGTAGAACGCATTGCGCCCGGTCAGTTCCAAGAGTCGGCGGGAGGCAACCGGGTCTTTTTTATCGACAAAGACAGCCCCGGACAACAATGGGGCAACAATGTTTTTGTATCGAGCCGCGATGGCAACACGGAAAGCGTCACCACGGCAACCCAGGGACGCATCGAATTGCTGGGTTCTGACCGATTTTTGCTGCTTGAAAAGGGGCAGCAATGGCTCACGGATTTGGTCACCGGAGAAACCCGCTTGACTCAATTTGAAAAATACCAATTGCTGATCGACTCCGGCGCTGTGGTGGCTGGGGACCGCAGCAACAGCCGTTTGAAATCCACACTTGAATTGATGCGTGACTTCACGCCTGTGCACCAAGGCGAGTTGTCATGGCGTTTGGGCTTGAGTCTTGCGGGCATCAATTTGGTGTTGGTCGCTTTGGCCATGTCGGCCGTCAATCCCCGAGCGGGACGCAGCTACCACTTGGGTTTGGCTTTGTTTGTGTTCATTGCCTACTACAACCTGTTGAATGTGGGACAAAACTGGATTGCGAATGGGCGTGTGGGCTTTGCCCCTTACATGATTCAACTGCATGGCGGCATGTTGCTGTTGGCCTGCATATGGCTGACTTTGAGGCACATGAACTGGACTTGGCTAAGCCTGTGGCGTCTTGTTGTGCCGACACGAGGTGCCGCATGAAAACGGTGCGAACCCTGTTGCATGGCGAAATTTTGCGTGCCGTTTTATTTGTGTTGGCTGGTTTTTTATCCTTGTTTTTGTTTTTTGACCTGGTCGACGAGCTCCAAGCCCTGGACCGGTATGCAGCTCAAGGCTATCGCATGCAGCATGCCTTGCTGTTCATTGCCCTCAAAACGCCCAACCATCTTTACGAGTTGCTGCCCATTTCAGTTTTGATTGGCAGCATTTTTGTGATGGCTCGCTTGGCACAAAGTTCCGAATTCACAATCCTGCGAACCGGGGGACTCGCGCCATGGACGGCACTGAACATGCTCTTCCAACTCGGTTTGATTTTTGTAAGTTTGACTTTTTTCTTTGGTGATTACGCATCGCCTTGGGCCGAACGCCAGGCCCAACAGATCAAAACCAAATTTCAGGGCAATTTGACCGTCGGTCAAACCGGTGCATGGCTCAAGGAAAAACAGGGCCAGCAACAATTTGCAGTCAATGTGCGACGGTTTGATGGCATTACCCACATGCAAGACATTCGCATTCATGCCTTCAACAGCCAAGGCCGCTTGCTCTCCATCACCACAGCGGCAACAGGGGAAATCTTGCCAAACGAATGGCAATTGAAACAGGTGCAAGAAAAAACACTGCAACAAGAGCCTGCAAGTGGACTCGAAAGATACCAAGCCCAGCAACACGCCCAGTGGATGTGGAAGACCACCATCAGCGCAGACATGGTGGCCGCTGCCTTGCTCAGTCCGGACACCATGAGCACCTGGGATCTGTTCCATTACATGCGGCATTTGTCCAGCAACAACCAAAATGCTCAGCGCTACGAAATTGAATTTTGGCGCAAGGTCTTTTACCCATTGAGCTGCTTGGTGATGCTGGTCCTCGCCCTGCCCTTTGCTTACTTGCACTTCCGTTCTGGCCAGATTGCCGGCCACGTTTTTGGTGGCGTACTTGCAGGCATCAGCTTTTCCTTGCTCAACAATGTTTTCGGTCACATTGGTAATTTACAAAACTGGCAACCGTTGCTGACTTCAGCAGCACCGGCTTTGATTTACAGCGCCATATCCTTGGCTGCTTTTTGGTGGATGGTGCTCAGGCGATGACTCAAAAAGACAACATCAAAACAGGCGTGATCTTGTTTGCACATGGTTCGCGCGATCCACTTTGGAGACTGCCCATGGACGCGGTGGCTCGACGCATGCTGGAGCAACATGCCGATATCGCCGTGGCCTGCGCTTTTTTGGAGTTGACCCAACCGGACCTGCCTGAAACCGTTGAACAGATGATGAAACAAGGCATCGAGCATTTGCGCATCGTTCCCATGTTTTTAGGCGTGGGACGTCACGCCAGAGAAGATTTGCCCTTGCTGGTCAAGGACTTGGTCCGAGCCTACCCCCAAATGGCCTTTGAGTTGATGCCGCCCATCGGCGAGCACCCCGCGATGACGCAGCTCATGGCCGACATCGCGGGTGGCTCTGGCAAGGACCAATAGACCCAATAAAGCATAATGGTGTGAATCAATATGACGATTAGCATATGAACCTTCACCAATTTCGCTTTGTTCAAGAGGCTGCTAGGCGCAATCTCAACCTCACTGAAACGGCCAAAGCGCTCCACACCTCTCAACCGGGTGTGTCCAAAGCCATCATTGAGCTTGAAGAGGAGCTGGGCATCGAAATTTTTGCCCGCCATGGCAAGCGACTCAAGCGCATCACGGAACCCGGTGAACAGGTGCTGCGCAGCATTGAACTGATCCTGCGCGAAGTCGGCAATTTACGCAAAATCGGTGACCATTACAGTGCACAAGACAGTGGCACCCTGTCGATTGCCACCACCCACACCCAAGCGCGTTATGTTTTGCCCCTGCCCGTGGCCAAACTGCGCGACAAATACCCCAAGGTCAACATCAGCCTTCACCAAGGCGCACCCGACCAAGTGGCCAAAATGCTGCTCGATGACACGGCCGAGATCGGCATCGCCACCGAATCGCTCTCGGCTTACGAAGACTTGGTGACCCTGCCCTGCTACGAATGGCAACACGTGCTGGTGCTGCCGCTGGACCATCCGCTTGCTGCAAAAACTTCACTGTCTTTGGAAGACATTGCCAGCGAACCGCTCATCACTTACCACCCCTCATTCACTGGACGCAGCCGCATTGACCAAGCCTTTGCGGCCAAAAAAATCACCCCCCGCATCGCGCTGGAAGCCATCGACTCGGACGTCATCAAAACCTATGTGCGCTTGGGGCTTGGCATTGGTATCGTGGCCGAAATGGCCGTGCAGGACGACCCGGTCAAAGACTTGGCCGTGCGCCCCTTGGGTCAACTCCTGGGCATGAACGTGGCCCGAGTGGCCTTCAAGCGCGGGGCCTATTTGCGCCAATTTGTCTACCAATTTGCCGAACTGCTGAGCGATCGCCTGACCGCACCACTGATCGCCAAAGCCATGACCGGCCACGTCAACGACTACGAACTCTGAAAAACGCCTCATCCCTTTGCACATGAACGCCAACAGCCCCACCCTCATTTCAAAAGCGCCCCACATGGGCACCACCATCTTCACCGTCATGTCGGCCTTGGCCGCCGAAAAAAAAGCCGTCAACCTCGGCCAGGGCTTCCCGGACTTTCCGTGTGACCCGCGGTTGACCGAGTTGGTGAACGACGCCATGGGTGAGGGCCTCAACCAGTACCCGCCCATGCCCGGTGTGGCCCCGTTGCGCGAAGCCGTGGCCAGCAAAATCGAAACCCTCTACGGTCGACGCTACAACCCGGCCACTGAAATCACCGTCACCGCCGGGGCCACACAAGCCATCTTGGCCATCATTTTGGCCATCGTTCACCTCGGCGACGAGGTCATCGTGCTTGAACCCTGCTACGACAGCTACGTGCCCAACATCGAACTGGCCGGTGGCCGCGTGGTGCGTGTGCCGCTGACCCCTGGCAGCTTCAGGCCGGACTTCGACCGAATCCGCGCCGCCATCGGCCCACGCACCCGCGCGATCTTGATCAACACCCCGCACAATCCCAGCGGCATGGTGTGGACGCGCGAGGAAATGCTGACCCTTCAAGAGATTCTGGCCCCCACCAACGTGGTGCTGATCAGCGACGAGGTCTACGAACACATGGTCTATGCCCCGCTGCAGCACTGGAGCGCCGCGCATTTTGAGGGCCTGGCCGCACGGGCATTCATCGTCTCCAGCTTTGGCAAAACCTACCATGTGACCGGCTGGAAGGTCGGCACCGTGGCCGCCCCCGCCGACTACACGGCTGAGCTGCGCAAAGTGCACCAATTCATGGTGTTCACCGTGAACACTCCCATGCAGCACGCCCTGGCCCGCTACATGGCCGACCCTGCGCCCTATTTGCAGTTGCCTGCGTTTTACCAACGCAAGCGTGACCTGTTTCGAGATGGCTTGGCGAAAACCCACTTCAAGCTGCTGCCTGGCGAAGGCACCTATTTCCAGTGCGCCGACATTTCGGAGCTGAAAGTGCCCGAGAAAAACTTGAGCGAAGCCGACTTTTGCCAATGGCTGACGGCCGAGATGGGTGTGGCTGCCATCCCCCTGTCGGCCTTTTATGGCAATGGCTTTGACCAAAAAGTCATCCGGTTTTGCTTTGCCAAAACCGACGAAACCCTGAGTGCGGCACTGGACAAACTCAAAGTCCTGTGAAGCCAAGAGGTGTGGGGTTGACGATGGCCCCAGCTCAAAAATCAGCCACTGACCTGCTCATGACACACCTCAGTTCCCTCCAGATCAAAGCCAAGCACTTGGTCTGCGCTTGGGGCCTGCTGCTGTTGGCCGGCTGCAGCGCCACCACACCCCCATCGCGTGTGGCTGTCATCGCCGACAAAATCACCCCCGCCCAAGTGCTGCCGGCCAGGCCCATGCACTTTGACTTGCCCGGTGGCCAAAGCCTGAGCGCACGGGTCTGGGCCACACCCACGCCCAGGCACATCGTGCTGGGCGTGCATGGCTTCAACGACTACAGCAAGGCTTTCGAGCCCCTGGCGCAGCACCTGGCGGGTGAACTCGGTGCCACGGTTTACGCCTACGACCAACGCGGCTTTGGGGCCAACACCAAGCCAGGCATCTGGCCCGGCACAGACACGCTTCTGGCCGACCTGCGCCACATCGCCACGCAATTGCGGGTTCGGCATCCCGGCTTGCAGCTGACGGTCATTGGCGAAAGCATGGGCGGCGCTTTGGTGTGGGTGGCAGCGGCTGAAACACCCGGTTTGATGGCCGACCACATTGTGCTGAAGGCTCCCGCCGTCTGGGGCGCGAACAGTATGCCCTGGTACCAGCGGCTCAGCCTGCAATTCATGAACGCCGTCGCCCCCGACATGGTGTTCACCGGTCGGGGCGTGCAGTCTTTGGGCATCACCCCCACCAACGACCCCGAGGTCTCGCGCGAACTTGGGCGCGATCCGCTCTTCATCAAAGCCACCCGCGTCAGCAGCTTGGCCGGGGTGACTCAGCTGATGGGCCGCGCCCAAAACCTCAGCACCTCGCCGCCACAGCGCAGCTTGGTGCTGTATGGCCTCCGCGACCGGATCATCCCGCCATCGCCCGTGTGCGACTGGCTGACGCACCTGAACGCCGCAGGCGCCCCCAGCGCAGCGCTGGACTTTGTGGTCTATCCCGAAGGCTGGCACCTGTTGACGCGCCAACTGCAAACCCGAGAAGTGCTGCAAGACCTGGAGCAGTGGTTGCAACAAAGCCCACTGCCCAGGCGGCAAAGCCTGCAGCAAGCGCAAGCCGCGGTGTGCACACAACGCCCTTGAAAATTCGCTCGCTGCGGAGGGTTGATGAGGGGCGTGTACCACGCCCATCGCCCGTAGCTTATTGATCCGGCACGCTGAAGTTTGAAATCTGTGAAAAATTTCATCTCGTAGGTCGGTGGCTTCAGCCCCGACATTGCTGGCTTTGGCGCAGGCTGCATGTCGGGGCTGAAGCCGCCGACCTGCAAAATCTTTGACCCTTGAAAACTTCACAGGGCCGAAACAATAGGCTCCAGCACCCGAATGTGCGCTTGGCTTCTCGATCAAGCCTTCACAAGAACCTCACGATCAAGCACCACTTCAGCCTCAATACACCATGGCCCACATCTCCAATGGTGAGACCACCATGGCCTTCAAGACTTGGGATTTGAGCCGCAAATCACGGTCCTCGGTGACCACGAAGCAAGCCACATCTTGACCCTGAAAACGCTGCCCCAGATGCAGCTGTGCCTGCAGCGCCTCCAAAATCCGACCGTCCGCCCGGTCGCTGCCCTGCCCGCCAGAAAACCACACCCGCAAGCTCTCGGTCTCGCTCCAGTGTTGGTCATCCGGGCCATCAAACACAATGTCGGCGCTGAGCAGTGGGTGCAGCTCGGTCAGGCGCTGCACCCGCTCGATCAGCAAAGCCCGAGCCCGCGCATTGGGCCCTTGTTCGGCAGAAAAATACTCGGCCCCAATCAAGGGTTTGAGCTTGGGCAGCAGGTTGTGCCCATCGATGATCAGCCGAATCGGCCGCGCATGGCGCAGCGCGTGCTCAAAATGCTGCTTGGGCGTGACGGGCGGGTGTTCGTCTTTGTGCACGCCAGTGGCCGGGTGGTGCAGGTCATAAATCTGCATGGCTCGCCTGTCCAGCGCATCGTAGGCCTGCTGGCACATGGCCATGCTCCAGGCATCGGCCAGCATGCTGCGCTCCACCTGACGTTTTTTCTCCTGCAACTCGTCCATGTCGTGGATGGCCAGCAGCGCCTGCCCCAGTTGCCGAACGGGCTGGCGCGTGGGCTGGATCGAGCTTTGCGCCAGCCGCGCCTGCAAGGCCTCGATGTGGGTGGCCAGCGCACGTTGTTCCTCGGCCAACTGAGGCAGGGGCCGCAAAGCCTCGACCTGCGCCTCTTGCAGCGCCGCCAGCAAGCGCTGTGCCTCGGCCAGTTGCTGCCCCACGTCGCGGCGCGTGCCGAAACGCTTGTCCTCTTGCGCCTGCCGCGCCAGCAATTGCCGGGCCCGCTCCAGCGGATCGGCCTGGTGTGACACCGGCAAGGCCAAGGCCTCACTGGCCGTCAGCCACGGCGCCATGCGCTTGTTCAAGCCATCGGCAATGCCCTGCGCCACCCGCGTGCGCCAATCGCCCTCCACCTCGGCCAGCCGCGCACGCGCCGCCTTGAGTTGTTCGTCCAGCGCCTGCACGTCCTTGCTCAGCTTGTCGCGTTGGCGCATCACGCCATCGCGTTCGTCCTGCAACTCGTTGCGCTCGCGCTGCACCTGCTTGAACAAAGAACTGGCCCGGATCTCGCGCTCGGCTTGCTCGCGGGTTTGGGGCTGCGCCGCCGCAGCGGCTGGGATCTGACGCGTGTTGGGGCGGGCTGTGGGCGGCTCGTAGGGCACATCTGCCAGCACCGGCTGCAGCACGGTCAGCAAAGGCTTGAAGCGCTGCTTGAAAGTTTCTTCCGTCTTGGGCTTGCCCAGCTTGGGTTTGGTGTGGGCAGGGGCGCACGATTGGGCCAAGGCCCGCACCGAATCGCGCTCATCGAGCCACATCGCTGCCAGCACCGGCACGCGGCCAAAGCGCTCCATCAAGGCCGCCAAACCCTGTTCAATCGCCTTGTCGCTCAGCACGGCCAGCAGCGGCTCGGACAAAGTGGCACTTCTGAGCAACTCCAAAACCAAAGGCGGCAGCGTTTTGAGCTGCATCTTGGCCAGCACGCGTTGGCGCAGCAAATCGGTGTTGGGTTTGTCTTGCTTGAGGCCCTGCATCAGCTCGGGCAACTGTTTGGCACCCGCCACCAAATCACTGTCGGGCATGGCCTGCACAGCGCTTTTCAAATGGTCCAACACTTCGGCATCCAGGCCCTGCCAAATGGCCGCCCAATCGGGCGAAGTGCCATGGGGGCCAAGGGCTTGGGGTGGCTGCGGCGCGGGAAATAAGTGGTTTTCTGCGTTCATGGATCAGGCGATCTTCTCATGCGCTCCTCGAGAGTGTCTTGAAGACCGTCCATTCCAAAGGGCCTCGCCCTAACGCTGTGGTGCTGCGTCCCCGCTTTGATTTTTGAAATGATCGTCCAATTTCATGAGAGCTGGGTTTACAGTCAGTCCATGCGCCTGCACCCATTTGAAGCCAGATTTTTTCAAGTGTTTGCAAGGACAACGTTTCTTCAACCTCTGCGATTGTCTGCCGATGACGCCACACCTGATCACAGCCTTGCTTGTATGGAGCCTGCTGATGCCCACCGCTGTGGCCCAGCGCATGTTTGACAGCAGCGGGCGGGCATTGGGGCGGGTGGATGCCGAACGTTTTTACAACGGATCGGGGCAGCAGTTAGGCCGGGTGGACGGCGAGCGCATTTATGACGCTGCGGGCCGGCAGCTGGGCCGCATCGATGGCACCCGCGTGTACAGCGCCTCGGGCAGCCCAATTGGACGCATTGATGGTGAACGGCTTTACAGCGCTTCGGGCTCGCTCATGGGGCGCATCGATGGCGATCGGCTGTACGATGCATCGGGTCGACCCATTGGCCGCGCCGATGGGCTTCGGCGAACGCAAATGATCGTGTTTTTTTATTTTTTCATGTGAGACCTTGGCCATGACTGTTCGAGAGATCCTCAAAATGGGCGATGTGCGTTTGCTGCGCATGGCCGAACCCGTGACCGCCTTTGACACCCCTGAGCTGCACGCGTTGATCGCTGACATGCAAGACACCATGGCCAGTGTCAATGGCGCAGGTTTGGCGGCGCCGCAAATAGGGGTGAACCTTCAAGTGGTGATTTTTGGCAGCTCAAGCGTGAACCCGCGCTACCCCGGCCGTCCTCTGGTGCCGCGCACGGTGCTGATCAACCCGGTGATCACGCCGCTGGATGCGACGCAGGAAGAAGATTGGGAAGGTTGCCTGTCAGTCCCCGGCTTGCGGGGTGTGGTGCCTCGCTGGTCGCGCATACGTTACACAGGATTTGCTGAACAAGGCACGCCCATTGACCGCACCGTCGATGGTTTTCATGCCCGGGTGGTGCAGCATGAATGCGACCACTTGATCGGCAAGCTTTATCCCATGCGGGTGCGTGACTTCAACCGGTTTGGCTTCACCGAAGTGCTTTTCCCGGAAATCAGCGCGGCTGAAGACGATTGAAGCTCAGGGTTTTTGCCCCGCCAACAACAGCGCCAAACCTTCATCGCCAAGAACGGGCACACCCAGCGCTTGTGCCTTGTCAAGCTTGCTACCCGCTTCGGCACCAGCCACCACATAGTGGGTTTTTTTGCTCACTGACCCTGCCACTTTGGCACCCAAGGCTTCCAGTTTTTCCTTGGCTTCGTCGCGGCCCATGCTCTGCAAAGTGCCCGTCAACACCACGGTGATGCCTGCCAAGGGCATTTCGGTGGGGGCCAAAGCCTCACCTTCTGCCCAGTTCAAACCGGCATCGCGCAAGGCCTGGACCACTTCTCGGTGATGAACCTGGTCAAAAAAGGTGCGAATGCTGTGCGCCACCACCGGGCCCACATCAGCCACTTGCAACAAGGCATCTTCACTGGCCGCCATGATGGCGTCGAGCTGCCCAAAATGGCGGGCCAACTCTTTGGCCGTGGCCTCGCCCACATGGCGAATCCCCAAACTGAACAGAAAACGCCCCAAAGTCGTGGTTTTGGATTTCTCCAAGGCTTCCAAAAGGTTGAGCGCCGATTTTTCGGCCATGCGGTCCATGCCCGACAAGGTTTCCAATTGAAGGTGGTAGAGGTCGGCCAAGGTTTTGACATGGCCCGCATCGACCAGTTGATCCACCAATTTGTCACCCAAGCCATCCACATCCATCGCCCGGCGGTGGGCAAAGTGCCAGATGGCCTGCTTGCGTTGAGCGCTGCAAAACAGTCCCCCCGTGCAACGGTGGTCCGCTTCGCCCTCTTCCCGTTCGGCCAGACTTCCACAAACAGGGCAGTGGTCGAGCATGGTGAACTGCGGCGCATCAGGGGGGCGTCGCTCCAGGACCACCGACACCACTTCCGGGATCACATCCCCCGCACGCCGCACGATGACCGTGTCGCCTACTCGCACATCTTTGCGGCGGGCCTCTAATTCGTTGTGCAAAGTGGCATTGGTGACCGTCACGCCACCGACAAACACCGGGTTGAGTTTGGCCACGGGCGTGAGCTTGCCGGTACGCCCCACCTGCACATCAATGGCCAGCACGGTGGTCATTTCTTCTTGTGCAGGGTATTTGTGCGCCACCGCCCAACGCGGCTCCCGGGTCACAAAACCCAATCGCGTTTGCAGTGCCAGATCGTCCACTTTGTAGACTACGCCATCGATGTCATAAGGCAAAGCGTCGCGCTCAGCGGCAATGCGCTGGTGGAATGCCACCAAACCAGATGCGCCCTGCACACGAGAGGTTTGTTGGGCAACCGGAAAGCCCCAGGCCTTGAGTTGCATGAGCATGGCGTAGTGGGTGGTCCATGTCGGCCCCCCTTCAGACGATGGGGTCATGTCACCCAGTCCATAGGCAAAAAAACTCAGTGGCCGTTCGGCCGCGATGCCGGAGTCGAGTTGACGCACAGCGCCCGCTGCGGCGTTGCGCGGATTGACAAAGGTCTTTTCGCCCTTGGTGCCGGCTGCAATGCGCTGGCGTTGGCGTTCATTGAGTGCTTCAAAGTCATCCCGGCGCATGTAAACCTCGCCGCGCACTTCCAGCACTGCAGGCGCATCGGCAGGCAAGCGCAAAGGGATTTGTCCAATGGTGCGGATATTGGGTGTGACTTCTTCGCCCGTTTCACCATCGCCCCGAGTGGCCGCTTGCACCAGCACACCTGCTTCGTAGCGCAAACTCATGGCCAATCCGTCGAACTTCAATTCACCCACATAGCTCACTGGCGGCTCGGTTTCGGCCAAGCCCAGCTCTTTGCGAATACGGGTGTCAAAGGCTTCGGCACCGCTGGCCTCGGTATCGGTTTCGGTGCGAATGCTGAGCATGGGCACGCGGTGTGTGACCTGCTGAAAAGCGTCCAACACCGCCCCGCCTACGCGTTGCGTGGGTGAATCCGGCGTCAGCAGCTCGGGATGTGTGGCCTCGAGGGCTTGAAGTTCCCTAAAAAGCCGGTCGTATTCGGCATCGGGTAACTCAGGGGCGTCAAGCGTGTAGTAAGCGTGCGCATGGTGGTGCAGCAAGTCACGCAACTGTTGGGCTCTGAGTTGTGGCGAGACAGTATCCGAGCGGGGGGCTGACTCGGTCATCGGCTCGTCCGAAAACAAGTCAAAATTTGAGGTGCTCATCCATCCACACCCTCAAGAAAACAAGCGACGCGCTTGAGGCGAGCCTGCAGACAGTTCACGGGCATTGAGCGCCTCGTAAAGCACCTGCAAATCACTGGCAATTTGGTCAAGAGCCATCTCGTTCAGGACTTGCCCATCACCGTCGGTGATCACACCTTCCATGTTGTCGGCCAGTGAGCGAGCCACTTCGCGCATGCGTTCAAAAGGACGATCTTCAAAAGCAATTTGGGGCACATCCAGGCTCAACGTGAACTCACGGATCGCCGACAAAGCCGGGTCTTCGGCCATCGCTGCCTGTGAGTCAAAACTCAGTGACAGCAAGGGGGCCCCTGCTTGCTCAGAAGTCAGCACCATGCGCCCAGGGATCAGGCCCATGACAAAACCCAAACGTGTTGCATGTTGCTGGATATAACCTGAACTCCAGGCGGCCGATCGTGCACAAAGCGTGAAGCTCAATTGAACATCGTGAGCACTGGCGAATTGGTCGAGTTCTCGAGCACGGGCCACTTCCTCCATCATGTCGCTGAAGTGGGCGGTCCCCCCGATCGCATCCGCAAAAGCTTGAGTTTTGACTACAAACTCAGAAAATTCGATGTCGTTGAGTGCACCCATCCGATTGGCCAACTGCACACCCGCTTGAAAAGCCACATAACGTTTCCCCAGCTGAATAGGCTCCCACTGCCCATGAAGCTGACAACATCCCTCGATATGAAAGGCTTTGGTGCCGACGCGACGCGTGGGCGGCAAGGCGGCCAATACCAATTGGGCAGGCACGGCTTGCTCCACTTCAATGCTTGATATCACATCGATCAAGGCATCCAAATGCGGTTTTTTGTCAGACGTCGACAAAGCGACAAAATCATCGGTCAGGACCGGCTCAATCGCCTGGCCGTTGGCCAATGAACCGGCAGGTTGCAGTCCCGTCGGCTCGGTGTAGGGTTCGGCTTGCTTGGGGACATTTTGACGCGAAGTCCAATAGTTGTAGGCCACCACAGCCACCACCGTCAGCCCGCCAATGGCGGCCAAACTCACTTGCAAAGAACTCAAAGAATCCGCCATAACTTCCTCAGGCCACGTCGGCCAATGACGCTGCGGACTCCATGTCCACAGCAACAATGCGGGAAACGCCCTGCTCTTGCATGGTCACACCAATCAACTGCTCCGCCATCTCCATGGCGATCTTGTTGTGGCTGATGAACAAAAACTGGGTTTCCTTGCCCATGCCCTTGACCAACTTGGCATAACGCTCGGTGTTGGCATCGTCCAGCGGTGCGTCCACCTCATCGAGCAAACAAAAAGGTGCCGGATTGAGCTGAAAAATCGCAAAGACCAAGGCAATTGCAGTCAGGGCTTTTTCGCCACCTGAAAGCAGGTGGATCGTCTGGTTCTTTTTGCCCGGAGGCTGAGCCAGCACTTGGACACCCGCATCCAGAATCTCATCACCCGTCATGACCAGGCGGGCATTGCCGCCCCCAAATAACTCGGGAAACATCCGACTGAAGTGCTCGTTGACGATTTTGAACGTGCCGCCCAGCAGTTCACGCGTCTCGGCATCGATTTTTCGAATAGCGTCTTCCAGCGTGTTCATGGCATCGGTCAGATCGGTGCATTGTGAATCCAGGAACACCTTGCGCTCTCGCGAGCTGGTCAACTCGTCCAGAGCCGCCAAATTGACAGGCCCCAAAGCTGTGATTTCTCGGTGAATGCGGTCGATTTCACCCTGCAGACCCGTCACGCGCACGGAACCCAATTCAATAGACTGCGCCACAGCTTGCAGATCTGCTTGGGCATCGGCCAACAATTGGCTGTATTGCTCCAAACCCAAACGGGCCGCTTGCTCTTTGAGTTGCAGGTCACTGATGCGTTGGCGCAAAGGGTCTAGTTCACGTTCAAAAGTGACTTTTCGCTCATCACTGGCACGCAATTTGGCCGTCAAATCATCGTAAGCGCTGCGGCAAGCTCCCAACGCTTGCTCACGATCGAGTTTGATGGCCAGCACGTTTTGCAGTCCTGCTTGAGCGGCTGCGTCGGTCAAACGACTGAGTTCATCGCGAGCGCGTTGTGTTTCGGCCTCGATGCCGGCCACTTGTTGCTGGGCGGTGTCGATGGTGCGTTGGAGTTCCGCGCGACGTGCATCCAGGCTGCGTTGAGAAAACTGGGCTTCTTGGGCTCGGCGTTCCAAGCTGCGCTGTTGTTCGCGGCACTCAGAGAGTTTGCGCTCGCAGGCCATCACGCGCTCGTCCAATTGTGCATGGCGCTCTTGCGTGTCGGCCAACTGCATGTCGAGTTCTTCAAAACGGGCCTCGGCCGTCACTCGACGCTCCTGCAACTCGTCAAGCAAGGCCTCAACTTCGGCCAGGTCGTTGCTGATTTGTTCACTGCGGGCACGTGTTTGGGCCACCAACTGAGACAGCCGCAGGGTTTCCACTTGCATCTCATGTGCACGCGATTGACTTTCACTGGCTTCGCGACGCACGCTGATCAAGCGCTGAGAGGCATCTGCGTAGGTGGCCTCTGCACGCACCAAAGCGCTGCGGCTTTCCTCTGAAATCAGCGTCTGGGCCCGCAGTTGCTTTTCAAGGTTGTCAATTTCTTGTGCACGCGCCAGCAAACCTGCTTGCTCGGAATCCTGCGCATAGAACAACACACTGTGGGTGCTCACGGCATGACCCGCTTGCACATACAAAGTCTCGTTTGGCTGAAGTTCACCGCGCCAGGCCAAGGCGTCTTCCATGTGTGGGGCGGTCAAGCAACCGTGTAACCAGTCGGTCAACAAGGCAGACAAACCCGCATCGTGCACGCGCAAATGATCGGACAGGGGTTTGCAACCGGTGGGCAAACCGCTGCGGGGTGTGGCTTTGGAGGCCAAAGGCGAGGTGAAAAAAGCCAGCTTGGCCGGCGGTGCATCCAGCGCAAAGGCGCGCACCATGTCCAGTCGCGACACTTCGAGGGCTGACAAGCGTTCACGCAAGGCCGATTCGAGCGCATTTTCCCAGCCTGGCTCGATCTGAATGCGACGCCAAAGGCCCTCCAAACCGTCCATGCCATGTTTGGCCAGCCAAGGCTTGAGCTTGCCATCGGTGCGCACCTTTTCTTGCAAGGCTTTGAGGGCCTCTATGCGAGCACGCAAATCGGCCAACTTCGACGACTCTTGGTTCAGCGCCGCTTGACGCTGGCGGCGATCTTCGTCGAGGGCAGGCACAAGTTCCTGCAATTCATGCAAACGGGCCTCGGCCTCTTGCATCAAAGCTTCAGCCTCGGCCACTTGATCTTGCAAATGATTCAAACGCGCTTCGTCGGGGGCAGCCAGTGCATTGCGGTCCGTCAAAAGGCGCTCACGGCGCTGGTCGAGTTGGCGCGATTGTTCCTGAATGTTTCGCTGATCGGCGGCCAACACGCCAATTTGCTGCTGCACTTGAACCACTGTGGCCCGTTGGGCCGTGGCATCGTTTTGGGCTTTGCGCAGGCTTTCCTCAAGATCAGGCAAAGCCATGGCTTGGTCTTCGACCTGCGCAGCCAATGTCAAACTTTGGTCTTCGGCCATGACCGCTTGCTCGGCCAGTGTTTCGAGTTCGGCTTGTGCGTCCAGGCTGCGTGTGCCCCATTGCGTGGTTTGCTCCAAAAGTTGTTGCAGTCGCTGTTCGGCACGTTGTCGGCCTTCGACCACATAACGAATTTCGGCCTCCAAACGGCCCACCTCCGCACTGGCCTCGTACAAAGCCCCTTGCGCTTGATTGACCTGGTCGCCCGCGGCGTAATGGGCCTGACGGATCGTCTCCAAATCGGCCTCGACATGGCGCAAATCGGCCATGCGTGACTCCAAAGCGTTGACCGCCTGATCCACATCCGCCTTCATGCGAGCTTGGTCGGCCTCGGCGTCACGCCGTTTTAAAAACCACAGCTGGTGCTGTTTCAAGGTGCTGTCGGCCTGCAAGCGGTTGTATCGGTGAGCCACCTCGGCTTGTTTTTCCAATTTCTCCAAATTGGCATTCAACTCCCGCAAGATGTCGTCAACGCGGGTCAAATTTTCGCGCGTGTCCGACAGGCGGTTTTCCGTTTCGCGGCGGCGCTCTTTGTATTTGGAAACGCCAGCGGCCTCCTCCAAAAACAAGCGCAGCTCTTCGGGGCGCGACTCAATGATGCGACTGATCGTGCCCTGTCCAATGATGGCGTAAGCGCGTGGACCCAAGCCCGTTCCCAGAAACACGTCCTGAACGTCACGACGGCGCACGGGCTGGTTGTTGATGTAATAACTGCTGTTGCCGTCGCGGGTCAGCACACGCTTGACGGCGATCTCGGCAAACTGGCCCCACTGCCCCCCGGCACGGTGATCGTCGTTGTCAAACACCAACTCGACACTGGCCCGACTGGCAGGCTTTCGGGTGGTGGTGCCGTTGAAAATCACGTCCTGCATCGATTCGCCGCGCAATTCGGAGGCCTTGGACTCACCCAGCACCCATCGCACCGCGTCCATGATGTTGGATTTGCCACAACCGTTCGGGCCCACCACCCCGACCAGCTGCCCGGGCAGCAGGAAGTTGGTGGGTTCAGCAAACGATTTGAAGCCGGAAAGTTTGATGGAGTTGAGACGCACGGTGGTCTGATCGATCCAAGGAAAAGCCAAAAAAACACAAGGTCTTGCGAGAATTCGTCAAGAAGTCACCAAAACTCGCAAAAAACCACGAATCAAAGAACTCAATCTCCGATCCCGAATAATCTTAGATGTTAACTCAGCCATCACCCTCATTGGGCCCCTTGGGGAGCCATGCGCAGCAAATCTGTGTGTGCGACCCAACCTCGGCCTTCCTTCTGTTGTGCACTGTGCTGTGATGAACCCCTTGCGCCCACTTCATCAATTGTCAGGCTGGCAGCCTGCCGAATGCATTGGCACGATTTCATCCCGGATAATCGGGGGATGAATCCCCTTCTCGCCAAGCTGCAACCCTATCCTTTTGAACAGCTCAAACGGCTGTTCGCCAGCGTCACGCCCAACCCAGCCCTGCGCCACATCAGTTTGGGCATTGGCGAGCCCAAGCACGCCACGCCCGCCTTCATTCAGGAAGCGCTCAAGGCGTCGGTGGCCAACGGCTTGTCGGCCTACCCGGCCACAGCGGGCGAGCCTGCTTTGCGAAAAGCCTGCGCGGCCTGGCTGCAAACCCGTTACCAGCTGGTACTGGACCCCGCCACGCAGGTGTTGCCGGTGAATGGTTCGCGCGAAGCCCTGTTTGCCCTGACGCAAACCGTGATCGACCCGACCCGCCCAGGCGCCACGGTGGTCAGCCCCAACCCCTTCTACCAAATTTACGAAGGCGCGGCCTTGCTCTCTGGCGCTGAGCCCTATTACGTGCCCAGCGACCCGGCGCGTAACTTTGGCAACGACTGGGACAGCGTGCCGGCCGATGTCTGGGCCCGCACGCAGCTGTTGTTTGTCTGCTCACCCGGCAATCCCACAGGCGCGGTCATGCCGCTGTCGGAATGGGAAAAGTTGTTCGCTCTGTCGGACCAGCATGGTTTCGTCATCGCATCGGACGAGTGCTACAGCGAGATTTATTTCCGTGAAGAAGCCCCATTGAGTGGCTTGGAAGCCGCCCACCAGCTGGGCCGCACCGACTTCAAGCGCTTGATCGCCTTCACCAGCCTCAGTAAGCGCAGCAATGTGCCGGGCCTGCGCAGCGGCTTTGTGGCCGGTGACGCGGCCATCATCAAACAATTTTTGCTCTACCGCACCTACCACGGCAGCGCCATGAGCCCGGTGGTGCAAGCCGCCAGCGTGGCCGCCTGGGGCGACGAAGCCCATGTGGTGGACAACCGCAACCAGTACCGCACCAAGTTCGCCCAGGTCACACCCGTGCTGGCCGAAGTGCTGGATGTGAAGCTGCCCGACGCCAGCTTTTACCTCTGGGCGGGCGTGCCCGCAGACTGGCAAGGCGACGACGCCGCGTTTGCCCAAGCGCTTTATCAAGCCGAACACGTCACTGTGCTGCCCGGCAGCTACTTGGCCCGAGACTTCAAGGGCAGCAACCCGGGCCGTGGCCGCATCCGCATGGCCTTGGTGGCGGAAACCGCCGAGTGCCTCGAAGCGGCCGAGCGCATTGCCAGCTTTGTACGTACCCACCCCAACAAGGCTTGAGTATGACCACCTGTCACGACACCCTGCGCCTGGCCGAGCAACTGATCGCCCGCCCCTCCGTCACGCCCGAAGATGCAGGCTGCATGGATGTGATCGCCGACGCTTTGAAGCCTTTGGGCTTTGTCTGCGAATTCATGGACTCAGGCCCCGACACCTTCCGCGTGCGCAACCTGTGGGCCAAACGTGCAGGCACCTCGGGCCAGACCTTGGCCTTTGCAGGGCACACCGACGTGGTGCCCACCGGGCCGCTCGCGCAATGGGACAGCGACCCCTTCACCCCCACCCACAAGAACGGCAAGCTGTTTGGGCGCGGCGCGAGCGACATGAAAACCTCGCTGGCGGCCATGGTCGTGGCGGTGCAAGAGTTTCTGGCGGCCCACCCCAATCCGACATTGGGCATCGCCTTTTTGCTGACCAGCGACGAAGAAGGCCCGGCCCTTGACGGCACCGTGATCGTTTGCGAAAAGCTCCAGGCCCGTGGCGACGCACCACAGTTTTGTATCGTGGGCGAACCCACTTCGGTGCAACAAACCGGCGACATGATCAAAAACGGCCGACGCGGCACCTTGAGCGGCAAGCTGACCGTCAAAGGCGTGCAGGGCCACATTGCCTACCCGCACCTGGCCGACAACCCGATCCACCGCCTCGCGCCGGCGTTGGCCGATCTGGTGGCCATCCGCTGGGACGAAGGCAACGCCTTTTTCCCGCCCACCAGCTGGCAAGTGAGCAACATCCACGCGGGCACGGGCGCGAGCAACGTGATCCCGGGCGACTGCGTGGTGGACTTCAACTTCCGCTTTTGCACCGAGTCCACACCCGAGAGCCTTCAGCAGCGGCTGCAAGCGGTGCTCGACCAGCACGGTCTGAAGTACGAGCTGGAATGGACCCTGGGTGGTCGGCCATTTCTGACCACGCCCGGCACGTTGGTCCAAGCGATTGAGCAAGCCATCACCGACGAGACCGGACTGAAGACCGAGTTGTCCACCACAGGCGGCACGAGCGACGGCCGATTCATCGCGCAAATTTGCCCGCAAGTCATCGAATTCGGCCCGCCCAACGCGACGATTCACAAGGTCAACGAGCATGTGGCGCTGGTCGACATGGCACCCCTCAAGGCCATCTACCGCCGCACGCTCGAACAACTCAACGCGGGCTTGTCTGCATGAGTGCTTCAACTCTTTTAGGGCTGATCGAACAAGCCACCGAACGGCTACAAGCTGCGGGCGTGGCCTTTGGCCACGGCACCCAGAGCGCTTTTGACGAAGCCGTCTGGCTGGTGCTCTGGCGTCTGGGCCTGCCACTGGACACCGATCTCGACGAGGTGGCCGATCAAGCCGTCACAAGTGAGCAGCAATCGGCCTGCGCTGCACTGATCGAAGAGCGCATCGGCACCCGCAAGCCTGCGGCTTACCTGACGCGTGAAGCCTGGCTTCAGGGTGTGTCGTTTTACATCGACGAACGCGCCATCGTGCCGCGCAGCCTGATTGCCGAGGTGCTGGCCGACGGCACCATCGACGCTTGGTTGAGTGACCAGACGCGGCATGTGTTGGACTTGTGCACTGGCAACGGCAGCTTGGCCGTGCTGGCGGCACTGGCCTGGCCCGAGGTGCAGGTCACTGGGGCCGACATTTCTGATGACGCCTTGGCCGTGGCCGCCATCAACATCGAGCGTCACGACCTGAATGAGCGCGTCAAACTGCTGCACAGCGATGGATTATCCGACGCGCCTGGCCCTTTTGACCTGATTCTCTGCAACCCGCCTTACGTGTGCCAGGCCAGCATGGATGCCCTGCCTGCCGAGTACCGTGCTGAACCCGAATTGGCTCTGGCCGGCGGTACAGACGGCATGGACTTTGTGCGTCAGCTTTTTCGAGATGCGCCATCGCACATGAGCGAACACGCCGTGCTGGTGCTGGAAATCGGCCACGAACGCGAACACTTTGAAGCAGCCTTTCCTCAGCTGGAGGCCGCCTGGCTGGACACCAGCCAAGGAGAAGACCAAGTGCTGCTCATCACCCGCTCGGCTTTGCAGGCGCTGAACGCCGCATGAGTGCCTTACTCATTTTTGAGCAGTTTCGAGTCGAGCAAACTGCGCATTGGGATGCGTTTGTGGACTTGATGCGCGAGTACGCGAGAAGCGACCTGAACAACCCGGGCCTGAGTTCCATTCACGGTGACATGCTTCACCCTCAAGAACGGTATTCAGGCGCAAATGGACAAGCTTGGCTGATTCAGTGTGCTGCGCAATGGGTCGGCTGCGGCGCATTCACGACCACCCGCGAAACCGGGCTTGCTGAACTCAAGCGCCTGTATGTGCGTCCGCCCTTTCGTGGCCTTAACGCGTCGCGACAACTCACGCTGCATCTGATCAAACAGGCCCGTGCAGCAGGTTTTACCCGCATGGGGCTGAGCACCTGGCGCAGCAACACCGTGGCTTTAGCTCTCTACGAACGCATGGGTTTTACCGCCATCCCTGCATTCAAAAATCACCCGGACCCTGATCTGGTTTACCTTGGCATGAACTTGACAGCGCTGGACGCGGTCACCCCACACACCCCATGATTGTTCTTAAAAACGTGACTCTCCGCCGTGGCACCAAAGTGCTGCTCGACCAAACTTCGGTCACCCTCAACCCCGGAGAAAAAGTCGGCTTGGTTGGACGCAATGGTGCGGGCAAGTCCACCTTGTTTGCGCTGTTCAACGGTACCCTGCACGAGGACGGCGGTGACTTTGACATGCCCAAAGCCTGGCGCATGGGTCAGGTTGCGCAGAACATGCCCGAGACGGACCAGCCTGCCAGTGAGTTTGTGCTGGAAGGAGACACCCGCCTGGCCGAGTTGCGCCAACGCTTGGTGGCGGCGGAAGCCAGCGGCGACGGCATGGAAATGGCCCACGTTTATACGGACCTCGCCGACGCGGGCGACCACGACGCCCTGCCCCGCGCAGAAGCCTTGATTTTGGGCTTGGGCTTTCGGGTGGATGAACTCAACAACCCGGTCAACAGTTTTTCGGGCGGCTGGCGCATGCGCTTGCAACTGGCCCGGGCGCTGATGTGTCCGTCCGACATTTTGCTGCTGGACGAACCCACCAACCACTTGGACTTGGACGCCCTGGTCTGGCTGGAAGCCTGGCTGCAGCGCTATGCGGGCACCATGATCGTGATCAGCCACGACCGCGAATTTTTGGACGCAGTCACCAATGTCACCCTGCACATCGACCATGCCAAGCTGACGCGTTACGGCAGCAACTACAGCGGCTTTGAAATTTTGCGCGCCCAACAAATGGAGCTGCAACAGGCCTCATTTGCCAAGCAGCAGGACAAAATTGCCCACCTGCAAAAATTCATCAACCGCTTCAAAGCACAAGCCAGCAAGGCCAAACAGGCACAAAGCCGAGTCAAGGCGCTCGAACGCATGGAAAAAGTGGCCCCACTGCTGGCCGATGCCGAATTCACCTTTGGCTTCAAAGAACCCAACAACCTGCCCAACCCCATGCTCGCCATCAGCGAAGCGAGCTTTGGATACATGGTGGACGATGAACCCAAATCCATCTTGCAAAACGTCAGCAAATCGGTTCTGGCCGGGCAACGCATTGGCATTTTGGGTGCCAACGGCCAAGGCAAATCAACCCTGGTCAAAACCATCGCCCGCACCATGCCCCAACTGGCAGGCACGCTGACCGAGGGCAAGGGTCTGAACATTGGTTACTTTGCTCAGCAAGAACTCGATGTGCTTCACCCGCAAGACAACCCACTCGAGCACATGATCCGCCTGGCCAAAGAGCTGGGGCCCAACAGCGGTGAGCCCAGCCGTGAGCAGGATTTGCGCAATTACCTGGGGACCTTCAACTTCAGTGGCGACATGGTCAAGCAAGCCGTGGGCTCCATGAGCGGCGGTGAAAAAGCCCGTCTGGTGCTGGCCATGATCGTGTGGCAGCGCCCCAATTTGCTGTTGCTGGACGAACCCACCAACCACCTGGATTTGGCCACCCGCGAAGCGCTGTCCATGGCGCTCAACGAGTTCGAAGGCACCGTCATGCTGGTCAGCCACGACCGCGCTTTGTTGCGTGCCGTGTGTGACGAGTTCTGGATGGTGGGCCGGGGCAAGGTCGAGCCGTTTGACGGCGACCTGGACGACTACCAGAAGTATTTGCTCGAAGAGTCAAAGCGCCTGCGAGAAGCGGTCAAAAATGACGCAAAAAATGGCCCGACAGAAACTCTGGCCATGGTCGTCGAAATGCCCAAGCCTGCACCCGTGGCTGCGGTCCACAGCCCGGCCACACCGGCGCTGAGCAGCGCTGAACAACGCAAACAAGACGCGCAACGGCGTCAGCAACTGGCCGCACAAACACGACCTCTGAAAAAAGAGCTGGAGCAAATCGAACAGCGCATGGCGAGCATCGAAACTGAAAAGAGCGCTCTGGAGCATTTGCTGAGCCGCCCTATGCCCGCGGCTGAAATTGCAGATGCGGGTCGCAAACTCAAAGCTCTTGGCGATGAGTTCTCGGCCATGGAAGAGCGCTGGCTAGAGCTGACACAACTGCTGGAAGAAACGGCCTGAACCGCTCGTCGCCCCGCCCATAAAAACACAGCGTTTCTTCAGCCGCCCACCACGGACCAGCCCGCGTGCTGGTCCGCCCTGTTATTTTCGTATTCCCAAGATGTACCACACCGGTCGCAACGGTAACGGGTGATGGTGACCTGTCCAGTTTCTCGTGTTTCTTTGCGGTTGCTGCCTTGAACCAGTTCAGCATGACCGGGAGCGCGACGCCAGTTGCGCTGAATACCGGTGCAAGGTTCGCACAGCACCATTTTTTTCAATTCGTTGTGGATGTTCGATTCAACTGACATGTCGAGACGCTTTCTGATGGGTTTGCGTGAAATACGCCCATCCTTGAAGAGACAATGAAAAAAGCACTTTGTACCGAAATACAAAGTGCTTTTAAATTTGGTGGGACCAGCGGGGGTCGAACCCACGACAAACGGATTAAAAGTCCGCTGCTCTACCAACTGAGCTATGGTCCCGATGTTTGAGTGCAGTGTACTCAAGCAAGACTCAAATTATAGCGTCTTTTTCAGGGTTTCTCGAGGGAAGTTGCCAAAAAGTTCAAAATGACAGAGGCTGCGCACATGCCGAATGTGGCCGTCACGCTGACCACGGAGCCATACCCATGGCAATTGAGAGAGCCATCGCCCTCAAGCAAACAGGAAGCATCAGGAGGCGCGACAGACTCTCGGCTAAATATCCCTTGAACACCCATCAACTTGCCGTCCCGTGCACCCCCATGATGCTTTCGCAAACGGTAGCGCAATTGTGCCAACAGAGGGTCGTGCGTGATGCGGGACAAGTCTTGCACATCCACGAGGTGGGCCAATCGCTTACCACCTGCCGCCCCCACTGACACAAAACCGATTTTGTTTTGAAGAGCCCAGTGGGCCATGCTCACCTTGGCTCTGAGCTGATCGCAGGCATCGATCACCGCATCGGGCTGGGCGGGCAAAACACTTGGCCAATTTTCAGGCGTCACAAAATCATCAATGGCATCGACCTGGCATTCCGGGTGAATCAAGGCGATTCTTTCGCGCATCGCCTCGACCTTGGACTGTCCCGTGGTGTGCGTCAGGGCATGGATTTGGCGATTGATGTTGGATGGCGCGATGTGGTCCATGTCCAGGAGACTCAGACGTGCCACACCACTTCGGGCCAAAGCCTCGGCAGCCCAAGAACCCACACCACCAATGCCCACCACCACCACATGGGCTTGACGAATGCGCTGTGCGCCAGACAAACCATACAGGCGCTGTAAACCACCAAAACGCCGCTCTTCGTCCAGGGACATCATGCCAAGGCCTCTGCACGGCGCATTTGCCACTGAAAGGTCAGCCACGCACCCAAAACCATACCTGCCACAGCCAACATGCTGCCCCAACTCAGGGTCGACAAACCGGACAAACCTTGACCAAACGTGCACCCCATGGCCAAGACACCGCCCACCCCCATCAACACCCCGCCCAGCAAATGTGACACCAGATCAGGCGTTTGTGTGAACCCCTCCCAGCGAAACGAGCCTTCATGACTTGCACTCAGGAAGGACCCGAGAATCAAGCCCGGCACCCAAACCATGCCCAAAGTCAGACGTTTGCTCCCATCACTGAAGTACATCCAAGCGTCCCACCACAATGCCACAGGTGCTGTCATGCTGATGGCCTCCATGCGAGCACTTGCCGTGGTCAAAAACACGGTGTCCAGGGTTTCCGGGTGTTCGGACACAAAACCCAAAACGCCACTGACCCACCAAGCAACCACAACACAGCTGCCAACGGCCAGTCCAGGCCAGGCATCCCGCCATGAACGAAACGATGCATCCTTAAAGACCCACAGCAGCAGCAAAGCGCCGACAAAACCAGCTGAAACACCTGAAGCGGACGCCAGTGTCCAACCGGTCCAATGCGTGACCCACTGCCCCACAAAAGCCCCATGACTCAAAGGAAGACTGATGGGATCGAGCGCATGGACTCGCCATACCGCGGGCAAACCCCGCATGGTGGCCAATGCCGATACCCCCACAACCAAAAGAACCACCAAAGACTTTAAATTCCCGGCACCCAGTCGCGTCAAGGACTTGCTGATGCAGCCCGATGCCAGCACCATGCCTGACCCAAACAGCAAGCCACCCAAGCCCAAGGAAACAAAACTCAATGATGTGTTGGCGTAGATGGTGTTTTGCGGCGAGATCAAGCCCAAGCCAGCCATCGCTCCAAAACCCAGGATGGCCACGGCCACAGTCAATACCCATTGGCGCAAGCGGGTGGCGCTGCCCATCAGAAAAATGTCACTGAGGGCACCCATGGTACAAAAATGGCTGCGGTGCAAAACACCACCTGCCAACACGGCCAGAAAAAAGGAAAGACCCAAAACCCAATGGCTTTGGGTCTGAACGTCAGCCAATGTGATCACTTTGGTCGAACCTTAACGCAGGCGAGACAAGCGATCACGGGCCGTCGCAGCTGTTTCGGACTCAGGATAAGACTTGACCAAGTCGGTCAGAGTGACGCGTGCTGCTTTGAGGTCTTTCAGTTCAATTTGCACGTTCGAAATCGCCAGCATGGACTCTGCTGCTCGGGGATGGTTGGGCGCAAGCGTCAGCATTTTTTGGAAATTCGCCATCGACTCTTTGTAAGATTTGGTGGCGTATTGGGCGTTGCCCAACCAAAAAAGGGCCGAGGGCAGATAAACACTGTTGTGATGACGCGTCACAAAAGTCGTCAAGGCCACTTGCGCTGCCAAGAAATCACCTTGCCGAAAAACATCCATGGCTTGTTCAAAATCACGTTTTTCAGCGGGCTCCACCAAGTGCTCGCGGCCATCCACCGTGACTTTGACGGGCTCAAAACGCTTCAAACGGTCATCCACGGACAAAAGAACATCTTTTTGTCGCAATTGCAATTCGGTCAGGTCACGCGCGAGGCGTTCTTGCTGGCCCAGGCTTTTGGCAAGATCAGCCTTCAGCGCATCAATTTGAGTTTGCAAATCCAACAAAGAGCGCCGCAGCTGAGCATTCAGCTGGGCTTGAGACTGGTTGCTTTCCTCGACCAAGGCTTTTTGGGCGGTCTGGGATTGCTCCAATTTTTGACGAAGGTCCAATATGGCTCGCCTGGCCTCATCATCACCGAAC
Source organism: Limnohabitans sp. WS1 (assembly GCF_003063265.1). Classification (GTDB taxonomy): domain Bacteria; phylum Pseudomonadota; class Gammaproteobacteria; order Burkholderiales; family Burkholderiaceae_C; genus Limnohabitans_A. The sequence goes on from NZ_NERU01000008.1 coordinate 109,556, forward strand.
AAGGCGGCATTGGCGGAGCCTCCCGCCCCTAACAAAGCCAGAGTCAGGGCGAGGCCGGCCGAAGCCGACCGTGTGTTAAAAATTGGCATAACGGTCATCAATAACGTATTTCAACGCGGCGGTTTTTGGCCAGATCCGTTTCGGCACTGCCTTGGGCTGCAGGCTTTTCCTTGCCGTAGCTGACCGCCTCGAGCTGCGCGTCAGACACACCGAGCAAAGTCAAAGCTTGGCGAACAGCTTCCGCACGCTTTTGACCCAAGGCCAAGTTGTATTCGCGGCCACCGCGCTCGTCGGTGTGGCCTTCCAAATTGGCTTTGCGTTGTTTGTTGGCTTGCAGGAAACGGGCGTGATTTTCAATGACTGGCCGGGCATCTGCACGAACCACAAAGCTGTCGTAGTCAAAGAACACCACATGTTCAACGCCTACAGGACCGATGCCGTTGCTCGATTTTTCGCTGATCACGTTGGAGACGCTGGTTTGTGCAGCGCTGCCAATGGGTTGAGCTTGAACATTGGCACCGGCGGACGTGGCCGAGCGGTCCTCAACAGGCACCTCGTCAAGCTTGACCCCCGAAGCACAACCGGCCAAAAGAGCCGAAAAAAACAGAGCTGTCAGAATTTTTGTACGCATATCTCACCTTTTGAAAAACAAATGACATGATTATTTTCTCATGGGTCCCCAATGAGGTTCCCGTAGATCCCCGGCTTGACCGGCCAAACGGGCGCGGATACGACCATCCAATGTGGTCGTCATCAAGGCTTCTTGCCCGCGTTGGACCGTGGCATACATGATCATTCGACTGTTGGGCGCAAAACTGGGGCGCTCGTCAGCAGACGTATCGGTCAAGGCGATGACTTGGCCCGAATTGACGTCCATCAACTGCAATGAAAAGCCCGCACCCGTGCGAGAAACATATGCCAGCCAGCGCCCATCCGGGCTGATGGTGGGCGAGATGTTGTAATTGCCCGAAAAAGTCACACGCTCAGCGGGACCACCTTGAGCGGGCATGCGGTAAATTTGAGGGCTGCCTCCTCGATCACTGACGAAGTAAAGCGCTGTGCCATCGGGTGAAAAAGCAGGCTCTGTGTTGATGTTGCCCTGGGTCAAGCGTCTTGGTTCGCCACCTGCCAAGTCGATGCGATAAAGCTGAGACCCGCCATCACGGCTGAGCGTTGCAACCAGTGACCGTCCATCGGGTGCCCATGCCGGCGCACTGTTCGAGCCTTTGAAATTGGCCACCACCCGACGCTGGCCACTGGCCAGTTCGTGCACGTAAATCACGGGTTTGCGCGACTCAAAAGAAACATAGGCCAATTGCTGACCATTGGGGGACCATGAGGGCGAAATGATGGGCTCAGGGCTGCTGAGTGCCGACTTGGCACCCTCGCCATCAGAGTCTGCAATCCATAGGCTGTAGCGACCGGCTGCCTTGGTCACGTAGCTGATTCGGGTTGCAAAAACACCCGGTGTCCCGGTCAATTGCTGGTAAACCCAGTCGGACAAACGGTGGGCCGACAAACGCAAATCACCCAGCACCACCGTGTCACGAAAATCCGCTTTTTCTTGGCCTTTGACGGCATCCCAAAGTCGGGCGCGAATGTCAAAACGCCCGTCTGCCAAACGTGTGACCGAGCCGGCCACGAGGGCTTCAACCGATTGAGAACGCAGCGAAGACCAGTCGGGTCGGCTCATTTCATCAAGCGAAATGCCCGCTGCATTCAAAGCCTTGAACAAGCCACTGCGCTCCAGGTCGGATTGCACAATGATGGCGATTTTTTGCGGCACGGAGGCTTCGCCTTTGAAAGGCGCAATGAGCACGGGCAACTGGGTCATGCCCACACCGGAAACCTCTACGCGAAATTGTCCCCAGGCAGGCACGCTCAATCCCAGTAAAACAATGACCCTGAACAACTGGGCGATCCACAGCGGGGATTTGGAAAACAAAGTCATAGACCTCTCTGCGCTCAAGTGCCAATGAAACTGCGATCGTACACCGACACGAGGGCCTTTTGCTTTGCTTTGCCCTTGTCCTTGCATCAAAACGAAGCTACTGCACAGGCACTGAAGGGGGCTGCTTACAATCCACAACACATGTCCGACCATCCACACTCACCTGCGCCCGAGCCGCAACAGCCGGGCATACGCCACAGACTGCTGCGCTTGTCCCCTTACTTTGCCAAACAACGGGGCGTTTGGCTTTTGGCCATTGGCGCGACCTTGGTCGCAGCACTGACCGAGCCTCTGATTCCTGCCCTGTTTCAACCTCTGCTAGACAGTGGGTTTGCTCAGAACAAGTTGCCTTTGTGGTCCATTCCTGTCGTGGTCATTGGCCTGTTCACTTTGCGCGGTCTGGCCCATTTTTTAGCCCAATACGCTTTAGCCCGAGTGACCAACGATGGCATGGAAAAATTGCGCAGTGATCTTTTTGGCAAATTGGTTCACGCCGACATGTCCTTGTTCAGCCGCCAGTCGGCCAGTGCCTTGTCCAACACAGTGGTTTATGAGGTTCAAACAGGCGCTTCACAACTCATTTCTGCCTTGATTGGTTTGTCACGCGACGGCTTTACCTTGTTGGCCTTGGTAGGCTACCTGATGTGGCTCAACTGGAAACTCACCTTGGTGGTGTTCACTGTGGCACCTGGCTTGAGCTGGATCATGAAAGTCCTGTCGCGACGCCTCTATCGGCTGACCAAAGAAAGTCAACAAGCGACCGATGACTTGGCTTATGTCGTGGAAGAAAATGTATTGGCCCACCGCATGGTCCGTTTGCACGGCGCACAAAGCCAGCAAATGACACGCTTCAACTCTTTGGGTCAGCGTTTGCGGCACTTGGCACTCAAATCAACCATTGCTTCAGCCGCCATGACGCCCATGACCCAAATCATGGCGGCAATCGCCTTATCGCTGGTGTTGATGATCGCCTTGATGCAAAGCCGGGATGCCGCCTCCGGGGCCACCGTGGGCGGCTTTGTCGCCTTCATCACCGCCATGCTCATGTTGATAGCGCCCATCAAACGCCTGGCCGATGTGGCCAATCCCATCACCCGAGGTTTGGCTGCGCTTGAAAGAGGCTTGGCCCTGATGCACGATTCGCCTCATGAATCGCAAGGACAGCACCAAGTTGCGCGGGTCAGTGGTGCCATTGAATGGCAAGGGGTGAGCGTACAGTTCAACCCGGACAGCGCCCCAGCCTTGTCGCACATCGATTTGAGTGTCAAACCTGGCGAAACGGTCGCCTTGGTTGGCACCTCGGGCGCGGGTAAAACCACCTTGATTCAACTGCTGCCACGTTTTCTGAATCCCACCAGCGGGCAAATACTGCTCGATGGTGTGCCGTTGGGCCAATGGCAACTGGACAGCTTGCGTGCCCAGCTGGCCATGGTCAGCCAAGACGTGGTCATGCTCAATGACACCTTGGCGGCCAATGTGAGCCTCGGCCACGACACGGACCGCGACAAAGTTCAACAATGTCTGCAGGCGGCCAATTTGTGGGCTCATGTGCAAACCCTGCCCCAAGGCATGGACACCCTGTTGGGGCACAACGCCAACCAGCTTTCAGGTGGACAGCGCCAACGTCTGGCCATCGCCCGAGCCTTGTACAAAGACGCGCCGATCCTGATTTTGGATGAGGCCACTTCAGCGCTGGACAACGAGTCCGAACGCCTGGTTCAAGACGCCTTGCAAAAACTCATGGAAAACCGCACCACCTTGATCGTGGCCCACCGTCTGTCCACCATTGAGCACGCAGACCGCGTGGTGGTCATGGAGCGCGGCAGCATTGTCGAGCAAGGCGTGCCTGCTGAATTGTTGGCGCGGGGGGGGGCTTATGCGCGGTTGCACCATCGTGGGGAATGGGCCAGCGAAGAACCCTCTGCATGATGCGGGTTCGTTTGACGGCTTTTGGAATTCAGACCGAGCCAAGAGGCATTGCAGGATGTCCAATCCAGGCCAACAGTCACAACCATCATCGGTCACCGATACCCCCTGCATCGGGTTTCAAAGCAAGACGATGTCGTATTGCTCTGGCCCCATGGAAGACTCGACCTGCAGTGAGATCGGTTTGGCAATGAAGTCGGACAAACCTGCCAAATGTTGACTTTCATCGTCCAAGAGCAAATCGATCACGGCCGCAGTGGCCACGATGCGAAATTCACGCGGGTTGAACTGACGTGCTTCACGCAATATCTCTCGCAAAATGTCATACACCACGGAGCGGGGCGTCTTGACAATGCCTTTGCCCTGACAGCTCGGGCAAGGCTCACACAGCATGTGGGCCAAAGACTCTCGCGTTCGCTTGCGCGTCATCTCGAGCAAGCCCAAGGATGAAAAACCACCCGCCATGGTCTTGACCCGGTCTCTGGCCAATTGTTTGCGAAATTCAGCCAACACGGCATCTTGGTGCTCGGTTCGGGCCATGTCGATGAAGTCGGCAATGATGATCCCGCCCAGATTGCGCAGCCGCAGCTGCCTGGCAATGGCTTGCGCCGCCTCCAGATTGGTCTTGAAGATGGTGTCCTCAAAGTTTCGTGCCCCCACGTACCCGCCCGTGTTCACATCCACCGTGGTCAGGGCCTCGGTCTGGTCAATGATGAGGTAGCCGCCCGACTTGAGCTCGACCCGTCGCCCCAGGGCTTTGGCAATTTCCTCGTCGATGGCATACAGGTCAAAAATCGGACGCTCGCCCTTGTAGTGTTGCAAACGCTCGGCGGCTTTGGGCATGAACTCATGACCAAAGGCCTGCAACAAAGAAAACTGTTCTTTCGAGTCGATCCGGATGCTCTGGGTCGCATCACCCACCAAATCGCGCAGCACACGTTGCAGCAAAGTCAAATCCTGGTGCAACAAAGAAGTCGGCGGCAAGCGCAGTGAAGCCTCTTTGATCCGCGCCCACGTCTTGCGCAGGTAAGCGATGTCATCTTGCAGCTCCTCGTCGCTGGAGTCCTCTGCATTGGTGCGCAAAATGAAGCCGCCACCGGCCGGTCCGGCCAAGGCTTGCACGCGTTTGCGCAAAGCATCGCGCTGCTCAGAGGGAATTTTTTGCGACACGCCAATGTGATCGTCTTGCGGCAAAAAGACCAAATGGCGGCCCGCGATGCTGATTTGCGTCGACAGGCGGGCCCCCTTGGTGCCCATCGGGTCCTTGATGACCTGCACCATGATGGCGCGGCCCTCAAACACCTGCTTTTCGATCGGCACCAGTGGCTGGCCCGTGCGGGCCGATGCGGCCTCGCCTTCGGCGTGCTTTTGCCACACATCGGCCACATGCAAAAAAGCCGCTTTGTCCAGACCAATGTCAATAAAGGCCGATTGCATGCCGGGCAAGACACGGGCCACCTTGCCCAAATAGACATTGCCCACCAAACCGCGCTCGAGCGTGCGCTCAACGTGCAGCTCTTGCACTGAGCCAAACTCCACCACCGCCACCCGTGTTTCCTGGGGTGACCAATTGACCAAAATATCTTGTTGCATGGTGGAAATTAGATGGGAACAGTTGAAATCAAGGACATCCGTGAAACAGCGCACAACAGCACTTCGTCACAGGGCAACCGGTCATGAGTGCCTTAACAGCGCACACCCAGCGAGCGCAGCAAGGCGGCGGTCTCGAAAAGCGGCAAACCCATGATGCCTGAATAACTGCCCCGGATCTGCTCAATATGGGCAGCGGCCCTGCCTTGTACCCCGTAAGCCCCGGCTTTGCCCATGGGCTCGCCTGTCGCGACGTAGGCACGGATTTGCGCAGTGGTCATGGGCGCAAAGCGCACCCACGATTGGGACACCGTAGCCACCCGTTTGTGCCCTTTTTGTGCGGCAACGGCTGTCAAGACGCGATGGGTCTGGCCAGAGAGCATTTTCAGGATGCGCAGGGCATCGGCCTCATTCGCCGGTTTGCCCAAAATATCCCGCCCCAGGCACACGGTGGTGTCGGCGCAGAGCACGGGCGCAAGAGGCAGGCCCTGGCGCTTCATGCGCTGCACGGCGGCGTCGAGTTTGAGCCCGGTGACACGCGCCACATACCGTGCAGGCGCTTCCGCGCCGCGCACGTCTTCCAAAGACTCGGCGTCTTCATCGGGCCCGGCCAAAAGCAGCTGGTGGGCCACCCCAATTTGGTCGAGCAGCTGACTGCGCCGGGGGCTTTGGGAGGCGAGGTAGATGAAGTCGCTCATTCGCGGTGATTTTTGTAAAAATTTTTGATTCCAGCCAAGTCATTACATACTGGGTCTGCAGCAATAGAAGTCACTGACATAAATGGTTGGTGCTCCGAGCACGTAAGCGCTGATTTAATCATCAGCGGTCAACATGGATCAATGATCGCACACTGGCCATGACTTGCTCACGCTCACCGTTTGATCAATCGTTCGTATCCTTCTTTCCATCAACCTGATCTTCAAGCAATCGGTTGAGCCATCTAGAGCCGCCGTTCTCAAAGAACTGATCGCGGATTTGCTCTGTCTTGGGCCGCCAAGATAGGGGCTTGGGGCGCTCTGGTGCAACAGGTCTGCCGCGGGGGCGTTTTGTTTTGGCTTGAGTCATAGGGTGTTCACGTTCCTAATGATTCGATTTAGGCGAAGAATCTCGCCGCCGATGCGGTGATTCTGCTCAACACGCTTTGCGCTTGTGGGTGGGGCTCCAACACAGGGACGACGGGTTTTGTAGGGGTGTTCTGGCCCACGATGGTGCGATCCTTTTTGAAATACGATGCGCGATTCTCTTTGCTCGGGTCGCTGTTGCGCTCGACTCGCAACCATTCACGGAATTCGGGCGTCATGTAGCAGCCAGTGTCGTGGTCATACCCAGCGCCGATTAACAGCGCCGTCGTTGCGCTGAAATGCCAAGAGTCAGGCAGCCCCCACTCGCTTAATTCCTCATTTGTCAGCCCGACAAATCGGTGAATGTCACAGGCACGCAGTGTGACGATCTTTGCGGACTTATAAAAATTAAATAGGTCAGGCGCGTTGCTCTTGATAATCTTGACAGCTTCAATGCGGTCCATCCCCTCTGCGAGGAAATAAGCAGCTTCGTCGTGCATTGCAAGGTATTGCTTTTCCTCCTCAAGCTTGCGTTTCAAGAACTTGTTGTCGCTTTCTAATTTTTCCCGCAGTTCCTCGTACCTTTCGTGATCACGCAAGCGGTCATGAAAGTAGCCGTCGGCTGCTCTCTGCAACTCCTGTGCCAAATACTTAAATCGTTGCAGATCAATATCTAATGTGTCGCGTTCAGCTTTTAGCCCATCCCGCTCAACTCTAAGAGCGAGGTGCTTGTCGCCAATATCATTGCGCTGAGTCTCCACGGTCCAAAGTTCAGCTCTTAGGCTGTCGCGCTCTGCAGTCAATGAGGCAGCAATTTCAGCAAGGTTGTCTCGTTCAGCGGCCAATGCAGCAACACCAGCGGCCAAGGTTTTCCGTTCTTTATAGTCAGCAATCGCTTGGCTCAGGTAGATGTCAAGCTGATCAGGCGGCACAGCGAAAAACTCTTGACCACCAACCGATGCATTGGGGTTCTGGTTCGCAAACTCGTACACGCTCTGGGCTTTTTCCTCTTCGATGTGCGCATCATTGCTGTTTTCGACCTCATAGACATATGCAATATAGAGACGCAAAACGTGGCGAGTATCGCGGTTCCAAGCGGCGCAGCGGTCGGTCGGGTTGCCTGAGCCAATCTTGCAAGTGTTGGGATTTACATGCGATCCAAGCACGTACACGTAGTTGTTCCCGATGTAAATTGGATCAATGGGGGCCTGTGGCAAAATTTGCACAGGTGCCGGTGTATAACGTTGCGATACATAAACACGGTTTGTTCTTGCCATCTCAAAATCCCCCAAAGTGAGCGACAAAAGCGGCCCTCTGCTTGGCCGTGAAGTAGGCCCTAAAACTGCCGCCAATACGACCAATCGACTCGGGCTGCTGCAATACCTCTGACCAGTGCTCGGTGCCGTTTTTGTGGTTCTCGGTGCGTGTTGTCAGTGTGACTTGGTCCAGTTCCATGAAGAAGTCGAACTGCTCTTCCCGTGGCAATCCAATCATTGCCTCATAGCAATCAAGGCGACGCATCTTGTGGGCTCGCTGAACGAGCTTCATGTCGAAGTTTGATTCGATCAGAGCTTCTGCAGCTTCGCGGGTCTCAGCCACGACCATCCAGTTGTCGTCTATGGAGCGGTGCAGCAAGTCTTCGAAGCCTCCGTAAACGTCATAGCAGGTCAAGCCGCACGACTTTCGAAAAGCCTCCGAATGGTCAAGTGCTGAGTAGAAGATTTCCTTTCGGCGCTCAGCAGTGAGTTTAGTCTTTGTTGGCATTTAGGTCATTGAAAGTAATTATTAAATGTATCACTACAAATATTTTATGACCATTTATAGTGCAAAAAATAATTATTTAAATGTGCATTAGGTATAAAAATAAATGACATAACCTGATTTGAAAGCGGTGATTGGCAGCTCAATTGAGCGTCGCTTTCGGATATGACTGGACGTGTGGACTAGCAGATGGGTCTGCCAGTCGAGCCAAGCCTTGTGGCGAATAAATTCTCGGCGGGCAGAGTAGTTACAGGCGGAAGTTGTGTATGGGCGGATTCGATCTTGAAGTTGTAGCGGACGATTTGGTCGTCTTACGCGGGGAATTACTTATCTGCCCTTAAACATCACTTTTTGGTGGTAGCAAGCTACTCACCGAATCGAATCGAATCGAATCGCAAAGGCATCAGGCCACTTGTTGGAGGGGGCTTCAGCAGCATCCTCAAGGTTTATTCGCGGTGGTAGGGGTGGTTGGCGTTGATCGACCAAGCCCGGTAAAGCTGCTCGATCAAGAGCACCCGGGCCATGGCGTGGGGCAAAGTCATGTCTGACAAGCGAATGCGCTCGTGGGCCGCTTGGCGGAACTCGGGCTCCAGACCATCGGGACCACCAATGACCAAGGCCACATCATCACCACTGAGCTGCCAACTGGTCAGCCGTGTGGCCAGGGCTTGGGTGGTCAGGTGGGTGCCACGCTCGTCGAGCACCACAATGCGGGTGCCGCGCGGAATGGCGGCTTCAATGCGCTGGCGCTCGGCGGCGTACAAAGTCGGCAAGGTTTTGGAGCCCCGGGGCTCGGTTTTCACGGCCTTGAGCTCGACCTTGAGCTCAGGCGGAAAACGTTTGGCGTAGTCATCCCAGGCGGTTTGCGCCCAGTCGGGCACACGCTGGCCGACCGCAACGATCAGCAGCTTCATGCAGGATCAATCGGCTTTGCGACGGGTCGCAGCTTGCACGGCCTTGCGTGCTGGAGCCTTTTTGGCAGCCGGTTTGGCTGCCGATTTCGCCGCAGTCTTGGTTGCTGGCTTGCCGACTGTTTTCACGGTGGGCTTGCTGGTCTTGGCCGCTGCCTTGACGGCTGGCTTAACGGCTGTCTTTGCTGCACTTGGAGCGCTGGTTTTCGCCCCAGTCGTCTTCGCTGCAGTTTTGGATGAAGTTTTGGCAGCCGGCTTGGCGGCGGATTTGGCAGCAGGTTTACCCGCTTTGAGCGGCGCTTTCAAGGCAGGCTTGGCTTTGGTTGCGGTTTTGGTCGCAGCTTTGGTCGCGGTTTTGGGCGCAGCAGTTTTGGCTGTAGTGGTTTTGGCGCTGGCTTTTTTGGCCACCGAATTTTTGATGTGACCTTTGACCTCGGCTGTGGCCACCGGCTTGGGCGCACCGAACTTCAAGCGCACAGGGGTACCACCCCAGATCTCTTCCAGGTTGTAATAAGTTCTGATGGTGGGCTGCATGATGTGCACCACTGCTGGGCCGCAGTCCACAATGATCCATTCACCGTTGTCTTCACCTTCCATTCGGGGTTTGCCGAAACCGGCTTCGCGCACTTTGTCACGGACGCTGGCGGCCAACGCTTTGGTTTGGCGATTGGACGTGCCCGAGGCAATGATGACCCGCTCGAACAACGAGGACAAATGTTCGGTATCAAAAACTTGAATTTCTTGGGCCTTGACGTCCTCCAAGGCGTCCACGATGGCTCTTTGGAGTTTTTGAATGTCTTTTTTGGCTGCGATTTCGGTCATCAATGGGGCCTGTATAGGTGGTGTTCGTTTATGTAGCGCTCGACGGCGGGGCTTACCAGACCTGTGATGGTCTGCTCTGTGGCCGCCAGAACACGGATGGCCGTGGCACTGTGAGGCATGAGCGGCATGTCCAGAGAAAGAATGCGCGCTTGCAGCGTGTCAAAAAGACGGGTTGAAGGTGCGGGCTTTTGCGGGTCTTCACTCCACGCACGCACGGCCTTATCACGGCTTGCGGCACAGATTATAGCGATGCGCCCAATTTCATCGATTTGGTGCCATGAGGGCAAGGAGCGGCGCTGATCATCTCCGATCAATAAAAACAATTGCGCCCTTGGCCACTGGGTTTGCAGTTCATGCAAAGTGTCCACCGTGTAACTGGGCCCTGTCCGGCCAATTTCACGGTCATCGACCACCACGCGCGGTAAATGCGCGAACGCCAAACGCGTCATGGCCAAGCGGTGCACAGGCGGCGTCAAATCACGGGGTTTATGCCAAGCCTGCCCCGTTGGCAACACATGCACCAAGTCCAGCTGGAGCTGTTCAATGGCCGCTTCGACCAAAGCCACATGGGCTTGATGGGGGGGATCAAACGCACCACCAAAGACACCTGCTCGCTGAACACCTTCGGCCTTGGGCCAAGCGATCTGGGGGCTCAAGGCTTGAGGTTCAGGCTGGGGCTCCATGGGCAACAAAGGGGTCAAACCCAGTCCTTGGGCACGAGAAAGTGGCTGAGCAAGCGGGCTTCTGGTGTGCCAGGCTCGTCCTGACGCTGGTACGACCAACGCACCTCAGGGGGCATGGACAACAAAATCGATTCGGTGCGCCCACCGGACTGCAGTCCAAAATGGGTGCCCCGATCCCAGACCAGGTTGAACTCCACATAGCGACCACGGCGGTAAAGCTGGAAATCACGTTCACGTTCGCCGTAGGCCATGTCCTTGCGTCGGAGCACAATGGGCATATAAGCACTGAGCAAAGCGTTGCCGACGCTTTGCATCATGGCAAAGCTTTGTTCCATGCCCAGCTCGGAAAAATCGTCAAAGAAAATGCCACCCACGCCACGCTGCTCACGGCGGTGTTTGTTGCAAAAATAGTCGTCGCACCAAGTCTTGAAACGCGGGTGCAAAGCCTCGCCAAATGGGGACAATGCGTCTTTGCATGTTTGATGAAAATGCACGGCGTCTTCGTCAAAGCCATAGTAAGGCGTCAGATCCATGCCCCCCCCAAACCAGGCCACAGGAGCCCTGCCCTCAGGTTTGGCGGCAATCATTCGAACGTTCATGTGCACCGTGGGCACATAGGGATTGCGGGGATGGAACACCAAAGACACCCCCATGGCCTCAAATGCAGAACCCGCCAATTCGGGTCGGTGTTGTGTGGCCGAAGGCGGCAATTGCGGTCCAGTGACATGAGAAAAACCACAACCGGCCCGCTCAAAAATGGGGCCACCTTCCAAAATTTGGGTGATCCCGTTGCCCTGAAGTTTTTCGCCAGGATCTTTTTGCCAAACATCGGTCAAAAAAGGCGTGCCATCCAGATCAGTCAATGCCCCGGTGATGCGAGACTGCAGATCCATCAGGTATTTTTTGGCCGTGCCGAGTTCAAAACTTGTGCTCATGGTGTGTGAAGACTTTTAAAAAATTCAGGGATTTGCGACATTGACAGGGGGTGTCGTTTCTTCATTGGCAGGTGCTCGCCAAGGCGTGATGGGCCCCATTTGGTGCTCATGGTAGCCTTTAACACCCTCAAACACTCGGGCCATGTGGGTGTAATCAGGCTCAAGCTGGCCGGTCAAGTGGTAAAAATCCACCACGCTGAAGCAGCGCTGCCCCCAATCGAGCTTGACCAAGGCCAAAGGTACTTTGGCACCCAAGGCCAGCTGGTAAAAACCACTTCGCCAACCTGGGGTGAGACTGCGCGTGCCTTCTGGGGCCAAGGCCAACCAAAGAAGTTGTTCTTGTTGTTTGTGCTGCTCGAACACATGCACCATTTGTCCCACCACACCCTTGGGCGAACTGCGGTCGATGGGAATGCCCCCCACCCAACGCATCCAAGCCCCCAGCAGCGGAATTTTGAACAAAGAATCTTTGCCCCAAAAATGCGCTGGAATGCCCAAGGCCCATTTGGCGAGCATGCCTATTGGAAAATCCCAGTTGCTCGTGTGTGGATAAACAATGGCGACCCCCTGAAGCGCAGGAAACCCTTCAAAGTCCAAACGCCAACCCAGCAATTTCAAGACCCAACGGGCCAAACGAGAACCCCGAAATTGAACTGGATGGCGCATCGAATCAGGCATAAAAGATCAAACGCTGGAGGTTTTGATGGCTCGGTGACCAATGTCTCGGCGCATTTGCTGGCCATCAAAGGCGATCGGCAGGGCTGTTTGGTAAGCCTTTTGCTGAGCCAGCTTGACCGAATCGGCCAGCGCAGTGACACACAAGACGCGTCCTCCTGAGGTCAAAACTTGACCCTCGTGTTCTGACGTGCCCGCATGGAAAACCATGGCATCTTCACTGTCTTTGGGCAAGCCACTGATGGCATCACCTTTGCGCGGATGGAGCGGGTAGCCCTGTGCAGCCATGACCACACCCAAAGCCACACGGCGATCCCACTCCATTTCAAAGGTGTCAAGGCCCTGCGAGGTGGCCGCCAACAAGACTTCAAAGAAATCAGATTTCATGCGCATCAAAATGGGTTGGGTTTCTGGGTCACCCATGCGGCAATTGAATTCCAGCGTTTTGACACGGCCATCCGGAGTGATCATGAGTCCCGCATACAAAAAGCCGGTGTAGTTGATGCCTTCTTTGTCCATGCCACGAATGGTAGGCAAGATGACTTCACGCATGGCACGGGCATGAATCTCGGCGGTCACCACTGGCGCAGGCGAGTAAGCCCCCATGCCACCCGTATTGGGGCCTTGATCACCGTCGAGCAGGCGTTTGTGGTCTTGGCTGGTGGCCAGGGCTGCCACGTTTTTGCCATCACACAAGACCATGAAACTGGCCTCTTCACCCGTCAAAAACTCTTCGATCACCACCCTTGCCCCGCCGGCGTTGTGGGCCACACCCAAGGTGTTGTCCAGCAGCATGAAGTCAATCGCTTCATGGGCTTCGGCCAAGGTCATGGCCACGACCACCCCTTTACCAGCGGCCAAGCCGTCGGCTTTGACCACAATAGGCGCCCCCTTGCTGTCCACATAGGCATGGGCCAAGGCCGCGTCGGTAAAAGTTTCAAATTCGGCCGTAGGAATGCCATGCCGCTGCATGAAGGCCTTTGAAAAGGCCTTGGAACTTTCCAATTGAGCCGCTGCTTGTGTGGGGCCAAAAATGCGCAAGGCATGCGCCCGAAAATCATCCACGATGCCTGCTGCCAATGGCGCCTCTGGGCCGACCAGCGTCAAACCAATGCCTTGCTCAATCGCCCATTGGCGAAGTTGCTTGACGTCGGTGATCGGCACATTGATCAACTGACTGTCTTTGGCCGTCCCCCCATTGCCGGGTGCTACAAAGACTTGTTGGATTTTGGGCGACTGGGCCAATTTCCAAGCCATGGCGTGTTCACGCCCCCCTCCGCCGACGACCAATACTTTCATCAAACTTCCTTAATCTTCAAATTCCGCATTGTGGAAAACGTTTTGCACATCATCCAAGTCTTCCAATATATCCAATAATTTTTGCATTTTGGCAGCTTCTTCCCCAGACAAAGTGACGGCATTCTCTGGACGCATGGTCACCTCGGCCATGTCTGCCACCAGTCCGGCAGCTTCCAAGGCGTTTTTCACTGATTCAAAGTCTGCATAGGCGGTCAAAACTTCGATAGAACCTTCTTCGTCGGTGATCACATCCTCGGCTCCTGCCTCCAAAGCCACTTCCATGACTTTGTCTTCATTGGTGCCGGGGGCATAAATCAGCTGGCCGCAATGCTTGAACTGAAAAGCCACGGAGCCCTCGGTGCCCAAATTGCCCCCGTGCTTGTTCAAAGCGTGCCGCACCTCGGCCACGGTGCGCACCCGGTTGTCGGTCATGGTGTCCAAAATGATGGCCGCCCCGCCGATGCCATAACCTTCGTAACGGATCTCCTCGTAGCTCACGCCTTCCAGATTCCCCGTGGCTTTGTCCACGTTGCGCTTGATGGTGTCAGCCGGCATGTTGGCCGCTTTGGCTTTTTCGATGGCCAAGCGCAAACGGGGATTGGCGCTGACGTCACCGCCACCGGTTCGGGCTGCCACCATGATTTCGCGGACCACCCGGGTCCAGATACGCTGGCGTTTTTCGTCTTGACGCCCCTTGCGGTGCTGAATATTTGCCCATTTACTGTGGCCAGCCATCGGGAATTCCTTGAATGTTGATTTAATCTAGAGCTTGGATTTTACTTTTCACAAGCGGGAGATTTTTGAAAATGGCCGAACCCATGCTGATCGCACAAAACGCACAAGCCCAATGCCACCTGCTGCCCGGTCTGTCCAACCGTCACGGCCTGATCACAGGTGCAACCGGCACGGGCAAAACAGTGACACTGCAAACCCTTGCAGAGAATTTTTCTCGTTTGGGTGTTCCGGTGTTCATGGCCGACGTCAAGGGCGATCTGACAGGCATCAGCCAGCCAGGCAAGATCGGCGAGAAACTGACCGCCGTTCTCAAAGACCGAGGCATTCCCATCCCCACACCACAGGCATGCCCAACGGCTTTGTGGGACGTTTTTGGCGAAAGTGGTCACCCTGTACGCGCCACGATTTCTGACATGGGACCCCTCTTGTTGACCCGCATGCTGGGCCTCAACGACACGCAGTCTGGGGTGCTCAATTTGGTCTTCAAAATTGCCGATGACAACGGACTGTTGTTGTTGGACATGAAGGACTTGCGGGCCATGCTGCAGTTCGTGGGTGAAAACGCCAAGCAATTCACCACCGAATACGGCAACATCAGTGCCGCCAGCATCGGTGCCATTCAACGCGGTTTGCTGCAAATCGAAAGCCAAGGCGGCGACAAATTCTTTGGTGAGCCCATGCTCAACATCGAGGACTTCATGCAGACCGACGCGCAGGGTCTGGGGGTGGTGAACATCCTTTCGGCCGACAAACTCATGAACTCCCCACGGCTGTATGCCACCTTCTTGCTCTGGATGCTGTCGGAGTTGTTTGAAGTGTTGCCTGAAATTGGAGACCCGGAAAAACCCAAATTGGTGTTTTTCTTTGACGAAGCGCACTTGCTGTTCAAGGATGCTCCTGCGGCCCTGGTTGAACGCATTGAACTGGTGGTGCGCTTGGTACGCTCCAAAGGCGTCGGGGTGTATTTCGTCACACAAAACCCATTGGACATACCCGACAGCGTGCTGGGCCAACTGGGCAATCGGGTGCAACATGCTTTGCGTGCCTTCACACCCAGAGACCAAAAAGCGGTCGCCGCCACCGCGCAAACCATGCGCCCCAAATCCGGGCTGAACATTGAAGCCGCCATCACGGAGTTGGGTGTGGGCGAAGCATTGATCAGCCTGTTGGATGCCAAAGGACGCCCCACCGAGACTGAGCGTGTGTTTGTGATGCCCCCCGCCAGCCAATTGGGGCCCATTACCCCCGAACAACGCCAAATCCTGATCCAAAGCTCATTGGTGGCCGGTGTTTACGAGCAGGCACTGGACCGTGAATCTGCCTTTGAAAAAATCAAAGGTCAATCGGCCTCTGCCCCCAACACGGCTTCAACCCCAAACCCTGCCGCAGAAAAAGAGTCCGGAGGCTTCATGGGGGGCTTGTCAGACATCCTTTTTGGCAGCACAGGCCCACGAGGTGCTCAGCGCGATGGGGTTGCTCAGTTGGTGGTCAAAAGCGCGGTTCGAACCGTGGGCTCCGCCATTGGCCGAGAAATTGTCCGAGGCGTGCTCGGCGGGCTTTTGGGCGGCAGTCGTCGCAGATAAGACCTGTTTGGTTGGGCCGGTGTTCAGCAAACTCCACAAAAAAAGGCCCATCAGGGCCTTTTGGAGTGCATTGCAGGCCTGAAAGAACCAGGGCCTGAAAATGGTTAGCTCGCAGTCGCCTCTTCTGGCTCAGTGGGTTCCGACTTTGATGCACGGCCTTCCTTTTTGGGATGGGCAGAAATGTCCAAAAGAACCTCGTCTTTGGCGTCCATGTCCACCGTCAGACGTCCACCATCGGTCAGGCGACCAAACAGCAATTCATCGGCCAAAGCTTTGCGAATCGTGTCCTGAATCAAGCGCTGCATTGGGCGTGCACCCATCAAAGGATCGAAGCCTTTTTTGCCCAAGAACTTGCGCAAGGCATCGGTGAAGGTGACCTCGACTTTCTTCTCGGCCAACTGGGTCTCCAGTTGCAGCAAGAACTTGTCCACCACTCGCAAGATGATTTGTTCATCGAGCGGTTTGAAGCTGACCATGGCATCCAAGCGGTTGCGGAACTCAGGGGTAAACAAGCGCTTGATGTCGCCCATCTCATCCCCGGCCGCACGCGGATTGGTAAAGCCGATGGTGGCCTTGTTCATGGTCTCGGCCCCCGCGTTGGTGGTCATGATGATGATCACGTTGCGGAAGTCGGCCTTGCGCCCGTTGTTGTCCGTGAGCGTGCCGTGGTCCATGACCTGCAGCAGCACGTTGAAAATGTCCGGGTGGGCTTTTTCGATTTCATCGAGCAAGAGCACGCAGTGCGGCTTCTTGGTCACGGCTTCGGTCAACAGGCCGCCTTGGTCAAAGCCCACATAGCCGGGCGGCGCACCAATCAAGCGGCTCACGGCATGGCGTTCCATGTACTCAGACATGTCAAAGCGGATGAGCTCAATGCCCATGATGTAGGCCAATTGCTTGGCCGCTTCGGTCTTGCCAACGCCTGTAGGGCCGGAGAACAAGAATGATCCAATCGGTTTGTCGGTTTTGCCCAAGCCGGATCGAGCCATCTTGACGGCAGAAGCCAAGACCTCCAGGGCTTTGTCCTGCCCAAACACGACCGACTTGAGGTCACGTTCAATGGTCTGCAACTTGCTGCGGTCGTCGTTGGACACGTTGGCAGGGGGAATGCGAGCGATCTTGGCCACAATGTCCTCGATCTCGGCTTTGCCAATCGTCTTTTTGCGCTTGGATGCGACCAAAATGCGTTGAGCAGCGCCGGCCTCGTCGATCACATCAATCGCCTTGTCGGGCAACTGGCGGTCATTGATGAACTTGGCCGACAACTCGGCTGCGGCTTGCAAGGCGGCAACGGTGTACTTGACACTGTGATGGTCTTCAAAACGACTCTTGAGGCCCTTGAGAATATCCACGGTCTCTGAGACCGTGGGCTCGACCACATCCACCTTTTGAAAGCGACGTGACAGAGCTGCGTCTTTTTCAAAAATGCCACGGTACTCGGTGAAGGTGGTGGCTCCGATGCATTTGAGCTGGCCACTTGAGAGTGCAGGCTTGAGCAAGTTGGACGCATCCAGTGTCCCCCCCGATGCGGCACCTGCACCAATCAAGGTGTGAATTTCGTCAATGAAAAGGATGGCATGTGGCTTGTCCTTGAGCGACTTGAGCACACCCTTGAGGCGTTGCTCGAAGTCGCCGCGGTATTTGGTGCCCGCGAGCAATGCGCCCATGTCCAGCGAGTACACCTGGGCTTCGGCCAGAATTTCAGGCACAGTCCCTTGGGTGATGCGCCAAGCCAAGCCTTCGGCAATGGCTGTTTTTCCCACACCGGCTTCGCCCACCAAAAGGGGGTTGTTTTTGCGACGGCGGCACAAAATTTGAATGGTGCGCTCCACCTCGTACTCTCGACCAATCAAAGGGTCGATTTTTCCCTCTTTGGCCGCTTGGTTCAGGTTGTTGGTGTATTGCTCGAGTGGCGAGGCTTTCTCGTTCCTCTCACCACCCGTGGATTCTTCAGCCTCTGAATTGGAAGGGGCATCCGATTTGGCCGCCTCCGGCGGATCGGTCTTGCGAATACCGTGGGCAATGAAGTTGACCACATCCAAACGGGTGATGCCTTGCTGGTGCAAGTAATACACCGCATGAGAATCTTTTTCCCCAAAGATGGCCACCAGGACATTGGCTCCGGTGACTTCTTTTTTGCCATTGCCGGTCGATTGCACATGCATGATGGCACGTTGAATGACCCGCTGAAAACCGAGCGTGGGCTGGGTATCCACCTCCTCGGTTCCGGCCACTTGAGGGGTGTTGTCCTTGATGAAATTGCTCAATGCCTTGCGCAAGTCATCAATATTGGCGGCACAGGCACGCAAAACTTCTGCTGCGCTGGGGTTGTCGAGCAATGCCAACAACAAGTGTTCGACCGTGATGAATTCGTGGCGTTGCTGCCGAGCCTCAACGAAGGCCATGTGCAGACTGACTTCCAATTCTTGGGCAATCATGTGATTTCCTTATGCCTTGCTGAGAGATTGATTGGGGAGTGATAAAGATGAGATATGGGGAACATGCCCATTTATTCAATGGGCTCGCTGACGCATTGCAGGGGGTGACCTGCATGTTTGGCAGCTTCAAGAACTTGATCGACTTTGGTGGCTGCCACATCGCGTGAGTAAACCCCACAGATGCCTTTTCCATCCAAATGGATTTTGAGCATGATCTGAGTAGCGGCTTCGCGATCCTTGCTGAAAAACTCTTGGATCACCATCACCACAAACTCCATGGGCGTGTAGTCGTCGTTGAGCATCGCCACCTGATACATCTGGGGCGGTTCAATTTTTTGTGCGCGTCGCTCAAGCACCACAGAATCACCACCATCGGGTGCTCTGGGCGTCAAGGTCGGCAGCGTGGGGTTCACATTTTTTTTCGTTGCCATGAATTCATTCTATCGATGCTTTCAAGTCCTTTAGGGTCAAGGCTTGAAAAGTCTTGTCAAGGCATGCCCCAAGTACAGCCCCGGGAAAACCTTACATTGACAAAACTGGTGGTAATTACTCAAACTGACACCCATAAAAACACAAGGAGACATCGCATGCCTACAGGCACGGTCAAATGGTTCAACGATGCCAAAGGTTTTGGCTTTATCCAACCCGACGGGGGTGGGCCCGATGCTTTTGCTCATTTTTCAGCCATTCAGGCCGATGGATTCAAAAGTCTGAAAGAAGGTGCGAGGGTCAGATTTTCGCTGACAGAAGGTGCCAAAGGCATGATGGCCACGGACATCCAAACCGACACCCCCTCTGATCCACCTGCCAACATTGCAAATATAGAGAGTCCAGACACACAGACCTGACTGCTTTATGCTCTGTGTTTGGTCAACAACGGCCAGTCACATTGATCCACCATGAAGTTCATCTCCTTGTTTGCTCCAGTTTTGGCGTGCTTGCAACGTCAATGGCCTCTCAAACATCATTTCAAGCCCCTGCGCCGAGGCTCAACGGTTCTTTTGCTGGGCACAGCGCTGTCCTTGAACGCCTTGTCGCAGCAAGCTCCACAACTGCAGTTGCCCCGAACCAAGCTCAACGCAGGCATGCACATGCTCGATGTTCAGTTGGCACAGACACCCGAACAACGTCAAATTGGCCTGATGTGGCGCAAGGAAATGCCCCAGCATGAGGGCATGCTCTTTGTCTTTGAACAAGCTGCAACCCAATGCTTTTGGATGCGCAACACACTGATCCCGCTGTCTGCAGCCTTTTTGGCCGATGACGGGACCATCGTGAACATCGCGGACATGAAACCTCAAAGCGAGGATTCGCACTGCTCAGAAAAACCCGTCCGCTTTGTCCTGGAAATGAACGTGGGCTGGTTTGCCAAGCGTCAACTCAAAGCCGGCTACCAACTGGGCGGCACCGTTTTCAAGCGCTGAGCAAGGTGTTTTTGAGCCTCAAACGCCCCACATCAAATCGGCATTGTCGGTCACACACCGTTTGAGCATTTGAAGCATTGGGGCCGCACGTTGACTGAACTGCACAGTCTGCAAAAAATCACCCTCTTCTGGATTCTCCAGATCCGCACTGGTGGCCCGAAGATGTGCTTTGGAACGCTCGTCCTTGGCCGACTCCTGCGCCAAAGCTGACTCAAGTTTGGCAATGGTGGCAGGCAGGTCTTTTGCCAAGACTATGCCCTTGACCGGATCATCGCCCAACATCATTTTGAGCAAAACCCGTGCGTCAGGCTCCAACATGATGAGATCACTGGTGGCTTTGGATTTGAACTTGAACAACATGGCAGACTCCGGTAGGTGGAAATTCAGCGCCCTACCGTCTCCACACCTTCGTCGTCAACGGCATCGCCCTGAATCAAGGCCTTGAGTTTATGGCTGGCATGGAAGGTCGCGACACGACGTGCATCAATAGGAATCAATTCTCCTGTGCGTGGATTGCGCCCTGGCCGCGCCGCTTTGGTGCGGATTTGAAAATTGCCAAAGCCAGAAATCTTGACATCGTCACCCGAAATCAGGCTGTCCACCATCAGATCAAAAAAAGCATCGACCATGTCTTTGGACTCGCGCTTGTTCAAACCGATTTGTTCAAACAACAAATCAGACAGCTGAGCCTTGGTCAAGGCGGGCGTTTCCAATGTTTCAAAACTGATTTGCATGACCGCGTTCCGAATAGGTATGAAGGCGCATCAGCTGCGCAGCCGAGCTGACAAGTCTGAGCCCAACTGTGCCATCACGGCTTGCATCACCGTGTCAATTTGAACGTCGGTCAAGGTGGACTCCTCACTGAGCAAGCTCAAACGCACCGCCAAGCTCTTCTCGCCTGCCGCCAAGCCGCCTGTCGATTCGGCCTTGGGACGGTAAATGTCAAACAGCACCGCATCGCGCAGCAAACCCTGTGTGGGTGCCGCATGGATGGCCGCCATCAATTGGCCGTGCGTGACCTGTTCATTCACGATGACCGCGATGTCGCGCTCCACTGCCTGGTGTTTGGCCACCGCTTGCGCCACTGGCACTTGACGGGCGATGATGGCATCCAGCGACAACTCAAACACCACAGGCGCACTGCTCAGCTCCCAAGCCTGTCGCCAGCGGGGGTGTAACTCACCCGCATGGCCAATCATCACGCCTTCAAGCCACACCTGGGCCGAGCGGCCCGGGTGCATGGCGGGGTGTTCAGCGGCCACAAACTCCGCCTTGCGCGGGGCCAGCAGCTTCTCCACATCGGACTTGACGTCGTAAAAATCGACATTGCGGGACTTGCCCTGCCAACCCAAAGGCTCCACTGGGCCCCAGGCCATGCCGGCCACGCGCATGGGCTGCTCGAACCCCTGCACGGTAGTGTCGGTGCTTTGAACGGTGTCATTGCGCAAAAACACGCGCCCCAGCTCGAACACACGCACGCGGTCAGCTTTGCGGTCGGCGTTGAACTTGACCACCTGCAGCAGCGAGCCGATCAGGCTCGAGCGCATCACGCTCATCTGGCTGGCGATGGGGTTGAGCAGGCGGATCGGGCTGGCATTGCCCGCCAAGTCTTTTTCCCACGCTTCTTCGACAAAGCTGTAGTTGATGGTTTCCTGGTAACCCAAAGCGGCAATGGCGCGGCGCACGGCGGACGGGCTGCGCTCGGTTTCTGGTCGCACTTTGGCGGTGATGGGGGCCAGAGGTGGGTTGGTCGGCAGGTTGTTGTAGCCCACCATGCGGGCCACTTCTTCAATCAGGTCTTCTTCGATTTGCAGGTCAAAACGGAAGCTCGGTGGAGTCACGGTGACGGTGCCCTCGCCTTCAGCCACTTGCAGACCCAGACTCCGCAAGGCGTCGGCGCATTGCTGCTGCGTTAAAGGCATGCCAATCACCTTGACCGCACGGGCCACGCGCAGCGTGACGGGAGTGATCGCTGGAATGTTCAAGGTCTGGTCGTCGATGGGGCCAACCTTCGTCTCTGGCGTGCCGCAAATGTCGAGCACCAGTTGGGTGATGCGCTCGATGTGCTCCACCGTCAGCTGCGGGTCCACACCACGCTCAAAACGGTGACCGGCATCGGTCGAGAAGTTGAAGCGGCGCGAACGGCCAGCAATCGAGGTAGGCCACCAGAAAGCGGCTTCAATGTAGATGTTTTGCGTGTCGTCAGACACGGCAGTCGCGTCGCCACCCATGATGCCGGCCAGCGATTCGACTTGGCTGTCGTCGGCGATCACGCCCACCTTCTCGTCCACGGTCACGGTGTTGCCGTTGAGCAGCTTGAGCGTTTCACCGGGCTGGCCCCAGCGCACCTGCAAGCCGCCCTGGATCTTGTCGAGGTCAAAAATGTGCGAGGGGCGGCCGAACTCGAACATCACGTAGTTGGAGATGTCCACCAGCGGGCTCACGCTGCGCTGGCCACAACGGGCCAGGCGGTCCACCATCCACTGCGGGGTCTGCGCCTTCGTGTTCACGCCCTTGACCACGCGGCCGCTGAAGCGACCACACAGGTCGGGGGCCTGCACCTGCACCGCCAGCTTGTCGCTGGTCTGCGTGGCCACTGCCGGGAAAGTCGGGACCCTCAAAGGGGCACCGGTCAGGGCTGACACTTCACGGGCGATGCCGTACACGCTCAGGCAATGCGCCAAGTTAGGCGTGAGCTTGAGCGTCATCAGGGTGTCGTCCAGATTCAAATACTGGCGAATGTCCTGGCCCAGAGGCGCGTCTGCGGGCAACTCCAGCAAACCGCCATTGTCATCGGCGATCTTCAGTTCTTTGGCTGAACACAACATGCCTTGGCTTTCCACACCACGCAGCTTGCCCACCTTGATGACGAATGGTTTGCCGTCTTCACCCGGAGGCAATTCGGCCCCGACCATGGCGCAAGGCACGCGGATGCCCACCCGGGCGTTGGGTGCACCACAAACGATGTTGAGCAGAGCGCCCTGCCCCACATCCACCTGGCACACGCGCAGGCGATCGGCGTTGGGGTGCTGCACGGCTTCCTTGATTTCACCGACCACGATCTTCGTGAACGGCGGGGCCACGGGCTCGAGTTCTTCCACTTCAAGGCCGGCCATGGTCAAGGTTTCAGCCAGTTGCTGGGTCGTCAGGGACGGGTTGCAGAACTCGCGCAACCAGGATTCAGGAAATTGCATGTGCAGAACTCACTTCGTTTTGCTGCACGGCACACGCCGCGCAGCAGCATTCGGGAATATCAGGAGAGGGATTACTGAAATTGGCTCAGGAAACGCACATCGCCGTCGAAGAACAAGCGCAGGTCGTTCACGCCGTAGCGCAGCATGGTGAAACGGTCCATGCCCATGCCGAAGGCAAAGCCGATGAAGCGCTCGGGGTCCAAGCCCATGTTGCGCACCACGTTCGGGTGCACCTGGCCGGAACCGCCCACTTCAAGCCAGCGACCTGCCAGCGGGCCACTTTGAAACTGGATGTCGATCTCGGCACTCGGTTCGGTGAAGGGGAAAAAGCTGGGACGGAAACGCAGCACCAGATCGTCGCTTTCGAAGAAGGTGCGGCAGAAATCGGTGACCACCACCTTCAAATCCTTGAAGCTCACGTTCTCGCCGATCCACAGGCCTTCGCACTGGTGAAACATGGGTGAGTGGGTGGCGTCGCTGTCCACACGGTAAGTGCGGCCTGGCGCGATGACGCGGATCTCGGGCATGCCTTGACCCGCGTCGAGCTGGTTTGTGTAGCGCTTGACGTGCTGCACCGCATGGCGAATCTGCATGGGGCTCGTGTGCGTGCGCAGCAAATGACCGCCTTCCACATAGAAGGTATCGTGCATGGAGCGCGCTGGGTGGTCTTCGGGCGTGTTCAGCGCGGTGAAGTTGAACCAGTCGGTCTCGATCTCAGGGCCTTGGGCCACTTCAAAGCCCATGGAGCCAAAGATTTGCTCGACACGCTCGAGCGTCAGCGAT
The DNA here is from genome assembly GCF_003063265.1 of Limnohabitans sp. WS1. Classification (GTDB taxonomy): domain Bacteria; phylum Pseudomonadota; class Gammaproteobacteria; order Burkholderiales; family Burkholderiaceae_C; genus Limnohabitans_A. Next base: position 133,327 of record NZ_NERU01000008.1, read on the forward strand.
ACGGGGTGCAAACCGCCAAGGTTTGCACTGCGCCCCGGCAAAGTCACATCGAGGGCTTCGGCTTTGAGTTGCGCTTGCAGCTCTGCGTCGGCCAGCGCTTGGCGACGATCGTTCAGCGCGGCCTCAATGGCCTGCTTGGCCAGGTTGATGGCCGCACCACGGGTTTTCTTGTCTTCCACGCTCAGAGCGGCCATGCCCTTCATCAGCTCGGTGATGCGACCGGCTTTGCCCAGAAATTGGGCTTTGGCGTTTTCGAGGTCTGCAGGTGTCAGTGCCTGCTCAAAACTCTGGCGTGCGGATTCAACCAGGGTGTCCAGCTCGTTCATGGTGTGGGAGATCGGGGATCTGAGTAAAAAGGAATAAAAAAGGGATTGAAGCTTTTGCGAGCCTCAATCCCTTTGATCGAGTGCGTGGCACAGGCCCAAGGGCCCATGTCACTCATGGACTCAAGCTGCGGCCAGTTTGGCTTTGACTTGGTTCACGATGCCAGCAAAAGCGGCCTTGTCGTGCACAGCGATGTCCGCCAGCATCTTACGGTCGATTTCGATGGCAGCCTTCTTCAGGCCGTTGGCGAACTGGCTGTAGGTCAGACCGCATTCACGCGCAGCGGCGTTGATACGGGCAATCCACAACTGACGGAACACACGCTTTTTGGTGCGGCGGTCACGGTAGGCGTACTGGCCAGCCTTCATCACCGCCTGTTTGGCGATGCGGAAGACATTACCGCGGCGACCGCGGAAACCTTTTGCAAGGGCCAAAACTTTCTTGTGACGGGCGCGTGCCGTTACACCACGTTTAACGCGAGGCATATTTATTCTCCTTGTTCGTCAGTAATTACAGGCCAGCCATGGGCAGCATCTGAGCGATGTGACCCATATTGGTCTCATGCACAGCCACTGCACCGCGAAGGTGACGCTTGTTTTTGGTGGTCTTCTTGGTCAGGATGTGACGTTTGAAGGCTTGGCCGCGTTTAACGGTTCCACCGGGACGAACACGGAAGCGCTTTTTAGCGCTGCTTTTGGTCTTCATCTTGGGCATGTCAATGCTCCTTTAATTGTGCTCGTGAGGCGTCTGCAAAATCTTTGCAGCCTTGTTGGCCCCGAGCCACTTTTAACAAAAGCCACCCGAAGGTGACCTTCGACCCGACCAACCCGAAGGCCGGTCAAATTCTTTTTTACGCCGACTCAGCAGAAGCTGCCGCATCTGCTGGTTTGCCGCTGGTCGGTTTTTTGCGACCCGGTGCAATCATCATGATCATCTGGCGGCCTTCCAACTTTGGAAACTGCTCCACGATGATGGAGTCGGCCAACTCATCACGAATCCGGTTCAGCAAAGCCATACCCAGTTCTTGGTGGGTGATTTCGCGGCCACGGAAACGCAAAGTGATCTTGCATTTGTCACCATCGGCCAAAAACCGGCGGATGTTGCGCATTTTGATGTTGTAGTCACCATCGTCTGTACCTGGACGGAACTTGACTTCTTTGATGTCAATGACCGTTTGCTTGGCTTTGGCTTCTGCCGCTCGCTTTTGCTCTTGGTACTTGAACTTACCGTAGTCCATCAAGCGACAGACAGGCGGATTGGCAGTGGCGGCAATTTCAACCAGGTCCACATCCATTTCACCCGCAAGTCGCAAGGCTTCACCCAAAGACAAAATGCCCATGGGTTCATTTTCAGGGCCGGAAACACGAACCTCTGGGGCCATGATTTCACGGTTCAAACGGTGTTTACGTTCTTCGCGGTGGCGACGATCACGAAATTCGGTAGCGATGACTCAATCCTTTACGGAACAAAACTGCAACATGCAGCCCATCCATCTTTGTGCCCACGGGCCAAAGCTTGCGGCGAAACTCACCTTCAGGCTTTAGAAGCGATGTCAGCTGCAATGTGTTCAATGAACGCATCGATCGACATCACACCGAGGTCTTTGTTGCCTCGGGCGCGCACTGCGACGGTACCTGCTGCCTTTTCTTTGTCACCTGCGACAAGGATATAGGGCAGCTTTTGCAACGAATGCTCACGTATTTTATACGTGATTTTCTCGTTACGCAGGTCCAATTCGACCCTAAGGCCTTGATTTGACACTGACTTTTGCAGTTTTGCAGCTATTTCGCGACAGTAATCAGACTGTGCATCCGTGATATTGAGCACCGACACTTGAATGGGGGCCAACCAAGTGGGCAAGGCACCGGCATGCTGTTCGACCAAAATACCAATGAATCGCTCCATGCTGCCCACAATGGCACGGTGCAAAATCACAGGCCGCTGACGCGTACCGTCTTCGGCCACGTATTCGGCATCCAGACGCTCGGACAAATTGAAGTCCACTTGAATCGTGCCGCACTGCCATTCCCGGCCAATCGCATCTTTCAGGGTGTATTCGATCTTGGGGCCATAAAAAGCACCATCGCCCTCTGAAATGACAAAATCGCAACCCGAATGGCGCAAGCTGTCCATCAGGGCTTTTTCGGCCTTGTCCCACAACTCGTCGGAGCCAATGCGAGCGGCAGGACGCGTAGACACCTTGTACAAAATGTCGGTGAAACCGAAATCGGCGTAGACATTTTTGAGGACCTTGGTGAAGGTGTCGCACTCTGGCAGGATTTGGTCTTCGGTGCAAAAGATGTGGCCGTCGTCTTGGGTGAAGCCACGCACACGCATGATGCCGTGCAAGCCGCCAGACGGTTCATTGCGGTGGCATTGGCCAAACTCGCCGTAACGCAAAGGCAAATCACGGTAGCTCTTGATGCCTTGCTTGAAGATCAGGATGTGACCCGGGCAGTTCATGGGCTTCAAAGCGTAATCGCGCTTCTCGGACTCGGTCGTGAACATGTTGTCGCGGTACTTGTCCCAGTGACCAGTTTTTTCCCACAGCGATTTGTCCAAAATCTGGGGGCCTTTGACCTCATGGTAACCACTGTCACGGTAAACCTGTCGCATGTACTGCTCCACGGTTTGCCAAACGGTCCAGCCTTTGGGGTGCCAGAACACCAAGCCAGGGGCATGCTCGTCAATGTGGAACAAATCCAACTCGCGCCCGAGTTTGCGGTGGTCACGCTTTTCGGCTTCTTCAAGACGGGTCAGGTACAGCTGCAAGTCCTCCTTGCTGGCCCAAGCCGTACCGTAAACGCGTTGCAGCATTTCGTTTTTGCTGTCACCGCGCCAATAGGCTCCGGCCACTTTCATGAGTTTGAAGTGTTTGAGCTTGCCTGTGCTGGGGACGTGCGGGCCACGGCACAGGTCTTCAAAAGCACCTTCGCGGTACAAACTCACTTCTTGGTCAGCAGGGATGCTGCCAATGATTTCGGCTTTGTAGTGCTCGCCCATGGCTTTGAAATGCGCCACAGCCTCATCGCGAGGCAAAACACGGCGCACCACTGGCTCGTCCTTGTTGGCCAACTCGGTCATACGCTTTTCAATGGCCACCAAGTCCTCAGGCGTGAAGGATCGGCTGTACGAAAAGTCGTAATAAAAGCCGTTGTCGATGACAGGTCCGATGGTGACTTGAGCCTCAGGAAACAAATCTTTGACGGCGTAAGCCAACAAGTGTGCCGTTGAGTGGCGAATCAGCTCCAAACCTTCGGGGTCTTTGGCGGTGACGATGGCCAAGTTGGCATTGGCCGACATGCTGAAACTGGTGTCCACCAGTTGGCCATTGACTTTGCCGCCCAAAGCTGCTTTGGCCAAGCCAGCGCCAATAGAGGAAGCGACTTCGGCTACGGTGACCGGGCCTGGAAACTCGCGCAATGAACCGTCGGGAAGCGTGATCTGAACCATGAAATTCAATACAAAAAGCCGGACATTAACCGTGCTGGATTAAAAAAGTAATCAAAGCCGATTTTCCCACAAAAACACCGTCGAAATTTGAACCACCACCAAGGTGCCCTTACCCGAGCCACCGCCCCCGAACAGCCAAAAACACCGGACAAACACCAAGGATTTCGTCAGCTAGCTGTGGGCATGCTTGGTTTAAGATAGTGGTCTCACTTTTCATCCTGTAAAAATCAGTACCACGATGACCACGCCTACAGCCCGCTCCAAAATCATTTACACCTTGACGGATGAAGCCCCCTTGTTGGCAACAGCATCCTTTTTGCCCATCATTCGCACCTTCACTCAGCCCGCAGGCATTGAAATTGAAACCAGCGATATTTCTGTGGCTGGCCGCATTCTGGGCGAATTCTCTGACCTGCTCCCCCCTGAGCAAAGAGTACCCGACAACCTGTCGATGCTCGGCAAGTTGACACTCTTGCCCAGCACCAACATCATCAAACTGCCCAACATCAGCGCTTCGGTTGGCCAGTTGGTTGCCGCCATCAAAGAACTGCAGGCCAAGGGCTACGCCCTGCCCGACTACCCAGAAAACCCCAGCAACGACGAAGAAAAAGCCATCAAGGCCCGTTATTCCAAGTGCACCGGCTCGGCCGTGAACCCCGTACTGCGTGAAGGCAACTCCGACCGCCGCGCCCCCCGCGCCGTCAAGGAATTTGCCCGCAAAAACCCCCACAGCATGGCCGAGTGGAGCCAGGCGTCGCGCTCACATGTTTCACACATGCATGCGGGCGACTTCTACCATGGCGAAAAATCCATGACCCTGGACCGCCCCCGCGACGTGCGGATGGAGCTGATCACCAAAAGCGGCAAAACTATCATCCTCAAACCCAAAGTTTCCTTGCTGGACCGCGAAGTCATTGACAGCATGTACATGAGCAAAAAAGCTCTGTGCGAGTTCTATGAGAAAGAAATTGAAGACGCCCGCAAGACTGGCGTGATGTTCTCGCTGCACGTCAAAGCCACCATGATGAAGGTGTCGCACCCCATCGTGTTTGGCCACTGCGTCAAGATCTTCTACAAAGAAGCCTTTGAAAAGCACGGCGCTTTGTTCAAAGAATTGGGCGTGAACGTGAACAACGGCATGGCCGATCTGTACAACAAGATCACCAGCCTGCCCCAGTCCAAGCAAGACGAAATCAAGCGTGATCTGCATGCCTGCCACGAGAACCGTCCCGAGCTGGCCATGGTGGACTCGGCCAAAGGCATCACCAACTTCCACTCGCCCAACGACGTGATCGTGGACGCCTCCATGCCCGCCATGATCCGCAATGGCGGCAAGATGTGGGACGCCAACGGTCGCCTGAAAGACGTCAAGGCCGTGATGCCCGAGTCGACTTTCGCCCGCATTTACCAGGAGATGATCAACTTCTGCAAGTGGCACGGCGCCTTCGACCCCAAGACCATGGGCACGGTGCCCAACGTGGGCCTGATGGCTCAGCAGGCTGAAGAATACGGCTCGCACGACAAAACTTTCGAGATCTCGGAAGACGGCGTGGCCAACATCACCGACATCAACACCGGTGAAGTGCTCTTGTCCGAAAACGTCGAAGCCGGCGACATCTGGCGCATGTGCCAGGTCAAGGACGCCGCGATCCGTGACTGGGTCAAGCTGGCCGTCACCCGTGCCCGCAACTCCGGCATGCCCGTGGTGTTCTGGCTCGACCAGTACCGCCCCCACGAAGCCCAGCTGATCACCAAAGTCAAGATGTACCTGCACGAGCACAACACAGCCGGTCTGGAAATCCAGATCATGAGCCAAGTGCGTGCCATGCGTTACACCCTGGAGCGCGTTGTGCGCGGCCTAGACACCATCAGCGCCACCGGTAACATCCTGCGCGACTACCTGACCGACCTGTTCCCCATCATGGAACTGGGCACCTCGGCCAAGATGCTGTCGGTTGTGCCATTGATGGCCGGCGGCGGCATGTACGAAACCGGTGCAGGCGGCTCTGCCCCCAAGCATGTGCAACAGCTGGTGGAAGAAAACCACCTGCGTTGGGACTCCTTGGGTGAATTTTTGGCGCTGGCCGTGTCGCTGGAAGACCTGGGCATTAAAACCAGCAACAGCAAATCGAAGGTTTTGGCCAAAACCCTGGACGCGGCCACCGGCAAACTGCTGGACAACAACAAAAACCCCTCGCCCAAGACAGGCCAGTTGGACAACCGTGGCAGCCAGTTTTATCTGGCCATGTACTGGGCGCAAGAGTTGGCCGCGCAAACGGACGACCTGGAACTTCAAGCCAAGTTCGCGCCGCTGGCCCAAACACTGACCGAGCAAGAAATGACCATCGTGGGTGAGCTCAATGCCGTTCAGGGCCAAGCCGTTGACATTGGTGGCTACTACTTCCCGTCCCAGGAAAAGCTCCAAGCCGTCATGTGCCCCAGCCCCACCTTCAATGCCGCTCTGGCTTCAGCGGCTGCCCATTGATCAGGCCCAATGAAGTTTGCAAGAACGGATTTTTTGTGAGAACGGCGCCCTCGCCGCGATAGAGCCTCGCAGACCACCACCCTTCCCCCCGAGGGCGGGGCTCCCACACTGATTGCGGTGCCCGAAAAAAGCCGTTCACTTCAATCTTCACGGGTCTGTATTGATAAACCGAGTCATCTCGCCCTCTAAAAAAACCATCCCTCGGGATGGTTTTTTTTCGATCAACTCGCCCATCGTTCGATCAACATTTGAACGGCTTGTTCCAAGGACATGGCGCTGGTGTCGACAGTGATATCGGGTGAGTCGGGGGCTTCATAGGGGCTGTTGACGCCCGTCATGTTCGGTATCTTGCCCGCTCGCGCTTGTTGGTAAAGCCCCTTGACGTCCCTTTGCTCGCAAACCGTCAGGGGCGTGCTCACAAACACTTCTACAAAATCGTCAGCCCCAATCAAATCCCTGGCCATGGCCCGTTCGCGTTGATAAGGCGAAATGAACGCGGTCAACACCACCAAACCCGCGTCCATCATCAGCTTGGCGATTTCTGCGATGCGGCGAATGTTTTCCACCCGATCGGCCGGTGTAAAGCCAAGATCGCGGTTCAAACCCTGACGCACGTTGTCCCCATCCAGAACATAGGTGCGCACACCCCGGGCATGCAAGGCCACTTCAAGGGCGTTGGCCAAAGTCGATTTGCCCGAGCCCGACAAACCGGTGAACCACACCACGCGTCCCCTGTGGCCATTGAGCCGCTCACGGTCTGGGCGTGCTACCGATAAGGCCTGACGGTGCACGTTTTGTGCACGCCGAAGGCCATGGCGGATCATGCCTGCCGCCACTGTGGACTGGGTAGCGCGATCCACCAAAATGAAACTGCCCAAAGTTTTAGAGCGCTCATAAGCATCAAAAACAAGCGGTCGGCTTGTCGCCAATTTACAAACAGCGATGTCGTTGAGCTGCAAGGACCGACATGCCTCATGCGCCAAAGTATCGACCGCCACACGGTGCTTGATCTCGGTGATCGACACCGATGTCCACTGCGTGGCCAGTTTCAAATCGTACTGACGCCCCATCAAACCCTCATCGGCGTGCATCCACACCACAGACGCCTCGAACTGATCGGTCATCTCCAAAGGCAAACGGCTCAAAGCCAGCACATCTCCCCGGGAAGCATCGATGGGCCGATCCAGGCACAGCGTCACGGCTTCACCTTCGCGGGCTTGGGGCAAAGAACCGTCCATCGTCACGATGTCGGACACCACCGCCAACTGGCCAGATGCCGTGACACGCACCTCATCCCCCACCTTGACCGAGCCCTCGGCCACAGTCCCACTGAAGCCCCTGAAAAACGCATCGGGCCGATTCACCCACTGCACAGGAAAGACCCAACGGGCAGACGGCGTCTTGTGCACCGGCACAGACTCCAGGTAAGCCATCAAGCTGGGGCCCAAATACCATTTTGTGTGGGGAGACTCTTCGGTGATGTTGTCACCCTTCAAAGCACTGATCGGAATGGCCGTGATGGATTCAAAACCCAGAGTACCGGCAAAGGCTGTAAAAGCCGCTTCAATCCGCCTGAACGCACCCTCACTGAATGCCATCTGATCCATTTTGTTGACGGCCAGCACCACATGGCGAATGCCCATCAAGGATGCCAAGAACGCGTGGCGACGCGTCTGAGTCAACAAACCCACGCTTGCATCGACCAAAACAACGGCCATGTCGGCCGTTGAGGCACCGGTCACCATATTGCGTGTGTACTGCTCGTGTCCGGGCGTGTCGGCCACGATGAATTTGCGCTTGGCAGTGGCAAAAAATCGATAAGCCACATCGATGGTGATGCCCTGCTCCCGCTCTGCCGTCAAACCATCCACCAGCAACGCAAAATCAATGTTCTTGCCCTGAGTGCCATGTTTTTTGGATTCCGCCTTCAATGCCACGATTTGATCATCCAGCAACTGCTGAGCGTCCCACAGCAAGCGGCCAATCAAGGTGCTTTTGCCATCGTCCACACTGCCGCAAGTGATGAACCGCAGCAAATCTTGGCCCCTTTGTTGAGACAAGAAATCTTCCATGGATTTCACAACATCGCGCGACATCAGAAATACCCCTCTTGCTTTTTCTTCTCCATGCTGGCCGAGGCATCTCGGTCAATCGCACGCCCTTGCCGCTCAGATTGCCGTGCGCGCATCAACTCCAGCACGATCTCGGGCAGGGTCTGAGCGTTGGACTCGATCGCCCCAGTGAGCGGATAGCAACCCAGGGTGCGAAACCGCACCTGCTTTTGGACCACTTTCTCGCCTGGTAAAAATCGAAATCGATCGTCATCCACCATCAGCAGCATCCCGCCTCGCTCGACCACGGGCCGAACTTTGGCGAAATACAGCGGCACCACCGGTATCGACTCTTGATGGATGTATTGCCAAATATCGAGCTCAGTCCAATTGGAGAGTGGAAAAACCCGGATGCTCTCCCCCGGTTTTGTGCGCGTGTTGAACAAGTTCCACAACTCTGGGCGCTGTTGTTTAGGGTCCCAGCGGTGGCTTGCGCTGCGCAGTGAAAAAATTCGCTCCTTGGCACGAGACTTCTCCTCGTCGCGCCGCGCACCGCCAAACACCACATCAAACCGATGCTGATCCAGCGCCTGCTTGAGGCCTTCGGTTTTGGTCACATCGGTGTGCATTGCCGAGCCATGGTCAAAGGGATTGATGTCACGCGCAATCGCATCAGGGTTGATGTGCACCAACAATTGCATGCCACTGGCCTGAGCCATGTGATCGCGAAACCGGTACATCTCTTGAAACTTCCACCGCGTATCCACATGCAGCAGCGCAAAAGGCGGAGGTGCTGGATAAAACGCCTTGCGGGCCAAATGCAGCATGACCGAACTGTCTTTGCCCACCGAATAGAGCATCACCGGATTTTCAGCCTCAGCCACCGCTTCGCGAATGATGTGAATGCTCTCGGCCTCCAGATGCCGCAAATGTGGCGTGATGGTCAGATTGCGGTGCTCATTTAACGCCGCCTCTGCGTTGTGTTCAATCGACATATTTAAGTTCCATACTCACCGACTTCATGCAAAAAGCCACATGCACAGCCCCCATGGGCAAAGGCCAATCAGCGGGCAGGTGTAAAAGCTGCAAAGGCCAACGCCGGTGCTGGGCCGCATTGCGGCTGGTGATCAAGCAAGGCCGTAAGTTCTCGGACCCAGTCCCGCTTTTGCTCTCGCGCTCAGTCACCAACAGATCCACTTCACCCGTTTGCAAACGCATGTCACTGCCTGCAAAACAACGAAACCCCAGGCATTGCGCCGTTGACCGCTGCGTCAGTCGCACGCCAGGCAAATGTTTGGCCATGAGCGCATCACTCACAGCCTGCGCCCGTTGATAGCGGGCCAAATACTCCGATGCTTCAGACACAGAACACGCGCGGCCCACAAAACGGCTGACGTTTTCTTGATCGGCCGCAGTCACAGCGCCCGTCCATGCGAGCAGGGGCGTCCGATCTACAGCACAGCCATAGTCGGTTTTCGACACCACAGCCGACTCGGCCAACACACAGACTTTGCGGTGCAGACCCACAGCCGCCACCAAGGCCTGCAAGCGCTGTACATAGCTGGCGGTCAACTCAAGTGCAATGCCGTTGGACGCCCAAGCACACAAGTCATCAATGACCAGTGAGAAGTCCACCCCTGGGGCATACACCGCTGACACCGCTTGGTCAAACAGCGCAATCTGCCTGAGCGCCAACAACTCACCCAAACCGGGCACAAAACACAAGGCACCAAAATCAGGCCGAACACTCGCGTGATAGCCTGGGCCCAAGTCGTAAGCAAAGCGCAAAGGCCGCCCCGCAGCCATGTCCGCCAGCAAAGGGGCTCGCATTCGTAACAAATGGCCAAGCGACTGCTGGCGACTCAAATGGGTGAATCGCCGACTTGCCAAAATCGCCAGAACCTGATCCAACGATGAAGCCTCTGTTCGTTCACCTCGCTTGTCGAATGTTGGCCTTGCGCCATCAAAATCGCGCAACAAGTCCGTCAAATACGACATTACTTGCGGGGCCAAGCTTTCTTCAATCGGGCCCATGTTGCTGGTCTCACGCTCCATATGGCAAAGCCTCCACCCCCTGAAGATGAAGACATGGTGTCCCCACCAAGGTCAACAGCGGAGAGCTGTACTCAGCAGCCAGGGAAGATGCTGACAGAAGGCCCCTCATAACCAGCACAAGGGCAGACTGCTCAAACTGCGGCGAACCTGTTGTTTGCCTATCTTTGATTGTCCAACTATCACATTCAATCTCCATATTCATGACTTGTCACCAGGCAGTGGGGGCGACTGGGTTCATGTCGGGGGTAACCAGGGTTGGTTCAAAGCGCCAGGGCATCAAACCCTCGCAGCACATTGACCAGCGCTTCGTCGGGAATGCGGCTCACGGCGTTTTCCAGCGTGTCCGACCCGCTCAAAATCGCCTCCAGCCCGCTGAAGCGGGTGTCTTGCAAATTCGAATGCAAAAAGATGCAAGGGGTACGAAATGCCCTGCAAGGCAACGCCACATGCAATCGGCTGGTGACCACCAGCTCGGCTTGCTGGTATTTGGCGAGCAAGGCCCGCGCCACTGCCAAACGCTGCGACATATTGGTTTTCAGCGCCGCGTCCTGGACATCGTGGTGAATCAAGACATGCTCGCCCAGCACCGACAAGTCCACCGCCACAGGCGGAATGTACGGGCAGGTGTTCACATCCACCGTGTACCGCCCTACTCGCTCGACCGGACCGGGGTCAAAGGTCAGCGTCAGGCACCCGGTGAAATAGGCTTGCACCCCGTGCTTTTCAAACAGCGCCTGGGTATGCAGGTCGCGGCAACCAATGGGCTGATGGGCTTTAAAGTAGGCCACATGGCTGGCAATCAGCGCTTCATTGGCGCAATGAAAGCTGATGAAAATGGGCGTGACCTGGGGCGGTGGCGGAAAAAACGCCAGGTCATGCATGAACCAACCGTTCATGAGCAGCTTGCAGGCCGGTCCGCTGTAGCTCGACAAGCGCTCGCGATCCATGACAAAAGCCGGCTGGATGCCCTTCTTCTTCAAAAACTGAATGGCAGCCAGAGTTTGAACGTCATCACCCAGGTTGTCTGAGCAAGTGGCGATCACGGCATGTGGCAAACGCGGGTGTTCTGGGCTCATCAAGAATTCTCCCTAGAGGTCACTTTGGTGCGAGCACGGCCTAAGACCTGCACGCTGCGCAACACTGCTGCAGACACGGCCTGGGGCCCTGCCACCCGCTGCAGCCGTGGCAGGTCCACGGTGCCGTTGCCGGGAATGGGTGGCTGCTGAGCCGCCCAAGCCTGCCAAATGGGCCAAGTCGCACTGGCCCTTGCCAGTGCTTGGGCACCTAGGGACACAAAGGATGCCTCATCCCACACCACCACACCACGCACATGCCGTGCGAGCCAGGTCCAATCTCCGCCTGCGGCACCAGTTGGCCAGTGCCAGCCACTCAGCACCAACACATCCCATGTGTCCAGGGGCAAGCCCACCTCTTCAAGCCCCACGCCATCGGTTTGAACCACCACAGCACCCAAAGACGGCTGCACAATGGCCGCCCGGGTACGCTCCAACAAGTGTTGACCCTGCCCTTGCACCACCGTCACCGACCCGACATAGGCGTTCAAAGCTTGAGCCACAGCCCTGCCCATCACCGGTGGACCCGGTGGACCCAAGACCAGCACCGCTGGTACGCGACCCTGGTCAACTACATAACGCTGCAAAATGCTGTCAAAAATCCAGGGCTGAGCCCCGCCCATTTGAGGTTGGGCGTTCACTTCGCAAAAGGCAGCCCCCACGGTTTTCCATGAGCGCGACACATCCGGCATCAACAAGTCCAGACCGGCAATATCCAGCCGCAATACCGCCGCAGCCCGCACACACAAAGCCAGGTTGTCAGGATGGATCCTGGCGGTGACATCCACCGACGTTCCACCGCGCGACGAATTGGCAGAGCGACGCAAACGCAACACCTGCCCTGATGCCAACACCGACGAGGGGTTCAAGCCACTGCGCGACATCAGGTCCCGTGCCTCCTCGTCCAACTCAATGGGCTTGTAAATCGATGACATGCCCGCCTGTTGGCGACGCATATTTTCGGCCTGCACCAACTGAGCCACGTCCATACGCCCATCACCGACCACCTGGGCAGGCTGTCGGTGGGCAACCCCCAACAATTCACCGTTCACCACGTACACGCGGAAATCCTCGCCAGGAACATGCTTTTCCAGCAGCAAAGGACGCCCATGTCGCAAAGCCCGTGCATGGGCTTGGCGCAATTGCGTTTCGTCGCGCAGATCAGCCTCGACCCCGATACCTTGGTCCAAATCAACCGGCTTCAAAACCACCGGGTAACCCATTTGTTGGGCCGCCTTCAACGCGACCTCCAGCGAAGCCACTGGCTTCTGTGCGGGCACTGGCAGCCCAGCCATGCGCAGCAGTGCGTTGGTGGCCGCCTTGTCCTTGGCCCAGGCCGTAGCCACGGCGCTGGTGGTATCGGTGATGGTGCTTTTGAACAAGCGTGAATGCCGCCCCCAACCCAGCAAAAAGACTCCCCCCGGCAAAGGCAATACCGGAATGCCCCTGGCCGCAGCCGCCTGCAAAATGTATCGGTTGTTGTTGCCCGCAGGTGCCCAGCGGACCAAGGCTTTGAGCCAACGGTCCAACTCGGCCTTTGCGGGATCAGCCGGTGAATGAAATCGCTGGTTCAATGCCTGCAGCACACTTGGTAAAAGCGAACTCAATACCGTCGGCATGGGTCCGGGCACCAATAGCACGGCCTGGATTTGACCCGCATGGTCGGGCAGAGGCTTCCATGCCTCTAACACGGGCATTTCGAAAACCGTCCAACCGGCCGTCAGTTGCAAGCGCACCAAGCCTTCAGCCAGCCAGAAAAGCCAAGCGGGGCAATTTTGCAATTCAAAAGGTTGACCATCCAATACATTGGCGCTGGGCCATGGCGTGCAGGCAGACCAGGTGTTCGCACCAGCAAAATGCTTGCTATTGACCTGATCGGTCTGTACCGCCGGTGCAGCCACCTCCAATATCAAGCGCAGCACAGGCTGACGCAGACCCTGCAAATAACCAGGTACGGCAGTGGAAGCGGCCAAGTGCACCCAGGGTCTCATTTCAGCCATTGGCATCGCAATCTTTCTTTTCAGGTGTATCAACCCCCACCCACCGCAACAGGTCGTCGTAACCCAAAGGGTAAAGTCCTTCTTTGCAGTGTGTGATGTAAAACTGCCAATCCCAAATGCCAGGCGGCAGCACCAAGGGCCTGCTGTTGGATCGCACGCGCAACACGGCCACACCCCAATCGAAACACCCTACAGCCACGTCCACTTCGGGGCGAGCGCGCAAATCAAAAATCGCCTTCCACACATCCCCGGTCCAAAACGAATGGGGTTTGGGGCGCGGTACCTGCTGCTGCAACTGCGCAGACGGCATGCAGTCATGCAACACAATGGTGCCGCCGGGCAACAAACATTCCAGCGCGTTGTCCACATCTCGCAGCACCTGCTGGTACTCATGCAAACCATCGATGAATATCAGGTCAAAGCGTGATCGACTGGCCTCTGGCAAACGACGGTTTTGCTCAAAGTATGCATCGGACGTCATGCGGTAGTTGCCGCCTGAATTCGGGTCTACGCCCACCTTCAAGTCCAACCCGGTCATTTGAGAAAACACTTCATCGGTGTCGGTGCCAATTTCCAGATAGGCACGGTAGCCAAAACGCTGCTGCAATGCGTGCAGCACATGCAAGCGATCAAAACCTTGGTCAGCGGGTGTGGCCAGGCCAAAACGGTCCACATAGCGCAAGCTGGGGCGACCCCCTTTGGATGGCTTGGCGCTGATGCCTGCGTCAACACCGTGCACCACCCGTGGCAGGCCGGCGCCCAGCTGGCGTCCATAACGCAGCATGTCGGCCAGGGGCCAGCTCCGTGCCATGCGCCACCAGCGCAAAACGCCAGGCGGTGCCTGCGCGGCCAGCTCTTCCAGCCGCAACTCGGGCACATTACCCACCACCACCATCGGCGCACACTGCCAGCCCATGGCCTGCGCTTGTTGCAGTGCAGCCTCCAGAGCTTGGGTAACCTGAGTGTCGCCATAGGGCAAGACCCACAATTCGGGCAGAGAGTCGTTGTTGCCCACATGGCACAGCCCTGCAGTGGCCCAGCGCGGGTCGGCGTCGGCACAAGTCCACACCCTTGCAAAGGGCAACGCCCTGGTCGGCGGCAATTGCAAATCGGCCAGCCGTCGCGCTGTTCGCGGACTGTAATAACGCTCCAAAGCAGCACACAAACGCTGAATCTGGCGATTGCGGATGAAAGTGGTGTTCTGCCCCCCTGCATTGCGGTACTGCCGGTACAACAGGTGGGGCACGCGCACAAAGCGCCCCAGCAAGAAACTGCGCATCAGCAAGTCGTAATCGTCGGCCACAGTCAATCCCGCTCGATAGCCCCCGACCGCATCGTACAAAGACCGAGTCCATGCACGAGGATGGTTGGGCAAACCCACCAAGTGCTGCACGGTTCGGGCATTGATGTCGGGCGTGCGCTGCACACTCACCACCTGGCCACCCAATGCGTCCCACTGACGCCAGTACATCGAATAACCGAAGCCAGCATCCCATCCATACCAATGCGATAACCCGGTTTCCTCGTACACCTCGGCACACTCGCCAAACACAAAACCGGCTTGCGGATGCGCCAAAAACGCCTCCAACAGGCGCTGCAAGGCATCGGGCATCAGTTCGTCGTCGTGGTCCAGCTCCAGCAAGATGTGGCCACGCCCCATGCTCGCTGCCATGCGCTTGACCGAACCAATGCGGCCCATGTGCTCTGCCAGCATGACCTTGACCACCCGTGGGTCATCCAACGGGGCAATGCAGTCACGAAACGTGGCGCAATCGTCGCCGGAATCGTCCACCACTATCCACTCCCAGTGCGGATAGGTTTGCGCCAACAAAGACTGGTACGCCCGCTGCAAACGGGGGCCCGAACGGTAGGCTGCTGTCAACACGCTCACCAGCGGTTGTGGCGGCAAATCGGCCTTAGGCGGGTGAGCAGTCAGCTCAGCTGGAAAGGGGTCGGTGGCGCTCAGCCAGCAATTGAGCAAGGCATTCGGATCCACCCGGGACACATCGGGCACATGCAACCAGCCCCGGCGCTGCACCCACGGCAAAGCATTCAGCTCTGGAAAGTCCTGTGCATCGCCGCCCACCGAGACCATCACCATCGGCTCATGGATCAGAGTCATGGGGGGCTGTGCCTGACGGGCATGGCGCACGCAGCGCATGTCCTGCTCTTGCAGGCGTTCACACAGGGCTTGCCAGTCCGCTTGGATGGGGGCATGGGCGCTGCACGCATCCCATACAAACACATGCACGGTCAACATGGGCGGTACCAGTGCTGTGACCACGGCTTGGGGTGCCAGGCTCATGTTCGTGGGCAGATGGCTGGGGACCATCTTCAAATCAAGTCACCAAAGGCTTCTCGCATGGGTTGCAGCCATTCGGCGTAGTGCCTCCACACCTCCACCGAACCCTTGTAGATGGGCTGACGCACCTGCTCCGAGCTGGGCGTCTGCACCGCACGTTCGGTTTCCCAATAGCGCAAACAGGCCGACTCGAACGGCAGACCACAGTACTCCACCAAGCGGCGAATTTCGGACTCGGTGTTTTCCACGAGTGACTCGTACTGGATATGGTGCACCCGGCCTGGCAACACCATGTCAAAGTGCGCCATCAGGTCGGCGTAGGCACGGTAGTAGCGTGCAATGTCGCGCTGGTCGTAGCTGTGGTCCACGCCGCGGCCAAAATTCATCTTGAACAGTGCAAACCCTGCCGCCATGGGCTGGCGACGGATATCAATGATCTTGGCCCTGGGAAGCATCAGGTGAATGAGCCCGGTGTACATCCAGTTGGCAGGCATTTTGTCAACGAACAAAGGCCGATGGGTATGGCGTGCTTGACGGCTGCTGTCCAGGTACTGCTGGCCAAGGACTGCCCACTCAGCTGGCCTTAGATCGGTCAGCAGCCCAGCACTCAGGCGTCCGGCACTTCTGGGCCCCATGCCGCCAAATTCACGCCCAATGGTCAACATGTCGGGCAGCTCACGCGTGCCCTCCACCTGGCTGTGGCTGGCCAGAATCTGCTCGGTAAGCGTAGAGCCAGCCCGGTGCAGGCCCAGCACGAACACCGGGTCAATGGCCTGGTTGCCCACTTCTTGCCTTTCGGCAAAAAATGCCGCTGTCAAGGTCTCCTTGGCCTGGGCCACATAGTCTTCCAAGCGGCTCACGTCGTAGTCACTCTGGCTGCGGCGTATGCCGTTGGCCTGAGCATAGTGTTCAAACGAAGGCGCATACGCCTTTTGGTCTTCGTGCGCCTTGCCCAGCGTGAAGTGGATGTTGTAGCGGTCCTCGGCGCTCAGGTCGGTGCGAGCCAACTGCTGCGCCATGGCCGCCACATCGGCCGGGGTGAACACCGCCAGCTTCATGTTTGACAACGCGTGCCAAGCGGCCCCCAGGCCCGGGGCCAGTTCAATGGCTTTGCGGTAGGCCGCCACCGCCGGCTCCTGCTGGCCCAAGGTTTTGAGCGCCAGCGCATATTGCATCCAGTCTTGGGCCGTGCCGGGCTGCTGGCGAAAATAGGCCTGATAAACCGCCAAGGCTTCTTCAAAGCGGTTGGCCTGAACCAGCAGGCCTGCGTGCAGGCCCAGGTAACGCGCGTGGTGCGGTGCGTGTTCAAGGCGGGCAAAGCTGTGAACCAGTGCCGCCTCGGCATCGCCCGCAGCACGCAGGTAGCGCAGCAGCTGCTGGTGCCCCTGCATAAAACCCGGGGCCAGCGCCACCACCCGCTCCATCAGGCGGCGTGCCTCTACCTCACGCTCTTGCCGATCGGCCACCTCGGCCAACAGACCCAGCGCGGTGATGTCTTCGGGCAACAGGCGCAGGTACTGCTCCAATATCGCCCGAGCGCGGTCCAAGTCTTTGACCTTGACCGCCTGCATCGCTTCACGAATGGCTGGTTGCGACAGCGACTGCTTGAACAAAGGCGCATAAGGGCTGTTGTTGCCGTTTTCCTTCCAAGCCTGCATGGACGCTGTTTTTGACTGCTGAACATTGATCGACTCACGCAAAGCGTTCATCCGTTGGCGCTGAGCGGCAAGCTGCTGCTGCATGTCCGGCTGCGCTGACAAACTTTGCAGCAAAGGCTGTCGGGCCATGGCATCGTAAATGGCCAAAGCCGCAGCCTGGGATCGAGCAGGCTGGTGCAGGGCCGATGCTGTCAATGCCAACTGCACCGCTTGGGTGTACAGCGCATCGTCGTCCATCAGCACCCGTATGAAGTGCACCCACTGGTGCAAGTCTTTCATTTCTGGGGCGGCCAGGTGATTGACCTGCAAGGCTGGCGGCGGGTCAAACAAAATGCCGCCCTTGTTGAGCTGCTCCTCAATGCCGCCTGATCGCATGGCCAGCACCGGCACACCGGCCAGCAGGGCCTCGGCCACCACCCGGGCCGACGCCTCGAACCACAAAGAGGGCACCAACAAAATCGCGGTCTCTTCAAACACCCGACCCATGTCGTCGGTATGGGGCAACCAGTCCACCCTGTCCAGCACCGCTGCCGGAATACCATGGCTTGCCCACTCATCCCGGCCCCAGCGGCTTTCCACTGCCCTGAACCGCACATCGGGTGCCAACACCCGGGCCTGCTCCACCAGGTTCAAAAAAAACTGGCCACCCTTGGCCGGGTCGGGGTTGACCAGGGTGACAAAACGCTGCGCCTTGCGCTGCGCCACGCGGCCGGGTGCCAGGTTGCGCTGCCCGTCCATGTGCTGCTGCACCAGGTCGCGCAACACCACGGCTTCAAAGTCCGGCGGGCTCGGCTGTGCCACTTCAGCTGCGCCAGACTCAGGCGGCGTGCCCAAAGCATCCGACCCGTCCAGTGCGAGCAACACGCCCGAAGGCTGCGCCAGCCGCTTGCGGTACAAGTCCACCAAGGCCTGCGAGGGCAGCAAAAACGTGTCGACAAACCGGAATGGCCAGGGGCCAGCTGAGGCATAACTCGGGTTGGCCAAATAAAACACCGTGCGTGCACCCTGCTGTTGGGCCTGGGCCAATAGCGGTTGCAGCATGGGCGAGCTGTAGGTCAGCACCACGTCGGGCTGCAACTGCGTCAAGGATTGCTGTGCGACCTCTAAAAACGCTCTCAAGGCCCAAGGCCGCACTGTTTGATGCACGGTGGAATGGGTCACATACAAAGTGTGCGTCACACCCTCATCCTCTTGAACCCAAATACTGCCAACTGGCGGCAGTGGCGACAAATCGGGATGCACTTGTGCCAGCGGGTACTCCTGAGGACCATCAAACAAGGTCATGGTCAGTGCATGGGCTTGCCAACCTGCACGGGCCAGGGCCTTGAGCTGCGCCCGCACGCTTTGGGCTGCGCCGCTTTTGCGGTCAAGCAAACACGACTCCGATAAAAACAAAATGGTGGGCACAAAACACCTCCGCAACACCGCTTGGCCGCACCCATTAGGCAGGCCAAGGCTACAAAAAAAACGCCGCCGGTAAACCAGCGGCGTTGTCCAGGTAAAGCAAGCAAAAACTTGCACAGACAAAAAGGCAATGGGGTGAATCAAAAACCCCATTGCAGGCTGAACTTAAGCCAGAAGGACCGGCTCCGGTTTGGGCAAGAAGTTGGCCAACTGGAACTCCTGACCCAAAGTGTTGACCGTGGCCAGCAGATTCAACTCGTATGCATCCACCGTGTTGTCACCGGTCGACGACTGGGTGTGCGCCCAGATTGCAGTGACATTTGGGTTATCAGCGGCCGTGACGCCAAAGACCGTGGTGTTGATCTCGCTGTTGTCGGTGGTACCGCCGAAAGCTGCATCGAAGTCGAACACGCTGCCCAACAAGTCACTCACGGCCTGTGCATCATCAACGGTACTGGCATCAAGTGTGCTGTTGGCCGAAGTCACCAAACCAAACTCGGTGGTGCTCAGGTCAAAGGCTAGTCCTTTAATTTCGTTAAAGCCAACTGTGGTTTTGAAGTTCCCAAAAGGTTCGAAGTAATAACCCGCAGGGGCAGACAAGATGACGTCTCCACCTTCGGCCAAACGTGCCGTGAAAGCAGGTGCACCAGCACCACCTGTAGCGTTCAAATCAGCCACGAAATCTGCCAAATTATCGAAAGATTGTTTTCCGGACGGTAAGTTGTAATTGACCACGGTCAAAAAGTCTATCGTTCTCACAGCCAAGCCAAAATTGGTGGGACCAGAAAGGTTTTCAGCTGAAATTGTGAAAGCCAAGTCAGCTGAGGGCAGTGTCCACGCATAGCCAATTTCTGTGGGTAAATCGTAGGGACCAGTCACGCTAACTTCAGATGCCACCACATTTTCTTTGGTCACAAGAACCGGTGTGGAAAAACCCAAGCTGCCCGTCACATCGCCTTCCACCGTGCTGGCCAGAAGCGCAGATTCCAGCGCCACCAAGTCATAAGCCGTCTGGAAGTTGTTAACCACATCGGACACCGATGAGCCGGTTGAACGCACCGTCAGCAACGAGAAATCCCACTCGAATGGCGCAAAGCCATTGATGGTTGGGGTCACCGTCAAGCCGTCAGATGGGCTGGCGCTGTTGTTCACCGACCCTGCACTTGCGCCCGATGTACCGCCGTCACCAGAAACAGTGCCGTTGCCAAGGTTCAAGTTGTCGGCAGGGTTGCTGCCAGTCCCGTAAGCATAGGTGCCCGAACCTGGGGCTGTTTCAGTACCACCATTGAGGTAAGTGGTGTTGAGACCGGTATCGGTGAATGTGCCAGGGTTGGAGCCATACAAGCCGTCGGCTCCCGCGCTGTTATTGCCAGCGTTGATCTGGGGTGAGCCCACATTGGACGTGTAGCTGTTGCCAGGGTTGTTGAACGTCTGGTCCACACCTGTGCCATTGAACACCCCACCCGTCACCGCGCCTGTCAGCGGGTTGTCACCGTGCAAGCTTGCGTCACCGTCAGTATCGGCACCCTGGCCGTTGTCGGGGTTCAAGAAGTCTTGGTTCACGCCGACCAGGCTTGAATCACCTTGATTAACGCCCACCAGTGGGCTGTCACCATAGAAGTCCTCACCCCCCTTGTCACCCGGGTTGACGATGGTCTGGTCGACGTCCGTCACATCCTTGGCCACAGTGCTCAGGTCCGCAGCCGTTTCAACGGCTTTGTTCGCCACCAGATCTGCACCTGCAGTTGTCGACGTCGTCTTGGCCACGCTCTCAGGATTGGCAGCGTCGTAGGTCACCACGCCCGCGGTGATCTCGTCAGCCAAGAAGCCCGGGCCCACCTCCACCGCACCGGTGAAAAGGCGCACCGTGTTGGTCTGCTCGTCTTCTGATACTGTGCCGAGCACGTTCGCACCATAGACACTGGCCGTCAAACTGATGGTGCGTGCCGTCGTGTCGGCAGTGGCGCTGGACACCAAGAATTGAGACTGCAGCGCAGCGGCCAGGCCATTGAGGATGTCGGCACCCGTGTCACTCGCCTGCACCGTGTAGGACGCAGACGTCTTGCCCAGCTCCACCTTCACAACGTCGCCAACGGTTCGGCCATTGAGGTAGCTGTTGGTAAAGCCCAGATCCAGTTGCTGGTAAGCATTGTTGCCACTCAGGTCGATCGAAGCGCGTGTGAAGTCCGACACCTTGAGGGTGTCGAGCTCGCCATATCGGGCCGTCAAGGTCATCGTCAGTTTGGCCTCGTCGATCACACCCACACCTGCCGCATCCAGCTTGGCAGCAATGCCGGTGCTGTTGGTGTCCAAGGCAATGGCGGCCAGCAATTTCGTGCGCAGATCCTGCAGGATCTCCAGGCGCGTGTTGCCGTCCACCGTGAAGGTCTGGCCCCCGATGTCGATCGATATTTCGCGACCGATGCCCGCGATGAAATCGTTGTCGGTCTTCACCGACGACATATCAATGTCCGTCACTTGCTTGACACCGTTCAGCGTCTGCGTGGCAGCGATCGCCAGCGGTGCTGTGGTACCTGAAGCCGCAGTGAAGGTGAAGGTGGTACCGGTCAGCGACACCGTTACCTCGGTCGTGTCCAAGCCTGGGGGGGTGGCCGATGGGGAAGCTTGGAGCACTGTCAGCAGCGCCTGGGCCGTGCCTGCAGCATCACCCGCCACAATGTTGGCTGTGTAGGTCTTGCCCAGCACCGTCACCGATACCGTGCCCGTCGTAGCCAGCTTGTCGTTGCCCGTAGCGATGTAGCTATCTTTAGCTTCACTGAATTTCACCTTGGCTGGGTCTGTGATGGTGGCAGTGCTGATGTCGAAAGCATGTTCGGTTTTGTCCTTGGACGTCAGCGTCATGGTGCCGGTGGCGCTGTCCAATGTGACACCGCCCAGCACAGCGGCCAGTAAGGGGTCGACCGCTAGCGAAGAACCGCTGCTGCCACCGCCCGTGTCTGAGTATTTCCCCTGACCGTCCTCGCCAACAGCAGCAAACTCAAAAACTTCCGCCCCGGAGAAGTACTCCGGCAAGGTCTCATCCCAACCTTGCGGTGTGTTTTCTGGGGCGAAATAATTACCATAACTTTCAAGTCCAACGGTCAATTTAATGTTTTCTCCCTCGTCATTCGTGGTAAAAACAATATTGCCGTTAACGATATCAACAGATTTAAACACTTTGTCGGTTCGGCTGGTGGTCGGATTGACTTGAGCGTCAAACGTCAAAGCCTCAAGGTGATCAAGAAATCCCTGCAGACTAGTGAATTGACCATCTCTGTCTGTAAAGACACGGTTAGAGAGACTTCCGTGAAAATAGGCACTTCCGCTTTTAAAAAAGTCGTTGTCTCCGGTTGAATCCTCAATTTTGACAAACCAATATTTCAAATAGAAACCAGAACTGAAGCCCGAACCATCTGATCCGTAAGTACCACCAGAACTGTTGGTGTCAGTATTGACGAAATCACTGGTGCGGTCGATGGTCACGAGCGCAGCCGGCTCAACACTGGAGACAAGCCCTGCCTTGACCAAGATAGCGTCCACCAACGCCTGCTGGCTGGCCGCCGCGTCGCCGTTCACCATGTCCACAGTGACCGTCACGTCGTTGGCGGAATCACCTGCCACATCGGGCGTAGTGTCAATGGTCATGCTCAAGGAGCCACCGCTGTAGTAATCAGTGCCTGTAGTGCTGTAGGTGGCAGTGGCGATCTGGTGCTGGCCCTGGTAGTCCAGCGCCACATCGGTCACGTCAAAGGTGTGCTCGCCCGGGTTTTTGGCCGTCAGCACAATGCTGCCGTTGACCACCTCGGCGCCTTGCAATAGCTGCGACAGCACGGGATCGATGTTGACCATCGGCCCCCCAGTGCCATTCACAGTCTGCGGGTCCAGCAAGCCAGGACGCCATGAAATACCAGTGTAATTTACCCAGTATCTATCTTCAACGTCTAAAAATGTGATCCCAAGCGTGGCATTTGCACCTGTAGCTTCGCTGGTGATCTGAATAACGCCGTCTTTGATCGTGGCTGAACCAATTCCAGACAATGTTTCGATGTAAGAAAGCAAGTCAGCAATGGTTGTCAGCTGCGTGGTAGTACCACGTACTATCAATCCAACATTATCACTGGTATCGCCATCGAAAAACACTTCATTGGGCGTGCCACCATTGATGATGTATGTCATCTGGATGGATGGAGAGCCATAGTGGTTACCAAGGAGCATTTCCTCCTCCAAGGTGAATACACCAATATCTTTTGCAAAGCTCAAAGTAACCGGTGTTCCAGTTGAGCCGTTGATGGCGTAATTTATGGAGTCGGCCAGGGCTTTAGAGGTCAGCGCCGAGCTATCTGTGTTGGCAATAACTTTGCCTGATGTAAACCATAGCTCACCATTTACTCGGTTAATTTGGTTAGATTCCGAATATGCCACACTGGAAATGTCAGGCTTAAAAGTGATCACAATCTTACCGTCTACCAACTCAGCCGACTGAACATAAGTTGATGTTTCTAAACCGGCGAGGTACTCTGCCATGGTACTTCCCCCAAGTGAGACTGTACTAGTAGGAAAAGTTGGGTCATCCGGGTTTGAGAAAACAAGATTGTGTCCACCGTAGCCGATCGTATCGGTGACCAACAAAGGATTTTTATACGCCAATGTTGCGACCGCCGGTGCTGACTTGACCATGTCAACGGATACGGTGGAACTCAGCGTGCCATCTGCGCTGCTGATGGTGGCGTAGACCTTGCCGCCCGCGTAATAAATATCGACACCACGGGTGGTTGTGCCACCGGTGGTCGCACCGTCAGAGAAGGTGTTTGTGTAAGTGCCTGCGCCGTCCAACGTGATGGTGGCCTGTTGCTTGACACCTTGATAGTCCAGTGTGACGTCACTGATCTCGAAGCTTTCTTTGCTGTAGTCCGCTGCGGTCAGGGTGATGGTGCCGTTTTTAAGAGCAGCAGATGCAATCACGCCATTCAAAGGACCATCAACAGGCGTTCCAAAGACGGAATCCGGGTTGCCATTCTTGTCCAGCGTGAAGATGACATTACTGAAAGTTGTGTCACCAAAGGCGGGCACCAGCGAAGCGCCCAGCACATCGGGCACCACCAACAAGCTGCCGTTTTCGGTGAGTGTCCAAGTGGCGTGACCTGCGTAAACCGTGTTCAGGTAAGCCAAGGCTTCGCCAACGTTGGTCACGTTTATTTGTTGTATACCTGTAAAAGAAACATCCGCCTGGGTTGGCACGAACAAACTTCCGTCAGCATCTTGCACGCCTACATGCATGCGTACTTTGGGGTATCCACCGTCATTCGTGAGTGTGGTACCGGCAGTCAACGCAGTACCGAATTCAAAGGTCTTGCTTTGCACAAGATCGTTGATGGCGTCTACCAGGGCCTCGGAGGTCAGATAAGCGCTATCTGTGTTCGCATAGACATTGCCTGATGTAAACCACATCTCACCATTTACTCGGTTAATTTGGTTAAATTCCGAATACGAAACACGGGAAATGTCAGGCTTAAAAGTGATCACAATCTTACCGTCTACCAACTCAGCCGACTGAACATAAGTTGATGTTTCTAAACCGGCAAGGTACTCTGCCATGGTACTTCCCCCGAGTGAGACTGTACTAGTAGGAAGAGTTGGATCATCTGGATTTGAGAAAACAAGATTGTGTCCACCGTAGCCGATCGTATCGGTGACCAGCAACGGTTTTTTATACGCCAATGTTGCGACCGCTGGCCCCGACTTGACCATGTCAACTGAGACGATAGTTGTGACGTCGTCGCCGCCGCCTTTGACGCCGTCGGTACCGAAACCGGTGATTGAGACGTAGGCCTTGCCGCCTGCGAAATAAACATCTGCGCCACGACTGGTTGCTGTACCGTCGGACAGCACATCATAAGCACCGTCTTGACCAACAGTTTCCAAGGTCAGCGTCGCTTGCTGCTGCTCTCCCTGGTAGCCCATGGAAGCGTCGACGTGCAACGGGTCTGACTCTTCCGTCGCGGATTTGATCACGAGTGTAGGGCTGCCAATGCGCTCGCCGAAGTTAAGACGGACAGCCGTCCCTACATCCGCGAATCCAGGTCCACTGACTTTTTGGGTGAACTTCAATGTGCCATCGATGTAACTCACATCGTAAACATCTTTGAGTAATTCCCCAGTGGTATCCCCACCCTTCTTCAATGAATCAACAAATGCCTGAACATTTTCAAAATAAACGAAATCAGCATTAATTACGGTTGTGCCATCGATTCCAAAGTAGGTTCCAGAAACTCGATCAAGGGTTTCGTCAATCCGATAATTAAAGGGATGAGTAATATTGGCAACGTTTCCGAATGCGAGAAAAGTTTCCCTGTACTCTGGATCGTATAATAAATTTTCTTTTTCTGCCGCCAGATAGAACCCACCTTCAGGAGCGAACCCAGCATATTCAACATACTCTGGCGAACCCGACTCCACGAGATTTTTAACTGAATAGCCGCCTAAGACCTGTGCAATTTCAAACGACTGCTCGACGCTTTCGAGCACCGCGGCGATGTCAGCGTTGGATTGTGAGACCGTGGTGACTGAGGAGGCACTCTTTCCATCTGCGCCTGCAGTGCCGTCTTGATTCCGCAACGTCAGTGAAGCATCCCCACTGCCCGTAGAAGAAGTCACGCTGTTTGCCGAGCCGGTACTGAAGGTAATTTTGTCGCCAGCAGCATCCAGAACAAACACGGCCACACCGTCAAAGGCGCGGTTGAGCTCGTCTACCACCTCAGCCACAGTAGTGGCCTTGGTCGTGTCGCTGGCCACCGTCACGCCGGCCTCTTTCGTCTCGCTGTTACCAGCGATGTCGCCCTGGAAGTTCACCGATTTGAGCACGCTGACATCACCGATCTTCATATCAATGACGTACCTTTGTTTGACGCCGTTCGCGTTGTTGAGCAGCGCGTCTGCAGTCAGGTCAAAACCGCTGGCAGAGAAGTCGAACACACCGGTCTTAAGACCCTTGGCGGCAACATCAATTGCATCGCGCAGGTTTTGCACGGAGGCAGCGGCATCGCCAGCCACCATGTCGGCGGTGACGGTCTGACCGGCAATCTCCACGCTCAGCGTGCCGCCTTCGTAGTAGTCAGCGTTGTTGCTGCTGTAAGTGACTTTGCTCACTTGCTGCACGCCATTGGTGTCCACTGTGGCGGAGTCGACCTTGAAGGTTGGTGCTGCAGCGTCGGTAACAGGAGCCACTTTGCCGGTCAGCGTCAGCATGGTCGGGTCGGTGTTGGAGATCGTGACCGATGCGAGCTTGCCCGCAATGCTGCCGCCTGTGCCATTGGCAGTTTCAATGGCTGTTTTGAGGGCAAGCACAGACTTCGCGGGGTCAGGTGCCCCACTGACTGGGTCAAACACCACATTGGCGGTGATTTCGGTGCCGTCGATGGTGATGCTCAGTTCGCGAACAAACTTGGTCGTGTGGCCCGTGTTGGTTTCAGTTGGCCAGTCGGCCACAGTGCCCGAGAAGTCCACAGTGACCACAGTGGCTTGGCCATTGTTGTCAATGGCGGCTTCGACGTCGCCACCGGCGAAGGCGGTCAAGGTGGCGCCCGATTTGCCAAAGAAGCTCAGGCTGCTGCCATTGCTGGTGACGGCACTGAGCACGTCGCCCGAGAAAATGTGCAGGTCCGCTACGGTCATGGGCGGGGTTGCGCCAGCCAAAGTGGTACCAAAAGCAGCCTCGATCGATGCAGGTGTGGCCATGAACAATGGGCCACCCATGGACGGATTCGCTGTGTAGTTTGGCAACAAGCTGATGTCGAACAGTTGCAGACTGCTGTCGGCATGGTAATCACCCCCAGCTCCGACGCCAATGATGCCCAAGAGGTATTGGCCACTGGAGCCAATAATGTTACCTAGAGAGGTGCCCAGCAACAACAAGGTGTCAGCAGGGATGACACGGTAACCCGCAGGCACCAAGTAGCGGCCGTTGGCGTCCAAGTCAGCAACCGTCAAGGGCTCTAAATTCAAACCATTGTTGGTGAGGATGTCCACGATGCTGACTCGGTAAGCCACCACAGCAGCGGAGTTGTCCACCGGCACGGTTCTCGCTGCGATTTCGCTGGCAAAAGCAGCCAATTCGGATTGAATGGTTTGGTCAGTGATCGTGTCACCGTATTCGGTGGCCACGGTGTGCGTGTATTCGACACCGTTGATGGTGACGGTGAACACCGAACCCACGCGGTAGTCTTGGGTATCGGTCGAGAAGGTGACGGTGGAAACGGGCAGCGAAGCGCCGTCGTTGACCGTCTGGTAGACCACGGTGTCGCGCGATGTGTCGGCACTGGTCAGGTTGATGGTGTCGCCACCGGCTTGGCCCACGATGGTGTCGTTGCCCCGACCTGCGTCGATGCTGTCGTTGCCTGCACCGGCTTCCACGCGCAGATTGACCGATTGGTCAAACGAGGTGAAGCGCATGGCGTTGGCCAATTCGTCGCCACGGGCCACGACCTGGGTGGCGCCCTGCAAGGCGGCACGGGTGTCGGCATTGAGCATGCCCGCTTGCAAGGTGGTATCCCAGTCGCGCACGGTGTAGGTGGCGTTGTCCACCAAGTTAAAGCCGGCCTCGATTAGCTTGGCGGCCTGCGCCACAGTCAACGATGAGGTGATGTCGAGGACGACGTCGGCAGGGTTGCGTCCTTGCACAGCGGCCAGGAATTCGGCTGACAGGGTTTCACCGGCGTTGGCACCGTCATAGAGCCAGACGCTTTCGGCGGGGACGGAGTTTTCAGCAATGAGTGCGTTGATCTGCTCAGGCGTGTAAGAAGGATCCCGTTCAAAGTTGAGAATTGAGCGCAAGTTCGCTTCAGTCAAAATGACTGCGAAACCTGGTGCAAAGAAAAATGCAACCTTGTCCGAGAAGTCGAATTGAACTGTTCCCCCGGGTGGTGTTAGACCATTTTGTAACAGCCTTGGGTCTTGATTTAACGCAATGACCTTGATGAAAGTGTCAATATCAACAAATCCGTTGTTTGCGCCGATCGGCACTTGGTACTGACCATTAGCGTCGAAATCTTTCAGAAAAACTTCATTACTCATATTGTCAACAAAGCCAACCAATACATTGCCTGCATTGAACTGGCTACCAAAAACGGCACCCGCCGTCAACGTCACGGTCAGAGGGGTGTTATCCACCTTCAACTTGTCCGAGTCGGCAATGAGGTCAGACGTGATGACGCCGAAATTGTCAGCGACAGAATTGCCTGCAGCATCGGTGATCGCGCCGCTGTTGAGTTTCAATGCATTAGCCGCATAACCAATGACGTCTGTATCGGTTTGTGCCCCAGTCAAGGTGTATTCAAAAACCAGTTTGTTGGAGCCAGCACCGCCCACCAAAGCCGCTTGCACGGTGGTACCGCCCACATCGAGTGCAAATGTTGGTGCACCATTGACCAACACCGCATCGTCGAACGAGACCGTGACACGCACCACATCGCCTTCGCCATAAGCCCCGTTGGCATCGGGATTGCTGGCTGTGATGGCGATGTTGCTGATGGCGGGCGCTGTGGTGTCCAGGCTGCCCTCGAGAGCCAACACGCGTGCGGCCAAGGCAGACAACTCACCCCCTGCAGAACTGGCTGCCGACTGCAGCGCAGCCAGTGCAATCTTCAAGCCAGCAATGGAGTTGGTGGTGGGTGAGCCCGATGAGTTGCCCACTGCATTCGTATCGTCTTGAATCAGCGCCGTGTTGGCTGTGTTGGAGTCTACCTGGGTCTGCAAGGCCGTGATGTCTTGGCTCAGTTCCAGCACGGCAGCGGCCACTGCGTCTGCAATGGTTTTGAACAGGCCAGTGGCTTGAACGGGGGGGGTGGCGCTGGGGTCTGCGGGCACACCGATCTTGGTTTCCAAGCCACTGAGTGCGCCAGAAGTGGAACTGTTCAGCGCGTCCAGCGCTGCTTTCAGACCCGCGATCGATGCTGTGGTGGGCTGACCGCCCACGGGGGCATCGTTGATGAGTTGGGCAATCGCATCGGCATTGGTTTTGTCGCCCGAGGCAATGGCGGCTTCCAACAAGCCCACTTGGGTGTCGATTTGTCCTTGCAAGCTCAGCACGGCAGCGGCCACTGCGTCAGCAATGGTTTTGTACAGGCCAGTGGCTTGAACTGGTGGGGTGGCGCTGGGGTCTGCGGGCACACCGATCTTGGTTTCCAAACCACTGAGTGCGCCAGAAGTGGAACTGTTCAGCGCGTCCAGCGCTGCTTTCAGACCCGCGATCGATGCTGTGGTGGGCTGACCGCCCACGGGGGCATCGTTGATGAGTTGGGCAATCGCATCAGCATTGGTTTTGTCGCCCGAGGCAATGGCGGCTTCCAACAAGCCCACTTGGGTGTCGATTTGTCCTTGCAAGCTCAGCACGGCAGCGGCCACTGCGTCAGCAATGGTTTTGTACAGGCCAGTGGCTTGAACTGGTGGGGTGGCGCTGGGGTCTGCGGGCACACCGATCTTGGTTTCCAAACCACTGAGTGCGCCAGAAGTGGAACTGTTCAGCGCGTCCAGCGCTGCTTTCAGACCCGCGATCGATGCTGTGGTGGGCTGACCGCCCACGGGGGCATCGTTGATGAGTTGGGCAATCGCATCAGCATTGGTTTTGTCGCCCGAGGCAATGGCGGCTTCCAACAAGCCCACTTGGGTGTCGATTTGTCCTTGCAAGCTCAGCACGGCAGCGGCCACTGCGTCAGCAATGGTTTTGTACAGGCCAGTGGCTTGAACTGGAGGGGTAGCGCTGGGGTCTGCGGGCACGCCAATTTTGGTTTCCAGCCCGCTGATGGCACTGTTATTAGAAGAGTTAAGAGTGTCCAGTGCGGCTTTTAAGCCGGCAATCGATGCGGTGGTAGCCGGGGTCATCACAGTGACGCCATCCAGCTCGTAAACCGTGTTGTCTGTAAGTTTTGCAATCGCAGCGGCATTGGTGGCGTCGCCTGAAGCAATCGCGGCAGACAAGGCGGTGTTCAGGTCGGCGATTTCACCGTCGATGTAGGTGGTCAGCTTGGTCACTTCGGTGCCCAAACTCGCGGTCAATGTGTCGATCTTGGCCTGCAGCGCGGCATCACCCGCTTCGTAAGCGCTGGTCAGGTTCGAAACAGCGGTGACCAAGTCGGCCGCCACTTTCGCGATGGCCGCTGCGTTGGTGGCGTCGCCTGAAGCAATCGCGGCAGACAAGGCGGTGTTCAGGTCGGCGATTTCACCGTCAATGTAGGTGGTCAGCTTGGTCACTTCGGTGGCCAAACTCGCGGTCAGCGTGTCAATCTTGCCCTGCAGCGCTGTATCACCCGCTTGGTAGGCAGTGGTCAGGTTGGACACAGCGGTGACCAAGTCGGCCGCCACTTTGGCTGTGGCCGCTGCGTTGGTGGCGTCGCCTGAAGCAATCGCGTCAGACAAGGCGGTGTTCAGGTCGGCGATTTCACCGTCGATGTAGGTGGTCAGCTTGGTCACTTCGGTGCCCAAACTCGCGGTCAATGTGTCGATCTTAGCCTGCAGCGCGGCATCACCCGCTTCGTAAGCGCTGGTCAAGTTGGACACAGCGGTGACCAAGTCGGCCGCGACTTTGGCTGTGGCCGCTGCGTTGGTGGCGTCGCCTGAAGCAATCGCGGCAGACAAGGCGGTGTTCAGGTCGGCGATTTCGCCATCGATGTAAGTGGTCAGCTTGGTCACTTCGGTGCCCAAACTCGCGGTCAATGTGTCGATCTTGGCCTGCAGCGCGGCATCACCCGCTTCGTAAGCGCTGGTCAGGTTCGACACAGCGGTGACCAAGTCGGCCGCCACTTTGGCTGTGGCCGCTGCGTTGGTGGCGTCGCCTGAAGCAATCGCAGCAGACAAGGCGGTGTTCAGGTCGGCGATTTCGCTGAGCAAGCTGTCAACGGCAACTTTGACCTTGGCGTCCACAATGTTGGACAGGTCGACGGTAATCGGATCGAAGGTGGGCCCCTCAACAGTAATTTGGGGGGCTGGACCCGTTTTGAGCAAGGTGTTTTGAGCCATGGCGTCCAAGACGATCTGCGCTTGTGCTTCGCTGGCGACCAAAATTTGCAATTGCCCCTGGCCACTGGCATCCACGCTGGACACCAGCGTACGGATCTGAGCGTCCGTCAAATTGGTGGTGGTGAAGTCCAGAATCAAAGTTGAATTGAGGATGACCTCGCCCACATTCCAAGTCGCAAAAGTGGTGGCGTTGACAAAAACCTGTCCGTCACTGACCACCAGTTTGCCGCCGCCCAGATTCACTGTGGAAGTCGAATCCACGGTCACTTGGCTGGCATCGGTGGGCATGTCAAAAGTGAGCGTGCCACCTTGCAATTGGATGTTCAAGATCACGGTCTGTTTGTCGGCGTCGACCAAGACCCACAAATTGCCTTTGCCTGTGACTGCCAATGTCTTGAGCAAGCTCAGATTCATCACATAGTTCTCATTGACCGGGATGGCCAGAGGGCTACTGGCCGCATTGCCCAGACCCGATGAGGTGACCAAGCGCAGTTTGTCTTGGTGCAAAGGGTCAGCCACAGCATCAAACACTTTGAGTACGTCACCGTCTTTTTGAACGAGCCTGAAAACTTCTGTGGGCACTGGAGCAAGCGGTACAGCAGTCGAGCCTCCTCCTCCTCCCCCAGCTGCCGCAGCCAGCCCCACCCCGCCTAACACCATCAAGGCCGTTGAGCCCATGCCGGCAGTGGATGCGTAGACCACGGATTCGCCACCACGTGTCATTGCCGTGCTGGCTGTTTCAGCCGTAATGGCACCAGCTGTAGAGGCGGATGCTGGAATCTCACCTACTGGGAAAAACGCCACATTGGGTACTGAATAGAATTCACCCAAAGTGGCAACTTCACCTTGACCTTCAAGCTCCAAAACCAGGTCTTTACCTTTGCGCTTGGCCAACAAACCTTGAACTGGCTTGCCCGTGGTTTGGTCGACAAGGGCAATCTTGGCACCAGGGGACAGTTTGACTTTGCTAAGTGCATCCAGCGTGTAAGTTTGCTGCCCTCCGCTGGCCAGTTGGACGATCGCTTTGACATTGGCTTTGGATGTTGCGGCCATGGTTACCTTTGAAGAAGTTAAAAATTTCTACTGAAGTTCTTATTTAATTTGCAAATTAATCAAAAGTAATTTTTATACTTTTGACATTCATGTATTTGCGAATTAAATAAATTTCACGCTTCTAAACTCTAATTAATTGAATTCATCAAATCCAACAAAACCCAACAATCCAGTTGTTAGATTCTTTAGCTAGAGCCATGTGACGACGTCGCCATTTCATGCGAATCCAGATTGACCAAACAATTTTTTTCAGAGCAGTCCTGATCTGGGCTTTGCTGTTTTTGCAAGCCTGTAGTGGCGTCGCTGATCGCTCGAACGACAAAATTGAACTGATCGAGTCCACATCGTGGTGGGTGGACAAAAGCGGCCAGGCTCAATTGCACGAGGTCATGGCGGTGACCGATTGGCAAGAATTCAAAAACTGGAAAAGCTTTGGCTTTGGCAGCGAGGCGATTTGGCTGCGTGTGAAGTTGAAGGCGGCGCAGGAAGCTTCATCTGAGCCTTGGGTTGTCAGCGCTGGCCCCGTGTTTTTGGATCACTTGACGATTTTTGACCCGACAGCCAATCTGGTACTGAGGGGGGGGGATGCGATAGCGCCCACAAATGAGGATTTTCAGTCTCTGGATTTCAGCTTCCAAATTCCAGCACTGGCGCATGAGCGTGACCTTTTTGTGCGGGTTGAAAGTATGAGCTCACGACCTATATTTGTGGCTGTTCAGCCATTCCATACAGCGATGTCCACCTTATTGATGAAGGATTTTCTGTGGGCTGTGCTGTGGACCACATCTTTCATCTTGACACTTTGGGCGGCAATGCAATGGTGGCACAACCATGACAAAGTGATTGGTTTTTACGCCATCAAACAAACGGTCACTACAGTCTGGTTGTTTTTTTTCTTGGGGTTTGGTCGTGTGTTCCTAGGGCCGTGGCTTGAACCTGGCGTGGGGACGGCGATAGCAGCGGTTTTAGTGCCATGTCTTTTTGCAAGTATTTTGATTTTCATCAGCATCTTGATCGAAACATACAGACCTTCCAAGTTTTTGTTAAAACTTTGTAATGTACTTTCTGCAGTGTTTTTATTACTGCCTTGCGTACACTTTTTGGGGTTTACCCGTGAGATGCTCAAGTTGTGCAGCATGTTGGCCCCTTTGGCTTTGTTGTTGATGTTCGTCACAGCACTGAGCGCGGTGAGATCACCAGTGAAAAACCCCATCAAGATTGAATATTTGGTCCTTTATTTGCTGGTTTATGGATTTTTTAACGCCCTGCCTCCAACTAAGAATTTAGGACTGATCGAAGAATTGCCATACATCTTGATGAGCAATTTGATGCATTTGCTTTTGGACAGCACGATCATGTTTGCCCTGTTGTATATCCGAGCCAGGGCTTTGCAGCGGGCACAACATGAGTTGAGCCTGAAGTTGGAGAGCAGCACGCTACGCATTCAGGCGGAGCAACGCTTGCGTGAGGATCAAAGCAAGCTTTTTTCGATGCTGGCACATGAAATAAAAACACCTCTGGCCACGCTCAGCATGTGGATGGAAACAGGCACCCTGAGCCCAAGCAAGATTTCCAGGTCGATATCGGACATGAATCTCATCCTTGAGAGAAGCGTGCAATCAGGGCAACTGGCCGACCAATCTTTGCAACCCGCCACGGAGCGTCTGGATGCCACTGCGATCACCCAGGCGTGTGTTCGGTGGTGCAGAACACCGGATATTGTGGATGGGGTCTGCCCAGAGGGCCCGGCCTGCCTGACGGGAGACGCCCACATGTTGCAGATCGTGCTGAGTAACTTGCTGGACAACGCGTGCAAGTATGGCCAGCCACCGAAACGGATTTCACTTGAACTGACGCCTTGGCTGCTCAATGAGCGCCCAGGTTGGCGCTGGCGCATCAGCAACTCGATCAACCCAGGTGACGCACCCGAGGCGAATCGTTTGTTTGAAAAATACTACCGCAGCCCGCAGGCGCGTCGTCAATCTGGATCGGGCTTGGGCTTGTTCCTGGTCAAGGGTTTGGTGGATTTGATGCAAGGCACCATCACTTATGAGCTGAAAGATGAGCGCGTGACCTTTGAGATTTGGCTACCTTCACAAGCGCCATGGCCGAGGATCAGCCCATGAAGTCATGCCCATTGAAAATTTTGGTGGTCGAAGACAACGAAGACTTGTTGCAAGCCACTTTGGTTTTTTTTCAGCAGCAGGGACACACGGCCCGTGGGGTCATCATGGCAGAGGAGATCAACGATGCCTGCCAAGATTTTTTGCCGGATGTGTACGTAATAGACGTGAACCTGCCCGATGAGGATGGTTTGAGTTTGACGCGGCGAATACGAGACTTTCAACCCAGTGTGGGCATCGTGATCACGTCAGCCAGGTCACAAATTGGTGACAAGGTCTTGGGCTACGACAGTGGCGCAGACATCTACTTGACAAAACCTGTCCACCCCAAAGAACTGATGGCTGGCATTGAGTCTTTGGGCAAAAGAATGAGCAAAGCCCACCCCACACACGAACAATTGAGCTTGAAAGTATCTCGCCGCGTTTTGACGGGATCGAACGGAAAGGTCGAACTGACAACAGGAGAGGCAGTGGTTTTGGCGGCATTGGCGCGTGCGCCTGGCTTGAAGATGGAACGGTGGCAATTGATGGAGTTGATCGGCGCGGGTGGCACGGCAGCAACACCTGCGTCATTGGAGATGCGGATTGCACGCCTGAGGAAAAAACTGGACCAAGTTGGTGCCGATGCACCTTCCATACAGTCGATTCACAAAACGGGTTATGTTTTGTGCCAGACTATCTTGCTGGAGAACTGAAACGGGGCAACCGTTAACCGCTTTACTTGATCACTTGGAAATTAATGAGTTAATTAAAATACAAATTTTTTTATAAATATAAAATTGTAATTAAAATTCTTACAAATCACTTTGACGTTTTTGGACATTAAAATCAACACATAATTTAAGGCAATCAATATATAAACAAAAGTGTTGAAAAATATCAAATCATTTATTGTTTTATGTTTGTGTTGCCTCACCTTCGGGGCAATGGCTAAACCTCTGACTGCACAGACTCAACAGCTTGATCAGTCGGCCAAGGTCGAGTTTTTAGAAGACCCTAGCTTGACGCTGAATCTGCAAGATGTGCAGGCCATGAGCGATCGGTTCCAAACTTGGACATCGGTCGATGAAACATCCGCCCCCAGTTTTGGTTTCACCCCATCGGCCTATTGGCTCAGGTTCACCCTGCAACGTGAGCCAGATGCTCCCGCCCATTGGCTCTTGGAAATCCCTTATGCCAAACTTGACCAGTTGGATTTTTATCCCTCGAATGGCCAAGCGGTCTTGACCGGTGCCGGCCGTGATTTGGCAACACGACCTGTGTTTAGCCGTTTTTTTGTGTTCCCTCTTCAGGTGGGCGAAGAGCCGACGCAGGTTTATTTACGGGTGACTTCGCGTTATGCGCTCACGGTGCCCTTGACGGTGTGGGCACCCGATGCTTTCAAACGTGATGAACTCTTGACCGAGCTTTCGCAGTTCATGTATTTCGGGGGGCTGGCCATTTTGACTTTGTATGGCTCGATTCTGTTCATTGCCTTGCGCGACTCACGGTTTTTGTTTTTTGGGCTCTACACCTTGGTCCTTGGGCTCGGGATTTTTGCCGGCAACGGGTTCGGTCGTTTGGTGCTCTGGCCCTCGTCGCCTGCCTTTGACGATGTTTCTCAAAGTGCTTTTTTATGTTTGGCCGCTATTTTTTCAACCAAGTTCGCCCGAAAGTTCTTGGCCGTGCCCGGCATGACTCCGTGGATCTTGACGTTTATCCGTGGGTGTGAATGGCTGTTTGGAATCATCTTTGTTTTGATCGTGCTCCAGTTCGTCATGCAGCATGGCTTACCCAACGTCAACCAGTTGCTGTTCATCAACTCTTTTGTCATGGCCTGCCTGGTCAGCTGGGCCAGCTTGAGAGCCTATCGCCGCCAACAGCCGGGGATTCGGTTCTTTTTCTGGAGTTGGGCGATTTTGTGGTTTGGCGTGATGATTGCGGCTTTGCGTGTATTCGGAGTTTTGCCCAGCAATGTGCTCACCATGTACTCTGTTCAAATTGCCACCACATTTGAGACGGTGCTTTTGGCCATGGCCTTGGCCGATCAGCTGCGCCTGGATGTTTTGGCCCGACGAGAGGCGCAGCAAGAGGTCTTGGCGACCAAGCAACAGGTGCTGGAGATGACGCTGGATTCCGAGGCCAGGCTCAAGCAAGCCGTGGCAAATCGCACGCAAGAACTGGAGGCGTCTTTGGCCACGGAAACCTTGTTGCGTGAACAATATGTGCGCTTTGGGGCGATGGTGGCCCATGAATTTCGCACGCCCCTGGGCATCATTCAGACTCAAATGAGTGTGATGCGCAAGGAACTTGAGCGTGGCATCGATCAGATGGCTCAACGCATGCAGGCCATCCAAAGTGCCACAGAGCGTTTGTCGGTGATGTTTAACCGGTGGCTGGACAACTCTGCCATGATCAATGCGTCGTTCACTTTGTCAAAAAAACCGCAGATGTTGGAGACATGGTTGCAAGCGCAACTGCCCCAACTGCGGCACTTGACCGTGAACCACCGCCTGGACGTGCGTCTGAACGGCTCCAAGGCCAATGCCATGGTCGATGACGACCATTTGGGCCTGGTCTTGAGCAATTTGATGGACAACGCATGCAAGTATTCACCAGCTGGAACCCGTGTGACCCTTGAAGTGGTACACAAACCGGGTTTTGTCGGCATCTCCGTCAAAGACGAGGGGCGAGGCATTCCAGAGGACGCTCACGCCACGGTGTTTGCTGAGTTTTCGAGGTTGCCGCTGGTTGAGCAGATCCCGGGAGTGGGCTTGGGATTGGCGATGGTGCAGCGCATCATGCTGGCGCATGGCGGACACGTCACTTTGGACAGCAAGCCGGGCCATGGTGCCACGTTTTGTATTTGGCTGCAAAGCTTGACAGTTTCAGGACAAGAATGAATTCCATGTTGAATGACACCCCAGTTCGTGTGTTGATCATTGAGGATGACCCGGCTTTGCGGGAGCCTTTGGTCAGTTTTTTGATGCTCGAAGGCATGCAAGCCCAAGGGGTGGACAGTCTGGAGGCCGCTGACCATGCGATTCGGGGTCAAGAGTTGGATGTGCTGCTGCTGGACTTGGGCCTGCCCGATGGCAATGGCTTGACTTGGTTAAGCCATAGAACCGATTTGAGCGACAAAGGGGTGATCATCACCAGTGCTCGCAGCGATGCGCTGAGCCGCGTCAGTGGCATCAGGGCCGGGGCCGATATGTATTTGGTCAAACCGGTTTTGCCCGAAGAAATTGCTTCCTTGATTCACAATTTGATGAAGCGCTTGCGTGTTCAAAAGTCACAAGCTTGGGTGCTGGACACCAAGAGTTGGCAACTGCAGGCCCCGGATGGGAAAAAACTCAAATTAACCCACTCAGAGCATGCCTTGGTTCAGACTCTGGCCAAAGCCAGCGGGCGTGTGGTGACCAAAGAGACTTTGGCCACCGGTTTGGGGCATGTGCCAGAAATTTACGACTACCGCCGCCTGGAGGTCATCATTCGCCGTTTGCGCAACAAAGTGCGCGAGACTTTGGGTGTGACCTTGCCCCTAGAGACTGCGCATCGAATGGGGTATTCATTCACCGCAGACATCAGAGTTGGGCGAGTTGGATGATTCGAATGAATCATCCAAGCAAGGATGACTGTTCGGTAGGTCACAGGAAAGTAGCTGACGGGAAACCCATGAAATAAAAAACCCGGTCAATCGATGATTGACCGGGTTTTTTAATCCTACCAAATTTGGTAGGCGCGACTAGATTCGAACTAGCGACCCCCACCATGTCAAGGTGGTGCTCTAACCAACTGAGCTACGCGCCTGTTGAAGACTCAAATTATAGCGCCAAAAAACCGCTTTTTGAGACACCACGCAAAGAATGCACTGAAAAGTGTCACTTCATCGTCTTTTGGCGGCTCTGACCCCTTTGACGGCACGCACACTGACCAAAACTTTGCTCAAGCTGACCGCATCACCAATTTCGACGGTGAACGTCATCCACGCTGTACCCTTGACGGACTGGGTTTGCACACCAATCACGTTCATCTTTTCTTTGGCAAAAACTTCCGAGATGTCGCGCAGCAATCCCTGCCGGTCAAAGGCCTCTACCGCGACATCCACCGGGTAGACCGGGCCGTCTGCGCCTTTGCGCTCACCCCAACGTACGTCGATCACGCGTTCGCCGTTGCGTGACGCCAATTCACGAAAGTTGCTGCAGTCCAGGCGGTGAATGCTCACGCCTTTGCCCCGGGTCACAAAGCCGCCAATGACATCGGGGGGTGCGGGTTTGCAGCAGCGCGACAATTGGGTGAGCAAAGAATCCACGCCCACCACCAACACGCCCGAGGGTGATTTGCGGGCCACGGCACCTTTGAACTTCTTTTGGAAGTACTCGTCAGGTTCGAGCGCAGGTTCAGGGGGATTGAGCAAGACCTCGATGTTGCGCAGCGAGTATTCGTCTTTGCCCACCACCTCAAACAGGTGATCTGCCGTTTTGAAACCCAGCTGGCTGGCCAAATCATCCAAGCGAATGGCCGTGCGCCCCAAGCGTTGCAAGGCTTTTTCGACCGATTCGCGGCCACGGGCGATGGTTTCCTGGCTCACCTGGGCATTGAACCAGGCCCGCACCTTGGCCCGCGCCCTCGGACTGGCCAAAAAACCCAGCTCAGGGTTGAGCCAGTCGCGCGAGGGGCCGCCTTCTTTGATGGCGATGATGTCCACCGTTTGACCATTGGCCAAAGGGGTCGACAGCGGCACCATGACCCCGTCGACTTTGGCGCCCCGACACCGGTGCCCCAAATGGGTGTGAACTGTGTAGGCAAAGTCGATGGCGGTGGCGCCTTGCGGCAACTCCACCACGGCAGCGTCAGGCGTCAGCACATAGATACGGTCTTCAAACAAAGCGCTGCCGGATGCTTTTTCTTGCGCGGCACCCGACAAATCGCGCTCCCAAGCCAGCAACTGGCGCAGCACGGCGATTTTGGTGTCGTAAGCGCTGTTGGCCGACACCCCGGCATAGCCTTTGGCTCCGGCTTCTTTGTAAGCCCAGTGGGCGGCCACACCATGCTCGGCGTGCTCGTGCATGGCTTGGGTGCGAATTTGCACCTCAATCGGTCCACCGTCTGCGTCGCGCACAACGGTGTGCAAAGACTGGTAGCCGTTGGCCTTGGGCTTGGCAATGTAGTCGTCAAACTCCTCCGGGATGGGGGCAAAGTGCTCGTGGACCCAGCTGAGCACTTGGTAGCAATCGGCCACTTGAGGCACCACCACACGCAGGGCGCGGATGTCAAACACCCGGTCAAAGGCCAGCGACTTGCCGCGCATTTTGCGCACAATGCTGTAGATGTGTTTGGGCCGTCCATCGACTTGGGCGGTGATGCCCTGCCCGGCCAAAGCTTGCTGCAGGCGTTCGCGCAGGGCCTGCATGTAACGCTCGCGCTCGGTGCGTTTTTCATCAAGCAGGCGGGCAATGTCTTTGTAAGTAACCGGCTCTAAAAACCGGAAAGACAGGTCTTCCATCTCCCACTTGATCTGCCAAATGCCCAAGCGGTTGGCCAATGGGGCAAACACCTGCAAGGACTCGCTGGCCAAGGTAGGCGGCACGGGCAGTTTGGTGGCCGCGTAATGGCGCAAGGTCTGCAAACGCGAGGCCAGGCGCAGCATGACGACCCGCAAGTCGCGGCTGAAGGCCAGCAGCATTTTGCGCACGTTTTCGGTCTGCACCTGCGGGCTCAAGGGCGTGTTGTCAGCCCCATGAAGATGAGATTCAGCAGCACGCGACAGGCGCTGCACATGCACCAGGTGATTGGTCTGTATGGCCAATTGCGCCAAATGCGGCCCAAACGCTTTGGCAATCACCTCTTCGGGTTTGTTCAGGTGGGGGCAGGTGTAAACCAAATAGGCAGCCGCTTGCATGGCCACCGAGCCGCCGATGTCCGACAAGATGGCGGCCATGGCATCGGCATGGGCGAGGATGTTTTCCCCGGTGTCGAGCCATCCACCCGAGATCAAGGGCTCGGCAAAAGCACGGGCTTTGGCCAGGGTTTCGCCTTGTTCGGCCTCAGCGGTGGCCAACATGACGGGGGGCAACTCGGCAGCATGGGCCAATGGAAGTGATGGCGCGACAACAGACGTGGCCGGGGCATGCATGCGCCCGGGTGAGGACATGGGGCTGGCCGAGTGGCTGATGGTGGGACTGACCATGGACTCAATCGCTCAACAAGAAAGAGGCCAATGCCCGAATTTGGTCTTCGCCGGTCAAAGTGGGGGCATGGCCAAAACCAGGCCATGTCTCCAAGCGAGCGTGTGGGCCGCGTTGGGTCATCTCGAGGGCCGTCTCGGGGGTCAACAAATCGGAATCTTGACCACGGATGAGCAAGGTTTGCGCTTGAACTTGGTCGTACAAAGCCCACAAAGTGGCCTCACCCGCAGCGGCCATGTCGGGCGTCATGGCCCGCAAGGGCACGCCAATGGCCGGGTCGTAATGCAAGGTCAACCCACCTTGGGTGCCAGGTCGGGTCATGTGCGACGACATTTCTCGCCAGACCTCGGGCAAGACTGGGCCAAAGCCTTGCGACAACGTCCACAACTGCGCAGCGGCTTCATCCAGATCGCGGTATTGGCCATATTGGCCCACATAGCTTTGCATGCGCTGCACCGAGGACCAGGTGATGGCCGGCCCCACATCGTTCAACACCAATCGGCGAATGGGGGCTGGCAAAGGCAAACCGGGCTGGCCACACAACACCAGGCCGATCAGCCCCCCCATGCTGGTGCCCACCCAGTCCAGGCTTTGCATGGGCAAGGACCCGAGTTGCGCCTGCACCTGGCCCAGCATGGCCAGCATGTCGGCCGCATATTGAGGGATTTGGTAAAGCGCAGGGTTGTTCAACCACTCGCTTTGGCCGCGCCCGGCCACATCGGGGCAAATGACTTGCAGGGCTTCGGTGCTTTGGGCCACCAAGGCTTGCGCCAAGCGGTCGAAATCGCGCCCCTGACGTGTCAGGCCATGGGCACACACCAAGACCCGTTGCGCTTGCGCGTTGCCCCAGCGCCAATAGGCCATGCGGTGATGGCCTTCGGGGTGCGGGCAATCGACGAATTCAAGCTGAGGCTGATCATTAAGAGAAAGGTGTGTAGCGGTCATGACAATCGGAAACAATCTGGCAGCGTTGCAATTCAAACTGGGCTTTGGCAGCGCCATAATGGACTTTTGGACATCCTAATTCATCTTTCTCATCTTTCGGAGTAGACATCATGTTGCAAGGTAAAACAGCGTTGGTCACCGGTTCCACCAGCGGCATCGGTTTGGGCATTGCCAAGGCTTTGGCCAAACAAGGCGCCAACATTGTGCTCAACGGCTTTGGCGATTCACAGGGCCCTCAAGCTGAAATTGCCGCCTTGGGCGTCCAAGTGGCCTACCACGGTGCGGACATGAGCCAAGCCTCTGAGATCGAAGCCATGATGAAGTTCGCAGCCGACACCTTTGGTCGGGTGGACATTTTGGTCAACAACGCCGGCATTCAGCATGTGGCCAAGATCGAATACTTTCCGGTGGAGCGATGGGACGCCATCATCGCCATCAACCTGACCAGCGCCTTCCACGCCACCCGCTTGGCACTGCCCGCCATGAAAGCGGCCAACTGGGGCCGCATCATCAACGTGGCTTCGGTTCATGGTCTGGTGGGTTCCGCAGAAAAATCGGCTTATGTGGCCGCCAAACACGGTGTGGTGGGTTTGACCAAGGTCACCGCCCTCGAAAACGCAACCACCGGCGTGACCTGCAACGCCATTTGCCCCGGCTGGGTGCTGACCCCGCTGGTACAAAAACAGGTCGACGCCAAAGCGGCGGCCATGGGTTTGTCCAACGAAGAGGCCAAAAAGGTCCTGCTGCAAGAAAAAGAGCCCTCGATGCAGTTCACCACACCCGAAGAGTTGGGTGATCTGGCGGTGTTTTTCTGCTCACCCACCGGCAACAACGTGCGCGGTGTGGCCTGGAACATGGACGGCGGCTGGGCAGCCCAGTAAGAGCATGAGCACTTCTGCACGTCTGGACAAAATTGTCATCGTGGACGATGACACCCGCATTCGTGATTTGTTGCGCCGATTTTTGTCGCAAGAAGGCTTTGACGTCTTGCAGGCCGAAGACGGCCGCGCCCTGGACCGCATTCTTCAGCGAGAAACCATCGACCTGATCGTTTTGGACCTGATGCTGCCCGGCGAAGATGGCCTGAGCATTTGCAAGCGACTGCGCAAAACCGGCACCAAAACACCGGTGATCATGTTGACCGCCAAGGGTGAAGACGAAGACCGCATCAGCGGCCTGGAAATTGGCGCGGATGACTACCTGGGCAAACCCTTCAACCCCCGGGAGTTGCTGGCCCGCATTCATGCGGTGCTGCGACGCCGCCCCGTCACCGAGCTGCCCGGCTCACCGTCCACCGAAGACGAGGTCATCACCTTCAGCAGCTTCAAGCTCGATCTGGGCGCACGCTCACTGAGCAAAGATGGCGTCGACATGCCCTTGACCACCGGGGAATTTGCCATGCTCAAGGCCTTGGCACGTCACCCCCGCCAATCGCTCACCCGAGACAAATTGGCCCAACTGGCGCGAGGGCGTGAGTTTGAGCCCTTTGACCGCAGCCTGGATGTGCAGATTTCCCGACTGCGCAAAATGATCGAGCTGGACCCCGGCTCTCCCAAAATCATCCAGACCGTCTGGGGCGTGGGTTATGTGTTTGTCCCCGATGGTCAATCGTGATCGATGCGAGCCCCATTTCAGGTGAATTACCCGACTCCCTGAAGCCCCCACCCAGGCTCAAGCTGAGCCTGTTTTGGCGCACCTTCATTTTTTTGGCTTTGCTCATCTTGTTCAGCAGCTTGGCTTGGCTGCAAATGTTCAAGACCCAAGAATACGAGCCCCGCATTTTGCGCAACGCCCAACAGATCGCCACCGTGGTCAATTTGACCAAAACGGCGCTCATTCACACGGATGCCATTGCCCGGGTGTCCTTGCTCAAAACACTGGCCGACGAAGAGGACGTGCGCATTCAGATCCGCGAACCCCAAGACGCAGTGGATTCATTTGCCAACTCCGGCATGGAAGGGCAATTGGTCCAAGAAATGATCAAGCGTCTGGGGCCAGGCACCACCATTGCATCCCGTGTCAACGACGAAGAAGGCTTGTGGATCGGGTTTGACATTGAGCGAGACAGTTACTGGCTGCAAATGGACGCGGCCCGGCTCAAACCGCTGGGCGGCAGTGCATGGCTCATCTGGTTGAGTGTGACCTCCATTTTGTCCTTGTTGGGTGCGGCTGTGATGGCCGGACTGATCAACCGCCCGCTCAAGCGTTTGTCATATGCCGCCAGTCAGGTGCGTGAAGGCCATTTCAACACCTCCACGCTGGATGAAAGTGCGGCCACCAGCGAGATTCGGGAGGTCAACATCGGCTTTAACCGCATGGCCGAGCGCTTGGCCAAAATCGAAGCCGAACGGGCCTTGATGCTGGCAGGCATCTCACACGACCTGCGCACCCCCTTGGCTCGACTGCGGCTTGAAACCGAACTGAGCGTGGCAGACCCACAAGCCCGCGAACTCATGGCCGCTGACATCGAGCAACTGGACGAAATCATCGACAAGTTCCTCGACTACGCTCGCCCCGATGCCACGAATTTGGGGCCTGTTTTGCTCTCGGGTGTGATCAGTCGTTGCATTGCACCTTGGCGGCACAACCAACGCTTTGAAATCGCGGTCGATGTGAGCGAAGACCTGCATGTGCAAGCCGAGGCGGTCGAATTGGGCCGTGTGATGTCCAATTTGCTGGAAAACGCCCGCCGCTACGGCCAAAGCCCGAGCGACGGCATCACCCGCGTCGAAATCGTGGCCCGAGTCCATGACGGCTGGGTGCTGCTGCGCGTGCGCGACCAAGGCCCGGGCGTGTCCGAAGACACCCTCAAAAACCTCACCCAACCGTTTTACCGGGGCGACACCGCCCGCACCTCGGCCACCGGTTCGGGCTTGGGCCTGGCCATTGTCGAGCGCTCGGTGCAGCGCATGGGCGGCACGTTTTCGGTGTTCAACAACAGCGCAGGCGGCCTGATGGCGCTGATGAAATTCAGACAAGCTGCGGCGGAGTGATGGGCTGCGCCCCCAATGCCGTGGACAAACGGCGCGGGCGAGCTCAGCAGGCCTTGTGCAACAACGCCACGGCCCTCGCCTCCATGCTTTGGCCCATGCCCACGGGGCCGAGCTTTTCGGCGGTTTTGGCTTTCACGTTGACTTGATCGGTGGCAACGCCCAGGGCTTGGGCCACCGAAGCGTTGATCGCCGCCATGTGCGGCGCCAGCTTGGGGGCCTGGGCCACGATGGTGCTGTCCACATTCACCAATTCCCAACCACGCTCACGCACCCGGCGCATGGCCTCGGTCAGCAACACCGACGAATCGGCCCCCTTGAACTGCGCATCGGTGTCCGGAAAATGCCGTCCAATATCGCCCAAACCCGCCGCGCCCAGCACCGCATCGGTGATGGCGTGCAGCAGCACATCGGCGTCCGAATGGCCCAGCAGGCCCGAGGTGTGAGGAATCTCGATGCCGCCCAAAATCAGCTTGCGCCCGGGCACCAGGGCATGGACGTCCCAGCCTTCACCGATTCTGAAATTCATGCCAGCGCTCATGTTCTGCTCCTGATGATGGCCTCGGCCA
Organism: Limnohabitans sp. WS1; assembly: GCF_003063265.1. GTDB lineage: Bacteria > Pseudomonadota > Gammaproteobacteria > Burkholderiales > Burkholderiaceae_C > Limnohabitans_A. The sequence continues at coordinate 177,988 of NZ_NERU01000008.1, forward strand.
GCGCGAAATCGGCCGGGTAAGTGACTTTGAAATTCTGTGCCGAGCCTTCGACCAAGCGCGGCTTCAAACCCAGCCGTTCGATGGCACTGGCCTCGTCGGTGATGCCTGCAAAACCACTGCCTGCCACATCGGCCAGCGCATCGTGCAGCACTTGCAAACGGAACATTTGCGGGGTTTGCGCGAGCCATTTGTGCTCTCGCGGCACCGTGGCCGCCACGCGCCCGCCCTCTTCGGTTTTGAGCGTGTCAGGCAAAGGCAGGGCCAGCAGGCCACCCACTGCATCGTGCTGGCAGGTGTCGATCAAGCGGCTCACCGACTCGGGCGACACCAAACAACGCGCCGCGTCATGCACCAGCACCCAATCTTGCGGGTCAAGGCCTGCACCCAGCATGGCTTGTAGGCCGTTGAACACGCTCTCGGCACGGCTGGCACCGCCGCAAGCCAGGCGCTTGAAACGCTGGGGCCAACCCAGCTCGGCCCACACATGGTCATCGCCGGGCGACAAAATCACCCAGCCACTGGCCAGTTGCGGCACCTGCGCCAAAGCCTGCAGCGTGTGCATGACCATGGTCTGTCCGGCTACCTGTTGGTATTGCTTGGGTTGCACCGTGCCCGCACGGCTGCCCGTGCCCGCACAGGGGATGAGGGCGTGAAAACGCGTCGAGGTGCTGTGTTTGCTCATGGCTGAGATTGTAGTTTTGCAGGTCGGGGGCTTAGGCCACGGCATTGCCCACTGCGCCACAGGCCGAATGTCGGGGCTGAAGCCACCGACCTACCAATACCGTGGCTCCCCGTAGGTCGGCAGCTTCAGCTCCGACATGGCCCACTGCGCCACAGGCCGAATGTCAGGGCTGAAGCCACCGACCTACCAATACCGTGGCTCGCCGTAGGTCGGCAGCTTCAGCTCCGACAGGGCCCACTGCGCCACAGGCCGCATGTCGGGGCTGAAGCCACCGACCTACAAATACCGAGGCTCCCCGTAGGTCGGCAGCTTCAGCTCCGACATGGCCCACTGCGCCACAGGCCGAATGTCGGGGCTGAAGCCACCGACCTGCCAATACCGTGGCTACCCGTAGGTCGGCAGCTTCAGCTCCGACATGACCCGGTGCGCCACAGGCCCGGTGACGAGACCCAAGCCGACCCACCGACGACTGTGCTCAACGACTACCATCGACCTGCCCAAGGTCACAAAGACTCTAAAATCACCTCCTGCTTCCATTTCCACACCCCCCTCCATCCCGGCGGGGGGTGTTTTGCTTTATCCATCGCCCACGCCATGCAACTGCCCAGCCTCATCACCGGCAAACGTTTCACCCTGCCCCGCCCCGTGGGATCGGCCGATGCCGTGCTGCTGGCCCAGCTGGCGCAGCGCGAAAAAAAGGCTGGCAAGCTCACCGCCATCGTGACCGCCGATGCCTCAGACGCCCAACGCCTGATGGACGAGCTGGTGTTTTTTGCACCCGATCTGCGCTGCGTGATCTTCCCCGACTGGGAAACCCTGCCCTACGACACGTTTTCGCCGCACCAAGACCTGATTTCTGAGCGCTTGGCCACGCTGTGGCGCATCAAGCAGCGCAACCACGCCGAGAGCGCAGACGTGGTGCTGGTGCCCGCCACCACCGCGCTGTACCGGCTGGCGCCGCCCTCCTTCTTAGCGGGCTACACCTTCGAGTTCAAGGTCAAGCAAAAGCTGGACGAAGCCCAGCTCAAGGCCCAGCTCACGCTGGCGGGTTACTCGCACGTCAGCCAGGTGGTCAGCCCCGGCGAATACGCGGTGCGCGGCGGCTTGATCGATTTGTTCCCCATGGGCTCTTTGGTGCCTTACCGGGTGGACCTGTTTGACGACGAAATCGACAGCATCCGAACCTTCGACCCCGACAGCCAGCGCAGCCTCTACCCCGTGCCCGAAGTGCGCCTGCTGCCCGGACGCGAGTTCCCGATGGACGAGGCGGCTCGTGCGCGATTCCGAAGCCGCTGGCGCGAACTGCTCGAAGGCGATCCGACCAAGAGCCGCATTTACAAAGACATGGGCAATGGCGTGGCCACGGCGGGCATCGAGTACTACCTGCCGCTGTTTTTTGAAGAAACCGCCACGGTGTTCGATTACCTGGGCGCTGGCCAGGCAGATGCGGCCACCGTGGTACTGCACGGCGATCTGGAGCCCGCCTTCCAGCGCTTTTGGCAAGACACCCGCGACCGCTACCGCCTGGTGCAAGGCGACCCCGAGCGGCCGGTGCTGCCGCCGGATGCGCTGTTTTTGAATGCAGAGCAGTTCTACACGCTGACCAATGGCCATGCGCAACTGGCTTTGCGCCCCGGCACCAGCGATGTGGCCGACAACGCACTGGCCCAGCCCCTGCCCGAGCTGACGGTGGTGCGCGGTGCCGAAGACCCGTTGTCACGCTTGCAAGCCCACATCCACAGCGGCAAGACCCGCGTGCTGATCCTGGCCGAAAGCGATGGCCGACGTGAGAGCCTGCTCGACTTCGTGCGATCCAGCGGCCTCACGCCACCCGTCTTTGACAGCCTCGAAGACTTTTTGACCAGCGACGAAAAAGTCGGCATGGCCACCGCCGCCCTGGTCAGCGGTTTCCATTGGTTCGAGCACAACATCGACCTGGTCACCGAAACCGAACTCTTTGCCGCAGGCCCCACCACGCGCCGCCGCAAAAAGCAGGAACAGGTCAGCGATGTGGAAGCGCTGATCAAAGACCTGAGCGAGCTGAATGTGGGCGACCCGGTGGTGCACAGTGCCCACGGCATTGGCCGCTACCGGGGTCTGGTCAACATGGACATGGGCCAAAAAAACCCCGATGGCACGCCCGCCCTGCAAGAGTTTTTGCACCTGGAATACGCCGACAAGGCCACGCTTTATGTGCCCGTGAGCCAGCTGCAGCTGATTGGCCGCTACACGGGTGTGAGCGCAGACGAAGCGCCCCTGCACAAGCTGGGCTCAGGCCAATGGGAAAAAGCCAAACGCCGCGCCGCCGAGCAGGTGCGGGACGCCGCCGCTGAGTTGCTCAACATCTACGCCCGCCGCGCCGCACGCGAAGGCCACCCCTTCCGCTACAGCCCGCAAGACTACGAAACCTTTGCCAACGACTTCGGATTTGAAGAAACCGCCGACCAAAAGGCCGCCATCCATTGCGTGATTCAAGACATGATCAGCCCCCGCCCCATGGACCGCCTGGTCTGCGGCGATGTGGGTTTTGGCAAGACCGAGGTCGCGCTGCGTGCCGCCTTTGTGGCCGTGACCGGTGGCAAACAAGTCGCGCTGCTGGCCCCCACCACACTGCTGGCCGAGCAGCATTACCAGACGCTCAAAGACCGCTTTGCCAAATGGCCTGTCAAGGTGGCCGAAGTCTCGCGCTTCAGGTCAGGCAAAGAAGTCACCGCCGCACTCAAAGGCATTGCCGACGGCACGGTGGACATCGTGGTGGGCACACACAAGCTGCTGAGCGAATCCACCAAGTTCCACGACCTGGGCCTGCTCATCATCGACGAAGAACACCGCTTTGGCGTGCGCCACAAAGAGGCCATGAAAGGCCTGCGGGCCGAGGTCGATGTGCTCACGCTGACAGCCACCCCCATCCCCCGCACCATGGGCATGGCTTTGGAGGGCCTGCGCGATTTGAGCGTGATCGCCACTGCGCCGCAACGCCGCCTGGCCATCAAGACCTTTGTGCGCAACGAAGGCACGGGTGTGATCCGCGAGGCGGTGCTGCGCGAACTCAAGCGCGGCGGCCAGTGTTACTTCTTGCACAACGAGGTCGAGACCATCGAGAACCGCAAGCAAAAGCTCGAAGAAATCCTGCCCGAAGCCCGCATCGCCGTGGCCCACGGCCAGATGCCCGAGCGCGAGCTGGAACGGGTGATGCGCGACTTTGTGGCCCAGCGCTACAACATCTTGCTGTGCTCGACCATCATCGAAACAGGCATCGACGTGCCCACGGCCAACACCATCGTGATCTCTCGCGCCGATAAATTCGGCCTGGCCCAGCTGCACCAGCTGCGCGGGCGCGTGGGCCGCTCGCACCACCAAGCCTATGCCTATTTGATGGTGCCTGAGATTGAAGGCCTGACCAAACAGGCCGCCCAGCGGCTGGACGCGATCCAGCAAATGGAAGAACTGGGCAGCGGCTTCTATCTGGCCATGCACGACCTGGAAATCCGCGGCGCGGGCGAGGTGCTGGGCGAAAACCAGAGCGGCAACATGCTCGAAGTGGGCTTTCAGCTCTACAACGAGATGCTGTCCGAAGCGGTGCGCAGCCTCAAAGCAGGCAAAGAGCCGGACTTGCTCAACCCGCTCACCGCCACCACCGACATCAACCTGCACGCCCCCGCCCTGCTGCCCAACGACTACTGTGGCGACGTGCACCTGCGCCTGAGCTTTTACAAAAAGCTGGCCACCGCCAAAACCAGCGACCAAATCGACGCCTTGCTCGAAGAGCTGGTGGACCGCTTTGGCAAACTGCCGCCGCAAGCGCAAACGCTGGTCGATGTGCACCGCCTGCGTGTGCTGACCCAGCCCTATGGCGTGATCAAGGTCGACGCCGCACCGGGCGTGATCCAGATCACCTTCAAACCCAACCCGCCCGTGGACCCCATGGCCATCATTGGTTTGATCCAGAAAAACAAACACATCAAGCTGGCGGGCAACGACAAAATCCGCATCGAACGCGAACTGCCCGACCCGAAAGCGCGGGCGCAGATGGTGCGGGATGTGTTGCGCTCATTGGGCCAGCCCAAAACCGTGACTCATTGATGGCGTCATGACTGGTTATGGAGACAGCCCGATGAAGTTTGCATGAACGCATTTTTTTGTGGGAGCGACGCCCTCGTCGCGATCAAGCCTCGCAGACCACCCACCATCGCCCCGAGGGCGGTACTCCCACAATGCCACCATCGCTGATCACTTTCCCCAAGGCAAGCCTTGCACTTCAAACTTCACAGGGCCGGATCTATAGTTAGGTCACCAAAGACCCCATAAAACGCCACCTCGATGACCGTGTGCGGACCGATTCGGTCCCCAAAATGGCTTTGCTGTTCAAGCTTGAAGATGCAAGACCAGCAAGAGCACCTGCGATGCCCCTTGTTCACGCAAAAGCGCCGCTGCAACGGTCGCAGCCCATCGTGTGCGCACTTGAGTGGCCACCAACAACACCGGCCCCGGCGGCAGCGCGACCTCGGTTTGCAAATCAATGACCGACTCCAGGTGAGCGACCACTGGGGTTGAAGCCGCATCGTCGGGCGCAGGCCCACCCCGCCAGCAAAACACATCGTGCAGTGGCAAACGGCCTTTTTGCGCAATGTGGGCAGCCAAGCGCTGGTTCGACGCCATGTCCGGCGCAGGCAAGGGCACCACACACACTGGGCGGGCGGGCCAGGTCTTGGCCCAACGGCCCAGCGTGGCCACCGCACCAGCCAACAAATCGGCAGGCACATCACCATCGGCGGCAGTGCGCAAAACCTGCAGCTCGGCCACCCAACCCGGATCGTCCGCAAACGCCACGGCCCGGCCTGCATCAAAGCCGCGAATCGAACCCTTGCGACGCACTCCAGCAGGCCAGCGCTTGCGCGGCTCGATGTCCACGTCCACACCACGCAAAAAGTGGCGTGCAGCGAGCAACTTGTCTTCAGAGGGCAAGAGCCCTGGAAAAGGCACACGGCCCGTGCACACCGAGCAGCGCCCACAAGGCGCGGGCGACGGGTCGTCCAGCGCGGTCTGCAAATACGCCATCAGGCAGCCCTGACCATGCGCGTACTGGCGCATGATGCCCGCCTCTTGCTGGCGAACCTGCGCCAACGACGTCCATTTGGCACTGTCGTGCACATAGGGCATTCCGGTGGCTCGCCAGGCTGTGCCCGCCTTCTCAACCACACCTTCGACGGCCAGAATTTTGAGCAAGGCCTCCAGTCGTCCCCGGCGCACGCCCGTGTCGGCCTCGATCTCGATCAGGCTGCGTTCGTCACCGCCCAGGCTTTGCAACACCTTGGCTGCCGTCAACGGGTCCGGTATCGAAGCGGTGGCGAAGTAATCCCAAATGCGTTCGTCAGCATCTGACGGCAGCAACACCCCTTCTGCGTGCGCCACCGCCCGCCCTGCCCGACCCACCTGCTGGTAATAAGCCACCGGGGTGGAGGGCGAGCCCACATGCACACAAAAGCCCAAATCCGGCTTGTCGTAGCCCATGCCCAGCGCCGAGGTCGCCACCACCGCCTTGACCTGGTTGTGGCGCAAACGGTCTTCCACTTTCAGGCGGGTGTCAGCGTCGATCTGCCCGGTGTAGGCATCGACCGCATGGCCGCAGCTGCGCAAAAAAGCCGTCAGCCGCTCGGCCTCGGCCACCGTCAGCACATACACAATGCCCGAGCCCGGCAGCTGATCCAGGGCGTCGGCCATCCAGGCATAACGCTGCAAAGGCGACAAACCCGGTACCACAGACAGCGTGAGCGAGGTGCGGGCCAGCGTGCCGCGAAAGGTCACTGTGCTTGCACCCAACTGCTTGCCAATATCCAGCGTCACCCGCTCATTGGCCGTGGCCGTGGTGGCGAGCACACTGGCCGTGGGTGTGGACAAGAGCGCCCGCGCCAGCCGCTGGTAATCGGGCCGAAAGTCAAAACCCCAGTCGCTGATGCAATGCGCCTCGTCGATCACGATCAGGCCCACCCGGGCCAGCAAAGCGCCCAACCGGGCCGCAAAGCGCGGGTTGCCCAGCCGCTCGGGCGAGACCAGCAGCACGTCGATGGCATCCTCGTCCAGCCGCAGGAACACCTCGTCCCAATCGTCAATATTCGTGGAATTGACCGTGGCTGCCTTCAGGCCCGCCCGCTCGGCCGCGCTCACCTGGTCGCGCATCAGGGCCAAAAGCGGCGACACCACCAACGTGGGGCCAGCGCCTGTGCTGCGGATCGCGTGCGTGGCCGCCCAGTACACCGCCGACTTGCCCCAGCCCGTGGCCTGCACCACCAGCACGCGGGACGCGGCTGGCACCACCGCATGCACCGCGTCCACCTGATCCGTGCGGGGCACCGCGCCCGGCCCGGCCAGACGGGCCAGGATGGTGTGCATGTGCTGTTCCGCGAATGCGCGGGATGTGTTGTCTGGGTCCGGCAAAGTGCTGGATGTGTTCATGGGCTCCCCTGTCGCCTAGACTGGCATTATTGTTCAAGAGTGATTGTGCAATGTCAGACCTGTTGAGACCGACCGATGATCTTTACAAGAAGGTTTTTTGTAGGAGCGACGCCCCCGTCGCGATAAGCCGCGCAGACCCGAAAGAATCGCCCCGAGGGCGGGGCTCCCACAAAAAGCAGGGATGCCCCCTGCAATTGCAGGTTGACCCCTCGTAGGAGCGACGCCCCCGTCGCGATCAAGCCTCGCAGACCACCACGCATCGCCCAGGCGGCGGGGCTCCCACAAAATGCAGGGTTGCCCCCTGCAATTGCAGGCTCACCCCTCGTAGGAGCGAAGCCCTCGTCGCGATCAAGCCTCGCAGACCACCATGCATCGCCCAGTCGGTGGGGCTCCCACAAAATGCAGGGATGCCCCCTGCAATTGCAGGTAGACCCCTCGTAGGAGCGACGCCCCCGTCGCGATCAAGCCTCGCAGACCACCAAGAATCGCCCAGGCGGCGGGGCTCCCACAAAATGCAGGGTTGCCCCCTGCAATTGCAGGCTCACCCCTCGTAGGAGCGACGCCCTCGTCGCGATCAAGCCGCGCAGACCCCAAAGAATCGCCCCGAGGGCGGGGCTCCCACAAAATGCAAGGTTTCCCCCTGTCATTGCAGGCTCACCCCTTGATAGGGGTAGGAAAGGCCAAGGCCTCCCCTCCCTCCGAACCGTGCGTGCAGTTTTCCCGCACACGGCTCTCCAGTCAGTGGTTTCCTCATCGGGATTGGCTCGCTTGCATTCGGGCCTGCGTCAT
>NZ_NERU01000009.1 GCF_003063265.1 Limnohabitans sp. WS1
GACGTAAATATCGTTAAACTGTTTCATGACCTGCCTCCTGAGTTGTGGCACTGAGTTGATAAAGGTTTCACACCCATTAACTTAACCCACGTTTGTCAGGTGGGCAGGTCATCCATCATGTCTACAAGGGGAGGCCCTGGATTTTGTGGGATCCCCGCCCTCGGGGCGATGGGTGGTGGTTTGCGAGGCTTTTCGCGACGGGGGCGTCGCTCCTACAAGGGGAGGCCCTGCATTTTGTAGGAGCCCCGCCCTCGGGGCGATGGGTGGTGGTTTGCGAGGCTTTTCGCGACGGGGGCGTCGCTCCTACAAAAAAAATCATGGGGCTGGGTCCATGAGTTCATGGCTGTGTCTATTTGTCCAATGGCTCGCGGGTTTGCGCTTCTTGTTGTGCTTTTTCCTGTGCCCGTTGCTGCCGGGTCTTTTCCTGTGCCTTGCGCACGTCGTGCATTTGCCAAAAGGCAAACACGAACACCAGTCCAAAAATGCCCAGCTCCAACCAAATGCCCATGACCCTGCTCCCCATGTGTGACTGACATCCTAGCCGGGAATGACCGTGTCATCGGCCGCACCCGCACTGGACTGCAGCACGAAGGCTGGATGGGCTTGTTTTTCACTCGCCCAAGCGCCCGTTGGGTGTCAACACGGGTTGACATACTCAAAAATCAAGATATATTGACACTCAAGTCTGTCAGCTTGAGTTGACAGGTCTTCCCTCCGGAGGTCCCATGAGTCTGTTGACACGCGCCGAGCAAGCCCTGAGCACACATTTTGAGCAAGCCGCCGGTGTGGGCGCACCGCCTCGTTTGGTCGCCGCCATGCGGCATGCCGTGTTTTCGGGCGGGGCCCGCATACGCCCGCAGTTGTGCATGGCCGTGGCCACCGCCTGTGGTGATGACACGCCCGAGTTGACCAATGCCGCTGCTGTGGCCTTGGAGTTGATGCATTGCGCTTCGCTGGTGCACGACGACATGCCCGCTTTTGACAATGCCGACACCCGACGCGGCCTGCCCACGGTGCACAAGGCTTTCAGCGAACCGCTGGCGCTGTTGGCCGGTGACGGCCTGATCGTCATGGCTTACCGCGTGTTGTTGCAAGCCGGTGCACAGCGCCCCGAGCGTTTGATCGCGCTCATGGACAACATGACATCTGGCGTGGGCCTGCCCCACGGTATCGTGGCCGGGCAAGCCTGGGAGTGCGAGAGCAGCGCTGACCTGGGCCAATACCAGCGTGCCAAGACCGGGGCTTTGTTTGTGTCGGCCACCTGCGCTGGGGCCCTCAGCTGTGGTGTGGCCCCTGAGCCTTGGGCTCACTTGGGCCACTATTTGGGCGAGGCCTACCAAGTGGCCGACGACATCCGCGACGTGATCGCCGACGCCGCCACCTTGGGCAAACCTGCTGGGCAAGACGCATTGCATGCCCGTCCCAGCTCCGCCCAAGCGCTGGGCTTGACTGGGGCGATTGCCCATTTTGACCACCTGATCGACCAAGCTGCGGGGTCGATTCCGGCGTGTTCTTGCCGCGACATGTTGCGCCAGTTGGTGCAGGTGGAGGCCGAGCGCTTGGTGCCCAAAGCCCTGTGCGACGGCTATTTCAAGACCCACCCCGAAGTGGCCGCTGCCCGCATCAGCGCTCCCCATTGAGCGCCCGGACGGCCTCAAACCAAGGAAAAATCATGTCCCAACCTCTGGATTTGGCGGCCGTGCAGGCCCACACCGCTGGCACCTCGATCAAAGATGCCTGGCAAGCCCGTCTGGAGCGCTGGTACGCCCACCCCGGTTTGTACCGCTGGTCGCTCAGCAATCCGCTCACCCGCTGGTTGACCCGCAGGCGCACCCGCAAGCTGTTCGATTTGATGGCCGGGTTTGTGCACAGCCAGGTCTTGCTCGCTTGCGTGCGGCTGGACTTGTTTCGGACATTGCATCAGGCCCCCGCTCATTTGAACGATTTGGCCCATCGCACCGGTCTGGCCCCCGCTGTACTGCAGCGCTTGGTGCTCTCGGCTGTGGCGCTGGGCCTCCTGGAACACCGCAGCCAAGGCCGTTTTGGCCTGGGTCCGCTGGGCGTGCCGCTGGCGCAGCACGAGGGCATTGCCCAAATGATCGAGCACAACCACTTGCTCTACCAAGACATGCAGGACCCGGTGCAGTTTTTGAACAATGCGTGGAGCGGCGGCATGGCCGAGTACTGGCCCTATGCCCATCAGCAAGCTGCACCCGTGGCATCGCCCCAAGCCGAGGTGGACAAGTTCACCCGCTACTCGCAGCTCATGGCGGCTTCGCAGGGCTTTGTGGTGCAAGAGATTTTGTCGTCCTACTTTTTTGATGAGCACCGTTGTGTGCTGGACGTGGGCGCGGGCAAGGGCCGGTTTGTCAGCGAGTTGGCCGCACACGCACCGCACCTGAAATTCAAAATGTTCGACCTGCCGCCCGTGCTGGCGCTGGCCTGTGAAGGCCTGCAGGCCAAAGGTTTGACGGAGCGTGTGGCCCTGCACCCGGGCAGTTTTCTGGACGATCCCTTGCCCGAGGGGGCTGACCTGATCACCTTGGTGCGTGTGGCGCACGACCACCCGGATGTGGTGGTGCGGCAGATCTTGCACAAAGCCTTTGCGGCCTTGCCGGTGGGTGGGGTGTTGTTGTTGGCCGAGCCCATGGCGCAGCCCGAAGACGAAGCTGGACAGCCCAGTGCTTCGGCCGATGCCTACTTTCACTTTTATTTGTTGGCCATGGGAGCAGGGCGCTTGCGCACCCCTCAAGAGCTGCAAACCATGATGCAAGAGGCCGGTTTCACGCATGTCGAGCAAGTGCCCAACGCCATGCCCATCCATGCCCGCATTCTTTTGGGACGTAAATCTCAGTGTTTACCCTCGGTTTCTCAAAAAAGTGTCAATTAACTTTGACATATCTTGATGTAAAGCAAAGAATACAACCATGAGATCCCAAGCCGTCGTCTTCAACAGCCCCAGACACCTGTCCCTGCAGGCCCTGGACTTGCCCGAATTGCAAACCGGCCAGATTGAAGTGGCGGTCGAGTTCAGTGGCATCAGCACCGGCACCGAGCGCATGCTCTGGGACGGCAGCATGCCCCCCTTCCCGGGCATGGGTTACCCCTTGGTTCCGGGCTATGAGACGGTGGGCCGCGTGGTCCGCAGCGCCTCAGACTCGGGACTTCAAGCCGGACAGCGCGTGTTTGTGCCAGGTGCCAATTGCTTCACGGGTGTCAAGAGCCTGTTTGGCGGCGCGGCTTCGCGCTTGGTGGTGACCGAGCAAAAAGTGGTGCCTGTGGCCGATCACCTGGGTGCGCAATCGGTGCTGCTGGCCTTGGCTGCCACGGCGTACCACTCGGTGTCGGGCGGTGGTCAGCAAGACCCGTTTGAAGCCCCCGAACTCATCGTCGGCCACGGTGTCATGGGTCGCCTGTTGGCCCGACTGACTGTTGCTGCCGGCCTGCCTGCACCCACCGTGTGGGAAACCCAAGCCCAGCGTTCTTCAGGGGCCGAGGGCTACACGGTGGTTCAGCCGCAAGACGACCCACGCCGCGACTACCGCACCATTTACGACGTGAGCGGCGACGGCAGCCTGCTCAACAGCCTGATTCAGCGCCTGCGCCCCGGTGGCGAGTTGGTCTTGGCTGGCTTTTACAAACAAGACCTCTCCTTTGCCTACGCCCCGGCCTTCATGCGTGAAGCCCGCATGCGCATCGCCGCCGAGTGGAAGCGCCCCGATTTGCTGGCCGTCAACGAACTGGTCAACACCGGTCGCTTGTCACTGGACGGCCTGATTACCCATACCCAGCCATCGACGCAAGCTGGTTCTGCCTACGAGACTGCCTTCGGAGATGCGAGCTGTCTCAAGATGATCCTTGATTGGAGTGCCACAGCATGAACACAGATACCACCACCCAGCCCATCAAATTTGTTGAAGTGCTGCGCCGCGAGGCCGACGTCGAACCCGACGCCGTCAGCACCACCGAAGTGACCAAAGAGACACAAATCATTGCCATTTATGGCAAAGGCGGCATCGGCAAAAGCTTCACGCTGGCCAACCTGTCTTACATGATGGCGCAGCAGGGCAAAAAAGTGCTGCTGATCGGCTGCGACCCCAAGAGCGACACCACCAGTTTGTTGTTTGGTGGCAAAGCCTGCCCCACCATCATCGAAACGTCATCGCGCCTCAAACTCTCCGGCCAGGCCGTGAGCATTGGCGACGTGTGCTTCAAGCGCGATGGTGTGTTTGCCATGGAATTGGGTGGCCCCGAAGTCGGTCGCGGCTGCGGCGGTCGCGGCATCATCCACGGTTTTGAAACGCTCGAAAAACTCGGTTTCCACGACTGGGGTTTTGACTACGTGCTGCTCGACTTTTTGGGTGACGTGGTGTGCGGCGGCTTTGGTCTGCCCATTGCCCGCGACATGTGCCAAAAGGTGATCGTGGTGGCCAGCAATGACTTGCAGTCGCTGTATGTGGCCAACAACGTGTGCAGTGCGGTGGAGTATTTCCGCAAGCTCGGCGGCAACGTGGGCGTGGCCGGCATGGTCATCAACAAAGACGACGGCACGGGCGAAGCCCAGAGCTTTGCAGCCAATGCGGGCATCCCGGTGCTGGCGGCCATTCCGGCCAACGAAGACATTCGCCGCAAGAGCGCCAGCTACGAAATCATCGGCCGCCCCGACGGCGAGTGGGGTCCGCTGTTTGCTGAGCTGGCCAAGAACGTGGCCGAAGCTCCCCCCATGCGTCCGAAACCCCAAACGCAGGACCAGTTGCTGGGCCTGTTCAGCGCCGACGTGGTCGGGCGCAACGTGGTCCTTGAGCCCGCCACCGTGTTCGACATGGTCGGCAAGCACGAAGACATCAAGCCTTCGCTGGAAGTCGTCTACGACGCGGCCTGAGTTGCCAAGTCACACCCACAGGACACGGCCATGACACGCACCATTCCGATTCACCCCAGCACCGACGCTCCCAACCCCGCAGGGTTGCAAGGCGACGGCATGGGTTGCCACGCCGGCACCGAAGCCATGGTGGCCGCCGCCAAAGAAGCGGGCAAGTCCGAGGTGCTGGACCAGTACGCCCGCGACTATCCGCGCCAACCCGATGCTGGCCCGCACGATCAGCCGCAAAGTATGTGCCCGGCCTTTGGTTCGCTGCGTGTGGGTTTGCGCATGAAGCGCACCGCCACCATCTTGTCAGGCTCGGCCTGCTGTGTGTATGGCCTGACCTTCACTTCCCATTTTTACGGCGCACGCCGCAGCGTGGGCTACGTGCCCTTCAACTCCGAGTCTCTGGTCACCGGCAAGCTGTTTGAAGACATCCGCGAAGCGGTGCACGCCGAGGCCGACCCGAATCAGGTCGACACCGTCATCATCATCAACCTGTGTGTGCCCACGGCCAGCGGTGTGCCGCTGCAGCTGCTGCCCAAAGAGATCAACGGCGTGCGCATCATCGGCATCGACGTGCCCGGTTTTGGCGTGCCGACGCATGCCGAAGCCAAAGACGTGTTGGCCGGAGCGATGCTGAAATACGCCCGCGAAGAAATCATCAGCGGCCCTGTGGCCGCGCCCCGTGCCGGTCGCGGTGACAAGCCCACGGTGGCCTTGCTGGGTGAGATGTTCCCGGCCGATCCGGTCATCATCGGCCAGATGCTCGCTCCCATGGGTCTGGCCGCAGGCCCGGTGGTGCCCACCCGCGAATGGCGCGAGTTGTACGCCGCACTCGACTGCTCGGTCGCTGCCGCCATCCACCCGTTTTACACCGCCAGCGTGCGTGAATTCAAAGCCGCCGGTCGCCCTGTCGTGGGCTCGGCCCCGGTGGGGCTGGAGGGCACACAAGACTGGCTGCAAAACATCGGCCAGGCTGCAGGCATTGCGCAGGCGCAGATCGACGTGGCTCGCAACCAGTCTCTGGCGCAAATGCGTGGCCTCTTGATGCAAAAACCGATTTCGGGCCGCATCACCTTGAGCGGCTACGAAGGCTCCGAGTTGTTGGTGGGCCGTTTGCTGGTCGAGTGTGGAGCCGATCTGCGCTACGTGGGCTCGGCTTGCCCGGCCACGGAGTGGAACGCACAAGACATCGCTTGGCTGCAAGCCAAGGGCGTGCAGGTGCAAATGCGTGCCTCGCTCGAGCAAGACCTCAACGCCATGTACGAATACCGGCCACAGCTGGCCATTGGCACCACCCCGGTGGTGCAGATCGCCAAGCAAAACAGCGTGCCATCGCTCTACTTCACCAACCTGATTTCGGCCCGTCCCTTGATGGGTGTCGCCGGTGCAGGTTCACTGGTGCAGGTGGTGCAGGCCGCCATGGGCAACCAAGCCCGCTTTGACGCCATGAAGTCCTTCTTTGGTGATGTGGGCGCAGGCCACGCCGCAGGCGTGTGGGAGTCGGTGCCCAAAGACCGGCCCGAGTTCAAAGCCGAAACCCGTCGCCAGATTGAAAAGCTCTTGAAAAAGCGCAAAGCCGAGGAGATGGGTTCATGAACCAAGTCACGCCCCCTCCCAGCACCGTGGCCAAACCCAAGTCGCCACTCATCCTCGACCACGACCGCGCAGGCGGTTACTGGGGAGCGGTGTATGTGTTCACCGCCATCAAAGGCTTGCAAGTGGTCATCGACGGCCCGGTGGGCTGCGAAAACCTGCCCGTGACTTCGGTGCTGCATTACACCGACGCTTTGCCGCCGCACGAATTGCCGATTGTGGTGACGGGCCTGGCTGAAGAGCAACTGGGCCGTGAAGGCACCGAAGGCGCCATGAAACGCGCCCACGCCACGCTGGACCCCGAACTGCCCGCTGTGGTGGTGACCGGCTCCATCGCCGAGATGATCGGTGGTGGTGTCACGCCCGAAGGCACCAACATCGCCCGCTTTTTGCCCCGCACCATCGACGAAGACCAGTGGCAATGCGCCAACCGCGCCATGTACTGGTTGTGGAGCGAATACGGTCTGCGCAAAGTGCCTGCCCGCAAACCTTTTGAAGACCGCCCTGTGGGTGAAAAGCCCCGCGTCAACATCATTGGCCCCTGCTACGGCACCTTCAACAGTGCGAGTGACCTGGCCGAAATCCGCCGCTTGGTGCAGGGCATTGGTGCCGACGTCAACATGGTTTTCCCGCTGGGCAGTCACCTGGCCGATGTGTCGCGTCTGGTCGAAGCCGATGTGAACATCTGCATGTACCGCGAGTTCGGGCGCATGCTGTGCGAGGCGCTGGAGCGCCCCTATTTGCAAGCGCCCATCGGGCTGCACAGCACCACCAATTTCCTGCGCAAACTCGGTCAGTTGCTGCACCTGGACCCCGAGCCCTTCATTGAGCGCGAAAAGCACACCACATTGAAGCCCATGTGGGACCTGTGGCGCTCGGTGACCCAAGACTTTTTTGCCACGGCCAGCTTTGCGGTGGTGGCCGGTGAAACGTATTCACGGGGTTTGAAAAACTTCCTCGAAAACGAGATGGGTTTGCCTTGCCGCTTCAGCATCTCGCGCACGGCAGGCACCAAGACCGACAACGTGGCTGTGCGCGAATTGGTCAAAACGCAAACGCCTTTGATCATGTTCGGCAGCTACAACGAGCGCATGTACCTGAGCGAAATCTCAGGCGGCAGCCCCATGCGTGCGGCCTTCATTCCCGCCTCTTTTCCTGGGGCCATCATTCGCCGCCACACCGGCACGCCTTTCATGGGCTACAGCGGTGCAAGCTATGTGATCCAGGAAGTGTGCAACGCGCTGTTTGATGCACTGTTCCACATCTTGCCCCTGGGCACCGACATGGACAAGGCCCCCGCCACCCATGCGCGTGGGGTGGTTGCCCCGAACGCCAGCTGGCAAGACCAGGCCCAGCAGCGCCTGCGCGATGTGGTGCAAAGCCAGCCGGTGCTGGTGCAAATTTCAGCGGCCAAGCGATTGCGTGACCAAGCCGAACAACTCTCGCAGGCCCAGGGCCACAGCGAGGTGACAGAAGCCCATGTGGTCGCGGCCAGCCGCGAACTGGGTCTGGGGGTGGCGGCATGAAGCACACCCCTCTCAACACAACAGCAGGTGCCGCCCCATGCGGCACGGCTTATCCGATGTCGTGGCCTTTGGCTGCGGATGCCCATCTGCGCGGGCTGTGCGCAACCCGGGTCGCAAGGCCTCTTTAAAAGGAGCAAAACATGTCCACCAAGACATCAATTTCCGGACTCACCGATGAGGAAGCCCAGGAGTTCCACCATTACTGGATGCAAGGCACCGTAGGCTTTACAGCAGTTGCTGTTCTGGCCCACATCCTGGTCTGGGCGTGGCGTCCCTGGTTCTGATTCAGAGCCTGTTTTTTCAACCATAGATTGACGGAGTCACTGTCATGCAAAACACAAGCCCATTCAAAGAGGAGCATTCGCGTGCGGATGAATCCCCTGCGTATTGGTCCATCTTCCTCATCGGATTCGGATGTCTGTTTGTGGTCGTCGTACTGGCCAAACTGGTCGGCGTTCACTGGAGAGATCTGCTGCCCGGCGCAGAAGATGCCAAGAGCATGAGCCAAGGTGTGAAAGCTGCGGTGTACACCTTCATGTCCCACATCATTTAGGAGATTCACCATGTGGAGAATTTGGCGACTTTACGACCCTTTGCGTGCCATGGTACTGCAGGGCATTTTCTTGTTTGGCCTGGCCGCGATGATTCACCTCATCTTGCTCAGCACCAACAAATTCAACTGGCTCGACGGCGCGAAAAAACCCGTAGCAGCATCGGCGCAAAACTCGCCGCTGCCCACGGCTGTGGCTTCGCTGGCCGCGCCCAAGTCCTGATCCAGGACTTGCCGTTCAGGTGCCGCCATTGAACCCGTGTCAATGCGGCATCTGTTTATCCACTGAAGGCAGGAGGACCCAACCATGGCCATGCTGAGTTTTGAGAAAAAGTACCGCGTTCGCGGTGGTACCCTGCTGGGTGGTGACTTGTTTGACTTTTGGGTCGGACCCTTTTACGTCGGCTTCTTCGGCGTCACAACCCTGTTCTTTTCGTTCCTGGGCACGGCGCTCATTTTGTGGGGAGCCTCACAAGGCCCGACCTGGAACATTTGGCAAATCAGCATCGCACCGCCTGATTTGTCTTACGGCCTGCGCTTTGCGCCCTTGATGGAAGGCGGCCTGTGGCAGCTCATCACGGTGTGTGCATTGGGCGCTTTTGGCTCGTGGATGATGCGCGAGGTTGAAATCTGCCGCAAGCTGGGCATGGGCTTTCATGTGCCCGTGGCCTTTGGGGTGGCCATCTCGGCGTATTTCACCTTGGTGGTGATTCGCCCTGTGCTCATGGGCGCTTGGGGCCACGGCTTTCCTTATGGCATCTACAGTCACCTCGACTGGGTGTCCAACGTGGGCTACCAGTACCTGCACTTTCACTACAACCCGGCGCACATGATCGCTGTGAGTTTCTTCTTTGCCAGTGTGTTTGCCTTGTCGCTGCACGGCGGTCTGATCTTGTCTTCCACCAACCCCACACCCGGCACCGTGGTCAAGACCCCCGAGCACGAAGACACGTTCTTCCGCGACATCATCGGCTACTCGATCGGCACCTTGGGCATCCACCGTCTGGGTTTATTCATGGCCCTGGCGGCCGTGTTGTTCAGCGCCCTGTGCATCGTGCTCAGCGGTCCCTTCTGGAGCCGTGGCTGGCCCGAGTGGTGGAGCTGGTGGCTGAACATGCCCATCTGGTCCCAGTGGCCCGTCTGATTCGGACTGCACGCAGCACGAACCCCAAGAATTGAGGAGTACCGCAAATGGCCGACTATCAAAACCTGTTCACCACGGTGCAAGCCGTGGGTCCAGTCCACCACGGGGTGGAACTTGGACACGGCAACAGCCCACGCACCGGGCAACCCCTGATCAACTACTGGATCGGTAAATTGGGCAATGCCCAGCTCGGTCCCATCTACCTGGGGGGCCTGGGCCTGGCCTCACTCGTGTTCGGCATGATTGCCTTCACCCTGATCGGCATGAACATGCTGGCCTCGGTCAACTACGACCCGATCCAGTTCGTGCGGCAGTTGTTTTGGCTGTCGCTGGAGCCGCCACCACCGAGCTACGGCCTGAGTTTGCCCCCGCTCAACCAAGGCGGCTGGTTCCTCATCGTGGGTTTGTTCCTCACCGCATCGGTGATGTTCTGGTGGGCCCGCACTTACCGCCGCGCAGTGGAGCTGGGCATGGGCACACACATCGCTTGGGCCTTTGCAGCCGCCATTTGGTTGTTCTTGGTGCTGGGTTTGTTCCGCCCCATCTTGATGGGATCTTGGGGTGAGGCTGTGCCTTACGGCATCTTCTCCCACCTGGACTGGACGGCGGCCTTCTCGCTGCGCTACGGCAACCTGTTCTACAACCCCTTCCACGCGCTGTCCATCGTGTTCCTCTATGGCTCGGCCCTGTTGTTTGCCATGCACGGTGCGACCATTTTGGCGGTGACCCGCTTCGGTGGCGAACGCGAGATCGAACAGATCACCGACCGGGGCACGGCCTCTGAGCGTGCGGCCTTGTTCTGGCGCTGGACCATGGGTTTCAACGCCACCATGGAATCGATTCACCGTTGGGCCTGGTGGTTCGCCGTCCTGTGCCCCATCACTGGCGGTATCGGCATCTTGCTGACCGGCACCGTGGTCGACAACTGGTACCTCTGGGCCATCAAGCATGGCGTGGCGCCACCGTACCCCGAAATTTTTCCAGCGATGGCTGACCCCGCGCTGAGCACAGGAGTCAAGCCATGAACCCGAACACCACACACTCTCCCCGTTGGATGAGCCGCATGGCCAAAGGTCTGGGCCTGGCACTGGTCGGCCTCGTGCTGGCCGGCTGCGAACGCCCGATTCCTGAGACGGTGCAAAGCGGTTACCGTGGCACCGGCATGGTTCAGGTTTACAACGCCCGTTTGCTCGAAGTCAAAACCGAAAAGAACCAGCCTCCTGTGGCGATCCCTTCGGCTGGATCTGACGGGCCCAAAGCTTCACAGGTGTACAAAAACGTCAAAGTTTTGGGTGACCTCAGTGTGGGCGACTTCAACCGCCTGATGGTCTCGATGACCAGCTGGGTCGCTCCCAACGAAGGTTGTGCTTATTGCCACGCCTTGCCCAACTTTCAAGACGACACCAAGTACACCAAGGTGGTGGCGCGGCGCATGGTCGAGATGACCCAACACATCAACGCCGACTGGCAGCCGCATGTGGCCAAAACCGGGGTGACTTGCTACACCTGCCATCGCGGTGAACCCGTGCCCAACGCCATTTGGTTCAAAGCCGATCCACAGCCTTATGGTTCGAATTTCATCGGCGACAAGACCGGACAGAACAGCCCCTCACCGGTGGTCAATTTGTCTTCCTTGCCCAACGACCCCTTCACCCCGTTCTTGTTGGGCGACCAGAAGATCCGTGTCAACGGCTCCACGGCTTTGCCATCGGGCAACCGCCAGTCGATCAAACAAGCCGAATGGACTTATGGGTTGATGACACACATGTCGACCTCGCTGGGTGTGAACTGCACTTATTGCCACAACACGCAGTCTTTCCAGAATTGGGAAAACAGCCCACCTCAGCGTGTGACGGCCTGGCACGGCATCCGCATGGCGCGTGATCTGAACCTGACCTACATGGAGCCCTTGACCGAAGTCTTCCCGGCGCACCGCAAGGGCCCCATGGGTGACGTGGCCAAGCTCAATTGCGCCACTTGCCACCAAGGTGCTTACAAGCCTTTGAACGGTGCGCCCATGGCCAAAGACTTCCCCGAGTTGCTCAAACCTGCTTTGGCCGCGTCCAAAGTGGCGGCCAAGTAGTCGAACGCATCACCGTCTCTACACTGGACAGCTGTCATGGACCCCACCACCTCTCTTCATGACCCGCTGTCAGGCGTGGTGGTGGTGTTGCTGGCCGACTTTTGTCGCAAGCACCAGGGCTGGGGCTGGTTGCGTCTGGTAGCTGGGGCCACGCCTTACAAAGATGTGCCCGGCCTGACCATGATCAAAGTCATGGGCAGTGGCCATGGCGGGGGCTTCAGCTTGCGGCCCAGTGCCACACACCAAGGCCTGATTTGCACTTTCAGCCATCTGGATTTGGCCTTGCGTTTTCTGGACAGCCCCTTTGTCCAGGCCTACCAAAGCCGTGCCCGTGAGTGCTGGTCGGGTGTGTTGACGGTGCAGTCGGCACGCGGGCAATGGGACAAGCAAGCTTGGCAAGCCAGCAGCGCAGAAGCTTTGGGTGAGCAGTGGGATCAACAAGCCCAGGCCAAAGGCCCCTTTGCGGTGCTCACGCGTGCCAGCATTGTGCCCACCAAGGCCATGGCCTTTTGGCGTTACGCCCCAGCGGCACAGGCCGACCTGAGTCATGCACCAGGATGTTTGTTGGCCATGGGTTTGGGCGAGGCCCCTTTGGTCAGGCAGTGCACATTCAGCTTGTGGCGGGACACGGCCGCCATGCTGGACTACGCGCACCAAGGGGCGCATCAGGTGGCCAGTGCCGCGGCCTACAAGCACCAGTTTTTTTCAGAGTCGCTGTTTGTGCGCATGCAGGTCTTGCAAATGGCCGGGGTTTGGCAGGGCCAAGCCTACGACTTAAAAACCCCTGTGTTCAGCACGAACGATGTCGTTCCAGTGGCCCAGCCGGCCTTGGATGTCCACACCTTGGAGCCCAGCCATGTCTGAGCACAAAGTGGTCATCATCGGCGCGGGCATGGGCGGTTTGTGCAGTGCCATTGCACTGGCCCACCGCGGGCTGGATGTCACCGTGGTCGAGTCAGCCCATGCACCCGGTGGCAAGGTCCACAGTCGCGAGGTCAACGGCGCACACATCGACAGCGGCCCCACGGTGTTCACCATGCGCTGGGTGTTTGATGCCTTGCTGCGCAGTGTGGGCACCAGTGTTGAGGCCGAGATGCGCATCACACCGCTGCAAGTGCTGGCGCGGCACTTTTGGCCCGATGGCAGCCAGCTCGATTTGTCGGCCAACCCCCAAGAAAGCGAAGCGGCCATTGCCGCTTGGTCTGGCGGTGACGAAGCCCGGCGTTTTGCTGATTTTTGCAAAACCACCCGTCAGCTGTATGCCACGCTCGAAGGCCCCATGATCCGGGCCCAGCGTCCGAGCATGGGTGGTTTCATGGGGGACTTGGGTTTCAAAGGTTTGGGCGTGTTGGCCCAACTCGGTCCCATGCGCAGCCTGTGGCAGCAACTGGGACACCAATTCACGGACCCGCGTTTGCGTCAACTCTTTGCCCGCTACGCCACCTATTGTGGTTCATCGCCATGGCAGTCACCGGCCACCCTGATGCTGATCGCACAAGTCGAGATGGACGGGGTCTGGTCGGTCGAAGGCGGTATGGTGGGCATGGCCCAATCGCTGGCCCGGGTGGCCCGTCGACAAGGGGCGGTGTTCCGCTACCAAAGCACCTGCCAGCGCATCGAAAAGCGCCAGGGCCGCGTGTGTGGTGTGCACCTGCAGTCGGGCGAGTTTTTACCGGCCGACCGCATCATCTTCAATGGCGACGCGTCCGCTTTGCGTCAGGGTTTGCTGGGCGATGAGGTGCGCAGTGCCGTGCCCAAGGCGGCACCTCCGCGATCTTTGTCGGCCTTGACCTGGTCGATGCATGCCCCCGCCGATGGTGTGGCTCTGGACCGGCACAACGTGTTTTTCCAAAGCACCTACGCCAGCGAGTTTGAAGACATCTTTGAACGCCAGCGCCTGCCGCAGCAACCGACGGTTTATGTCTGTGCACAAGACCGACCTGCGGACCTTTTGCCTGGCCAGTCAGAACGCATTTTTTGTTTGGTCAACGCACCCGCCAGCGGTGATGGCAACGCAATCACCGAGGAGGCTTTAGAACAATGCCAAACGAAAACCTTTCAGCACTTGTCTCGCTTGGGTCTGCAGCTGCACCCCACAGCGACCAACAGCTTGCGCACGACACCGCAGGACTTTCATCGGCGTTTTCCGGCCAGCGCGGGAGCCCTGTACGGGCAGGCCACACACGGCTGGACCAGCATCTTCAGCAGACCTGGCTCCACCACACCCCTGAAGGGCCTGTATCTGGCGGGGGGCAGCGTGCATCCTGGGCCGGGGGTTCCGATGGCGGCGCTGTCCGGGCAGCGGGCGGCCGAAGCCGTGATGGCGAGCCTCGCTTCGACCAGCACGTCCCCGATGGAGGCTACCTTTGGTGGTATGTCGACGCCATGAGTGATTGCGGACAACACGGCATCACCCTCATTGCCTTTGTGGGCAGTGTGTTCTCGCCTTATTACGCTTGGGCGCGGCGCAGTGGCCGCGCCAGTCCAGAAAATCATTGCGCCCTGAACGTGGCCATTTACAGCAAAGGCCAAGGCCGCTGGGCCATGACCGAGCGGGGCCAGCGCCACTGCCACCGCAGCGAACGCCAATTCACCATTGGACCGAGTCAACTCAGCTGGGACGGTGACTGCCTGAGCATCGACATCAACGAAGTGTGTGTGCCTTTTCCGCACCGGATTCGGGGTCGCATCAAACTGTGGCCACAGCAACTCTTTGGCTACTCCACACCCTTGGATGTGGCAGGCCAACACCGCTGGGGACCTTTGGCACCGGCTTCGCGCATCGAGGTGGACCTGAGCGCCCCAGACCTGAAATGGCAAGGCCACGCTTACCTCGATTCCAACGAAGGTGACGAGCCGGTAGACCAGGGCTTTTACACCTGGGACTGGTCACGCGCCCGCACCCGCGATGGCTCGACCGTGGTGTTTTACGACATGCAAGCACCCGGCACCGAAGACCGTGTGCTGTCGCTGCGCTTCACACCCAAGGGCACGGTCGAGCCCATCGCCACGCCCCCGGCGCAGCGCCTGTCCAAAACGGCTTGGCGCATTGCCCGGCGCATGCGCAGCGCACACCCTGTGCGGGTGCACGAACAACTCGAAGACACGCCGTTTTACCAGCGTGCCTTGCTTCAATTTGATTACGCAGGCGAGCCCTTGCTCGCCTTCCACGAAACCCTGTCGGTGCCACGCTTGGTGTCACCGGTGGTTCAAGCCATGCTGCCCTGGCGCATGCCAAGGCGGGCTTGAGATGAACAACCTTGAACTTGTCCAGCCCGGCCCAGTGTGCCGACGTGCGAGCGCGTTCAAGGCAACCCCATTTGTGGCCATGGTGGCCATGAATAGCCCTCGTGCGGGCCTTGCACGTTTTCTTCAAGGAGAAAAACTATGTCGAACTCAGACAAAGTCTGGCCAACGGGACTGACCGAGGCCGAATCGGAAGAGATTCACCGCAATCTCATCCAGGGTACGCAAATCTTCGGCATGATTGCCGCATTTGCCCACCTGTTGGCCTTCATCTATTCACCTTGGCTCAAATAAGAGAGGTACTGCCATGATCTATTCGAAAATGTGGTGTGTGGTGAAACCTTCGGTTGGTATTCCAGTGTTCATCGCTGCTGTGGCCGTTGCGTCCTTCAGCGTGCACCTGGCCCTGACCCTGAACACCTCTTGGGTGAAAAACTTCCTCAACGGTGGCACCAAAGTGGTGGCTGCTGCACCTGCGGCCGATGCTGCGGTGAAGAAGTAACGGGTGAACCCCGCCGAACGGCCAAGCGCGAAAGCGCTTGGTCTTTCCTCCATGACCAAAACCAAAAAACCATCTTCTTTGGCGTACACGCTGGCCAGCTTGGGCCCCCGTTTTTTGCCATTCGCCGACGCTGCCAGCGAGGATCTGCCGCTGTCCCGTCTGCTGCGCTTGTCGCTGTTTCAAATTTCTGTCGGCATGGCCATGGTCATGCTGGTGGGCACCCTGAATCGCGTGATGATTGTGGAGCTGCAAGTTCCCGCCACGCTGGTGTCTTTGATGGTGGCCCTGCCTTTGCTGGTGGCCCCTTTTCGTGCCCTGATCGGTTTTCGCTCGGACAACCACCGCTCGCAACTGGGTTGGCGGCGCGTGCCCTACATCTGGATGGGCAGCTTGCTGCAATTTGGCGGTTTTTCCATCATGCCTTTTGCGCTCTTGGTGCTGGCCGGAGCAGGGCAGTCGAGCCAAGCCCCGGCGTGGGTGGGTTTGGTGGGTGCGGCAGGCGCCTTTGTGTTGGTGGGCATTGGCATGCACACCGTGCAAACGGCAGGTTTGGCCCTGGCCACCGACCTGGCCCCGCCCGAGAGCCAACCCAAAGTGGTGGGCCTCATGTACGTGATGCAACTGCTGGGCATGATCGGCAGCGCCTTGATGCTCGGCCATTTGCTGCGCGACTACAGCCCGGGTCAGCTCATTCGTGTGGTGCAAGCCGTGGCCGTGATGACCCTGGTGCTCAACGTGGTGGCCCTGTGGAAACAAGAGCCGCGCAGCCGTCTGCGCAAACCCGGCACCCCGGTTGACCACACATTCGCACAAGCCTGGCAGCTGTTTTGCCAAGGGCCCAACACCTTGCGTCGTTTGCTCGCGGTGGGGCTGGGCACCATGGCCTTCACCATGGAAGATGTCTTGTTGGAACCTTTTGGTGGCGAGATTTTGAATCTGAGTGTCTCTACCACCACCATGCTCACCGCCACATTGGCATTGGGCGGTTTGATTGGCTTTGCCTGGGCCTCCAAGGTGTTGGGGCGGGGCGGGGACGCCTACCGAATGGCCAGTTGGGGCGCATGGGTCGGTCTGCCCGCTTTTGCAGCAGTGATCGCCTCCGCCCCCTTGATGTCACCGGTTTTGTTTGCGGTGGGTATTTTCTTCATTGGCTTGGGTGCAGGTTTGTTTGCCCACGGCACCCTGACTGCCACCATGCAAATGGCCCCCCCCGAGCAAATTGGTTTGGCCATGGGCGCTTGGGGAGCGGTGCAAGCCACGGCGGCCGGCGTGGGCATGGCCGTTGGGGGTTTGGTACGCGACGGCGTAGCGCTGGGCAGCAGTTCGGTGCTGGGTTACTCGTCCGTCTACGGGCTCGAAATGGTGCTGCTCCTGCTGACCCTTTGGGCTATGGGACCTTTGATCCGCCCTGTGCGGCATTCAGCCAAGTTTGCATAATCTGTTTGTTTTAATCAACTTCACGCATTCACAAGGAATCACCATGCAAACCCATCACGTCCTCATCATCATGTTTGTTGTCTTTGGCTTGTTCATGCTGGCCAACTGGTTCAACCGTCCAAAAGGCCCACGCAAGTGATGTTCAAGGGGTCATGTCCAACCTGGATCTGACCCCCTTTTTCCAGAGACCATGCCTTGCATTTTTGGGGGCCACCATTTTGGGGGCCTTTGCATTTTGTAGGAGCCCCGCCCCCGGGGCGATGGGTTGTGGTCTGCGAGGCTTTTCGCGTCGAGGGCGTCGCTCCTACAGAGACCATGTCTTGTATTTTTGGCGGCCACCTTTTTGGGAAGCTTTGCATTTTGTAGGAGCCCCGCCCCCGGGGCGATGGGTGGTGGTCTGCATGGCAGATCGCGACGAGGGCGTCGCTCCTACAGAGACCATGCCTTGCATTTTTGGCGGCCACCATTTTGGGGGGCTTTGCATTTTGTAGGAGCCCCGCCCTCGGGGCGATGGGTGGTGGTCTGCAAGGCTTTTCGCGACGAGGGCGTCGCTCCTACATGGGAAATTGCATCTAAGCCCCCCCAATGTGAAATGTCTGCATTGTGTGGTACGAGGGGCATCCGCAGGGCCGCCGCCCTTATCGGGTCAACCAACACCACGCCGCTGCTGCAGCAGGGTTTACAGGCCAGCCCAGACATGGCGCACCAGCAAGGCCGACAGCACCCACATGGTCACACCGATCAGCGCATCCAGCACCTGCCAGGCGCGGGGCTTGGCAAACCAGGGCGCTAACCAGCGTGCCCCAAAGCCCAAGGCGCTGAACCACAGCAAACTGGCTGTGCTGGCCCCAGCCGCAAACCAGCCCTGCAAGGAGGCCGGCTGCTGTGCGCCAATGCTGCCCACCAAGAGCACCGTGTCCAGATACACATGCGGGTTGAGCAAGGTGAACGCCGCCGCTTGGGCCAGCGCCGCCCCTAGACTCAGGCCCTGGCCCGTGCTGGTCACGTCCAGCGTGCTGGCCTGACGCGCGCGCTGCAGCGCCCGCCAGCCATACACAGCCAAAAACGCCGCCCCGCCCAAAGCCAGTGCTCTTGCAAACGCTGGCCGCTCACCCAGCGCTTGCGCCATGCCCATCACGCCCGCCGTGATCAGCACCGCATCGGCCACCGCACAAAACGCCACCACGCTGCCCACATGCTCGCGGCGCAGACCTTGGCGCAACACAAAAGCGTTTTGCGCCCCAATGGCCACGATCAGGCCCAGCCCCAAAACCATGCCCTGCACAAAAACAGGCCATCCCCAATTCAGTGTGTGATTCCAATTCATAGGGCATGAGCTTGTCAGGATTGATTGATTAAGACAAACTGTCTTTCATTAACTGGCTTTAGAAAAACTCATTTCATGCTCGACTATTTTTCTCTGGCCGCATTGGCCTCTGTGGTTCGTGAAGGCAGTTTTGAGCGTGCGGCTCGCGCATTGCACGTCACGCCGTCGGCCGTGTCGCAACGCATTCGGCTGCTGGAAGAGCGGGTGGGTTGTGCCTTGGTGGTGCGCAGTCAGCCCTGCCAGGCCACCGAGACCGGCCGACGCTTGTGCCAGCACATGGACCGTGTGCGTCTGCTGGAGCAGGAATTGCAAGGCGCATTGCCCGGTCTGGCCCCCGAGGGCGTGGCGCGTGTCACGCTGCCCATTGCGGTGAATGCCGACAGCCTGGCCACCTGGTTTGCCCCGGCCCTGACCGCCTTTGCGGCCGATGCACCGGTGTTGATGGCCGTGTCGGTGGACAACGAGGACCACACCACCGAGTGGTTGCGCAGTGGCGCTGTGCTGGCTGCCGTCACAGCCACAGCCCGCCCGGCCACCGGTTGCAACAGCCGCGCCCTGGGTGCCATGCGTTATGTGGCAGCGGCCAGTCCCGATTTTGTGCAGCGCCATTTGGCGCAGGGCGTGACGGCCGGAAGCCTGGCCCATGCACCCAGTTTGGTCTTTAATACCCAAGACGAATTGCAGGCCCGCTGGGTGCGGCGTTTGTGCCACCGACATGTGGAATTGCCCAGACATACCTTGCCCTCCACGCAGGCTTTTGTGCAGGCCTCACTGGCCAGCATGGGCTGGGGCCTGCATCCTTTGACCTTGATTGCGCCGCACCTGCAAAGCGGCGCGTTGCTGGAGCTGGTGCCGGGCACACCCCTGGATGTGCCCTTGTACTGGCAGGAAACCCGCGCAGCTTCTGCCTTGCTCGATGGCTTGAGCCGTGCGGTGCTCAAGGCCGCTCAGGGCAGTTTGATGCCTTGAAGGACGGGCCGTGTTCAGCCGCGTGTGGGGACGCCCATGAAATCTGGCGGCAAGCCCACCCAGGGCGCATAAAAACCATCGTGCTTGGACGGCGCAGCAGGTGCCTGTTGTTGCAGCAAGACTTCCCAGCCGGCCTGGGCACTGTCGATCAGGGGCAGGTCGCAGTGGGCTTGCAGCAACCGGGCGTAACCAGCCAGTCCGGCACCGCCCAAAATGATGCTGGCCACGCCGCTTTGGGCGGCGTTTTGACAAGCTTGACTCAGGCATTCAATGGCCATCTTGGGGTCGGCCTGCAGCGCCGCACCCGTGGGGGCCACCGTCTCGATGTGGCGCAGTTGTGCGCCGTAACCCAAGCTGGTGGCCAGGCGCTGCAGCATGGGCTTCCAGCGCTCGCCACCCGTGACGATGGCAAATGGCCCGTGTGCTGCGGCCTGAATGAACGAGGCTTCGGCCAGTCCCGTCACCGGGCAGCCGCTGGCTTCGCGCAAGGCAAACAAACCCGGGTCGCCAAAGCAGCCAATCAACACACCGTGCAAGGCTTGTTCCGGCGTGCCTCGGTGCGAGGTCCACAGGTCCAGGCAGGCGTGAGCGGCCACGGCATGGCTGGCTTCGCAGGCAATGTAAGGCGCTCCAAATCGGGCGGTCTGCACATCGAGTTGCACGCCCGGCGGCAACTGGGGCAGCAACACGTCACGCAAGCGTTGTGTGGTCAAGGCGTTGGTGTTGGGGTTGATCAACAAATAACGGCGCATTGCGGGGGTGTTCATGCGATGGGTTCCTTTTTTTCAGTGGGGCAAGGGCCGACTTTCTTCCCCGGTTGCAGGCATGCATCGTGCCGGAATGTCGGTGTCAATGTCCGAGGTGACAAGTTGTTTATTGCATACAAAAAAATCGCCAAATTGGGGCGTGATGCGCCATGTGATGACCAGAATGGTGCCAGAAAACATCATTTTTGTGCCTGATTCTGCAGAGTAAATGGACCTTTTTCAAGATTCGCTTCGGCGTGCTGACGACGCAGGCCCTGTCTCCAAGCGGGCACGGTGATTGCATACAAAAAAACTTGCCAGACTCATTTGACGTATGTTAATTTACAGACCTGATCTGTCAGTACTCAAGGTCTGTTGCTCATTTTTCAATCCACTTTTAATGGAGTTTTGATGAAGCGGTCTATCCTTTCCCCACGTTCTTTGCCCGCATCTTGGGCGTTCACCATGGCTGTCGGGATGGGGCTCAGCGCCATCTCCATGGCGGTACAGGCGCAAGAAAAAGTCTTGCGCATTGCCATGACGGCGGCTGACATTCCCCGCACCTTGGGTCAGCCTGACCAAGGCTTTGAGGGCAACCGGTTCACCGGCATCCCGATGTACGACGCCTTGACCCACTGGGACTTGTCCAAAGCCGATGCCCCCAGTGTGGTAGGACCCGGCTTGGCCACTTCATGGACGGTGGGGGCGAGCGACAAAACCAAATGGACTTTCAAGCTGCGCCCCGGCATCAAGTTCCATGACGGATCGGCTGTCAACGCTGATGCCATTGTCTGGAACGTGCGCAAGGTGCTCGACAAAGACGCGGTGCACTTTGACGCCAGCCAGGTGGGCGTGACCGCTTCGCGCATGCCCACACTGCGCAGCGCCCGCAAAATTGACGACCTGACCGTGGAGCTGACCACCAGCGAGCCCGATGCGTTTTTGCCCATCAACCTGACCAATTTGTTCATTGCCTCGCCTGTGCATTGGCAAAAGAAATTTGATGCCGCTGCAGGCGCCACGCCCGCAGACAAATCCAAAGCGGCATGGACCGCCTTTGCCGCAGATGCCTCCGGCTCTGGCCCCTTCAAAATGGCCCGTTTTGTGCCGCGTGAGCGCCTGGAAATGGTGGCCAACAAAACCTATTGGGACCCCAAGCGCATGCCCAAGGTTGACCGCGTGGTGCTGGTCCCCATGCCTGAGGCCAATGCCCGCACCGCTGCTTTGCTCGGTGGCCAGGTCGACTGGATCGAGGCCCCCGCCCCCGACGCCATGCCGCAAATTCGCCAGCGCGGCTTCAAGATCGAAAGCAATGCCCAGCCCCATGTCTGGCCTTGGCAGTTGTCGTTTGCCGAAGGCTCGCCCTGGCTGGACAAGCGGGTGCGCCATGCGGCCAACTTGTGCGTCGACCGTGAGGGCCTGAAAACCCTTTTGGGCGGCATGATGGCCGCCCCCAAAGGCACGGTGCCTCCAGGTCACCCCTGGTGGGGCAACCCCAAATTCGACATCAAGTACGACGTGAATGCGGCCAAGGCCTTGATGACCCAAGCGGGCCACAGCGCCGCCAAACCCCTCAAGGTCAAGGTGCAGATTTCGGCATCGGGCTCAGGCCAGATGCAGCCCTTGCCCATGAACGAGTTTGTTCAGCAGTCGCTCAAGCAGTGCTTCTTTGATGTGCAGTTTGACGTGATCGAGTGGAACACCTTGTTCACCAACTGGCGTCGTGGGGCCAAAGACCCCTCGGCCAACGGTGCGCACGCCATCAACGTGAGCTACTCCGCCATGGATCCCTTCTTTGGCATGGTGCGCTTCACCAGCATGGGCACCTTCCCACCGGTGTCCAACAACTGGGGTTTATTTGGCAACCCCGAGTTTGAAAAGCTCAATGCCGAAGCCCGCACGCAGTTTGATGACAAAAAACGCGACGAAGCGCTGGCCAAGTTGCACGCCCGCATTGTCGAAGAAGCACCTTTCGTCTGGATTGCCCACGACGTGGGACCGCGTGCCATGAGCGCGAAGGTCAAGGGCTTTGTGCAGCCGCGCAGCTGGTTTGTCGATTTGGCTCCGGTGTCGATGGACTGATGGTTCAGGTGTGGGCCTTGGGGCCCACACCCCTGGGTGTGCAGTCAAGTTGTTCATGACCTGACAGCACACTTTTTAAATTGCAGTTTTGGAGTGATGGCATGCTCGGCTTTTTGTTGCGGCGTCTGATTTATTCCCTGCCCATCATGCTGGGGGTGGCGCTGGTTTGTTTTGGCTTGGTGCACCTGGCACCGGGCGATCCTCTCGTGTCGATTTTGCCGCCCGATGCCTCGGCCGACTTGCAAGCGCAGTTGATCGAGTTGTACGGCTTTAACCGCTCGTATCCCGAGCAATTTGTGACCTGGGTCTGGCGTGCCTTGCAGGGTGATTTGGGCACCTCCATTGCCAGCAACCGCCCCGTGGCGGCCGAGGTCATGACCGCCGTGGGCAACACCTTGCGACTGGCCATGCTGGCCACCCTGATCGGCTTTGTGCTGGGCAGTTTGTTTGGTTTTGTGGCCGGGTATTTCCAAAACTCCTGGCTGGACAAGTTCGCTTCTTTGCTGTCTGTGCTGGGGGTCAGCGTCCCGCACTACTGGCTGGGCATGGTCTTGGTGATTGTGTTTTCGTCCATCCTCATGTGGCTGCCGCCCGGTGGTGCAGGGCCTGGGGGGTCCAGCCAATGGGTTTGGGATTGGGAGCACGTCAAACACATGCTCTTGCCGGCCATCACCATGAGCGTGATCCCGATGGGCATCATCTCGCGCACGGTGCGGGCCTTGGTGGCCGACATCCTGGCGCAAGAGTTCATCGTCGGTTTGCGTGCCAAGGGACTCACCAATTTGGGTATTTTTTGGCATGTCGTCAAAAATGCCGCCCCCACGGCCTTGGCGGTGATGGGCTTGCAACTGGGTTATCTGCTCGGCGGATCGATCCTGATCGAGACGGTTTTTTCATGGCCTGGCACCGGCTTCTTGCTCAACTCGGCCATCTTCCAGCGCGACTTGCCTTTGCTGCAAGGCACGATCTTGGTGCTGGCCATGTTTTTTGTGGTGCTCAACCTCATCGTGGATGTGATCCAGACCTTGCTGGACCCTCGCATTGCACGCGCTTGATCTCGACCTCAAGGAATTGACATGACTTCATTGAATGCGGCCGCCAGCCCGGTGCTACCGCTGGTGTATGAGCGCTCTGCCGGTTATTGGGAAACCGTGGGGCGTCGTTTTTTGCGCGACAAAGTGGCCGTGGGTGCTGCTTTGGTGGTGCTGTTTTTGATGGTGCTGGCTGTCTTAGGGCCTTGGCTGGCCCCCATGGACCCCTACCAGTCGTCCATGCTCAAACGCCTCAAGCCCATTGGCTTTGAAGGGCACCCCTTGGGCACCGACGAGTTGGGCCGCGACATGCTCACCCGATTGATGGTGGGGGCCAAGCTGTCCTTGTTCATGGGCATCACCCCGGTGATTTGCGCCTTTGTCATCGGCTCGCTGATCGGCATCACCGCCGGTTACACCGGGGGCTGGGTCAACAGCGTGATGATGCGCACCATCGACGTTTTTTACGCCTTTCCCTCGGTGTTGCTGGCCATCGCTTTGTCGGGCGCTTTGGGGGCGGGCATCACCAACTCCCTGATTTCCTTGACGATTGTGTTCATCCCGCCGCTGGCGCGGGTGGCCGAGAGCGTGACCACACAAATTCGGGGGCGTGATTTTGTCGAGGCAGCCCGGGCTTCGGGTGCGTCGGCTTTCACCATCGTGCGGGTGCATGTGCTGGGCAATGTGCTGGGGCCGATTTTTGTGTACGCCACGAGTCTGATCGCGGTGTCCATGATCCTGGCCTCGGGTCTGAGCTTTTTGGGTCTGGGCGTCAAACCCCCCGAGCCGGAATGGGGCCTGATGCTCAACACCTTGCGCACCGCCATTTACACGCAACCCTGGATTGCCGCTTTGCCCGGGGCGATGATTTTCATGACATCGATTGCTTTTAACCTTCTGGCCGACGGCTTGCGCTCGGCCATGGAAATCAAACAGTGAGGTCCGAATGACAATGGCCAATGATGAGGCGGGTGGAACCAGTCAGCCAATGCTCTCGGTGCGTGGCTTGGTCAAGCACTTCCCGCTCAAGAAAGACCTGTTGGGGCGCGGCGCGGGTGTGGTTCGCGCCGTCGATGGGGTGAGCTTTGACGTGTTCAAGGGTGAGACCTTGGGCGTGGTGGGCGAGTCCGGTTGCGGCAAATCCACCACTGCACGTTTGCTCATGCAGCTGATCACGCCCGACCAAGGCGAGCTGGTGTTTGACGGCCAGACGGTGGGCAGCAAGTCGCTGCCCCTGAAGGACTACCGTCGCCAGGCCCAAATGGTGTTTCAAGACAGCTACGCTTCTTTGAACCCACGCTTGACCATGGAAGACTCGATCGCGTTTGCCCCCATGGTCCACGGACTGCCCGAGCGCGAGGCCATCGACCGGGCGCGTGACTTGCTCGAACGGGTGGGCTTGGCCCCGCAGCGCTTTGCCGAGCGTTACCCGCATGAGTTGTCGGGCGGGCAAAGGCAGCGTGTCAACATTGCCCGGGCTTTGGCCTTGCAGTCGCGTTTGATCATTTTGGACGAGGCGGTCTCTGCCTTGGACAAGTCGGTGGAAGCGCAGGTGCTGAACCTCTTGCTGGACTTGAAAGAGTCGTTTGGCCTGACCTACATCTTCATCAGCCACGACCTGAATGTGGTGCGTTACATGAGCGACCGGGTCATGGTGATGTACCTGGGCCAAGTGGTGGAAGTGGGCGACAGTGAAACGCTGTTCAAGCATGCCGCCCACCCCTACACCCAAGCCTTGCTCTCGTCCATTCCGACACTGGACCCGGATCGGCGCACCGAAACTCCCCCCTTGGCGGGCGACCCACCCAACCCCATCAACCCGCCCAGCGGCTGCCGTTTTCACACCCGTTGTGTGCACGCCCAAGCCATTTGCAGCGAAAAAATGCCGGTGCTGGCCCAAGCCCAGCACGGCCAGCAAGTGGCCTGCTGGATGCACGTCGCTGGCGCAGCGCACACCGGTGCACCCGCATTGCAAAGCACGGTCAAACCTTCGGAGGTTGCGGCATGAAACCGGACACTTCAACACCCGCCTATGTGGACATCCGCCAGCTGCATGTCACCTTCACCGGTGGCAAAAAACCCGTTCAGGCCGTCTCGGGCGTGGACTTGCGTGTGCAGCGCGGCGAAGTGGTCGCCCTGATTGGCGAGTCAGGCTCTGGCAAAAGCGTCACCTTGCGCACCATCCTGCGTCTGCATGCTGAAAAGAAAACCCAAATCACGGGGCAAATCCGGGTGGGTGATCAGGATGTGCTCACGCTGTCGCAAGACCAGCTCAGCCGCTTCCGTGGGCGCGTGGCGTCCATGATTTTTCAAGAGCCCTTGCTGGCGCTGGACCCGGTTTACAGCGTGGGGCAGCAAATTATTGAAACCATCCGCCGTCACGAAAATGTGAGCGAGGACCAAGCCAGACAGCGGGCCTTGGCTTTGTTTGAGCGGGTGCGCATTCCCAGCCCCGAGCGTCGTTTGCAGGCCTATCCCCATGAAATGTCGGGCGGCATGCGCCAACGCGCCATGATTGCCTTGTCTCTGGCTTGCCGCCCGCAGCTCTTGTTGGCCGATGAGCCCACCACCGCGCTCGATGCGACGGTGCAAATCCAGATCTTGCTGCTCTTGCGCGAGCTGCAAAAAGAGATGGGTTTGTCGGTGATTTTTGTCACCCACGACATCGGTGCTGCGGTCGAGGTGGCCGACCGGATTGCCGTGATGTATGCCGGCCGCATTGTGGAGGAGGGGCCTGCCCGCACCCTGATGCGCGAGCCCCGTCACCCCTACACCCGCGCTTTGCTGCAAAGCCGCGCCGACGGCGCTTTGGCCAAAGGCCAGCGACTGGAAACCATTGCCGGCTCACCGCCAGACTTGACCGACTTGCCCAAGGGCTGTGCCTTTGCCAGCCGGTGCAAGATGGCCGTGCCCGAATGCTCGGTCACACGCCCAGATGTCACCTGGCTGGCCGACGGCCACAGTGTGCGTTGCCTGCTGGTCCAGCCCCAGTCGCAGCCCCAGCCCAATTCTCAAAAAGTGGCCTGAACACATGGTCTGAACATTTTTTCATTGTGAGGTGCACATGAGCCAACACACCGATGCCCTGTGGGACCAAGCCCACGCCTTCATGCCTTACCCCGCCAGCCCGGTGGCCCACGCGGCCACAGGCCCTTTGTCGGGCCTGAGCTTTGCGGCCAAAGACATCTACCACGTCAAGGGCTACCCCACCAGCGGCGGTCAACCCATGCTCATGGCCTTGTGGGGCGTGCAGGACCGATCAGCCCCGGTGGTGCAAAGCTTGCTCGACGCGGGTGCCCGCTTTGTGGGCAAAACCGTCACCGACGAATTGGCGTTCTCCATGAACGGTCAAAACGCGCATTACGGTGCGCCCATCAACGGTGCGGTGGCCGAGCGCATCAGCGGCGGGTCGTCGTCGGGCTCGGCGTCTGCCGTGTCCAACCGCCTGTGCGATTTTGCTTTGGGCTCTGACACGGGCGGCTCGGTGCGTGCCCCCGCCAACCATTGCGGTTTGGTCGGCATGCGCCCCAGCCAGGGGCGCATCAGTTTGCAAGACACCATGGCCTTGTCGCCCAGCCTCGATACCTGCGGCTGGTTTGCCCGCGATGTGCCCACATTTGCCCGCGTGGCCGATGTTTTGTTGGGCCAGGATGCGCAGCCCTTGCCCGATCACATCCGCTTGCTGGCCCCGTCTGACATGTGGGCACTGGCCACACCCGGGGCCCTCAAAGCCCTCAAGCCGGTGCGTCAAAAAATAGAGCAGTGTTTGGGCAAGGCCAAACCGGTTCGTGTCATGAACACAGACCTGGACACCATGTACTGGCATTTCCGTGCGATTCAGGGGCGCGAGGCCTGGGATGTGCATGGGGGTTTTCTTCAGCGGTTTCAGCCAGTGCTGGGGGCTGCGGTGGCCCAGCGTTTTGACTGGTCGTCCAAAGTCACCGACGAGCAAGTGGCCAAGGCGCGGGCTTTTCGCGACGTCTGGCGCACGCACATGCAGCAGATCTTGGGCACCGACGGCGTGCTCTTGATGCCCACCATGCCCGATGTGGCCCCTTTGATTCGCCAGACCGATGCCGAGCTGGAAACCTACCGCAACCGGGCCACCAGCTTGCTGTGTGTGGCAGGTATGGCGGGTCTGCCGCAGGTGAGCTTGCCTCTGGCCAGCCATCAGGGCGCACCCTTGGGCATCTCTTTGGTGGGGCCAGAAGGCTCAGACCGCAGTCTGGTCCAACTGGCCGAACAGATCCACCGCGCCTGGTCCTGAAACCCGCACGGTCATCCCGTGCGAGCGGCTTCAAAGGGGACTCAGGCGCACGCTCAAAGGCAGTGAATGAATCTCGCAATCTTCGGTCGGGCCCTGGCGCTCCAGCACCAAAAAGGCCCCCTTGTCCAAGGCCATCAGGGGGTGGTGCCAAGTGCCTTTGTGCAGCGTGAAGCCCTGTTGACCCGAGACCTCAAAGCACTTGAGTGTGTTCAGGTCGGGCAGGTTGTGGCCCAAGGCCACCAGCAAGCGACAGCGTGCCCCCGTCAAAGGCACAAAAGTCTGGCTGCCCCGTTGGTGCCGCTCCAGCATGTGGCAAGGGCCCTCGGGGTTTTGCGCCTGCGCATGAAAGACCGCCAACACCGCTTGGCCTTGATCGCCCGCCAAGTCCAGGCCGCCGGGCAAATTGAGCCGCCCGCTGGTGCCTTGGTTGATGGTGTGCTGGGCCGGTGCAAACAAATTCAACACCTCGCCATAGGGCGAGAAAGCGTCTGCGCTCAGCGGCTGACAAGCCAGAATGCCCGAAGGCTGATCGGTGTGCATGGAATGACGGGGTTGCATGGGGGTCCATCATGATAGATGAAGGTTGGCACGGTCCCCAAGACGCTGCAGGCGTGCAAATCACAGGCGCAGACCGCGTCTACGAAGCCATTTACCAGGCCGTTCTGGAGCGCCGACTGTCCCCGGGTGAACGCCTGCGCGAGCAAGAGCTGGCCGAGCAGTTCAATGTGTCCCGCACCTTGGTGCGCCAAGCGCTGCAACGCCTGGCTCAAGAGCAGGTCATCGAGTTGCTGCACAACCGGGGCGCACGCGTGCCCATTCCCAGTCTGGAAGATGCGGGCAGTGTTTTTGATGCCCGCAGGGTGGTGGAGTGCGAAGTGGCCCGGCAACTGGCCGGGCGGCTGAGCGAGGAACAACTGCAGACCTTGCAGGAATTGGCCACCTCTGAAGCCGAGGCCGATCGCCAAGGCGAGCATGCGCTGGCGATTCGACTCTCGGGTGAGTTTCACCAAGCCATGGCCCGCATGCATGGCAACCCGGTCTTGGCCCGTTGGCTCAACGGCCTGTTGCCCACCACCTCCTTGCTCATGTCGCACTTCAAACGCCAAGGCGGGCAAGTGTGTGTGGCCCATCGCCATGTGGACTTGATTGCAGCCTTGCAAAAAAGTCCCGCATCGGCAGGCGCAGAAATGCGCAAACACCTCAACGAACTCGAACAGTCCCTGACGGCCACCGCAGCACCTCGCCGACAATTGCGCGATGTGTTTCAAGCCTACCGAGACAGCCCTGAATGAACAACTTTGGAGATCCCATGAAGCTGAGTCCCGACACCTTGCCCGCCCTGCGCATCGACGCCAACCGTTTGTGGCAATCGCTCATGACGCTGGCCCAAATCGGTGGCACCGACAAAGGCGGCGTCTGCCGCCTGGCCTTGACCGAGCTGGACCGCCAAGGCCGTGACCTGGTCACGTCTTGGGCACGCGAAGCGGGCATGACGGTCACGGTCGATCAAATCGGCAACGTGTTCATGCGCAGGGCAGGGCGACAGCCCGACTTGCCGCCCATCATGACCGGCAGCCACATCGACACCCAGCCCACCGGGGGCAAGTTCGACGGCAACTACGGTGTGCTGGCCGGACTGGAAGTGGTGCGCTGCCTGAACGAGCACGGCATCGAAACCGAGGCTCCGATTGAGGTGGCTTTTTGGACCAACGAAGAAGGCTCCCGCTTTGTGCCGGTGATGATGGGTTCGGGCGTTTTTGCGGGTGCGTTTTCGCTGGAGCACGCCTACAAAGCCCAAGACCAAGAGGGCAAAACTGTGCTGGAGGAGTTGCAGCGCATTGGTTATGTCGGCACCGAAGTGCCGGGGCAGCACCCCATCGGGGCGTACTTTGAAACCCACATCGAACAAGGCCCGGTGCTCGAAGACGCCGACGTGACCATTGGTGTGGTCAGTGGTTCTTTGGGCATTCGATGGTTTGACTGCATCGTCACCGGCATGGAAGCCCACGCTGGCCCCACCCCCATGCCCCTGCGCCAAGATGCCCTGCAAGTGGCCACGCACCTGATGCAAGCCGTGGTGAGCATCGCCCACCAGCACGCCCCACATGCCCGTGGCACGGTGGGCATGGTGCATGTGCACCCCAACAGCCGCAACGTCATTCCGGGGCGGGTCAAGTTCAGCATCGACCTGCGCAACAACACCGACGCCGGGGTGGAGGCCATGGCCGATGAAATCAAAGCCCTGGCGCAAAGTTTGCAGAGCAGCACAGGCCTGCGCATCGAGCTGACGCTGGTGTCGAGTTTCCCGGCGCAACCCTTCCATCCGGCGTGTGTGGAGGCGGTGTCTTCTGCTGCAACGCAGCTGGGTTACAGCCAAATGCGGGTGGTCTCGGGTGCCGGGCACGACGCCATCTACACCGCGCGACTGGCCCCGAGTGGCATGATTTTTATTCCCTGCAAAGACGGCATCAGCCACAACGAAATCGAAGACGCCAAGCCCGAGCACATCGAAGCAGGCTGCAACGTGTTGCTGCACGCCATGCTGGGCCAAGCCAAGGTCGTGTTCTCTTAACAGCCCCCTGCTTGCACCATGGGCGTGCATGGGGCATCCCGTCCAAAAAGGTGCGCCCTGCGCACCAAAACCACCTTGCCCCCCTGCAGGAGCGACGCCCTCGTCGCGAAATCCCCCGCAAACCACCACCACCTCCAACGGAGAAACACCTGCCTGACCCGGCAGGGTTAAAAAACGGGCACATCTCCTGCTAGTGAGACTCGGAACAAAAAAGGCACCCCGTGCCCTTTGTTTGTTTTTGAACCCCTCCACTCAAGGAAATCCCATGAAACGTCGTGAATTATTGGCAGCGGGTGCCGCCACATTGGCTGCCCCGTGGGTCCACGCCCAATCTTCTGCCTGGCCCAACAAAGGCCCCATTCGCTTGATCTGCCAATACCCACCCGGTGGCCTGGTGGACACCGTGGCGCGCATGATGGCGCCGCACCTCTCGAGCGCTTTGTCGCAAACCGTGGTGGTGGATAACCGCGCAGGCGCTGGCGGTTTGATCGGCACCGAATACGCGTCGCGCCAAGCCGCCGACGGCTATACCTTGTTGGTCAGCCACGCCTCGGTGCACATCTACGCCACCGCCACACGCCGCACCATGCCCTTTGATCCGGTCAACGACTTCACCCACATGGGCATGCTGGTCGAAGCGCCCATGCTGCTGCTGGTGCGGGCCCAGTCGCCTTACCAAACACTGGCGCAGTATGTGAGCGCCGCCAAAACCAAACCGACACGCTTTGGCACCTCGGGCATCGGCTCGGCCAATCACCTGTATGGCGAGCTGCTCAAAATCGAAGGCCAGGCCAGTGAGCATGACCATGTGCCCTACCAAGGCAGCGCCCCGGCCATGCAAGACCTGCTGGGTGGCCAGATCGACAGCGTGTTTGACCCCGTCACCACCAACGTCAACCAGCTCAAAGCCGGCTCGCTGCGTGCCCTGGCCGTGTCCACGCCCACACGCATGGCGGCCTTCCCCAACATCCCCACCTTTGCCGAGTTGGGCTATGGCTCGCTCACCGGTTCTCAGTGGTTGGGCCTGTCTGCGCCCAAGAATTTGCCTGCCCCGATTGCGCAGCGCCTGACCGCACTCATCCCTGAAATCTTGGCCAAACCCGATGTGGTGGCGCGGCTCGAAGAAGTGCAAACCTTGGCCCGCAAGACCCCCGTGGTGGGCGACGATTTCGTCAAGCTCATCCAGTCACAAATCACCACCTGGAGCGCGGTGGCCAAACGTGCCAAGGTCGAAGTGATCGCCTGAGCGCCAGCCAAGGCTTTCACGCCACCGTTTGGCGGCAGCATCCAGCGAGGGCTAGACTGGGTGCTGCCGTTTTTTTCTTGCCCCATCCTCAACCCGCACCTAGTGAAATCCGCCATGACCGAAGTCGACTTTGACCAGATCAGCAGCTACCAGCGCTACAAACTCATGGCCAGCCTGATCGTGCCCCGGCCCATTGCCCTGGTGACCACCCTTGGGGCCAACGGGGTGATCAATGCCGCGCCGTTTTCGATGTTCAACATGATCGGCGAAGACCCGCCCATCCTGATGATCAGCATCAACCGCCTGCAAGACGGCCGCCTCAAAGACACGGCCGCCAACATCTTGCACAACGGCCAGTTTGTGGTGCACATGTCCGACGAGCCCATGGCGCAAAAAATGCACAACTGTGGCGAGTCCATGCCTTCGGACGTGAGCGAGCTGACCGCCGTAGGCCTGACGCCCGTGCCCTCGCACACCGTGGCCCCCCCGCGCATCCAGGAAGCGCCGATTGCGTTTGAGTGCGTGCTGCACGAAAAGCTCGAAACCCCCAGCCGCTACGTCTTCATCGGCCGCATCCAATGGCTGGCTGCGCGTGAGGGCCTGATCGACACCGAAGCCTGGCGCGTCAACCTGCGCGACTACAAACCCGTGGCCCGCTTTGGCGCAAGTTTTTACATCCGCACCGAAGACCGGTTTTCGTTGTCGGACAAGCCGGGCGAAGCACCAGTGGTCAACACGGCGATTGACCAAATGTGAGGACCTCGGCCAGCTATTGCTCTGCACGGCGTTCTGGAGAGTGCTGGCCCAGACGGATTGATCGCGGCGAGGGCACCGCTCCTACGGGGAGATGCCCCGGCATCTTGTAGGAGCCCCGCCCTCGGGGCGATGGGTTGTGGTCTGCAAGGCTTGATCGCGGCGAGGGCGCCGCTCCTACGGGGAGATGCCCCGGCATTGCGAGGGAGGCCCCGAATTGCTTGGGAGTACAGCATTTTGTAGGAGCCCCGCCCTCGGGGCGATGGGTTGTGGTCTGCAAGGCTTGATCGCGGCGAGGGCGCCGCTCCTACGGGGAGACGCCCCGGCATTGCGAGGGAGGACCCGAATTGCTTGGGAGTGCAGCATTTTGTAGGAGCCCCGCCCTCGGGGCGATGGGTTGTGGTCTGCAAGGCTTGATCGCGGCGAGGGCACCGCTCCTACGGGGAGACGCCCCGACATTGCGAGGGAGGCCCCGAATTGCTAGGGAGTGCAGCATTTTGTAGGAGCCCCGCCCTCGGGGCGATGGGTTGTGGTCTGCAAGGCTTGATCGCGTCGAGGGCACCGCTCCTACGGGGAGACGCCCCGGCATTGCGAGGGAGGCCCCGAATTGCTTGGGAGAACAGCATTTTGTAGGAGCCCAGCCCTCGGGGCGAAGGGTTGTGGTCTGCAAGGCTTGATCGCGGCGAGGGCGCCGCTCCTACGGGGAGACGCCCCGGTATTGCGAGGGAGGCCCCGAATTGCTTGGGACTACAGCATGCCGATCATTTGGACAGCACTTTCCAATGTATTTTTGTAAACAAAAATCACAAATAAAGAGCATCTTATGACTCTAATAAGTCCTTAAAACATTACGATATGAACCTTTTGTTTCATATCCACGGCCAGTGGCCACACCGTCTTGCTGCTCACGCCCCACCAAGCCAAATACATCGCACACGACCTGACCCTGCAGCACGCAGGCGGCGGGCTTAAGCGTTTGAGCCTGGCGCTTTTTAACGCCAGCGTGGACCTGAACCCGCACCCGATCGAAGCGGCGGTGTTTGCGCTGCGCTCGCCGCTGAGCAAGGCCGTTTTGCTGGCCGACGAGGTGGGTCTAGGCAAAACCATCGAGCCCGGCATCGTGCTGTGCAAGTACTGGGCCGAGCGCAAGCGGCAGTTGCTGGTCATTTGCCCCGCATCGCTGCGCAAGCAATGGGCGCTGGAGCTGCAAGACAAGTTCAACCTGCCCGCTGTGGTGCTTGACGCCAAATCCTGGCGCGAAACCCAGCCCCTGCTGCCCCCGTATAATCTCGCGCAACAACACCCCCCACGCCTCTCCACGATGCGCACCAGGGGGGTTACTTTTTGTGGGGTGGCAAAAGCATGAAGGCTTTTGACAAACCCGCTCTGAGCACGGCCGAGCAAGTGGATTTGCTACTGAGCCGAGGCATGCAAGTTGTGCAGCCGCAACGTGCTGCAAAAGTGCTTCAGCACATCAACTACTACCGACTTCGCGCTTACTGGCTGTCGTTCGAAGTCCATTCTCAAACAGAGCGCAATCACCTTTTTGCAAATGGCACCGATTTCGACCTTGTCGTCGCCATCTACAACTTCGATCGTGAGCTGCGTTTGCTGGTCCTTGATGCGGTGGAGCGCTTTGAAATTTCGCTGCGCACACGACTTTCCAATGAACTGACCCTGCGTTATGGCCCCTTTGCTCACGAAGATGGCAGCCGCTTTACGCGGCAGGCGGTCTGGCAAACGGGTCTGGATGAACTGCGCCGCGAATACAAGCGAAGCCGCGAAACCTTTGCAGAGCATTACCGCACCGAATACCCCCACCACATGGGCTTTCCTGAACATTGGCAAACGCTTTCGGTCTGGCAAGAAAACGAAACAACATGACCAGCCCCCACCTCAGCAAATCCCTGCTCAACAACTACCGCCAATGCCCCCGCAGGCTGTGGCTGGAGATGCAAGACCGGGCCGCCCGCAAAAAGGGCCTTGCGCCTGTGGCACAAGCGGTTTACAGCGCTGACACGACCAAGCGTTTTCTGGACGGGCATGTGATTGGGCGCATTGCCCAAGCCTGCTGGCCTGAAGGTGTGGACATCGAAAAAGCCAGCTGGATCACGGACGAAGACACCGGCCACCGCCAGCGCGACCTGAACTACGCCACGCACCTCACATACCAGTGGATGCAAGACCAGCGCCGCCCCCTGTTTGAAGCCACCTTCCAGCACCAAAACCTGCTGGTCATGGCCGACGTCATGGTGTCCCGGCGGCACGGCCACCGCGTCTACTGGCAAATGATCGAAGTCAAGTCGAGCACCACCCCCAAGGACTACCACATCACCGACCTGGCCACCCAAGCTTGGGTGGCCGAACAAAGCGGCGTGGACCTGGACAGCGTGGCGCTGCTGCTGGTGAACAAAGGCTTTGAACTGCACACCGCTGGCGACTACACCGGCCTGCTGGGCCTGCACGACGACCCCGACCTGCAAGCCCAAGTGCGCCAGGCACAGCAACAAATGCCCGCCACCCTGCGCGGCGCGGCCCAAACCCTGGCGCTGCGCCAAGAACCCCTCAAACACCAGCCCGGCGACCAATGCACCAGCCCCTTTGAATGCCCCTACATCGGCCACTGCACCGGAAAAACCACTGAACAAACTGCGAAACAAACCACCCCGCAGCCCGTGCCCATCCGCTTTTACAACGACCGGGGCGGTGCCAAAGCACAAACACTCATCGACGCCGGCCACACCGACCTGCGCCAAGTGCCGCCCGCTACCATCGCCCGCTTGTGGAACGGCAGCACCGACACCCACGGCGTGAACCAACGCCTGGCCCAAGCCGTGCGTACGGGGCGAGTCGTGATGGACCGCGCCGGTGCCCAAGCCGCACTGCAAACCCTGAGCTGGCCGGTGCAACACCTCGACTTTGAAACCATCAGCTTTGTGGCGCCCGTGTGGCCCGGCACGCAAAGCGGGCAACACATCCCGTTTCAATACAGCCTGCATCGGCAAGCCCAAAGCGGCCAAGTGCTCGGTCACGCCGAATTTTTGGACACCACCGGCCAAGACCCGCGCCGCTCACTGGCGGAGCAACTCGTCAAAGACATCGTCCCCTGCTGCACCGTGCTGGCCTGGAACGACTCGTTTGAACGCACCGTCATCCGCGACCTGGCCGAGCAATTTGCCGACCTGCGCCAAGCGCTGATGCGCATCCACGACCAAGTGCAAGACCTGCTGCCCATCGTGCGGCGACACTACTTTCACCCCGACATGGCCCAAGCCGAAGGCAGCACCTTCAGCATCAAAACCGTGCTGCCGTGCATGGCGGCGCACCTGCAATACAGCCAGCTGGGCACCGTACAAAACGGCAGCGAAGCCCAACTGGCCTACCTGCTGGCCGCCGCGCCCCCCGGCGCAGAAAAAGAACCCGGCCAACCCATCACCCCAGCCGAACGCCAACAAGCCCGAAAAGACTTGCTGGCGTATTGCGGGTTGGATACGGAGGCGATGGTGGAAATCGTCAAGTCTTTGAAATGAATTCTGATCAACAACAGGCTTCACTGGCCCCAAATGGCTACACCGACTTCCTGAAGGAAGTCAAAACCCAGATACGCCAGCGGCAGTTCTAGGCCCTGCGAGCGGTCAACAAAGAACTGTTGGCGCTTTACTGGTGGCTGGGCGAAAACATCAGCCAAAGACAAGAGGCACTCGGCTGGGGCAAGGCCGTGGTCGAAAACCTGGCGCGAGACCTGCAAACAGAGTTCCCGGGGCGCAACGGGTTTTCAGCCCCAAACCTGTGGCTTATGCGCCAGTTTTACAACGAATACCGCGACAAGCCAAAACTCCAATCGCTGATAGGAGAAATCAGCTGGTCTAAAAACCTGCTCGTCATGGCCCGCTGCAAAGACGACTTGCCCAGCCCTGGATAAATTGCAGCACGCCTGCAAGGCTGGTTTTATTTGCAGGAGCCCACCCCTGTGGGCGATGGGCGTGGAACACGCCCTGCAAACCATCGCCCACAGGGGTGGGCTCCTACGAAAGGTGGCTCTGGTCTTTTTTAAAGGGCAATGCGGTTGCGGTCGCTTTCAAACCTTCTGGCTGACGAAAAGCTGACGGCTCATGCATAACAAAAAAATACAATTTTGAAAACTAAAATGTAAATAAAGACATTACGATCAGTCGTTTTTTGAATCTCTTTAGGCGCACAGCCGATTCATGCTTCTGACGCCCCACCAAGCCAAATACATCGCGCACGACCTGACCCTGCAGCACGCAGGCGGCGGGCTTGAGCGTTTGAGCCAGGCGCTGTTCAACGCCAGCGTGGACCTCAACCCGCACCAGATCGAGGCGGCGGTGTTTGCGCTGCGCTCGCCGCTGAGCAAAGGCGTGCTGTTGGCCGACGAGGTGGGTCTGGGCAAAACCATCGAGGCGGGCATTGTGCTCTGCCAATACTGGGCCGAGCGCAAGCGGCAGCTGCTGGTCATTTGCCCCGCATCGCTGCGCAAGCAATGGGCGCTGGAGCTGCAAGACAAATTCAACCTGCCCGCCGTGGTGCTGGACTCCAAAACCTGGCGCGAAGCCCAGCGCCAAGGCTTGGCCCCGCTGCGCCAAAAAGCCGTGGTGGTCATGTCCTATGCCTACGCCACCCGCATCAAAGAAGAGGTGCGGTCCATGGCCTGGGACTTGGTCGTCATCGACGAAGCCCACAAACTGCGCAACGCCTACCGCGAGAGCAACAAAATTGGCCAAGCCATCCGCTGGGCCACGGGCGACAGCCGCAAGCTGCTGCTCACGGCCACGCCGCTGCAAAACTCAATTTTGGAGCTGTACGGCCTGTCCACCCTGATCGACGACAGCATCTTTGGCGACATCAACGCCTTCAAAAGCCAGTTCACCGGGGCAGGCGGCGACTTGGCTGGCCTGCGCCAACGGCTCGACAGCTTTTGCAAACGCACCCTGCGCAAAGACGTGACCGAGTACATCAAGTACACCGAGCGAAAAGCCATC
Organism: Limnohabitans sp. WS1; assembly: GCF_003063265.1. GTDB lineage: Bacteria > Pseudomonadota > Gammaproteobacteria > Burkholderiales > Burkholderiaceae_C > Limnohabitans_A. The sequence continues at coordinate 36,945 of NZ_NERU01000009.1, forward strand.
ACGCAAAAGTTCCGGTCCACCGACGATGAACACCGTTTTTATGAAGCCGTCAGCGACTACCTGACCCGCGAAGACAGCTACGCCATTCCCCGCCGCCAACGCCACCTGACCGAGCTGGTGCTGCGCAAGCTGCTGGCGTCCAGCTCGTTGGCCATTGCGGGCACTTTGGGGGTGATGAAAGAGCGCCTGCAAAAACTGCGCGACCAAAAAATCCAGAACACTGCCGACTGGGAGCAAAACGACTGGATCGAAACCCTGGTCAGCCAGGAAGAAATGGAAGAAGACCTGCTGGACGAAATCCTCAACGCCAGCGATGAAACACCAGAAACAGGGACGACCGCTGCTCCCACAGACCCCGCCCAGCTCGACCGCCAACGCCTGAACGCCGAAATTGCCGAGCTGGACCGCCTGCACGCCTGGGCGCAAGGCATCGGCACCGATACCAAAACCACCGCCTTGCTGCAAGCGCTGGATGTGGGCTTCAACGCGTTTGCCCAAATGCAAACGGGCGGTACCGCCCAACGCAAAGCGCTCATCTTCACCGAGTCGCGCCGCACGCAGGAATACCTCAAACGCTTTCTGGAACAAAACGGCCACGAGGGCAAAGTGGTGCTGTTCAGCGGCACCAACTCAGGCCCCGAGGCCAGCAACATCTATGAACGCTGGCTCACGGCCAACCAAGGCACGGGACGCATCAGCGGCTCGCGAGACATCGACATCCGCACCGCGCTGATCGAACACTTTCGGGACGAAGCCGACATTCTGATCGCCACCGAAGCTGCTGCCGAGGGCGTGAACATGCAGTTTTGTTCACTCGTCATCAACTACGACCTGCCCTGGAACCCCCAGCGCGTGGAGCAGCGCATTGGCCGCTGCCACCGCTACGGCCAAAAGCACGACGTGGTCGTCATCAACTTTTTCAACGAACGCAACCACGCCGACGCCCGCGTGCTGGAGCTGCTGGCCGTCAAGTTCAAACTGTTCGACGGCGTGTTTGGCGCATCCGACGAAGTGCTGGGCAGCATCGAATCCGGTGTGGACATCGAGCGGCGCATTCTGGACATCTACCGCACCTGCCGCACGCCCGCGCAAATCGACGCCGCCTTTGCCGCGCTGGGCCAGGCCATGAAACCAGCCATTGACGAGCGCATGGCGCACACCCGCAGCCAGCTGCTGGAAGTGTTTGACGCCGAAGTGCACGAACGCCTGCGCCTGCAGCGGCAGGACACCCTGAGCCACCTCAACCAATTCAGCCGCCGGTTTTGGGACCTGACCCGCCATGTGCTGGCCGGGCAAGCCTGGTTTGACGAAGCGCAACTGAGCTTTGACCTGCCCGCGCCCACCGCTGCGGGCCTGGTCGCGGGCATCTCGGCAGGCCGCTACCACCTCATCTCGCGTGAAAAACCCAGCGACGTGAATTCACTGGCCGTGAACGACCCCAGCTTGGACGCCCACACCTACCGCCTGTCTCACCCCCTGGGCGAATGGGTGGTGCACGCTGCCTGCCAAGCCAGCACCCCGATGCAGCACCTGGTGTTTGACACACGGCAAACCGAAGCCCGCGTCTCGGTGGTCGAAGCGCTGCGCGGCCAATCGGGTGTGCTCACCCTGCAAAAGCTCACGGTGGACAGCTTTGAAAAACAGGAATACCTGCTGTTCTCGGCCCTGACCGACGCCGGGCAATCCCTGGACCAAGAGACCTGCGAAAAACTCATGGCCACGCCCGCCACGCTGCAAAACAGCGGCGACCTGTCCCAGGCCACCCGCCTGCAACAAGAAGCCCAACGCCACGCCGACGCCACCGTAGCCCTCGCGCTGGAGACCAACAGTGCGCACTTCAACGAAGGCCGCGACAAGCTCGACCGCTGGGCCGAAGACATGGTCAAAGCCGCCGAGCAGGCTCTCAAAAACACCAAAGACCAAATCAAAGTGGCCCAGCGCGAAGCCCGCCAGGCCACCACCCTGGCCGAACAGCAAGCCGCCCAAGAGCGCATCGCCAAGCTCGAACGCCAAAAAACTCGCCAACGCCGCGAGATCTACGACGTAGGAGACGAAATCGACGCCAAGCGCAACCAACTGATCGACCAGCTCACCCAGCGCATGAAGCAAAAAGTGCAGACCGAACACCTGTTCACCCTGCAATGGACGGTGACATGACCGCCAACACCACTTTGTCAGCGCTGCAAGCCATGGAGCCAGGTGCCAGTGCCGATGCCTGGCCAGACGCCTTGCCCTCCGGCGAATCCGAAACCGTCGAATTCAAAACCAGCCTGGCCGAACTCAAGCAAGGCCTGATCTCGCTCGTGGCCATGCTCAACAAACACGGGCAGGCCGATCTGTGGTTTGGCATCGCCCCCAGTGGCAAACCAACGGGCCTCATGGCCAACGAGAAAACCTTGCGCGACGTATCGCAAGCCCTGGGGGCGCACATCGATCCTCGGCTCTACCCCGAAATCACCTCGGTCGACGTGGCGGGCAAAACCTGCCTGCGCGTGCAAGCCACAGGCCACCAAAAGCCGTACTTCGCGCATGGCCGCGCCTACATCCGCGTGGCCGACGAAGACCGGCAAATGAGCGCCCGCGAACTCGAAAGCCTGATCCTCAAGCGCAACAGCGCCGCCCTGCGCTGGGACAACGAGCCCTGCACCACGCCCCTGGCCGAGCTGAGCGAAGACAAAATCCGCCACTTTGTGGAACGGGCCGGACTGCCTTGGGACAACCCGACCAACGCCCTGACCAAACTCGGCCTGCTGCCCGGTGGGCAACTTCTCAACGCCGCCCGCCTGTTCTTTGCGCACCAGCCCATCCAGCTGCGCTGCGCCTTGTTTGCCAGCACCACCAGCGCCACCATCCTCGACCGCCACGACTTCGATGGCGACGTGCTCGAACTGATTGAAGAGGCCGAAAAATACATCCTCAAACACATCCACATTGGCATGCGTCTGGAAGGCATGCGCCGGGTGGATGTGCCCGAAATCTCGCGTGCGGCCCTGCGCGAAGCCATCATCAACGCCTTTTGCCACCGCGACTGGCGCGACCCGGATTACATCCAGATCGCCGTTTACAAAAACCGGGTCGAAATCCGCAACCCCGGCGGCCTCTTTGACGGCCTGACCTTTGAACAAATGCGCCGGGGCAACGTCTCACACCGCCGCAACCCGCTGCTGGCAGACCTGTTCCGGCGCATTGACATGGTCGAAGCCTGGGGGCGCGGCATGCCCCTGATTCTGCAAAACGCCCCCGATGTCGAGTTCCGCGAGATCGCCCGGTTGTTTGTGGCCAGCTTTGAACGGCCCAGTGCGGCCGCAGTCAACACCCCAAAAACCGAGGCGACTGCCCCAAAAACTGGCCTGGAACCACCAGAAAACGCCAAAGAAACACCAAAGAAACACACAAGAAACACCAAAGAACTGGTGTTGAAAGCCTTGCAGGCGCAGCCCGACATCACCGCCAAAGCCTTGGCTTTGGCACTCAAGCTGAGCGAAGCCAGTGTGCGCCACCACCTGCGTGTGCTGCAGGCCGCTCAACGCATTCGGCATGTCGGCCCGACCAAGGGCGGGCACTGGGAAGTGCTGGACGCATAAACATTCCGTGAATCAAGGGACACCATGAACAACAACACACAAACCGACGACCTGGGCCACAGCCCCGATGCCCTGGCCCAACGCAAAGCCGAGTTGCTGGCCCTGCTGGCGCAAACCGCGCCCGAACTCATCAGTGACAACCAGCTCAATGTGGCCAAGCTGCAAGAGCTGCTGGGCGAAGACCGCGTGGCATCGGACGAGCACTATGAACTGTCTTGGGCGGGCAAAACCGCCGCCCGCCGCGAGATTCAGAAAACCAGCAGCCACACCCTGCGGCCCGACGCCAACAACCCGGCGCAGGCCCAGCACATGCTGATCGAGGGCGAAAACCTGGAAGTGCTGCGCGTGCTGCAAAAAAGCTATTACGGCAAGGTCAAGATGATCTACATCGACCCGCCGTACAACACGGGCAACGACAGCTTTGTGTATCCCGACAACTACTCAGAAACGCTGGACGAATACCAGCGCCGCACGGGCGAGAAAAACGAAGCGGGCTATTTGAACAAGCAAAGTTTGTGGAAAAAGAACAGCAAGGAAAGCGGTCAGTACCACAGCGCCTGGCTGTCCATGATGTACCCGCGTTTGTATTTGGCTCGAAATTTGTTGCGCGATGACGGGGTGATTTTCATCAGCATTGATGACAACGAGGCAGCGAATTTGAAATTGCTTTGCGATGAGGTTTTTGGGTCAGAGAACTTTATTGCAAATGTACTTTGGCAAAAAAAATATGCAGTATCAAATGACGATCCAGGAATCGCTCCGATGCACGATCATATTTTTGTTTATCAAAAAACTCCAAGTTTCGAAAGAAACCTTTTGCCACGAACTGAAAAGCAATTGTTAAGATATAAAAACCTTGACAACGATCCGCGGGGAGATTGGGGTTCTGATAATTATGTAAGTAATAAATCAAGGTTTGAGCGGCCGACATTATGGTATCCAATTAAACACCCTAAAAGCGGTGCTGATGTTTGGCCCGATGAGAGTGCAGTTTGGCGTTATTCAAAAGACCGACATGAAACTATGGTTGCTGAAAATCGTCTGTATTGGGGCCCGGGTCAAAGTTATGAAAAACCACGGCTCAAAAGATTCTTGACTGAAATACAAGATGGAACAGTACCGTCAACTTGGTGGCCATTTGAAATGGTTGGCCATAATGATGAAGGACAAAAAGAAACTGGTGAATTAATTGGAAAAAAAATATTTAGCACCCCAAAGCCCGTTCGTCTTTTGAATCAAATATTAAGCATAGCCACAAAAAGTGATTCATTAATTTTAGACTTCTTTGCAGGCTCGGGAACTATAGCCCAAGCCGTGATGGAATTAAATCTCAAAGATGGTGGAAGTCGTCAGTGTATTTGTGTACAAATGCCCGAAGTCCTCGACGAAGACAGCGAAGCCTACAAAGCCGGTTACCGCACCATCGCTGACATCACCCGTGCCCGCATCGACAAAGTCATCGCCAAGCTCAAAGCCGAGCACCCCGACAAAACTGCCAAGCTGGCCTGCGCCCACTTCACCCTAGCCCCGTCCAACTTCAAGGTCTGGCGTGGCGACGCCAACAGCGCCGAGGCGCTGCGCGAACAGCTGCAACTGTTCCAAAGCGCCGAAAAGCAGGCCACAGGCACACAGGACCAGCCCGCCCAAACCGCCATGCTGGCCGAGCTGCTGCTCAAGCACGGCTTGGGCGCATTGGGCGTGCACGCCATCAGCAAGCCCACGGACATGGCCGGTGCCACGGTGTACCGCGTCCTCATGCCCGACAACACGCTCATGTTGTTGTGCTTTGACCCCTACACCGAGGCGCTGAAAACAGACATCGTCCAAGCCAAGCCCGCTCAGGTGGTCATGCTCAATTCGTGCTTTGTGGGCCCCAAAGCCGACGAACTGCTGGCCAACCTGCAGCTGGAACTGGCCGGGCTGGACATCGGTTTGACGGTGATTTGAGGAGTCGCCATGCCTAAAAATGCACCCGAGCGTTCGCTGCTAGCGCTGACACAGCCTGTCTTGGCTGATTTGCGCCTGCTCATTGAGCAGGCCCGGAGCCATGTTGCCAGCACGGCCAATAGCACGCAGACCTTGCTGTACTGGCGGGTAGGGGACCGCATTCGCCGCGAGGTGCTGGGCCAAGCCCGTGCGGAATATGGCGAGCGAATTGTGTCGACGCTGTCGACACAATTGATCCGGGAGTACGGGCGGGGGTTTGGGCTGCGCAGTTTGCGGCGCATGGTGCAGTTTTCCGACGTCTTCCCTGACGCGCAAATTGTTGCGACTTTGTCGCAAGTATTGCGATGGAGCCATTTCATTGAAATTCTTCCGCTCAAAGCACCAATGGAGCGCGAGTTTTACGCCGAAATGTGCCGGATTGAGCGCTGGCCTGTGCAGGTTCTCAGGCAACGCATCGCCAGCCAGCTGTACCTGCGCTCGGCCATTGCCAAACAGCCCGAATCGGTGATTGCCAGTGAGCTGAGCCAGCTGCGTGAGGGCGGCCAAGTCACGCCCGACCTGGTGTTTCGCGACCCTTACATGCTGGACTTTTTGGGCCTGCCCGATGGTTACAGCGAGCGCGATCTGGAAAGCGCCATCTTGCGCGACATGGAGCGTTTTTTGTTGGAGCTGGGCGCGGGCTTCACCTTTGTGGCCCGGCAAAAGCGCATCAGCGTGGGCGCAGACGACTTTTACCTGGACCTCCTTTTCTACCACCGCCACTTGCGCCGCTTGGTGGCCGTGGAGCTGAAGCTGGAAAAGTTTTCGCCGTCGCACAAGGGGCAGATGGAGCTGTACCTGCGCTGGCTCGATCAAAACGACCGTGCCGAGGGCGAAGCTTCGCCCATTGGCCTGATTTTGTGCGCCAGCGCCGATGCCGAGCAGGTGGAGCTGATGGACCTGGACAGCGCCAACATCCGCGTGGCGCAGTACCTGCACGCATTGCCCGAGCTGCAAGTGCTGCAGACGCAATTGCACCGCGTGGTGCAGCTGGCCCGTGAACGGCAGGCCACTTTGGACCAGCCAGACAACAAGGACGAGACATGACGATGCAACTGCAATTCAGCCACCAGGACTACCAAAAGAAGGCGGTCGATGCGGTGGTGAAGGTGTTCGACGGCCAGCCACTGGCCAAAAGTGAGTTTTCGCTGGCCGGGCAAAACGCCAGCGTGCGCTATGCGGCCGACGGCACCATTGGCAACGCGCTCAAGCTGTCCGATGCGCAGTTGTTGGTCAATGTGCAGGCGGTACAAAAGGCCAACTTTCCTGGCCCGGACGGTGACATCAAGCCCGGTTTTTTGTCAACCGAGTTGCAGGGCGATACCTTGGAAACGCTGGTGGACGGCGTGGCCGAGACGCGCATTTGCCCTCATTTGTCCATTGAAATGGAAACCGGCACGGGCAAGACCTACACCTTCATCCGTACGATGTACGAGCTGAACAAGCAGTACGGCTTCAAGAAGTTTGTGGTGGTGGTGCCCAGCGTGGCGATCCGCGAGGGCACCATGAAAAATCTGGAGGTCACGCGCCCCCACTTTTCCAACGACTACGCGCATGTGCCCTGCGTGCCTATTCTTTACGACAGCAGCAAGTTGTCGGCCTTGCGCGATTTCGCGCTGAGCGACGCTTTGAGCGTGCTGGTGATCAACATCGACAGCTTTGCCAAAGACGGCACCCGCATCAAGCAAAAGGGTGAGCGGGCGTTTGCGCCCATCGAGTACATCCAGGCGGTCAACCCGGTGGTGATCGTGGACGAGCCGCAAAACTTTGAAACCGATTTGCGCCGCACCGCCTTGCTGGACCTGAACCCGCTGTGCACGCTGCGCTATTCGGCCACGCACCGCAACCCCTACAACCTGCTGTATTCGCTCAACCCGGTGCAGGCTTACGACTTGGGGCTGGTCAAACAGATCGAGGTGGACGGCGTGCTGGCCGACGCCGATCACAACCAAGCTTTCATTGAGCTGCTGAGCATCGAGGCCAAGTCCAAAATAAGCTACACAGCCCGCCTGCTCATAGACGTGAACAGCCCGACGGGCGTGAAGCGCTCGGAGGTGTTGCTAAAAGTAGAAGAAGATTTGTATGCCAAGTCCAAACAGCGCGAGGCTTATCAGCACGGCTACATCCTCAACGAGATTTATGCCGAAGCAGGCGAGATCGAATTTTCGGGCGGGCGGATCTTGAAGCTGCACGAAAAGCAAGGCGGTCTGACGGATGACGTGATGCGCTACCAGATCGAGCGCACAGTGGCCGCGCACTTTGCCAAGCTGAAACTGTTGCAGCCCATGGGAATCAAGGTGCTGAGCTTATTCTTCATTGACAAGGTGGCCAATTACCGCGCCTTCGATGCCGACGGCAAACCCACAACGGGCAAGTTTGGTCTGTGGTTTGAAGAGTCCTTCAACAAGTACAGCAACATGCCGAAGTATCGTGGCCTGATTCCGCACGCGGCCAGCCAGGTGCATGACGGCTATTTTTCGGGCGAGAAAAAAGGCAAGGGCGTGAAGGCCAAAACCGTGTGGGTGGACACCACCGGGCTTGTGGCCAAAGACGACAGTACGTATCACTTGATCATGCAGCACAAGGAGCGGCTGCTGTCCATCGACGAGCCGCTGCAGTTTTTGTTCAGCCACACTGCGCTGCGCGAGGGCTGGGACAACCCCAACGTGTTCCAAATTTGCACGCTCAACGAAACCAAAAGTGCCATGAAAAAGCGCCAGGAAATTGGCCGTGGCCTGCGCCTGTGCGTGAACCAGTCGGGCGAGCGGGTGATGGACAAGCGGGTGAATGTGCTCACCGTGATCCCCAACGAAAGCTACGAAGCTTTTGCCAAATCTTTGCAGCAAGAGATTGAAGACGAAACCGGGGTGAAGTTCACCGGGCGCGTGAAGAACGCACGCGCCAAGGTGAAGGTCAAGCCGAAGGATCTGGACGCCGAAGAGGCCGCGCTGTTCGAGGCGATCTGGAAAAAGATCAACTACCAGACGCGCTACAGCGTGAAGCTGGACACGCCGGAGTTGATTGATGCATGCAAAGCGGCGTTGGCAGATACGAACCAATACCCCAGGGTGCAGGCACCCAAAATCCGCTCGGCCAAGGCCAAAATTGTGATGACACATGAAGGTGTGCATGGCGTGCAATCTGGGGCGGCCAACACCGATGTGCGCAACTTCAATGTGACGGTGCCCGACGTCTATGCCTACATCCAGAACCGTGTGCACCTGTCACGGGCCACGCTGTTCGCCATCCTGGACGGCTCGGGCCGCTTGGAAGAGTTGCTGATCAACCCGCAGGCGTTTCTGGACACGGCCATCGCGGCGATCAAGAACAGCTTGCAGGTATTGCTGGTGAAAGGCATCGAATACCACGAGATCAACGGGCAGCGCTATGAAATGACGCTGAGCGAAGAATTGGCAGAGCTGTGGGGCGAAGTGGAAACTTACCAAAGCAGCGTGTACCCGCCCGTTGCTGACGACATGACACCACCCGTCAGCAAAACCCTTTTGCAGGCGTGTCCACTGGATGACCAAAAAGCCGAAATGGGTGAGCCGTTTTCATGCGTTCTGACCGACAGCACGCCCGAAAACAAGTTTGCGCAGAACTGCAGCGACGACGAGCGCGTGCGCTTCTTCTTCAAGCTGCCCAACCGCTTCAAGATCCCGACACCGCTGGGCAACTACAACCCCGATTGGGCTGTGGTGTTCGAGGGCGACGCCCGCGTTTACTTCGTGGCTGAGACCAAATCCAGCACCGTCGAACAAGATCGCCGCCAAGCCGAAAACCTGAAGATCGCCTGCGGCCGCAAACACTTTGAACTGTCTAAGGACGTGGTGTTCAAGGATGTGACGGAGTTGGAAGGGTTGGTGGCTTGATATGGGACAAATTTGTATTGATCTATCCAAGCTATTTCGGTGGATGGACGTAGTTGGATTTTTATTGGCTGGCTTGGGCGCTTTACTCATTCTTGCCTCAGTGGCTTTCACAGGAGTCGTTAAAAATGGCGATGCCTTTGATGATGATGACGAGGTAGATCAATATATTTTTGAAATGAAGGCTAAAAAAATTTGGCTACGCGAGGTCGTATGGTGGTTGATTAAAAAAGGCAATACATGGTTTTTGTTTATTTCTTCGGTCGGTTTTCTTTTGCAAATTCCTGAAAAGTTTTGGAAATAATTTTTTGATTTGAGCTTGTGATGACCAAAGAAAGTGACTTGAGACAATTCCAAGCCTTGGCCGCGCAACTGGCCACCACCCGAGCCCAAGTCAAGGCCCACGGCGGCTTTATGGGCGACCGTGATCTGCACCAATGCCCCGCCTGCAGCCTGATGGAGGATGTGCTCTGTGGCGGCAAGTTGGTGACCTGTTGGCACCTATCAGCCCAGCCCGTGGATACGGGTTTGCTCTTCAAAGAGGTTGGTGCCGAACAGCTGGCTTGCCCAGGTTGTGGGTGTGTGTCATTGGCACTGGAAACGGATATTGAATGACCGCCAGCTTTGTCGCCTACGTAGACGAATCGGGAGACGAGGGTTTTAAGTTCCTGCCCAATGAGAAGGGCAGCTCGCGTTGGTTTGTTCTGTCGGCCATGGTCATTCGCAAGGAAAACGACCTGCAAGTGGTGCAACTGGCCCGACAGGCCCGCGAGTTGTTAAAGAAGGATGCCAAAAAGGCCCTGCATTTCCGTGAGTTGAGGCACGAGCAACGCGTGCCCTTGGCGCGGTTGATCGGCGATGCCCCTGTTCGCACGGTCAGCGTCTTGGTGCACAAGCCGTCCATCAGCGAGCCAGAGGTGTTTCAGCAACAGCCTTACGCGCTTTACCACTACGCCACTCGTTTGCTGGTCGAGCGGGTGTCATGGTTGTGCCGCGATCACTACCGTACTGGCCAAGGGGATGGCACGGTCGAGATGGTCTTTTCCAACCGCAGCGCCATGTCTTACGACAACTTGCGTGGGTATTTGAGCAAGCTCAAGCTCGGGCAGGCGGGCAGTGATGTGCGAGTGGATTGGAGCGTGGTAGACCCTCAGCGCATTCGTGCAGTCAACCATGACCAGTTGGCTGGATTGCAACTGGCCGATGCCGTGGCTTCCGGGGTGTTCTTTTCAGTGCATCGCAATCCGTATGGCGATTACGAAGACCGCTATTTGCGCCTGATGGGTAAAACCATTTATCGCAACAAGGGAACTGTGGACGGCTATGGGCTGAAGCTGTGGTGCGCTGATCCTGCAGAAACTGCCCGTGTGTTGCAGGCGGCATGTGCAGTGCGGCAGTCTGGGTAATTGATGCACCCAAAAAAAAGCCCGCCGATGCGGGCATTTGAAAAAAGTGCAGGTCCTGAGTTCGAGGGGTCCACCCGTTCGGGCTGTTGCCATGGCTGGCAACCTCTACAAGTCTCACGCTCACCTGCGCAGATGATTTTAGTAGAAAACTTAAATCCGATGCCTATAACTTTGTAACCCGTTGAAAGAACAGACCCATGAAAACTCCCCCCCACCCCCTGGCCGCTCTGCTCCAAGCCGTGGCCTTTGCTGCCGACAAGCACCGCAACCAAAGGCGCAAAGACGCCGATGCATCGCCCTACATCAACCACCCGATTGCGCTGGCCAATGTGTTGGCCAACGAGGGCGGCGTGCAGGATGTGTCGGTGCTGTGCGCCGCAGTGCTGCACGACACCATCGAGGACACCGAGACCACGGCCGAAGAGCTGCGGGACTTGTTTGGCGATCAGGTGGCGTCTGTGGTGCTGGAGGTGACCGACGACAAGTTGCTCGAAAAATTGGTGCGCAAGCAGATGCAGATCGAGCACGCGCCACACATTTCGCCCCAGGCCAAGTTGGTCAAGCTGGCCGACAAGATCAGCAATGTGCGCGACATCCTGGCCTCGCCACCCGCCGATTGGTCGCCCGAGCGCAAACAGGCTTACTTTGACTGGGCCGCCGCCGTGGTCGCAGGTCTGCGCGGTGTGCACCCGGGGCTGGAGGCGGTGTTTGATGACTTGTATGCGCGTAGGTTGGGCTTGGGGTGAAGCGACGGATTCGTCACGAGGTTCGTGACAAATTGGGCTTTTTGGCATGGATGTCGGATCAATGGCCTGCAGCATTCAGGTGGTGGTGTGGCTGGCCGTGCGCACCGAGTGGTATGTGCTGCTGGCCTTGCAGGCCACCGATGTGGTGGCGTCGCTGGTGGTGTCTTTGCAGGCCAATGGCCAAGATGTGTATGTGAATCGGTGAGGCGATTGTCGCGACACTGTGGCAACAATTGAAGAAGCAATCAAGGGGATGGAGATTGCGAACAGCGGATTAACTGTTGTTTAGATTAAGACTTGACGACAGGTGTGAAGTCTGACCATTGTTCAATTCTGAAGGCACGAATATCACGCACAGACTTCGGGAACCAAGGACGGGCACGCAAAGATTGAATTGCAAGAAACAGATTAGCCATGTCTTCGTTGTCGTTGACATACAAACTGCCTTGTACCCTTCGGAACCCGTGCTCTGCGAGAATGGCGCCGATTTCTGTGTAAGCCTGAGTAACCCCCTTGGGGTGATGAGTTTCGGTATCAGCAACCACCAGATCGAAAGCTACTGCGTACATCAGTGCGCCTCCGGATCATCGGACAGGTGTGTCAGACGGTATTCGGCCTTTTCGCCTGTTTCCACCATGGTGACTTCAATCATCCAGTCGCCATCATCCAAAGGATGTAGCGCTTGGCCAACCTCATACTTGGGCCCGAAAGGCCCGAAGCTCTTGATCTTGCCAACCGGAATGGATGGCGGCGCGGCAGCTACTTGCATAACAGTTCTCCCTCAAATAAACCCAATTGAATGATAGTCTAACCATGATCAACACCCCCAATCCCTTGGCCACTCTGATCCAAGCCGTGGCCTTTGCCGCCGACAAGCACCGCAACCAAAGGCGCAAAGACGCAGAGGCTTCGCCCTACATCAACCACCCGATTGCGCTGGCGAATGTGCTGGCCAACGAGGGCGGCGTGCAGGATGTGACGGTGTTGTGCGCCGCCGTGCTGCACGACACCATCGAAGACACCGAGACCACGGCCGAGGAGCTGCGGGCCTTGTTTGGCGATCAGGTGGCGTCTGTGGTGCTGGAGGTGACCGACGACAAGTTGCTCGACAAGGCGGTGCGCAAGCAGCTGCAGATCGAGCACGCGCCACACATCTCGCTCCAGGCCAAGTTGGTCAAGCTGGCCGACAAGATCAGCAATCTGCGCGACATCCTGGCCTCGCCACCCGCCGACTGGTCGCCCGAGCGCAAACAGGCCTACTTTGACTGGGCCGCCGCCGTGGTCGCAGGTTTGCGCGGCGTGCACCCGGGGCTGGAGGCGGTGTTTGATGGCTTGTATGCGCGGAGGTTGGGCTTGGGTTGAAGCGACGGATTCGTCACGAGGTTCGTGACGAATACATATCGGTCCCTACCCCATCAACCTTGATCACTGCACAGGAAAAATCTCAAAAAGACCCATTAAGTATTCATAAAATCACGGGCAAACACCAAGGAAAGCCAATGTTAGACCCCGACGACATGAACGAACTGAAAGCCCTGGTCGCGCAACTGGCCGACATCCAAGCCCAAGTCAAGGCGCAAGGCGGCTTTGTGGCAGACCGCGATCTGCACCAATGCCCCGCCTGCGGCCTGATGGAGGATGTGCTCTATGGCGGCAAGCTGGTGACTTATTGGCGGCAATCGGCCCAGCCCGTGGACACGGGTTTGCGTTTCAAAGAAGTCGGGGCCGATCAACTGGCTTGCCCGTGTTGTGGGTATGTGTCGTATGCCGAGGGTGTTTGATGCACAAGCCCGGTGCTCCCTACAGTTTGTGTCGATGGCGTCGACACCATTTGATTGAAAGCCGCTGCATGACCAACAAACCTCTCACACCTGCCTTGCCTGTCTCGGTGGTGATTCGCGCCGATGAGGATGTGGTCATCCCGATTGATGTGGCCGAGCATGCCTTTGAGGGCGTCTGGCGGCCAGAGGCTGGGCAGTACGTGACGGGCTCGCTTGGGTTGCAGGCGTATGCCTTGGGTTTGGAGAAGTCGCCCACATGAGCCGTGCTGTCCCTGGCGTCTTTGATGCCCCCCATGACCGCCATTTTTTGATAACTCTTCAATTGGAAACCCCATGAAATCCATCCCTCTTTTGATCATCCCTTTTGCGATCTACAACTTTTTCGTGTTTGCGGGCATTGACTTTATTGACGTGAAGTTTTTTGACTTGTCCAGCACCGCTGCTTTGACGGGCGGCGGTGTGCTGTTGTTGGTGGGCGTGTTGCTGCTGTGCATCGACATCATCAAAACCGCTTTGTTCGCACGCGGCTCGGTGACCGAGCAATTGCTGTCCATCGTGTTGCTGCTGGCGTGCAGCATTCAGGTGGTCATTTGGCCCGAGGTGCGGACCCAGTGGTATGTGCTGCTGCTGGCCTTGCAAGCCGCCGATGTGGTGGCCTCGCTGGTGGTGTCTTTGCAGGCCAATGGCAAAGATGTGTATGTGAGTCGGTGAGGCGGTTCGGTTCAATGCGATGGGTGGTGGTCTGCGGGGCTGATCGCAACGAGGGCGTCGCTCCTGCAAATACCCCGTAACGGATGGTTTTTTGCCTTTGTAGGAGCCCCGCCCTCGGGGCGATGGGTGGTGGTCTGCGAGGCATGCTTGTTGCCGGGTTTGATGGGCGGATCAGCCGACTTCGATTCCAGTGTTTCTCGTAAGATGCTGACCATTCAAAGGATGTTCCAAGATCAAAAATCGCCAATATTTTTGGCGTTTTTTGTTTCCTTTAAAACTACTATTTTCAAGGATGAGGTCACACATGAACCCAACTGCGTTAAGCGCCGTGCTGGATGAACTGATGGCCACTTGGGAAAACGAGGTGGTCGAGTTCAAGCAGGCGGGCCATGACTACGACACCGACAAGATCGGTGAGTATTTCTCTGCCTTGGCCAACGAGGCCAATTTGCGTGGTGTGGACCGGGCGTGGCTGGTGTTTGGCGTGAACAACAAAACCCGCAGTGTGATGGGCACCGATTACAGGCCAGAGCCTGAGCGTTTGCAGAGCCTGAAGGCCCAGATTGCCGACAGCACAGAGCCCAGCATCACGTTGCGCAACATCCATGTGCTGCAACACGCCGCCGGCCGCGTGGTGCTGATGGAGGTTCCGCCCGCCCCAAGGGGCATGCCCATTGCCTGGAAGGGCCACTACTACGCCAGAGCGGGTGAAAGCCGTACATCCTTGGGTTTGGACAAGCTCGACGAAATTCGCCAGCAAACGCTGATGACGGATTGGACGGCTCAGCTGGTGCCCGGTGCCACGTTGGCACATTTAGACGCGCCCGCTTTGCAGTTAGCACGCAACGCTTTTGCAAAAAAGTACGCCAACCGTTTTGCCACCGGAGAGGTGATGGCCTGGCCAGTGGCTGTGTTTTTAGAACGTGCGCACTTGTTGCGCGATGGCCAGATTACGCGGGGCACTTTGCTGTTATTGGGCAAATCAACGTCTGCGCATTTGCTTTCGCCACACCCCGCGCAACTGACCTGGAAGCTGGAAGGGCCAGAGCGTGCCTACGAGCATTTTGGCTTGCCGTTTTTGGTGGCGACGAGTGAGTTGTATCAACGCATACGCAATGTTCAGGTTCGCATCCTGCCGGACAACGTGTTGATTCCGGTGGAGGTGTCCAAGTACGACCAGCGTGTGGTGCTGGAGGCTTTGCACAACTGCATTGCGCACCAAGACTACAGCCGCTGTGGCCGCATTGTGGTGACTGAAACCCCTGCCACCTTGGTGTTTGAGAACGAGGGGCAGTTTTTTGAAGGCCATCCCGATGATTACATTGCGGGCAACAAAACACCCCGCCGTTACCGCAACCCGTTTTTAGCCCAGGCCATGGCCGAGCTGAACATGATCGACACCATGGGCTACGGCATTCACTGGATGCACCGGGAGCAAGCCCGCCGCTATTTCCCCATGCCCGACTACGACCTGAGCGAAGCAGGGGTGGTGCGCATGACGGTGTATGGCAGCGTGGTGGATTTGTCGTATAGCCGTCTTTTGATCCAAAAGACGGATTTGCCTTTGGCCGATGTGTTGGCCTTGGATCGGGTGCAGAAAAAGCTGCCCATTCCCACGGAAGCGGCCGACCGCCTGCGCAAATCCGGCTTGATTGAGGGGCGCAAGCCCAATTTTCATGTGGCCGCGCACATTGCCAAGGCCACGGGCAGCGTGGCAGCCTACCTGCGCACTCGTGGGCAAGACGACGCTTTCTACCTCAAACAGATCACCGACTACTTGGCGGTGAACGGCGAAGCCAGTCGTGCCGACATCAACCAATTGCTGCTGAACAAACTCAGCGACGCTCTTAGCGATGGGCAGAAGTACACCAAGGTGAGCAATTTGCTGGGCAAGTTGCGCCGCCGGGGGGCAATTGTGAATGTGGGGTCGGACGCTGCACCACGCTGGCAATTGATCCAGATGAATTAGAGATTTGCAGAGAAAAATGAGAGATTTGCCGAGAGATTTTCAATTATTCCCAATGAAATCAATAACTTATTTCGTTCGGCATACATCTCAAAACCATGTAACTGAAGAGAGGTTGCAGAGAAAAAAAGAAACACTTGTGGAGCCTGAAACCGTTTTGAGGCTCCACAAAACAGTTTGTGGCGTTTACAGACTCCACAAACGCTGGCAAAAAGTAATCGCTCAATGAAGATCAAGTTCAAAACCCAGGCCTCCCAATAGGCCCCCGTGAAGGCGGTTGTGGATTGCTTTGCGGCTCCGGCTTCATCTGTGCGCGAAGATCAGAAAATTTCTGAGCCATGGGTCTTGCCTTCCTTTCGAAGTTGCTCCAAGTGTTCGTCATCAAGACGTTTTAGATTCTGAGGAAAAGGCCTGGTTCATGCGGCTTTGAGAACCATGTCGATGTGCATGGACGAGTAAGGACAGACCACCCCGCCAGACTCAGTGCGCTCCAGCAGCCCCAAATCAGCCAGCGCCACCACGTCTCCTGCACGCGCTTGACGTCGCGGTCCACCAAGCAGGCCAATTTCGACTGGGCCGCCGCCGTGGTTGCTGGTCAGCGCGGCGTGCATCCGGGGTTGGAGGCGGTGTTTGATGGCTTGTATGCGCGGAGGTTGACTGTGTAAGCGAAGAGTCAAATCGGGTCCTTTAACCCTGCTGCGCAAGGCCATAGGTTTTGACGTAATTTGTTGGCTTGGGGCTTGCTTTCTCAACAATAGTATTCTTCGGGCTTGCCAAAACCTACCCGCCCAAAATGAGCCAAGACATTCACGCCAAGTTGCAAACCAGTCGCAAAGAGTTGCTTGACATTGGTTTGCGCAACAACCTGATCAGTTTCAAGAAGAACGCCAAAAATTTAGCCATTGTTCAGCGGTTGGGCACCGAGGTTTTTGAGGCGTTGTATGTGGCCGAAAAAGCCTTGGGTTTTGTGGGCATGGCCAAGACGGCGCAAGCCAAAATCGCCGATGCGGGCGACTCGCTCGAAGAGGGTCAGGCGCAAGACCAAGAGTTGCTGGAAGAGCTGAGTCTGGCCGAGGAGCCGGTGGCTGCACCCGATGTGGCCACTGAGGGTGCGGGCAGCACGCGTCGTGCGCCCGCGCAGATGTTGCAAACCGCGCTGGAGTCTGAGCGCCTGTTTTTGCAGCTGCTCAAGATGCAGGCTGAGGCCAAGACTTTTGTGGAGGAGCAAGGCGTCAACATCTTGTTTCTGGCGGTAGGTTTTTTGCATTGGTACGAAAGCGAAAGCGCCTCCGAGGCACGGCGTGCGCCCTTGGTGCTGGTGCCGGTCAGGCTGGAGCGGGCGTCTGCACAAGACCGTTACAAGGCCGCTTACACCGGTGACGACTTGGTGTTCAATTTGTCGCTGGCCGCCAAGATGCGCAGCGATTTCGGGATTCAACTGCCCGAGGTGGACCCCGAGGCCGAGATGGATGTGGCGGCATTGCAGCGCTACATGGCGGATGTGCAAAGTGCCGTGAGTCCCCAGCCGCGCTGGTCTGTGCAGCCCGACGACATGGTGTTGGGGTTTTTCTCATTCGGCAAGTTCTTGATGTTCAAGGATTTGGACCCGCAAAGCTGGCCCGCTGACAGTGCGCCCGCCAGTCACCCGCTGATCGGGCGCTTGATGGGGCAGGGCTTTGGCGATGCACAAGCGGCGTTTGACGAGGATGTACGCATTGACACGGTGATTGCGCCGGGCGAGGTGCATTTCGTCAAGGATGCAGACAGCAGCCAGACGCAGGCGATTTTGGAGGTGCGGGCGGGCTCCAACCTGGTGATTCAGGGGCCGCCGGGCACGGGCAAGTCGCAGACCATCACCAACTTGATCGCCGAGCTGACCAGCCAGGGCAAGTCGGTTTTGTTTGTGTCAGAAAAAATGGCGGCGTTGGAGGTGGTCAAGCGTCGCTTGGACGAGTGCCATTTGGGCGATGCGGTTTTGGAGCTGCACAGCCAACGCGCCACCAAGACGTCGGTGCTGGCCGAGCTGCGGCGCTCGTTGGAGCAAGGCAAGCCCTTGAACGACAGTGGCCAGCGTGACATCGAGAGCCTGCGCGTGGTGCAGGAGCAGCTCAACCGGTATTGCGATGCGGTCAGCGCCAATGTGGGCGCGAGTGGCTTGCCTTTTTTGGTGGTGCTGGGGCATTACCTGCGCTGCAAGCGTGAGTGGCCGATGTTGTCACCTTTGGCGTTTGCACCCATGGCGGCGTGGACGCAAGACCATTTCCATACACAGCGTGAAAAGTTGCAGGCGCTGGCGCTGCAGGTCAAGGCCATGGGCCGGCCGGATGGCAATCCTTTTTGGGGATCGGAGCGCACTTACCTCACACCCATTGAAGAAAACGAAGCCGCCGTGGCCTTGGCGCAGGCGCTTTCGCATGTTCAAGCGCTGCAGGCCCACGCGACGGCTTTGTCGCAGCGCCTGATGCTGGGCCAACCGGCCACGCTCCAGGACATGGCCGTGGTGTGCCGTGCAGCTCGCCGGGCGCAAGAGGCGCCCAAGCTGACAGGGGTGCATTTGTCGACGCAAGACTGGCAGTTGCGCCGCGATGCTTTGCTCGCCCTGTTGGCGGCTGGGCAGGCGATGAGCCAATTGCATTCGGCGTTTGCGCCGCGCTTGATCGATCTGGCCTGGGAAAAGGATTTGTTGTCTGTGCGGCAGGCCTTGCTCAGCCACGGCAGCAAATGGTGGCGCTTTTTGTCGAGCGAGTTCAGGGCGGCCAAAGGGCAGCTTCAAGCGTTGGCCAAAACAGAGTTGCCCAAGGCCGTGCCCGAGATGTTGGCCATGGTGGATGCGGTGCTGGCGTACCAGCAGCATCAAAAGGTGTTCGACCAGCACCAGGGTTTGGGCCAGGCTTTGCTGGGTGCGCAGTGGCAGGGGGTGCAGTCCGATTGGCCGGTGCTGCAGCGCATCACCGAATGGGTGATGGTGTTGCACGACGATTTGGGGCGAGGCACTTTGCCTGCGGGCATCGTGGACTTTTTGGCGGGTCATGCCGATGCGGCGGGTTTGGGGGCGATGGCCGACGAGGTGCAAGCGGGCACGGCGCAGCTGCAGGGGGTGTTGGGCCAGGTGCGCGTCATCCTGGGGCTGGCGTCTAAAGGGGTGGCAGAGGTGGGTGAAGGGGTGGGTGCAGATTTGCAGACCACGCCTTTGCCGGACTTGGCGGCGCAATTGCAGAAGTGGCAAGCCTCGCTGGCCGATCTGTACCAGGTGGCCCGATTCAATGCTTTGGCAGGGCAGGTGCGCGAGGCCACGCTGGGCGCATTTGCAGATTGGGCGGTCCGCTGCGAGCAGGCGGAGCAGATCACGGCCTTGTTGGATCTGACTTGGTATTCGGGCTTGATTCAGGGGGTGTATGCGAGCGAGCCTTTACTGCAGCGCTTTGACCGCATTCAGCACGAACACCAAATTGAGCGTTTCAGGGCCTTGGACTTGGCGTCCATGCAGCATGCGCAAACGCAGTTGGCTGCGCAGGTTTGGGCCCGAAAGCCAAGCTTGGGGCAGCCGGGTGAGATGGCGGTTTTGCGCACCGAGCTCAACAAAAAGCGCAAACATTTGCCCATTCGGCAGTTGATGGCGCAAGCGGGCCGGGCCATTCAGCAGATCAAACCCGTGTTCATGATGAGCCCGATGTCGATTGCCAATTTTTTGCCGCCGGGCAAGATGTCATTTGATGTGGTGATCTTTGACGAAGCCTCGCAGGTCAAGGCGGTGGACGCGTTCGGGGCCATCATGCGGGGCAAGCAGTTGGTGGTGGTGGGGGACGACCGTCAAATGCCGCCGACTGATTTTTTTGGGCGCGAGATGGATCTGGACGACGAAGAGAGCAGCACCGCCGACATTGAGAGCATTTTGAGTCTGTGCAAGGTGGCCGGTTGCCCAGAGCGTTACTTGCGCTGGCATTACCGCAGCCGACACGAGTCTTTGATCGCGGTGTCCAATGCCGAGTTTTACGAGAGCAAGCTGGTGATTTTCCCGAGTGCGGGCACCAACGCATTGGCCAGTGGCATTCACCTGACGCATTTGCCTGAAACGGTGTACGACCGGGGCCGCACCCGCACCAACAAGGAAGAGGCCAAGGCCGTGGCGCAAGCCGTGATGGCGCATGCACTGAGCCAGCCACACATGACGCTGGGCGTGGCCGCTTTCAGCGTGGCGCAGCGCGACTTGATCAGTGTCGAGGTGGAGTTGCTGCGTCGCAAAACACCCGAGGCCGAGGCCTTTTTCTCTCGCCATCCGAACGAGCCGTTCTTTGTCAAAAACCTGGAGAACATCCAAGGCGATGAGCGCGATTCGATTTTTATCAGCGTGGGCTACGGGCGCAACGAGTCGGGCCGGGTGGCCAAAGAGTTTGGGCCGCTGAACAAGGACGGCGGGCACCGCCGTCTGAATGTGTTGATCACCCGGGCCAAGATGGTGATGCGGGTCTTCAGCAACTTCAAGGCCGATGAACTGGAGCTGGATGCAACGGCCAAGCACGGTGTGCGTGCCCTGAAAAACTTTTTGAAATTTGCGGAAACGCGTGAGCTGGAAGTGGCTCAGGAAACAGGGCGGGGTGTGGATTCGCCCTTCGAGTCCGAGGTGCTGTCCGCCCTGCGTTCCTTGGGCTACAACGTCGAGCCGCAGGTCGGGACAGCGGGTTATTTCATTGACATGGCGGTCCGTCATCCGGATTTGCCGGGCCGTTATCTGTTGGCCATTGAGTGCGATGGTGCGGCCTATCACAGCTCCCGTTCCGCCCGCGACCGTGACCGTTTGCGCCAGGCTGTGCTCGAAGGTTTGGGTTGGACGTTCCACCGTATCTGGAGCACAGACTGGTTCCGCAACCGTCAGCAAGAAATTGAGCGGGTTGTGGCCGCGATTGAGGCGGCCCAATTGGCGGCCGACCAAGAACAGCCCCTGCAAACCAGCATGCCCGCCGCGGTGCCGCATGTGATTGCACGGGACAGCACGGAAGCGCCCGCCGCTTCGAGTTTTGCCGTGCCGTATCTGAAGGCACAGCTGCCGTCTGTGCTGGATGTGCAGATGCACCAGGTGGGGGTTGTAGCGCTGGGCCAAATGATGGCCAAGGTGGTGAGCGTTGAGGGGCCTGTGCACTTGGCCGAAGTCACGCGCCGCTTGATGGAGGCGTTTGGCATTGTGCGGGCCGGGGCTCGAATCGCTTCGTCGGTGCAGGATGCCGTCAACGAAGGTCAGCGACGTCAGTGGGTGGAATTGCGGGGCGAATTTTTGTATGAGCCGGGCAAGTTTGATTTTGTGGTGCGTGACCGCTCTGCTTGGCCCAGCGCCGAGCGCAAAATCGAATGGGTGGCCCCCGAGGAGATAGACGCCGCTTTGCTCGAGTCTTTGCGCTTGGGTTTTTCACTCAGCAGGCAAGACGCTGCAGGCGCCGCCATCGAGATGCTGGGTTTTGGACGCTCCACGCAAAGAATAGCCGCCGCAGTGGACGAACGTTTGGACCACTTGATCACGACGCAACGGGCCACCTTGAAAGCGGGCATGGTGTTTTTGGTGTAGCACGCGCCATGGGCACCCCTTTGCAGCCTCGAAAGCAGGTCAAATCTGCGACCTGATTGCAGCCTCCAAATTCACGTTTGATGGTGGGTTCGGTGGCTTTTTTCTGTCGCACATTTGGGAATACTGCCTCGTCAATTTGGGAATTTGGGTGCCCCTTAAAGGTGATGGTCTTTGCAAAGTGCAGATAAGCGTTTTTACAAACGGAGGCCTTTGCTGACCACTGAATCAACAATTTGCGTGACATCTTGACCGTGTCAGACACCGACGGATCCCCCGAGCACAAGTAGGCCGACTTTGACTGGGCAGCCACCGTGGTGGCTGACCTGTGCGGCGTGCACTTGGGGCTGGGGGCGGTGTTTGATGGGCTGTCAGTGCGGAAGTTGGGTTGGGTTGATGCGGCGAATTCGCCAAGAGGGGGGTGGCGAATGGGCTTGGATCGGCGTTCAAACCTTGCCCAAGCACTGTGTTCAAATTTGTCTCGCAGGCTGCGGGGAAAATTCAATGGACACCAGAAGGTGACCCTAAGAATTTTTGGATTGATCCGGCCCATTGAAGTCTTGAACGGTATTCGAGGCATTGATTTTTTTGTGGGGTCTGCCCCTTTGGTTGATGGGCTTGGAACACGCCCTTGGCGTTGACCGAGAAATGCACGGCTGAAAAATTTTGAAAAATCGGACAGACATGAACCCATCGCCTCGGGGGCGTGGCCCCACAAAATCCGGGTTCTGGTATTGGGCGGGGTCTTACAAAATGCGGGGTCTACCCAAGTAGGAGCGACGCCCTCGTCGCGATAACCTTCGCAGACCACCACCCATCGCCCCGGGGGCGGGGCTCCTACAAAATGCGGGGCATTTCCCCATGTAGGAGCGACGCCCTCGTCGCGAAAAGCCTCGCAGACCACCACCCATCGCCCCGGGGGCGGGGCTCCTACAAAATGCAGGGTCTTCCCATGTAGGAGCGACGCCCTCGTCGCGATCACCTTCGCAGACCACCACCCATCTCCCCGGGGGCGGGGCGCCTACATCAAGCTTTGCTGGCAGGCAAGCGGATGGGGTGTCCGGTTTCGAGCAAGTCGAGCATTTGTTGCATGACCTGTGGGCCTGGTGCCGAGTAGGGGTCGAAGTCTGGGTGTTGCAGTCTGACCATGGGGTCGTCGACCGACAGGTGCACGAGTGCCATGGACCATTCGCCAAAGCGCCGTTCGTTGATCTCTTCGTAGTGGCGCAGTTCCACGTCTTGGTGTCGTGTGTCGGCACAGATGCGGCGGTACAGGGCGTTGACACGGCCGCGTTCGCCTTCGAGCACTTGAAAGAAAAAACCTTGTCCTTGGCACAGCACACCCGTGATGCCCATGTCCGGGTTGTTTTGGTGGGCTTGTTGCAAGATGGTGGTGGTCATCGTGGTGGTTTGAGGCCCCGCTGCCCGGCTGACGTACAGAAGTCGCACATTGATGCGGTGGCTGCGAACTCTCATGGGTTCTTTCTCATCAGTTTTGTTTCATGGCGTTGCGGTCCAGGCGCTCGTTTTCGCGTCGCTCAAACAAGTCCAGCATCCAGGCCACGCGCTGGGGCATGGCGCGGTTTGGAAAATACGCTTTGTTGCCGGTTTGTTGGGTCGCATCGCGGCAACCCTGCACCAGGCCCACAATGGCGGCCAGTGGCTCGGGGCTGTGCTCGCTCACACGAATCCAGTGCACCTGAGTCCAGGCGCTGGCCAACAGCATGAGTTTGCGTGTGGTGCTGACCACGGTGCGCTTGTTCACCGAGTCCAGGCCTTCGCGGCGCAGCTGGTGGCCAATTTCGGCATAGATCATGCTGGCTGCGCAAATGGCGGCGCGGCAGTCGGGCGGCAGGGCGGCGATGCCCGAGTGGGCCTGCTTGTAGAGGCGGTCCGCCTCGTCCAGCAAACGCGCCACCACAACGGCGATGGCGGGTGTGAACGTGGGCTGGGCCATCCAGGCCTCGGGCTGAACACCGGCCTCGATCAGCCAGCGACGCGGCAGGTACAGGCGGCCAATGCTGGCGTCGTGCCCCACGTCGCGGGCAATGTTGGTGAGCTGCATGGCCACCCCCAACTCGCAGGCGCGGGCCAGGGTGTCCATGCTTTGCGGGCCCATGATCCAGCTCATCATCGCGCCCACGCTGCCCGCCACACGGGCGCCATAGGCGTGCAGGTCTTCAATGCTGTCATAGGTGCGGCCACCGGCATCCCAGGCAAAGCCTTCAATGAGGGCGTCCAGCAAATGGCGTGGCAGTTTGTATTGCTGCACCACCAAGCTCAGGGCGTGGTCTTCGACGTGGTCGCTGGGGGTGCCGGCATAAATCGCGTCCAGCCGTGCTTGCAACACATCGAGCGGGGTATCGCCTGCTGCCGCTTCGTCCACCAAATCGTCGGCCACACGGCAAAACGCATACAAGGCGATGGCCGCGATGCGGACGCGAGGCGGCAACAAACGGCTGGCGGCAAAAAAGGTTTTGGAGCCGCCTTGCATCATGGCCACGCAGGCTTGCAGGTCGTTCGAGTCGAAGTTCAACTCCGTGTTGGCCACGGGGGCATCGCGTTCAGACCTTGACATGGGGGACCACCGTTTCTAAAGCTTTGGCAGACATGAGCACACCGGGCACGCCCGCACCCGGGTGGGTGCTGGCACCCACCACAAACAGGCCCGGCACATCCTCACTGCGGTTGTGGGGGCGGAACCAGGCGCTTTGCAGCAGCAGAGGTTCCAGACCAAAGCCCGCGCCTTTGTAGGACCACAAGTTGTCCTGAAAATCCTGCGGCGTGCTGACCTTGCTGGTCACGATGCAGTCGCGCAGACCGGGCAACACGCTGGCTTCCAGGCTCTCGGCAATGGCGGCGCGGTAGGTCTCGGCAAAGGCGGGCCAGTCGGTGCCGCTGTCCAGGTGCGGCACGGGCGAGAGCACATAAAAGGTATCGCAGCCCTCAGGTGCCAGCGAGGGGTCGGTCGCGGTGGGGCGGTGCAAATACAGGCTGAAGTCTTCGGCGAGTTTGTGCTTGTTGAAGATGTCTTGCAGCAGGCCTTTGTAGCGCGGACCCAGCACCATCATGTGGTGCGGCACGTCTTTGTACTGGCGCGAGGTGCCGAAGTACCAGACAAACAAGCCCATGGAGTATTTGCCGTTGGCAATCTTGCGGTCGGTCCACACGCGGCGGTGCTCAGGCGCGACCAGGTTTTTGTAGGTCCAGGCGGTGTCGCCGTTGCTCACCACGATATCGGCGGGCACGAACTCACCGTTTTGCAGTTCGACGCCGCAGGCGCGGCCGTTTTCAATGCGGATTTGTGTGACGGGTGCGTTGCAGCGCAGCGGTACGCCGCGCTCCTCCAGCAAGCTGACTAGGCCTTTCACAATCGCCCCGGTGCCGCCCATGGCCGAGTGCACGCCCCAAGTGCGTTCCAACGAGTTGATGAGGGCGTAGGCGCAGGTCACAGCAAAGGGGTTGCCGCCGATCAGCAGTGGGTGAAAGCTCATCACGATGCGCAGCTTGTCGTTGCGCATGTGTTTGGCCACCAGGCTGTACAGGCTGCGCCAAGCGCCCATGCGCAAGAAGTCGGGGATGGCGGCCATCAGGTCGCTGACCTTGTCAAATGCCATGTCGCCCATGCCTTCAAAACCCAGGGTTTTGCAGCGCTCGGCTTCTTCCAAAAAGCGTTCGTAGCCGGGCAAGTCATCGGGTTCAAAGCGGGCCACTTCGGCGCGCATGTGCTCGGGGTCGCCGTTGTAGTCGAACCAGGTGCCGTCTGCAAAACGCACGCGGTAAAACGGGTCCATGGCCACCAGCTTCACGTCGTCCGCAAAGCTTTTGCCGCACAGCGCCCACAACTCTTCGAGCAAAAACGGCGCGGTGATGATGGTGGGGCCCGCATCAAAGGTGAAGCCGTCCTGGTGGTGCACATAGGCACGTCCACCGGGGGCATCGAGTTTTTCAAAGACTTTGACCTCGTAGCCTTTGACGCTCAGGCGGATCGCTGCGGCCAGCCCGCCAAAGCCGCTGCCAATGACCACCGCCACCGGACGCTGGCGCAGCTTGGACGGGTTGCCCAGCTCTGGGCCTTGCGGCGAGACGGGGATGCCGAAACCTTCGGTGCGGTAAGCATGGGTGGTGGTGTTCATGGGGGCCTTCAAGGGGGTGTGGTCAAAGCCGGTTTGGTGGTCTGGCCCATGGCCCAACCCCACAGCCGCTCCAGTGGCCAAGGAAAAATCATGATGATGTGTTCAACGATCGCGAGGCCCAGCAGCGTGGCCAGCATGACCCAGCCGGTGGTGATGGCCACCGCGCCTTGCTGGGCCAGCCAGACCAGCCAGAACCAGGTGCCCATGGCCACACCCATCGACAGCACAAACCACAGCGACATGCCGCTGGTGGTGCGGAAATAACTGGCGAGGTATTTGAGGTGGGCAGGCAGGTATTGCTCACCGTTTTGTGGCACGCCAAAAAACAGATTCAGTTTGGCCGACAGGCGCATGAACCACAGCAAGGCATAGGTGCAAATGGCCACATGGCTGGGCTGTCCTTCTTGCATCCACCAGAGCACGGCAAAGTTGGCCAGCAAGCCCAGCTCGTGGTAGAGCATGACCTGCACCGATTGCACAAAACGAGGCCAACCCGTGGTGCCGGGATCTAATGGGATTTTGCGTGGGCCGGTGATCCAGCCGGTCAAAAAAGCCAGCTCGTGCCAGCCCCACATCACAATCACGCTGCCAAAGGCGAGGTAAGCGTTGAACACGCTGACCTCTTTCATGCTGTGGGCCACGCCCCAAAAACTCAAAGCCAACAGCACCGTCCAGCCGGCCAGGCTGAAACGGAAGCTTCGTGCAGGCAAGCGGTCAAGCCACAAGATCACGCCCGTGCCGAGCCACCAGCTCAGGGCCGTGAAAACGCAGGCCCAAACGACTTCAGTCACCATGCCGGTTCCATGCGGACCTGAGGCGACAGGTCTTGTTGAATCACGGGCATGAAGTACAGGCGGGCAAAGGTGGCGGCGGCTTTGACGGCGCACACGCCTTGCTGCAGTTTGCCGACGACTCCGCCCCGGGCCTTGGCTTTGGCCATGGCTTGTGACAGGGCAAAAAGGCGCTCCAGGCCCCGGCGGAAGTCAGGGTTGTCGGTGTCCAAGGCCAGAGGGAAGACCTGCTTGGTGATCTCGGTGGTGATGCGGAACACCTGGTAGTCGTATTCACTCGAATCCAGGCCCATGGCTTCGTGCAGCATGGGGCGGGTGTGGTCGCGCACGTACATGGTGGCGTACACGGCCAGCAAGAAAAAGCGAATCCAGAGCTTGTTGCCGCCGCTGAGCAACTTGGGGTTGGCGCGCATGATCAGGGCGAACGATTCGCCATGGCGGAACTCGTCGTTGCACCACAGCTCGAACCAGCGAAAGATGGGGTGAAAGCGTTTTTCGGGATGCTTTTCGAGCTGGCGGAAGATGGTGATGTAGCGTGCGTAGCCGATTTTTTCGGACAAGTAGGTCGCGTAGTAAATGTATTTGGGCTTGAAGAAGGTGTACTTCTTGGTGCGCTTCAAGTTGCCCAGGTCGATGCCCAGATTGAAGTCGCGCAGCGACAGGTTGATGAAGCCTGCATGGCGCGATTCGTCGCGCGCCAAGTAGGTCATCAGCTGCTTGATGTCGGGGTTGGTGACGTTCTTGCGGATCTCGTTGTAGAGCACACATCCGGAAAATTCCGACGTGAGCGAGCTCACCAAAAAGTCCATGAACTCCTGGCGCATCTCGGGCGAGAGGCTGGCCATGCCCGCGGCCACTTCGCCTGCAAACGCCTCGTCGCGCTGGAAGTGGTCGTGGTTGTTGTCGCCCTCGTATTCGGCCATCATCTTGTCCCACTCGGCACGCACCGGCTCGATGTTGATGCGGTCCATCACAGCGAAGTCGGTGGTGTAAAAACGCGGGCTGATCATGTCGTCGTGCACGGCCTTTTTGTTGGCGTCTTCAGCGGTTTTGATGGTGTGGACAGCGGTGGCGGTCATGGTGTTCTCCGGTGCGGGTTCAATCAGGTTCAGCGGGGCGTGTTGGCCAACGATGTTTTGATGGGCGTGGGGTTTTGCCCTGCCAGTCTGAGACTGGCGAACACCGCAGCGTTGCTGGGGCCAAAGGACTCCAAGTCAATGCGCTGGCCGGTGCTGGGGTCTTGCAGGGTCATGCGGCCATCGGTGCGGCCGATCAACAAAAAGGGGGCGTCGCCACTGAGACTTTCGCGGTGACGTTCACGGGCCAGTGCCCGCAAGGTGCTGCGCAAAAAGCCTTGCTCGCCACTGAAACGTGCCACTTGCTGGCCGGTTCGGTGGTCCAACACGGCGATGTCGCCGCCGGCCACGTCGCGAAACTGCAGGTCGCGCTGCCACTGCACGGCAGCGTCAGGGGTGCGTGGGTCCAAGCCTGACCAGCGGGCCAGGCCCACGGCCACCAGCATGGCCAGCAGCATCACGCCGATCCAGGCCATGGGCCGGTTCAGGCCTGGGGTCTGTGGGGCTTGGCGGTTGCGCTGCCAGTCGTGTTGGGGCAGGGTGCTCATGCCAGCATGCCGTGGTTGGGTGTGTGGGGCTGATTGACCGGCGCGGTTGCAGGCGAATCGCCCAAGTGCAGGCTTTGGCCCGCACGTTCGGCACGCCACAGGTTCAGCAGTTGCTCGCCGACTTGTTGGCTGTCAGGCACGCAGCGCAAGGTGGGTTGGGGCTGTGTCACATGCCAAGCGCGTTGGTGCGGCCACAGGTGGGCCCAACCGATGCGGTCTTCGGGGTGCAAGGCCAGCGCGATGTCGCCCGTGCCCGCGCCTTGCGTCTTGAGTGACGCCCCTGCGATGCGTTTGAAGGGCAGGTTGAAGGTCAGCGTGAGCACGATGCCAATGCGCATGACCACGCGCTTGTTGGTGAGGGTGTAGAGCGTGCTGCGTGCCGACATCCAGGCCGTGCCCAAGAGCAGGGCCAAGGCCAGGGCGTAGAGGCTGGCGGCCACAACCAGAGGTTTCCAATCCACCCGTCCCTCGGGTGCCGTCAGGTTGATGGCCTGCACCGCGAGCATGAGCGCGAAGTACAGCGCGACCTTGCGCACATGGAAGGCATGGATGGCCAGGCGTTTCCAGTCGGGTGCGCCCTGCCAGACCACGCGCTCTCCCGGAGGCAGGGCGCTGGGCAGGCCGGGGGCGGCTTCCCACTCGTGTTCGTGGGTGGCTTTCATATGATGGGTTCCTGACGCTCAGGGGTGGCGTACAAGGTGCCCGCGCCGTAATAGGCGGTGATTTTTTCTTCTTCGAGCAAGGTGATTTGCTCGTTCGATTTGGTTTGCGGCACGTTCACAAACTGGTGGCCCAAAATGGCCTGTACATGGGTGCCGTCTTTCTTGATGCGTGCAAAGGTCATGGGCAGCAGCACGCGTTTGTCGGAGCCTGCCAGTTGCACTTCGGCGTAACGGAACATCATCTCCATGCGGTCGACCCACAGGTCCACCACGGTGCCGGCCACGACCTTGTCCGCGCCCCAGACGGGCAAACCACGCGGGTCCACGTCTTTTTTGGCCACAGAGTGGTCAGCCGCCACGCGCAGTGGCACGATTTTGGGGTGACCGTGCGGGTCTGCGTCGGGGATGTCGGCACGCATGGCCCAAGCGCCTGGGCCAACGCCCGCCAACAGCGGGTCGCCCACGGGCTCCAGTGGGGCGCCATTCCAGCCGTGTATGGGCTGAGCGCTGTACTCACCATCTGGGCGTGCCAAATCGGGAGACAAGTAGGTGTGACCGTCTTGTGTCTTGAAGGTCTTGGGCTCGGGCACGGGTGGCCAGCCTTCGATCTTGGGGCCGTTTTCGCGGCCCGAATCCATGGGGTAACCCTCGCGGTGGTTCTCACGCAAGAGGTAATAAATCAGCCCCGCAAAGAATGCCCAGAACATGTACAAAACGATTTGGGCCACATCGATGTACTGTGTGATTGCGCCTGTTTCCATGGCTGTCTCCTTCAAAAAATCGGTGCATCAGCCCGGCAGTTGCGCCAGGCCAAAGGGTTGGGGGGTGCCGGTTTGGTGGGGCTCTGCCCGTGCGGCCAAGCGGCTCGCACGCAGCATGGGCCCCAGGGCCACCAGCACAACAAACAACAAATACATTTCCAGGTGATAGACGAAGCTGTAAGCGGTGATGGGCGTGACCAACACTTCACCCAAAGCCCCTGACATGGCCAGCACCGACACGCCGTCGCGCAAAGCCCCGCCCAGCGCCATGGCCGCACCAGCGCTGGTGGCTTGCACCGCGCCCCAGGTGCCGATGACCAGACCGCCCAAGTGGCCGAGCGGGCTGCCGTCTGCCGCCATGCCCATGGCCGTGACCAGCATGCCGACCGAAAACAAACCGCCGCTGAAACCGATCAGGCCCACGCCGATGCGGAACATCCAGGCCGCTTCGAGAGGCCCTGAAAAAATCACCATGGCAAACGCGGGCAGGCCCAGCAGTACACCCAAGCTGGCCAAGCGGCAAGCGTGCATGCCGCCGGACAACCAGCGGGCTGACACGAGGAAGGCCAGCAAAGCCCCACCGGCACTCAAGGCCGTGAGGGCGCTGGTCGCGCCCACGTCGAGTTTCAAAATCTCGGCCGCATAAGGCTCGAGCACGATGTCTTGCATGTTGAAGGCGAAGGTGCCCAAGCCCAAGGTCCACAAGAAGCGGCGCATCTGCGGCTGGGCCATGAGGTCACGCCAGCTGCTCGCAAAGCCCCCGGCTTCGCGGCGGCCACGCTTGGCACTTCGGGCCTCTTGTTTCCACAGTGAGGCGAGATTCATCACCGCCACCATGACAGCGCAGCCTTGCACCAGCTGAATGAGTTTTTGCGGGCTGAAGTCGCTGAGCACCAGTCCGAACACCGCGCTGCTGGCGATCATGCCCACCAGCAGCATGCTGTAGAGCAAGGCCACCACACGGGGGCGTTTGTCATTGCTGGCCAAATCGTGCGCCAGCGCCATGCCCGCCGTTTGTGTGACCTGGATGCCCGCGCCCACCAGCACAAAGGCCAGGCAAGCACCCAACTGGCCGACCCACAGATTGGCGGCTTCGGGTTCGGACAGCAGCAACAAGGCAAACGGCATGATGGACAGGCCGCCAAACAGCAGCAAGGTGCCGGTCCACAAATACGGAATGCGGCGCAGACCCAGCGCCGAGGGGTGCGTGTCGCTGCGGTAACCGATCAGGGTGCGCAGCGGCGCAAACACCATGGGAATAGCGACTGCCAGTGCCACCCACCAAGCGGGCACTTGCAGTTCCACAATCATGACCCGGTTGAGTGTGCCCACCAGCAGTGCCGTCACCATGCCGATCACCACCTGGAACAGCGACAGGCGCAGCAAGCGCGCCATCGGCAGCTCAGGCGAAGCCGCATCGGCAAACGGCATGAAGCGCGTGCCGTAAGCCGTGAACCAGCGGGGCATGGGGACGCGCAGTTTCATGAGCGGGTCCACTCCCAGGCTTGAGAGGTGTAAAAGCCGCTGGCCACGCGCTGCATGCGTGCGCCTTGCCAGCCCTGCAAATCCATGTGGTTTTGCATGCGTTGCAGCAAGTCGGCATGCGCCACGGGCGACAACGACGGCGAGCGGTCGCTGCGCGGAAACAGGCGGCCCGCGCTGTGCATCAGGGCCAAGAGCGGTGTGCGCGGCGCAAACGTGAAGGCCATGGAGCCGCGTGTGCGATGGGCCAAACCGGCCAGCGCTTCGGCGATTTGGTCGCTGTCGTAGTGGATCAGCGAGTCCATGCAGACCACATGGTCAAAATGTCCCAAGTCAGGGCTGAGCATGTCGCCTGACATGAATTCCACCGAGCCGGGCAGGGTGGGGTGTTCGGCGGCCATGCGTTCGGCGGCGAGCTTGACCAGGGTGGGTGACAAATCAATCGCCACCACTTCGGCCCCGCGCAGTGCCGCTTGCAGGGCCAGCGCGCCGGTGCCACAGCCCGCGTCCAGCACGCGCAGGCCGCGCAGATCTTGTGGCAACCAAGACAGCAGGGTTTCGCGCATGGTGTCGCGCCCGGCGCGCACGGTGGCGCGGATGCGGCCCACCGGCTCGTTCGAGGTCAGGCGGGCCCAGGCATCGGCCGCCGTGCGGTCAAAGTAGTGCTCGATCTGGCT
The DNA here is from genome assembly GCF_003063265.1 of Limnohabitans sp. WS1. Lineage (GTDB taxonomy): Bacteria > Pseudomonadota > Gammaproteobacteria > Burkholderiales > Burkholderiaceae_C > Limnohabitans_A. Next base: position 68,681 of record NZ_NERU01000009.1, read on the forward strand.
GCGGCGTTGTTCGTAGGCGGTGGTGCTGTTCATGGGGTGCTTTCGGTGCGTTTTTTGGCGAGTGGATCAGTCGAAACCCAGCAGGTCAAAAATGTCGCGGTCTTTCATCGGGATGGAGGGCAGCGGGTCGGCCCCCAGCCACAGGGCGGCGGCCAGGCGCATGTACTCGTCTTGCACGGCTTTGACGGCGGGTGTGGGCTCCAGCTCGAACAAGGTGCACTTTTGCAAACGGCTCTTGCGGATCTCGTCGAGCATGGGGAAGTGCGCCATGGTTTTGAGACCGGTGACCGCGTTGTACTTGTCGATCTGGTCGGTCGCGTCGCTGCGGTTGGCGATCACGCCGCCCAAGCGCACGTTGTAGTTCTTGGCCTTGGCACCAATGGCTTGGACGATGCGGTTCATTGCAAAGATCGAGTCGAAGTCGTTGGCCGTGACGATGAGGGCGCGGTCTGCGTGTTGCAACGGGGCAGCAAAACCGCCGCACACCACGTCGCCCAACACGTCAAAAATCACCACGTCGGTGTCTTCGAGCAGGTGGTGCTCTTTGAGCAGTTTCACGGTCTGGCCGACCACATAACCGCCGCAGCCGGTGCCAGCGGGTGGGCCACCGGCTTCCACGCACATCACGCCGTTGTAGCCTTTGAAGACAAAGTCATCGAGGCGCAGCTCTTCGGCATGAAAGTCCACCGTTTCGAGCGCGTCGATCACGGTGGGCATGAGTTTTTTGGTCAGGGTGAAGGTGGAATCGTGCTTGGGGTCGCAGCCGATTTGCAGCACGCGCTTGCCCAACTTGCTGAAGGCGACCGACAGGTTCGACGACGTCGTGCTTTTGCCGATGCCGCCCTTGCCGTAGACCGCAAACACCTTGGCGGTGCCGATCTTGACCGTGGGGTCCATCTGGAACTGCACGCTGCCTTCGCCGTCTGCGCCGCGAACCCGCTGGATGCTGTTCACGGGGATGCTGGTGGTTTCGATCATGCTGGGAGTCCTTCTTGTATGCCTTCAAGGCGGTCTTCAAGTTCTTCGCCGGCACGCAGCAGGGCTGACATGGTCTCGGCGTCGGGTTGCCAGTACTGGCGGCGGGTGGCCTCCAGCAGGCGGTTGGCCACTTTGGCCGATGCGGTGGGGTTGAGCTGGGCCATGCGCTCGCGCATGGCGGGGTCCAGCACAAAGGTCTGGGCCAGCTGTTGGTACACCCAGGGCTGCACTTGCCCTGTGGTGGCCGACCAGCCCATGGTGTTGGTCAGATGCGCTTCGATTTGGCGCACGCCTTCGTAGCCGTGCTGCAACATGCTTTCGTGCCACTTGGGGTTGAGCATGCGGCTGCGGGTTTCCAGCGCCACTTGTTCGGTCAGGCTGCGCACCACGCCCTCACCTTGGGTCTGGTCGCCAATGAAAACCGGAGGCGCTTCAGCGGCGTTGCCATCGCGCTGGTGTTTGGCCTGCAGCACGGCGCGGCTGATCCCGCCCAAGGTGTCGAAGTAGGTGTCGATGCTGGTCACGCCCAACTCCACTGAATCCAGGTTTTGGTAGGTCAGCGAGACACTGGCCAGCGCGCTTTGCAGCACCGAGGTGTTGCGCACCGGGCGGCCTTCGCGGCCGTAGGCAAATCCTTTGCGCTGGGTGAAGGCGTCGCCGAGTTCGTTTTCGTTTTCCCAGCAGCTGCTGTCGATCAGTTGGTTCACGTTGGCGCCGTAAGCGCCTTCGGTGTTGCCGAACACGCGCAGCGCGGCGCACTCCATGTTGCTGCCTTCGTGTTCGGCCAGGTAGGCCAAGGCATGTTGGCGCACAAAGTTTTGCTCAACGGGTTCGTCGGCGCTGGCGGCCAAAAATGCAGCCTCGGCCAGCAGGCGGATTTGCATGGGCAGCAGGTCGCGGAAGATGCCGGACAAGGTGATGACCACGTCGATGCGCGGGCGGCCCAACTCGGCCAAAGGAATCAGCTGCGCGCCAGCCAAGCGGCCGTAGCTGTCAAAGCGCGGGGCGGCGCCCATCAAGGCCAAGGCTTGCGCCATGGGGCTGCCTTCGGTCTTGAGGTTATCGGTGCCCCACAGCACCATGGCCACGGTTTCGGGCAGGGCCTGGTGGTCTTGCTGGTAACGGGCCAAGAGTTTGTCGGCTTGGCGCATGCCGTCGCGCACGGCAAAAGCAGACGGCATGCGGAAGGGGTCGAGGCCGTGCAGGTTGCGTCCGGTGGGCAGCACGTTGGCGTTGCGGATCAGGTCGCCGCCGGGGGCGGGTTGCAGGTAGCGGCCGTCGAGGGCGCGCATCAGGCCTTGCATTTCGTGGTCTTCGCCCAGCAGGCGGTTGCTGCGCACCAGCTGGCGCAGCGTCTCGGCCTGGGCTTTGTCGCCAGTGGGTAAGTCAGTGCTGAACTGCGCATTGAGTTGCGCTTCACTCGCACCGTCGACCAAGGCTTCCATCAAGCTGGCATTTTGAGCGCCGGTCAAGCCCATGGCATCGGCCATGACTTTGAGGGTGCCCAAGCGCTGCTCGCGGGTGGGGGCTTGGCCCATGACGTGCAGGCCTTCGGGGATGAGGGCGTATTCGAGTTCCAGCAATTGGTTTTGCAGCTGCTCGATCCAGGCGGTGGGGTCGCTGTCCGGTGTGGTGGGCACGGCCAGGTCGATGCTCTGGGCTTGTTCGCGGATCAGCGTGGTCAGGCTCTCGCGGTCCTGCGCTTGGTCCGGGCCCATCTGTTGCCAGCGCTCGATCGATTGCTGAAGGCTGACCAGTTCTTTGTACAGGCCCGAGTGTGTGAGCGAGGGGGTGAGGTAGCTCACCAGCGTGGCCGCGCCCCGGCGTTTGGCCAATGCGCCTTCGGACGGGTTGTTGGCGGCGTAGAGGTAAATGTTGGGCAGCGCACCGATCAGGCGGTCGGGCCAGCACTGGGCCGACAGGCCGGTTTGTTTGCCGGGCATGAACTCGAGCGCGCCGTGCGTGCCAAAGTGCAGCACCGCGTCGGCGGCGTAGTCGTCGCGCAGGTAGCGGTAGAAGGCGCTGAAGGCGTGGGTGGGGGCGCAGCCGGTTTCGAACAGCAGGCGCATCGGGTCGCCTTCGTAGCCAAAGCCCGGTTGCACCGTGACCACCACCTGGCCAAAGTCTGCGCCGAGCACAAAAATGGACTGCCCGTTGGTCAGGTGCTTACCGGGGGCCGGGCCCCACTGCGCTTCAATTTCGTTCAACCAGCGTTCGTGTTTGACGTGGTGGCCGGTGTCGATGGCGTGCAGCACATTGGCCTGCGTACCGTACTGGCTCGCGTTGCCCTGCAACAGGCGGTTGCGCAGGTCGTCCACGCTGTCAGGCAAGGTCACTTGGTAGCCTTCGAGCGACAAGCGCTGCAAGGTGTTGAACAGCGACTGGAACACCGACAGGTAAGCGGCCGTGCCCACGCTGCCCGCGTTGGGCGGGAAGTTGAACAACACGATGGCCAGCTTGCGGTTGGCGCGTGGTTTGTCACGCAGGCGCACCAGGCGCTCGACGCGGGCGGTGAGCATTTCGGTGCGTTCGCTGCAGGTGAACATGTCTTGGCTGCGGGGGCCGCTGGGGAAGGTGCAGCGCTTGTCGCAGCCGTGGCAGGTTTCACCAGCGGGGCCGGGACGGCCACCGTAGACCATGGGCAAGATCGAACCGTCGAGTTCGGGGATGGCCACCATGATGGTGTTTTCCACGGGCAAGAGGCCACGGGTGGAGTCGCCCCATTGCTCGATCGATTGGAATTCGAGCGGGTGTGCGGCGATGTAGGGCACATCGAGTTCGCTCAGGGCCACTTCGGCGGCGCTGGCGTCGTTGTAGGCAGGGCCACCGACCAAGGAGAAACCGGTGAGCGACACCAAGGATTGGATCTTGGCGCCCGTGCCTTGCTTGAAAAAACGGTCCATGGCCGGGCGAGCGTCCAGGCCGCTGGCAAAAGCAGGGATGACACGCAGGCCGCGTGCTTGCAGCGAGGCGATGACCGCGTCGTAATGTGCGGTGTTGCCGGCCAGCAAATACGAGCGCAGCAGCAGCAAGCCCACGGCGGGCTGGTCTTTGCGGCCGTGGCCGGGCAGGTCGCTCAGCTGTTCGCTGATGCGGTTTTTCATCTGCGGGTGGTACAGGCCCACCTCGGGGTATTCGATCGGGTCTTCGGGCTGGGCCAAGGCGCGCAGCGGCTCGCGTGGGCCTTGGGCATAGCGGTGCACCAGGGTTTTGACCAAGTGCTCGATGTTGTGCTCAGAGCCCGCCAGCCAGTAGCGCATGGTCAAGAAAAACAGGCGCAGGTCTTGCGCGGTGCCGGGGATGAAGCGCAGCAGCTTGGGCAGGCGGCGCAGCATGGCCATTTGTTTGGCTCCGGCGCTGGACGGCGCGCCTGTATCTGCGCCGGTGTCTTTGTTCTTGGCGCTGGGGCGCAGCTTTTTGAGCAAGGCCATCAGTCCACTCGATTCGCGGCCCATGACCAACTTGCCCATGCGGGTGAGCTGGGTCACTTGCGGGGCCGACATGATGCAGACCATGGCGTCGCAATGTTCGCGGCGTGCCTGCAGGGCGTCGAGCACCGGCAGGAAATGGTCTTCCATGAAGAGCATGGTGACGATGACCAAGTCGGCCTGTGCCACGGCGGCCAGGCACGCGGCCAAGGCCTTGTCGCTGTCCCGCCAGGCCGAGGCGCTGTGGGTTTGCAGGTGCAGGCCGGGCAGGTCGCGCGCCAGGCGTTCGGCCGCGCTCTCGGCGGCGCTGGCCAGGTGGCTGTCCATGGTCAGCAGCACCACGCTCATGCGTGGTGTGTTGGATGAGGCCTGTTTACCGGCTGAAGTGGGCTTTGGCATCGTAGAGCGTCTCCACGGTGATGGTCGCCACGCCCTGGTCTTGGGCAAATCGCTCGGTGTTGCGGCGCGCTTTGCCCCGCACAAAGAACGGGATCTTGCCCAGCTCCTTTTCGGCTTCGGGGCTCCAGGTGGCCTGGTTCGAAGCGGCTTGGGCGGGGGCGGCGACCTTTTGAACGCTGTCAGTGGTCAGGGTGTTGGTGGGTGCGGGTGCCGTTGGTAAAGCAACTGCTTCAACGGGTATTGCGACGGGTGCACTGACAGGCGCTGCGACAACCGGAGCCACGTTTTCTGCCGCAGGCCGCGTGCTGCCCAAATGCGAGGGGGCAGCACCGGCGTGGAATTCGAAGTCTTCGCGGAACATGCCGATCAGGTGTTCTTCCAGGCCCATCATCAACGGGTGCACCCAGGTGTCGAAGAGCACGTTCGCGCCTTCAAAACCCATTTGCGGCGCATAGCGGGCGGGGAAGTCCTGCACATGCACCGGGGCCGAAATCACCGCGCAGGGAATGCCCTGGCGCTTGGCGATGTGGCGCTCCATTTGTGTGCCCAAGATCAGCTCGGGCTGCAGCGCGTTGATCTGGGTTTCAACTTCGAGGTAGTCGTCGGTGATCAGGGCTTCGACGCCGTAGCGTTTGGCACAGTCGCGCACTTCGCGGGCAAATTCGCGGCTGTAAGTGCCCAGGCCCACCACCTCAAAACCCATCTCCTGGCTGGCGATGCGGGCGGCGGCCACCACATGCGTGGCATCGCCAAAAATGTAGACCCGCTTACCGGTCAGGTAGGTCGAGTCGACCGACTTGGCGTACCAGTGGGCGTGCGCGTTGCTGGGGTCTTGTGCGGGCTGGGGCAGGCCGGTCAGCGTGCAGACTTCGGCGATGAAGTCGCGTGTGGCGTGGCTACCGAGGGGCACGGTCTTGGTGTAGGGCTGATCGAACTGGCGCTGCAACCATTGTGCGGCGGCAAGGCCAATTTCGGGGTAGAGCACCACGTTGAAGTCGGCCTCGGCCAGCTTTTGCACGTCGGCCACACTCGCGCTCAAAGGCGCGACCACGGCGACATCGACGCCGAGTTGGTTCAGCAGTTGGGTGATTTCCTTGACGTCGTCGCGGTGGCGAAAACCCAGGGCGCTGGGGCCGAGGATGTTGCAAGTGGGGCGTGCCTTGGCGGGCTTGTCGGCTGTTTCGGAGGCGGTGGCAGGCTTGTGCACCAGGTGGCGGCACAGTTGGTAAAAGGTCTCGCTCGCGCCCCAGTTTTCTTTGCGCTGGTAAGAGGGCAATTCCAGCGCCACGACGGGAATGGTCAGCTTCAGGGCTTGGGCCAAGCCGCCCGGGTCGTCCTGGATCAGCTCTGCCGTGCAGGACGAGCCCACCAACATGGCAGCGGGGTTGAAGCGCGCCATGGCTTGGCGTGCTGCATCCTTGAAGAGTTCGGCCGTGTCGCCGCCCAGATCACGCGCCTGGAAGGTGGTGTAGGTCACCGGCGGGCGGCGCGGCAGGCGCTCGATCATGGTGAACAGCAGGTCGGCGTAGGTGTCGCCTTGTGGGGCGTGCAGCACGTAGTGCACGTCCGTCATGGCGGTGGCCACGCGCATCGCGCCCACATGGGGCGGTCCTTCGTAAGTCCAGAGCGTCAGTTGCATGGGGTGTTCCTGCGCTTATGCCGCCAGCTTCAGGCGGCGTTTGAGGGGGCGGCTGAACAGGCCGGCCAAATCGGCCGCTTGTTCGTAGCCCTGAATGGGGGTGAAGACCAACTCGATGGCCCACTTGGTGGTGATGCCTTGCGCTTCGAGCGGGTTGGCTAAGCCGAGGCCGCAGACCACGAGGTCGGGGGCATCGGCGATGCAGCGGTCGAGCTGCAGGTCCACGTCTTGGCCTTCGCTGATGCGGGTGCCTGCGGGCATGAGGGCGAGTTCGGCGGCCATGTGCTGGCGATGCAAATAGGGCGTGCCCACTTCGACCAAATCCATGCCCAGTTCGCGGTGCACAAAGCGCGCCAGCGGAATTTCGAGCTGCGAGTCGGGGAAGAAGAAGATGCGCTGGCCTTGCAGCATCTGGCGTTGCACGGCCAGGGCTTTTTCGGCGCGCTGGCGGGGTGCGGCGGTGGCTTGTTCAAACACCTCGGGGGCCACACCCAACTCGGTGGCTGCCGCTTGCAGCCAGGCGGTGGTGCCCTCCACACCCAGCGGAAACGGCGCAGGCAAATGCTGCGCACCGCGCGACTGCAGAGCGCGTGCGGTGTCGGCCAAGAAGGGCTGGGCCAACAAATAACGGGTGTTCGGGCCAACCACGGGCATGGCCTGGCTGTTGCGCGGCGGGAAGAAACTGACCTGCAAGCCCATGCGATCAAAGAGGCTGCGCATCTGGTCTTCGACCACATCGGCCAAGGTGCCCACCACCATCAGGGCTGGGGCAGTGTCGGGGGCGCTGGCGGGCAGGCCGGGGACCATGGCCGCCAGGCAAGCGTCTTCGCCTTGTGTGAAGGTGGTTTCGATGCCGCTGCCCGAGTAGTTGAGCACGCGCACCTTGGGGTGGTGAATCTGGTTTTGGCGTTCGGCGGCGCGCGACAGATCGAGCTTGATGACTTCTGACGGGCAAGAGCCTACCAAGAACAACAAGCGGATGTCGGGGCGGCGGGCCAGCAACTGGCCGACCACGCGGTCGAGTTCTTCGTGCACATCGGCCAGGCCCGCCAGGTCGCGTTCGTCGATGATGGCGGTGCCGAAGCGGGGCTCGGCAAAGATCATCACACCGGCGGCCGACTGGATCAGGTGGGCACAAGTGCGTGAGCCCACCACCAGAAAGAAAGCGTCCTGAATCTTGCGGTGCAGCCAGATGATGCCGGTCAGGCCACAAAACACCTCGCGCTGGCCGCGTTCGACCAAGGGCACAACGTCGGTGCAGCCGGAGGTTTGCGCGGAAGTTTCGGCGCGAATCGGGATGACAGTGCTCATGTGCTGGCCTGTGCGCCCGTGTCGGGCAAAGAGGTGGATGAGGGTTGTTTTTGCAGCCGCGCCATGCGCAGCTTGCGGATGTATTGCGCGGCGTTGATGGCGTAGCTGCCATACGCGGCCAAGGCCAACCACAGCAAGTCGTTGGCGCTCCAAGCGCCTTGCCACCAAGCCCAAACATAGGCGGTGTGCAGCACCATGACCCCCATGCTGACCACGTCTTCCCAATAGAAGGCAGGCGCAAACAGGTATTGGCCGAAGACCACTTTTTCCCAGATGGCGCCCGTGACCATGATGGCGTAGAGCACCACGGTCTTGAGCACCACCGAGGCCAGGGCCCAGTCGGTGTGTTCGCCCGTCTTCAGGCTGTTGATCACCAAATACAAACTGATGCCAAAAATCAGGAACTGCACCGGGGCCAGAATGCCTTGCACCAAGGTCCAGGCGGTCGCGTCACGCCGGGCGCGTTGCGCTGGCGTGTACAAAACCTGGGGGCTGGAAGCGGGCATGAGGAACCTTGTGGCGTGGATGTCTTGGCTTGAATGTAAGTCTGGACATACAGTGTGTCAACATAAATTGACATATATTTCGAATTCTAGGGTTTACACTGAATACAGGGATGGCAATTGAATTCACACTTGAACCTGTGTTGGTGACATGGGCCTGATGGGCTTCATTCCCTTCATTTCTTGCGTCGAGCACTCCAAAGTGTTGGAGCCTGCCGCTGATGTCTTCCTCTGCTGATCGGTGCTTGTCATGGCGCAATTCAATTTCGAAAACTCTCCGTCGCCGCCATTGCCACTGGCCAGTGCACAGCTTTTGCCCGAAGCCATCCGGCAAGGCTCGCCGGTGGGGCCGCGCTTGGTGGGTGGCACGTCCTTCACGGGCAAGTCGGCACTCGACCTGGCCCAGATCCAGATCCTGGCGCAAGCTTGTTTGCAAGGCCTGGACGCGGCGCGTCAAGTGGTTTTTGGCTGGCAACGTCAAGGGCAGTCCCTGGAGGACATCTATTTGCAAGGCATCACGCCTTGTGCGCGTTTGCTGGGGGATTGGTGGTGTTCTGACCGGCTCGATTTCGCCATGACCACCATTGCTTCGACTCACTTGCAGCAGCTGCTGCATGATTTCAGTGCCGAGTTTTTGCACGAAACGCCCGCCCAATGCAATGGACTGAGTTTGTTGCTCATGACCGAGCCTGGCGCTCAACACAGCATGGGTTTGCTCATGTTGAGTGAGTTTTTCAAACGGGCGGGTTGGCTGGTCACGCTGGGTGTCCCCCAGGATGTGGCGGAGTTCAAGCGCTTGTTTCAATCCGAATGGTTTGACGCGGTGGGCATCTCGGTCAGCACCGATCGACATTTGGACGCCATGAACAGTGTGTTGCCACAACTGCTGGCAGGCGCGGACAACCTCGCTGTGCGTCTGTTTGTCGGCGGCCCGATGGCCCATGTCGCACCGCATCGTTTGGTGGGCATGCCCGCACAAGTTGTGGCGCAAGATGCGCCGGGCACGGTGGCATGGCTCACACTTCAGATGGCTTTGCCACTGGCAAAAGGGGTTTAAATTGTCAGTTAGATCATTTTTATTACCTTTAAATTTCGCTGTTATGGCCGAGGTATACCCTCAGGGGTCTATACTTGTATGACAAATTCAAGTGTCAACTTCCTGATGCTCAAACCCGTTTGGTTTACAACATGAAGCTTCCCTCTTTAGATGCCGCCACCTTCACCCAGTTGCTGGGTGTGGTGTCGGACGTCACTTTGGTCATGGACCCCATGGGGCTGATTGAGGATGTGTCCACGGGGCGCGACACCTTGGCGGCTTTGGGTTGCCAGTCTTGGGTCGGTCGCCGCTGGATCGATACCGTCACCAGCGAAAGTCGCAGCAAAATTCAGGAAATGCTGCACTCGCAGGGGGCGCCCGATGTGCTGCGCTGGCGGCATGTGAACCACCTCTCGCCCGTCGGCAACGAGGTGGCCATTCAATACGTGGTGTTGCCCCTGGGGGCAGGCAAGTTGTTGGCCATGGGCCGCGATCTCGAAAGCCTGGCCGAATTGCAACGTCGCCTGGTTGAAACCCAGCAATCGATGGAGCGCGATTATTTGCGTCTGCGTCACATTGAGGCCCGTTACCGTGTCCTGTTTGACACCTCTTCCGAGGCTGTGTTGATGGTGGACGCCGCCACGCAGCGTGTACTCGAGGCCAATGTGGGTGCACAAGCCTTGCTCAAAGACGCGGGCAAACGCCTGGTCGGACGTGATGTGCGGGAGTGTTTTGAAGGCGACAGCCAAGGCGAAGTGCAGTCTTTGCTGCGCATGGCGCTGGCCACTGGCCGCATCGAGATGTGTTCGGCCCGCGTGGCGGGTTTGCCCTCGGCGTGGACGGTGTCGGCCACGGTGTTTCGCCAAGAGGGCGGGGCGCAGTTTTTGGTGCGCTTGGTGACCCGGGAAAGCACGGTGGTCGCGCGTCAGGACAGTGGCTCATCGGCGGCACTGAGCGAAGCCATGGAGCGTTTCCCCGACGGTTGGTTGTTGACCGACACCTCGGGTGTGATCAAAAGCGTCAACGAAGAAGGCATGGCCTTGCTGGGCTTGACCGCTTCTTCCCAAGTGGTGGGGCAAAGTCTGGAGCGCTGGTTGTTGCGCGGATCGGTCGATTGGGGTGTGCTCAACACCAGTTTGCGCCAGCAACTGCCCGTGCGCAATTTCGCCACCGAAGTGCGTACTTTGTCAGGCATGACTTTGCCGGTCGAGGTTTCGGCGGTGTGCCTGGCGCGTCCCGAGCCCATGTACGCCTTTTTTGTGCGCGACATGGACCGTCGCCTGCAAGGCGGGGCCTCGGTGGCACAAAGCCAAATCAACCCCTTTGCCGAATTGTCACAGTTGGTGGGCCGCAGACCCATCAAAGACATTGTGGGTGAGACGGTGGACACCATTGAGCGCATGTGCATCGAAGCCGCATTGGAATTGACCCACAACAACCGCGCTTCGGCTGCGGAAATGTTGGGTTTGTCACGCCAAAGTCTGTACGTCAAACTGCGTCGCTTTGGCATGGTGGCCGAGGCTGAGGCAGACAATCCTTGAAGAATGTCAATTTAAATTGACGGTAAGTGTCAATCCTAGTTGACATTTTAAAAGCGATCTTCACAATGGGGGCATGGACACCCCGCCTCTGGCCCCTTCGCCCCCACTTCAGGCTTCGCACCTTGCATCGGCCGTGCTCACCCGGCCCGCTTTGCGCACGGTGGCCGAATTCCTCAAACCCATCACCTGGTTCCCGCCCATGTGGGCCTTTGCCTGCGGGGTGGTGGCCTCGGGTCAGGCCCTGAGCGCGCATTGGGGTTTGCTGCTCTTGGGCCTCGTGCTGACTGGCCCGCTGGTGTGTGCCAGCAGCCAAGCCGTCAATGATTGGTTTGATCGGCATGTGGACGCCATCAACGAACCCAACCGCCCCATCCCCTCGGGCCGAATGCCCGGGCGCTGGGGGCTGGGCATTGCCATTGCCTGGACCGCGCTGTCGCTGATCTGGGCCACGCTCATGGGGCCTTGGGGCTTTGCCGCCTGCGCCTTGGCCATTGCGCTGTCGTGGGCCTACAGCGCACCACCAGTGCGCCTGAAAAACAACGGCTGGTGGGGCAACGCGGCTTGCGCCTTGAGTTATGAGGGGCTGGCTTGGCTCACGGGCACGGCCGTCATGCTGGGCGGAGCCTGGCCCGGCCCGCATTCGGTGGCGCTGGCGCTGCTCTACAGCGTGGGGGCGCACGGCATCATGACGCTCAACGATTTCAAGGCCATTGAAGGTGACCGCCGCATGGGCGTGGCGTCGCTGCCGGTGCAGCTGGGTGCGCACGGCGCAGCCCGCACCGCCTGTGTGTTCATGCTGGTGCCGCAGGTGGTGGTGTCGGCATTGCTTTTGAGCTGGCAACTGCCATGGCACGCCGCGGCTGTCTTGGTTTTGGCGGTTTTGCAAGGGCCCTCGATGGCCAAATTTTTGCGCCACCCGGTGGAGCGGGCTTTGCATGTGTCGGCCTTTGGCGTGCCGCTGTTTGTCAGCGGCATGATGGTCAGCGCCTGGGGCCTGCGCCAGTTGAATCAGTTGCAACACACCGTGGGGGCTTTATGAGCACAGCGTTGAACATGCCAGTGTTTGGTTGGTTTCAGATCATCCGCTTGGGCCTGATTCAGGCCTGTTTGGGGGCGGTGGTGGTGGTGACCACCTCCACGCTCAACCGCATCATGGTCGTAGAGCTCGCGCTGCCGGCCTTGCTGCCCGGCTTTTTGGTGGCTTGGCATTACGCGGTGCAGATGGTGCGCCCGCGCATGGGTTTTGGGGCTGACAAAGGCCGCCGCAGCACCCCCTGGATGATGGGCGGCATGCTCGTGCTGGGTGCGGGCGGCTTCACGGCCGCGTGGGCCACGGTGTGGATGGCCACCGAGCCGTTTTATGGCGCGTTGTTGGCTTGGTTGTCGTTCAGCCTGATTGGCTTGGGTGTGAGCGCTTGCGGCACATCGCTGCTGGCGCTGATGGCCAAACGTGTGCCTGACGAGCGCCGCGCCCCTGCGGCCACCACGGTGTGGTTGATGATGATTGTGGGCTTTGCCGTCACTGCCGGTGTGGTGGGCAAGCTGATTGACCCCTACAGCCCGCAGGTGCTGCTCCAGGTCTCGGCGGGTTTGAGTGTGCTGACCGCCTTGATCACGGCCCTGTGTTTGTGGGGCCTGGAAAAAGACGCTGATCCGCAGACGGTGCCTGTGCGAAGCGAGGCCGCCGAGCGCCAACAAAAGCAAGATTTCAAAGAAGCCTTCAAAGAGGTGTGGGCCGATCCGGCAGCGCGCACCTTCACCGTGTTTGTTTTCATGTCCATGTTGGCCTACAGCGCGCAGGATTTGATTTTGGAGCCCTTTGCGGGCGCGGTGCACGGCTTCACACCGGGGCAAACCACGCAGCTGTCGGGCTGGCACCACATGGGCGTGCTGATCGGCATGCTGGCGGTGGCCGGTGCCGGTTCGCGTTGGGTGGCGGGACGGCTGGGGTCTGTGCAGGCCTGGATGGTGGGCGGCTGCCTGTTTTCGGCGCTGGCCACGGTGGGTTTGGTCAGCTCGGCCTTGTCCGCGGCTTGGCCGCTGCAGGCCAATGTGGTGTTTTTGGGGGTGGCCAACGGCGCGTTTTCGATCGCGGCGATTGCCACCATGATGCGTTTGGCTGGTGAAGGCGGTCCAGGCCGCGAAGGCACGCGCATGGGTTTGTGGGGCGCGGCGCAAGCGGCGGCCTTTGGTTTGGGCGGTTTGCTGGGCACGGCCGCCAGCGATTTGGCCCATGCACTTTTGGGTGAACAGCGCACGGCCTATGCGGCTGTGTTTGGCATGCAAGGGCTCATGTTTGCGGTGTCGGCGGCGGTGGCTTTGCGCCTGCGCACGGGCCCGGCAGTACAGCGCACGCCTTTGCGTTTTGATGGTCCCGTATTGTTGAAAGGTGGGTCAAGCTCATGAACCAGACCGATTTTGATTTCGTGGTGGTGGGGGGTGGGCCTTCGGGAGCCACGGCCGCTCATGACCTGGTGCGCCAAGGCTGGCGTGTATTGCTGTTGGACCGCCAGGGCCGCACCAAGCCTTGTGGTGGCGCGATCCCGCCGCGCCTGATCCAGGACTTTGACATCCCCGACCACCTGCTGGTGGCCAAGGTCCGTTGTGCCCGCATGATCTCACCCACCGACAACAAGGTCGACATCCCCATCGACAACGGCTTTGTCGGCATGGTGGACCGTGACGAGTTCGACGAGTATTTGCGCGATCGCGCTGCCCAGTCGGGTGCGGTGCGTCGTCAGGCCATTTTTGACAAACTCGAGCACGACGACAGCGGCCAGTTGTGGGTGCACTTCACCCCGGTCACGCCCAAAGAGCATGCCGCGCTGGAACACGCCCAGCCGATCAAGGTGTCCACCCGCATGGTGGTGGGGGCGGACGGTGCACGCTCGGAAGTGGCACGACAAGCCATTCCCAACGCGCACAAAACCAAATACGTGTTTGCTTATCACGAGATCATCGAGTCGCCTGTGGGCCAGCCCGGCTACGACGCGGCGCGCTGCGACGTGTACTACCAAGGCGAAGTCTCGCCCGACTTTTATGGCTGGGTGTTTCCGCACGGCAAGACCATGAGTGTGGGCATGGGCAGCGCCGACAAGGGGTATTCGCTGCGCAGCGCCACAGCGCGCTTGCGCGCCATCGCAGGCCTGACAGATGCGCCCACTTTGCGCCGCGAAGGCGCACCCATTCCGCTCAAGCCCTTGCCCCAGTGGGACAACGGCCGCGACGTGGTGGTCATTGGCGACGCCGCAGGTGTGGTGGCCCCGTCCTCGGGCGAAGGCATTTATTACGCCATGGACTGCGCCCGGCGCGTGGCCAAGGCCGCCCATGAGGCCCTGAAAACCGGCAACAGCGCCTGCCTGAAACAAGGCCGCAAGAGCTTCATGAAGCAGCACGGCCGGGTGTTCTGGATCTTGGGTGTGATGCAGTACTTCTGGTACCAAAACGACAAACGCCGCGAAAAGTTCGTCAAGATCTGCGAAGACCGCGATGTGCAGCGCCTGACCTTTGAGTCGTACATGAACAAGGAATTGGCCCGCAAGGACCCCATGGCCCATGTGCGCATCTTCGTCAAGGACATGGCCCACCTGCTGGGCCTGGCGCGAACCTGATGCCCTGCAGCGTGCGCTGAGCGTTCATTGTTGAGAGCTCAGCATGAAAAATCAAAGCGCCGCCCAACGCTCAACACCTAAGCTATGGATCCAGCCCGATGAAGATGGCATGTACGCTTTTATGTTGCAGCGGCGTCATTGTCGTGATGGAGCCTTGTAGAACACTGCCCATCGCTCCAAGGGCGGGGCTCCCACACCGATTGTTGTGCCCAACAAAACCGTTCACCTTAAATTTGACAGCGCTGTATCAATAAAACGCCCAACACCGAACGCTGAACTAAAACGCTCAACCTCAAACACCCAACGCCTATGCCCCTGACTTTGATGGCCACGATTTTTGTGTTGATGACCGCGATGTGTGGCGCGGCTTACTGGTGGCTGGACCGCAAGATGCAGCGCCTGTCGGACACTTTGCGCGATACCTACAAACTGGGCCTGATGATCATTTACGGCTTTCAGATGGTCTTGCTGCTGATGTTCTCTTTGTAGCCATGGCCTGTTTCGCACACGCGAGCTGCGCCGCATGATCAGGCCTTGGCACATGCTGGCCCTGACTTTCCTGACTTGGCTGTCGCTTTGGCTGTGGACACCTGATCTGCCGCGAGCCACTTTGGAAGCGCGTTACTTGGCGGCCCCGTCTGACCTGCGCCGTGTGGGGCCGTGGCAGCTGCATGTCCGAGACAGTGGTCAACCGCCTGCCGTTCACGATGGCGCGCCTGCCCGGCCAGCCGTGGTCTTGTTGCACGGCTTTGGTTCGAGTTTGCAAACTTGGGACGCCTGGGCCCAAGGCCTGGCCGCCACGCACCGCGTGGTGCGCATTGACCTGCCCGGCAGCGGCCTGAGCCCGCCCGACCCGGCGCACGACTACCGCGACGAGCGCAGCTTGCAGCTGCTGATCGCCTTGCTGGACGACTTGGGCTTGCCCCGTGCCAGTCTGGTGGGCCACTCCATGGGTGGGCGCATCGCCTGGACTTTTGCGGCCAAGTTTCCCGAGCGCACCGACAAACTGGTGCTGGTGGCCCCGGATGGTTTTGCCAGTTTTGGCTTTGAATACGGCAAGGCCATGGAGGTGCCCGCCACGCTGGGCCTGATGCGCCATGTGCTGCCCAAGCCTTTGCTGCGCATGAACCTGCAAGCGGCCTATGCCCAGCCCGAGTCGCTCAGTGATGCCGTGACCACGCGCTACCACGATTTGATTTTGGCCCCCGGGGCGCGCCAGGCCATGCTCGACCGTTTGGCGCAAACCGTGCTGCAAGAGCCCGGGCCACTGCTGCGCCAAATCCGAGCCCCCACCTTGCTGGTCTGGGGCGAGGCCGATGCCATGATCCCGGTGAGCAATGCCAGCGATTACCTGCAAGCCATCACCGGCAGCCGTTTGGTGTCTTGGCCCAACGTCGGTCATTTGCCGCAAGAAGAAGCGGTGCAGCTGTCGTTGAAGGCTGTGGCGGATTTTCTGCGCTGAACGGGCAGATCAGGTCTTTTTGAAACCGCCTCAGGTGATGCGGATGCCCACCTGCGTGATGCGGTTGCCTTGGGTGGCGCGCACGCTGATCTCGGCTTGGCCCAGGTGCGCCGTGTCGCCGTGCACGGGCGGTCGATGCAAACTGTCGGCCAGCCATTGGCCCACGGTTTTGTCGGCATCGCAGGGCAGTTCCAAACCGTAAAACGCGCACAACTCGCCCATGGAGGTGGTGGCCGCCAAGACAAAGTCGCCAAACACCAAACGGGCATGTTCGGTGTCGTCCAGATCGGGCACCACCACGTTCAGGCGGCGCGCGCTCCAGGCGATGGTGGATCCCTGCAGCACCAGCGAGGTCAGCACCACGGTGAAGGCCACATTGAAGTAAATGCTGCCCCCTTCCACCCCGGCCATCACCGGAAACACCGCCAGCACAATCGGCACCGCGCCGCGCAGGCCCACCCAGGAGATGAAGGTGATTTCGCGCCCCGAAAAGTGCAGGGGCTTGAGGCACAGCCAGACCGAGATCGGGCGGGCCACCACCATCAGCACCAACGAGACCCCCAGCGCTGGCCACAGCGTGCGCAGCAACTCGGAGGGCGTGACCAGCAAACCCAGCAACAAGAACATGCCCGCCTGCGACAGCCACGCATAGCCGTCCATGGCCGACAAAGACGCGCGCACTTGGCGACGCGCCCGGTTGCCGACCACCACGCCCATCAGGTAAACCGCCAAAAAGCCCGAGCCGCCCAACCAAGTGGTGAAGGCAAACACCGTGAGGCCGCCCGACACAATCAGCAGGGCTCGGATGCCGCCGCCGCCGTCTTCGCCCCGGCCCAGGCGTTTGAGCAATTCGGCCAGCGCCCAGCCGCAACCCAAGCCCAGCACGCTGCCCCAGCCCAGTTGCTGCAGCAGCGACAGCAGCACCTCGGACACGCCGAGCGATGCGCTGCCGGGTCCACCCATGGCCAGCGCCATGGCAATGAAGGTGATGGTGAGGTAGACCGCCATCGGGTCGTTCATGCCCGACTCGATCTCCAGCGTGGCGGCCACACGTTCGTTGAGTTGCACGCCGGAGGACTTGAGCAGCGAAAACACCGCCGCCGCATCGGTCGAGCCGACAATGGCCCCCACCAGCAAGGCCAGCGGCCAGGGCAAATCGAGCAGCCAATACGCAGCCGCGCCCGTGATGGCGGTGCACAGCACCACACCCAGCGTGGCCAGCAAAAGCGCGGGCCGCAAGCCCGTTCGGAAAGTGTCCATCTGGGTGCGCAAGCCGCCGTCCAGCAAAATCACGGCCAGCGCCACGTTGCCGACCCAAAAGCTCAAGCGAAAATCGTCAAAGGCCAGACCTCCCGGGCCATCGACCCCGGCCAAAATGCCCACCACCAAAAAAATCAGCAGGAAAGAAAAGCCGATGCGGGCCGAAAACACCCCGGCCAGCACGCTGATGAACACCAGCGCCGCAGCCGCCAACAAAGGCAAAGACAAAAAATCGAGCGACAACACCATGCATTGAAACTACCACAGGCTCAGCGCCGCAAAGCGCGTGTGGATTTGCGTCAAATGCCGCAGCTGCGCAGGATGAATGACGCCGTGCCCGCCGGGTCTTGTTCGTGGGCCAGATGGCCGAGGCCCGCTTGAACGTGCAGGTGCGCTTGCGGCAAGCGCTGGCTGGCCTCCTTGGCCAAAGCCGGGGGCACGGTTTGGTCTTGTGCCCCGATGTGCATGAACACCGGGTTGCGGATCTCGTGCAGGCGAGCGGCCAGGGGCTTGAGCCGCCAGGCCGCCATCATCGACAACACGCCGTGCACATGGCCCGAGTCGCACAGCACGCGGGTGTACAGATCCAGCCCTTGCGCGTCGAGCGTGGAGCCGGTGCGTGCGATCCACTCGGCCACCGCACCGGGTTTGGCCGCCAGCTTGGCGGTGGCCCAGGCGGACAGCGGGTTGAGTGCCGCTAATTTTGCGGCAGGGCCGAACAGCCACGACGCCACGCCGGGCAGCGGCAACCAGGCGGGGTTCAAGCCGATCAGGGTGCTGCGCGAGGCACTGTCAAAGTTCAGCGCCATGTGCGCGGCTATGGCCGCGCCCGCCGAGTGGCCGACGATGACCTGCGGCGTGAGCTTGAGCTGCAGCATCAAGGCCCGCAGGCCTTCTGCCATGCCGGGCAGCGACAGCGCGCCCTCGGGGCCCCGGCTGGTGAAGGCGTGGCCGGGCAGGTCGGGGGCGACCACGGTGAAGTGCTCAGCCAGTGCGGGCATGAGGCCACGCCAGCTGAAGTTGCCCGAGCCGGTGCCGTGCAGCAGCAGCATGCACGGGCCTTGGCCCATTTGCTGCACATGCCACTGGATGCCACCCGCTTGCACAAAGCGGCTGTGCTGTGCATGTGGCCAGTGCGTCCGGTGATCGGACCAAGACATGCCGGGATAAAAGCTTTCAAACATGGCGAGTGTGGCGAATGTAGCGGTGTGTCGGGTCGTTGCAGGCCGATCAGGCGTTTCACGCGCCGGGGTTGCGCACCCGCTCGATGGCGAGGGCCATGCGCTGCGACTGCACCTGCGGCATGGGCAGGTAGCTTGCGCCCATGGTGGCCGCCAGTTGCTGCGCTTGCGCGTCGGGGTGCATCGAGGTGTCGATCCACAAGGCGCGGTGGCCGCTGGCGCGCCACTGCTGGCCCCAGTTTTGTGCATCGGTTTGCGCTTGGGCGCGGCCGCCCAAGCCTTGCAGCGTCACGTTGGCGCGGCCGTCGCTCAGCACCACCAAAATCGGCGTGACGCCTTGGCGCTGCAACTGTGCCGCTTGTTCGTGCGCCATTTTCAGGGCCAGCGCCAAGGGCGTGCCGCCGCCGCCGGGCAGGCCGGTCATGGCGCGTTTGGCACGCACCAGCGAGCGTGTCATGGGCAGCAGCAGCTGGGCCTGCGCGCCACGAAAGGACACGATGCACACGCTGTCGCGGCGGGCATAGGATTGCTGCAGCAGCAGCTCGACCGCACCCTTGGCCTCGGCCAAGCGCTGCAAAGCGGCTGAGCCGGATGCGTCGAGTGCCAGGATCAGGCAGCTGGAGGCGCGTTGCTGGTAGCGCTGGATGTGGAAGTCTTCGGCTCGGATGGCGACTCGACCGGTGCTGTGTGCTTGTCGCAGCCGCTGCTTGGGCGCGGCGGCGCGCAAGGTGGCCAGCACATGCAGGCGGGCCTGACCGCCGGGGCGGCCTGGGCGTGGGGGCAGGGGGCGGCCGCGCTGCGAACCCGCGCGGGTTTGGCCGCTGCGGCCCGAGGTGTTGTGGCTGGCCGCACCTTGGCGCGTCATCAGTGCGTCGAGCATGTGCGGCGGCAAGCTGGCCAAGGCGGCGGCGACCATCATCTCTTGCAGGTCTTCGGCACTCGGTTCAGTGTTCTGTTCGGCGTTCTGTTCAGGTGGTGGGGCTGTGTCCGGGTCCTTGTCTTTTTCAGTGTCGTTTTCCGGCGCTTGATCGGCGTTGTCTGGGGGCTCAGGCGGCTCTGGTGGCGGTGTGGCGTCCTCCGGTGGCGCTGGTTCTGATTCTTGCGCAGACGGCTCGGCTGGCCATTGCGTGGCGCGAGGCGCGAGCACGCAGCGCGCGGCAAAACCCAGATCGTCGGCGTCCAGCGTGCTGCGCCCGTTCAGCGCCGCATGGCCGCAAGCCACGCGCAGCGCCAGGCTGGGCACACGCAATGAGCCAATGCCCAAACCCAAAGCCGCCGCACAAAGCGCTTGCATGTGCTCGTCACTTGCTTGCACTTGCGGCAGTTGCTCGCGAGCGCGGGCCAAAGCACCGGGGCTGAGGCGAATCTGCAGGCCATCCGATTCGTTGTCTTCTTGCAACGCCGCGTGGATGTCGCTGGGCGAGAGTTCGTTCAGGTCCAGCCACACGCCCAGGCGCTCGGCCAGGGCCGCGCCCACGCCGGGCTCGTCGGACAAGGATTCGTCGAGCGCCACCACGCCAAAGCGGGTGGGTGTGGGGGCTGCGCTGTGGCGGGTGGGTGGGACTCGGCCTTGCTCCAGCGCTTGCACCAAAGGCGCGAGCAGGGCGGGCGACAGGCGTTCGGCCATGGGCAGGCAGACCAGGCCTTGGTCGGCTTGTTGCAACAAACCTGCTTGCATGTGCAGCTGACCAGTTTGCAGGGTGTGGGCCAGGTCGATGCCGCCCAGCAGCCGCTCGCTGTCCACCGAGCCGGGTACTTTGACCAAGCCGATGCCCAGCCCCGCCAGCGCTTGCAGCCAGCGCTCGCGCACCGGGCCGTGTGGCGCGCTGAGGCACACGCCGCCGAAACCATGGGGGCTCAGTTGAAGCAACTGAAGCGTGGTGAGCGCGTCGTTCCAACGCTCCATGGGATCAGTGGGCGCAGACAGGGAGGGTGCTTGACGGGGCATGTCAGGGTTGAAGAGCGGATTTGCAGGAGCTTCGTCTTCGAAGCGATGGGTGCGGGTGGCAAGGACTTATCGCGGCGAGGGCGCCGCTCCTACAAGGGAATATCTTTGTGGGAGCCCCGCCCTCGGGGCGATGGTGGGAGGTTTGCCAGGGGCCAATCGCGGCGAGGGCGTCGCGCCTGCAGGAGAGGGTCGGTGCAAACATGGTGGGTCTGATCAAGGACTCAGGCGGCCAGCACTTCTTGCAAGCTGCGCTGCACGCGCGCGCCCGAGTCGGTGTCGTCCAACGGGTTGCGGCGCAAGCGGTGGCGAAGTGCCAGCGGGGCCATGCTTTGCAGGTGCTCAGGCTTGACCGCTTTGTGGCCTTGCAGCGCGGCATAAGCGCGGGTGGCCCGCAGCAGCGTGAGCTCGGCGCGCAGGCCGTCGGTGCCCAGCTGCTGGCACAGACGGGCGCAAAGCATCAGCATGTCGTCGCTGACCTCGACCTCGTCCAGCAGGTCACGCGCTTTGAGGATGCGTTTTTGCAGCTTTTGGTTGTCCTTGTGCCACAGCGCTTTGAAGGCGGTGGGGTCTTTGTCGAAAGCGTCACGGCGTTTGATGATGCTCACGCGCAGCGCCAGGTCTTGGGGGGTGCGCACCTGCACCGACAGGCCAAAGCGGTCCAGCAGTTGTGGGCGCAGCTCGCCTTCTTCGGGGTTGCCGCTGCCCACCAGCACAAAGCGAGCCGGGTGGCGCACGCTCAGGCCTTCGCGTTCGACCAGGTTTTCGCCCGAGGCGGCCACGTCGATCAGCAGGTCCACCAGGTGGTCATCGAGCAGGTTGACCTCGTCGATGTACAAAAAGCCGCGGTGCGCCTGGGCCAGCAGGCCGGGGGCGAAGGACTTGACGCCTTGTGACAGGGCTTTTTCCAGATCGAGTGCGCCGACCACACGGTCTTCGGTCGCACCCAAAGGCAGGTCGACCACAGCCACGCTCTGGCGCTCGGTGGCGACTTTGGCTTTGGGGTCGCGCGCCTGACAAACCGGGCAGGCACCCGCCGGTTTGGCCGGGTCACAGCGGTAAGGGCAGCCTTTGACGACCGAAATCGGGGGCAACAGGTCGGCAAGCGCCCGCACGGCGGTGGATTTGCCGGTGCCCCGGTCGCCCAAGACCAGCACGCCGCCAATCGACGGGTCCACCGCCACCACTTGGATGGCGAGGGTCATTTCATCTTGACCAACAATGGCCGCAAAAGGGAAGGTCAAAGCCATAGGGGGCATTCCGCAAAACTGTTCTCGCCCCATCATCCAAAAGACACAGCGAAGTGTCAAGTTAAATTTACACTTTTAATTGGCTCTTGCGTTCAGGTTTTGTGGGGGGTGTTGTCCACTTTGTCGGATTCAGGTCGGGTTTGCGGCTTCAAACCATAAGGTGCCGCCAAATCCCAAACATGTTGCGGCAGCATGTTTTTGATGCGTGCAGGGGCCTCGCGGCGCAGGTGCAAGATGGACTCGATGGCCTTCATCTCGACCCGAGCGCGCGCAAACTCCAGGCCGCGTGGCCCCACCCGAGGCATGAGCCAGTTGACCAGCGGTTTGATCCAGGCGGGCATGCGCCGCAGCGGCAGGCCCCCGGCGGCGCGTTCGGTGTTGGCCATGAAGCCGCGCACCGGGCCCGCCCTTTTGCCTTGGCTGATGGGGGCGCTGGTGACCAATTGCGCCTGAATGCCGTCCAGCACCGCTTGGCCGCGTTCGTTGCGCACCAGCAACCATTGCTGGCCGTGCCCGCCCATATAGCCCACGGTGATGTCGGCCAGCACATTGGTGTAGTCCACGCAGGTGCGGCAGGTCAGTGGGAAAAAGTCCGGCGGCAAGGTGGACAGCGGCAGGTTCAAAAACGGGATCAGGCGCTTGTCACCCTGGTCGGTGCG
The DNA here is from genome assembly GCF_003063265.1 of Limnohabitans sp. WS1. GTDB lineage: Bacteria > Pseudomonadota > Gammaproteobacteria > Burkholderiales > Burkholderiaceae_C > Limnohabitans_A. The sequence continues at coordinate 90,884 of NZ_NERU01000009.1, forward strand.
CACCTCCACCTTGTAATCGGCGCGGAACTCGACATAGCTGATGTCTTGTGGTCGGTCCGAAATCAGGCCCAGAAACTGGTGGAAGTTTTCGGTGGTGGTGTTGTCAGAGCACGGCGTGCCGATCACGTAGAGTTGCTCCAAGCCTTGCTCGCGTTCGAGCTGGGGCTGGATGGCGCGCAGGGCGTAAATCTGGCAGGGGATGCCGATCACGGCCAAGCGCTTGTGGCCTTGTGCCAAGGCGGGCTCCACCAGACTCAGCAGCGGCGCGTAACCCATGCGCATGCCCCGGCATTGCGCCATGTCTTCGGCGCGGGTGACCAGCACCGGGCGCGGCCGCCAGCGGTCGTGCGGGTCGGCGGCCATGGCGATCACGGCGTCCACCAGGCCTTTTTCGAGCAACACTTCGGCCAAGCGGGTGGTGATGCCGGTCCACTGCGCGCCTTGGGTGGGCGGATCCAAGCGGGCGCTCAGGATCTGCTGGTAGGGACCGAAAAACAGTTCGTCGGGTTGGGCGCTTTGGACGGGGGTGTTGGTTTGGCGCACACGGCCATGCACACGCTGCTCCAAGCCCGGGTAATCGGGCTGGATGAACTGGCAGGCCTGGCCGCAGCGTTTGGGTTCATCGGTGCGCGAGAGGCCGCAGTCGGTGCACAACTTGCGAGCGGGGACCCCAGCTGGCGCAACAACGTTCGGAGCAGAAGGCGAACCAGTGGCTTGCACGTCAGTCTGCCATCAAACAGCGCGGGTGAAAGGCATCACGCCCACCAGCCAGAGGTGCAAGCCGCCCATCAAAAATGCGGCCCATACGCCAGTGCCCACCACCACGGCCAGCAAAGTGCTCAGCAGCTTGCCTTCGGGCGCAGAGTGAAGGCTTTGGCGATCGCGCTTTCGGGCCGCACGAAATACCAGTACTGACCAGACAAGGAAACCTCCAAACAAGAGCACATCGGCCAAGTTGCCATTCGACAGCAAATGCCCCAGCGCCCAGACCTTGACCGACAAGGTCATGGGGTGGCGCATTTTGGCTTTGATCTGGTTGCCGGGCACATAACTGGCCACGAGCAAGACCATGGCCACCCACATCAGCAAGATGGTCGCGTGCTGCATGCCACGCGGGGGTGTCCACAGCACCACCGGGTCCAGCCGTGCCTGGCCGTAACCTTGCACCAGCAGATAAAGCCCAAGGACAGCCACTGCGGCATAAACGGCCTTAAAACCCAGAGGCCCCCAGCGGGCGATGCTGTTTTGGCGCACCTGCGAGGCCAGACTTTGCAGTGAGTGAATTCCCAAAAAGAGGGCCAATCCGATGAGCAGTTGCAGCATGTCAAAACCCTTGTGTCTGGTGCGTATGAAAACAAAGCTGCATTCTGACACGCCACTGTCCATGGCGGTTGACATTTAAAAGCAGGGTCTTTCCTGTGTGTTTTGCTCAAGTATCTTGGGCTGAATGACAAAGTGACTGATGTGGCGCACAATGAACTGTTCAGTATTTTCTGACTGTTTCTTCCAAGGAATCTTCTATGTCCCGTTTTTCTTCCCTCTCATCGACCCGCCGCGTGTTCATGATGCAAGTGGCCACTGCTGCCACCGCCGTTTTGGCTGTGAGCGAGGCTTCTGCCCAAGCCATGGTGGACGAGAAAGACCCCCAAGCGGCAGGACTGGCCTACAAAGCTGACGGCACCAAAGTGGACAAGGCCAAGAACCCCAAGTTCGCAGCCGGCTCCAACTGCGCCAACTGCGCGCTGTTCCAAGGCAAGGCCGGTGCTGCAGCCGGTGGCTGCCCCTTGTTTGCGGGCAAACAAGTGGCTGCCAAGGGCTGGTGCTCGGCTTGGGCCAAAAAGGCTTGATGCCTTCTGGTTAAAGCGGTCTACTTCCCGCAGAGACCTCCAAAACCGCCTTCGGGCGGTTTTTTTGTATCCATTTCCAACCCCCAACTCAGGGCATACCCTGATTTACTAGCCTGAAACAAGGCTTTGAGGACACAAAGTGTCAATCCATCGTTACACTTTGCTTCGTCTACAACCGACCGGAAAGTCCTTTCATGGCGTCTTGGGTGCTCACAGCGATGGACCTGGCCTGCCAAAAGGCCCAGCGGACCTTGTTCGAGGGCGTGAGCTTTTCTGTACCCGCGGGCAGCTGGTTGCACATCGAAGGCGGCAACGGCTGCGGCAAGACCAGTTTGCTGCGCATCCTGTGCGGCCTGTCCCCGGCGGCGCGCGGCCAGGTGCGGTGGCCTTCTTCTTCGCTTTCGCGCCCCGACCGTTCGGTGCTGCATTACATCGGCCACGCGCTGGGCCTCAAGCCCGATCTGACCGCTTGTGAAAACCTGTGCGCCGATGCCCAGGTCAGCGGCTTGGTGCTCAGCCGCCAGCAGGCGCTGCAAGCGCTGGCCGCGCAGGGCCTGCAAAGCCGGGCCCACCTGCCCGTGCGGGTCTTGTCGCAAGGCCAGCGGCAAGGTGTGGCCTTGGCGCGTTTGCGCACCAGCCCGGCGCGGCTGTGGATTTTGGACGAGCCCCTGGTGGGCTTGGACGTGCAGGCCACCGCCACGGCACGCGCCTTGCTGCAGTCGCATGTGGATGCAGGTGGCGCGGTGGTCATGACCAGCCACCACGATGTGGGTCTGCAAGGCCCAGGTGCGCGCTTGCAGTTGGGCCACGCATGAACACCCCCGCCATGACCGCCCCTGTGTCAGCGCTTGCGGCTCAGCCCATGCTGCCCAGCCCTTGGCAGGCCATGGGCGGCGTGCTGCGGCGCGACCTGCGCCTGGCCCTGCGGCGCAAGGCCGAGTGGTTGGGCGCGGTGTTTTTCTTTGTGTTGGTGGCGGCTTTGTTTCCGCTGGCCATCGGCCCCGAGCCGGACACACTGCGCCTGATCGGGCCGGGAGTGTTGTGGGTGGCGGCTTTGCTGGCGAGCATGCTGAGCCTGGGCCGTTTGTTCGATGCCGACCACCAGGACGGCAGCCTGGAGCAGCTGGCGCTGTCGGCCGCGCCCCTGCCTTGGCTGGTCAGCGCCAAGCTGCTGGCGCATTGGCTGATCTCGGGCCTGCCCTTGGTGATGCTGTCGCCGCTCTTGGGCCTGCAGTTGGGTTTGGGGCCAGAGGCCTTGGGCATGCTGGCGCTCACGCTCTTGATCGGCACGCCCGTGCTGTCACTGCTGGGCGCGATCGGTGCGGCCCTCACCTTGGGTGTACGCGGCGGCGGGGTGCTGCAGTCGCTTTTGCTCTTGCCTTTGTATGTGCCGGTGCTGGTGTTTGGCACGGGCGCGGTCGATGCACAGATGCGCGGCCTGGGGGCCGAGGCGCATGTGTCCATTTTGTTGGCGCTCTTGCTGGCTTCGGCGGCGCTCAGCCCCTGGGCCTGTGCAGCGGCTTTGCGCTTGGCGCTGGAATGAAGAGGAACGGACCATGAAGCTCTTTCACTACGCCGCGCCGCAGCACTTCTACCCCTTGGCTGGGCGCATCTGGCCCTGGCTGGCGCTGCTGGCCACGGCGCTTGCGCTGGCGGGTTTGTGGGTGGGCTTCATGGTCGCGCCGTCCGACGCGCAGCAGGGCCAAGCCTACCGCATCATTTACATCCATGTGCCCGTGTCATGGATGGCCATGGTCATTTACCTGGCCATGGCGTTTTGGAGTGTGCTGGGTCTGGTGTTCAACACGCGTTTGTCGGGCCTGATGACGCGGGCGCTCGCGCCCACAGGGGCTTTGCTGGCCTTTTTGTCGCTGTGGACCGGGGCCTTGTGGGGCAAGCCGATGTGGGGCACTTACTGGGTGTGGGACGCGCGCTTGACTTCAATGCTGATCCTGCTGTTTTTGTATTTGGGCTACATCGCCTTGACCTCGGCCATTGAAGACCCGCGCCGCTCGGACCGGGCCGGCGCCTTGGTGGCGGTGGTGGGCGCAGTGAACGTGCCCATCATTTATTTCTCGGTCAAGTGGTGGAACACCTTGCACCAGGGCGCTTCGGTGTCGCTGACGCAGTCACCGCGCATGGCCAGCATCATGCTGACCGGCATGCTGCTGATGAGCTTGGCGATTTGGTTGTATGCGGCGGCCATCGCTTTGTGGCGCGTGCGCAGTTTGATTTTGGAGCGTGACAGCCACGCCGCTTGGGTGCAACAACTGCCCGAGGTGATGGCGCACCGCGCGCAACACGCATTGCGAGGTGCCGCATGATTTGGCAAAGCGCAGCCGAGTTTTGGGCCATGGGCGGCTATGGCGTTTACGTGTGGGGCAGCATGGGCGTGAGTGCGGCCTTGCTGGTTTTGGAAGTGCTGCTCGCACGCATGGGCAGGCGACAAGCGCTGGACGCGGTGTGCGAGGCCATGGACGCTGCCGCCGAAGATGACACAGATCACAGGTCTGTGCATGCTGTTGTGCCCCAGTCCCCCAATCTCCACAGGGGCCCCAACGGTACAGGCCCCAGCCCTTCGCACCCCGCAGCGCAGCAGACTTCTTTCACCCCAGGAGCCGCATCATGAAAAGCCGCCACCAGCGACTGTTTGGCATCGCACTGGGCTTGCTGCTTGTGTGTGGTGCGCTGTTTTTTGTACTCAACGCCTTCCAGAGCAACCTGGTGTTTTTCTTCACGCCCACGCAAGTGGTGGCGGGCGAAGCGCCCAAAGAGGGGCATTTTCGTGTCGGCGGTTTGGTCAAGGCGGGCAGCATCCAGCGCGACGGCATGGCGGTGGCTTTTGTGGTGACCGACACGCAGCGCGAGGTGCCGGTGCGCTACGTGGGCCTGCTGCCCGATTTGTTCAAAGAAGGCAAGGGCGTGGTGGCGCAAGGCAGCCTGGACGCGGGCCGCCTGTTTGTGGCCAGTGAGGTGCTGGCCAAGCACGACGAAAACTACATGCCGCCCGAAGCCCAGCACGCGCTGGACGAGGCGGCCAAGGCCCGCATGGGCGCGGGGGTGGTGCGATGACTCGCCCTGATCTGAACGGAGCTGTCTATGTGGCCTGAAGCCGGTCATTTGGCCTTGATCATGGCGGCCTGGGTCGCCTTGGCGCAGGCGGTGCTGCCGCTGTGGGGCAGCTTGTCAGCGCGGCGTGCGGGCTGGCAAGCGCTGGCGAGGCCTTTGGCGGTCTTGCAACTGGCGCTGATCGTGTTGGCCTTTGGCGCTTTGTGGCACGCGTTTTATGTGCACGATTTCAGCGTCAAGTACGTGGCCCACCACTCCAACACCTTGCTGCCCACGCCCTACCGTTTGTCGGCCATTTGGGCGGGTCACGAAGGCTCGCTGCTGCTGTGGGTCTTGATGCTGGCGCTGTGGTCGGTGGCGGTGGCCACGTTTTCCAGGCGCTTGCCGCAGGCCCTGGTGGCGCAGGTGCTGGGTGTGATGGGCGCGGTGTCGGTGGGTTTTCTGGCCTTTATCCTCACATTGTCCAACCCGTTTGCGCGGCAGTTTCCGGCTCCATCCGAGGGCCGTGATTTGACGCCTTTGCTGCAAGACCCCGGTTTGGTGATCCACCCGCCCATGCTCTACATGGGCTATGTGGGTTTGTCGGTGGCCTTTGCTTTTGCCATGGCGGCGTTGCTGTCGGGCAGGTTGGATGCAGCGTGGGCGCGTTGGGCGCGGCCGTGGACAGTGGCGGCCTGGGGCTTTTTGACGCTGGGCATCGCACTGGGTTCGTGGTGGGCGTATTACGAATTGGGCTGGGGCGGCTGGTGGTTTTGGGACCCGGTGGAAAACGCCTCGCTCATGCCTTGGCTGGTGGCCACGGCGCTGATCCATTCGCTCATGGTCACCGACAAGCGCGGGCAGTTCAAGGCCTGGACGGTGCTGCTGGCCATTGGTGCGTTTTCGCTCAGCCTGCTGGGCACTTTCCTCGTGCGCTCGGGCGTGTTGACTTCGGTACACGCCTTTGCCACCGACCCGGGACGGGGCGTTTTCATCTTGCTGTTTTTGCTCGTGGTGGTGGGCGTGTCGCTGGCCTTGTTTGCCTGGCGTGCGCCGCAGTGGGCCAACGCTTCGCAGCCGGTGGCCGGTTCGCGCGAATCGTTTTTGCTGCTCAACAGCGTGCTCTTGGTGGTGGCCATGGCAGCAGTGCTCTTGGGCACTTTGTACCCGCTGATCATCGATGCGCTGAACCTGGGCAAGCTCTCGGTGGGGCCGCCGTATTTCGACCGCGTGTTTGTGCCCCTGATGGTGCCGCTGCTCTTGGCCATGGTGCCGGGCACGGTGGTGCCTTGGCATGTGGCGCGCTGGGCAGCGGTGCGCTCGGTGCTGGTGCCCGGGGCTTTGGCGCTTTTGTTGGCCAGCGCGTGGGCCACTTGGGGCGGTGCACCCATGGGGGAGGGCAGCACGACCACCGCAGGCGGCTGGCTCACGGTGATGGGCGGCACGCTGGGTGGCTGGATTGTGCTGTCGGGCGCTTGGCAAATCGTGCAGCGCTTGCGCCTGCCGGGCTCGCCGGGCTTGGCCTGGTGGGGCATGCAGGTGGCGCACCTGGGCGTGGCGGTGCTGGTGCTGGGCATCACAGGCGTGAAGTCCTTTCAGGTCGAGCGCGATGTGCGTCTGGGCTTGGGCGACTCGGTCACGGTGGCCGGTGTGCGTTACCAACTGCTCAGCGTGGACCAGCACTTGGGGCCCAACTACCTCGCCTTGCGTGCCCAGATGAAGATGTTTGAAGGCGAGCCCGGCCGTGAGCGTGAAGTGGGCACCCTGCAGCCTGAAAAGCGCCGCTATGTGTCGAGTGCCATGCCCATGACCGAGGCCGCGATCGACCGCAACCTGTGGCGTGACCGCTATGTGTCTTTGGGTGAGCCCTTGGCGGGCGAGCCGCCGCAGTGGAGTTTCCGGGTCTACCACAAGCCTTTTGTGTCGTGGATCTGGCTGGGTGCGGTGTTCATGGTGCTGGGCGGTGGCTTGGCGGCGTTTGATCGGCGTTACCGGCAGGTCCCTTCGGCAGCGCGTGCGCCTGGCGCTCAGGCTGACATGGGCATGGGTTTGGGTGCGTCGGGCTTGCGCGCTGCATCGCCTGTCGCTGTGGCCAAAGGTGCAGTGTCATGAGCGCGCTGTCTGCCAAGGCCCCAAGTCGGCGCATGCCACGCTGGGTGTTTGTGCCGCTGGCGTTGTTTTTGGGCATGGTGGTGTTTTTGGCGGTGGGCCTCACGCGCAACCCGCAAGAGATTCCCTCGCCACTCATTGGCCGCACCGCACCGGCTTTTGAGTTGCCGGTGGTGGGTGGGCCGGGCGTGTTCAACGCAGGGCAGTTCAAGGGGCAGCTCACCCTGGTCAACCTGTGGGCCACCTGGTGCGCAGGCTGCAAAGAAGAGCACCCGATTTTGATGGCGCTGGCCCGCCAGCCCGGCCTGAAGATGGTGGGCATCAATTACAAAGAGCTGCAGGCCTCGGAGCTGTCGGGTCAAGACTCACTCAGCGCCGAATCGGTGCAAAAAGCCACGGCGCGCAGCCAGGCCTGGTTGCAAAAACACGGCCAGGCTTTTGGCGTGAACCTGCTGGACATGGACGGCCGGGTGGGCATGGATTTTGGGGTGTACGGCTTGCCCGAAACCTATTTGATCGACCACGAGGGCGTGGTGCGTTTCAAGCACGCCGGGGCTTTGACGCCCGATGTGGTGCAGCAAAAACTCTTGCCCTTGCTGCGGGGGGTGAACTGATGCGTGTGTTGCTTCATGGCATGCTGGTCTGCGTTGGGCTGTGGTGCGCCTGTGCGGCGGCCCAAGCGCCAGGTGGTTCGGCAATGGGTGTGGCCAATGTTGCGACAGATGCTGCGAACAGCGGTGCTTCAGTCCCATCGACTGTGCAGGCGACTTTGCCAGGTGTGGGCGCGCCTGTGGCCGCGCACACCGATGCCCCCATGTCGGCCGCTGTGCAGGCGCGCTGGGACCACATCGCGGCCGAGCTGCGTTGCCTGGTGTGCCAAAACGAATCGCTGGCCTCGTCCAATGCCGAGCTGGCATTGGACTTGCGGCGTGAGCTGCGCGGCCTGATCGAGCGGGGCCAAAGCGATGCCGACATCCGCAGCTTTCTGGTCAGCCGCTATGGTGACTTTGTGCTCTACAAGCCCGAGGTCAAGCCCGTGACCTGGCTTTTGTGGTTTGGCCCCTTTGTGTTGTTGTTGGGTGCATTGGCCCTGGCGCTGCGCTTGATGCGCCGCACACCTGCCGCGCCCGTGCCTTTGACCGAACGCGAGCGCGAACGTGCCCGCCAACTGCTGGAGTCCTGATGTCCTTTTTGCCGCCTTGGCTGGGTTTGTTGTGGGTGCTGCTGGCCTTGGGGGCGCTGGCGGCGGGGGTCTTGCTGCGTGGTTTGAGGTCACAGGGACAAGCCGTGGCCATCGAAGAGCAGTCGCGTACCAACCGCGACATCCATCAGCAGCACCTGGCCGATCTGGACCGTTCTTTGGCCGAAGGTCGTTTGACGGCCCTTCAGCATCAGGCAGCTCGAGATGAGTTGCTGCGCCATCTGTTGGACGATGCATCGCGGGCCGATGAGCATCCTGTGGCTGCCGTTCCTGCACGGTGGCATTGGTTGGTTGGGGCCTTGGTCTTGCTCAGTGGCCTGAGTTATTGGCAGCTGGGTGCACCGCAAAGCTGGTGGCCTGTGCCCTTGAGCCAGCAGGTCAAGATCAGCGCCACCACACCCGAGCAATTGGCTGAGCAAACCCGCGTGTGGCAACAAGCCACGCAAAAACGCCCGGAGGATGCCCAGGCTTGGTTGACGCTGGCGCGGCTGCACGCCGCCCAAAACGCGCATGCCCCAGCCGAACAGGCCCTGGCGCGTGTGTTGGCCTTGTCGCCCGAGCCCGATCTGTGGATCGAGCGGGCGCAAATGAAAGCCTTGAGTGCAGGTGGGGTCTACACCGGCGAGCCTTGGCAGTGGATTGAAGACGTGCTGCGCACACAGCCCCAGCACCTGAATGCGCTGGTGCTCGCGGGCAGCGCGGCGCTGTCTGAAAAACGGCACGCCGCAGCGCAAAACTACTGGCAGCGTGCCTTGGCTTTGGTGCCTGCTGACAGCGAGGCGGGCCAAGGCTTGCAGCAGGCGCTGGCGAAAGCGGCCGAGATGATGGCCGAGATGGCGGCGGCACCTGGAGCAACCGCAGCAGCGGGGGCAGGGATGGTGTCAGCAGTGATTCCGGCAGGTGACACCCAGCCCCTCATCCAGGGCGAAGTCCATGTCTCGCCCGAGGTGCAAAGCCAAATCGCCGCAGGCTCCACCTTGTTTGTTTACGCCATGGCCGAAGAGGGTTCGCGCCGCCCCGTGGCCATTTGGCGTGGCACGCCTGTCGCTTGGCCTGTTCCTTTTGCTTTGAACGACAGCATGGGCATGGGGGCACCACCCTTGTTGTCATCGCTGACACAAGTGCGTTTGGTCGCTCGCATTTCCAAAACCGGATCAGCGCAAAAGCAAGCCGGCGATTTTCAGGTGGAGATGCCGGGCGTCAAGACCGGCGTGCGTGGCCTTGTGTTGAACATGGTCGCAGCCTCCCCGTAGATCGGGTTTTAGGGCTTGAGCGTCACTTTGTCGCAGAGCGACTTTTCAGTGCCAGTGCTCAAGCACTGACCTTGCCGATCGCGCAGCTCACCATCGACTTGGCCTGCGCCAAACCCGACTGAAAGCCGGCCACCGTGCCTTGTTCGGGGTAGCCCATGCTGCGCAGTTTCTCGGCGATGGCGCTGCGTTCGGATTCATCGGCCAAGAGGGTGATGCGCTGCTGTTCACGGTCGATGTGTACGTCGCTCACGCCCGCGATGCTGCACAGGCCTTTGCGGATGGAGTTTTCGCAGCCGCCGCATTTGATGTTTTCGACGTCAAAGGTCAGTGGGGTGTTCATGGGAAGGTCCTTTCAAAGACAGCCGTTGTGTTGTTTCCAAATGGTTTCGTGGCCCATGGCCTTTGCAAAATCGGGCACCTTGCAGCGCTCTTCTTCGCTGGCCTTGGGGTGGGTGGAGGGCACTTGCACCGCAGGGTGGTGCATGCCGCGCAGCTCGGGGCCCTGTGAGACCCAACCCGCCACAACCACCATCACCGCTGCAAACCCCAAGAGCAGCAAGCCCTGACCCCAATGCCCTCCCGTACCGACCGGTGCTGTGTAGCGACAGGTGCCGCCGGGGCACAGTTGGGCTTGAGCTGGGCGCAACCAGTCGTGCAATTTGCAGCCGATGCAAATGCCGAATGCGGTTTCAAAAAACATCAACAACAAACAGGTGCCGCACACCAACATGTTCAGAGGCCCGATGCTGCGCTCAATCACCAGCAAATACAGCATCCACAGGCCCAAAGCCCATCCGATACCCCAGGCAAACCGCTTTTGGGGCGCGCCCACGTATTCGGGCTCTTGGCCGCGCACGACCCATTGGCTCATGATCATGGCCGGTGCCCAGCGCGGGTTGACGAACAGGCGAATACTGAACTCGATCACAAAGGCCACCACAAAAACCTGTGTGGCTTTGAATTGCCCCAAAAGCAAGGCTTGCGAAAAGGCGGCGAAGGCCAACAAAAACAAAATGCCGGCACTTGCACGCACCGCGCGTTCGTTGAACACAGGTACCTTGTAGTCCGGCAGGGTTTGGCCAAATGCAAAGAAGGACGTTGTCATACCACCAGTATGGGGTCCGGCGGTGATTTCTCATATGATTTGAATCACATGAACAACTCAGCCACCGATATGCCTGCCGACCCGCGTCTGCTGGCCCTTTTGCCGCCCGCCATCGTGGACGATTGCGAGCTGCGACGGATGCGCAAAGGTGAGCGTTTGTTTGCCAAAGGCCAGCGTCCGCGGTATTTGTTTTGGGTGCACACGGGCCAAGTGGTGCTCGAGCGCGCTGCGGCCAACGGCACCAGCGTGGTTTTGCAGCGCACCCACCAAGGCTTTGTCAGCGAGGCCAGCTTGCAGTCCCCTCATTACCACTGCGACGCGGTGGTGGTGGTGGATGCGCGCATCACCTGCGTCCCCGTGCCCGCGCTCTTGCAAGCGTTGACAGACGACGCAGCCTTTGCTTTGCGCTGGATCGCCATGCTCAACCAAGAGGTGCGCCGCTTGCGCCTGCAGTGCGAACGCCTGAACCTCAAGGGCGTCCAAGCGCGTCTCTTGCACTGGCTGGAGACCGAAGGCACGGGTGGTTGCTGCTCCGTTACGGCGGGCTACAAATCGTTGGCTGCTGAATTGGGTGTGAGCCACGAAGCGCTCTACCGCGCCTTGGCCGACATGGCGGCAGCGGGCCTGGTGCTGCGCGAGCCAGATCGATTGTGTTTGAACACAAAGAGTCCGTTTCCTTGAACTGCATGCTCTGTGCTTGCGCGTTGAGCAGGCGTTTTGACAAGGAGAAATGGGCCGGCCTCAGCGTGGGTTTTGAGGGCCCGGCGATTTTCATCATCGCACAGGCACTTTGGCCGCCCCCCTGAAATGCTGTGACTCAGCCTTGCCGCAGTTTCCGCGAATGGCTGTGCACGGCCTCCACCAGCGCCGTCACATGCTCGGGCGGGGTGTACTGGCTGATGCCGTGGCCCAGGTTGAAGATGTGGGTGGGGCCGGTTTGGGTGGTGTCGGTGTGCGGCGTGCCAAAGCTGTCGAGCACCCGGTGCACCTCGGTGGCGATCTGCGCAGGCGGCGCAAACAAGATGTTGGGGTCGATGTTGCCTTGCAGCGCTTTGCCGGGGCCACCGACTTCGCCGCCCACCAAGGCGCGTGCACGGCCCAGGTTCATGGTCCAGTCCAGACCCAGCACATCGCAGTTCAGACCGGCCATCTCGGGCAGCCACAAGCCGCCGCCTTTGGTGAACACGATGCTGGGGATGCGCTGGCCGTTGTGCTCGGTCTTCAATTGGCTCAGCACGCGGGCCGTGTAGGCCAGGCTGAATTGCTGAAAAGCGCCATCGGCCAACACGCCGCCCCAGCTGTCAAAAATCATGGCCGCTTGCGCACCGGCTTCGATCTGGGTGTTCAGGTACAGGGCCACGGCGTCGGCGTTGATTTCCAGAATGCGGTGCATCAGGTCCGGGCGGCTGTACATCAGGGTCTTCACATGCCGGTAGTCGTCAGAGCCTGCGCCCTCGACCATGTAGCAAGCCAGCGTCCAGGGGCTGCCGGAAAAGCCGATCAGCGGTACGCGGCCGTTCAGCGCCTTGCGGATGCTGGTGACCGCGTCGAACACATAGCGCAGCTTGTTCATGTCGGGCACGGCCAACTCGGCCACGGCCGCTTCGTCGCGCACGTTCTTGGCAAAACGCGGGCCTTCGCCTTGGGCAAAGGAAAGGCCCAAGCCCATGGCGTCGGGCACGGTGAGGATGTCGCTGAACAAGATGGAGGCGTCGAGCGGGTAACGATCGAGTGGCTGGAGCGTGACTTCGGTGGCGTAGTCGACGTTGGTGGCCAGGCCCATGAAACTGCCGGCCTTGGCGCGGGTGGCGCAGTACTCGGGCAAATAGCGGCCAGCTTGGCGCATGAGCCAGACGGGGGTGTGGTCGGTGGCCTGGCGCAGGCAAGCGCGAAGGAAGGTGTCGTTTTGCAGGGGGGCAAATGACGAAGATGTGGATGTGGTGTTGGATGCCATGAAATAACCCGAAGTCAAGGTGCACATTGTCTCAGGCTGTCAAGCCAGGGTCCAGCACTTCAAGCGCCATGCGTGACTTGTTGTGCCGCATCACAACAGGGCGTGCCGCAGCAAGCCCAGCACCACACAGAGGCTGAGCACGCGCACCACGCCTGTTCCCTTCCAGACCAAGGCCCAGATGGCGATGACCGTCAGCGCCATGGCACTCAGGTCGGGCCAGGTTTGCCATCCGCCGGGCCACCACGTGTGATGCGCGAACACCCCCGCCAGGTGCAAGATGACGCCGATCACGGCGGCCGTGATGGCTTGCAAAGGGCCAGTCAGTGAGGGCATGTGCCGCGTCGATTCAACCAGTGGCCCACCTGCCAAAATGAACACAAAGGAGGGCAGAAAAGTGAACCAAGTCACCACGCAGGCCGCCACAACGCCACCCAGCACGGGATGGCCGAGCACGGCCTGGCTGTGCCCACCCAAAAAACCAACAAAGGCCACCACCATGATCAGTGGCCCGGGTGTGGTCTCACCCAGCGCCAGACCATCCATCATTTGCGCGGCCGTGAGCCAGCCGTACTGCACCACCGCCGCTTGTGTGACAAAGGGCAAGACCGCATAAGCCCCACCAAAAGTCAGCAGGGCCGATTGCGTGAAAAAGCCACCCATTTGCGTCAAGGTGTGGCCCATGCCGAACAACCAGGCGATCAGCCCCCAACTGAGTGCCCACAAGCCCAGACCCATGCCCAGCGCACGCCACAAGCGTTTCGGGCTGTGGTGCGTGTGTTGGCCTTGTTCTGAATGGTCATCAAGCCAAGCCGCTGAGTGGGTGGACGCCGTGTCGGCGCTCGGGGGTGGGGTGAGGGGTGGCTGGTCATGCCGATGGCGAGCCCTGTAAAACCCCATGGCCGCCGCGCCAACAATGATCACCGGAAAGGGCACGCCCCAGAGGGTGCCCAACAAAGACAAAGCGGCCAGCAGCCACAGCCAGCGGTCTTTCAGCGTGCGCTTGGCCATGCGGTGGGCGGCCTGCAGCACCAGTGCTGTCACTGCAGGCTTGAGGCCCCAGAGCAGCGCCTGTCCCCAAGGGTGTTGACCCCAGACGGTGTAGGCCCAACTGAGCACCATCAACAGAACCAGACTGGGCAGCACAAACAAAGCCCCCGCCGCGATGCCGCCGCGCGTACCGTGCATCAGCCAGCCGGTGTAGGTGGCCAGTTGTTGGGCTTCAGGGCCGGGCAGCAGCATGCAGTAATGCAGGGCGTGCAGGTAGCGCTTTTCAGAAATCCAGCGGCGGCGCACCACCAGTTCTTCGTGCATCAGCGCGATTTGCCCTGCAGGACCACCAAAGCTGACACAGCCCAGCCACAGCCAGAATTTGAGGGCCTGCACAAAGCTGACCGGCGCAGGGCTTAGGGCGGTGTCAGGGGCCTTGGTCATGGGGCGTTCCAGCCATCGCGAAAGGCTTGGGCAAATGCCGGGGTGCCGCTGATGCTCAGGCTCAGGGTGATGACGTCATCGGTCGACGGTGTGGGTGACAGGTCCAGCTTTTCTTGTGTGCTGTCCCAATGGGCGGACACGGGCGCGTGGGCCCTGCGGATGTGCAGATCAAAGTCCCAATCCGCCCCGTCTTCCAGTGGACCGGGGGCTTGTGGGCCAAAGCGATGTGCCCAAGCCAGCAGCCGCGTCACTTCGTGCAGCAGGGCCGGGGTGTGACGGGCCGCGGGTTGGGCCAGGGCATCCCAGCAGACCACGCCTTCGGTGTCTTCGCTGCAGTCAAATTCCAGAAATTCCAAGTTCATGACGTGTTTTTCTTTCAATGCGGAGATTGTCGCAGCGGGGTTGGGTTTGTCTCATTGGATACAGGACATCCAAAAATTGCCTAAAACTTGAGCAAATATCGGTGTTTTCAGGGTTTTCTGTATACAAGGCAAGGGGTGTCAGTGGTTTAATTCGTTTTTTAATGCATCTGCCCATGTCGCCATCTTCTGTTCGCCTGCTGGATTCTGACGCCGAAGGCGGCTCCCAAGCCGTCAAGGCGCAGCAGCGCCTGCGTGAATGGATTTTGGCGGGCGATTTGCCTTCGGGTGCCCGCATTGCCGAGTTGGCTTTGGTGGACCGCCTGGGCATGTCGCGCACGCCCATTCGCGCCGCGCTGATGCACCTCAAGCAAGAGGGTTTGCTGGAGCCGCTGCCCGGTGGTGGCTATGCCGTGCGCACTTTTTCTGAACGCGAAGTGGCCGATGCCATTGAGCTGCGCGGTACGCTGGAAGGCTTGGCTGCCCGCCTGGCCGCCGAGCGGGGTGTGCGCCCTGCCTTGATCCAGCAAGCGCGGGTTTGCTTGGACCAGATTGACGCGGTGCTGCGTGCATCGGCCTTGGACGACGAGACGTTTTCAACTTACGTCGAGCTCAATGGCCAGTTCCACAAACAGTTGTCCGAGATGGCCGACAGTGCGGTGTTGGCCCGAGAAATTGAACGGGCCTCGAGCTTGCCTTTTGCCTCGGCCTCTGGTTTTGTGGGTGTGCATGTGCATGACGCCCATGCACGCGACACCCTAGTGGTGGCGCAGCACCAGCACCGCCAGGTGCTCGACGCCATCGAGCGGCGTGAAGCCGGTCGGGCTGAGGCCCTCATGCGCGAACACTCGCGCATTGCGCGGCAAAACATGCAGCTGGCCTTGCGCGACCCTGCGGCATCGGGCACACCTGGTGTGCAACTGATCCGACCTTCCTGATCAACGGTTTTTTAACGAGGAGACTGAACATGCAAAAACGTCAATTCCTGAACGCCATCGCTGGCACCACGCTGGCTCTGACCGCCACCGTTACCGCCTCCACGGCGATGGCGCAAGACAAATTCAAGATCGGCCTGATCTTGCCCATGACCGGTCCGTTTGCCTCCACCGGCAAGCAGATCGAAGCCGCAGCGCGCCTGTACATCGCGCAAAACGGCGACACCGTGGCGGGCAAAAAAGTCGAGCTGATTGTCAAAGACGACACCAGCGCCGCCGACGTGACCAAGCGCTTGGCCCAAGAGATGGTGGTCAATGAAAAAGTCAGCGTGCTGGCGGGCTTTGGTTTGACGCCTTTGGCCTTTGCCACCGCCCCGATTGCCACCCAGTCCAAAACCCCCATGGTGGTGATGGCCGCGGCCACATCCAGCATCACACAAGCCTCGCCCTTCATCGTGCGCACCAGCTTCACGCTGCCGCAAGCGGCCGTGGCCATTGCCGATTGGGCGCCCAACAACGGCATCAAAAAAGTCGTGACTTTGGTGTCTGACTACGGCCCGGGCATCGATGCCGAGAAGTTCTTCAAAGACCGTTTGCTGTTCAACGGTGGCCAGGTGCTCGACAGCCTGCGCGTGCCCATGCGCAATCCGGACTTCGCGCCTTTCCTGCAAAAAGTACGTGACCTGAAGCCTGACGCGGTTTATGTGTTTGTGCCCTCGGGCGCAGGTGCGGCCTTGATGAAGCAGTTTGCCGAGCGCGGCATGGACAAGGCAGGCATCAAGCTGATCGGCACTGGCGACATCACCGACGACGACATCTTGAACAGCATGGGTGATGTGGCCAACGGCGTGGTGACTTCGCACCACTACTCGGCCTCGCACAACTCGGCACTCAACAAGAAGTTCGTCACAGCCTTTGAAAAAGCCAACAATGGCCTGCGCCCCAACTTCATGGCCGTGGGCGGTTATGACGGCATGCGCGTGATTTACGAAGCGGCCAAGGCGACCAAGGGCGCAGGCGGTCAGGCTTTGCTCGACGCGATGAAAGGCCAAGTGTTTGAGAGCCCCCGTGGCCCCATGTTCATCGACGCACAAACCCGCGACGTGGTGCACAACATCTACATTCGCAAGGTGGAGAAGGTGAACGGCCAGCTTTACAACCAGGAATTCGCGACCCTCAAGGACGTGAAAGATCCGGGCAAGACCAAGTAAGGCCTTGCCCTTGCAGGAGCGCACGCTGTGCGCTTTTGCAAAACCCATCTGTAACCACCACATGCTGACCATCCTTTTCGACGGCATCGCCTACGGCATGCTGCTCTTCATCTTGGCCGTGGGCCTGTCCGTGACCATGGGCTTGATGAACTTCATCAACCTAGCGCATGGCGCTTTTGCCATGGCGGGCGGCTACCTCACGGTGGTGCTGATGCAGCGCTTTGAGCTGCCTTTTTTGTGGTGCCTGCCGCTGGCCTTTGTGGCCACGGCTTTGCTGGGGGCGGTGCTGGAGCGCACGCTGTACCGGCACATGTACAAGAAGCCCCATCTCGATCAGGTGTTGTTTTCGATCGGTCTGGCTTTCATGTCGGTGGCCAGTGTGGACTATTTGATGGGCTCGCAGCAGCAGATCATGCAGTTGCCCGATTGGCTGCGCGGTCGCACCGAGTTGTGGGACGGCGCCTTGGGCATGGGCCACTACCGCCTGTTCATCATCGCGGTGTGCGCAGCGCTCACCGTGGGATTGCAATTCATTTTGGCCAAAACCCGCTTTGGCAGCCGCTTGCGCGCCAGTGTGGACGATGCCCGCGTGGCCGCAGGGCTGGGCATCCGCGTGAATTTGATCTTTGCCGCCACCTTTGCCGTGGGATCAGGCCTGGCCGGCCTGGGCGGGGCGCTGGGCGCCGAAGTGCTGGGCTTGGACCCGACCTTTCCGCTCAAGTTCATGGTGTACTTTTTGATCGTGGTGGCCGTGGGCGGCACCTCTTCCATCACCGGGCCGCTGTGGGCGGCGCTGCTTTTGGGCATTGCCGATGTGGCGGGCAAGTACTACATGCCCAAGCTCGGTTCCTTCATCGTGTATTCGCTGATGATCGCGATTTTGATTTGGCGTCCGCAAGGGCTGTTTGTGCGCAAGGGAGGTCGCTGACATGAACAAACCCATGGATGCGCGTCAACAACTTTTATCCACCGCCCGCATGCGCGGCTGGGAGCCTTTGGTTTGGCTGGTGGCGTTTGCCTTGCCCCTGCTGGTGCCGGGCCATGCGCTGATCGTCAACGAGGTTGCCATCGTCGCCTTGTTTGCCGTGTCGCTCGATCTGGTGCTGGGCTACACCGGCATCGTGTCGCTGGGCCATGCGGCGTTTTTGGGTTTTGGGGCCTATGCCTCGGCCTTGTTTGCCAAGCATGTGATGCCCGACCCCATGGTCGGCCTGCTGTTTGGAACCTTTTGCGCCACGCTGCTGGGCGCGGCGTGTTCGCTCACCATCTTGCGTGGCACCGACCTGACGCGGCTCATGGTCACGCTGGGCATGGCGCTGATTTTGATGGAGTTGGCCAACAAACTGGACTGGCTGACGGGCGGCTCGGACGGATTGCAGGGCGTGATGATGGGCCCGGTGCTGGGCCGTTTTGAATTTGATTTGTATGGCCAGACCGCCGCCTGGTATTCGCTGACGGTGTTGCTGGTTTTGTTTGTGTTGGCGCGGCGTTGGGTGAATTCGCCCTGGGGCGCCACGCTCATGGCGGTGCGCGACAACCCTCTGCGTGCCATGGCCATTGGCATTCCGGTGCACAACCGTTTGGCCGTGGTCTACACCGTGGCCGCCGCATTGGCTGGCGCTGCAGGGGCCTTGATGGCGCAAACCACCGGCTTTGCTTCGCTGGATGTGTTTGCTTTAGAGCGTTCGGCCGACGTGATGCTGATGTTGGTCATCGGTGGCGTGGGCTGGCTGTATGGTGGTGTGGTCGGCGCGGTGGTGTTCAAACTCATGCACGACGTGATCGCGGGCATCACGCCGCAGTACTGGACGTTTTGGATTGGTCTGTTTTTGGTGGTGCTGGTCATGGTCGGGCGTGAGCGTTTGATTCGCCCTTGGCTGTGGTTTGGCCGTGCTGCCGATCAGAAAGGTGGTGCGCAATGAATCAAGCTGTCATGAACGCCCCCGTCGTGTTGAAGGCTCAGGGCCTCGTCAAACAATTCGGCGGCATCACCGCCACCGACAACGTCAACCTTGAATTGCGCTTGGGCGCACGCCATGCACTGATCGGCCCCAACGGCGCGGGCAAGACCACACTCATCAATTTGTTCACCGGCGTCTTGCCGCCGACTTCGGGCCGCATTGAACTGCTGGGACAAGACATCAGCCAGCTCGCGCCGCACCTGCGTGTGCGCCGGGGCATGGTGCGCACTTTTCAGATCAACCAACTGTTCGCCAGCATGACGCCTTTGCAGACGCTGGCCATGGTGGTCTCGCAGCAGCGGGGCTTGGGCGGGCGTTGGTGGTCGGTGCTGGGTCAAGACAAGGCCGTGGTCGAGCGCTGCGAAGCTTTGCTTGAATTGTTCCGCCTGACCGAAGTCATGCACCAGCGCACCGAGCATTTGGCCTACGGCAAACGTCGCTTGCTGGAGATGGCGATTGCGCTGGCCTGCGAGCCCAAGGTGCTGCTGCTCGACGAGCCGGTGGCCGGTGTGCCTGCGGGCGAACGCGAAGAGCTCTTGCAAACCGTGGCAGCGTTGCCCGCCGAAGTGTCGGTCTTGCTGATCGAGCACGACATGGACCTGGTGTTTGAATTTGCCGACCGCATCACCGTGCTGGTCAACGGTGCGGTGCTGACCGAAGGCACGCCCGAAGCGATCGCCGCCGACCCGCAAGTCAAGGCCGTGTATTTGGGGCATGGCGAGGAGGTGGTCCATGGCTGATTTATTGCGTGTTGAAAATCTGCGGGCCGGTTACGGCGAAGCCGTGGTGCTGAACGACATCAGCCTGTCGCTGGGCGAGGGCGAAACCCTGGCGCTGCTGGGGCGCAATGGCACTGGCAAAACCACGCTCATGGACACGCTGGCTGGGGCCACACGGCAACATGGCGGGCAGATCTTTCTGGGCGGTCAGCCGCTGCACACTTTGCCTTCGCACGAGCGGGCGGCCGCAGGCATTGGTTGGGTGCCGCAAGAGCGCAATATTTTCAAATCGCTCACGGTGCAGGAAAACCTGACCGCAGTGGCGCGGCCCGCACGACAAAGTCGCGCCTGGACGCCCGAGCGCGTGTACGCGTTGTTCCCGCGTTTGGCCGAGCGCAAAACCAATTTGGGCACGCAGCTGTCGGGCGGTGAGCAGCAGATGTTGGCCGTAGGCCGAGCGCTGGTGCTCAACCCGCGCTTGCTCTTGCTGGACGAGCCGCTCGAAGGCTTGGCCCCCATCATCGTGGAAGAACTGCTGCGTGCGATTGCCCGCATCACCCGCGAAGAGGGCCTGTCGGCCATCATCGTGGAGCAGCACCCGCAAGCGATTTTGAAGATCAGCCACCACGCGGTCGTGTTGGACCAGGGCAAGGTGGTGCACGCCAGCGATGCAAACACCTTGCGCGAGAACCCTGAATTGCTGGACAGTCTGCTGGGCGTGGCCCGCAAGCTTTGAACACCCGCTTTGACCAAAAGCTTTGAATTGGAGAGGAAGGACAAGATGTTCATCAAAAACACCTGGTATGTGGCTTGCACCTTGAGCGAACTCGAAGCTCTGGGCGACAAGCCGCTGGGCCGCACCATTTGCAACGAAAAAATGGCCTTTTTCAAAGGCCCGGATGGCCGTGTGGCGGCGGTGGAAGATTTTTGCCCGCACCGGGGCGCGCCCTTGTCGCTGGGCAAGGTGTGCAAGGGCCATTTGCAGTGCGGCTACCACGGCCTGGAAATGGGCACCGATGGCAAAACTGTGCAGATGCCTGGCCAGCGCGTGCGCGGCTTTCCGGCCATCAAAGCGTTTGCCGTGGTCGAGCGCTATGGTTTTGTCTGGGTTTGGCCGGGTGACCCCGCCCAAGCCGACGAGGTCAAGATGCCCGTTTTTGAGTTTTTTGACAACCCGGCTTGGGCTTATGGCGGTGGGCTGTACCACGTCAAGGCCGATTACCGCCTGATGATCGACAACCTGATGGACTTGACGCACGAGACCTATGTGCATGCCAACAGCATTGGCCAGCCCGAGATCGACGAGACGCCTTGCACCACCACGGTGGCGGGTGATCAGGTCATTTTGCAGCGCCACATGACGGGCATTCAGGCACCACCGTTTTGGCAAATGGCCATGAGCGCCAATGGCCTGGACCCTCAGGCCAAGGTGGACCGCTGGCAAATCTGCCGCTTCACGCCGCCTACTCACATCATGATCGACGTGGGTGTGGCGCTGGCAGGGCACGGCGGTTTTGATGCGCCGCCTGAAGTCAAAGCCTACAGCGTGGTGGTGGACTTCATCACCCCCGAGACCGAGACCTCGCACTGGTACCACTGGGGCATGGCACGCCAGTTCAAGCCGCACGATGCTGAGCTGACCGACAAAATTCGAGCGGGCCAAGGCGGCATCTTCAATGAAGACATGGAGATGCTGCAACTGCAACAAGCCAACATCAGCCAATGGCCAGACCGCAAGCTCTTGATGCTCAACATCGACTCCGGTGGGGTGCAATCGCGCCGTATCATCGAGCGTTTACTGGCCCAAGAAAACACCTCCGAGATCACCGCATGAGCACTTCAGAACCCACCCAAACCCCCATCGACGCCGACGGCAGCTTCGAGGTCCATCTGCAAAAAAGCGGCCAGACCCTGAAAGTCTCCAAGGATCAGTCGATTCTGTCTGTGTTGCAGGACGCGGGCCATGATGTGCCGTTTTCTTGCTCACAAGGTGTTTGCGGCACCTGCCTGACCTCGGTGATCGCGGGCACGCCTGACCACTGGGACATGTTCCTCACCCCTGAAGAGCAGCAGGCCAATGACCAGATGCTGATCTGCTGCTCACGCAGCCAGACAGCGCGCTTGGTGCTGGATCTGTAAAGCCCTCACTGCCTCGCCTGCCGCTCAGCAGGTCGGCGCTTTGAATCCCGACACCAAGCCTGCGCAGGGGCCTGCCCGGCCTTTGTGCAAGCTGCGATCCGTCAAGAGGGTGTGCATCTCATTCGGGGTGACAATACCCGCTCTTGTTGTCACCTTGCCATGTCTGCCCCTGCTTACCCTCCCATTGCCCATGTATTGCTGGTCATCACCAAAGGTGAAGCCGGTGGGGCGCAGACCCATGTGCTGGAGTTGTGCCGTGCCTTGCAAGGCCGGGTGCGCTTCACGGTGGTGATGGGTGGCAACGACGCACACAGCGTGCTCGCGCAAAGCCTGAAGGACTTGGGCATCGCGGTGCTGGCGCTGCCGAGTTTGCAAAACTCGCTCAACCCCCTGAAGGTGCTGGCCTCGGTGTGGGCCTTGCTGGCGCATCTGCGCGTACTGCAGCCCGATGTCATCCATGCCCACAGCGCCGTGGCCGGGGTGATCGCACGCCTGGCGGGCAAGCTGCGGCAAATTCCGGTGGTCTACACGGTGCATGGCTTTGGCTTCAAGCCGCAAGCGCCTTGGCTGATCCGCACCAACGCCTGGCTGGCCGAGGCGGTGCTGGCCGCTTGGACCACGCGCATGGTCTGCGTGTCGGCCTACGAAAAACAGTTGGCCACGCGTTTGCCCATGCCGCCCGAGCGGGTGAGTGTGGTGCACAACGCGCTGGCCGATGTGCCCTGGCGCAGCGACATGGCCGCACAGCCGCCGCGCCTGGTCATGGTGGCCCGCATGGCCGCGCCCAAGCGGCCCGATGTTTTGATCGAGGCCCTGGCCTTGCTGGCACATCTTGGCCTGACCCCCCCAACCCGTATTTTGGGGGGCGGGCCGGACCTGGCCCGCCACCAGCAAACCGCCGCCGCTATGCCGCACATCCAGCTGGAGGGCGACGTGAGCGACGTGGCCCAGCGCCTGGCGCAGCACCAGATTTTTGTGCTCTTGTCCGACCACGAGGGCCTGCCGATCTCCATTCTGGAGGCCATGCGCGCGGGCATGGCGATCGTGGCCACGCGTTTGCCGGGCATCGAAGAAATGCTCACGCACACCGAAAGCGCCTGGCTGGTGCCCAACAGCCCACAGGCCGTGGCCGATGCGCTGCAGACCCTGCTGGCCGATTCGCCCTTGCGACAGCGTTTGGGCCAAGCGGCACGCGCGCGCTACGAGGCGCAGTTTCAGCCCGAGGCCATGGCCGAGCCGGTGCTGGCCATTTACCAGCAAGCGCCCTTGATGGCCACCGCCCGCTGGCCCATGACGCGCCCGCGCCGCCACACCCAGCAACTGGCCTCGCAGCAAGCGCACCGCCAAAGCGCCCACCTGGTCTGGAGCCTGCTGGGTTTGGTGATGATCGGCCTGGCCTATGCCATCAGCCAGGCCCTGATGGCCAGTGGCTTGGCCACGGTGGACTTTGGCCGCACCGTGCTGGCCAGCCTGGTGCCTTATGCGTTGGCGGCGCACCTGTTGTACCGGGGGGCGCACATGCCTGCGGCCGAGCGCGGCCCCTTGTTGCTCGTCACCACCGGCTTGCCGTTTTGGCTCACGCCTCTGGCTTTTGCCTTGCTGCAGCAGCCCTATTCACGCGGCGCTTTGCTCTTGACCTATGTGCTGTGCACCTTCTGGTTTTGGCTGGCCGACCAGTGGTTTTTGCGCCACCGACCCTGGCGTCTGGTGTACCAGGACCCGCGAGTGCCCGGCCTGTTGGCCCCTTGCTTGCCCGACCCCAACGGCCAGGGCCTGCCGCGCATCCGCTTGCTGCCCTGGCCCGAGCAGGGCATGCCGCCTGGCGCAGCGCTGGCGTGTGACGGCGCGGTCGTGCCTTCAGCCCCCCCCAGCCCCGAACGCCACCGCTTTTTGACCGCGCTCAAGCTGCAGCACATCCGCCTGTACAGCCCCGAATCGTTGCAGCAAAGCCTGACCGGGCGCATGTCGAACGAGACCCTGCAAAACGAGCTGTGGCAAACCGATGGCAACCCGGCTTACGACTTGGCCAAGCGGCTGATCGATGTGAGCGTGGTGCTGGCCCTGCTGCCGCTGTGGCTGCCGCTGGCACTGTTGGTGGCGGTGGGTGTCAAGATCGACTCGCCCGGTCCGGCCCTGTTCAGCCAGCGGCGCACCGGCATGCACGGCCAAAGTTTCCGGATCTGGAAGTTCCGCAGCATGCGCCACGAAACGCAACTTAACCCGCAGTTCGCCCAGGCCAACGACCCGCGCATCACGCGCTTTGGGCATTGGATTCGCCGCACCCGGCTCGATGAAATTCCCCAGCTGTTCAACGTGCTGATGGGGCACATGAGCCTGATCGGCCCACGCCCCGAGCAAGACGGTTTTGTGCAGCAGTTTGCCGAGCAAATGCCCAGCTACCCCTACCGCCACCTGGTGCGCCCCGGCCTGACCGGCTGGGCGCAGGTGCAGCAAGGCTATGCGGCCAGCGCCGATGAAACCGCCATCAAACTCAGCTACGACCTGTACTACATCACGCACTACAGTCTGGCCATGGACTTGCTGATCGTGTTCAAAACCATCCAGACCGTGCTGACCGGGCGCGGTGCGCGCTGAGCCTGCCCATGCCCATGTCAAGCCCTCGCCAAGTTTTGTTGCTGACCGAAGAGTCCGGTGTGGGCGGCGTGCAGACCACGCTGCATTGGCTTGAATCGGGCCTGGCCGCGCGCGGCTGGCACGTCACGCGGCTGCCGGTGCGGCGCGGCCGTCCCTCGCTGTGGGCCTGCTGGCAGGCGGCGCGGCGGGCGCAGGTGCTGGTGGCCTCCAACAATTTCCGGCCGGCCTATGCGGCAGTGGCCCTGGCTTGGCTGGCCCGCAGGCCCAGTGTGGTTTGGGTACACGGCCCTTTGCAAGAGGTGTTGCAGCAGGCCGGGGCCTCGCGCCTGAAAACCGGCTGGCTGCGCACGGTGTACCAAAGGGCCAGCCAACTGGTGTGTGCTTCACAGACCTCGTGCGACAGCTTGGTGCGCGTGATGACAGATGCTGGGGGCGAGGCCGCGAGTGCCATCCAGTCCCGCCTGAGCGTGATCCGAAACCCGGCGGTCTTGCCCGGTGCTGGCGAAGGTGACGCCGTCATGCCCACCACCATGCCCGTCAGCGAGGTGATCGCTTTGGGTTTTGTCGGTCGTTTGTCCCCCGAAAAACAGCCTTTGCAGTTGCTGACCATGCTGCGCCTTTTGCCTGCCGCCTGCCAACTGCATGTGGTGGGCGATGGCGAGTTGATGGGCGCCATGCGCAGCGCCGGGCAAGACCTGCTGACCCAAGGCCGCCTGCACCTGCACGGCCAGCAAACCGTGAGCGCGCAGACCTACCAGGCCTGGCGGGCCACGGTGCTGTGCTCGCGCTACGAGGGTTACCCCATGACGGCGCTGGAGTCGCTGGCCTGCGGCGTGCCCTGCGTGAGCACGCCCATCCCTGCGATGCAGGAAATGCTGGGCACAACGGCCCCGCTCTGGCTGGCACACGATGACAGCCCCGCAGCACTGGCTCAAGCGGTGCAGCGCTGCCTGGCGCAAGCGCCCGCCGATCGGCAAGCGGCCATCGACCTGTTGCAACAACAGCACCGCCTGGAGACCTTTGTGCAGGCCTGGGACCAAGTGCTCACGGGCTTGCTGCAGCGGCGAGGGAAGGGGGAAAAGCCAGGGCAAAGGCAAGGACAAAGGCAAGGACCAAGGCAGGGCCATGGTGCTGTGCCCACGGACGCATCGCGCGAAGACAACCCCTCAGGAGGGCGGCCGTGATCACCGTCCACTTTGTACACGGCGCACGTTCGTATTTGCCCGAGCTGGCCGCCTACCAAGCGCACATCGAGCGCCTGGGTCATGCCGTTCAGATGCACACCCAAGCCCACACCGTGCCGGGCGACGCCCGGGCCGTGTGGTGGATTTGCGGCCGCGTGCCCACTGACCAAGCCCGACGCTTCAAAGGCGCGGTGCAGGTGCACGAATACGCCTCGGCCAGCGTGGCCCCCATGGCCTGGCTCAAGGACCGCATCAAACAGTGGCAGCACCCGGTGCCCCACTTTCGGGTCTTCCAAAGCGAGTGGGTTCGCCAGCGCATGGGCTTTGGCGCCAACGCGCCTGGCGCTGTGCCGTACGCCCTGCGCGACATGGGCGTGCCCGACGCTTTTTTAACGGCGCAAGCGCTGCAGCCGCCCGAGTTTGATCTCGTCTATTTGGGTGAGATGAGCCGTTTATTGCACTTTGTGCCGCTGTTGCACACCTTGGGGCAAGCGGGATTGAGCTTGCTGCTGGTGGGTGATGTGCCCCCGGCTTTGCAAGAGCGCCTGGCCACGCTGGGCCACATTCAGAGCACCGGGCGTGTGCCGCAAGACCAGGTGCCTGCGCAACTGCTGCGGGCCCGCGCGGGCCTGAACCTGATGCCTGATGTGCTGCCGCTCGCTGAGCAAACGTCCACCAAGATGCTGGAGTACCTGGCGCTGGGCTTGCCCGTGATCAGCAACCCCTATGCCTGGGCGCAACGCACCGCATTGGCCCATGCCGGGCGGGTGCAACTGCTGGACGTGCAGGCCACAGCCGCGCAATGGCAAGCGGCGGTGCAGGGCCTGCCCCCGCAGCAAACAGATCGCCAAGACCTGCAGTCCTTGTGCTGGTCGCAGCAGCTGCAAGGGCTGTCGGTCTGGGCCGCCTTGTTCGGGGCTGGCAGATGAAGCGCTGGAAGTTGTTGCAGTCCTTGCCCCGCGCCACCGCACCCGCCGCCTTGGGCAGCTTGGTGTCGCTGGCGGCGCAGGGTTTTTTGGCGCTGGTGCTGTTTCGGTTGTTCAGCCCCGAAGAGGTGGGGGTGTTTTCTGCCACCAGCCAACTGGCCTTTTTCTGGGCCAGCCTGGCGCTGGCGCAAAGCCCCCTGAGCCTGCTGGCCGAACGCCATCAAGAGCCCCGCGCCGCAGCCCGCCGCGCCTGGCGGCAAAGCGCGTGGCGTCTGCTGTGGCTGGCCCCGTTGGCGGCACTCGGGGCGGTCTGGTCGGGTTTGGGCGACGCGGCGCAGGTCTGGGCCTGGGCCGCTGCCTTGGGCCTCGCGCAACTGAGCTGGTTGCTGGCGCAAAGCCTGACGTTGCGGGTGGGCAGCCGCTGGTCGATAGGCTTGGTGCGCATGGTGCCGCCCGTGTTGGCGGCAGCGGCGGCGGTGTTGGGGGCGGTGCTTTTTCCCGAACGTGGTGAGGGCCTTGAGTTGCCCGTGCTCCTGGTGTCGGCCTGCTTGGGCTATCTGGCCGGGGCCATGTGGATGCGGCTGGCTTTTCAACCGGCTTCACCTGCGGACCTGGCTTTGGTGGCCCGCGCAGGCGGCGACTTGCAGCCCGACAAGCCCGCTGCGCCACCGTCTTCCGACCCGCGCAGCGCCCGGCTCAAAATGCTGCACACCCTCAGCGATGCCTTGGCCGCCACGGCCTTGGCGCTGAGCTGGCCAGCGCACTACGGCGCACAAGAGGCTGGTTGGCTGCTGGCGCTGCTGCGCATCCTGAGCTTCATCCCGGCGCTGGTGCACACGGCTTGGGCGCAAGTGGTGCTCAGCAGCTCCACCAAGGTGCAGCTGCGCCCGCTGCAGGTGGCTTGGGCCGCATCGGCGCTGGTGTTGGGCGTGGGGGCCTTGGCCCAGCTGGCGCTGACCTGGGGCTGGCTCGACGCGCGTTGGCAAGGCCTGTCGGCCTATGTATGGCCCCTGGTGCTGTGGCAAACGGCCGCCAGCTTTGTGGCCGCACACGCGCACCTGCCCTTCCAAAAAGGCCTGGCCATCCAACACGCCTTGCTGTGTGTGGCCATGAACGCGGGCTTCATTGCCCTGTGCGTGGTCCTGCCCTGGGCCAGCCCCTTGAGCGCCAGCACCCACATGGCTTGGCTGTCGACCTACATGGTGCTGAGCTTGGCAGGCTTGACGCTGTGGGTGGCCAAGCGCTGAGGGCAACTTTCAAACAATTTTTACAAGACCGACCCATGAACACCATGCTCGATATTCTGGGCATCACCGTCCCCATTTACCTGACCATTGCCTTGGGCTATGTGTGCACCCGCATGGGCTTGTTTGCCAAGTCCGACATGCAGGTCTTCGGACGTTTTACCCTCCAACTGGCTTTGCCTGCGTTGCTGTTCAACGCACTGTCACAGCGCAGCGTGGCGGAGATCCTGAACCTGAACTATTTGCTGGCCTATGCCACGGGCTCGCTGATGGTCATTGGCTTGGGGCTGTTTTGGGCGCGAAAGATACAAGGTCAGAGCCTGAGCTACAGCAGCATGATGGCCATGGGCATGTCTTGCCCGAACAGCGGCTTTGTGGGTTACCCCATCATTTTGTTGTCGTTTGGGCCGGTGGCCGGGGTGGCGTTGGCGCTGAACATGGTGGTCGAAAATTTCTTGTTGTTGCCTTTGCTGCTGGCGGTGGCCGACGCGCAAGGCAGGCCTGGGCAGTGGAAAAGCGTGCTGCTGCAGACCGTGAAAAACGTGCTCAAAAACCCCATGATCTGGGGCGTGGTGGCGGGTTTCCTGTTTTCTCTGTCAGGCCTGCAGATGCCTGCCCCCCTGGGGCGCACCATCAATTTGTTTGCGCAGTCCAGTGCAGTGTTGGCGTTGTTTGTGATTGGTGGTTCCTTGGTGGGCTTGCAGGCGCGTGGGCTGCAGGGCACGGTGCTGCCCATTGCACTGGGCAAACTGGTGCTGCACCCGCTGGCCATGTGGGCGGTGCTGGTGTGGCTGGTGCCGATTGCAGACCCGGCTTTGCGCGCTGCGGCCTTGCTGACAGGGGCCATGCCCATGCTGGGCATTTACACCATCTTGAACCAGCGCCACGGCCACGGCACCGTGAGCGCTGCGGCCTTGTTGGTGACCACGGTGCTGTCGTTCTTCACGCTCAGTGCCTTGTTGTGGCTGTTGAAGCTGCAGCCTGTGTGAGGGGCTGGTGATATCAGGAAAACGGTGCTCAGTTGTTGGTTTGCACCGATGACCCGAGCTGCCACAGGCTCACAGCACGGGCAAAGTCCTTGTAGTCGTCCAGATGGCTCGCGATGATGGCATGGACCACTTGCCAATTGATGGTGCTGTCGTTGTGCACGGCGATGTTGCGGAAATCGACAGACTTTTTGAGTTGCATCGCCAGATCGGCGGTGATAACACCCATGCCATGGAGCTGTTCGAAGGTTTCGGCCATGGTGGCCGGTCCTGGCTGGTTTTGACTGGCTGCAATGTGAGCACCAATGTCCACCGCCATCTGAACGGCCCGGGTCAGGTTGAGCGAGACGATGTCCTGCAGGTCGTAGTCATCGGCCAGTTGTTCGGCATCAAAAGGCCGCTTGGATTCAAAGCGCACCAGGCAACGGCGCAATGATTCCAGTTTTTCGTCGATCACTTGTGAATCCATGCCTGCCTTCTTTCTTGCAGTATGCGGGCCTGGTAGGGCATGAAGTCGGCGGCGTCCATGACGTGGCGTGTCATGTATTGTGCGTGCAGCACATCGCTGCCCAGGATGCGCACGCCGTGTTGCATGATTTGGCCCAGCAAGGGTTCGCCCACGGTGCGCAGGTCGATCAGGTCAATCGGACGACCCGTGGCCAGCGCCAGGGCTTCGATCAGCGCGATGTGCTGCTGCACGCTCATAGTCTGGTCAAAGGCCAGGGCGATGTCGAGGTCGCTGTCGGGTCTGGCCTGGCCTTTGGCGCAGGACCCGAAAACAATGGCCAGCCGCAAGCCGGCCACCCGGTTCAAGGCTTGCCGGATTTGCGGCAACTGCGCAATGGCAGACAGGGCGGGTTTGGCCGCAACGCTGCCAGACCCCAAGCCGTGCGGCTTTGGGGCGGTGACTTCAATCAGTGCGGATGGGGTGAGCATGGCTTCATTTTGTCACACGGGCTGGGGCGGTGTCGCCTGTTTGGGCACCTGTTCGCGCGCGTCTAGGTTTAGTTGACCTAGAGGGTGTGCGACCCTCAGGGCGGGCTGAGCCACTGCACCGCCATCTCGGTCAGCAGGGCCAGGGTGGCTTGCTGGGTGAGGGTGCTGGGGCGTTGTGCGCTGATGGCGATGGTCAGCTGGATGTGCAGGGCTGGTTGCTGGAGGGGCCGCACCGAAAACGCCGAAGGCCGCACCGAGCGCATGACGGCGTTGCGCGGCAAGATGGCGTAGCCCGCGCCGTCGGCCACCAGGTCGAGGATGGCGCTCACGCCGTCGATCTCCAGCGCAATGAGGGGGCGGCAGCCGATGGCGGCCATTTCAGACTCCACATGCATGCGGATGGCGTTCGGGCGGGTGGGAATCACCAAGGGCAGGGCGGCGACTTCTTGCAGGCGGATGGCGGGCGGGGGCGGGTCTTCTTGCAAGCCGGGCGGGCGCGGCTGCACCAGCAGCAATTCCTCTTGCACCAGCGGCGTGTGCTCGATGCCTGGCATGGGGCTGGGGTTGTAGAGCACGGCGATGTCCAGGCGGCCGTTTTGCAGGTTTTCCTGCATGGCGCTGGACAGGCCTTCGCTGATGGACAGCTGGGCCTCGGGCATCTTGGCGCGAAAGGCCCGGGTGAGCGGCACCGTCAGCACCCGCGCCACACTGGGCGGCAGCCCCAAAGCCACGCGGCCCGCAAGGCCGGTGCGCACCCGGCCCAGTTCTTCCCGTGCCCGCTCCACCTGGTGCAAGATGCCCCGGCCGTGCTCCAGCAGCAGCAACCCGGCTTGGGTGGGGGTGGCGCCGCGACCGTTGCGCACCAGCAGGTTTTGCCGCAGCTCGACTTCAAGCAGGCGCACCTGTCGGCTGAGCGCGGGTTGAGCCACGTTCAGGGCCTGAGCCGCCCGGGTGAAGCTGCCCAGTTCGGCCACGCGCACAAAGTATTCGAGTTGTTTGAGGTCCATGGTGGGGTGTTGGGTTAGGCTGATTTTGTCATACCCGTGGCTTGGTTATGTGAATTTGTTCTAGCTGGTAGATGGTGACGGGCCTTTGTCGGGGCAGGCTGTGCCTGCACAATCTAGGCTTCAAAACTGAAGCATCTCTTTTGTAGGTCGGTGGCTTTAGCCCCGACACAGTGCACCGGTCAAGCCTGTCGGGGCTAAAGCCACCGACCTACCAAAGACATGTTGGGTGTGCGCGGTGTACCCGTTCAATCCAGCGATCCATGCCATCCGCGAGGAGAAAAAATGAGCCAAACGAACCCCTTGATCATCGACGTGCACGGCCACTACACCACCGCCCCCAAGGCGCTGGAAGAGTGGCGTAACAAGCAAATTGCCGGCATCAAAGACGCCGCGTCCATGCCCAAAGTGTCCGAGCTGAAGATCAGCGACGACGAGTTGCGCGAGAGCATCGAGACCAACCAGTTGGCCAAGATGAAAGAGCGCGGCTCGGACATCACCATCTTCAGCCCCCGCGCCAGCTTCATGGCGCACCACATTGGCGACTTCAATGTCTCGTCCACCTGGGCGGCGATTTGCAACGAGCTGTGCTACCGCGTGAGCCAACTCTTCCCCGACCACTTTGTGCCTGCGGCCATGCTGCCCCAGTCGCCCGGCGTGGACCCGGCCACTTGTATCCCCGAGCTGGTCAAGTGCGTGGAGCAGTACGGCAACGTGGGCATCAACCTGAACCCCGATCCTTCCGGGGGCCACTGGACTTCGCCCCCTTTGAGCGACAAGGCCTGGTACCCCATTTACGAAAAGATGGTCGAGTACGACATCCCCGCGATGATCCATGTGAGCACCAGCTGCAACAGCTGCTTTCACACCACGGGCGCGCACTACCTGAATGCCGACACCACCGCTTTCATGCAGTGCCTGACCAGCGATCTGTTCAAGGATTTCCCGACGCTCAAGTTTTTGATCCCACACGGCGGCGGCGCGGTGCCTTACCACTGGGGCCGTTTCCGGGGCTTGGCGCAAGAGCTCAAAAAGCCTTTGCTGACCGAGCATCTGCTGAACAACATCTTCTTTGACACCTGCGTGTACCACCAGCCGGGCATTGACCTGCTGACCAAGGTGATCCCGGTCAAGAACATCTTGTTTGCTTCCGAAATGATCGGCGCTGTGCGAGGCATCGACCCTGAAACCGGCCACTACTTTGATGACACCAAGCGCTATGTGCAAGCCACGGCCAACCTGAACGACGAGGAGCGTTACATGGTCTACGAAGGCAACGCCCGCCGTGTGTTCAAACGGCTGGGCGACCAGCTGACGGCCAAAGGCCTGTGATTTTTTTGTAGGAGCGACGCCCCCGTCGCGATGGACTGCCTTTGCATGACCCATCGCCGCGAGGGCGCGGCTCCTACAGTGCCCCCCTAACTGGAGAAAACCATGTACGAACTCGGCGTTGTTTACCGCAACATCACCCGCGCAGACCGCGCAGCCACCGATGCTTTTGCCGCATTGGGCTCAGCCACCGTGCACGAAGCCATGGGCCGCGTCGGCCTCATGAAACCCTACATGCGTCCCATCTACGCAGGCGCGCAGGTATCAGGCACGGCCGTCACGGTGCTGCTGCACCCGGGCGACAACTGGATGATGCATGTGGTGGCCGAGCAGATTCAGCCTGGCGACATCGTGGTGGCGGCCATCACGGCCGAATGCACCGACGGTTATTTTGGTGACCTGTTGGCCACGTCTTTCATGGCCCGTGGGGCGCGGGCCTTGATCATTGACGCCGGTGTGCGTGACGTGAAAGAGTTGACCCGGATGGGCTTTCCCGCTTGGAGCAAAGCCATCAGCAGCAAAGGCACCATCAAGGCCACCGTGGGCTCTGTGAACATTCCCGTGGTGTGCGCCGGCATGATCGTTCACCCCGGCGACGCCATCGTGGCCGATGACGACGGCGTGGTGTGTGTGCCCCAAGCCTTGGTGGCCAAGACACTGGAAGCGGCGCAAGCCCGTGAAGCCAACGAAGGTGCCAAGCGAGAAAAACTGGCGCAAGGTGTGTTGGGCCTGGACATGTACAAGATGCGTGAGCCGCTGGCGGCCGCGGGCCTCAAATACATCGATTGATTTTCAATGTAGGTCGGCGGCTTCAGCCCTGACAAGGACCTTGGGTACGCAGTGTCGGACCCGAAGGTACCGACCTACAAAAGACCGATATCTGTAGGTCGGCGGCTTCAGCCCCGACAAGGACCTTGGGTAAGCAGCGTCGGACCTGAAGGTACCGACCTACAAAAGACCGATATCTGTAGGTCGGCGGCTTCAGCCCCGACAAGGACCTTGGGTATGCAGCGTTGGACCTGAAGATGCCGACCTGCAAAAGACCGATATCTGTAGGTCGGCGGCTTCAGTCCCGACAAGGACCGTGGGTACGCTGTGTCGGACCTGAAGGTACCGACCTACAAAAGACCGATTCCTGTAGGTCGGCGGCTTCAGTCCCGACAAGGACCTTGGGTGCGCAGTGTCGGACCTGAAGGCACCGACCTACAAAAGACCGATTCTTGTAGGTCGGCGGCTTCAGCCCGACAAGGACCTTGGGTACGCAGTGTCGGACCTGAAGGCACCGACCTACAAAGACCGATTCCTGTAGGTCGGCGGCTTCAGCCCCGACAAGGACCTTGGGTACGCAGTGTCGGACCTGAAGGTACCGACCTACAAAAGACATTTAAAAGGCGTTCGACATGAGCAAACCGACCACAGGTGACTTCACCAAAACAGCAGGCTGGATGGACTGGTACACCGGACCGTCCCAACCTCGATTCCAACTGCCCGCAGGTGCGGTGGATGCGCACTGCCATGTGTTTGGCCCCGGCGCTGAATTCCCCTACGCACCTGAGCGAAAGTACACGCCTTGCGACGCGTCCAAGCACCAGCTGTACGCGTTGCGTGACCACTTGGGCTTTGCCCGCAATGTGGTGGTGCAGGCCACCTGCCACGGCGCCGACAACCGCGCCATGGTGGATGCTCTGGTCAATTCACAGGGAATGGCGCGTGGCGTGGCCACCGTCAAACGCAGCGTGACCGACGAAGAAATCCAGGCCATGCACGACGCGGGTGTGCGCGGCGTGCGTTTTAACTTCGTCAAGCGGCTGGTGGACTTCACGCCCAAGGACGAGCTGATGGAGATTGCGGGTCGCATCCAAAAGTGGGGTTGGCATGTGGTCATCTATTTCGAGGCGGTGGACCTGCCCGAGCTGTGGGACTTTTTCACCGCGCTGCCGACCACCGTGGTGGTGGACCACATGGGCCGCCCCGATGTGTCGCTGCCCGTGGACGGCCCGCAGTTTGCGCTGTTCCAGAAGTTCATGCGCGAGCACAGCAATGTGTGGAGCAAGGTGTCGTGCCCCGAGCGTTTGTCGGTCACCGGCCCCAAGGCTTTGAACGGCGAGCAAATCGCGTATCAAGACGTGATCCCCTTTGCCCAACGCATCGTGGAGGAGTTTCCGGACCGCGTGCTCTGGGGCACCGACTGGCCGCACCCCAACCTGAAAGACCACATGCCCGACGACGGCTTGTTGGTGGATTTCATCCCCCACATCGCGCCTACCGCCGAGCTGCAGCGCAAGCTGCTGGTCGACAACCCGATGCGCCTTTACTGGCCTGAAGAGCAGGCATAAACGTCCTTGTAGGAGCTCACCCCGTGGGCGATAGGGCCCTGGAGGGTCCACAAGCCATCGCTCACAGGGGTGGGCTCCTGCAGCAATCACCATGAAACCCAAAGGTTCAATATGGCTCTAGACAAACCCTACAAAGACGTGCCCGGCACGATCATTTTTGACGCCGAGCAATCGCGCAAAGGCTATTGGCTCAACCAGTTCTGCATGTCGCTCATGAAAGCCGAGAACCGTGAGCGGTTCAAGGCCGATGAACGGGCTTATCTGGACGAGTGGCAGATGACCGAAGAGCAAAAGCAGGCCGTGCTGGCGCGAGACTTGAACTGGTGCATGCGCACGGGCGGCAACATCTACTTCTTGGCCAAGATCGGTGCGACCGACGGCAAGAGCTTCCAGCAAATGGCGGGCTCGATGACCGGCATGACCGAAGAGGAATACCGCAACATGATGATCGCAGGCGGCCGCAGCATCGAGGGCAACCGCTACATCGGCGAAAACGGCAGCGCCCAAGCCCAAAACCAGCCCCAAGGCGCAGCCGGGCAACAGTCCAGCGCAGCGGGCCAAAAGCCTTAATGGGGTTTGACCCCAATTCATTTAATGGGGGTCAGATCCCAATTCTTTTGAGAGAACAAGACATGGCCAAAATCACCGCATCCGTCTACACCTCGCATGTGCCCGCCATTGGCGCGGCCATGGACCTGGGCAAGACGCAAGAAGACTACTGGAAGCCCGTGTTCGCGGGCTACGATTTCTCCAAGCAATGGATGAAGGACAACAAACCGGACGTGATTTTTCTGGTGTTCAACGACCACGCCACCGCCTTCAGCTCCGACCTGATTCCGACATTCGCCATTGGCACCGCCGCCGAGTACCAACCTGCCGACGAAGGCTGGGGACCGCGCCCCGTGCCTGTGGTGAAGGGCCATCCTGAATTGGCCTCGCACATCGCGCAGTCGGTCATTCAGCAAGACTTTGACCTGACCATCGTCAACAAGATGGACGTGGACCACGGCCTCACCGTACCGCTGTCGCTGATGTGCGGCCCGCTGGACCCGGTCAAAGACGCTTGGCCTTGCCCGGTGATCCCGTTCGCCGTCAACGTGGTGCAGTACCCTGTGCCCAGTGGTCAGCGCTGCTTCAATTTGGGGCAAGCGATTCGCAAAGCGGTGGAGAGTTACGACGAAGACCTGAACGTGCACATCTGGGGCACAGGCGGCATGAGCCACCAGCTCCAAGGCGCGCGTGCGGGCCTGATCAACCGCGAGTGGGACAACGCCTGGCTGGACCAACTCATCAACGACCCGGCGGCTGCCGCGGCCACACCGCACATCAACTACGTGCGCGAAGCGGGCAGCGAAGGCATCGAGCTGGTCATGTGGCTGATCGCCCGTGGCGCGATGAGCGACATCGAAGGCGGCAAGGCCACTGGACCCGCGCCCTCGGTTAAGCACCGCTTCTACCATGTGCCTGCCAGCAACACGGCGGTGGGGCATGTCATTTTGGAAAATACCTGAACCCCGTAGGAGCGGTCTCTGACCGCGATCGAAGTCCCTTCGCGGCCAGATGCCGCTCCTACAAAAACCATTGAAGGAAAAACCCATGAGCAAAACCATCAAAGTCGCCCTCGCAGGCGCAGGAGCCTTTGGCATCAAACACCTGGACGGCATTAAAAACATCGACGGCGTGGAAGTCGTCTCGCTGATCGGCCGCGAGTTCGCCAAAACCCAAGAGGTGGCGGACAAATATGGCATTGGTCACGTCACCACCGACCTGAATGAATCGCTGGCTTTGAAAGAAGTCGATGCCGTCATCTTGTGCACACCCACACAAATGCACGCCAGCCAGACCCTGGCTTGCCTGAAGGCGGGCAAACATGTGCAGGTGGAAATTCCGCTGTGCGATGTTTACAAAGAGGGCCAGGAAGTGCTGCGCGTGCAAAAGGAAACGGGCCTGGTGGCCATGGTGGGCCACACCCGGCGCTTCAACCCCAGCCACCAGTGGGTGAACCACAAGATCAAGGCGGGCGAGTTCAACATCCAGCAGATGGACGTGCAGACTTATTTCTTTCGCCGCACCAACATGAACGCGCTGGGCCAGGCCCGCAGCTGGACCGACCACCTGCTGTGGCACCACGCCGCACACACGGTGGACCTGTTCGCCTACCAGTGCGGCAGCCCCATCGTCAAAGCCAATGCGGTGCAAGGCCCGATTCACCCGACGCTGGGCATCGCCATGGACATGAGCATCCAACTCAAAGCCGCCAACGGTGCGATTTGCACTTTGTCACTCAGCTTCAACAACGACGGCCCGCTGGGCACTTACTTTCGCTACATCGGCGACACGGGCACTTATTTGGCGCGTTACGACGACTTGTTCACCGGCAAGGAAGAAAAGATCGACGTGTCGCAAGTGGCCGTGTCGATGAACGGCATCGAACTGCAAGACCGCGAATTCTTTGCCGCGATTCGTGAGGGCCGCGAGCCCAACAGTTCCATCGCGCAAGTGCTGCCGTGCTACCAGGTCCTGCACGACCTGGAGCAGCAACTGGCCTGAACATGACCACATTCACGCCCGCAGACGAACGCCAGCACCTGACGCTCTTGGGGCTGGCTGGTTTTGCCAGCATGGCCTCGATGCGCATCTGCGACCCGATGCTGGTGGTGCTGGGCCAGGAGTTTCAGGTCAGCACGGGCGATGCGTCGGCGGTGGTGTCGGTGTTTGCCGTGGTGTACGGCGTTTTGCAGTTGTTTTACGGTCCGCTGGGTGAGCGCTTTGGCAAACTGCGGGTGGTGTCGCTCGCTGTGTCGGCTTGTGCTGTGTTCAGTGCCATCACGGCGCTGTCTGTCAACCTGCCCATGCTGGTCATCATGCGCGGCTTCATGGGCGCGGCGGCGGCGGGCATCATCCCACTTTCGATGGCTTGGGTGGGCGACCAAGTGCCTTATGAGCGCCGACAGGAAATTCTGGCCAAGCTCATGAGCGCCACTGTGCTGGGCATGATGAGTGGGTTGTGGTTTGGTGGCTTTGCGGCCGATACAGTGGGTTGGCGCAGCGCTTTTGTGTTGCTGGCGGTCATGTTTGGTGTGGCCGCTGTGCTGCTGCTGCGCCGTTTGCGCCAGCAAGCGAAGCGACAGGCGCAATCGGGGCCGGGGGGGCCGGTGACGGCCCCGGGCTTGTGGGCCGCGTTTCGCCTGACGGGCCAGCTCTTGGGCACACCGCGCGTGCGCTGGATCTTGACCGTCACGGCGGCCGAGGGCGCATTGGTGTTTGGTGCCATGGCCTTCATGCCCACACATCTGCACCAGCAGTTTGGTTTGAGCGTGGTGGCCGCAGGCTCGGTGATGATGCTGTATGGCGTGGGTGGTTTGCTCTACAGCCAGATGGCTCGGCGCTGGCTGGCCTGGCTGGGCGAGCGCGGTCTGGTGCGCACGGGGGCCGCTTTGGTGGCATTGGGTTTGCTGGTGCTGGCCTGGGGCAGCGGGGTGTGGCTGGGCATGCTGGCTTGCCTGATGACCGGGCTGGGCTTTTACATGTTGCACAACACGCTGCAGGTGCAGGCCACCCAAATGGCCCCGGCCGCTCGCGGTTCGGCCGTGACCTTGTTCGCCTGCTCGCTGTTTTTTGGCCAGTCCACCGGCGTGCTGCTCATGGCGCAAAGTGTGGACTTCGGTTGGCTGGCTTATGCCTTCACGGCAGCGGCCGTGGGCGTGTCGTGTCTGGGGGTGTTGGTGTACCGCTTGGTGGGGCGGCACTGAGTCAACCTTGCGCGTTGACCAGCATTCATGTCGGACCTGAAGGTACCGACCTACGGGGAGGTATTTGTAGGTCGGTGGCTTCAGCCCCGACATGGAGCCTGAGGACCTGCTGCAGTGTTGTTCTTGAAGGTGCTGACCGGATCAAAGCGCCATGCGTCCATCATCCTCTGTTCAGGCGATTTGAGCCAGGCTGCGCAGGGAAAACTCGGCGTGCATGGCCACGCCCCGGTGCAGCGCGCTTTCATCGATGTTGAACTGCGGGTGGTGGTGCGCATGGCACGCGCCCAGGGCTTCGTTGCGCACGCCAACCAGGGCCATCAGGCCGGGGTACTTTTCCAGAAAATCGCCAAAGTTTTCGGACACCATGAGCGACGGAAAGTCGATCACCGCCTCGGCCCCAAACAGCTCGCTGGCGCAGTGCGCGGCCAAGGCGCTGCTGCGTGCTTCGTTGATCAGCATCGAGCCGCCCTTGCGGATGTTGAGTTGGGCCTGCGCCCTGAAGCTGGCGGCGGTGCTCTCCACCACGCGCCGGATGGCTTGGTGCAGGTGTTGCTGGTCAGCCAAGTGGGTGGTGCGCAAGGTACCGGCGAGCAGGGCTTGCGCAGGGATGACGTTGCCCGCAAAGCCGCTTTGAAACTTGCCAAAGGTCAGGCTGGCCGCGTGCGCCGGGTTGATTTCGCGGGTCATCATCATGGCCAGGTTGTTCACCAAAGCCGCGCCTGCCGCAATCGGGTCCACGCCTTTGTGGGGTGAAGCGCCGTGGCAGCCCACGCCGCTCAATTCAATCTCCACCAAATCACATGCGGCCATGCGTGGCCCGGCCTGCACGCTGATTTGGCCCGCTTCGATCTCGGACCACAAATGAATGGCAAAGGCCCGCTGCACCGGAAATGCGGCCAGGTGGGCCAGCAATTCAGCCGTGCCGCCGCCTTGCTCTTCGGCTTGCTGAAAGCACAGTTTCACGCTGCCTTGCAGCGAGCCCGAAAACTGCTGCAGCACCCGCGCTGCGCCCAGCAGCATGGCCACATGGCCGTCGTGCCCGCAGGCGTGCATCACGCCGGGCACTTGCGAGCGGTAGGGCAAATGCTCGTTTTGCTCCTGAATGGGCAGGGCGTCCATGTCGGCCCGCAGCGCCACCATGGCGCGGCTGTGCTGGCCGGTGACCGTGGCCACCACGCCGTGTTCGCCCACCGCTTCCCAGGGCACGCCCATGGCGCTCAGTTCGGCTTTCACGCGCTCGGCCGTGGCCTGCTCGCGGTAAGACAACTCGGGCAATTGGTGCAGCTGCTGGCGCAGGCCCACCAGCCAGTCCTGGCATGAAAGAGCGGCTGCGACAACGGGGTGGCTGGGGGTCATGGTGTGCGCTCCAAATCAGGCGTCAACAAAGGCCGCATGGCCCACAGGCCCAGCACCGGGCCGGGGGCCAGCAGCCACAGGGCCATGCTGCCCCACTGCTGCACGGCCCAGCCGAGCAGCAAGATGCTGAGCACGGTGATCAAAAAACCGATGCCGTTTTGCAGCACCAAAGCGCTGCCCAGCCACTGCGGCGGTGCGTGTTGCGAGGACATGGCCGAAAACTGCGGCGAATCGGCCACCACACAAACGCCCCAAAACAGCAAAGCCCCCAGCTGCACCAGGGGCCAGGTGTCGGGAATCAAGGGGTAGCCCAGGCACATCAGGCCCGATGCGGTCAAGGCCGTGGCCGCCACCCGCGCACTGCCCACACGGCGGCTCCACATGCCGCCCAGCACGCAGCCAAAAAACCCCATGCCGATGGCCGCAAAACTCATCAGCGCCACCGACGGTGCCCAGCCGTAGCCTCCGGCCACCAGCGAGCGGTGGATGGGCAGGCTGAGCCAAGGCAGCACGCTCCAAAAAGCATACAGCTCCCACATGTGGCCAAAGTAGCCCAGCGCCGAGGCGCGAAAGCCGCGCACCGCGATGACCTCGCGCAAGGCTTGGGTGTTCAGGCGAAGGGGGGCGGGGGCTGTGGGTTGACTCGCAGATGCGGCCTGCTTGGGCGGCTGGCCCATCCAGGCCACCAGCACCGCGCCCACCACCGCCAGCACCGACGAGCCCAACAAAACCTCTGGCCAGGGCCAGCTTTGGCCAAGGGCGCGCAAGCCGTGCGGCATGGCCGTGCCCAAGGTCAGCATGCCCACCAGCCATCCCAGCGCGGCGGCCGGTTTGCTGCCCACACGCTGCACCAGCATCTTCATGCCCAGCGGGTAGATGCCGGCCAGGCACATGCCCACCACAAAGCGCAGGCTCCAGAAGACACCGTAATCGGTCACTCCCCAGGTGACGGCGGCGTTGGCCAGCGCCCCGAGCGAGCTGCACACCACAAAAATGCGCGTGGGCTGAAACCGGTCGGCCGCGCCGCTGAAGGCAAAGGCCAGCGTGCCCGCAATGAAACCCAGTTGGGTGGCGGCCAGCAGCCAGCCAAAAGCGGCGGCGCTCAGCTGCCACGCCTGCATCAGGCTGTCGGCCACCCCGCTGGGGCTGAACCACAGCGAGGTGCTCAGGCACTGGGCCAGAACAATGACGGCCACCGCCAGCGAGGGGCGGGGGCCAGTCTGGGGGCGCTCAGGCGCTGGCGCGTTCAAGGGCTTGCGCCAAGTCGTCGATCAGGTCATCGGCATGCTCCAGGCCCACCGAGACACGCAGCAAGCCCTGCGGGGTCTTGCTCTCAGGCCCTTCGATCGAGGCGCGGTGCTCGATCAGGCTTTCCACGCCGCCCAGGCTGGTGGCGCGGGTGAAGATTTCCACATGTGCGGCCAGGGCCATGGCCGCGTCTTTGCCGCCTTTGACCTCGAAAGACAGCATGCCGCCAAAGCCCGACATCTGTTTTTTGGCGATGGCGTGGAAGGCGTTGTTCTCCAGGCCGGGGTAGTGCACGGCGCTGACTTGTGGGTGCTCGCTCAGGAAACGGGCCACCTTGCCTGCATTGGCGCAGTGCGCCTGCATGCGGTAGGGCAGGGTGGGCAAGCTGCGCATGACCAGCCAGCAGTCAAAAGGCGAGGGCACCGCGCCGCCAAACAGCTGTGCGGTGCGCAAGGCGGCAAAGTGTGCATCGTCGTGGCGCGTGATGACCGCACCGCCCAGCACATCGCTGCGGCCACCCAGGTATTTGGTCGTGGCGTGCATGACCATGTCGCAACCCAAATCGAGCGGGCGCTGCAACACGGGCGAGGCAAAGGTGTTGTCGGCAATGGCGCGTGCGCCGCCCGCGTGGGCGATCTCGACCACGGCGGCAATGTCCACGCACTGCATCAGGGGGTTGGAGGGGGTTTCGATCCAGACGATGCGGGTGTTGGGCTGCATGGCTGCACGCACCACATCCAGACGGGTCATGTCCACAAAGCTGGCGCTGATCTGCCACTTGGCAAACAGGTGTTTGAGCACATTGGCCGTGCCGTGGTAAATGTCGGCGGGAGCCAGCACATGGTCGCCCGGCTGCAGGCCCTGAAAAATGGCCGTGACACTGGCCAGGCCCGAGCCAAAAGCGGCAGCGCCCGCGCCGCCTTCGAGCGCCGAGAGTGCGGCTTCGAGGCCATTGCGGTTGGGGTTGTGGTTGCGCGAATACAAATAGCCGTGCGGGTAGCTGCCGTCGGGGTCCCGTTCAAAGGTGGTGGACAGGTGGATCGGATCGACCACCGCCCCGGTGGAAGGGTCAATGCCGTGTCCTGCATGCACAGCCAAAGTTTCAAAACGCAGGGGTTTGTTTGTTTTCATCTTCAAAAGTATAGCCATCGGACTTTGGGGGCGGGTCCGCGAGGCGACAGCAACGGTGACAGCAGGTATGGCACCAATTCAGGCCAAGGCGCGCAAGATTTCAGGCCATTGCTGCGCGACTTTGATCAAGGTTTGCGCTGCGCCCGAGGGTTGGCTGCGGCCTTGCTCCCAGTTTTGCAAAGTGCGCACCGACACGCCCATCAACTGCGCAAAGGCTGTTTGCGTGAGGCCCACTTTGGCCCGAGCCTCGGCAGCGGCCGACAGCGGGACCTGATGCACCCGGCCTTCGCCGCGCTGTGCTTGCTGGATCGAGGTCAGCACATCCTGCGAAAACGCCTGCATTTCTGGATCCATGACTGCTGCGTCGATTTTTTCTTTAGGCATCCAAAGCCTCCTTCCATGGTTTGAGAACCGATCAAGGCATGTTATCGAACTTGGCCTTGAAGCCAGCTCACAAGCGCTTGCTTTTGCAGCGCGGCAGTGACGGCGCTGCTGAGCTTGGTTGTGAACCGGTTGGTGTGGCGTCACGGAGGGCGCTGTGGGTCTCAGCGCGGCAATCTGGGAGCAGACTGCAGCAATGCGCCCACTTCTGCATTCCAGAATCGCGAATTGCCGGTGGTGCCGTGTCCGAAGGTGTCGGGGCTGCCCGGAATGATCAAGGCTTTGGCATTTTTGATGCGGGGCAAAGCTTTTTCCAGAATGCCCAGCTCGGGTGGGTTGCGTTCGTCATCGGCCGAATTGATGACCAGCACAGTGGCTTTGATGCGCTCCAGACCCGCAGAGACGTCATAGTCTTTGGATGACTCCCATTGGAACAGGTGGTCGTTGGCGTCACCCGCCAAAGGGGGTGTCAGGCGGCGCTTGAGCAAGGCGTCCCCCAGATCGCTGGTGGGGGCAATTTTTTGCAAGCCCTGGTTGCCGCCGTTGGTGGCTGTTGCAAAAAAAACCGAAGCGAATTGCCAACTCGGTGGCTGCTCTTTGTAGTTGCCGCCCATCCACAAGGGGTCTTTGCGGATGGATTCGGTCAGCATGCGCCGTAGCATCCAGTTGCGACCCGACATGGCCGAGGGCAGCGAGGCCATGGGCACAGCGATGTCCATCATGTCCGGGTATTTGACGGCCCACATCCAGGTTTGCATGCCCCCCATGGAGTTGCCCAGGACCAAACGCAAATGTCGAATGCCCAGGTGCTCGGTGAGCAAACGGTGCTGGGCCGAGACCATGTCGACGTAGTTGTAGGCAGGAAACTTGGCCCGCAGCCCGTCGGAAGGCTTGCTGGATTTGCCCGTGCCAATGGCGTCGGGCAGGATCACAAAGTAGCGTTTGGCGTCCAGAATTTGGCCGGGTCCAAAAAGCTCTCCACCAAAATTGGCACCCAACATGCCGACACCCGAACCGGTGGTGCCATGCAAAATCAGCACGGCTTCATTTTTGGGATCTCCCAAGGTGGTGTAGTTCAGCCGCAGTTCGGGCAGGACTTCGCCCGTGTGGAACTTGAAGTCTTTGACGATCCAGCTGCCGTTTTGCGGGGTTTCTTGGGCCTGCAAGGCACCGCATAAACCGAGCCAGAACAAGCAGAGACTGGCCCAGAGGGGTAGACGATTTTTCATGGTTTGTCTCCTGAGTGAAGAAGGCAATTTAGGCCATCTCATGCACCCAAGCTGACACCAGCGTGTCAGTGATCTGGTGAATCGTGCCTTTAGAACGACCCCAGACTGCCCAAGATGGCCAGCAGTTGGGTGGCATTGATCAGGATGGCAGATTGGTGCATTTTTCTGAAAGCGGGAATCGCCACCAGCTCATCGGCCCGAATTTGCGCCCCGAAATGGTCCATGCGGGTGATCAAATGTTGGCGCATCAGCCAAGTCAGCAAGGCAATGCCGCCCGCGCCCATGGACAAAGCGGGTTTGCCAGCAAAGGCGAAACTGATGGCCGCGGCCAAAGCAGCAATCAGGGCGAGGCGAAAGTAGGTGATGTAGAAGGAGCGGATGAAGCGGGAATCCATCGGGTTGTCGTGCTTGAGAATCAACAGAGGAATTGAGCCCAACAAAAAGTAGGTGGTGACCGCCAACAAGATCACGGTGAAGAGCAAGGCGAACATTTGGGGTTGAAGTGTCATGTCGTGTCTCCGTCTTGAGTCCATTTGAGCGGGTGACATGATAGAGCGGATTGAACTCAGCTTCAGAACCGACGGGTCAGAGGGATGGGGCCTTCAGCGATAAGATCAAAGGATTGTTGTTCGAGATGACCCCATGACAGACCGTTACGCCGTGATCGGCAACCCCATTGCACAAAGCAAATCGCCCTTGATCCACAGCGCTTTTGCGCAGGTGACTGGGCAAGACATCGACTACGGCAAGTTGCTCGGCCCCTTGGGCGAGTTTGCGGCCACGGTGGACGCATTTCGGGCCAGTGGCGGGCGCGGCATGAACGTGACCGCGCCCTTCAAGCTCGACGCTTTTGCCTATGCCACCGACCTGGCCCCCAGTGCGCAGATGGCGGGGGCGGTGAATGCGATGAAGTTCGAGGGCGACAAGGTCTATGCCGAAAACTTTGACGGCGTGGGCCTGGTGCGCGACGTGGTGCACAACCTGGGCTGCCCGCTGCAAGGGCGGCGCGTGTTGATTTTGGGTGCGGGCGGTGCCACGCGCGGCGCATTGCTGCCCTTGCTGGCCGAGCTGCCTGCCGAGCTGGTGATCGTCAACCGCACCGTGGCCAAGGCACACGAGTTGGCGGCGCTTGCGCAGCAGCACCAGACCGGCCAAGTGCCCGTGCAGGGGCTGGGCTATGCCGACTTGCAGGGACAGGCGTTTGATGTGGTGCTCAACGCCAGCTCGTCCAGCCTGAGCGCCGAGCTGCCGCCATTGCCCGCCAGTGTATTTGCGCCCGGGTGCCTGGCCTATGACCTGACCTACGGCAAAGGCCTCACGC
The DNA here is from genome assembly GCF_003063265.1 of Limnohabitans sp. WS1. Classification (GTDB taxonomy): domain Bacteria; phylum Pseudomonadota; class Gammaproteobacteria; order Burkholderiales; family Burkholderiaceae_C; genus Limnohabitans_A. The sequence goes on from NZ_NERU01000009.1 coordinate 135,114, forward strand.
CGTTTTTGCAGCTGGCCCAACAAGCGGGCGTCACGCAACTGGCCGATGGCGTGGGCATGCTGGCCGAGCAAGCGGCCGAGGCCTTTGCCTGGTGGCGCGGGGTCAGGCCGGATACGGCGGCGGTGATTGCGCAGTTGACGGTGCCGCTGGTTTAAGGGCTTGGCTCGCAAAATCATAGACACGATGCCTAATACCACCACGGAGGCGACATGAAAAACCGAACCATCACTGTCAAGACCTCATCCATCACTGTCGTCTCACGCCACGAACAAGACTACATATCGCTCACGGACATGGTCAGAAGCTTTGAAGGTGGAAGCGCACTCATTGAGCAATGGCTTAAAAACAAGGACACCGTGTTGTTCTTAGGCGTTTGGGAGCAATTGAACAACGCCAGTTTTAATTCCCCCGAATTAGATGGAATTAAAAACGAGGCCGGCCGTAACAGCTTTTATCTGTCGACCAAAAAGTGGATCGAGGCGACAGGCGCTATTGGCTTGCTGGCCAAAGCGGGACGATACGGGGCACCTTTGCTCACAAAGACATTGCGTTTGAGTTCGGCTCTTGGCTGAGTCCGGAGTTCAAGCTTTATCTGATCAAAGAATTCCAGCGCCTGAAAGAGGAAGAGGCTAAGAGCACTTCTCTGGCTTGGAGTTTTCAGCGCACTTTGACCAAGGTGAACTACAAAATTCACACAGATGCGATCAAGGCTCACCTCATTCCTGCCCGGTTGACCAGGGCGCAGACTGCAACCGTTTACGCCAATGAGGCCGATCTTCTGAACGTAGCTCTGTTTGGTCAGACTGCAGGGCAGTGGAGGCTAAGCAATCCAACTATTAAAGGCAATATGCGTGATGCGGCCACGTTGGAGCAACTGGTGGTGTTGTCCAACTTGGAAAGCATCAACTCGGTGTTGATTCATCAAGGGCTGGATGCTTCGATGCGTTTGTTGCAGCTCAATGGGATTGCCATCACGCAGATGCGTTCTTTGGTAGGTATGGTTGGGCTCCACAAAATGAGGGGCATTTCAAGGGCGTCTATCGAAGAACAAAAATAATGATGGAGACCGTTATTCAGCTTGGAAGTATTGGCAGGTGCCGCATGACTGAGTTCGTGAAGACAATCGATCGATGGATTATTTTCCGTCCCAGTAAGCTTGATACGGGCAGTCCTTATTTTGTCGTTTGAATCACATGAAGCTTCCCCACATCCACACCCCCCGTTGCACCGGTTGCGGCTGGTGTGTGGCGGCTTGTCCGCCGGGGGTGCTGAGTTTGCAGGTGGTGGCCTGGCGCAAGCATGCGGTGTTGCACGATCAACAGGGTTGCACCGGGTGCAGCCTGTGCGAGCGGCGCTGCCCGTTTGGGGTGATCACGATGGTGAAAACACCCCAGCCCGTCAAACCACAGGCTTGAGCATTCAGGTCGTTTGGCGTTTGGCCAGCAGCGCCACCAACTCGGGCACCAGCGCGTTCGGGTCGCCTTCTTGGCAGGCGGCTTCCAGCGTGTTTTTGACGGCTTCTGCCACCGTGTGGTCGGCATGCGTGTCGATCGCCATCTGGTTGTAGTAGCTCAGGTCCTTGAGTGCGTTGCTCATGGAAAAGCGCAGGCCCGAGGTGTCGCCCGAGAGGAGTGTGGGCTTGAGGCGGTCGAGCGCCGCGCCCCAGCCGCCGCCTTTGGACAGCACTTCCACAAAGGTGCTCGCGTCCACACCCGCACGTTGGGCGCATGCGGCTGCTTCGGCCAGCAAGGTCACGGTGCCCAGCGACACGTAGTTGTGCAAGAGCTTCATGCGGTGGCCGGAGCCAATCGGTCCGGTGTGCACGATGTTTTCGGCAAAGCAGGCCAGGATCGGTTTGCAGGTTTCAAACAAGTCCGCATCGCCACCGACCAACAAGTTCAGTCGACCTTCGGCGGCTTCTTTGGGGGTGCGTGTCATGGGCGAATCGAGAAACTGCCCGCCCTTGGCGATCACCATGGCCGCGACTTTTTCAGTCGAGGCGGGAACGGCAGTCGAGCAGTCGATGACGATGGTGCCGGGGCGCATGCCCTTGAGCACACCGTCTTCGCCCAGCAGCACCGCTTCGACCTGTGGCGTGCCCGTCACGCACAAAATGATCACATCCGACTGCGAGGCCAGGGCCTGTGGCGTGGTGCAGGTGCGTGCGCCTGCGGCCAGCAGGGTGTCCAGCGGCTGGTTGCCGGGGTGCTCCAGAACCGTCAGGCTTTGCCCGTGCTTGAGCAGGTTGCTCGCGATGCCGTGGCCCATCATGCCGATGCCGATCATGCCGATTGTTGTCATGTTTGTACCTTTGAGTGAACAGTTTGGCGGCAACTGTAGCCGGGACTTGTGCAGCAGGGCGTCACTTGTTTGCCAATCTGGCGAGCACGGCGGCTTTGAAGCCAGTGCAGGCCCCTCTATACTGCCCGCATGAACCAACCGGTACATTCCTCAGAGACACCAGCTCCCACGACCACGGGCACCAGCCGCACCAACGACCCGGCCCGCACCATGGCCGAGATCCTTCAGGTGGCCACGCACGAATTTGCTGACAAAGGCCTCACCGGCGCCCGCATCGACGCCATTGCAGCGGCCACGCGCACCAGCAAGCGCATGATCTATTACTACTTCGGCAGCAAGGATGGGCTGTATTTGGCGGTGCTGGAAGAAGCTTACCGGCGCATGCGGGCCATTGAATCTGATCTGCACCTGGACGATTTGCCACCTGTGCAGGCCTTGCAGCGGCTGGTGGAATTCACTTATGACCACCACCGTAACAACGAGGACTTCATCCGCTTGGTGATGAACGAGAACATTCAGCGCGGCGACTATTTGCGCCAGAGCCAGAGCATCCAGCAGCTCAACACCAAGGCCATTGAGTCGGTGCGCGAGGTGTATGACCGGGGCGTGGCCGAGGGCCTGTTCAGGTCAGGACTGGACCCGGTGGACATCCACTCGGCGATTTCAGCCTTCACGTTTTTCAATGTGTCCAACCGTCACACCTTTGGCTTGATTTTTCAGGACCGCGCCAGCCAGGACAAGGCCAACACCCTCAAGCGGGTGCATGTGGTCGAGTTGATCCTGCGCTTTGTCAGTCATTCCATTTCGGCATAACTGCTAGGGTACTTTCACAATGCACGTCAGGGTTATCCCTGTTTTTAAAAAACTAACCAGTTCGTACATTAGTGCTTGTCCTTGTCAGGAGACTTGTTTTGCTTGAAAAATTCATGGATGGCTTTTGCAAGGCCTTGAGCATGGTCATGGCCGCTTGTCTGGCCGTGATGGTGGTGCTGGTGTTTGGCAATGTGGTCATGCGTTATGCCTTCAACTCGGGCATCACCTTGTCCGAGGAATTGTCACGGTGGTTGTTTGTGTGGATGACCTTCATGGGCGCGATCGTGGCCTTGAAGGAGCGTGGCCACTTGGGCACGGACATGCTGGTGGGCAAATTGGGGCCTGGCGGGAAAAAGTTTTGCTTGGCGCTGTCTTATGGCTTGATGCTGTACATCTGCTGGTTGTTGTTCCGCGGCGCTTACCAGCAGACCGTGATCAACCTGGGCAGCACCAGCGCGGTGATGGAAGTGTCCATGGCCTGGATCTATGCACCTGGTGTGGTGTTTGCGGTGCTGGGTGGCTTGATATTGATCACCGAGTTGTGGCGTTTGCTCACGGGACAAACGCGTGATGAAGACTTGGTCATGGTCCAAGAATCCGAAGAGTCGCCGCACGGCGCGGACAAAAACTGAGCGCACAAGAGACACCGACATGACGATCGCTATTTTTGTTTTTTCTCTGCTGGGCGCGATGGCCATTGGCATCCCGATCGCGTTTTCATTGCTGCTTTGTGGTGTCGCCTTGATGTGGCACCTGGACATGTTCGATGCCCAGATCCTCGCGCAAAACCTGCTCGAAGGCTCCAACAGTTTTCCTTTGTTGGCGGTGCCGTTTTTCATGTTGGCCGGTGAGGTCATGAACGCGGGGGGCTTGTCGCGCCGCATCGTGAACTTTGCCATGGCTTGTGTGGGCCACATCAAAGGCGGCCTGGGTTACGTGACCATCATGGCCGCCGTGATCATGGCGGCGCTGTCGGGCTCTGCGGTGGCCGATGCGGCGGCCTTGTCGGCTTTGCTCTTGCCCATGATGGTGGCGGCAGGCCACGATCGGGCCCGCTCGGCGGGCTTGATCGCCTCGGCCGGCATCATCGCCCCGGTCATTCCACCCAGCATTGGCTTTGTGATCTTTGGTGTGGCGGGCAACGTGTCCATTTCCAAACTCTTCATGGCCGGCATCGTGCCGGGCATCATGCTGGGCGCTTCGCTCTGGGTCACCTGGTGGTGGCTGGCGCGGCGTGAGGTGGTGCAGGTGCCGCCACGCAAAACCCTGCGAGAAATTGGCGTGGCCATGCGTGAAGCCACCTGGGCTTTGGTGATGCCGCTCATTGTGGTGTTTGGTCTGAAGTTTGGGGTCTTCACTCCGACCGAAGCGGCTGTGGTGGCGGCGGTTTACGCCTTGCTCATCTCCACCTTGGTGTACCGCGAGCTGGGTCTGAAAGACCTGTACCCCTTGTTTGTGAGCTCCGCCAAAACCAGTGCGGTCGTGATGTTTTTGGTGGCCGCCGCCATGGTCTCGGCTTGGCTCATCACGGTGGCCAATCTGCCTGCCCAGCTGATCGAGATTTTGCAGCCCATGCTCGACAGCCCCCGTTTGCTCATGTTCACCATCATGGTGATCATCATTGTGATTGGCACAGCGCTCGACATGACGCCCACCATTTTGCTGTTGACCCCGGTGCTCATGCCCGTGGTGAAGGCGGCAGGCATCGACCCAATTTACTTCGGTGTGTTGTTCATCATCAATTGCGCCATTGGCTTGATCACACCGCCTGTGGGCACGGTGCTCAACGCGGTGGCAGGTGTCGGAAAAATCAGCATGGACGAGGTGACCCGGGGCGTGATGCCTTTCATGATCGCCCAGTTCACCATCATGTTTGCCATGGTGGCTTTCCCGGCTTTGGTGATGGTGCCCGCGCGTTGGTTTTATTGATTCCCGGGTGTGGATGTCTGATCGGGTACGCCTGACAACCCGCCCTTTGATGCACAGCGTACGTCCTTCTTTTTTCTGGAGACCCTTCATGAAACGTGTATTCATCAAGTCCTTGATCGCCACCGTGGCGCTGGCCGCCATGGGCGTGGCTTCGGCGCAAGACAGGACCATCAAGTTCGCCAACCAGAACGCGGCGGGCCACCCCATCGTCCAGGGCATGGAGAAGTTCAAAGAGATCGTCGAGAAGCAGTCCGGCGGCAAACTCAAGGTCAACCTGTTCCCCGGTGGCGCATTGGGCAGCGACCAGGCCAACGTTTCGGCCATTCAGGGCGGCACCTTGGAGATGGCCTCGATGAACTCGGGCATCTTTGCATCGCAGGTCAAAGACTTTGCTGTGTTTGACTTCCCCTTCTTGTTCGCCAGCGGCCAGGAAGCCGATGTGGTGGTCGACGGTGCCTTTGGCAAAAAGATGCACGCCAAGCTGGAAGAAAAAGGCATGGTCGGTCTGGGCTACTACGAGCTGGGCTTTCGCAACCTGACCAATGGCCGCCGCGCCATCAACAAGGTCTCGGACATCGAAGGCCTGAAACTGCGCGTGATTCCCAACCCGATCAACGTGGACTGGGTCAAGGCGCTGGGTGCCAACCCCACACCTCTGCCATTCCCTGAGTTGTACGCAGCCCTGGAGCAAAAGGCGGTGGACGGCCAGGAAAACCCAGTGGCCACCATCAACGGCGCCAAGTTGTACGAAGTGCAAAAGCACCTGACCTTGACCGGTCACCAGTACAACCCCCAGTCGATCGTGATCAGCAAAAAGTTCTGGGACACCCTCTCGGCCGCTGACAAGAAAATCCTGAGCGATGCCGCTGCCGAGTCGTCCAAGTTCCAGCGTGCCCAGGCCCGTGCCCAGGAAGCGAGCTTGCTCGAGAACCTGAAAAAAGGCGGCATGCAAGTGACCACCTTGCCCGCAGCCGAAGTGGCCATCTTGCGCGAGAAGATGAAGCCCGTGATTGCCAAGCACGGCGAGCCGATTGCGGCCACCGTGGCCGAGCTGCAAGCCGAGCTGGCCAAGCTGCGCAAGTAAGCCCCAAGGCCACGGCACGCGCCTTGGCCTGGCTTTTGATATGACCGCTGCAGCCTTGCGCTGCAGCGGCACCAGCCCCTGCATTGAAGGGGGCATTTCCTGATTTCTTCAGTTCGCATGCCACCGCGCTGCGGACTTCTTTCCCACAGTCCATGATCAACGGCCACACCGAACTCATCGCGCACATCGGCTACCCCACACACACCTTCAAGTCACCGATGATCTACAACCCGTACTTCAATGAGGCGGGCATCAACGCGGTGGTGGTGCCCATGGGTTGCAAAGCCGAGAACTACCCGGCCTTCCTCCAGTCGGTGTTCACGCTGGAAAACATCCGGGGCGCACTGATCACCATGCCGCACAAGGTCAGCACTGTGGGCCTGCTTGATGACGTCACCGCCACCGTGCGTGTGGCCGGGGCTTGCAACGCGGTCAAGCGCCTGGCCGATGGCCGTTTGGTGGGCGACATGTTTGACGGTGCCGGTTTTGTGCGCGGCGTGCAGCGCAAGGGTCTGGACCTGACAGGCCTGCGTGTGCTGGTGGTGGGCACAGGCGGCGTGGGCAGCGCCATTGCCGCTTCGCTGGCGGGCGCGGGCATCGCCGCCATCAGCCTGTTTGATGTCCATGCCGACTGCTGCGAGGCGCTGGCCCAGCGGCTCCAAGCCCATTACCCGCACATCGAGGTGCACACCGGGTCGAATGACCCGGTGGGTCATGACCTGGTCGTCAACGCCACGCCCTTGGGCATGAACGAGGGCGACCCGTTGCCCCTCGATGTATCGCGCCTGTCGCCCAACACATTTGTGGGCGAGGTCGTGATGCGTGCCGAGACCACCGCATTTTTGGCCGCAGCCCAGGCACGCGGCTGCCGCACGCAGGTGGGCACCGACATGCTGTACGAACAGATTCCGGCCTACCTGGAATTTTTTGGCCTCCCCACCACCACGGCCGATGTGCTGCGCCGTGTGGCGCGGCTGAGTTATTGAAGCTGTTTGACCCATCACCACGGCCAATGAACTGAACCTCTTTTTGTTGGAGCCCACCCCGTGGGTGGCGGGTGTGCGACACACCCAAAACACCATCGCCCACGGGGGTGGGCACCTGCAAATTGCAACTGGAGCGAAGAGATGACCTTGAACAAAGTTGACCGCGAAGCCGTGCCCGACATGCCCAACCGTTTGGGCATTGCGGGCATTGAATTCATCGAATACGCCACCAGCCGACCACAGGCACTGGGTCAGGTGCTCGAAAACATGGGCTTTCGCCCAGTGGCCAGGCACCGCTCGCGTGAGGTGACGCTCTACCGCCAAGGCACGATGAACCTGGTGGTGAATGCCAGCCTCGACGATGCCCGTGTGAGCAGCACGGTGGACGGTCAGCCCGTGATCTCGGCCATTGCCTTTCGGGTCCAGGACGCCTTGAAGGCGCACACCCGGTGTCTGGATTTGGGGGCTTGGAGCGTGGGCAGCCATGCGCAGGCCATGGAGTTGCACATTCCGGCCATCCATGGCCCGGGTGGCAGCCGCTTTTACTTTGTGGACCGTTGGCAAGAGTTCTCGATTTACGACATCGACTTCAAGCCCATTCCCACAGTGGACCCGAACCCGCCCGCATTGGCAGGCATGAGCTATTTCGGGGTGGTGCAGTACATCGGTGCAGCTCGCAGCGCCGACTGGCAGACTTATTACGAACACATGTTTGACTTCAGCGGCATTCCCGATGAAGAGCGCTTTGGCATCCTGCCCAAGGGCAAGCTCATGAAAAGCCCCTGCGGCACTTTCTTGTGGCAACTCATTGAGCCTGAGCCCTGGATGGATGCCGACGACAGCCCTGAGCGTTTGCAGCGCATTGGTTTGGGTGTCCCCGATGTGGGTCAAGCCGTGGCCGCGCTCAAGGCCCGTGGTGTGGAATTTGTCGAGTCCACCCGATTGCACCCGGAAGACCGTGGTGCGCTCACCCGTGCCACTTTGGGCTCGGTGGCTTTTGAACTTGTTGGCCAGTGAGGCAGCGCATGAACTTGCTCGACGGCTACGGCATGGACACCATCACCATGGCAGGCACGCTGGAGGCCAAGCTGGCGGCCATGAAAGGTGCAGGCTTTTCTCAGGTGATGCTCATGGCCCGCGATCTGGTCACGCATCCGGGGGGTGTGCAGGCTGCCGTGGCTGCCGTGCGCCAAAGCGGCATGCGGCCCACGGGTTTTCAGGTGCTGCGCGACTTTGAAGGGTTGTCTGGCCACCTGCACAGCTACAAACTCGACATTGCCAAAGCCATGCTCGAGATGTGCGCCGCCACCGGCAGCAAGGTTTTGCTGGCCTGCTCATCGACCTCGCGCCACGCCACGCAAGACCTGGACCAGATTGCCGCCGACCTGAAAAAGCTGGCCATGCTGGCTGTGCCTTTGGGCATCAAGATCGCTTACGAAGCGCTGTCGTGGGGCCGCACTGTCAACGAATTTTCGACCAGCTGGGACGTGGTCTGCCGCGCCGATTGTCCCAACCTCGGTATTGGCCTGGACTCCTTCCACATCTTTGCAGCCAAAACATCGCTCGACGCGATTGAAGAGCTGGACCCGTCCAAAATCTTTTTGGTGCAATTGTCAGACTTCATGTGGCAAGAAACCCCCACCTTTGAAGAGCGCATGACCACAGCCCGCACATTCCGTGTGTTCCCGGGCGAGGGCGTGCACAGTGAACAATTGGCCGATTTGGTGCTGCGGCTGGACCGCATTGCTTACCGGGGCGACTACAGCTTTGAAGTGTTCAACGACGATTACCAGCAACTGCCGCTGCAAATGGTGGCCGAACGCGCACGCAGGAGTGCACTCTGGCTGCACCAAGACGTTTTGCACAAGTCTGCACCGTTGCCGACATGGGTTCGCAGCTGACTCCGAATCAATCGTTGACAGGCGCTGCGTTGGCCTGAGCCTTGTTTTCGGTGTGCCGATGTAAAAGTGCCACCAATTGGTCGAGCATGAAGGGCTTGCCAATGTGGTCTTTCATGCCCGCATCCAAACAGGCTTGGCGGTCAGAAGCCATGGCATTGGCGGTCATGGCGATGATGGGCGGCTGCTTGTGGCCCATGTGCAGGCCGATGGCTTTGGCCGCTTCGTAGCCGTCCATCACCGGCATTTGCACATCCATCAGCACCGCGTCAAAGCCAGGCTCGGCGGTGATGGCGGCCCGCATGCCCAGCTCGCCGTTGTCGGCCAAAGTGACCTCCGCGCCCTCTTGCGAGAGCAGTTTTTGAGCCACCATCTGGTTGATCAAATTGTCTTCGACCACCAACAAGCGCATGCCCTGAAGTCGTTGGGTTTTGACGGCCCCGGTGGGCGGCGCCTTGGTGTTGACCGGGGCGCTTGGCACAGCCGTCAGTGGGATGGTGAAGGAAAACTCGCTGCCTTGCCCCAATGTGCTGTTCACGCACAATTCACCGCCCATCATCTTCACCAATTGCTTGCAGATGGACAGCCCCAGTCCTGTGCCACCAAAACGCCGTGTGGTGCTGGCCTCGGCTTGCGAAAAACCTTCAAAAATGCGCGACAGGTGCTCTGGCGCAATGCCAATGCCGGTGTCCGTCACAGAAAACCTGAGGGTCACATCGTTTTGCTGGCGCTGGATCTGGGCCACACGAATGATCACCTGGCCTTGCGCGGTGAATTTGATCGCGTTACTGCCCAAGTTGATCAAAATTTGCCTGAGTCGCATGTCATCACCCAGCAGGGTGTCTGGCAAATTCGGGTCCACTTCGACTTTGAGTTGAACTGGCTTTGGACCCAGGTTGTGCGTCAGGATCACGCTCAATTCACGCACCCAATCTTGCAGGCCAAAGGCTTGCAGATCCAGTTGCATTTGACCGGCTTCTACTTTTGAAAAATCCAGAATGTCATTGAGCAGGCCCAGCAGTGCGCGTGCCGAGTTTTCTGTTTGTGTCACGTAGGCTTTTTGCACCCCATCCATCTCGGTGCGCTGCAGCAGTTGCAGCAGACCCAAGATCGCATTCATGGGTGTGCGAATCTCGTGGCTCATGTTTGCCAAAAACTGGCTTTTGGCTCCAGTAGCCTGTTCGGCCGTTTCTTTGGCGATTTGCAACGATCTTTCGGCCTGCTTTCGATCGGTGATGTCGGTGCTGATGGAGATGTATTGCTGCACCCGTCCATCCACATCCAGAAAGGGCACGATCGTGGCATTGACCCAAAACACCTCGCCATTTTTCTTGCGGCAGCACATCTCGTTGTGCCAGACCCTGCTTTGTGCAATCGTGCTCCACAGGGTCTCGAAAAACTCTTCCGGGTGCACGCCCGCATTGATGAGGCGATGCGACTGCCCCAGCAACTCTTGCTGCGTGTAGCCGCTGATGTGGCAAAAGCGGTCGTTGGCATAAGTGATGTGCCCCTGCAGGTCGGACACGCTGACGATGGCATGCTGGTCGAGTGCGTATTTTTGGTTGTTCAGGTCTTTGATCCAGTTCTCGCGCTCAGAGGCCCATTGCCTTGATCGGGCCACATACACCCCGCTGCCGATCAAGGCAATGGCCATCAGCGTGCCCACCAAGATCAAACTCATCCAGGCTTCGCTGCGCCACACGCTGAGCAGTTTGTCCCGGTCCAGGTGAACCACCACCGTGGCGGGAAAACTGCGAGAAGCCCGGTAAGCGGTCAACCAAGGCGTGCCCGCGTAGCTGTCATCGGGCAGTTGGCCCGATTCAGACACTTGCAGCTGCTGTGTCACGCGCAGGTTGTGTTGGCTGTTGGGCTCAAACGATGGGGCCGTGCTCAGCAACAAACCGCCATCGGGACGCAGCAACTCGATGGTGCTGTCATCCGGTCCCATTTGTCGGTCGTAATAATTGAGAAAGTAGTCGGGGTTGATGACCGCCAGCACTTTTTTCATGTGCCCATCGGCCCCTGGCAATTGCCTTTGAACCAAGATGAACGTTTGGGCAGGCGCGGCTTGTCCCGCCTTGATGGCTTGGGCGTTAAAAAGGTCCCGCCCGCCCGTGAGTGGGCCGATGCGCAAAATGGACAAAGGCTCAGGGCCCTGTGGCAACAATGCCGAATCCTCGACCCTGAGCCCGAGGTTACGGGCTTCCGAGCTGTGCACAACCACGCCTTGTGCGTCGGTGAAAGAAATCGACCGAATGTAGCGTGCATGCCGCATCAAAGCCGCCATGGCGCTGTCGGGCTTGTCGAGTTCGGCCAGATTCACCAAATTGACATCCACCAGACTGAGTGTCTGGCTCAGATGCTCTTCGAAGGCGTTGGCAAATTGGGCCGCAGTGACCAAGCCGTTGTCCAGCGCCACCGTGCGCAAACGCCACAGGTTGAACGCCGTCAAACCCAACACCAAGGTCAGCAACAAAGCTGCCGCCGCCCAAAACGAGGCGGCCCCCCATTTGAGCCCCCAAGGGTTTCGTGGTTGAGGCGTCATCGCTCGCTGGACACAATCGATTCAAGGCGATGCCGCTTGGCCGCCGCCATCAAGCGACCATCTTGTTGGGTGTCCCGCACAAACTGGTTCATCCGCGCCAACCAGCGCTCGTCACCGGGGGCCACTGCATAGGCATAAGGCGTCAGGTGGTAGGTGCTTGGCGGGCTGACGAGCCTGGCCCAATCGGTTTGCTCCAACATGCGGCGGCTGAACGGGTAATCGGTCATGAACACATCGGCCCGCCCGGACTCGACATCTTGCTCGCGCCCCTGCGCCGTGGGGTTGACCTTGAGGGTGGCGGCTTTGAGTTTGTCGCGCATCACGGCCTCGTGCACCGTGCCCTTGGCGACCGAGACCTCGACACCCGCTTGGTCAATGTCGGCCCACGATTTGATGCGGCGGTTGCTTTTGGTGGTGATGGCAAACATGTCGCTGACCAGGTGTGGCTGGGTAAAGCGGAGTTTTTCTGAACGCGCAGGCGTGATGCCAATGGCGAACATGGCCACATCGCAACGGTCTTGGGTCAGGTCATCGATCAGGGTGGCGAATGAGCTGTTGACAAATTTCAGGGCCACCTTCAAGTCTTTGGCCAAGTGCTGCGCCATGTCCACATCAATGCCCTGCAGCTGCTGGGTTCGGGGGTCGCGGTAAGAAATGCCGTAGTAGTCGGGCCAAATGCACACCCGCAGGCTTTGGCTGGCTGAGATGCGCTCAAGGTGCCCTGCTTGGGCCTGCGCCAGGGCACAGCCCAGACTCATCACGACCACGCCAATGGCTTTGCAGGTGTTCATCATCGGACTCTTTCTGAAGGAAGGGTGAAGTTGGGGGGCCAGCTTCATTGTATTTTTTGAAATTACAAAATACTGAAATTGACCTAACAAGTATTCATTTTAGGGTTTTGATGCGCTCAGATGTGAGGTGCCGCAGACTTTGAAGCGCGAGCTTGGACGGCAGATGGGGTGCTGGACTTGGGGGGGGCTGCCGATGGCGGTGTTTGTTCATCCGTGTCGAACGGCAAACACATGGATCAAGTGGGGGTTCTCAGTGAGCTCCAAAGCTCGGAGTTGGCTGGCTGAGGCAACAACAGCCCATACCTTCAAGGCCTGAGCCAAGGTGCGTGACTTTTGCCCATCAACGGTATTTTGGGCAGCCCTGCTGGCAATAGACTAAGCGATCCCAAAAAACGAATACTGATCAGGAAAAATCCACTTCACAGGACAGTACTTTTCGAATGCCGTGGAGTTGGCCCATAGGACCAGGGTAATTGGGGGATCAGGCACCAGCCGTTTTAGAAAACTGATGCGACAGCGTGACCACCACGGGTCCGAGCAAGACGGTCAATAAGGATGGGAAAACGCAGAAGATGAGTGGGATGAGCAATTTGACAGGCAGTTTGGCTGCGGCTTCTTCGGCCCGCAGTCGTCGCTGTGATCGCAAGGCATCTGAGTGGACCAGCAGGGCGTCTGAGACGCTGGAGCCAAAACGGTCTGCCTGAATCAAGACCGAGACCAAAGCGTCAATGTCTTTCAAGCCCACACGCAAAGACAGTCCGCGCAATGCCTCTGCCCGTGAGGAGCCTGCTCTCAGGGCCAGTCCTGTCAGTGCAAATTCTTCAGACAATTCGGGTCTGGCGTAACGCATTTCACGGCCTACGCGCTCCATGGCCGCATCCAGACCCAAACCGGCCTGAACACAAACGCGCAGCAAATCCAGGGCATCCGCAAAGGCGTGCAGCAAAGCCAATTGCCGACGCTGTACACACCATTTGACAAACATGTTGGGCAAGTAATAACCAGCCGTTGCACACACAATCAGCACACTGGTTTGAACCATGGGGTGCAAGGTCCATGAATTGCCCGTGATCACGAGCCAGGCCACTGCGGGCAGCAGCAAGGTCAGCATGGTTTTGCTGGTGAAATACATTTGCAGCGCTGCAAAAGAGCGCCAACCGGCATGTGCAAATTGCTGTTTTAAAGCCGAGGGGGCTTCGCCTGGTGCATCGGATGAGCCGCCAGAAAAACTCGCAGCCCAAGGGCTGAACCACAACAAGGCTGACTGCAATCGATTTTTGGATCGCCTCCAAGCATGAGGGGGGGTGGGCTGGTTGGCGCTCATCAGCCGCGTCAGCCGCTCGTGTCCGGGTTTGGGCATCCAAAGGCTCAACAGGACCAAACTCACACTCAGTGTCAGCGCAAAAACGAGGGCCACAAACACAAAGGAAAAAGAGCTCATTGCATGCCTTCCAAACCAGAAATCAGACGCGTATCTTGATCAGTCGCCACATCCACAAGATGCCCAAGAGCATCAGGCACAAGGAGGTGTAGACCATTTTCAGGCCGATGGGGTCGGTCCACAGTTTGGAGATGAATCCCGGGCTGAGCAGGCTCATCAATGCGGCCAAGGCAAAAGGCATGACCGACAAAATGACGGCAGAGATGCGACCTTCGGCGGACAAGACTCGAACAAGTCCCGCGATGTTTTGACGTTTGCGAATCAGCATGGCGGTGTTTTTGAGCACTTCGGCCAGATTGCCGCCCGTCTCGCTTTGGATGATGACAGCGACCACAAAATAACGAATGTCTTCACTGGCCACCCGGTTGGACAAAGACTGCAAGGCTTGCGAGCTGCTGACCCCAAAATTGATTTCATCAAACACGGCACGCAGCTCTGTGGACAGGGGGGCTGGACTGTCTTTGGCCGCGATTTGCAGGGCGCTGATGAAGGCATGTCCTGCTTGCATGGAGCGTGCAATCAAATCCAGGGCATTGGGCAAGGCGTTGCCGATGTGGTCCATGCGCTGTGTCCGGTGGTGGTTCAAAAAAGTCCACAGCAGCGCCACCCCGGCGGGCGAACAAAACCACACGAGCCAAGCAGGCCAGTTCAGCATCAGCCCCACCAACAGACTGCCCAACACCAGCGCCATGACCCCGGCCGTGATTTGACCCACACTCAGCTTCAGGCCCGTTTGGAGCAAAAAAATGTCCAGCTGCGATATGCCCGGCAGGGTTTGCAAGATGTTTTCTGCCCAAGCCCACTGACTGAGTTGTCGCCGGGGCCGCAAACTGAGTGAAAGTGATTGCAGCCTTGCCGGGTCAGAAGTGGCCAAGCGCCGTGCCAGGGCCTTGTAGCGGGGGTCAAACATTTGCTGCCAAATGCCTCGCAGGCCCCAGGCCAGCAAGGCCATGCTCATCGCGGTCAGCGATAAAAAAGTGAGGTAGGCGGTGCTCATGCTCAAGACCAACGCTGGGTTGGCTCAAACAGCGTGTCCTTCAGGACGATGCCGCGTGTGGACAGGCGCTGGGCAAATTGGGGCCGAATGCCAGTGGCCATGAATTGGCCCTGTACAGCCCCGGTTGGGTTGAGACCGGTTTGCTCAAATTTGAAAATTTCTTGCATGGTGATCACATCGCCTTCGATGCCGGTGATCTCCTGGATGCTGGTGATCTTGCGCTGGCCATCCGACAGCCTGGACACTTGAATCACCACCGAAAAAGCGGCACTGATTTGCTGACGCATGGCCCTGGATTCGGCCTTCAGGCCTGCGATGCCCAGCATGTGTTCCAGGCGGGTCAATGCATCTCTTGCCGAGTTGGCATGAATGGTCGTCATGGAGCCGTCGTGCCCGGTGTTCATGGCCTGCAGCATGTCCAGCACCTCGGCGCCCCGCACCTCGCCCATGATGATTCGGTCAGGTCGCATGCGCAAACTGTTGCGCAGCAAGTCGCGTTGTGTGATCTCGCCTTTGCCTTCGATGTTGGGTGGGCGCGATTCCATGCGAATGACGTGGGGTTGCTGCAGCTGCAGTTCGGCCGCGTCTTCGATGGTGATGATCCGCTCGTCGGCAGGAATGCTCGACGACATGACGTTGAGCAGTGTGGTTTTTCCGCTGCCAGTGCCGCCTGAGACCAGCATGTTCAATTTGGCTTTGACCAGTCCTTGTAAAAATTCGGCCATCCCCTCGGTCAGCGTGCCCCTTCGGATCAGGTCTTGCATGGTGAAGGGGATCACGGAAAACCTGCGAATGGACAACAAGGGGCCGTCCAGCGCCAAGGGCGCAATGACGGCGTTGACCCTTGAGCCGTCAGGCAAACGTGCATCCACCATGGGGCTCATTTCGTCCACACGGCGGCCTATGCGGGAAACGATGCGGTCAATGACCCTGAGCAGATGGGCATCGTCGTCAAATTGGATATTGGTGGCCACGATCTTGCCGTGTCGCTCGGCATACACCTGGTGGGGGCCATTGACCAAAATGTCAGAGACGCTGGGGTCTGACAAAAGCGACTCGATCGGCCCCAGGCCCAGCATCTCGTCTTGTATGGCTTGGACAACCACCCGGCGTTCAGTCTCATTCAGGGCCATTTTGTGTTTGACCATGAGCTCTTCGGTCAGGGTTTGGAGCTCGGTTCTCAAACGCTCTGGGGGCATGCTTTCAAGGCGTTGCCAATCCATGCGCGACAAAATTTCTTGGTGGATGCGGGTTTTGCATTCATCCAGTTGCATATCCGAGGCCTGGGGGCTGGGAGCCAGCAAGGCCGGGGGGCTTGGCGCTGTGCTGACTGACGACAGATTTTCAAACTGGGATCGAAGATTGGGTTTCACAAATCAGCCTTGTCAGATCAATGCCATGGAGTCGTGTTCGGGATGGGCTCAAGCCCGTCGGCCAATCCAGCGTTGCAACCAATGGCGGTTTTTGGAAGGAGTGGTGTCCAGCAGTGCGCCAGCCATCTCACGCAAGGCGTGCATCACGCCGTTGTGGTCATGCACCGAGGCCAGTGGCTTTCCGGTGTGCAGTGCTTCATTGACCCACTGTGGGAGGCTGGGAAGGGTGTGTGTGACGTTCAGCCCCACCGCTTTTTCCAGCTCAGGCAGGCTGACCCAAGCCCCCGAGGTGTGCTGGTTGACCAAAAGACGCAATTTGTTGTCTTTGTAGCCCAATGCACGCAGCGTGCTGACCAAACGCTGGGCATCGCGGACATCGGGTGTGTTGCATTGGGTCACGATGAAGATCACATCGGCCATGTCCAGCGCCTTCAAGGACAGGACGTTCAGTGTGCGGGGAAGATCCACCAAGACCACCTCGTGTTGGTTTTGAACCATGTTCAGCACCTTTTCGATGTCGTGCGCCGAAATCGTCAGAGCACTTTCCATGTCATGGGGTGCGGCCAGCAAGCCCAAGCGAGGCGTGACCGCATGCATGCAACTGGCCAGCAGCTGCACATCCAGGCGATCAATTTGGCGGGTTAAGTCGAACAATGAATTGGTCTGGGTGCCACTGCTCAGGTAAAAAGAGGCATCACCGCACTGAAGATCCATGTCCACGAATGCACAGGAGCGATCAAACTCATCGGCCAAGACATGGGCGATGTTGGCCGCAATGAAACTGCTGCCATTGCCCCCTTTGCTGCTCATGAACGTCAGCAATTTTCCGCGAGGTGGTGATGCCAAAGAGGTGTCTGGGCTTGCGGTGTTGGGGGCCAAGCGAATGGTTTGAGCGGATGCCCGTGTCGCTGCGCGTTGAAGGCCTTCAAGGAGTTCTTGGGGATTCAGGGGCAGGGCCAGGATCTCTCGAACGCCTGATCGCATGGCTTGCATCAAAAAGGATGGGCCGCTGTTCTCACACAGCGCCATGACGTGCAAATCCGGCCGAGTGCTCAGCCAGGTTTCGAGTGCAGTCAAGTCGTCGGTGCGTGTGGCCAATGGCATGTCGATCAGCAAGACATCGCCCATTCCAGCTTCGTGCAGGGTGTGTTCCAGCAAAGGCAACAAGCGGTGATCGGCACCCCTGACCGTGCATTGGCTCAAGCTGAAATGGTGTTGAAGCAGGGTCTCTTGCAAGGCTTTTTGCAGCGCTTCACCCGAGGCGATGGCATGAATGAACATGGGTGGCTTTCAGGGGGCTAGGGTTGAGCCGAGGCCGCTGCCGATGTGGGTGGCTGATGGGCGACTGGCAGGTTTTTGAAAACTTTGCTGGTATTGCTCAATGGCGGATTGGGCTGCGATGCCATCGCTGTCGCTGCCTTCGCTTGGATGGCAAGCCATTTTGGGCGCGATGTCGCCATGACGGGCGCTGTGCTGCGACAGGGTGTGATGAGGGCAGGTTTGGGGTGTGGCTTGACGTGTTGGCTGGTTTTGTGCAGCTTTCACGGCGTGACCGAAATGTTGGTCCAACAGCGTTGGAGGCGCTTGGCAAGCCATGAGCACAAAGCACAGGCAAGCCATGGCGATCCATGTGGGCAATGGGGCGGGTGAGTGTGAGTTCATGGTGCGCAAGCTCATGGCGTGACGGTCTGGACGTTGCGGGGTTCGATGGACGGCGTGGGCGTCGGCACGGGGTCGGCAATGGGGGTGGCAATGGGTGCAGGGCCCTCCATTTGTCCATGTAAAAAATACTCATGCCGCGTGGGTTGGATGTAGGCATCTGTGGGCAAGGCGTAGTTGGGCGGCAATATTTTGGCCAAACGGGGGGTGATGACAAACAGCAGTTCGGACTTTTCTGTCTGAAAAGCGGTGCTTCGAAACAGCGCCCCCAAAATGGGCAGTTCCCCCAATATGGGAAATGCCTTGATGGTTTGTGTGACATTGCTTTTGACCAAGCCACCAATGGCAAAACTTTCACCGTCGCGCAATTGCACCGTGGTGGAAGCGCGGCGTGTGGTGATGGACGGCAACAAGCTGCTTTGGTTGCCTATGCCTTTGACCAGTGTCCCGACTTGTGAAAGTTCAGAGACTTCAGGGGTCACGCGAAGATGGATCAGGCCGTCTTCGAGCACGGTGGGCAAAAAGCGCAAACCCACACCAAATTCTTTTTCTTCCAGTGTGATGGTGGTGCTGCCGTTGGTATTGGCTTGCGGTACAGGAATGTAGATTTTTCCACCGGCCAAAAACGAACCTTCTTGCCCACTGATGGCGGTGATCGTGGGTTCGGCCAGCACTTTGACCAAACCTTTTTTCATCTCTGCGGTCAATGTCACGGTGCTCATGCCGTTGGCGCGGCTGGTGGTCAAAGCGGTGGATCCCGCACTGAGCAGTTGTGACAAAAGGTTGACCGATGTCGAGCCGAAAGTGCGGGTGAGGTTGACATCGACCCCCAATTCATCAAGAAGGGTCTTGGACACCTCGGCCACTTTGACTTCGAGCATGACTTGCTGTGTGCCATGCACCCGCAGCAAATTGATGACCTTTTTGTTGCCATTGAAGGCTTCGGTCAAAGCCATCAAACGCTGCACCTTCATGCCATCGCTCACACGCCCGCTCAGGACGAGGCTATCGGCCACGCTGTCCACACGCAAGTTTTCGACACCGGGCACGTATTCCGATAACTTGGCAAACAGGGCGTCGGTGTCGGTGCCCACGCTGATGTCGCGCAAAGTGGTGTTGCCTTTGGCAGTCCAAACCAACAAATTGGTATGGCCTGGTTTTTTGCCGAGCAGGTAAATTTCACGTTGGTTGATCAACACCACATCGGCCACATCGGGGTTGCCCACCGACAAGCGTGCAGCGTTCTCAGACAGTTGCAGTAACAGAGACTTGCCTGCGGTCAGTCGCAAGGCTGGGGCCATTTGGACAGAGCCCACGGTTTGAATGTCTGGTTGACTCGATGCTTTGCTGCTGGGGGGCGGGTTAGGCAAAGTCTTTCGCAGTGCGTCTGTGCTCAGTGTGGTTGCGGTTCGCAGATCGGGGGGTGGGTGGGGCAAGGTGGCAGAGCTGACCCATTTCGGTGTCATCCAAAGCAACAGGCCAAGAGATGCGGTGAGTAGGGTGGCCTTCAAGCCATTCAATGGGCAGGGCGTGGGTCTTGTCATGGTGTTTTCTTTTTCAAAGCAATCAATCAACAATGCACGGTCAAGGGTTGAATTCACGCACTGACTCCCTGGTCAATTGCAGACCGCGTATGACTTCCAGACGCGGTGGCTCAGCCTCATTGGGGGATGGGGCAGCTTGGGGTGGGTGGGTGGTTTTGCTGATCTTTGTGTTGCTGGCCACCCGAGGCGCAGCAACGGCTTTGACAGGCACTTGGGCCAGCGCTGTGCCTTGCAACAGGTCTATTTTTCGGGCACCTTGTGTGGACACGGACGACTGATCGCTTTGACTGCGCAGCACCAGTGACAGCGTGCCAATGCTGCGGGCCAAGTCAATTTGCTCGGCCTGTATGGGGGTGACTTGCAAAGTGACCGCATTGACCACCCGGGGTTTGTTTTCGGTGCTGGCCACATCTTGCGCAACGGCCAGCACCTGAATGCGTTCCAGCACGATTTTGGACACCGGTTGATTCATTTGGTCCGGGGTGTTGACCATGATATCGACATAGTTGCCTGGCAAGGCAAAACCAGCCACACCCACGATTTCATTGACCTTGACGGTCACTGCACGTTGACCTTCGCTCAGCACAGAGGACAGTCCGCCTTTGTCGCCAATGGGGGCGAGTTTGTTCATCAAAAAGGGTTCGCCACGCAGCACAGGAATGCGAATCACGCGTCCAACGGCTTGGTCCATGCGGATCAAGGGGTCTTTGAGCGAGGCGGCTTTGGGCCATGCCAAAGTGGTCATCATGTCGGGCATCAAGCGTGTGCCCATTTGCAAGTCCCGTGCCGCCACCAGCACCTGCAGGGTGGAGCCCTCATTTTGCTGTTGCAGCCATTTGGCCGCATAACCTGCGGCGGCCAGGCCAAGGATCAGCGCGATCATCAATACACCAAAGGGGCGAAGGTTTCTCATGTGTCATCTTTGTTGGGTGATCGTCACAGGGGCCAAGCCATCCAGCTGCTCAAAACATGCACAGCGGTGCCCGCACCAATGGCCAAGGCGTATGGCAAACGCGCAGAACCGATGCGCAAAATGAATCGTGGCTTGGCTGGTGCTTGGGGTCTTGGCGATGTGAATGACACAGCGCTGTGCAGGTTTTGCAATGACTGGTGGAGTGTTCCAGTGCACCAGGCCCAAGTGACCGACAAGATGCCGCCTGCCAAAAAAATGAACAAGACGACCTGAAACATGTCGGGATACCCCAGGAAAAAACCTGTTGCTCCGACCAGTTTCACGTCGCCTGCTCCGACCATGCCAAATCGGTAAAGCACCCCAAAAACCAAGAAGCCGACCATGCCACCGGCCAATGCCGAATTCAGCCCAATGCCCAGTGTTGACAGGGACAGACCGATCGCGGTCAGGCTGCCCCACAACACCAGCATGTTCGGAATTCGGCGGTGGCCTGCGTCATGCCACATGGCCGCCACAAGCATGGCAGCCAAGGCCAGCAGATGCACATGGTCGAATGCAGAGTGGGTCATGGCGGCTTCGGTTTTTGAGGGGCTTGCCTTTATGTCAGCGAGGTGGTGAGGGTTTCAAACACATCTTTCAAGGCACCCCCCACAGCTGTCACGGGCACGATGATGGCGACGGCAATCAGCGATGCAAGCAAGCCATATTCGATGGCGGTCGCACCGCTTTCATCGGCGCAAAAAGACTGAAATGCTGCGAAGATTTTTTTCATGATGGGTAACTCCAGAGTTGATGGATCGAGCTGAACTTGGTGCCAATGACTTGCTGGTTTGGGGCCTTGTGGGGGCCTTGGCTTTGCAGGTTTTTGGCATTGCACCGGTGTTGAATGAACCCCGCCGATCACCCACTTTAAAAATAAATTCAATGTCGGACTGTGTTTCAAAGCACACAAGTTGAGGGATGTGTGCGAGTTCACATGCCGTGTCTTGCAGCGCACAGAACTCTTTATTTCGTGTGTTTAGGCTGTGCAAAGTGCAGTGTGTCTTGCATGCACGATCACAAGGAGTTTCGACATGTGCAGGGTATTGGGCTTGAGGGTGGGGCGAGCCACTGGGGACCCGCAGCAGATGCAAGTCGATGCTGCAGCGGGCCGCGTTCACGCGCATCGCACGCAGCGCGGCATGGCGGTGGTCGAATTCGCTTTGATCTTGCCCCTGCTTTTGCTGGTGTTGTTGGGCACGATTGACATCAGTTTGGCCTTGCTCGACAAATCGCTCCTCACCAATGCCAGTCGTGAAGGTGCCCGGGCGGGTGTCGTGGCTCGCAACACCAAGTTGAGCGATGCTGATATTGAGAAAGTGGTCTTGTCCTACACCCGAGGATCGCTCATGCAGTGGGGTGCCAATGCCCAGAACCCCAAGGTTCAAATTGTTCGTGCCAATTGGAAGGATGATCAGCAAAGCTTGGAGGTGACTGTGTCCTTCACCTTTCAAGGGGTGGGTTTGGGTCAGTTGTTCAGCGTGTTGGGGCAACCCTGGAAGCTCACGGCCAGCACGGTCATGCTTCAGGAGTGATCACAGATGAACGCCCAACAGTCTCCCACTTTGATGCCACAGCGTGGTGCAGTCACCTTGTTGGTTGCCTTGACCTTGCCGCTGTTTGTGGGCTTGGCGGCTTTGGCCATTGATTTGGCCCACTTGCATGTGGTTCGAAATGAATTGCAAAACGACGCCGATGCGGCAGCTTTGGCGGGTGCCATGGTGTTGTACAAAAACAAGGGCAAAACGCTCGACTGGGATGCGGCTGCCGCACAAGCTCAAGACGCGATTGCATTGAACCATGCCGATGGGCAGCCTTTGCTCAGTGCTCGGGTGGACACGGGTTATTGGGACATGGGTCAGGATGTGCTGGGCTTGCAAGTGTTGCCGACAGAACCCACCTCACAGGATGCCCCCGCACTGCAGGTGCGGGTGTCCAAAATCAAAGGTGAAAACGATGGGCCTGTTCGAACATTTTTGACGGGTATTTGGAACATGGTCTCCAAGTCCGTCAGTGCCACGGCTGTGGCCGGGGTGGCTTCACCGGGTCGGATCTATTCGGGCGGTGTTTTTCCCTTTGCCATTTCGGAATGCATGTACCAAAACTTCTGGAATTCTTCGAGTTCACCTGCAGGCCCGCGCAAAGATGCTGGGGGTCAAGCCCTGGTGTTCAGGGTCGGTTCACTTTATGCCTATGACAGCTGTGACTCAGGCGAGTGGAGTTCCTTGGCCGAGAAAGCCTCGGGGGTCCATGTGATTGCGCAATTGATCGAAGACGGAAGCCCTTCGACTTTGTCCTTGGACGATGACATCTGGGTTCAAACCGGCGTCAAAAATAGCCTGTTTCAAGCGGTTCAGGATTGCAGTGCGGCGGGCACCCAAAAGTGTGAGTTTGTCGTGATGCCGGTGCTCACCCGAGTGACACCTGGCAGTTTTTCAAAGATTCGTGGGTTTGCTTGTATGCACATTTTGAACGCCGAGGGTGGCAACGGCAAATACATCGAGCTGCAGATGAGCACCCTGTGTCAAGCGCCCAATTCCAGCGGTGTGGGCCCCAATTACGGGGTCATGACGCCGCCACGTTTGTTTCGATGATGTTGAGCCCATGGTGCACGATTTTTGTGGCTTGCTCAGTACGTGTGAATTGAGCATGGTGCTCATGCGGTATAGACCCTAAGGTCTATTCAAATTGACCCTGTGATCAATCGACGCGCTGGCGGCCATGGTCGAACATGGGTCCATGGCCTTGTTGCAATGTATGCAGCACCATCTTGAAATGGAGATCAGCATGTGGACACAGTTGCACAGTAAACATCACGCTCCTACAGACCAAGCAATCGATGAGGGTTCAGATATTTTGATGGACGGTGGTGCGCGACAGACCCCGGTCAAGCTGGGTCAGGATTTGGCCGTGTTGCGTGACATTTTGGGCTCAAACCCACGGCGCAATCTGATTTTGGGGGCGCTGAGCGAGCACAACTTGGCCATGATTTTGCCCAGCCTAGAGGTGGTGAGTTTGGCCTCGGGACAAGTCATTTACCAAGGCGGTGAGGCCTTGCACCATGTTTACTTTCCAACCACATGCACCGCATCGCTGTTGTCCACCACAGTGGAAGGTGAGACCGCCGAATTGGCCTTGACTGGACGCCACGGCATCATTGGTCTGCCCTTGGTTTTGGGGGCTGTGTCCATGTCGCACAGTGTGCAAATTCAGTCCAGCGGACAGGCTCTGCGCATGAGTGCCGAGCACTTTTTGCATGGCTTGCAACTGTGTGAGCAACTCAATCAATTGGCCTTGTCTTACGTGCAGTCATTGATGACACAAATGGCCCAGAGCATTGTGTGCAGCCGTCACCATTCGGTGAGTGAACGACTCAGTCAGTGGATGCTTTTGAACGCAGATGGTCTGGAGGCCAGTGAGCTGTCGGTCACCCATGAAACCATTGGCCACATGTTGGGGGTGCGCAGAGAATCGGTGACACAAGCGGCTGGCAAGTTGCAAGCGGCCGGCGCGATTCGCAACAGCAGAGGCAAAATCTTGATTGAAAACCGCGAGCGATTGCTGCAATCGGTCTGTGAGTGTTACGCCAGAGTCAAGCTCGATGCGGCTCAGTACACCAAACGCCTGGCACAACTGTCTGATTCAGCGTCCCGCAGCAAAACACAGTATGTGGTGGCCGTGCAGACCTCTGAGCCTGAAACTGTGCAAGGCGCAGATTTGCAAAAATATGTCGATGCTTATGATTTTGCGCCGGTGGGATTTGCCACCTTGGACATGCGTGGGCATGTGATGCAAACCAATTTGTCCGGTGCCATCATGTTGGACATTCAGCGCTCACAGTGTCAGCACACCCCCTTTGTTGATTTTTTGGATGAAAAATCCAAAATGCCATTTTTGATTTTTCATGAAGAAGTGTTGCGGGGGCAATGTCGGCGATTTTGTGTGGTGGACTTGACACCGACAGCGCACCGTGCAGCCATGACCCTTCGCATTGATGCCACTTCGGATGAATCGGGTGAAGAAAATCGCATGGTGATGATCGACTGGGGGACAGTCGCTGGCCGTTCTCTTGAAGCGCCTGCTGCTGTGCCTGTGCCTGTGCCAGAGAAAGCCATGGCATCTGCGTGGCGATTTCAAACCGTGGCGTCTGCGCACTCGGGGGTCTACGGGCGGTGACCCCGTTGGCCTGGGTGAGGGGCTGCAACTGGGTGGTTTAGAGGCTAAGATAAGGCGATGAAACCTCGTCAAATTGCCTCTTTTTCGGTCAGCCCTTTGGGGCTGGGTTGCATGAATCTCAGCCATGCCTATGGTGCGCCGGTCTCGGCCGAGCAGGGTGAGCGTGTTTTGCTCACGGCCCTGGACCGGGGGGTGACTTTTTTTGACACGGCTGCACTGTATGGTTTTGGCAACAACGAAACCTTGGTGGGCAAAGTCTTGAAGCCCCACCGCCAAAAATTCACCTTGGCCAGCAAATGCGGCATGCAAGGGGTAGAGCAAAGTGATGGCAGCAAAGTGCGTGTGATCGATGGTCGACCCGAGACGATCAAAAAAACCTGCGAAGACTCGCTGCGCCGTCTGCAAACCGATGTGATCGATTTGTATTACCTGCACCGCTGGGACAAGAAGGTGCCCATCGAAGACAGTGTGGGCGCTTTGAGCGATTTGGTGCGTCAAGGGAAAATTCAAGCGATTGGCTTGTCAGAGGTGTCGGCCAACACCTTGCGCAAAGCCCATGCGGTGCACCCGATTGCAGCGGTTCAAACCGAATACTCACTGTGGACCCGCAACCCCGAAATCGCGGTCTTGCAAGCCTGTCGCGAACTGGGTACCCGCTTTGTGGCGTTCAGCCCTGTCGCTCGTGGTTTTTTATGTGGCGCAGCGTTGGACATTGCCGCATTCGATGCCAAAGACATCCGCCGCAGCATGCCGCGTTTCAGTCCTGAAAACCACGCAGCCAACCTGAAGCTCTTGCCTGCATACCATGCGCTGGCGCAAGAGGCTGGGTGCAGCCCGGCTCAGCTGGCCTTGGCTTGGTTGCTTCACCAGGGGGACGACATCATTCCCATTCCGGGTACAACCTCGGTGAATCACTTGCTCGATGATCTGGGGGCCGTGGACGTGAGGCTCGATCCAGATTTGATGAGCCGCTTGGAAGCGTTGATCAACCACAGCACTGTGGCAGGCGACCGCTACAACGCGCAGGCCAACAGCGAAGTTGATACCGAGGTGTTTGGCGTTGAGCGTTGAGTAGTGGTCTGCGAGGCTTATCGCGACGGGAGCGTCGCTCCTACAGGAGGGCTGCCTGCATTTTGTAGGAGCCCCGCCCTCGGGGCGATGGGTGGTGGTCTGCGAGGCTTTTCGCGACGGGGGCGTCGCTCCTACAGGAGGGCTGCCTGCATTTTGTAGGAGCCCCGCCCTCGGGGCGATGGGTAGTGGTCTGCGAGGCTTTTCGCGACGGGGGCGTCGCTCCTGCAGGAAGGCTGCCTGCATTTTGTAGGAGCCCCGCCCTCGGGGCTATGGGGGTGGTCTGCGAGGCTTTTCGCGACGGGGGCGTCGCTCCTGCAGGGAGGCTGCCTGCATTTTGTAGGAGCCCCGCCCTCGGGGCGATGGGTGGTCTGCGAGGCTCTATCGCGACGGGGGCGTCGCTCCTAGTGCGCCCGTGAAGGCGCGTACACAGCATGGTGAGAGTCCATGTCGGGGTAAGCCAAGGCCCCGTAGTCGAAGGTAACTGCGTCGCTGCGAGGCGGGGTGGGGAGCAACCGGAGGCGAACTGGCGGTGCGCAGTAAAGCGAACTCGATTCGGCAGGGAGTGGCGGCGAGCTGGCTGGGAGAAGGCGAAGCCTGAAACACATCGCATGCGTTGTTTTGGTGGATAAAACGACATGCGGGCCACCCATGTGGTTGGAGGCGCAACGTCAGGAAGTGTGCGTGAGATAAGCGGGGAGAGCTGTGGCCCGAGGTGACGGGCTGCAGCAGTCAGAGCCATCGTAGTAGCGATGGGCTGCCAGAGCAGATATGGCCAAACTGCACCGGAAACGGTGTGGGCAAACGAGAGTTTGCGATAACCGGGGTACGCCCCTTGAGCCTAAACCGAGCAGACGGCAGCCTGAGAAATGCGGAGTAGGAAAGCCGCACGAGCCAAGGGTGGCAGGAAAGTGGATACGAAAAGGACAGAGATGAACGAGAGCGAAAGCGAAACGGCGGCAGTGCCCTTTGTGGCTAAACAAGCCGAGTCAGGCCCTGCCCAATGGGCGTGGGTGGACCGTGAAGTCTGGACGGATCGTATGTTGGCGGCGCTGGGCAACGGCGTCAAAGGAAACAAGTGGTTCAGTTTGATCGACAAGGTTTACCGGCTGAGCACCTTGCAAGCGGCTTGGCAACAAGTCCAAGCGAACAAAGGGTCAGCGGGGATAGACTGGCAAAGCATAGAAGGATTTGCGGCGCATGAAGCGCAGTACCTGAGCGAGTTGTCTAGGCAACTGGAGCAAGGAGAGTACAGGCCCCAGGCGGTGCGGAGGGTAGAGATACCCAAAGCGGGCGGTAAAACGCGGCCTCTGGGCATCCCGACGGTCAAGGACAGGATCGTGCAGACGGCGGTCAAGCGGGTGATAGAGCCGATCTTTGAGCAAGAGTTTGAGGACACGAGCTATGGGTTTCGACCCGGCAGGGGCTGCAAAGACGCGCTGCGGCAAGTCGATGCACTTTTGAAGGAAGGCTACACCCATGTGGTGGATGCTGACTTGCAGGGGTACTTCGACAGCATCCCGCACGAGGGCTTGATGGACAGGATCGCAGCGCACATCAGCGATGGAAGGCTGCTGGCCTTGCTCAAGGGCTGGTTACAGCAAGACATCGTGCAAGAGATGCGCAGATGGACGCCGACGGCGGGCACCCCGCAAGGGGCGGTCATCAGTCCGTTGCTGGCCAATGTTTACCTGCATCCACTGGATGTGAAGATGAAGGCGCAGGGCTACCGAATGGTGCGCTACGCGGACGACTTCGTGATCCTGTGCGAGACGGCGTCACAAGCGCAAGAGGCACTGGAGCAGGTCAGGCAGTGGGTGGCGCAAAACGATCTGAGCTTGCACCCGGACAAGACCCATGTGGGGGACTGCACGCAAAGGGGACAGGGCTTTGAGTTCCTGGGCTACCGATTTGAGGCGGGTAGGCGCTGGGTGCGGGACAAGAGCCTAAAGGGGCTGAAGGACAAGGTGCGAGAAAAGACCAAGCGCACGAGAGGCGAGAGTCTGCGCGTTGTCATTAAAGAGCTTGGCCCCATGCTCAAGGGATGGTTTGGCTACTTCAAGCACGCCTATAAAAGCACATTCCCCAGCATAGACGGATTCATCCGCAGGAGGTTGAGGGCGATGCTGCGCAAGCAGCAAAAGAGCCCGGGGATGGGGA